>NZ_BSTA01000014.1:0-160864 GCF_030269265.1 Kineosporia sp. NBRC 101677
CGAAGGCTCCGCGTTGGGGGTCGAAGCGGTCGACGGCGTGCAGGAGGCCGATGGTTCCGACCTGGACGAGGTCGTCGTAGGGTTCGCCGCGGCCTTTGAAGCGTTGGGCGAGGTGGTGCACGAGGGGGAGGTGGGCCTCGATCACGGTCCGGCGCAGCTGCTGGTACTGCGGATCGGTCTTGGGCAGGGCGGCCAGCCGGAGCAGATCCGGATCCGCCGGGGGTGGCGCGTCGACGGCATCTTCCCGGACGTGACGCCCACGCCGCCGAACCTCGGTCGCTGCCTCTGCGGCCTCGTCCAGATCGCTGTCCTGCTCACGCAGTCGCGCCGCGACCTCGTGCGCCGGGACCGTGCGCTCGGGCACCTGGACGGGTGCGGGCCCGGCGGCCGGACCGTCGACCGGATCGGCGACCGTTCCGGGGCTGGGCTGCCCGGCGAGTGCAGGCTCGTCCTGTGGCCCGGCGGCCGGTGGGTTGTCGCTGTCCGGGGCATCGTCCCTGCGGGGGGTGCGTTGCAGCACGCTCAGCGTCGTCTCCTGCTGCTGGATCACTGGTCTCCCCGTCCGACGTACGTCAGCTTGATCCATGCGCCGTTCTCACCGAGGCCGGTGAGTACCTCACCGGCGAGCGCCTTGAGCACGGACCATGCGTAGCCCTGCCCTTCGGGGAGCTGGCTGAGCGGGCCGGTGATGAGGATGGAGAGCCTCCCGCTGCCGGGCGGGCCCACCTCGAAGCCGGCCACGAGCGTCCGGCCGGGGTGCGAGCGCCCCCGCAGCAGGAGCGAGCAGGCCTCGTCGACCGCGATCCGCAGATCCTCGATCTCGTCCAGGGTCAGATCGAGTCGCGTGGCCAGGCCGGCCGTCGCGGTTCTGATCATGGCCAGGTACGCCGGATCGGCGGGCACGCGCAGGTCGACGGTGTCTGTACTCCGGACGGTCTCGGAGCGGCTGCCGAGCGAAATCGTGCTCACACCCTTCCCTGACCACCCAGGACGCGCCGTGCTGTAGCGGTGTGCGGTTCGTTCGTTACTGAACGAGACCAATGTCACCATGCGGCAAGGATAGAACACACTGAGTTGTGTATGTCGACGTAACCGACGCACTCGTCGGCGCACTTTTCCGTGCTCGTTGCTGAACGTGACAACCTGCTGGACGGTGCTTGCGTATCGTCACACTGGTCTCAGGTCGAGCCCAAGAGTGATCGATGAATCACCCCTGACTGCGGTCTGTCGCTGAGCGAAATCGAGCTTTCGGCCAAGATCTGATCGCTCTTCGGCGGGTTCTGGTCTTCTGGATCCACCATCTCACCGTCGCCGTCGTCGAGGGGCGTATCCGTCGGGCGGGCCACCTGCACGGCAGTCACCGTTCCCCGGGCGATCAGCACACCCCGCCCGGGAGGTCCGGCCGGTCGGCGGGGGAGCCGGACCCCGAGGACCTCGCCGTCGGCCGGGGCGGTCCCGCCCAGGACCAGGCCCTGACGTGCATCGCGGGCCAGCGTGAGGACACCTCGGTAGGCGCCGAGGACCTCGGCGGCCGAAGCCGTGAGCACGAGATGGCCCGCACCGTGGTCGTCTCTGCCCAGGTGCAGCGCGAGGACCTCGGTGAGCCGGTCGGTGTCCGGCCCGGGCTGGTCAGGCCCGCACAGCAGGTCCAGCAGGAGCACCGGCTTGCCTGGCCGGTTGTCAGGCCGGTTGTCAGGCCCGGCCAGGTGCCGGGCCAATGCCTCCGCAGCTCCCGGGCCACGCAGTTCATGCCCCGGCAGTAGGACGGAGGAGATTCCCTGCTCCACCAGACCCTCGTACAAGCTGCGCAGAGCTGTGCTCCGCCCGCTGCCCCGGGAACCGAGAATCACTGTCACGGGCGCGGCCAGGACATCCACCCGCACCGCATGGACCCGGTCGCCGCCGATGCCGATCGGTACTGAGCCGCGGGAGCAACGTTCATGGATACCTACCGGAGGCAGATCGGAGCGGGAGAGCCGGGTCGGCAGCGCAGGTATGTGCCAGGGATGATCTGCGCCCGGCCGGTGCCTGGGTGTCTCGGCCGCCCGGGCGACCTGAAGAAGGCAGAACTCTCCCTCTCCGGCAGCCAGCCATGCTCCGCGACCGGGTGGACCGGTGCCGGTGGACCGAGCCGGCCCAGCCGGGATCCCGAGCATCGCCGCCTCGGTCGGGTCCGGCAGTCTCAGGACCAGCCGGTGCGCGAACAAAGAGGAGTACGACCCGGTGAGCAGGGAGATACCGCCGGCCACGGCGAGACAAATACCTGACCCGGCTCCGTCCCGCAGCAGCCTGACCAGGTCGTCGTGCAGATCGACCAGACCGGGTTCGGACCATGCCGAGGTCACCGCCTCCCAGCCGTCGACCAGGAGCACGATCGGTGCGGCGGCGGTGCGCTCGGCCTGCCGATGCACAAGTTCGCCACGGAGCCTGCGCAGGAGACGACTCGAGCGTTCGTGATCGTCCGGTCGGACCACTGCGTGGGCCCAGCCCATCTGTTCCAGGTCGCTGAGCCGGCCAGCCGGATCGAGCGCGTAACAGTGGACGGCGGTGGCCCCCTGGTCGGTGGCGACCTGGGAGGCGACGGCCCCGAGGGAGCGCAGCAATGTGGAACGTCCCGAACGCGGTGCGCCTACTACCGCCAGGTGGCCGGCGGTCAGGTCCCAGACCGCAGGTTCCTGGTGCTGCTGCTCCGGCCTGTCGATAAGGCCGAACGGCAGGCCCCGACCGGTCGCGGCGGAGGCCATCCGGCCCAGTTCGAGGTCGGTGGGCAGTTCTGGGAGCCAGGGCGCGCGGGCCCTGGCCTGCCCCGTTGCGGCCGCCGCGGCCTTCGTTGCCGCCACGACGCGTTCCAGGTCGCTCTGATGTCCGGGTTCCGGCAGTTGCGCGTAGGCGTCCGGTGGCCCTGCGGCGGAATCGCTTCCCGGTTCGAGACGACGGACTCTCGGCGGTGTTTCGACGGCCCCTTCCAGAACTTTTCCACTGACCTGAGCGGTCTGGAACTCGATGAGCCCGTCGCCGCCGATCCGGAGCAACGCTCGACCAGGAATGCGGGGAAGTCCGGCCGCCGCGGGGTCTGAGATCAGGTCATGAGAATCGGCGGCGTCCCGGACCCGGAGGGCGATGCGCAGGTTCATGTTCGCGGCGATGTCGGGCGAGACGACTCCTGCGGGACGCTGTGTGGCCAGCACCAGGTGCACCCCGAGGGAGCGGCCCACCGTGGCGATCCGGACCAGACCGGCGACGAACTCGGAGAGCTCCTCGACGAGGACCCGGAACTCGTCGACGACCACCACCAGCCGGGGCATGGGGGGCAGGGAGCCGTCGCTGAGCCGGGCCCCGTCGTAGCCGGCGATGTCGGTGCAACCGGCCTCCAGCAGCAGGCGTTCGCGTCGGCGCAGTTCGGCGTTGAAAGAGGTGAGGGCGCGGCGTGCGGACTGCTGGTCCAGATCGGTGAGCAGGGCTCCTACATGGGGCAGGTCGCTGCAGGCCTGGAAGGCGGCACCACCTTTGTAGTCGACCAGGAGGAAGGTCAGCCGGTCCGGCCCGGAGCCGATGGCCAGCGAGGCGATCAGGGTCTGCAGGAGCTCGGACTTGCCGGCGCCGGTGGTTCCGCCGATCAGTAGGTGCGGGCCGTCGGTCGCGAGTGATACGCGCACCGGCCCTGCGGCCGACATCCCTAGAACGGCCTGAGGCCCGGCCGCCGGACGTTGGGCGGACGCAGACCAGCTCCCGGCGAGTTCGGCAGTGCTCAGCGACTCTGGCCGGCCGCGCGATCGGCCGAGGTCGAGCAACCGCACCTGGCTGGGGAGGGCGCCGGCCCCGTCCGACGTGGCGTCGCGCAGGGGCGCGAGGACCCGGGCGAGACGGTCGGCCCAGTCGGCGCCGGCCAGGTCGGCCCGAAAGGTCAAGGGAACGTGTCCCACACGCCGCAGGACTGCCTTGGTCTCTGACCCGGAATGGACGACGGTGGCCGCGCATTCGAGTGGGAGCGACGGCTCGTCCTGCTCCAGGCAGATCACCACGATGCCGGCCGCGGAACTGCCGGGGCGGTGTGCCTGGCTGTCGGCCCGGGTCAGAAGCTGCGCGATCTCGGCACGGCTGCGCTGACGCTGGGCGCCGTCCAGCACCATTACCTGCAACCTGCCGGGCCGGTTGTCCAGTGCTGAGGCAGCTGTGTGATGCGGTAACCAGGCGAGCCAGTCCCATTCGCCGGCAACGGTTCCTGGCTCTCCGTGCCGGACTTTCAGTGGCTGAGCCTGACACAGGCTCACCACCAGGTCGAGGGGGGAGTGAAGAACGACGAGCTGCCCGACGATCGATCGGGCAGTTCCCAGAACCAGGTCGCGAGGACCGCTGATCCCGATCACGGCGAACTCGGCCAGGTCGAGGACGACGGGCGCGTCGGGGTGCAGTTGCCGGGCTTCGGCAGCGCCGGACAGGCCGCCGGTGTGCGGCCCCCGGACCGTCACGTTCGAAGGAGCCGGACCGCGTCCCAGGCGGACCGTGAGCCCGGCCGGTTGCTCCCGGGTGCGCTGCCACAGTTCGTCTGTGGGAACCCGCGCGGTGGTGGCCAGGCGAGCCAGGTCGGGATGAGCCGTCTCCAGATACTCGAGGTCGGCAACCAGTGCCTGGGTCAGCGATCGTTCCGCCTTCTGCTGGGCCAGTTCGTGGTCGGCAGCCCGTTGTCTGCCCTCCTTGCGACCCCGACGGCGATCTGACGTGTACTGCGCCAGCATCAGCAGAGGGCTCAGCACGGCGATGAGCAGATAGGCGGGCTGACGCCAGATCAGCGCGGCCGGTACGGCCAGGAACAACGGGGCGAGAACCATGAGCCAGGGGAGATGGGCACGCGCTGGAGAGGTTGCCGGAGTCGGCATCTCGATCGTCGAGCCGGGCCTGGGCCCGTGCAGGGCGCGCCTTCGGTTCACCAGAAGATGCCCGGCCCCGTCCGGCAGCACCGCTGCGACCGGGCGGTCGGGGGCCCGCACCACCAGCGTGCTGCCACCGAGGCGGAGAGCGGTTCCGGTGGGCAGAGCCTGCCCGGCCGGACCCACCTTCTCGTCGAGCAGCCAGGTTCCGTTGGCGGACAGTAGGTCGCGGACCGTCGTGACCCCGCCCGAGATACCGATCTCGGCATGACGACGGGACAGCCCGGGGTCGGCCAACGGGAGGTCGCAGGATCCGTGCCGGCCGACCAGCAAGGACCGGTCGGAGAGCAGCGGGTGGGTCAGCCCTGCGTCGGGACCCGAGACCACGTGCAGTTCGAGTGCGCCGCCGGGCCGTGGCACCGACCGGCCCACGGCCCCCAGCACCAGCATCGCCCCCTGTACGAGAGGGGGCAGGCCCAACGGGTGAGTTGCCGGTAACGGGCGCCCGAGGCAGTGAAACTCCCGGCTGTCGGACCGGATCGGGCGATCGGCCCGGCCGGGCGCCAGGAGAGCCAGCTGACTCGCGACCGCCCCGAACGTCGTGCCGGTGGACGCCTCGATCTCGACATCCACTGCTGGCACTTCGATCTCGTAGACCACAACGGTCACTCGCAGTCTCATGACTCGATTGTGCCCCTGCTGAAGGGCTTCTCGGGGAGCCCTGTGGATAACCTCGGCAAGACTGCCCGAATGGCGCGTTTCAGTTAAGACTGTGGATAACCGGAGCGGGGTCTGTCCGGATTTACATATGCTTCGGCCACGAGCGCAGCCGACGCCTCCGTGACGAGGGGGGCTGGTTCGACGGGGGAGGAATCGGTGGATGCTGTCGCGATCGTGTCCGACGAGGTTCGCGAGCTGATCAGACGGGAAGGTCTTGACCCGGGCCGGGATTCGACGGGCCTGAGGCGTCTGGTCGAGTTCGCGGTCGCGGAGTACGACGAGCGTTCTCTCACCCGTGCCCTGCCTCCGCTCGCCGACCCGGGGCAGGCGATCAAACGGGTGCTCGACGAGGTGTCCGGATTCGGTGCGCTGCAGCCCTATCTCGACGATCCGTCCGTGGAGGAGATCTGGATCAACGACCCGGGCCGCATCTTCGTGAGTCGTGCCGGCCTGAGCGAGCTGACCACCACGGTGCTCACCGCTCAGGAGGTGCGTGACCTGGTCGAGCGGATGCTCAAGCACTCCGGTCGCCGGGTCGACCTGGCCAGCCCCTTCGTGGACGCGATGCTGCCCGACGGTTCGCGCCTGCACGTCGTCATCCCGGACATCACCCGGAGCGCCTACGCGGTGAACATCCGTAAGTTCACCGTCGTCTCGACCCGGATCGACGATCTGGTCACCCTGGGCACACTCACCCCGCACGCCGCCGAGTTCCTCAAGGCGTCGGTGGTCGCCGGCCTCAACATCCTGGTCTCGGGCGGTACCCAGGCCGGGAAGACGACGCTGCTCAACTGCCTCCTCGGTGCAGTCCCACCCCGCGAGCGCATCATCACCTGTGAAGAGGTCTTCGAGCTGCGGGTGGCGCTGCGCGACTGCGTGGCCATGCAGTGCCGCCAGGCCAGTCTCGAGGGCACCGGCGAGGTGCCCCTGCGGCGGCTGGTGAAAGAGGCCCTGCGGATGCGCCCCAACCGGCTGATCGTCGGTGAGGTCCGGCAGGCCGAGAGCCTCGACCTGCTGCTGGCGCTGAACAGCGGGCTGCCTGGAATGGCCACGGTGCACGCCAACTCGGCCCGGGAGGCGGTGGTGAAGATGTGCACCCTTCCGCTGCTGGCGGGTGAGAACGTCAGCGCCCGCTTCATCGTGCCCACCGTGGCCAGTTCGGTCGACCTGGTGGTCCAGGTGCGGCTCGATGCGGACGGCCGCCGCCGGGTCACCGAGATCATCGGGGTGTCCGGGCGGGTGGAGGGCGACGTGGTGGAGACCACCGAGATCTTCGCTCGGCGGGGTGACCGGCTGGTCAGGGCCGACGGCTTTCCACCCCATCCCGAGCGCTTCGAGGCCGCCGGTATCGACATCGCAGCGGTGCTGCGAGGCGGTTGGAGGTGACGGCGTGGGGGCGTTCGTGGGACTGATCGCCGGGGTCGGGGCCTTCCTGATCTGGTGGTCCTGCTGGGAACCGGTGTCCCGGCCGCTCACCTCGCGATCGATCCTGATCGGGAGGCTCAGGTCGCTGCTGCAGGAGGCCGACCTACCGTCGGTCTCGCCTCCGGCCTTCTTCGCCGTGTGCACCGCGGCGGCGGCCGGTACCGGGTTGGCACTGTTCGTCTTCACCCAGGTCGCCTCGATCGCCGGCTGTTTCGCCGGCATCGCGGGCTGGGCGCCGTACCTGGTCGTGCGGGGCCGCGCCCGGCGCCGACGGCAGCGGTTCCGCGAACTCTGGCCCGACGTGGTGGACAACCTGGCCTCCGGTGTAAGAGCCGGGCTTTCGTTGCCCGATGCGCTGGCTGCCCTGGGGGATCGTGGTCCCGAACCTCTGCGTCCGCCCTTTCGTGCCTTCGCCCGCGACCACCGGCTCAGCGGCAACTTCGCCGGCTCGCTCGACGCTCTGAAGGCCCGGCTGGCCGACCCCACCGGAGACCGGCTCTGCGAGGCACTACGGATCACTCGCGAGGTGGGCGGTTCCGACCTGGGCAAACTGCTGCGCAACCTGTCCACCTTCCTGCGCGACGATGCGCGGGTCCGCTCCGAACTCGAGGCCCGGCAGAGCTGGACGGTCTCGGCCGCCCGGCTGGCAGTCTCTGCCCCGTGGCTCGTGCTGGCGCTCCTGGCCACCAAACCCGAGTCGGTGCAGGCGTACAGCAGCACCACCGGCACTGTGGTCCTGGCCGTCGGCGGCGGGGCCTCGGTGCTCGCCTACCGTCTGATGACGGTGATCGGCCGGCTCCCGGAAGAGCGGCGGGTGCTGCGATGAGTGCCGCCGGTGCGCTGGTCGGCGCGGTCGCCGGGATCGGTGCCTGGCTGATCGTGCTGGGAGTGCCCTGGCGAAGGCACCCCACCCTCGACCAGCGTCTCGCGCCCTATCTACGTGGCGCCCGACTACGGGAAGAGGTTGTCGTCGGCAGTTCCGGGCTTCGCGAATGGCTCCGGCCCGTGCTGATTTCCGCCTCAGCGTGGGCGGCGCGAATCAGCGGCGGCAACGCCTCCGTCGAGAAACGCCTGCACCGTCTGGGGTCCGGGCTGTCGATCGAGCAGTTCCGGGCTCAGCAGGTGCTGGCCGGGGTGGCCGGCGCCGGTCTCGGCGGGAGCGGTGCTGCACTGATCGCGACCGGCAACGGACTGAGCGCGGTCACGCTGATCGGTCTGGTGCTGATCGGTGCGTTGCTCGGTGTACTCGGCCGGGACCAGGTCCTGGACTGGCAGGTGCGGCGCCGGGAACAACGGATCCTGGCCGAGTTCCCCTCTGTGGCCGAGATCCTCGCGCTGGCCGTGGGAGCTGGGGAAGGGCCGCTCGGGGCCCTCGACCGGGTGGCCCGCACCTGCACCGGTGACCTGGCCGACGAGATCGCCCGTACCCTGGCCGACGCCCGCACCGGCCGGTCGCTGACCCAGGCGCTCAACGACCTCGCCTCCCGCACGGCCGTCCCCAGCCTGGCGCGCTTCGTCGACGGAATGGTGGTGGCCGTCGAACGCGGCACGCCGCTGGCTGATGTGCTGCGGGCACAGGCCCAGGACGTCCGTGAGCTCACTCGACGAAGACTCATGGAGTCCGGCGGGCGCCGGGAGATTGGAGCCATGGTTCCGGTCGTCTTCCTGATCCTGCCGGTGACCGTGTTGTTCGCGCTCTACCCAGGCCTGGCCGTACTTGAGCTCACGGTCTAGCCGGCACTCAGAACCATCACCAGAACGGGGAAATCATGTACACCACAGCCCGCCTCATCCGTAGCCGAGATCGCGCCCGCACCGGCCGCACCACCGAGCCCGGCGCGGTTCGAGCCCGGCGTACTCCGAGGCACCGATCCACCTTCGGAAGCCTCTGTCCGGCAGACTTTCTCGCAGCCTCGCTGACGACCCGCATGCATGCCCTTCACGAGCAGACCCGGCGAGGAAGCGATCGCGGCGACGTACCGGGCTGGGTGCTGGTGACCCTGATGACCGCCGGCCTCGTGGTGGCGCTGTGGGGCGCCGCCGGGCCAAGGCTCGTGCAGATCTTCAACGACTCGGTGGACAGCGTCGTTGGCGGGCCCTGAGCCGGGCCGAGGGGAGGGCGCTGCGGGCAGGCAGCCTCAATTAGCCAGTCGGACCGACCAGGGATCGGCGGTGGTCGACTTCGTGTTGGTCAGCGGTCTGCTGCTCTTCCTCTTCCTAGGCCTGATCCAGCTGTCCATCACCCTGCATGTGCGCAACGTCCTCATCGACTGTGCGATCCAGGGCGCGCGATTCGGTGCCTTGGCCGATCAGGACCCCCAGGCGGGCGCCGAGAGAACACGTGGCCTGATCGGCGAGGCCCTCTCGGCGGGCTACGCAGGCCGGGTCTCGGCCCGGCTCGTCCACCTGGAAGGACTGACCACGGTGGAGGTTCGCGTGCAGGCCCCAGTGCCGGTGGCCGGGTTGATCGGGGTGGGGCGCAGCCTCACCGTGACCGGGCACGCCGTGGCTGAGGCCCCGTAGTAGGGGTTGGCTTTGAGGTTTCTGGTGGCGTGAGTCCCAGGATCAGAGGGGCCGAGCCTGGTGAATGAGGAAGGGCTCGTAGGCGGTTCAAACGAGCGGAGGGAGGCAGGGCTGGATACGTAGAGCGGTCTGGCGCAGGTCGTTGGGCCCGGCCTGATACGCGGGTCGGCCGGGTACAGCCGATGCGGCCGGGTACAGCCTGATGCGGCTGGGGACAGCCTGATGCGGCTGGGGACAGCTTGATGAGGACGGGGGGCACCCTGATGAAAGGGAGGGCCGGTGCGCTCGGCGCTCTGGGCAAGTAAGGGGACCGAGTGATTGAGACGGTTTTGGTGAGTCAGTCAGGTCCAACGAATGGAACAGGCCCGGTGAGTCCGAGACGCCCGGCGAGCCTTCACATCGTGCGACGGTCAATCGACGATTCGGGTTCAGCCGTCATCGAATTCGTCACCCTGGGCCTGCTGCTCATGCTGCCCGTGACCTACCTCGTTCTCGTCCTGGGCCGCATCCAGGCCGCCACCTTCGCAGCGAACGGAGCCGCCCGGGAAAGCGCCCGTGCGTTCGTGGCGGCGTCCAGCGAGGCCGAGGCAACCTCGCACGCGGCGGTCTCGACCGGGCTGGCCCTGCGTGACCACGGGTTCGACCAGGGGGCGGGCGACCTGGACATCGTCTGCGCGGCCTCGCCCTGTCTGACCCCGGGGGAGCGGGTGACGGTGCAGGTCCGGATCACGGCGCGGTTCCCCTGGCTTCCCGCAGGCTTCGCCGACGCGCTGAACGCCGGCGTGGTGGTCAGCGCGCAGCAGATCGAGACCGTCGACGAGTTCAGGGAGACCGGGCCGTAGATGAGGGACGAGCGCGGTCAGATCCTGTTGCTGACCACCGGATTCGTAGTCCTGGCACTGCTTCTCGTGCTGGTCACGGTCGATGTCACGGCACTGCACCTGCAGCGCCAGGAGTTGCAGGCCCTGAGCGACGCAGCGGCTCGCGATGCCGCCGATGCCCTGGACGAGGCGACCTTCTACCGCCACGGCGCCCAGGAACGCCCGGTCCCGTTGTCCGATGCCTCGGTGCGCTCGAGCGTGACCGGCTATCTGGCCCAGCGGGCCGTGGACGTCGACGTGGGCATCGGGCGGCCCACCGGCGCCCTGGACGATGCAACGGCCCAGGTGACGCTCACCGGAACGGCCCGGATCCCGCTGATCGGACTCGTCGTGCGGCGTTGGGCCGGCGGCGTGCCGTTGAGAGCGACCAGTCAGGCCACCGCTGAACAGATTCCGTAGCGGTCGGTGCGACGGGAGCCAGGTCGACGAACATCACCGCCTTCGAAGCCCTCGAGAACCGAACCTCCGCAACCCCGCAGAACGCCAGCACGAGCGTCCGTGCTTTGTCGTTCTGCCCGAGCGCCCCCTCGAGAAAGACCACCAGGCCACTCCGGCCGGGCGCGACCAGATGAACCACCACTCCGCACCGCCGCAGACGATCGCGCACGCGCGGAGCGAGCCGGGCCGGGTCCATCGAGCCTCCTCCACCACCAACGCAAAGCCCCGACCCACCGGGACGGAGGGAAAGGTCGACCGGCAGGTCGGGGCGGCCTGAGGCGATGCGGATAATCCTGACCGCTTCGGTGATTCACCATATCGTTTCGGGAAACCACGAATCAAGCCGCTTTCTGCTACTCCCTCCGTGGCCGGGACACCTACGGTCTGGCAAATGGACGACTTGGGGCGAGTCGTGGCGCGGAACATCCGCGGCGAGCGCTCGCGCCTGGGCCTCACCCAGGAGGAGTTCGGCAAGCTCGTCGGCTGGTCGCTCAGTCAGGCGCACGACGCCGAGAAGGGCAATCGGCAGATCAAGGTGTTCGAGATCCCGGCGATCTGCCGCGCTCTCCAGGTCACTTTCGCCGACCTCTGCCGAGGCGCCGAGCCGGACGATCTCGACGCCCTCGGCCTCTGAGTCTCCCCGTCGGATCCGCGTGATTCCAGCCGCCGGATCCACCCGCAGCCAAAAGATGCGCACCCCTGCGCACGGGTGCACCCTTTTCCTGTGACCTGGTGAGTGTGAGAGCGAACCGGGGATCGGGGAATGGGAGCCCCTGTGGGAGTTGGAGCCCAGCCGCGCGTCCGGAGTCGAGTCAGGACGCGCGGCCGGGAGCCCGCGGAAGCCGGAATGCGGTGAAGTCCCAGGTCGGCCTGGCCGCATCTCGTCGGCTCCGGTATTCACTGTAAAACGGGCATACCCTCCGCAAAGGGTCAATTATGTGACGCATGCAACACGGCTGCATGAAGAAGGCCGTACCTCTGGGCGCCCCGGGCACCTCGCCAGCCATGCCGACTCCGTGTTTCGGCCGCGAAGCGCGTAACCTCGATCAACGTGGCGACCGACTTCCCTAGCGAGATCCGCGCTCTGCGCACCACCCTGGAGACCATTCTCAAGGTGAGCGACCTGGACCAGCTGCGTTCCCAGATCGCCGAGCTCTCCGAACAGGCCGCGGCCCCCGACCTGTGGGACGACCCGGACAAGGCGCAGGTCGTCACCTCCCGGCTCTCCCACCAGCAGGCCGAGCTGGACCGGCTGGAGAAGATGAGCGCGCGCGTCGACGACCTCGAGGTCCTGGTCGAGCTGGCCGAGGCCGAGGACGACGCGGACACCCTGGCCGAGGCCGAGAACGAACTGCAGGCCGTCCGCAAGGCGCTCGGCGAGCTGGAGGTCCGCACCCTGCTCTCCGGTGAGTACGACGCCCGTGAGGCCCTGATCACCATCCGCTCCGAGGCCGGCGGGGTGGACGCGGCCGACTTCGCCGAGATGCTGCTGCGCATGTACCTGCGCTGGGCCGAGCGGCACCAGTACAAGACCGAGGTCTACGACACCTCCTACGCGGAGGAGGCCGGCCTCAAGTCGGCCACGTTCCGGGTGGACGCGCCCTACGCCTACGGCACGCTCTCGGTCGAGCAGGGCACCCACCGCCTGGTGCGGATCAGCCCGTTCGACAACCAGGGCCGCCGGCAGACGTCGTTCGCCGGTGTCGAGGTCCTGCCCGTGGTGGCCGAGACCGACCACATCGAGATCCCGGAGAACGACATCCGGGTCGACGTCTACCGCTCCTCCGGCCCGGGTGGTCAGTCGGTCAACACCACCGACTCCGCGGTCCGGCTCACCCACATCCCCACCGGCATCGTCGTGACCTGCCAGAACGAGAAGTCGCAGCTGCAGAACAAGGCCTCCGCGATGCGCGTGCTGCAGGCCAAGCTGCTGGAGAAGGCCCGGCAGGACCGCCAGGCCGAGCTCGACGCGCTGAAGAACGACGGCGGCTCCAGCTGGGGCAACCAGATGCGCTCCTACGTCCTGCACCCCTACCAGATGGTGAAGGACCTGCGCACCGAGCACGAGTCGGGCAACCCCGGCGCCGTGTTCGACGGGGCGATCGATGAGTTCCTGGAGACCGGCATCCGCTGGCGGAAGTCGCAGGAGCAGTCCGCCTAGGCCTGCGGGCACCAGAATTTGAGGACGCCTGTACGCGCGGCTACCGCGCGTAGAGGCGTCCTTCACTGTCCGGCGCCGCGCAAGGCACAGAAACCGCACGGGTTCACATTCGCACCGCACTCGGTCCTCTCAGGTCCACATCCGCACTCCTGCGGACCCCTAGACTTCGATCGGCCGCGTGCACCCTCCCTTAGTCCCCGACAGCGGCCGAGGTCTGAGCCGTGATCCGATTCGACGACGTCACCAAGGTCTACCCGGGCACCAAGCACCCCGCGCTCAACTCGATCAGCCTCGAGGTGAGCAAGGGCGAGTTCGTCTTCCTCGTGGGAGCTTCCGGGTCGGGCAAGTCCACCTTCCTGCGCCTGGCCCTGCGTGAGGAGAAGCCGACCAAGGGCGTGGTCCGGGTCTCCGGCAAGGACGTGGCCAAGCTGTCCACCTGGAAGGTTCCGCACCTGCGCCGCACCATCGGCGCCGTGTTCCAGGACTTCCGGCTGCTGCCGAACAAGACCGTGTTCGAGAACGTCGCGTTCGCGCTGCAGGTCATCGGCAAGCCGCGGCACGCCATCGCGCACACCGTCCCCGAAGTGCTGGAACTGGTCGGCCTGGCGGGCAAGGAGCAGCGGTTCCCGCACGAGCTGTCCGGTGGTGAACAGCAGCGGGTGGCGATCGCCCGGGCCTTCGTGAACCGCCCGGCCATCCTGCTGGCCGACGAGCCGACCGGAAACCTCGACCCGAACACCAGCGTGGGCATCATGCGGCTGCTCGACCGGATCAACAAGACCGGCACCACGATCGTGATGGCGACCCACGACCACGAGATCGTCAACCAGATGCGCAAGCGCGTGATCGAGCTCGAGCACGGCAACATGCTGCGCGACGAGGCCACCGGTGTGTACGGCTACTCCCGCTGACCGTCGCGCCTGACCGTCCTGCCCGAACGTCCCCGGCCCGGCCTCCAGAGCAACTGAGAAGGACATGCGTTTCCAGTTCATCCTCGACGAAATCCTGATCGGCCTGCGCCGCAACATCGCGATGGCGATCTCTGTCGTGCTCGTCACCGTCGTGTCGCTGTTCCTCGTCGGTCTCGGCTTCCTGGCCCAGCGCCAGGTCGACACCATGAAGGACTACTGGTACGACCGGGTCCAGGTCTCGATCTTCCTGTGCGGTGACGTCTCGACCGCGGCCAGCTGCGCCGACGGCAAGGCCACCGAGACGCAGAAGGAGTCGATCCAGGCCGACCTGAACGCGCCGCAGCTGGCGCAGTACGTCGAGAAGGTCTACTTCGAGACCCAGGACGAGGCCTTCAAGCGCTTCAAGGAGCAGTTCAAGGACAGCGCGCTGTCCGAGAACGTGACGGTCGACCAGATGCCGGAGTCCTACCGCGTCGACCTCAAGGACCCGGAGAAGTACCAGGTGGTGGCCGAGTCGTTCACGGCCAAGCCCGGGGTCGAGTCGGTGGAGAGCCAGAACCAGGTGCTGGACCGGCTGTTCGCCCTGCTGAACCAGCTCAAGTTCGGGGCCTGGCTGCTGGCCGCGGTCACCCTGGTCTGCTCGGTGCTGCTGGTGGCCACCACGATCCGGCTGACCGCCTTCACCCGCCGCCGGGAGACCGGCATCATGCGCCTGGTCGGGGCCTCGAACTTCTTCATCCAGCTGCCGTTCATCCTGGAGAGCATGATCGCCGCGGCCGTCGGGGCCGGCCTGGCCTCGCTGGCGCTGGTCGGGGTCACCAAGTTCCAGATCCAGGACCGGCTGGCCCAGTCGCTGACCTTCACGAACTACGTCGGCGTGGGTGACGCTCTGATGATCGTTCCGTGGCTCTTCGTCATCGGATTGGGCATCGCTGGCGTGTCGGCCTTCCTCGCACTGCAGAGATACCTCAAGGTGTAGTTACTCCTGTACCGTGTGTGACCGATGTTGCCACCCCGATACGGGGTTGTCCGGCGACAGGAGGCATGCGGATGAAACGGCTGACCACCCGACGGAACTCGCGTCCGGCCCGGTTCCTCGCCGCCGTGATGGTGGCGGGGGCCGCGCTGACGGCCGGGGTCACGAACCTGGCCCAGACGGCTGCCCCGGCCGCTGCGGACGAGGTCGAGGACAAGCGGGACAAGCTCGCCGAGGAGCTCCGGGAACTGCGGAAAGACCTGGAGGGCACCTCCGAGGAGCTGGTCGATGCCGCGGTCCGGCTCCGGACCGCGGAGTCCCGGCTGAACGAGGCCAACGCCCGTCTCAAGGCCGCCGAGGCCGCGCTGGCCAAGGCCAACGCCCGGGACGAGCAGCTGGCCGGCGAGCTGGCGGTGGCCGAGGCCGCGGTCGAGAAGGCGCAGCGCGACCTGGAAGCCGGGGCCGAGGAGCAGCGCCGCACCAAGGAACGGCTGGCCGGGATCGCCCGGGAGGCCTACGTGAGTTCCGGCTTGGCCGGCCTCTCCATCGCGCTGGACGCGCAGAGCCCCGAGCAGTTCGCCGACCGGGTCAGCGTGGCCGGGACCGCGCTGCGGGCCCAGGGCGGCGTCATCGACCGGCTGGCCGTCGAGCAGGCCGAGACCCGCGCCCGGGAGGCCAAACTCGACGCCGGCCGGCGTCAGGTGGCCGCTCTGAAGAGGGAGTCCGAGCAGCTCGTCGAGCAGCGGGCGGCCGCCACCACGGCCGCCCGCCAGGCCAGCGACGAGATCGGTGACCTGGTCGAGGAGCGCGAGCAGGCGGTCGCGGCGATCGCCGCCCGGAAGGCCGCGGAGCAGAAGCGGGTCGACGATCTCGAGGACGAGCAGGACGAGCTGGCCCAGATCCTGCGGGAGCGGGCGGCCCGGTCCGCCTCCTCCGGGGGAGGCGGCGGCGCGAACCCCCCGGCCGACGGTGGGAACGGGCTGTCCTACCCGGTCAGCGCACCGATCACCTCCAGCTACGGCTACCGCTACCACCCGATCCTGAACTACCGAAGGCTGCACGCGGGCACCGACTTCGGAGCTTCCTGCGGGACGCCGCTGCGGGCTGCGGCCTCCGGCACGGTGGTGCGGGCGGGCTGGGCCGGTGGTTACGGCAACCAGATCGTGGTGGACCACGGCCGGATCAAGGGCTCCAGCCTCGCCACCTCGTCCAACCATCTGAGCCGGATCTCGGTGCGCAGCGGCCAGACGGTCGGCCGGGGCCAGGTGATCGGCTACACCGGCACCACCGGGCTGTCCACCGGCTGCCACCTCCACTTCGAGGTATATGTGAACGGCTCCACCGTCGACCCGATGGGCTGGCTGTGACCGCTGCGCCCACCGCGTAACGGGGCTAATCAGGTGGGCACCACCCGTTGCACCCTCATAGACTTGACCTTCGGCAATCCGGCTGGAGACAGCCGCGAGGAGAAGAAGAGGTGAGGTGGGCGTGCCCAGGGAGACCGGTCGCAAGGTGGTCGCGACCAATCGCAAGGCGCGGCACGACTACCACATCGACGACACCTACGAGGCGGGCATCGTGCTGACCGGGACCGAGGTGAAGGCCCTGCGGGAGGGCCGCGCCTCCCTGGTCGACGGCTTCGCCCAGATCGACCGGGGTGAGGCGTGGCTCGAGCACGTGCACATCCCCGAGTACTTCCAGGGCACGTGGAACAACCACGCACCGCGTCGGCGCCGCAAGCTGCTGCTGCACCGGGCCGAGATCGACAAGCTGGCCGGCAGCACCCGGGAGGGCGGCTACACACTGGTGCCGTTGCAGCTGTACTTCAAGGACGGCAAGGCCAAGGTGGAGATCGCCCTGGCCCGCGGTAAGAAGAACTGGGACAAGCGCCAGACCCTGCGTGAGCAGCAGGACAAGCGCGAGGCCTCCCGGGCGATGTCGCTGCGCGTCAACCGCTGATCCGGACGTTGTCGGGAGGCGGGAACACGGCCGGAGGCTGTAGAGTTATACAGCTGTGAGGGCCCGGCCACGGGTCCTGATTGACAACTGAACAAGGCAAGACTGGGAAGATCTCCATCTTCTGCAACCAGGTCCTTCCCCTCACGGGGGTGACTGGTTTCGACGTTGGTCGTCTTACCAGGGGAAGCGGGCCGAGTACGCGATGTGATCTCGTTAATCCTCGTCGCAAACCAATAGTTGCCAATACATCGCGCAACGACCTCACCCTCGCTGCCTAAGCGAGGCCTGTAGGTCCGTCAGTCCGGGAACGCCTTCGGCCCGGGTCCTGGCGTCGACTAGGAGGCCACTGCCCAAAGGACCGGTCACGGGGCCTGCGGGAACACTAACCGTGACTGAGCCCGGCTCGGTGACCCGCCTGTGGGATCGCCGGGGCTAAGAAAAGCCACAGCAGGCTGCGCCCGGAGAAGTCCTGGTTCTGCGCTGACGGACGGGGGTTCGAATCCCCCCACCTCCACAGAACGAAGAGCCCCCGAACCGCGAGGTTCGGGGGCTCTTCTCGTTTGCCTCCGAACCGGCTGAGAAATCTCTGTGCCGTCGTGCAACGCCCCGCTGCCCCCAGGCGTCCTGCCTGCGGAAGAACCGAATCGGCATGAACTTCGCTCAGGGTGACCAGATGTCACGTGCGAACGGCCATGACGATTCGCAGGCGCTCTGGGGGGCAATAGGTGATCCACCGTTGTCGAACACGCATGCCTGCGCCCGGTCTACCGACAGCTGGACATCACCTGTTTGAGAAGGAGCTCGCGTTCATGCCGACCACCAGTCCATCCCTCACCCTCGGTGGCAAGATCGTCGCCGCCGCCGGTCTGCTCTTCCTGGTCAGCACCTTCCTGCCCTGGTACAGCTTCTCGTTCGAGGGCTTCGGCATGTCGGAGTCCTCGAGCGCCAACGCCTGGGACATCGGCCTGGCCAAGGTCGCCGCCCTGCTGGTCATCGTGGCCCTGGCCGAGGTGATCGTCACCCAGGTGGCCAAGGTTCAGCTGCCGGTCAGCCCGTCCCTGCTGGGTCTGGGCCGCCTGGCCGTCTCGGGCCTGGCCGCGCTGCTGGTCCTGGTCGAACTGGTCAAGGGGCAGGACCTCGACATGCCGGACACCTCGGGCCTGGAGAGCCTCTCCGCGGGCCTGGGGGCCGAGGTCGACCTGGGCATCGACTACTCCTTCGGGCGTAGCTTCGGCATGTTCGCCGCCCTGCTGTTCGCCCTGCTCCTGGTGGCCGGCAACGTCCTGCGACTGCGTGAGACTCCGGCCCTGACCGGCCCGGGTCAGTACCCGGGCCAGGGTCAGCAGCAGTTCGGTCACAACCCGCAGCAGGCTCCCTACAGCAACCCGCAGCAGCAGTACGGCGACCCGCAGCAGGCCCCGTACGGCAGCCCGCAGCAGCAGTACGGCAACGACCCGCAGCAGTACAACCAGCAGAACCAGGGCGGCCAGCCGTACAACCAGAACCAGTACGACGAGACCCGTTTCAACCCCGACGGCTACGGCCAGCCGCGCCGGCCGGAGCGCGGCCAGCAGTACCCGCCGCAGCAGGACGGGCAGTACTGAGCCGACGGCTCGATCGAAGGCCGGGCATCAGCAGATGCCCGGCCTTCGTCGTTTCCGCAGAACAAGGTTCGGAACGGATCGGCGAAACCCGTTCGGTGGGCGTCCGCTTCCGCCGAATCGTGACATCACCACCGAAACCCGCCTGCGTCGCCCGCCCGTGCCTGGCAGAGTGAGCTCACAGGCGGCCGACAGGTTCGGCCCTCGGACAGGATCGGAGTTCCTCGGCCATGGCCAGCAGCAGTCTCCCGCTCACGACGGGCGGAAGGATCGTCGCCCTCGCCGGCGTGCTCTTTCTGCTCGACACGTTCGCACCCTGGCACCGCCTGTGCGTCGTAGTGCTGGACGTCGAGGCCTGCCGCACCCACGACGCCTGGGCCACCACCTGGTCCAGCGTCGCCGCGCTGCTGGTGGCCGTTCTGCTGGCCGAGCTGCTCGTGTCTCAGGTGGCCGGGCTGCGCCTACCTGGCGACTGGGCGCGGTTCCGGCTCGGAATCGCGGCCCTGGCCACCGCACTGGTGATCCTGCAGGTGTTCGTGGGTGACGGAGCGCTGGATCGCACCTACGGCGTCTGGTTCGGGCTCGTCCTCGCCGCCGCTCTTACCTACGGCAGCTACCTGCGCAGGACGGAAGCGCCGGTCGGGCGCCTGTCACTGAACCGGTAGGAAGACGTACTCCTCCAGGTCGGGAATGCTCTTCCCGCCGAACAACAGTCCCAGCTGACTGCCGTACCAGCCGATGAAGCCGGCCTTCTCGTCGTGGTCCACCTCGTACTTGACCCGCTCGGTGCCTTCGGGGGCGAGCACGTTGCCGCCCTCGCGCAGAACGCCGGGCTGCTCCGCGTACCAGCCCACGGTGCGTGAACCGGACAGGGCCTTCCCGAGCTCGTGAGTGATCACGTGGTCGACGTGCCCGGCCCGGCCCAGCGGGGCCAGGATCAGGTCCTCCCGCGTGGTGGCCAGGCTCACCCGCTGCTCCAGTACGGGCAGCAACGGCTGGTCGGGCTCGGCGATCCGGCCGCGCGACATGTGCGCCTGGGTGGGGTACACGCAGTCCAGTTCGGGCAGCCAGCGTGCGGCCAGGCGGGGAACGCGCGAATCCTTACGGCGCCGGAACAGTGCGTCCTGGAAGCCGAAGTGGACGCCGGTCGCGCCGATCGAGCGCAGTGCCACCTTGTCCTCGGCCCGGCGCCGGCTGTACAGGGGCTGGGCCCGACGGGCGTTGCTCTGCCGTAGGAAGGCCCGGGCCGGATGGGCCGGCCGCTGGCCGTTGCAGGAGGAGAACAACGTCATCACCGTCACCGGGGTGAGGGGCGAGGTCTGCGCGATCAGCGAGCCGCAGGAGAGCGCCGCATCGTCCAAGTGCGGGGAAAGGATGATGATGCTCGCGTGGTCCTGTAAAGCATCCGCTCCGATCACGACGGCTTCCTCTCTGAGCGTGACGCGCTGCCCGCCTCCGAGGACAACGTCCGGCGGAGTTGCGAGCGCGATGAACGACGCTGCTCAGCTTAGGTATCCGGGTGTGCGGCAAGGCTATTGACGCGGCCGAGGGGGCCAGGAGCCAAACGGACGACCCTCGGTGGGGCGCGGACCGGAATGTTCCGGATCGCCCGGCCCGCAACCCACCGAACCGGACGTGCGCGCGATCGGTGCGCGCGAACGTCCTCAGTTTCAGGAGACCGGAAGGAAGATCGTCTCGTCGAGCGCCGGGATGCGCTTGCCCAGCTCGGACCGCGAGTGCGTGGTGTACCGCTCGAGGAACTGCGCCTTGACGGTGTGGTCGACGTCGAACTTGACCCGCTCGGTGCCCTCGGGAGCCGCGATCTCCTCCTCCCAGGTCTGCGCGTCCGGCTGGTCGGCGTAGAAGCCCACCGAACGCCCCGCCCGCGACAGCGCCCAGCCCACCTGGTTGGTCAGCACCCGGTCGACGTTCCCGCTCAGCCCCAGCGGCGCCAGGATGATGTCGTCCTTGCTGGTGCTCAGCGAGACCCGCTGCACCAGCTCGTCGACCAGCGGGAAGTCGAGCGGTGAGATCGCCCCGCTGCGGATGTGCCAGCGGTAGGTCGGGTAGACCACCCCGAGCTCGGGCACCAGGTTGCGCACCACCTTGGGCACGTTGCGGTCGGTGCGGCGGCGGAACAGCGCGTCGTGCAGGCCGAAGTGCACGGCCGTCACGTTGATCGAGCGCAGGGCCAGCGTGTCCTCGGTACGGCGCTGCGCGTAGAGCGCAGGGGCCCGCACCGCGTTGCGCTTGTCCAGGAAGGAACGGGCCGTCCTGGTCGGGCTGTCGCCCTGGCTGTGGGTGAAGAAGGTCATCACCGTGACCGGGGTGGTGAGCGCCAGCTGGGACAGCAGATAGCCGCAGGACAGCGCCGCGTCGCCCAGGTGGGGGGAGAGCACGATCACGGGACGGTCTGACAGGGACTCCGGTGCGGCCACTGGGCCATCCTTTCGCGAGGGCGGGGGTGCTTGGGTTCGCCGTTGACAAACCCAAGCACACCCGGGCGCCTCAGACGTCAGAAGGTGCGGCCCGCAGCGGCCCGGGCGGACTAATCTTTGCCTCGCAGTGCGCCGGACCGCAGTGCACGAACGAAGAAGAACATCGGGAAAGGTGCCATGACGACCCAGGCCGAGAGTTACGAGTTCCAGGTCGAGACCCGTCAGCTGCTCCAGCTGATGATCAACTCGATCTACTCGGACAAGGACCTCTTCCTGCGCGAGCTGATCTCCAACGCCTCCGACGCCCTGGACAAGCTGCGGCTGGAACGGTTCAACGACGACACGCTCGACGTCGACACCTCCGACCTGCACATCCGGATCGACCTGGACGCGGCGGCCCGCACGCTGACGATCAGCGACAACGGCATCGGGATGTCCCGGGCCGAGGTGGTCGACCTGATCGGCAAGATCGCGAACTCCGGCACCGCCGAGTTCATGCGCCAGCTGAAGGAGGCGCAGCGTGAGGAGGCCGACACCGAGGAGCTGATCGGCCGCTTCGGCGTCGGCTTCTACTCCAGCTTCATGGTCGCCGAGCGGGTCACCATGATCACCCGGCGGGCCGGTCAGGCGGAGGCGACCCGGTGGGAGTCGGCCGGTGAGGCCACCTACACCCTCGAGCCGGTCGACAGCGCTCCCCAGGGCACCAGCATCACGCTGCACCTGAAGCCGGCCGACCCGGAGGACCGGCTCTTCGACTACACCGACCCGCGCAAGGTGCGCGAGATCGTCACCCGGTACTCCGACTTCATCACCTGGCCGATCCGGATGGCCGCGATCCCGGTGCCGGGGGACGACGACGAGGCGGACGAGGCGGCGGAACCGGCCGAGGAGACCGTCAACTCCCGCAAGGCGCTGTGGACCCGCCCGGCCGGTGAGGTCACCGACGAGGAGTACGCCGAGCTCTACAAGCGGATCAGCCACGACTGGAACGACCCGCTGGAGACGATCCGGCTCAACATCGAGGGCACGCTGCAGTACCAGGCCCTGCTGTTCCTGCCCGAGCGGGCCGGTGCCAACCTGTTCAGCCCGGACGCCAAGCACGGGGTGCAGCTGTACGTGAACCGCGTGTTCGTGATGGACGACGCGGAGGAGCTGCTGCCGGCCTACCTGCGCTTCGTCAAGGGTGTGGTCGACTCGCAGGACCTCGCGCTCAACGTCTCCCGCGAGATCCTGCAGCAGGACCGGCAGATCGAGTCGATGCGCAAGCGGCTGACCAAGCGGGTGCTGCAGGCGGTCAAGGGCCTGGCCGCGAACGAGCCGGAGAAGTACACGAAGTTCTGGGGCGAGTTCGGCCGGGTGGTGAAGGAGGGCCTGCTGCAGGACTTCGCCAACCGCGACGCGATCCTCGAGATCTGCTCCTTCGAGTCCACGAACGACCCGGAGAAGCGCACCAGCCTGCGCGACTACGTCGAGCGCATGCCTGAGGACCAGGACAAGATCTACTACCTCACCGGCGACTCCCGGCAGGCCCTGGAGAACTCCCCCTACATGGAGGCGTTCCGGGCCAAGGAGCTGGAGGTGCTGCTGCTGACCGACCCGATCGACGAGGTCTGGGTGGACGGCATGCCGGAGTTCGACGGCAAGCAGTTCCAGTCCGTGGCCAAGGGCGACATCGACCTGCACGAGGACGACACCGCCGAGGAGAAGGAGAAGCAGAAGGAGCAGTACTCCGCTCTGCTGACCTGGATGGGCGAGGTGCTGACCAAGGAGGTCAAGGAGGTCCGGCTGTCCAGCCGCCTGACCACCTCGCCGGCCTGCGTGGTCAGTGACCAGAACGACGCCACCCCCACGCTGGTCAACCTCTACCGGGCGATGGGCCAGCCGATCCCGCAGGAACGCCGGATCCTCGAGCTGAACCCCGCGCACACGCTGGTCGAGGGGCTGCGCTCGGCGCACGAGGCCCGCCCGGAAGACCCGAAGCTGGCCGAGACGGTCGAGCTCGTGCACGGCATGGCCCTGCTGGCCGAGGGCACGCAGCCGGACGATCCGGCGCGGTTCGTGCAGTTGCTGGCCACTCAGCTCGGGGAGACGTTGGGCAGATGAGTCAGGGCGCGGGGGAGCAGGAAGAGCCGATGAGAGACGAGTACGGTCGCCCTGAGCCGCCGGCTGCGGGCACCGAGGCGGAGGTCCTTCTCGGCTTCCTCGACTACCAACGCGCCACTTTCGCCTGGAAGATCAGTGGTCTGGATGCGGCAGGGCTGGCGACAGCCCTGCCGCCGTCCCCGATGACGCTCGGGGGGATGATCAAGCACCTCGCGTACGTCGAGGACGAGTGGTTCCACGTCCGGCTGTTGGGTAAGCAGCGCCCAGCCCCGTGGGACGAGGTGGACTGGGGGAGCGACCCCGACTGGGAGTGGCACACCGCCGGGGAAGACACTCCCGAGCAGTTGCATGCTCTCTGGCAGGCCGCGCTCGCTCGTTCCCGGGAGGCCACGGCCACTGCCCTGGCCGACGCAGGCATGGGGCGCCTGTCCCGCTACCAGTTCCGCGACACCGGCCAGACCCCCAGCCTGCGCTGGATTCTCACCCACATGATCGAGGAGTACGCCCGGCACAACGGGCACGCCGATCTGATCAGGGAGTCGATCGACGGGCTGGTCGGCGAGTAACACGCGACTCTCTGCTGCCGTCTGATCGCACAACGTCTCGGTAGCCTCGGTCGTGTGCAGTCTGCGCCTCGCCGAGCCACG
The DNA here is from genome assembly GCF_030269265.1 of Kineosporia sp. NBRC 101677. Lineage (NCBI taxonomy): Bacteria > Bacillati > Actinomycetota > Actinomycetes > Kineosporiales > Kineosporiaceae > Kineosporia > Kineosporia sp. NBRC 101677. Next base: position 23,652 of record NZ_BSTA01000014.1, read on the forward strand.
CTCGTCCTTGCCCTGACCCTGGCCGCCACGGTGGTTCCGTCCCAGCCGGGTCTCGCCCAGAACCAATTGGGGACGTCCTCGAGGACTCGAGCGGAAACGTCCGTTGGTGGGGACGTGAGTTGGCTCGTACCTCGGCAGGCTGCGGTTCCCGGGGGAGAGCCCAAGGTGACGTGGCCGGCCAAGGGCCGCGCGCGCATCGCGGTGCCCGGGGTAGGAACGATGGGCAATAAGGACAGCGGTGTGAAGTCGGTACCGATCGCCAGCGTTACGAAGGTGATGACTGCGTACACGATTCTGACGGACCATCCGCTGCGGGCCGGACAGGAGGGCCCGGTCATCACGGTGACGAAGGCCGAGGCCGCTACCTACCCCAAGCGCAAGGCCGAGGGGGAGTCCGTGGTCAAGGTGAAGGCGGGGATGCGGATCACCCAACGGCAGGCGCTCGAGGCTGTGCTGATCCGCTCAGGCAACAACATGGCCGACATCCTCGGCCGCTGGAGCGCCGGCTCACCCAAGCGCTTCGTCGCCCGGATGAACTCCAAGGCGGCCGAACTGGGTCTGACGTCGACCTCTTTCGCCGATACCTCGGGGCTGAGCCAAAAGTCCCGCAGCAGCACCATCGACCTGCTCGACCTGGCTGTAGCGGCGATGAAGGATCCGACCTTCGCCGAGATCGTCGCCACGCCCAAGGCCCAGATCCCGATGAACACCCTGACCACGACCAACAAGCTGCTGGGCCGCAACGGCGTGATCGGGATCAAGACCGGATCGACGAATGCCGCCGGAGGATGCCTGCTCTGGGCCGCGACCGACCAGGTGAACGGCGAAACCCGCACGATCTACGGGGTGATGCTCGGGGCGCCCGGCCCGCTGATTCTCACGAACGCGCTCAAGGCCAGTGAGAAGATGGTTGTCTCGTCGCGAAAGGCGTTGCGGCGCGTGACTCTGTTGCAGCGCGGCACCCCGGTTCTGTCGGTCGCCGGAGACGACGGGGTGGTACGGCAGTACGGTGTTGCGCAGACGCTCGCCGTGCCCGGGTGGTCAGGGATGAAGTATCGCCTGGGGCTGCCGATCGGCTTCACCGACGGCCAGGCCCCGACCGAGATCACCGTGAAGACCAGCGGTGAGTCGATCGGGGTCGGCCTGGAAGAGCTGTAGACCGGGCCGCTTTCAGCCCCGCAGCCTTCCCACGAGACCGATGAGCAGCCCGGCGCCGACCACCAGGAGCACCACCGAGAGGAAGCCGGCCAGGGCGACGACCGAGACCAGGCAGGCCAGAGAGAGCGTGATCGAGGCCGGGCGGCTCGTACTGGTGAAGCCTTCGGTCAGCACGGCCGCGACGAGGATCCCGGCAAAAGCACCCGCTGCCAGCCAGAGCACGGCGAGGTGGTGGCCGCCCAGGGTGAAGACCGAGGTGAGCCGGTGGGCGTCGAACCACTCACCGGCGGTGTACATCCACACCGCGGCCATCACGTCGGCCGTCGCCGTCGCCCAGATCCAGCGAACCGTGCGGGTGGAGAGCTCCGTCCGGTCGGCAACCAGGTTCGTCTGCCACACGTTCACCACCTCCAGGCGACCAATGGGAAGAACAGGGCCGGCTCTCCGTCCCGAGGCGGCCGGCCCGGGCCGATCACGCCGAACACCACCGGGTCGAGGCGTTCGAGGGAAGCGGCCAGGATCGGCGCGGCACCGGTGATCCGCTCGAAGACCCCGGCCACTCGGGCCAGGTCGGGATGGGCGGGGACGCTCCCGAGCACCTCGCGAGCCAGTTCCGGGCTGCATCTGCGGCCGGACGGGGGGATCGCGGTGATGTCCACCTGCTCCGGGTCCAGTTCGTGGGCCAGCACGACGGCATCGAACAGCACGCCGGACTCGGCGATCTCCTTGAGCCTTTCGCGGCAGTGCCGGGGGATCGGCAGCCGGCCGTTGCGGGTTCGCAGTGGATCCTGCTCGGCCGCGAGCACCAGCCAGGGCCGGCTCCGGCGGTCGAGCAGGACGGTGGGCTCGGCGTGGAAGGTCTGCACCTGCGGCTCGGGCAGGCCCGGTGTTCTCGGCCGTACGGTCGCGTTCATCGGTTCACCGGTTCGGGGTGGTCGGCCGGAAAGACGCGATGGCCACCAGGAACAGGGCGAACAGGCAGGCCAGCGACAGCAGAAGTGCGCTCGCTGTGAGCATGGCCGCGAGCACGCCGGAGGTCGCCACCGTACCCGTCACCGCCAGCACACCGATCGCGGCGAGCTGGGGAGTGTTGACCTCGGTCAGCCCTCGGCTGGTGCCGGCCAGCACGGCCAGGCCGGCCAGGTAGAGCAGGCTGAGGACCAGCACGAAGAACTCGTTGTGCCCCAGGGTTGTGGTCGTGCACAGCAGACTCTGGCAGGGGAACCGGCCGCCGTGTGCGCCCAGCGACACTGCCGCAGCCCCCGCGCTGAGCGGGGCCAGGAGGAGCAAGAACCGACGGACGCGGCGGGGCAGGGGGATCGGGCACGATTCCCAGGTGCGGGTGGAGTTGAGAAAGTCTCCCAGAGCATCGGTCCGGCTCTCCTCGAGACCGAGAGCACAAACGTCCTCAAGTAGTTGGGGTGGTTGGACGGCGGTTTCGACTGGGGCTCGGTCGAGCACGCTGCGGGCGCTGGACATGGGTGGGCTCCTTGATCACGAGCCCGGCGCGAACGGGGGACGCGCCGCGGCTGCTGCGACCGATACTCCCGGTTGCGGGAACCGCTGTCAGGCAACGGCCTTGCGCCGAAACCGGATGGAACCGCAACGGTTCCACCTGGCCCCGCTACGGTTCCACCGCTTCCCGAGGTTCAGCTTCCCAGCAGCTCGTAGGCCGCGGCCAGCTCGGCCACCATGAGATCGCTGGAGCCGTGCGGCGGGGTGAGAACGTTGCCAGGCCCTGACGACTCGTCGCCGGACGCCCCGGGACGCAGCAGAAGTTCGAGCAGTTCGCGCTCACTGAGGTCGAGCAACTGGTCGCACTGGCCCCGGCCCAGACCCGTGGCGGCCGTGGTGTAGACCCGGGCGCCGGACTCACCGCCCGGCAGCAGCAGCCGGCCGATCGCCCGGACCCGCCGGTTGGGCTGGACCGCGACCATCCGGAGCCGGGCCTCGGCCACCAGCTGCCGCCACTCGCGCAGCGCCAGGATCGCCCGGCGGACGTTGTACAGAGCCGGGTCCTGGTCGGAACGGGCCGGCTGGCGCTCGATCAGCGCATCGAACACGTCGACCCGAATCCGCTCCAGGTCGAGGGCCTCCTGATCCGGCGGCACCCGGAGCACCCCGCGCAGCGACGAACGCAGCCGTTCCCCCTCGCCCACGCGGTGCAGGGTCAGCAACGTCTCGCCGCGGGCGCGGCCGGTGTCGCGGTCGAGCAGCCGGGCCAGCATCCGTCCGCCCGCCCCGTGGTCGGTGACCGGATCACCGAAGAGCGGGACATCGACCACCACCGTGCGCACATTGCGTTCGCGGCCCGGGACTGCCGCCCGGACAGTGATTTCCGGGCGGTCGGGATCAGGATGGATCTGAAGGGTGCGGGCCGGGACCTGCCGGGGGTCGATCAGGCCCGTCGGCCGGCTGGTGGCCAGGCCTTCCCGGGCCGGATCCGGCCGGGACCGGATCCGGGGCCGGTAGTAGCGGAACGGGCCGGTGCGGAACGTCTTGTGCAGGTCACGCCACATCTCGACCACCGCGCGCAGCGCCTCGTCGTCGCTCTTCAGCTGAGCGCGCAGGCGGTCGTAGCCGGCCACCACCTCGCCCAGACCATCGAGCAGATCACCGGGCAGCGGGCGCGGGCGCAGGCAGAGCTGGGCCAGGAGACCTCGGAGGCCGCCCGCGGCGCGCCGGGTCAGCACCAGCGACTGCTTGAGAAGCTCGGTACGCGCGGCCCCTTCGGGCAGGGTGAGTGCGGCCCAGGCCCGCGCCACCCCACGCTCGGCATCGACCAGGGACTGGTCGAGCGGCAGGTGGAGCCAGCGGTCCAGGGCGTCGGTGACTGCGATACGCAGCCACGGGCCGGCGGCGGAGAGGTCTGCTTCCAGGCGGGAGACCTCGATGCGCGAGCTCCCCCGATCCAGGTGATCGTTGATGCCGGCCACCGCAGTGTCTCCGACGAGGGCCCGGATGATGTTCTCGGAGGCGGAGTTCCAGGAAGTGACGGTGATCGATCGCCAACGGTGGGGGGTGGTGAGGTCCACGCTGATCCGGACCCCGGCCGTGAGCAGCGTCTCGTGCCGCAGCTCGCTCGCCGGGGTCTGGTGTCCGGCGGAGAACATGACCTCAGGCTCGACATCGTGACGATCTCCGGGGGAGAGCGTCACGGACACCATCATCAGCTGCCTCACCTTCGGATCACGGAAACGCTGGCCGGAAAGTGATTCTTCAGCGAGTGGGCGGAGGAATCGCTGAACGCGACTGAACTTCAGTGGCGAGAGACAAGTTCGATCGTCTCACCAGTTCACGTCAGTATCCAGGTCTCCCGCCCGCAAATCTGTCGTGCGGAGGGTACAAGTGCACTGTCCTGATCAGCCCGGGGACGGTTGCAGGTAGCAGTCCCGGGCGAAGCGCCAGGCGGTGACGCAGCCGGTGCGCAGCGGAATCTGCTGGGACGAGTGCGATCTCGGGCCCAGCCGCCAGGAGACGATGTGCTGGGTGCTGAGCCCTTCCAGCGCCAGCGCCTTGAGCCCGGGATACCCGCCGATGTCGGCCCAGACCGAGTCGCTCACGTCGCCCTGGGCCGGGTCGGCGAACTTGCGCAGCTTGCTCGCCCGGTCGCACAGGTTCTTGCGGGTGGGCTGGTGCAGGCTCCGGGGTACGGTGAGCCCGAAGCCCTGCAGCTGCCCCGGCGGGATCTGCCGGCGCCAGGTCTCGGGCGCGAACTCCACCCAGGCCAGGAACTCCTGGCAGGCCCGGATCAGGGCATCCCGGGCCCCGGCGTAGAGATGCGGGTTGCGCAGCTGCCCCAGCTCGGTCTGCTCCCGCCAGGTGATCCGGGCCAGCGCCAGCGTCAGATGCCGTTCCGGACCCTGGTCCGGCCCCAGGATCATGGTGGCGGTGTGCAGCACGGCCGCCACGTGCCCGGTGTCCGGGTCGACCTTGGTCAGCGCCGGCGGCAGCCCTTTGGCGGCATCGGTGAGGGCCGTCCAGGCCTGCTCCACATCCCCCACCGTCTGCTGGAACATGCTCAGCGCCAGCTGATGGGTCACCGCCGCCAGCCGGTGGGTGCTGGTCCCGTCCCCTCCGAGCAGGACCAGCACCTCCCGCCAGTCCCCGCACTCCAGCCGCTGGGCGCAGCGATGCAGGTTCTTGAACGGCCCGTCCGGCCCGTACGGCGAAGGAATCTCCTCACGTGGCCGTGGTGGAATCGGCGGCGTCACCATCGCAGGCCACCCCCTTGTCGTTCGTTGTCGCAGCCCGGGTCGCCGCCGGGCCGCAAGCCGATGAGACTCGCTGTGGGAGAGGAACTGACGGGCCCGCCCGGCCCCCGCGGGTCACCCCGCGCCGCCTTCCGATGTGACATGACCAAGCCCCTCCGATGTGAGAGCGGCTGCGGCTCAACCACCTGAGCTTCCGCCGAAAGCTGCCATGACCTGGCTGTCTGAAGATCGGCACAAGGCCTGCGAGGTGCTGGTCGGTACGGCGCCGGCCGGGGTGACAAACCTCGGCAAATGCTTCTGGCACTGCTACGTTTGGCTTCGTACCACTTTGTGTAGGTCCAGCATGCAATCGCCCCTGGCAATTGACAAGCATCTGATCTAGCGGGGTGCCATGCCCGGTACACGCCCGAACCCCACCGCCAGCCGCCGCGCCCTCGCCGCCCGGCTCCGCCGCCTGCGCATAGCTGCAGGCAAGAGCGCCGAAGATGCAGCACGTGAGTTGATGGTCAGTGCATCGAAGATCAGCAGGTTGGAGAGCGGGGACCGGGCGCCCCAGCCACGGGACGTGCGAGATCTTGCCCGGTTCTATGGAGCTTCACCTGAGGATGTGCAGCAGTTGCAGGAATTGGTGTTGGAGTCGCGGCGCAAGGGCTGGTGGTCGCACTACGGCACTCGGGACGAACAGGTCGAGGTTTTCATAGGCCTGGAATCGGTGGCCACTCGCATCGACGCCTACGAAAATTTGCGGTGGCCCGGCCTGCTGCAGATTCCGGACGTTACTCGGGCGGTCCTCGACCCGCTGAAGCACTCAGAGAACTTGTCGACGGACTTCATTGAAGACCAGGTGAAACTCAGAGGTGAGCGCCAGCAGCGTCTGCTCGACGGACGCCTGGCACTCCACGCGATCATGGATGAGAGCGTCTTTCGTAGGCACTTCCCGCCGGGCGTTGCAGAGCGGCAAATGCGGCACCTGACGGATCTGTGCCGGGCTCTCGACAATCTCACCGTACAGGTTGTGCCCTTCTCCGTGGGGCCCTATCTAGGTATGGATGGGGCCTTCTGGATCCTACGTGACTCGGAGGTAGTAGATTCTGAGGATCTAGTTGTCGTCGAAGGTGTCTCCGACTCCAGTTTCATATACCGCTCTGCGCAGGTACGAATATACAGAGATTTGTTTACATCCATTTCTCGAAGTCAGGCTCTTGGGGAGAATGAGAGCCTGGCCTGGATAGAAAGATGCGCTCGCCAGCGGAAGGATTGAAGCCGTTGCCCCGCGATCGCTTCCTTTGATTCAGGGGCAACGGCTCAATCAACTTCAGGCCTCGAACTCAGAATTCTTCACTCCGGCCACGAATGTATTCCATTCGTCTTTGGTGAAGGAGAGGATGGGGCCAGGGATATCCTTGGAATCACGTACTTGCACGCCCTCGCCGACGAATTTTACTTCGACGCAACTCGCTGAGGTGCAGGCCATGGCGCGACGCCAGGGGGAGGGGGTCGGCTTCCCGTTGGTGGCGTCGGTGGCATCGAGCATGAGGGCTCCAGTTGTGATGAGATTGAACTCCGGGTGTATTCGTGGAAGGGGCGCACGCTGATGGTGGTACAAAAGCCAGTGCGTCCAAACCCGATGGAGGATACTCGCTACTCCGGCGTAGTCCAGGCTCGTCATCCAGACTGTCGTCGAATTGATTCTGTCAGCCCCTCGACGTGCGTCGATGCGGGGAGGGTCGTCCGTTATGTGTACAGGGGCAACGTCTCGCGCATATGCTGGGTTTGGGGCCTTGCGTTAGCTCATTGTTGGGCTGTCTGCATCAGGCCCTTGACATCCAATTGGTTTTCTATCCTCGGCGCCGGGCGATGGTACAGCTGATCGTCATAAGTGGGTCGTAAGCTCTTGGCCAGGTAGCGCTGGAGGTTGCCGAGTAGAGGCTGGTGCCAAATGGTCCGCCTGCCCAGGAACCGTTGTCTTAGCTGTTTCGGTATGCGACAGGAACAGTGGCCGGGAGAGTGGCGATGAGCGGTTGTGTGTGCCGTCTCATCGTCAGGAGTTGTCAGACGTCGAACTCGGAGTTCCGGACCCCGGTTGTGAACGCTCGCCATTCACTAGCAGTGAAAGTCAGGACTGCTCCCGACACGTCGTGAGAGGCGCGAAGACGCACTTCGCTCTTGTCTGGCAGGATGAGTACTTGGACGCAGGTAAGCGTGGAACAAGCGCTGGAGGCCCGCCACGAATCCTTCGGTTCTGATTCAGGGGCCAGAGAGATATTCTTGGCCATGATGATGGGTCTCTTCGAAGTGATCGAATTCTTTGCAGTGCCCGAGAAGTACGAGCAGGCCGTCAGAATACCTGCAGCACCGACCTGCGGCGGCGGTTTGAGTGACGCTCCCGTCGCCTAGGGGCGAGTTGCATCCGAGCCAGAAGCCGATTAGTCGACTCTTGCCTCACCTATGACAAGCCATTGACGCGGCACCTGCATCTGCGCGAAGTGACCGACACGTGTCGCATGCCCAACCGACTGTCTGGGCAGCTTCTTTGGGAGTCGGGAATATTTGACAGTTGACGGTGTCACCATGGGCGGCGCCATTCGGCGATCCTCTTGCCTTGTTTATGCGAGGCCTTCTACCTACCGTGGGAACGACGGATGACCCTGGATAGCGTTCCAGGGACGGGGAATGGAGCTCGCTGATGCTGGAAGACGATCAGCTGTTGCAGGCAGCGTCCTGGAGGCGGTCAAGTTGGTGCGCAGTAAGTAGCTGCGTCGAGGTTGCTGTGTTACCTGGCAAAGTGTTGGTGAGAGACTCCCGGGACGCCAGTGCGGTGCTCGTGTATCCGTCTGACCGCTGGGGGCGGTTCGTGGAGTGGGTTCGGGGCTCTCAGGGTGTCCCTGGTGAAGCAGGCTTGGTCGTCGAGTATGAGGACCGGGTGCGGCTGTTCGAAAGTGCGGAGGTCAAGTCACTGATCTTTGCCCGCAGTGAGTGGGAGGTATTCCTCCGGGGTGTGCGTGCGGGAGAGTTCGATGCTTAGGGTTGGCGGGGGCCGTCGTCGCGGTCCCCGCCAACCTTAGTTACGAGCGCCCGCTGAAGAACGAAACCGCCTCGCGCAGGGCAAGATCCGTCAACTCAGGATCATGCCGCACCCCAATGTCCCGCATGAACGCATGCTCCCCACCCGCATACACATGAAGCTCCGTGTCCGGGAGTCCAGCCGCGTACAGCGCTGAGATCACCTGCAGCCGCGCATCAGCAGGCACGTGCGGGTCGGAGGAGCCGAAGACCACGAGCAGCCGGCCCTTGATGTCCGAAGCGCGGGAGAGCGAATCGGCAACGTCGGCGCCGAGTTTCCCGTCCTGCAGCCCGGTCGGGTAGAAGCACACCGTGGCCGCCACTCGCTCGTCGAAGGCGGCGCGGAAGGCCAGGTGGCCGCCGATGCAGAAGCCGGTGACCAGGAGGTCGGTGACGTCGGGGCGGGTGGCCAGGTAGTCCAGGGCGCTGGTGCGGTCCTCGTCGAACTGGGCGGTGGGCATCGAGGCGGCGCCGGCCAGGCCGCGGGCCTTGCCGTCGTCGTCGAACTCCAGGGCCACGCCGGCCAGGTCCCCGCGGGGGTAGATCTCGGGCACGCAGACCAGGAAGCCGGAGGCGGCCAGGCGGCGGGCGGTGCGCAGGGTGGACTCGGTCAGTTGGAAGATGTCGGTGTAGAGCAGGACGCCGGGGCGGGGGGTGTCGTCGGCGGGGGATATGACGACCGACTTGATCTCGTGGCCGGCACCTGGGATCGACACGCGTTCCTCACGAAGCTTCACGCCAACGGAGAGTACTCCGGCCCGGTGGGACGGCCTGGAAGGCGTTGACCGACACGATCCGCCGAGGCCCGCCCCGCCGAGGCTGACGTTCAGTGACATGCCGGTCTGGGCCTGGCGGCCAGCACTAATGCACTCGGGCCGAGCGCCTGTGACCTCAATGTCCTGAACGACATCCTCCAGCGATTCACCGGGCCCGCGGAGTCGATGGATGAGGTTTGGCACGGTTGCACGATCCGTAATGTGAACTGATCTGGTCCTTACGGATCGTCCAGATCTGCGGAAAGTCATAACCCGCAGGCACGGCCCCAGGGATCGCCTTGAGCTGGATCCGAACACTGGTCGACCCGGCGGGCTGCCGTCCTGACTACTCAAGCGTAACGCAAAGTTAATTTCTGGTTGCGGGCTGTGTATCTGCTGAGGGGGTGCCCATCTCTCTTCCGGGTGCCGGGCCTGCCCGTCCGGCCTTGCGAACCAGGAGTTCCGGGCCTGCCCGCCCGGCCTTCCCGAACCAGGAGTTACAGATGCCCAGGACCACCCGGAAGCGTGCCGCCCTCGTGTTCTCGATGGCCGCGGCGACCACCGGTGCCGTACTCGCCCCGCTCTCCGCCCAGGCCGCCCCCACTGAGGCGCTCACCGCCACCGTGTACCAGGTGGTGCAGGAAGGACTGACCGAGAAGCAGGCCGAGAAGCTCGCCCGTAAGGCCGGAGTCGGTAACGCTCTTCGCCCGGACGGCTCGTTCGCCTTCGTCGACAAGGCCCGCTTCGCCCGGGTGCCCACCCGGGAGATCGGCAAGGGGGTGGACGAGCGGCGCGGCGCGACCGTGGCCGAGGAGCTCGACCTCTCCAAGCTCGACGCGATCAGGACCATTCCGCAGGACGAGGCGCTGCGCAAGGCCCGTCAGCTGCTGGCCGTGCCCCAGGGGTACGGGATCTCGGCCTCGGTCGGTCACACCACGCTGGATCACAGCAACGGCGACGGAAAGCTGCTCAGCAGCCGTAATCTCGACACCACCGTCTCGTACCAGCTCACCCTGGGCGGGGTTCCGGTGATCGGGCCGGGGGCCAAGGCCCGGGCCTCGTTCGCCGGCGACGGTTCGGTGGTGCAGCTCGGCCAGTCGGTGCGCGAGGTGAAGGCCGACCGCAAGGTCGACATCATCACTCCGCAGAGCGCCCTGAAGACCTGCACCCAGCTCTACGGCGACGGGGTCAAGCAGTCTCTGCCCACGCTCGGCTACTACGCCCCGGCCCTCAGCGCGGTCCGGGCGACCGGCAAGGGCAGCGTCAATTCCCTGTTGCCGCACTACGTCTGCCAGCCGCGGACCCGGCTCGGCACCGATGACAAGGTGCAGGGCAAGCTGGTCGCCGCCGCTCCCCAGTTGGCGCCCACGGTCGAGCTCAAGGCCTCGGGCGACGGGCGTACGGTCTCGGCCGCGGCCGGCGTGACCGGTGGCACGGCGCCGTTCTCGTACAACTGGTCCTCCTCGTCCGTCGCGATCGAGAAGCAGGGCGGCGAGCAGGTCCGCTACGCCGGCGCCCAGCGGCCCGAGAAGGGTGACTTCACCGAGACGGTGACGGTCACCGTGACCGACGCCAACGGCCTGGTCAGCACCGCGCACGTCGACCTGGTGAACCAGAAGGGCGAGGGCTCGGCCAGCGGTGTGCAGGGCGGTGCCGGTGGCTCGTTCGCCAGCAACGGCATCGAGCAGACGGTGGACGAGTGGCAGTGCGCCCAGGACAGCGCCAACGGGTTCAAGTCGGTGATGCAGTCGAAGGGGCACAGCGTGGCCTTCGACTGGCGCGGTAACAGCGCCTTCGAGAAGGACTTCAAGGACCACAAGCAGAACGGCTGGGACGACCGCTACGTCGACGACGTGGACGCCCAGTGGTACACCGGCCACGGCTGGTCCGGCGGCTTCACCTTCAAGGGCAACCACGACGACGGCAACATCACCCCGGCCGATGCCCGCTGGGGCGACCGGAACCTGGAGTGGCTGCAGCTGGAGAGCTGCCAGGTGCTGAAGGACACCAACGGCAAGAACGACTACTTCGGCCGCTGGAGCCAGGCGTTCCAGGGTCTGCACCTGCTGAACGGGTTCGACACCAACGCCTACTGCATCGACGGCGGGACCGGCCGGCGCTTCGCCAACTACCTGTTCCCGGAGACGTTCCTGTGGTGGACCACCCGGGACGCGCTGACCGTGCAGCAGGCCTGGGCCTCGATGGCGAACGACCTGGAACCGGCCGGGGTGCGCTGGCGTTCGGTCAGCCCGGCGACCTACCGGGCGGCCAGCAACAGCTGGGTGACCAACCTCGGTGACCACTACTGGGGCCAGGGCAATGTCGGCCCGGACATCCGGCCCAACGCGACCACCAACCGTCTCGACGGCTTCTTCTCGGTGAGCGGTCTTTCCTGATCGAGAACCGAATTGAGGACGGGTGGCGCACCTCCCAGCCGGGAGGTGCGCCACCCGTCTTCTGTCGGCTCAAAGGTCAGTCGAGCCAGTACGTGTCGTGTTCGATCATGAACGCCCCCGCTGCTCGTCGCTCAGTTCGGCGAGCTTCGGCAACCCTTCGAAGTAGGCCTCTCGCGGGGCTCCCGGGGCGAACATCAGCAGCATGGAGGCGGGTTCGCCGGATTCGTTGCGAAAGCCGTGGATCCCGCCTTCCGGGACGTAGAAGAAGTCGCCGGCGTGTGCGTCCACCCATTCGTTGCCCTCGTACAGCCGCACAGTGCCGGACAGAATGAAGAACGACTCAGAAATGCCTCGGTGGAAGTGCGGATCCGGCCCACTCCGTGGGCCCAGGAAGTCCCAGCGGTAGAGCCCGAACCGGCCGTTGGTCTGTTCACCGGTGGCCAGATAGCTGGTGACGGTCTTGGCCAGCGGCAGTTCCGGCGCGGCATCGCCCGGCCGGATCCAGGCCGTCTTCTCGCCGGACTCACCGTGGTACGTGGGTGGTGGATAGGACATCTTTCCCCCTTCGGACGCGGTGCCCCCAACCTACTTCCCCCGTCCGGCCGGTATCAGCAGGTCGCGGGCAGCGCTCGTTTCCGGCAGGGAGGCAGGACATGACCACGATCGAGTCCAGGCCCGCAGAGCGGGTATCGGCGGTGCTGGGCGACCGGGCGGCGCAGGCGCTGCTGGCCGACTGGCTGGCGGCCGGGACGGTGGTGGGTCACGGGTTCGCCAACTTCTACGCGATCACGGCCCGGCCCGAGGCCGAATCGGTGCAGCGACTGAACCGGATGAAAGGCCGCCCCGCCGACCAGCCCGGCAGTGTGACCGTGCCGCCCTCGGGCGTGGCCGGGATATTCGACTGGGCCGCACTGCCGGACGGGCTCGACCGGCGCCGCATCCTGACCGTCATCGACGTGCTCTACGGGATGGGCCCTTTCGGCTTCCGCGGCCCGGCCGCGACGCACGTCCCGGACCATCTGACCGTCACGGAGAACGGTGTGCGCACCGTGCAGGTGATCGCGCCGGGATACGCCTGCCCGTCCAACGCTTTCCTGGCCCGCTGCCTGGACGCGGCCGGCACCGACCTGCTGTACGTCACCTCTGCGAATCGTTCGCACCACCTGACCGGCGCCGAGGACAGCCCGGCCCACTGGAAGGCTTCCGGGCTCCGGGTCGACTTCGGGCACGTGCCCAACTTCGCCGTTCTGGAACACCAGGACGAGGCCGCGGCCCGGGCGGCCTATCCGCGGTTCGCCCCGATGTCCACGTCGGTGATCAGTTTTCACCGGGCCCTGCCTACCGACGCGAGCGGCCGGCCGGTCCTGACCCTGGAACGCCACGGGTCGCTGGCCGTCGACGACATCCGCGAAGTCCTCGACGACCTGGGACTGGGCCTGACCTCCCGTGCCGGTCAGCGGCTCACCGCGCGGACCTACTGACGGATCCCGGCCACGATCACCGGCTCGGCGTCGGCCCAGCGCACCGTGAGGGTGTGCGTGACCCCGGTGAGCTCCCTGCCCACCTCACGGGCCACCACCAGCACCGGCCCACCGGTGGTGACCACCGTGTACCCCGCCTCGTCGTGCGGCTGCGCACCGGCCACCGGAGGAACCTCGGCGCCGGCCTCTCCGCTGCCCACCACGGTGGCCGTGGGTGGGCGCTCGATCAGGCCGCCGTTGCCGTCGTCGACCATCTCCGAGGCCTGCGTCCCGCCGGTGAGGACGACTTGGGTGAGCACGGCGGCCCAGACCGGGTCGCCGCAGCCGTCGTAGACCCAGCGGGTGCCCAGGGCCGAGTGCTCGGTGGTGCCGATCAGGTGCTCGTCGGCCCCGCGCAACGGCTCGCTGCGGTAGGTGGCGGGCACGTGCAGCACGGCGCCGGTGGTGGTCCGGAGCAGGAACGTCTCGATCCCGACCTCGCCCTGCGGGTCGTCGAAACGGTAGGCGCCGATGGTCTGCACTCCACCGCTGCCGTCGGCCCAGGCCCGCGAGCGCAGCCAGGGCGTGAGCAGTTCGAGCTTCGAGGGCGTCAGCGTGGCCTTGTGGATGTGAGCCATGCCCAGACCCTACGGCCCGCCACCGCTCACGGCCCGCCCTTCCAGTGCTCGATCCGGTGGTGATCGGGGGTGAATCCGTGCCCGACGCCCCAGAGCACGGCCTGGGTACGGCTCTCCACCCCGATCTTGCGGTAGATGCTGCGGATGTAGGACTTGATCGTGTTCGGGCTGAGGTAGGTCAACTCGGCCACCTGGGCGTTGCTCATGCCCTGGGTGATCAGGGCGAGCACTTCGGCCTCGCGGTCGGTGAGCCCCTCGCCGCGGCCGGGCCAGTTCAGCCCAGGCGCGGTGCGGGCCCCGGGGGACTGCTCGCTGATCACCATCTCGCCGGCGTGCACCGCCTGCAGTGCCGCGACCAGGTCGCGGGCGGACATCGTCTTGGACAGGTAGCCGGACATGCCCTGTTCCCGCGCCCGCTGGATCAGCATCGGATGGAAGTTCCAGGTGTAGACCACCACCCGCCGGGCCCGGGGGTTGGCCACCAGCGTGCTCAGCTCGTCCACGTCGGACTCGGGCTGGGCGAAGGTGTCGTACAGAACGATGTCGACGTGGTCGTCCACCCCGAGGTTGAGGTCGATCTCGGCGATCAGCACCTGGTCGCGGTAGTCGTCGAGCATGGTGGCCAGGCCGTTGGCGACCACGTCGTAGTCGTTGACGAGCGCGAGCAGGATCGGTGGCTTCGTCACGAAAGGACGATAACCCTCCCTAGGGGTGTGCCGGACCAGCCCTAGGGGTGGTTGCGTAGAGGTCAGGACAGCAAGGAACCCCTCTCGGAAGGATCCTGACCATGCTTGGCCTGATCATCACTCTGCTCATCGTCGGCCTGATCGCCGGCGCGGTCGCCCGGCTGCTGGTGCCCGGCCGACAGCACATGTCGATCCCGACCACCATCGCGATCGGCGTGGTCGGCTCGTTCGTCGGGGGCTTCCTCGGCTACCTGATCTTCGGCAAGGACTCCACCGACGGCTTCTTCCAGCCCTCCGGCCTGATCGGCTCGATCATCGGGGCGATCATCGTGCTGCTGCTCTGGATCAACCTGGGCAACCGACGTACGGTCTGAGGCCGCCCTTGAGACCCCGGAACCCGCCGCGGGGCCACGCGCGGCGGGTTCCGGCCTGCCCAGAACTCAGCCGGGCGAACTGATCTCGACCTTCACCGGGCCGAGCCGAAGCGTTCCGTCGTTCAGCGGGACACAGCGGATGCCGCCCTTCCCGCGCAGCGCCCGGAAGGCCCCCGGCCCGATCGACACGTCCATCCACGCGCAGGGATTGGCCCGGCGCTTCACCGCGAACGAGACCGGCCCGTCCCCGGAGTCGAGCGTGAGCACCTGCCCGACCAGCGAGTCCACCTCGATCCCGGCCACCATGATGGTGCGCCGGGTCTGCAGCAGGCCGGTGCCCGGCGGCAGCCCTTCCATCGACTCCTGCGCGATCAGGGTGACCAGCGCGTCCCGGTGGGCGGCCTTGCCGAAGTAGCGGTCGCCGACCACCCCCAGCCGCTCCCGCACCGAGATCTCCGGCACCAGTTCACCCGGCGGCAACGGCCCGGCCCCGTCCGACGGCCGGCCCTCGAACCGGTGCACGGGGGAGACCAGGAGTTCGACGATCTGCACGGCCCGAGGCTAACCAAACCCAACAAACTAAGGACGTCCGCGGGCACCCAAAGGGGCCCACGGACGTCCACAGTTGGTTGCCTTTTACTTGATGCCCGTGCTCGCAATGCCCTGAGTGATCTGGCGCTGGGCCACCAGGAACACTGCCAGCAGCGGCAGCAGACCGAGTACCGCCGAGGCCAGCACCTCGGCCTGGTTCACGCCGGTGGCCCCGAGCAGGCCGCTCAGACCCACCGGGATGGTCTGCGACTTGGTCTGGGTGAGCACCAGCAGCGGCCACAGGAACGCGTTCCAGGTGGTGACGAAGGTGAAGATGGCCACCGCCGAGATGGCCGGCCGGGTCAGCGGCAGGCAGATCTGCCAGTAGACCCGCCACCACGAGGCGCCGTCGATCCGCGCCGCCTCGATCAGCTGCTCCGGGATGCCCTTGAAGAACGAGCGGAAGACGAACACCGCGACCGGCGAGGCGGTGGCCGGCAGGATCAGCGCCCAGTAGGTGCCGAGCAGCCCGAGCGCCCGGAACTCGATGAACTGGGGCAGGACCAGCGCCTCCATCGGCACCATCAGCCCGGCCAGGATCACCACGGCCAGCACGCTCTTGGCCCGGAAGCGCAGGTGCGCCAGCCCGAAACCGATGAGCGAGCAGACGATCACGGTGAAGACCACCGAGAGCGTGGAGATCAGGAAGCTGTTCAGGTACCACCAGCCGATCGAGTTCAGCTCGAAGGCGGCGGTGTAGGCGTCGAGGGTCCAGTTGTCCGACCAGATGCTGATCGGGTCGGCGGTGATCTCGGCCGCCGGGCGGAACGACGTGATCACCGTGAACGCGAACGGCACCAGCCAGATCAGCGCCCACAGGGTCAGGCAGGTGGCGGCCAGCCGGTTGAACGTCTTGGAGCCGAGTTTGTCCGCCTGCGAGGTCTCCCGGTTCTGGGAGCGACGCGAAAGGGTTGCAGTGCTCATGGTTTTCTCCTCACGCGTCCGCGCCGCGACGGCGGGTGGCGAACATCCAGACTGCCGAGATCGCGACCAGGATCAGGAAGTAGACCATGGTCGCGGCGGCCGCGTAACCGCCCCGGTAGGTGGTGAAACCGGTGTCGTAGATGTACTGGATCACCGGGCGCGTGGTGAGGTTCGGGCCGCCCTGCAGCAGGATGAAGATCTGGTCGAAGACCTTCAGTGAGGCCAGGATCTGCAGCAGCAGCACCAGGCCGATGGTCGGGCGCAGCAGCGGCACGGTGATCGAGCGCATCTGCTGCCAGGCCGAGGCGCCGTCGATGGCGGCGGCCTCGTAGGTGTCTTCCGGGATGTCCTGCAGCGCAGCGGTGTAGAGCACGAAGTTGAAACCGAAGGTCCACCACACGGTCAGGATCGTGACCGCCAGCCAGGCGCCGTTGGTGCTGCCCAGGAAGTCCGGGGCGGTCAGCCCGACCGCGTCGAAACCTTGTGCGAACAGGCCGATCTGGGGGGCGTAGAGGAAGGCGAAGATCAGCGCCACCGAGGCCGAGGGCACCACGTAGGGGGCGAAGAAGGCGATCCGGAAGAACCAGCGGTTACGGCTGATCCGGCTGGCCAGGACGGCTGCGACCAGCGGCAGGACCACCAGGAAGGGCACCGTGAGCAGGGTGAACAGGGTGCTGTGCCACATCGACTTCCAGAAGTCGACGTTGCCCAGCACGGCGGTGTAGTTCTCGAACGCCACGAACTCGCCGAGGTCGTTCTTCACCGTGGCGGTGTTGAAGAAGCTGATCACCAGACCGACCAGGACCGGCCCGACGAGGAACAGCCCGTAGAGGATCAGGAACGGGGCGGAGAAGAGCCAGCCGGCCCGGTTGTCGCGGCCCGAGGTCTCGACCGCGGAGGTCTCCACCTTTGCGATCCCGGGAGCGGGAGCAGTAGTCGTCGTTGTCACCTGTTCGCTCCTCAGCTGACCGGCGCGTTGGTCTCGGCGAGCTTGCGCAGCGCCGACTTGATCTGGCTGGTCCCGCCGGCCGGGCTGGTGCCCCCGGTGAGCACGGTGGAGACCACGCCGCCCATCTGGTTCTGGAAGTCCGAGCCGGCACCGGTGTACCAGCCGGTCGGGTCGTAGACCGCGTTGAAAGCCGCGTCCACGTAGTTCTTCTGCGGGCTCAGTTCCTGGAACTCGGCGCTCTCCTGCACCGGGAGCCAGGCCGGTACGTGGCCGCCGCCGGTCCAGATCGTGCTGTTCTCGAGCAGGCCCTGGACGAACTGCGCGGCGTACCCGGCGCGTTCGGCGGACCGGCCGTCGGAGGCCGGGATGATCAGGGCGTGCGAGTCGGCGTAGGCCACCGGTTCGCTGCCCAGCAGCGCCGGGATCGGCACCATGTTGAACTCGAGGTCCTTGCCGTCGGGCAGTTTCACCCCGGCGTAAAGCGGCAGGTTCCACACCCCGTCCAGCAGGAAACCCGCCTCGCCGGTGCTGAACTGCTGGTTGGCCAGGGCCGGGGTGGCGCTGGCGGGCATCAGTTCCAGCTCGGTGGTGAGCTTCTGGAGGAAGGCGAAGGCCTCGTCCATGGCCGCGTCGTCGACCGTGACCCGGGTGCCGGAGTCGGACACGACCGGGTCGGCCAGACCGCTGTACACGGTGTAGAACCAGCGCCAGACCGTGGACGGGTCGGTGATCGTCGGCATCGTCGCGCCGTAACCGCCGGTGACCTTCTTCATCTCGGTCAGCGCCTCGACGAAGCGGTCTGCGCCGGAAATGTCGGTCAGGTTGTCGCCGGCCGGGTTCAGCAGCCCGGCCTGCTCGGCCGCCGCCACGTTGTAGTAGAGGACGAACGGGTGGGTGTCCAGGGGCAGCGCCCAGGTCTCCCCGTCGATCGTCGCCTTCTCCCAGGCGGCCGGGGTGAACTTGTCCTGGGTGACGCCCAGATCGGCCAGACCGGTCTCCCGGTAGGGGGTGAGCAGGCCGGCCTGGGCCAGCGTGGGCAGCCGGGACAGGTGGGTCAGCGCCACGTCCGGCGGCCGCTGGCTCGAGGCGGCCAGGGAGAGCTTGGTGTAGTAAGGATTTCCCCAGGCGAGCAGGGTGGACTCGACCGAGTTACCGGTGGTGCCCTGCACCAGATCGACCATCTTGGTCATGTTCTCGCCGTCGCCGCCGCCGAACAGATGCCAGAAGATCACATCTGCGGTGGCCGGCTGACCTCCGGTCAGGCTGGTGACGACCGGCGAGCCACAGGCGGACAACAGGCCCGCCAGCGACAGGCCGCCTCCCATGGCCAGGAAGTTGCGGCGTGTGTAGTTCCCACGCATACGGCATTCGCTCCTCATTGTGCGGCCCGCTCAAGCCGGACGTGTCGCAAGGGGCTCCTGGACGACGACCTGGCTGGGTGGAGGTTGACACACCCGTTTGCATCGATGCAAGACCCTGGCCGGACGGGACCGCGGATGTGACGACGGGCGGTCCACCTGCGGGTTGCATCGTTGCAAACATCTGCCCCATGCTGTCACCGAACTGCCGACGACGCCGCTTGAAAGAGGGTCCACAGACGTGAAGGCGACAGAACAGGACGGTTCGTACCCCCGGCCCCTGCAGGTGCGGCCGGACTGGGTGAACCTCGACGGCAGCTGGGACTTCGCGTACGACGACGCCGCCCGCGGGCTGGCCGGGCACTGGTACCAGGACGGTCCCTTCGACCGGAAGATCGAGGTGCCTTACCCGCCGGAGTCACCCGCCTCCGGCATCGGTGACACCGGCTTCCACCCGGTGGTCTGGTATCGCCGAACGGTCGCCGACGAGGTGCTGGCCCGGGACGGCGGCCGCCGGGCGCTGATCCACTTCGGCGCCGTCGACTTCGTGGCCGACGTCTGGGTCGACGGCCACCACGTGACCCACCACGTCGGGGGGCAGACGCCCTTCACTGTCGACGTCACCGACGTGCTGCAGGCCGGGACCGACGAGCACGTTCTGGTGGTGCGGGCCGAGGACGACCCGTTCAGCCTGGAGGCCCCGCGCGGCAAGCAGGACTGGCGGGAGAAGACCCACGGCATCTGGTATGAGCGCACCACCGGCATCTGGCAGACGGTCTGGGCCGAGTCGGTCCCGGCCACGCACGTCACCGAGGTCTACTGGCGTCCCGACGTGGCCGGCTGTGCGGTGCACGGTGAGGTCACGCTGAACCGGCTGCCTGCGGCGAACGCCCGGATCGACGTGACCGTGAGCTTCGGCGGCGAGGTGCTGGCCGAGCAGAGCACCGTGGCCCGGCTCACCACCACGGCTTTCGACCTGAAGATCCCGGCCCTGGTCAACGGTCAGGACCGGGCCCGGCTGCAGTGGAGCCCGGAGCACCCCAACCTCGTCGACATCGGTGTGGTGGTGCGTGACCGGGACTCCGGTGCGGTGCTCGACGAGGTGGCCAGTTACACCGGCCTGCGGTCGGTCTCGGTGGGCGGCGGGGCGTTCAAGCTCAACGACGCCCCGATCTACACCCGCTCGGTGCTCAACCAGGGCTACCGGCCGCAGACCCACAACGCCAGCACCGGCACCGCCCAGCTGCGCGGCGAGGTGGAACTGCTGCTGGCCATGGGCTTCAACTCGGTGCGCAACCACCAGAAGGCCGAGGACCCGCGGTTCCTGTTCTGGGCCGACAAGCTCGGCCTGATGGTGTGGGGCGAGACCGCCGCGGCGTACTCGTTCTCCAACACCGCGGTGGAACTGCTCACCCGTGAGTGGACCGATCTGGTGCGGCGCGACCGCAGCCACCCGAGCGTGGTGGTCTGGGTGCCCTTCAACGAGAGCTGGGGGGTGCAGGACATCGCCGCCGACGCGGCCCAGCAGAACTTCGCCAAGGGCCTGACCGCGCTCACCCGCGCCCTCGACCCGACCCGTCCGGTGATCTCCAACGACGGGTGGGAGCACGTGGACAGCGACATCATGGGCATCCACGACTACACCACCACCGGTCCCGGTCTGGCCCGCAACTGGGGTACCGCCGAGGCCGCCGACGCCCTGGTGCGCTCGGAACTGGGGGTGCAGGGCCGCAAACCGGTGGTCGACCCGCTGGCCCTGGTCAAGTGGGACGCCGGGGTGGCCCCGCTGATGATGACCGAGTTCGGCGGCATCTCGCTGTCGGCGAACCCCGACGACTGGGGCTACGCCAGCGTGACCTCGCCGGCGGAGTACCGGACCATCGTCGGGGAGCTCTTCGACGCCCTGCGGGCCGCGCCCACTGTGGTCGGCTTCTGCTACACCCAGTTCATGGACACCGGGCAGGAGACCAACGGCCTGCTGTACTCCGACGGCACCCCCAAGCTCCCGGTCGAGACGATCCGGGCGATCGTCACCGGCACCACCGACGACGTGAAGCTGGAGACCGGCGCCACCAACGGCTGGCAGGACTAGGCCGGGGACGCTCCGGGACCGGGGGATGTGAGAAGGTGCGCGGATGGCGGTGACCCTGCGCGACGTGGCCCAGAAGGCCGGTGTCAGCGTGCGCACGGTCTCCAACGTGGTCAACGGCTTCCAGCACATCGCCCCGGCCACCCGGGCCCGGGTGCAGGCGGCCCTGGAGGAACTGGACTACCGGCCCAACCTGGTGGCCCGCAGTCTGCGCCAGGGCCGCACCGGCATCATCATGCTGGTCCTGCCGGAGATCAACGTCTCCTACTTCGGTGAGCTGGCCCACGAGGTGGTCGACTACGCCACCTCGGCCGGGATCACCGTGCAGATCGACGAGTCCGGCGGCGACCCGGAGCGGGAGAAACAGCTGATCACCTCGCTGGCCCAGGCCAGCTGGGTGGACGGGGTGCTGTTCAGCTCGCTGGGCCTGCGCGGGGTCGACCTGGCCGGCCTGAGCGGCACCCGCCCGCTGGTGCTGCTGGGGGAGCGCACCGCCCGCACCACGCTCGACCACGTCGGCATCGACAACGTCGAGGCGGCCCGGCAGGCGGTGGCCCACCTGATCGAGCGGGGACGCACCCGGATCGCGGCCCTCGGCGGGAGCGGTGGCGCGCGGGACGCGACCTCGCGCTACCGGCTCAAGGGCTTCCAGAAGGCCATGCAAGCAGCCGGTCTGGACCCGGCCGGCCTCTACCTGCGCACCCCCGACTACCGCCGCACCAGTGCGGCGGCCGCGGTGCGTGAGCTGTTGCAGTGGCCCGAACGCCCGGACGCGCTGTTCTGCTTCAGCGACGAACTGGCCGCCGGCGCCCTGCGGGAGCTGCACGACCAGGGCGTCCGAGTGCCGCGGGACATGGCCGTGGTGGGGTTCGACGACATCGAGGCCTCCCGCTTCAGCGTGCCCGCGCTCACCTCGGTGCGCCCCGACAAGGCCGGGATCGCCAAGGCCGCGGTGGACGCGCTGCTGAACCGGCTCGACGACCCCCAGGGCAAGCCCCGCGAGATCGACGTTCCGTTCGAGCTGGTGGTGCGGGAGAGCAGCGGCTAAAAGGCGGCCACCGCGGCCTGGGCCACGGTGACGTCCTGGTCGACCGAACCCGCACTCACCCCGACGGCGCCGACCGTCTGACCCTCGCGCAGTACCGGGATGCCCCCGCCGAAGGTCACCAGCCCACCGGAAAGATGCTCCAGGCCGTACAGTTCGGCGCCCGGCTGGGTGGCTTGGGCCAGGTCGGCGGTGGGCATCTCCATCATGATCGAGGTACGCGCCTTGCGGGTGGAGATGTCGATGCTGGCCTTGATCGCGCCGTCCATCCGCACGAACGCCACCAGGTGGCCACCGTCGTCCACCACCGCGATGTTCATCGGCTGGCCGATGCTGATCGCCTCCTTCACCCCGGCGTCGATCATCCTCTGGGCATCGGTCAGGGTCAGGCGGCTCATGCTGGCTCCTCGAGGTTGAGTGGTGCGGAGACGACCACGCGGGCGGCGTTGCGGCCGGCCCGGCGCGCGGCTTGCGGGGTGGCGGCCTGGTCGCGCGAGACCGGTTTTTCGGTGGGTAGTTTCGAATGATGGACGATGGTCAGCCCGGTTGCGTCGAGCCCGACCCCGACCTGCAGCGGGGAGCGGTTTGCGGCCCGGTGGGCCAGGTCCCACGCCGTCCCCGTCCGCTGGGGTACGACCTCGAACGGCACCCCTTCTTCTTCCAGGCCGGCGCAGATCTCGCGCAGCAGGTCCAGCGGGCCGCTCGTGAGCACCACCACGCGGGGTTTCATCCGGCCGCCTGGGCGAGCACCAGGCCACTGGCCACGGCGTTGCGGGGGCCTTCGGTGCCGCGCACATTGCCGGTGCCGCAGACGATTCCGTAGGGGGCCAGCGCGTCGGCGACGAGTTCGGGGATCTCGAAGTCCAGGGCCGAACCGCCCAGCAGCACCACGAAACCGATCTGGCGCAGGTCACCGTAGGGGGCGATCTGCTTCAGCGCGCGCAGCGCGTTGACCACGAAGACCCGGTGCTTGGCGGTACGCCGGACCTGGCGGATGCGTTCGAGTCCCTGACGCCCGGGAATCGGCACCAGGGCGTCGGTGCCCAGCACCACCACCCGGGCGAAGACCTCGGGCGGGAGCGGGTCCTCGGAGAACTGCACGGTGCCGTCCTCCAGGCGGAGGTGGAAGAAGCTCTCGGCCTTGGCCAGAGGGGCCTGCTTGATCTGCTCGGCCAGGTCCCGCGGCACCCCCAGTTCGGCGGCGATCAGCCGGGTGACCAGGTCGCCCGCGCCGGCCACGTGCACGGTGGCGGTCGAGCCGGACCGATCGGCCCGGGCCGCGTCGGTGGAACCGCCGCCCAGATCGAGAACGACCAATGGACGATCGGTGCCGGGAGTGGTCAGCGCTCCACGGGTGGCCATCTCGGCCTCCACCCCGCCGATCACCACCTCGACCTGCTCCGCCCCCGCGGCCCGAAGCCTTTCCGCCACGGCCTCGGCGACCTGGCGCATCGGGCCGTGGCTGGTGCGCACCATGGCGGCCAGCGCCACCGCGTTCTCCAGGGCGACCTCACCGGCCAGCCCGCCCCGCACGTCTCTGGGCACGAAGGTGTCCACCGCCAGCAGGTCGCCGATGCGCACCTCGGCCGGGTCGACCCCGGAGACGTCGGCCATGTTCTCCTTGACCGAGGCCGTCATCCCACCCACGTTCGTGCCCGCCTCACCCGAGGCGTCGAGCAGCGGGGTGATCCGTTCGAGGGCGCTCATGATCGCCTCGGCACCCTCGCCGACGTCGATCCGCAGGGTTGCCGTCTCACCCCGCAGCTCGATGCTTCCGGCCGGGATCCGCCGGTCGCTGATCTCGCCGGACGGGGTGCGCACCACCACGGCCGAGCGGATGCCGGTCAGGGCCCGGGCGACCGGTGAGACCGCCCGGGTCTGTTCCGCGTCCAGCCCGAACACCGTGGCCAGACCGTAGGCGTTGGACAGGGTGCGGATGGTGCGCCCGGGCGCGGCCACCTCCACCGCCGCTCGCATGCCCAGGGGTACCGAGGCAACCAGTCGCACCTCGTCCACGATCGGGATCCGGCGGTCGGTGCGGTTGGCCACCAGCACCGCGTCGTCGTTGCCCAGCACCGCGCCGCGCAGTTCGACCCCGCGCTCCAGGGCGGCGTTCAGGGTCTTGCTGACCACGGCGAAGTCGACGCCGACGGGGACCACCACGATCACCTCGTCACCGGGCGAACATCCGTCCAGTTCGCCGAACGCCACGGTGTCGCCCACCCCGAGGCCGGCGCCGCCGGGCGTGCGCGGATCGTGCCCGATCATCGTCGACTCGGTGATCAGCGTCTCGGTGATCGTCTCCATCGCCAGACCGCTGATCACCGGCGTAGCCTCGTTGACGAAAACCTGCCGGAGCGCACCCAACGAGGCCCCGGACGTCTTCAGTGCGGCTCTGACCGCCGCCTCCACACCGTCCACGTTGGCCGACGTGCCCTTGACGCCCGTGGTCGCGACCAGCCCACTGCCCAGGAACTCGACCCCCGCGGGGCCCAGCCGGGCGGCGCAGGCCTCGGTGGTGGAGTTGCCGATGTCGACCCCGACCACCAGGTTCATGCTTCGAGAACGGGCTCGACCTCGACCGGGGGCGCGCCCTTCACCAGCAGTTCGCACTCCTTCAGGTGCAGCAGCGCGGCCTTGGCCTGCCAGCGCGGCCGGGCCATCTGGTCGTTCAGCGTCGGGACCGGCTGCGGTGACTCGCCCTTGGCGTACTGGGCGGCGTTGCGGCCGATCGCCCGGAACACCTCGGGGGTCATCAGCGGAGACTGCGGGAACAGTTCCAGCGAGCTGAGCCGGGGCAGGTCCTTCTGGTGGATCATGCTGGTTCCCCGGGCCAGCACCCCGATCCCGATGCCGGAGCCGGACAGCCGGGCCGCGAGGTGCGCCATCGCGGCCAGGTCGGCCCGGGCCCGCACCTGGATCACCCGGGCGTGCACGCCCTCCTCCTCGATGCCGGCCAGGATCTGCCGCACCACCTCGGTGTGCGGCACGTCGACGATGGTCTTGGTGAAGAAGGTGGCGAATCCGGGGGAGAGGGCGAGGACCACCTCGTCCGGCCGGGTGCCCCTCTCGGCCCGGCCCCGCTCCCTGAGCTCGAGAGTGTTCACTGGACCTCCAGTTCCGGGTTCTCTGCACTGGTCACGTGGCGCAGCTTCTTCATCTGTTCCCACCGCTCGCCGCTGGGACGGTAACCCGTTCCGGGGCCGGCGTAGTCGTTCGCGTCGTTCACCGCCGACAGCGGCTCCAGGTTCGCGTCCAGGATCGCGCTGGTCTGCAGCAGATCTCCGGAGACCCGCTGCCGCAGCACCGTGAGCAGGTTGCCGGCGATGTCGGCGAAACCCCGCTCGTGCAGCGCCTTCACCAGGTCGAGGCCGGTGACCCCGCGTTCCATCACCGCGGCCGCGCCCTTCAGGTCCTCGATCACGTCGCGGGGCACCAGATCGTCGGAACCGTGCGCGTAGACGGCGGTCTCGATCTCCCGGTCGGTGATCGCGGGCAGCCCGAGGTGGGCGAACACGGCCTGCAGGGCGTGCCCGGCCCGGCTGCGGGCGGCCAGGATCTCGGCCTCACCGACGTGCTGCAGACCGCCGTCGATCTGGTAGTCGCGCTGGATCGCGTTCCAGTCGTCGTAGTCCTCGGCGTCGACGTTCGAGCCGGCGAACATGTTGTCGTAGTTGGGGGTGCTGGAGTAGCCGGAGCAGACGAAGTCCGTGCCCGCCATGATCTGCGGCATCAGCCGGGAGGTGCGGCGCATCGCGGAATGGCTGAAGGACTGGTCGTTCCCGGAGGCGCACTCCAGGTCGAGCATGCTGGCGATCATGTTCTCGGCCGCCACCGCCCGGATCCCGCCGGGCACCGCCCCGGGCACGCCGATGCAGCTGATCGAGCCGTTCTGCAGCCCCTGCACACCGGCGCCCTTGGTCACCAGGATGCAGCGGATCTCCAGGTAGAGCATCGAGCGGCCCTCGGCGTTGCCCATCTGCACCTCGGAACCGGTGCCCGAGGTGAAGCGCATCTTGATCCCGCGGCTGGCGTAGGCCGCCGCCAGGAACGCCTTCGACCAGGGGGTGTCGTCGCCGTCCACGAACACCGACTCGGTGCCGTAGACCGAGATCGTCTCGGCGTAGGCGGTGATCCCACGCATGCCGAGGTCGAGTTCGGTGGCCTCCTCCAGGGCGCACTGGGTGAGCCGGCCACCCCTGCCGACCTGCCCGCCGACCTGCAGGGCGATCGCCACCAGCGGGGCGTAACGCACCACCCCGAGCGTGGTCTCGAGCTCGGAGAAGCCCCTCAGCGACGCCTCGGCGGCCTCCATCGCGACCTGCAGCGGATTGTCCCGGGCGCTGGTGCAGTGAGCCTGGTTCGCCGGGGTGCGACGGGCCCGCATCTTCTGCATCCCCATCATGATCTCGACGATGTTCATCCGCTTCACCGTTTCCAGCAGGGCCGCCGGGGTGAGCCCCCGGGCCACCCGCAGGACGTCGGTGCGCGAGACGTTGGGGTCGACCAGCATCCGGGCGACGGTGTCCGGGCCGAGGGCCATGGCCTGCTCGGCCGTGCTCACGTCGATCGCGTGGTCGGCGATGAACTGGTCGAGGAAGTCGAAGTCGGCGCGCTCGCGGCCGTCCATCTCGGCAACCCGGCCGTTCTCGATCCGGATGCTCGGGTGCGGGTCGAAGTCGCTCTCCATCGCGACCATCCCGACCTCGGGCCACTCCTGCACGAAGCCGTCCAGGTTGACCGGCCGGTTCTCGAGGACCTCGGTGCGCCGGGAGTGCCGGGGAGCAGGGGTCTCGGGGTGGGGGAGGGAAGACATCCGGGGCTCCTCAGTCCTCGGCCGTGGCCAGCAGGCCGCGGCGTTCGTAGACCTCGGCGGCCTCGCGGACCAGCGCCGCGGTGGCCTCACCGCCGTAGGAGGTCTCGAGCTCCTGCGCGATCGCCAGCAACTGCTCCTTGGTGGAGGTGTGCGGGCGCAGCGCGTTGTACATCTCGAGCACCCGGGCGTCGGAGACGGCGATCAGCTCGGCGGCGCGGCGGAAGTTCTGCCCGAGCTGCGGGCGGCCGGAGGCGTCGGCCACCTCGGCCTGGATCCGCAGGGTGTCCGGGGCGATCCGCAGGTCTTCCGGGCGCACCTGCCCGGTCACCACGTTCTGCAGGGTGAGCTCGGAAAGGGGTTTACCGGTGGGGGTCTTCAGCAGGTCGGGGCGCTTGACACTGACCGGGTAGTCGTGGGCCGGGTCGAAAGCGGCTTCGGGCATCGCAACCTCCCTCTGCGCCGGACGGCTGCGTCCGGCGACGAAGGTCACGGTTACATGCGAAACGTTGCAGCAACGTTGCAGAGCGAAGCGTAGTGATCGAAGAACTACTGAGAGTCGCGGATCCAGGCAGCCACCGTCTCGGTCAGTTCGCCGACCGGCCGCACGCCGTCCACGGTGATGCCGTTCTCGTCCTCGCCCAGCGGCTCCAGGGTCGCCAGCTGGGAGTCGACCAGGGTGGCGGGCATGAAGTGGCCGGGCCGGTGGCCGACCCGCTCGACGAGCACCTCCCGGGGCACGTCGGGCAGCACGAAGCGGAGCTGGGGCAGGCCCTCGGCGAGCAGGTCGCGGTAGCTGCGCTTCAAGGCCGAACAGGCCACCACCAGACCCTCTTCGGCGTGCTTGACCAGTTCGTCGTGCACCGCGGCGAGCCAGGGCCCGCGGTCCTCGTCGGTCAGCGGCACCCCGGAGGCCATCTTGGCCACGTTCGCTTCGGGATGCAGGTCGTCCCCGTCCTGGAAGTCGACACGCAGCATGCCGCTCAGGGCGGTGCCGAGGGTGGACTTGCCGTTGCCGGAGGGGCCGAGCACGACGAGAAGGGGCGAACCGGTCATGCGGATGATCATCTCCTGTCCGGGCCGGGTCGGCCACATGTCGTGCCGCTGGTTAAAGGGCCCCGGCCCGGTGGCCGATCCAGCACGGGACCCTGTTCCCTGCGCTCGTCCTCGTCGCGCGGGCCCGGACAACCTCACGCATAGTGGAAAAGGTTGCGGACATAAGGAGTGACGAGCGTGCGGGCACTGATCCTCGACGGCCCGGGAGACCTGGGTCGGGCCACGGCGGCCGAACTGGGTGCTGCGGGGGTCGAGGCGGTGCTCGCCGGGCGCGATCCCGGACGCTACGAGCAGATGCTCGACCTGCGCGGTGATCTGAGCGACCTCTACCGGGCGGCGGCTCAGGCGACCGTGGTGGTGAACTTCTCCGGCGTGCCGGACGTGCGCCTGGCCGAGCGGGCCGGGGCGGCGAACGCGGCCTTCGTCGAGACCGGGTCCGACGCCGGCTACCTGTCCGAGCTGGCCGGCCTGCACCCTCGCACCCCGGTGCTGACCGGGGGCCGGCTGCTGCCGGTGCTGGCCGGGATGCTGGCCCGCGACGTGGCGGCGCACGACTCGGCTGATCCCGCCGTGCCCGTGGAGATCGGGATCGTGCTCGGTGCCGGTGACCCGGAGAGTGCCGCCGACCTCGGGGCCACCTACGCGTTGTTCGGGCGTTCCTTCACCGATCCGGCCACGGGGGAGGCGGTGCTGAACTTCAGCGGCCGTCGTGAGTTCACCCTGCCCGACGGCCGTCGCCGCCACCTGGCTCAGGTCGACTGGCCCGACCAGCAGGTGCTCACCGCTGCTCTGGGCCGTCCGGTACGCACCTACCTGGCCACCGGTGACCGGTTCAGCACCACGCTGTTGCGGGGCGTGAAGCGGGTGCCCGGGGCGGCCCGGCTGCCTTCGGCCCTGCATCTGCCCGGCCGTCCCGGCTGGCAGGTGGTGGCCCAGGCCGGGCCGGCTCCCGGCGCGGTGCGCAGCTGGGCCGCCGGCCGGTATCAGACGCCCTGCGCCGCGCACATTCTCACGATCGCCACCCGCCGGGCGCCGACGCTGGAACCCGGTCTGCACCGGGTCGGCGATCTGCTGACCCTCTCGGACCTGAGCGGGCTGGAGGGGCTGGCGCTGGGCCGATCTGCGCTTGGGGTGCCCCAAAGCTGAGATTTGCTTTGGCGGCAACTCAGTGTGCCTGTCCGACAACAACTTTCACGGCCGGGATCTTTACTGCACGTTTACTTACGCCCGGCCGGTGTGACAAGAGCGGTCTTTCGCTGTGAGGTAGGCGTGGGGGCGTTCCCTCCGCGCTGCTCATCCAGCATGCTGACGACATGAACACGCCCGAGGTAGACCCGCTCGCTGCGACCGAGTGGCTGCGGGGACGCCTCCGGGACACCGGTGGGTCGCGGCCGGACCTGCTCGCCGCCTCCGGCCTGCTGGGCATCACCGTGCCCGCCGCGTTCGGCGGCCCGGCCTGCTCGGTGGTGACCCTGACCGAGGTGCTCGCCGGTCTCGCGGCCGCCGACCGTGACCTGGCCACCCTGCTGCACGGCCACTACCTGTTCCTGCGGGCGCTGACCGAGCAGGGGGTGCGCGACCAGCAGGAGTACTTCTTCGCCGAGGCCCGGGCCGGTGCCTGCTTCGGCGGGACCGGTCCGGGCTTCGGGCCCCCGGCCTCCGGTGCCACGGTGCCGGCGATCACGCTGGCGCGCTGGCGCAACGGGGTCTACCGGCTCGACGGTGAGAGCTTCTGCGGGCCCGGCGTGCTGCGGGCCGGCTGGCTGGTGGTGCGCGCGGTGCTGGTGGACGAGCTGGCCGAGTCCACTCCGGAGCCGGACGAGGTCTTCGCGGTGATCCGGCACGACGAGCTCGGGGTCACGCACGACGGCCCGGGCGCCGACGGCGGGCTGGTCTGGCTGGACGGCGTGCGGGTCGCGGCCGGCTGTGTCGTCCCCTATTCCACGCTCTTCGACCGCCCCACCACCTACGAGGCCCGGCGGCTGGTCACGGCGGCGGCCCTGGACGGCCTCCCGCCCGAGGAACTGCGACCGCCTGCTCTGGCGGTGGACCAGGCCGAGGCCGGCCTGGACACGGTCGAGAACGCGCTCGGGAGAGTGACCGCCGCGTCACGGGTACCTCTGGCGGAGCGCTACGCCGGGATGTAAGGCTTCGGCGCATGTCGATCGTGGTCAGTCTGCCCAGTGACGAGCTGTTCCAGGCCCTGTCCGGCCTGCCCGGCATCACGCCGGTGAGGTGGGACCTGGAGGAGCCGCCCCCGCGGAAGGACCTCGACCTGGTGGTGCCGCCGTACCTGTCCAAACCACCCGCGCTCCGGGCCCTCGAGCAGGTGGGCCGGTGCGTGGTGCAGAGTCAGAGCATCGGCTACGACGGGGTGTCGCAGGCCCTGCCCGAAGGGTTCACCTTCTGCAACGCCGCGAGCGTGCACGAGACCTCGACCGCCGAGCTGGCCGTCGGCCTGATCATCGCCGCCCAGCGGGAGCTGCCCGGATTCGTGCTGGCGGCCCAGCAGGGCGAGTGGCGGGGTGGCACCACCCGGTCGCTGGCCGACTCGCAGGTGCTGGTGATCGGCCAGGGCGGGGTCGGCCGGGCGGTGACCAGCCGGCTGGCCCCCTTCGAGGTCACGCTGGTGCGGGTGGCCTCGAAGTCGCGCACCGACGCCGACGGCGAGGTGGTGCACGGCGTCGACGAGCTGCCGCAGTTGCTGCCCGAGGCCGACGTGGTGGTCCTGGCCGTACCGCTCGGTCCCGGCACGACCGGCCTGGTCGACGAGGCCTTCCTGGCCGCCCTGAAACCGGGTGCGCTGCTGGTGAACGTGGCCCGCGGGCCCGTGGTGAACACCGACGCCCTGGTCGCGGCGCTGTCCGAGGGACGGATCCGGGCCGCGCTGGACGTCACCGATCCCGAGCCGCTCCCGGCCGGGCACCCGCTCTGGAAGCTCGACAACGTCCTGATCACCCCGCACGTCGGCGGCAACACCACGGCGATGACGCCCCGGGTCACGGCCTTGGTGCGGGCCCAGGCCGAGGCTCTGCGGGACGGTAAGCCGCTGCGCAACATCGTGATCGAGCCGTGAACGTCCCGGTCCTGGAGATCGGCGGTTCGCACCTGACCGCCGCCCTGGTCTCACCGACGGGTCCCGAGGTGCTGCGGCTGCGCCGGTGGCACGTCGAACCCGACGCATCGGCCGAGGATTTCATGAAGGTGATGCTGGAAGGCGCCGACTGGCTGGCGGTCGAGCCCGGGGCGGCTTGGGGGGTGGCCATGCCCGGGCCCTTCGACTACCGCTCGGGCGTGGGGCGCTTCGTGGGAGTGGGCAAGTTCGAGGCGCTCAACGGGTTCGACGTGGGCACCGCCTTCACCGAACGGGCCCCGGCCCGCCCCGGTCGGGTCGTCTTCCTCAACGACGCCGACAGTTTCGGCCTGGGGGAGTACACGGTCGGTGCGGCGAAGGGTTTTCGGCGCGCGATCTGTCTCACGCTGGGCACCGGGGTGGGATCGGCCTTCGTGGCCGACGGGGTTCCGCTCTCGTCCGGTCCGGGAGTGCCTCCCGAGGGCGAGGCGCACTTCATCGTCTGGGGCGGGCAGGAGCTGGAGGAGACGGTCTCCCGCCGGGCGATCCGCCGGGCCTACCGCGAGCAGACCGGCGCCGACCTGGACGTGCACGAGATCGCCGAACTGGCCCGGTCCGGTTCCGAGGTGGCCGGTGCGGTGCTGGAGCACGCCTTCCAGGCGCTGGGCGAGGCGATGTCCGGCTACGTGCGTGACTTCGGCGCCGAGGTGCTGGTGCTGGGTGGGTCGATCGCCGGTTCGTTCGACCTGATCGAGCCGCCGCTGCGCAAGGGGCTGGCCCGGGACGTGGTGATCCGGGTGGCCGGTGATCCGGAGAACGCCCCGCTGATCGGTGCCGCCGTGCACGCGACGAGCAGTTGAGACGAGAGGGAAAACCGTGGGATACGCCGATCTTCCGCTGTCCGAGCTACGTACGTACCGGTCGGAGGTGCCCCGGCCGGACGACTTCGAGGAGTTCTGGCAGCGCACCCTGAAGGAGTCCCGGGCGGCCGGGTTCGAGACCCGGCTGGAGCCCGTGGACAACCGCCTGACCACGGTGGACACCTGGGACGTGACGTTCGCCGGGTTCGGCGGTCAGCCGGTGAAGGGCTGGCTGCACCTGCCGGCCAACCGCGGGGAGGGGCCGCTGCCGGGAGTCGTCGAGTACATCGGCTACACCGGCGGCCGGGGTCTGCCGCACGAGCGGACCACCTGGGCGCAGGGCGGGTACGCACACTTCGTGATGGACACCCGGGGCCAGGGCGGCGACACTGACGACGTGGCCGGCTCGGTCAGCCCCTCGGTGCCCGGCTTCCTCACCCAGGGCTGGGACTCGCCCGAGAACCACTACTACCGCCGCCTGATCACCGACGCGGCCCTGGCGGTCGACGCCGCCCGGGGTCTGGCCTCGGTCGACTCCTCGCAGGTGGTGGTCACCGGGGTCAGCCAGGGAGGCGGTCTGGCCATCTCCGGCGGTGTGCTCGGGGGTGCTCAGGCGGTGCTCTCGGACGTGCCGTTCCTGTGCGACTTCCCCCGCGCGGCCTGGATCAGCGCGACCTCGCCCTACGACGAGCTCGTGCGGTTCCTGGCCCGCCGCCGGGAACGCACCGACCGCCTGTTCGAGACCCTGTCGTACCTGGACGCGGTCAACTTCGCCCGGGACGGTCGCGTGCCGGCCTTGTTCTCGGTCGCCCTGATGGACCCGACCTGCCCGCCCTCCACGGTGTACGGCGCCTACAACGCCTGGGAGGGCGAGAAGAGCATCCGGGAGTACGCCTACAACCAGCACGAGGGCGGTCAGGCGTACCAGCAGCTGG
Organism: Kineosporia sp. NBRC 101677; assembly: GCF_030269265.1. NCBI lineage: Bacteria > Bacillati > Actinomycetota > Actinomycetes > Kineosporiales > Kineosporiaceae > Kineosporia > Kineosporia sp. NBRC 101677. The sequence goes on from NZ_BSTA01000014.1 coordinate 56,089, forward strand.
AGCAGTACGACTGGCTGCGTACCTTCTTCGCCTGAGTAGTTCCGTCACCGCAGGGCCCGGGTCGTCCGACCCGGGCCCTGCCGTTTTGCCCGGGGGCGTTGACAGGCATCCGGCCCAGGAGCAAATTAAACACATGACTAATTCAATCCAGGTCCGGGGCCTGCGGGTGACCCGGAGCGGCCGTGAGGTGCTGCACGGCATCGATGCGGACCTGCCCGCCGGGCAGGTCACCGGGCTGATCGGGCCCAGCGGGTCGGGCAAGAGCACGCTGATCCGGGCGCTGGTCGGGGTGCAGCGCATCTCCGGCGGCTCGATCACCGTGCTCGGACATCCGGCCGGTTCACCGGCCCTGCGCCGGCAGGTGGGGTACTCGGGGCAGAGCGCCGCCGTCTATCCCGATCTCACCGTGGCCCAGAACCTGCGCTACTTCGCCGCGGTCCGCCGCGACGACCCGGCCGAGGTGCGCCGGGCGATCGATCTGGTCGGGCTCACCGGCCGGGAGAACCAGCTGGCCGGGGCGCTCTCCGGGGGGCAGCGCTCGCGGGTCAGCCTGGCCGTGGCCCTGCTCGGCCGCAGCCGGCTGATCGTGCTGGACGAGCCCACGGTCGGGCTGGACCCGGTGCTGCGGGCCGAACTGTGGCAGCTCTTCGGTGATCTGGCCGCAGACGGCGTGACCCTGCTGATCTCCAGCCACGCGATGGACGAGGCACAGCGGTGCGACCGGCTGATGCTGCTGCGCGAGGGCCGGCTGCTGTTCCACGACACCCCCGCCCGCCTGCTGGAACGCACCGGAGAACCGGATGCCGAGCGAGGTTTCGTGAGCCTGGTGCACAGTGCGGAGGTGGCGGCGTGAGCGCCCGGCGGATCTGGGCCACCGCCCACCGGGTGCTGCAGCAGCTGGCGCACGACCGGCGCACCGTCGCCCTGCTCGTGCTCTTCCCCTCGGTCCTGATGGTGCTGCTGCGCTACGTGCTGGACGAGCCGGAGCGCTTCGACCGGGCCGGGCCCGCGCTGATCGGCATCTTCCCGTTCACCGTGATGTTCCTGGTGTCCTCGGTGGTGACCCTGCGCGAGCGGCGCGACGGCACGCTGGAACGCCTGATGACCATGCCGCTGGGCCGCGCCGACCTGCTGCTCGGCTACGCCCTCGCCTTCGGCCTGACCGCCCTGCTCCAGGTCGGGATCCTGGTCCTGGTCACGGTGGCCGGGCTGGGGCTGGACGTGGCCTCCTCGGCCGGCCTGCTGATCTTCGTGGCCGCGCTGAACGCCCTGCTCGGCACCGCCCTGGGCCTGTTCACCAGCGCTTTCGCCAGCAGCGAGTTCCAGGCCGTGCAGTTCATGCCTCTGGTGGTCATGCCGCAGGTGCTGCTGTGCGGCCTTTTCGTGCCCCGGGAGGCGATGAACCCGGTGCTGGAGGCGGTCTCGGCGGTGTTCCCGCTCTCGTACGCGGTGGAGGCGGTCGGGCTGATCGCAGCCGGCTCGAACGAGGACCTGGCGCGGGATCTGGGTATCGTGGCCACGGCGGTGGTGCTCGCCCTCGGGCTGGGGGCGGTGACACTGCGCCGCAGGACGGCGTAAGGACGTGATGGCAAGTGGCCGGACGGCGGCCGGGAAACTCCGGCACGCGCGACGAGATCCTCGCCGCCGCAAGAAAACTCTTCTCCGACCGGGGCTACGAGGGCACCACGATCCGCGCGATCGCGGCCGACGCCGGGGTGAATCCCGCTCTGGTGCACCATTTCTTCAAGTCCAAGGAACAGGTCTTCATCGCCTCGGTGGACTTTCCGGTGAACCCGTTCGAGGTGCTGCCCGAACTGCTCGCGGCCGGGCCGAGAGAACAGTTCGGGCAGCGGCTGGCCGGGCTCGTCGTCGGGGTCTGGGAGGACGAGGAACGCCGGGCGCCGCTGCTGGCCCTGCTGCGCGGGGCGATGACCGGTGAGCTGGGGGCCGGCATCCTGCGCAGCGTGCTGGAGCAGATCCTGATGCCCCGGCTGGAGCAGGCCTTCGGCACTCCCCGGCCGCAGGCCGCCCGGGCCTTCGCCCAGATCGTCGGGATCATGATGTCCCGCTACGTGATCCGGGTGGAGCCGCTGGCCTCGGCCCCTCGGGAGGAGATGGTGGCCCTGCTGGCCCCGGTGATCCAGGCGGCGGTGGATTCGACTGCGGGCCCGGCCGGACCGCAATCGCAGACTGGCCCGGCCGGGGGAATCGACGCGCCGGTTCCGCCGATCGGCGCACCCGGGGGATAACGATCCGGCGGTTCTGGCCGAAGCTTGGGTTGTCCGTCACCACGAGCGAGAATCGAGGTACAGACATGACTGTCGGCCCCATCGGTGACCTCGGGGAAACCAGCACAGCGATCAGCCAGCAGGCCCAGTTCCTCGCCCAGCAGAACGAGTTGCGTACTCAGGAGGCCCAGGCCGCGACGGACCTTCAGGCCCGTCTCGCGGACCGGGGAGAGGCGCAGCAGGCGACCCTGGACCGTCAGGCCGAGCGTGAGGCCCAGCTGGTGGCCCAGCAGGAGGCACAGCAACGGGCCGATGCCAACCAGGCCGCGCTGGAGGCCTTCGGGATCCAGCAGGCCCAGCTGCAGGACGTGATCCTCGCGGATCAGGCCCTGGAAGCGTCCCAGGAGGTGACCGCCGATCAGAACAGAGTCGATCAGCAGCAGGCACTCGATCGGCAACTTGACCAGAGTGCCGTGAACGCCTTCCTGAACGAGAACACCACGGTGAGCTCGGTCCAGGAGGCACTCCAGGAGTTCCAGCAGATGGAAGAAGTAACCGGCCTGGAGGTCTCCAGCGTCACGGTGACCCTTACCCAGTCAGGGAGTGAGATCGATACCCAGCTGTAGCAGCAGGTGTAGTCACGGTACGGGTCCCACCCTGGCAGCGGGTGGGACCCGCACCGCTGCCCGCTTCAGCTCTGCACCAAGGCAGTGACCTCGTCGGCGCAGCCCCAGCTCAGCGTGATGCCTGCCCCGCCGTGCCCGTAGCAGTGGATCAGCCGTACCCCGCCGGGCAGCGGACGGGCGTCTTCTTCCAGCCGCGGCCCGCCGTGCCGTCCCGGGCGTAGTCCGGCCACCTCGCGCAGGACGCGGGCCTGGGCCAGTTCGGGCACCAGCGTGGTACAGCGCCGCAGGATCGAGTCGGTGACCGAGGCGTCGGGGGAGATGTCGTCCTGACCTGGTTCGAAAGTGCCGCCCACCACCACGTCGCGGCTGCGCGGGTGCACGTAGACGCCGCCCTCCGGATCGTCCTCGTCGCGCACCGAGACCGTGATGCCCGGATTGCTCAGCACCAGGATGCGGCCCCGGATCGGATGCACCGCCGCGTCCGGCACGAGCGCCCCGGCAGCCAGCCCGGTCGCGTTGACCACCACGTCGGCCGAAGTGGCGGCCTCGGCCAGGGAAGTCAGCTGCCGCCGCTCGATCGTGCCGCCGAGCGCCTCCACCACCTCGATCAGCCAGTACAGGTAGGAACGGGTCTGCACGGCCGGCACGGTGAACTGCCACTCGCCGGTGAATCGCCGTTCGGGCGGCGGTTCCAGGCGGAATTCAGGGACGCCGATGGCCCACCACGGGCGGGCGGTCAGGCCTCGCAGCAGCATCCGGCTGGCCCGCATGGTCACCCCGGGCACCCCTTCGCCCGCCTGCCGGGTCAGTTCGGTCAGGGCCTGCTGCCCCCAGCGCAGCAGCCGGTCGTCGGCGTCGAAGTGCGTCGGGTACCAGACCGCGGCCGCGATCGAGGAGACGGTCTGCTCCGGTGGGTGCGCGCTCAGGACCTTGACCCGGTGGCCGGCCTCGAGCAGCCGCACCGCCGAGGTCAGTCCGATGATCCCGCCACCGGCCACCACCACGTCGGCCATCGGTTCTCCTCAGGACTCGGATCAGGACTCAGAGGAAATGCTTGTCCTCGCCACGATACGTGGGTACCTCCTGGGTGCTGCCGTCGGCCGCCACCAGCTGGAGGGCGGCCACGTGCTCGGCCAGCTCGCCGGCCTTGGCGTGCCGGAACCAGACCCGGTCGCCGATCTGCAGAGCGTCGGCGCCGGCCCCGTGCAGCGGCGTCTGCACCTCGCCGGCTCCTTCCGTCTTGATCAGCGAAAGAGCCTGCGGATAGGTGGGAATCGGCACCCGGTCGGTGCCGACCGGGCCGGAGGCGATCCAGCCGCCACCGGTGACGGTGACGAACCCCGGGCCGGGACGGCGGACCACGTCGGTGCCGAACAGGGCGGCCGGAGCCGGGCTGAAGTGCCGGTAGCCGTCGAAGAGGCCCGGCCCGTACAGACCCGACCCGGCCGTCAGTTCGGTCACCGCCGCCTCGGCCGCCGTCGTCTCCAAACTGCCCGTGCCACCGCCGTTCACAAAGCGCAGCGGATACTCGGCGCTCACCGCAGCAACCACCTCGCCGCGCCGCTGCGCCAGCTCGCGCACCGAAAACGCTTGCATCGCAGTGACGGCCAGGCCGTAGAGAGGTTTGCCCGGAGGGCGGTTGCCCAGACCGGCGACCTGCCCCTCGTAGGCCATCAGGCCGGTCAGCCGGAAACCCGCCCGGGCGCCGATCGTACGGGCCATCGCCCGCGCGTCCTCCGCGGTGAAGACGCCGGAGCGACGGGTGCCGATGTGCACCCGCCCGCCGGCCACCCGCAGGGAGGCGTCCAGATCCAGGCAGACCTGGAACTCCGGATGGCCGGGCGCTACCGCGTCGACGAAGTCGAGTTGCTCGGCCGAGTCGACCATCAGGGTGACCCGCTGCCGGGCGGTCTCGTCGGCCGCCAGTCGCCGCAGGGCCTCCCGCTCGGCGGTGGGGTAGCCGACCACCACGTCCTCGAACGGGTGGGTGGGATCGGTGGCCAGCCAGATCGCCTCGCTCAGGGTGTAGCCCAGGACGCCGGCGAAACCCGGCTCGGCGTGCACCCGCTCGAGCACGGCGCGGCACCGGATCGACTTGCTGGCCAGGCGGATCGGCTTACCCGCGGCCCGGCGCCGCAGATCGGCCACGTTCGCGTCCAGGGCGGGCAGGTCGACCACCGCGACCGGTGGGTCGAGGTGGGCCGTGGCGGTGTCCAGCCGGACCTTGGTCGCCTCGGGGGAGGGGGGCGCGGTCATGGGGCAAGCGTCGACGTATCGCCGCGAATCGGTCAAGCGGTTGCCGGAAACCGTTGACTCGCCTGGTCGGGAGGGTCAAGCTATGGCGATCTGAACGCTTGTCCTATTTCGTTGCATCGGCTGATGGGGGCGTCGCGGTGAACGGTGCGGCCGAGTGGTCCAACTGGGCGGGATGCGAACGAGCCGGCTGCACGGTGGTGAGCCCGCGCGGCACCGCCGAGATCGCCGATGCGGTGCGGGAGGCCGCGGCCCAGGGCCGGCGTCTGCGCCCGGTCGGCTCCAGCCACTCGTTCTCCGGCATCGCCTGCCCGGAAGACGTGCAGGTGCGCCTCGACCGGCACGCCGGTGTACTCAGCCTCGACACCACCACCGGCCTGGTCACGGTCGAGGCCGGAATGCCCCTGCACCGGCTGAACGACCTGCTCAGCGCGGCCGGGCGGGCGATCACCAACCTCGGCGACATCGACCGTCAGACGGTGGCCGGGGCGCTGGCCACCGGCACGCACGGCACCGGCGCCCGGCACGGCGCCTTCTCCACCCAGCTGCGCGCGCTCGAACTGGTCACCGCCGACGGTGAGGTGCTGCGCTGCTCGGCCGCCGAGAACCCTTACGTGTTCGAGTTCGCGCGGGTGAACCTGGGGGCGCTCGGGGTGGTCGCGAACGTCACCCTGCAGACCGTGCCGGCCTTCGCGCTGGAGGTCGAGGAGGTCTCCCGCCCGTTGTTCGAGGTGCTCGACCAGTTCGGCGAACTGGCCGACGGCATCGACCATTTCGAGCTGTACTGGTTCCCCCACACCGACCGGGTGCAGACCCGCTACAAGACCCGGCGGCCGCTGGAGGAGGGGCTGGCGCCGCTGGGCCGGATGCGTACCTGGTTCGACGAGGAACTGATGGCCAACGACGTGTTCCGGGTGATGGTGGCCACCGGCCGGCGGGTCCCGGCCGCCGTGGTGCCGCTGAACCGGGTGGCCGTGCGGTTCTGGGGCTCGCGCACCTACACCGACCGCTCGGAGCGGGTTTTCACCACCAACCGCCGGGTCCGGTTCAAGGAGATGGAGTACGCGATCCCGCGGGCGGCCCTGCCGGAGGCGATGCGGCGGGTGCGGGACGCGGTGGAGAGCTCCGGCTGGCGGATCCCCTTCCCGGTCGAGATCCGCGTGCTGGCACCGGACGACATCCCGTTGTCGATGGCCTCCGGGCGGGAGACCGCCTTCATCGCCGTGCACGTTCCGGCCGGCTCGGACCACAGCGCCTACTTCGGCGCGGTCGAGCGCATCATGGCCGACTACGGCGGCCGGCCGCACTGGGGGAAGATCCACGGCCTGGACGCCGAGGCCCTGCGCCGGGTGTACCCCCTGCTCGACGAGTTCGCTGCGCTGCGTGACCGGCTCGACCCCGAGGGGCTGTTCTCCAACGCCTACCTCGACCGGGTGCTCGGCCGGCCCGGTGGGCCGTTGGAGTGAGCCCACCGGCACCGGGTGATCACAGGTCACGCACGGTTCGCGAGCCGGACAGGTCCCGGCAAGATCGTCGGCGCCGGGAAGAAATCTAGTCACTGCTACGCTAACCACCCTGGCGTCGCGATCTGCGCCGCCGCTCTCGCGGGCGAGCCGCCCGCGTGGTCGCACGTAAAGAGTCGCTCCATCACAGACACGGCCGCTCCCGCGGCACTGTCTCAAGGCCGCAGCCGGCCGCCGGAGCCTCAGGTCGTGCCCCGTACGCGGGGCCCGGCGTCTCCGAACGGCGTGGCCTCATGCACACCGATGGAGTAGTCGCACTACATGCCGTACACCTCTGATCGTCCCCGCACGTCCGCGTCCCGTTTCGGCGGGAACTCCCGTCGTTCCTCGGGTGGTCGTCCGGGTGGTCCCCGTCGTTCCTCCGGGCGTCCCCGTCCGCAGGCCGGCCCCAGCCCGCTCGAGCAGGCCCTGATCGCCGCCGCCGAGGCCCCGGCCCCGGCCGAGCAGTCGTTCGCCGAGCTCGGCCTGCCCCGTCAGCTCGTCTCGGCCCTCGCCGGTGAGGGCATGGAGAAGCCGTTCGCGATCCAGACCCGGGTCCTGCCCGACGCGCTGGCCAAGCGCGACGTGCTCGGCCGGGCCCAGACCGGTTCCGGCAAGACCCTGGCCTTCGGCATCCCGGTGCTGGCGCGCCTGGCCGCCGAGCCCAAGCAGCGCGTCGCGGCCACCCCGCGCGCCGTCATCCTGGTGCCCACCCGTGAGCTGGCCCGCCAGGTCAACGAGGCGCTGAACCCGCTGGCCCGCCCGCTGGGCCTGCGCGTCACCACGGTCGTCGGTGGCCTGTCGATCTCCCGCCAGATGGACGCCCTGCGTCGTGGCGTGGACGTCGTGGTCGCCACCCCGGGCCGCCTGATCGACCTGATGGACCGCCGCGCGGCCGACCTGTCGCAGATCGAGATCAGCGTTCTCGACGAGGCCGACCACATGGCCGACCTGGGCTTCCTGCCCGCGGTCCGGCGCATCCTCGACGCCACCCCGGCCGACGCGCAGCGCCTGCTGCTGTCGGCCACGCTCGACGGCGGCGTGGACAAGCTGGTCACCGAGTACCTGACCGACCCGGCGTTCCACGCGGTCAAGCCGACCACCGACGCCGCCACCGCGATGGACCACAAGGTCTTCGCGCTCAGCGGCCCGGCCGAGAAGCTGCTGGTCGCCAGCGAGATCGCGGTGCGCCCGGCGCGCACCATCTTCTTCGTGCGCACCAAGCACGGCGCCGACCGGCTGGCCCGCCAGCTGTCCCGGGCCGGGGCCGAGGCCACCGCGATCCACGGCAACCTGAACCAGAACCAGCGGCAGCGGGCGCTCGACGCCTTCGCCGCCGGCTCGCCGCGCGTCCTGGTCGCCACCGACGTGGCCGCCCGGGGCATCCACGTCGACGACGTGGACCTGGTCGTGCACTACGACCTGCCCGGCGACCACAAGGACTACCTGCACCGGTCCGGCCGCACCGCGCGCGCCGGGGCCCGGGGCACCGTGGTCGCGTTCGCCGAGCCGGGCCAGTCCCGCGAGATCAGCCGGCTGCACCGGGACGCCTCGGTCACTGCGACCACCGACTCGGTGCACCCGGGTCACGCCGTGGTCCGTGAGCTGGCCGAGTCCGGCGAGGCCGTCGTGGTGCGGGCTCTGCCGCAGCGCAGCTCCGAGCGCCGGGGCACCGGGGGTGCCGGCGGCGGTCAGCGTCGCCGGTCCGGCGGTGGGGGAGCCGGTTACAGCGGCGGTGGTCACCGTGAGGGTGGCGCCCCGCGTGGTAACGGTGCCGGCCGGGGTCGCCCGGCGGGCAGCCGTCCGGCGCGGGCTCCGCGTCAGCAGGCCCCTTCCAACTGATCCAACCAACTAGAGGACGCCCGACAGCCCTAGTGCTGTCGGGCGTCCTTAGTTTGTGGTTCGGTCTAGGGCGTGTCCTGTGGATCAGCGCCGTAGCGAGGAGGTGCCCGGTGACGGCCTGGGCGTGCCCGGTGGGCGCCCTCGTAGTGGTTCTACGTGGGTGCCCGCCGGGTGCGTCCAGGCTGCCCACCGGGTGCCCCGCAGTAGGCGAGTGGTCCGCAGGACACGACCTAAAGCCCGTAGGCCTCCATGAGCCGCAGCCAGACCTCGCTGATCGTCGGGAAGCTCGGCACGGCGTGCCAGAGGTCCTGCATCTTCACCTCGGCGCTGATCGCGATCGTGGCCGAGTGCAGCAGCTCCGACACTCCCGGCCCGGTGAAGGTGGCCCCGACGATCACCTCGCGGGCGGTGTCGACGATGATCTGACTGGTGCCCTCGATGCCGTCGCCCGAGGTGGTCGCGCCGGACACCCCGCCGGTCGGGTAGCTGATCACCCGGATGTCGAGTCCGCGCTCGCGGGCCTGCTTCTCGGTCAGGCCCACCGCGCAGACCTGCGGGTCGGTGAAGGTCACCCGGGGCACCACGTCCCGGCTGGAACGGTCGCGGGCCTCCTTGCCCAGCAGGATGTCGCCGACCAGACGGGCCTGGTACTTGCCCATGTGGGTGAGCAGCGCCAGGCCGTTCACGTCGCCGACCGCGTACAGCCAGGGCTCGTCGCCCTGGTCCAGGCCGGTGGCGACGAGCTGGTCGTCGACCTCGACCGGCTTGCCCGGCTCCAGGCCGACCGCGTCCAGACCCAGGTCGTCGGTGAACGGCTTGCGCCCGGTGGCGACCAGCAGTTCGTCCGCCGTGATCTCGTCGCCGTTGTCCAGAGTCACCGTGACCGTGCCGTCCTCGGCCCGGGCGACCGCGGTCACCTTGACCCCGGTGCGCACCGAAATACCTTCGGCGGCAAAGGCCTTGGCCACCTCCTCACCGGCGAACGGCTCTTCGCGGGAGAGCAGGTGCGGCCCGCCCTCCAGCACCGTCACCTCGGAGGCGCCGAGCCGGCGCACCGCCTGGGCCATCTCGGCCCCGACGAACCCGCCGCCGATCACCACGAGACGCTCGGGGATCTCCTTCATCTCGGTGACCCCGCGGTTGGTCCACGGGTCGGCCTCGGCCAGCCCGGGGATCGGCGGGACGACCGCCTTGGTGCCGGTGGCCAGCACCACCGCGCGGTTCGCGGTGAGGGTGCGGGTGCCGCCCTCGGAGTCGGTGACGGTGAGCGTGCGCGGACCGGTGAGCCGGGCGTGACCGCGCACCAGGGCGATGCCGCTGTCGTTCAGCCACGGCACCTGGCCGGAGTCGTCCCAGCTCGAGGTCATGTAGTCGCGGCGGGCCAGGGCCGCCTGCACGTCGATGGTGCCGGTGACGGCCGCGTCGGCCCCGGGCACCCGCTTGGCGGCGGCGATCACGTCACCCGGACGGATCAGCGTCTTGCTCGGGATGCAGCCCCAGTAGGAGCACTCCCCACCGACCAGCTCCCGTTCCACGATGGCGGTGCTGAGCCCTCCCGCCACCGTCCGGGCCGCCACGTTCTCACCGGCGGGCCCGGCCCCGATCACGATCACGTCGAACTCGTCGTTCCCGGCCACAGTGCGTCCCCAAATCCGTCGGTCTCCTGGTCGGGAACGACCCTAGGTCCTGTCCCGTGGATCAGTCGCCTACTGCGGGGCACCCGGTGGGCAGCCTGGACGCGCCCGGCGGGCGCCCACGTAGAAACACTACGAGGGCGCCCACCGGGCACGCCCAGGCCGTCACCGGGCACCTCCTCGCTACGGCGCTGATCCACAGGACAGGCCCTGGACCTGCTCACCCGGCCGGGCGGCTGAGGTCCTCGTTCAGCTGGGTGAGCAGCCCGGCGAAGCGGTCGAGGTCGTCCTGGCTCCAGTGCGCCATCTTCACCTTGAAACTGTTGCGCCGGGCCGCGCGGGCCTGGTGCACCAGCGTGGCGCCGTTCTCGGTGAGGGTGAGCCGCTGGGCCCGCCGGTCGTTCTCGTCGACCTCGCGGGTGATCAGGTCGAGCTTCTCCATCAGCTGCAGCTGCCGCGAGACGGTCGGCTTGCCGATCCCGAAGTAGGCCGCCATCTCGGTCATCCGGGCCGAGCCGACGTCGTCCAGCCAGAGCAGCATCGCGTAGGCGCCCGGCTCCAGGTCGGGATGGAACTCCCGGGACATCTGCGCCGAGAAGCCGCGGGCCCGGCGGATGAGCACGGTGAGTTCCTGCTCGATGGTGACGTAGGCGCGGGCCGTCGCATCCGTGCTGGGGCCCAGGTCGGGTTCGGAGGTGGCCGCCGGGTGGTGCTGGGGATCAGCTGCTGACACCCCGCCAGCTTATAAGCGCACTTCGTGGTCGGCCCGGCCCGGCCTCCGGACGGGGGAATTAGTTGCCGCACGCAACCGTTCCGCCTATAGTTGTGTGAGGCAAGCAAATAAACGAGAGGGGCTGCCGTGCCCGTCACCGCCGAGGCCGTCTCCGACCTCTTCCAGCAGCTGCAGTCGCTGGGCCGCTCGATGAAGGCGCTCACCGGCCGCCAGGCCGACCGCATCTCGCTCAGCTCCCTGATGATGCTGAGCCAGGTGCAGAGCCTGGGTGAGGTGCGCTCGTCCGGCCTGGCCGAGCTGCTGGGGGTCGACACCTCGGTGGTCAGCCGTCAGCTCGCGGTCCTGGAGGCAGCCGGCCTGACCGGCCGCCGGCAGGACCCGCAGGACGGCCGGGCCTGGCTGGCCCACGTCACCGAGGCCGGCGCCGAGCGCCTGGCCCAGCTGCGCACCCAGCGCGTGGCCCTGGTCACCGGGGCCCTCCACGACTGGTCCGACGGCGAGGTGCGGCAGTTGTGCGCGCAGCTCGTCCGCCTGGACGAAGCCTTCCAGCACGTCACCAACGAGAGCGATCCCACCGGCGGGGTGGCCCACAGCACTTCGGGAAAGGTCCACGCATGAGTTCCAGCACGGTGAATCCGCCGGCTCAGCACGAACACGCCGAGATGTCGCACCGGCAGATCGTCGAGGCCCTGGTCGGCATCCTCGCCGCCCTGTTCGTCGGCATGGTCAGCTCGACCATCGTCAGCAACGCCCTGCCCACGATCATCGCCGATCTGGACGGTTCGCAGCGCGCCTACACCTGGGTGGTCACCTCCACCCTGCTGGCGATGACCGCCACCGTCCCGATCTGGGGCAAGCTGTCCGACCAGTTCAACAAGAAGCTGCTGCTGCAGCTGTCCATCGTGATCTTCGTGATCGGTTCCTCGGCCGCCGGGGCCTCGCAGAACGTCGGCGAGATGATCGGCTTCCGGGTGATCCAGGGCATCGGCATGGGTGGCATCACCGCCCTGGCTCAGACCGTGATCGGCGCGATGATCCCGCCGCGTCAGCGTGGTCGCTACAACGGCTACCTGGGCTCGGTGATGGCCCTGGCCACGATCAGCGGCCCGCTCATCGGTGGCGTCATCGTCGACAGCAGCCTGGGCTGGCGCTGGTGCTTCTACGTCTGCGTGCCGCTGGCCGTGATCGCCCTCGGCCTGATCCAGAAGACGCTGCACCTGGAGTACCGCCCGCGCAAGGCCTCGATCGACTGGGCCGGCGCCACGCTGATCGCCGGGGCCGTCAGCGCCGTGCTGATCTGGGTCTCCTTCGCCGGTGACGACTTCGCCTGGTTCTCCTGGCAGACCGCCGCCTTCCTGGGTGGCGCCCTGGTCGTCCTGGCCGCCGCCGTGGTGGTCGAGCGCCGCGCCAAGGAGCCGGTGGTCCCCCCGTCGATCATCAGCAAGCGCACCACCCTGCTGGCCGTGATCGCCTCTCTGGCCGTCGGTATCGCGATGTTCGGCGGTTCGGTCTTCCTGGGCCAGTACTTCCAGGTGGCCCGCTCCTACTCGCCCACCGAGGCCGGTCTGCTGACCATGCCGATGATGCTCGGGCTGATGGTCTCCACCACGATCGTCGGCCGGCTGATCGTCTCCACCGGCGCCTACAAGCGCTACATCGTCGGCGGCGTGGCTCTGCTGGTGGTCGGGTTCGGCCTGCTGGCCACCATCGACCACACCACCTCGCTGGTGCTGATCGGCTTCTACATGGTCCTGGTCGGGGCCGGCGTCGGGGCCTCGATGCAGAACCTGGTCCTGGCCGTGCAGAACACCGTGGACTCCACCGAGATCGGCACCGCCAGCGGGGTGATCGCGTTCTTCCGCTCATTGGGTGGTGCGGTCGGGGTGTCCGTCCTGGGGGCGATCCTGGCCAGCCACGTCGGCTCGCTGATCGCCAGTGGCCTGGCCGGTATCGGGGTGGACGCCTCGGCGGCCGCCTCCGGGGGCAGCACGCTCGACGTGAAGAGCCTGCCCGCGCCGGTGGCCGAGGTGGTGCGCGCCGCCTACGGCGACGGCACCGCGCGGATCTTCCTGGTGGCCGCCCTGGTCGGGGTGGTCGGGCTGATCGCCACGTTCTTCATCGAAGAGGTGGCCCTGCGCAAGACGGTCTCGATGACCCCGGCGGCGACCGAGGCCCGGGAAGAGGCCCGGGCCTGATCAGATCCACCGCTTCGCGGCGGGGTCACCGGTTCTCCCGGTGGCCCCGCCGCACGGCTATCCGCGGCCGAGCTGGTCCTCGAGGTTGAAGACCTCTTCGAGCAGCAGGAAACCCTCGTCCGGGGCCCGGCCGTCGAGGCCCACGAAGAACTCGGACATCTCGGCCTGCCAGCGGGTGTTCACCTCGGTGCGGGCCATCGCCTCCTGGGCCGCGGTCAGGTCCTGCGCCTCCACGTAGCCGACCAGCAGGCCGTCCGGGCGGGCGAAGAGGGAGTAGTTGGTCCAGCCGGAATCGGCCAGGGCCCGAAGCATCTCGGGCCACACCGCGGCGTGACGCTCCTTGTACTCGGCCAGTCGCTCGGGGCGGACCTGGAGCAGGAAGCAGTACCGGTTCATGCGAAACACCACTCCGTGTTCGGCGGGATCTGACAGGGTAGGCTTGAAACGATTCAGGTCCGGTGACGCTATGGGCCGCATCGTGGATGCGTCAAGGTTTACTGCTTGTGGACGTCGGTGTCGGCCCGGCGGGCCGGTTCGGCTCGGGCGGGTGGCCGGTGGTGCTGGTCAAAATCGGTCTGAGGCGTTTCAATCTCGGTCTCGGCCCGGATTCGGGGCCGATTCGCGCGGACAAGGGAGTTCGGTGGCCGCTTCGGTCAGTGTGAAGGACGTGGCGGCGGCGGCCGGCGTCTCGGTGGGCACCGTCTCGAACGTGCTCAACCGGCCCGACCGGGTGGGCGCGGCGACCCGCTCACGGGTCGAGTCCGCGATCGAGCGGCTCGGCTTCGTGCGCAACGAGTCGGCGCGGCACCTGCGGGCCGGGGCCAGCCGCACGATCGGCTACCTGGTGCTGGACGCGGCGAACCCGTTCTTCACCGATGTGGCCCGCGGCGTCGAGGAGGCCGCCCGGGACGCCGGGCTGGCGGTCTTCCTGTGCAACAGCGACAACAGCCGCCAGCGTGAGCACGAGTATCTGGAGCTGCTTTTCGAGCAGCGGGTGCGGGGGGTCCTGGTCACCCCGGTCAACCCGGCCGGCGTCGACGCGTCGCTGCCGCCGGGGGTGGGCGTGCCGGTGGTGCTGGTCGACCGCACCGGCGGGGAGAAGTACTGCTCGGTGTCGGTGGACGACGTGTACGGCGGCCGGCTGGCCGGGCAGTACCTGCGCGAGAGCGGCCACGAGCGGATCGCTTTCGTCGGTGGCCCGGAGTCGGTCGGCCAGGTGCAGGACCGGCTCGCCGGGTTCCAGGAGGCGGTCCAGGGGGCCGAGCCGTCGGTCCTTCCCACTGCCGCGCTCACCGTCGCCGAGGGCCGGGCCGCGGGCCAGCGGCTGGCCGGGATGCCCGCGTCGCGTCGCCCCACCGCCGCCTTCTGCGCCAACGACCTGCTGGCCCTGGGGCTGCTGCAGGAGATGACCAGGCTGCGGATCCGGGTGCCGGAAGACCTGGCGATCGTGGGCTACGACGACATCGAGTTCGCCGCCGCGGCCGCCGTGCCGCTCACCTCGGTGCGCCAGCCCCGCCACCAGATCGGTCGCACCGCCGCCGAGCTGCTGGCCGAGGAGACCGAGGCGGCCGAGGGGGCGGGCCGGGTGCACCGGCACCGGCAGGTGGTCTACCTGCCCGAGCTGATTGTCCGGGAATCCACGATTCGCTCCTAGTCCGGCGCGGCCGCCGCGCTGCCCACAGGTGCGATCACGGCAAGTTCCCAGGTCGGGTAACGGGCGATTCCGGATCAATCGTCGTTACAGAATGCGACACGGACGATACCGTGTGCTGCATCGTGACGCGATCCGAGCTGAATCAGGACCGAGGGCTGCGACTGGCGCCCCCGGTTCACGCTGTGCCCGCGCTGGCCCCGATGCCGACGCGGGCGATCGAGGTGCGACCGGGGCTCCACCCCGGCCCGCATCCTCAGCCCGACCCGCTGAACGTGGTGGGTTCCCTGCTGCCGATCCTGCCCGACGCGGTGATCGGCCTCGACCGGTTCGACACGATCACGCACTGGAACGCGGCGGCCGAGCGCACGTACGCGATCAGCGCGGCCGAGGCGGTCGGCTGCCGGCTGAGCGAGCTGGTCGAGACCGTCTACGCCGAAGGCGACCAGGCCGTCGCCCGGCGCCAGGTGCACGTGCAGGGGCGATGGCAGGGGGTGGTCCGGCAGGTCTGCCGGCGTTCCGGCCGGGAGGTCGAGATCTCCTCGACCGTCGCCGCGCTGTACGACCAGAACGGCGGCCCGCGCGGGCTGGTCGCGGTGAACCGCCTGCTCGAGCCCGATCAGACGGACGCCGGTGAGCTCACCCACCGCGCCACCCACGACTCGCTGACCGGCCTGCCCAACCGCACCGTGCTGATGGAGGGGCTGGCCGAGTCGATCGGCCGGCTCGGGCCGGCCTCGCGTCCGCCGGGCCCCAAGGGCCGGCTCGCGGTGCTGTTCTGCGACCTGGACGGTTTCAAGGACATCAACGACGGGCTCGGGCACGCCGTCGGCGACCAGGTGCTGCTGGCCGTGGCCCAGCGGCTGCGCCAGCGGTGCCGGGCGGCCGACCTGGTGGCCCGCTTCGGCGGGGACGAGTTCGTGGTGGTGATGGCGGTGGACGCGGTCGCCGACGCGGTCGCGATGGCCACCCGGATCATCGAGGTGCTCGACACGCCGATCGTGATCGGCGACGCCGAGGTCTCGCCGGGGGTGAGCGTCGGCATCACCGTGGTGGACTCGGCGCCGGCCGGTGACGACCCGGTGGGCAGCGTGCTGCGCGACGCCGACACCGCGATGTACCACGCCAAGGGCCGCGGCCGAGGGCGCTACGAGCTGTTCGACGCCGATCTGCGCGACAACGTGGAGGAGCGGCTGGAGCTGGCCACCGCGATGCGCCGGGCGGTCGGCGACGGCGAGCTGGAGCTGGTCTACCAGAGCCGGCGCACCTGCGGGGCGCGCCGGGTCACCGGGGTCGAGGCGCTGCTGCGCTGGCGGCACCCGGAGCTGGGGGTGCTGGCCCCGGACGTGTTCCTGCCGATCGCCGAGCGCACCGGGCGGATCGTCGAGCTGGGCGAGTGGGTGCTGCGCCAGTCGCTGGCCGACCTGGCCGACCTGGGGCCCGCGGCGGCCGGGCTGACCCTGGCGGTCAACGTCTCGGCCAAGCAGCTGGTCAGCGGGCGCCTGGTGCGCACCGTCGCCCGGGCCCTGGCCGAGTCCGGGGTGGCCCCGCACCGGCTGGTGCTCGAGGTCACCGAGCACGCCTTCTCCGACGACCCGGCGAGCGCCCGGCAGGTGCTGCACGAGCTCAAGGCGCTGGGCGTGGTGATCGCCCTGGACGACTTCGGCACCGGCTGGTCGTCGCTGCAGTACCTGCGCGAGCTGCCGGTCGACGTGCTCAAGGTGGACCGCTCGTTCGTCGCCGACCTGGCCGGTGACCTCACCGCCGGCGCGGTCGTCGCCTCGGTGCTCGGTCTCGGCCACGGGATGGGCCTGCTGGTGGTGGCCGAGGGGGTGGAGGACGCCGAGACCCTCGGCATCCTGCGGGAGATGGGCTGCGACGAGTACCAGGGCTTCATCGACGCCGAGCCCGGCGAGCTGCTGCAGATCCTGTCCCGGTGAATGTCCCGGTGAATGTCCCGACCGGTGTCCTGATCCGGGCCTGATAACTCAACGAACAATGGTCACCGGAACTGTCCGGACAGGCCACAATGGAGCGCATGCCGAGCGCTCCTAGTGTTTCCTCCTCCATCACGGTCCGGCTGGAACTGCCGGCCCGTTCCACCGCGGTCAGCGAGCTGACGCACGCCATCGAGCACGCCGGGGCGATCGTCACGGCGCTCGACGTGACCGCCTCCGGGGTCGACCGTCTGCAGGTCGACGTCACCTGCGCCACCCGCGGCGGCGACCACGTGCCCGAGGTGATCGCCTCGCTGCGCGGGCTGGCCGGGGTCACCATCGGCAAGGTCTCCGACCGCACGTTCCTCATGCACCTGGGGGGCAAGCTGCGGATCGAGTCCAAGGTGCCGATCCGCAACCGCGACGACCTCTCGCTGGTCTACACCCCGGGCGTGGCCCGGGTCTGCCAGGCCATCGCCGAGAACCCGGAGGACGCACGCCGTCTGACCATCAAGCGCAACACCGTCGCGGTGGTCACCGACGGCTCGGCCGTGCTCGGCCTGGGCAACCTCGGGCCGCTCGCGGCGATGCCGGTGATGGAGGGAAAGGCCGCGCTGTTCAAGCGGTTCGCCGACATCGACGCCTTCCCGATCTGCCTGGACACCCAGGACGTGGACGAGATCGTCGAGACGGTGATCCGGATCGCCCCGGTGTTCGCCGGGATCAACCTGGAGGACATCGGCGCCCCGCGCTGCTTCCAGGTGGAGGAGCGGCTGCGGGAGGCCCTGGACATCCCGGTCTTCCACGACGACCAGCACGGCACCGCGATCGTCACCCTGGCCGCCCTGACCAACGCCCTCAAGGTGGTGGGCAAGGACATCTCCCAGGTCAGGATCGTGATGTCCGGCGCCGGGGCGGCCGGTACCGCGATCCTGAAGCTGATGATCGCGGCCGGCGCGTCCGACGTGGTGGTCTGCGACATCGACGGGGTCGTGCACCCGGGCCGTCCCGGCCTGCCGGAGAACCTGCACTGGACCGCCAAGAACACCAACCCGCGGGGCGTCACCGGCTCGCTGAAGGACGCGCTGGCCGGGGCCGACGTCTTCGTCGGGGTCTCCGCCCCGGGCATCCTCACCGGCGCCGACATCGCCACCATGGCCGAGGACGCGGTGGTCTTCGCGATGGCCAACCCGGTGCCCGAGGTCGACCCGGTCGAGGCGTCGCAGCACGCCACCGTGGTCGCCACCGGCCGCAGCGACTTCGCCAACCAGATCAACAACGTCCTGGCGTTCCCCGGGGTCTTCCGCGGTCTGCTCGACGCCCAGTCCAAGACGATCAACACGCCGATGCTGCTGGCCGCCGCCGAGGCCCTCGCCGGGGTGGTGACCGACTCCGAGCGCAACGCCGCCTACATCGTCCCCAGTGTGTTCCACCCGGACGTGAGCGCCGTGGTGGCCAGAGCCGTGCACGACGCCGCGGTGGCCCACCGGGCGTGAGGTCGCTGTGGGCATCCTCACAGGGTTCACCCGGTGTCATGGGTGAGTCTGTCTGCGTCTTGGGCTGCGTGCACCCGTCCCCGACCCTGATGATGTGCATATGCCCATCCAGACGCGTCGGCTGAGCGGCAGCCTCCTCGTCGCCAGCCCGACGCTCGAGGATGAGAACTTCCGCCGGACGGTGATCCTGATGCTCGACCACGGCGACGACGGCGCCCTCGGGCTCGTGGTGAACCGGCCCATGGAGGTGGACGTCTCGTCCGTGCTGCCGGCCTGGCAGCCCTACACGACCGCACCGGGCCGCCTCTTCCAGGGCGGCCCGGTCCAGCTCGACTCGGCGCTCGGGCTGGTCGCGATGCCCGGCCAGGGCGCCGAGCCGGTCGGGGTGCGCCTGCTGATCGGGTCGATCGGCCTGGTCGACCTGGACGCCCCGCCCGAGGTGATCGTGCCCGGCCTGGCCGGCCTGCGGATCTTCGCCGGCTACGCCGGGTGGGCGGCCGGGCAGCTGGAGGGCGAGATCGCCGACGGCGCCTGGTTCGTGGTCGACTCCGAGCCGCGGGACGCGTTCACCGACCGGCCCGAGCGGTTGTGGGGCGAGGTGCTGCGCCGCCAGCGCGGTGAACTGGCCCTGGTGTCCACCTATCCGGACGATCCGACGATGAACTGAGACGCCGGGATCGGGCGTAGACTCGCACGCCATGACCACGCCGTACCCCGAACCCCAGCTGGACCCGATGTCCTCCCCGGAGGGGTCGACCACCGGCCTGCTCGAGCGCGAGCACGTCGAGCAGGAGGTCGAGCCCGGCGACCACGAGCGGTTCGCGCACTACGTGCGCAAGGAGAAGGTGCTGGAGTCGGCGCTCTCCGGTGAGCCGGTGGTGGCCCTGTGCGGGAAGGTCTGGGTGCCCGGGCGCGACCCGAAGAAGTTCCCGGTGTGCCCCATGTGCAAGGAGATCTACGAAGGTCTGCAGCACGGCGGGGGCGACGACGAGGGCGGCAAGTAACCCCTGAAACGTCTTCCTTCGCAGGGCCCCGAGGCCGGGGCGCCGAACCCGGCGCCCGCCTCGCTGGCCCCCTACTGGGCGAGCCTGGCCGGCATCATCACCCTGATCACGCTGATCGCCTTCGAGGCGATCGCGGTGTCCACGGCGATGCCGGTGCTGGCCCGCGACCTGGACGCGGTGCGCGAGTACGGCTTCGCGTTCTCCGCCTTCATCGCCGCGCAGCTGCTCGGGGTCACGTTGTCCGGCGGCTGGTGCGACACCGCAGGCACCCGCTGGCCGGTGGTCACCGGGCTGGTGCTGTTCGGCGCCGGTCAGGTGATCTGTGGTCTGGCCCCGGTCTACCCGGTGCTGCTGGCCGGCCGTGCGCTGGCCGGGGCGGGCGCCGGGCTGCTGGTGGTGGCCCTGTACGTGGTGGTCGCCGACGTCTTCCCGTCCGAGCTGCAGCCCCGCGTCTTCTCGCTGTTCTCGGCCGCCTGGGTGGTGCCCGGGGTGGCCGGCCCGGCGCTGGCCGGCTGGCTGGCCGAGGCGGTGAGCTGGCGCCTGGTGTTCCTGCTGGTGGTTCCGCTGGCGGTGCCGCCGGCCCTGGCCCTGGTGCCCCGGCTGCGCTCCGGTCCCACCCGTGAACCGGGAGACCCGGCCGGGCTGACCCGCTCGCACCTGCGCCGTCGGGCGCTGTGCGGTGTGGCCGTCACCGCCGGGGTGCTCGGTCTGCAGTGGAGTCTGGGCGAGGCGCAGAGCCTGGGGGCGGTGCTGACCGTGCTCGCGGTGGCGGTCGGCCTGGCGCTGGTGGTGGCCGGGTTCCGGCCGCTGGCGCCGCGCGGCACGCTGCGCCTGGGGCGCGGCCTGCCCACGGTGATCGCCCTGCGCGGGCTGTTCGCCGGCATGTTCTTCGGGGCGGAGTCGTTCCTGCCCCTGATGCTGACCAGTCAGCACGGCTTCTCCGCCGCCCATGCGGGGCTGGTGCTCACCGGCGGTGTGGCGGGCTGGACGGTGGGCTCGTACATCCAGGGGCGGCCTTCTATGCGCATACCCCGGCATCTGCTCTTCGTCTCCGGCGCGCTGCTGATCTCCGCAGCGCTGTTCTGCCTCACCCTGCTCATCCGCCCGCCCGCCTCCGGCTGGTTGGTGCTACCCCTGTGGGCCTGCTGCGCCGTAGGCATGGGCCTGGCCATGTCCAGCACCGGCGTGCTCACCCTGCGCTACAGCGAGGCCGGTCAGGAGGGCCGCAACTCCTCTGCGTTGCAGCTGTCCGACGCACTCGGCGCGGCGCTGGGCATCGGGCTGACCGGGGCCGCATTCGCCGCCTGGCACGACCCGGTCGGCGGGGATGCCCGGCTGTTCACCGTGATGTGGGTCTGTAGTGGGGCGTTCGCCCTGCTGGTGGCCCTGGCCGGGTTCCGCGCGAGGCCGGCCTCAGCACCTGTGTGAGGTTCGTCGTGGCCTGCGTCATCGTGCCGGCGGCGCACCGGGACGGCCGGCAGCAGGTAGCCTCGTGAGCCGATGACGAGACCCACCACGAGCCGATCATGGGCCGGCAGCGGCACTCCGCAGGTCCGAAATCCGTCGGGGCACCGGCAGATCCGCAGAACACCAGAGAGGACGGCGGCGTGACCCCCGGCTCCAACCCGGCATCGCTCTTCGACACCGGCCCGGGCCCCTCCAGCCCGGCCCACGCCAGCTCGGCCGCGGCCTCGCAGCTGCCCCCGGCGTTCCCGGCCCGGGCGGCCTGGGGCACCTCGTCCAAGCTGCGCGCCTGGCAGCAGGAGGCGCTGGACAAGTACCTGGCCACCAACCCCCGTGACTTCCTCGCGGTGGCCACCCCGGGCGCCGGTAAGACCACCTTCGCCCTGCGCATCGCCACTGAGCTGCTGCAGCGGCGGGTCGTCCAGCGGGTCACCGTGGTCTGCCCCACCGAGCACCTGAAGCGGCAGTGGGCCGACGCGGCCCAGCGGGTGGGCATTCACCTCGACCCGAACTACAGCAACGCCCAGGGCGCCCACGGCGCCTCGTTCGACGGGGTCGCGGTCACCTACGCCCAGGTCTCGATGAAGCCGTTGCTGCACCGGGCGCGCACCGAGGCCGGCAAGACGCTGGTCATCCTCGACGAGATCCACCACGCCGGTGACTCGCTCACCTGGGGTGACGGGGTCAGCGAGGCGTTCGACCCGGCCACCCGGCGGCTGGCGCTCACCGGTACCCCGTTCCGGTCCGACACCAGCCCGATCCCGTTCGTGGAGTACGAGGAGGACGCGGAGGGCATCCGCCGCTCCCGGGCCGACCACGCCTACGGCTACTCCGACGCGCTGCGCGACGGAGTCGTGCGGCCGGTGATGTTCCTGGCCTACTCGGGGGCCATGCGCTGGCGGACCAGCGCGGGCGACGAGGTGGCCGCGCGCCTGGGCGAGCCGCTGACCAAGGACATGATCGGCCAGGCCTGGCGCACCGCGCTGAACCCGCAGGGCTCGTGGATCCCGTCGGTGCTGGCGGCCGCGGACAAGCGGCTCACCGAGGTGCGCCGCGGGGTGCCCGACGCCGGGGCCATGGTGATCGCCACCGACCAGGAGACGGCCCGCGCCTACGCCGGCACGCTGAAGGAGATCACCGGCGAGTCGCCGACCGTGGTGCTCTCCGACGAGGACGGCGCCTCGGACAAGATCGAGGCGTTCTCGGCCGGGACCTCGCGCTGGATGGTCGCGGTCCGGATGGTCTCCGAAGGCGTCGACGTGCCCCGGCTGGCGGTCGGCGTGTACGCCACGTCGACCAGCACACCCCTGTTCTTCGCGCAGGCCATCGGGCGCTTCGTCCGGGTACGCAAGCGCGGTGAGACGGCGTCGGTGTTCCTGCCCAGCGTTCCCGTGCTGCTCGACCTGGCTGCCCAGATGGAGGTGGAGCGCGACCACGCGCTCGACCGGCCGAAGAAGGAAACCGCCGAGGACGAGTACCCGGAGGAGGATCTGCTCGCCGCAGCCAACCGCGAGGAGAAGGCCTCCGGCGAGCTGGAGAAGACCCCCTTCGAGGCGCTGGAGTCGCAGGCCACCTTCGACCGGGTGCTCTTCGACAAGCAGGAGTTCGGCACCCACGCCGAGGTCGGCAGCCAGGAGGAGGAGGACTTCCTCGGCATCCCCGGCCTGCTCGAGCCCGACCAGGTCACCACGTTGCTGCGGCAGCGGCAGGCCGACCAGCTGGCCCGGAGCAAGAACAAGCCGGCCGCGGCCGCTCCCGAACCGACCGAGGTCACCGGGCACCGGCAGATCACCGCGCTGCGCAAAGAACTGCACAGCCTGGTCGGGGCCTGGTCGCGACGCACCAGCCAGCCGCACGGGGTGGTGCACAGCAACGTCCGCGACGCGTGCGGTGGCCCCGAGGTGGCCAAGGCCAGTGCCGAGCAGCTTCAGGAGCGCATCGACACGCTGCGGCGCTGGTTCGTCGGGCAGAAGTAGGGCCTCACGGCCCGGCCACCACCTGGAACGTGGCCAGGTCCGGGTCCTCGGCGTAGGCGATCCGCCCGCCGTCGGCCCGGACCTGCTGCAGCCCGCTCACGATCTCCGGGGTGATCACCTCGCCCGGGGCCAGCACCGGTATCCCGGGCGGGTAGGGCGCAATCAGCTCCGCGCTGATCCGGCCGATGGCCTGCTGTGCGGAAACCGTTTCGTGCCGGGCGAAGAAGGCCTCGCGCGGGGGCAGGCCGGTCACCGGAACCGTGCGCCAGGCCAGAGCTCCGGAATCCCCTCGTGCGGGCCCGCGTTCGGCCTCGACCGCGGTGATCAGGGCATCGACCAGGGCATTTACTCCGGCGAGATCGTCGGCCACGGTCAGCATCGGGATCAGGGTGTCCCGGTCGGACATCTCCAGCAGAAACCCCTGACTGCGCAGACGCTGGTCCACCCGGCCACCGAGCGCGCCGGTGCCGGGCAGTCGGATCACCAGCTTGGCCGGGTCGAGGCCCGGTCCGTCGAGCACCTCCAGACCCGCTGTGCCCGAGAGTCTTTTGAGGACGTGGGTGCGCAGGTCGCGTAGGTCGCCCAGCAGCCGCTCACCGTGGGTTTCCAGCAGTGCCCGGGCCGCATCGATGCTGGCCAGGATCGCCCCGGACGGACTGGTGGTGTGCCCGGCCTCGAAACCGCGCTCCAGTCGGGAGGGGTCGAGCAGCCCGGTGGTGGTGCGGGCGAGCAACAGCGCGGCCTGGCCCATCGCCGGCAGTGTCTTGTGCGCACTGATCACCAGCGCATCGGCCCCCAGGGCCAAGGCGTGCTCGGGGTAAGCCGGGTGGAAACCGAAGTGCGCCGCCCAGGCTCCGTCCACCACCAGTGGCACGTTCCTGGAGTGTGCAGCGGCAGCCAGCCCCGCCACGTCCCCGGTTGTTCCGACGTATGAAGGGTCGCCGACAAGAACGGCTTTGGCCTGTGGGTGCTCGATCAGCGCGTCAGTAACTGCTTCTGGGGCGATCCGCAACGGAAGCCCCTGCCTCCTGTCGAGTTCCGGATAGACCCACACCGGACGCAGCCCGGCCAGAATGAGCCCGGTCAGCATCGAACGGTGCAGCGTGCGCGACACGATCACCGTGTCGCCCGGTTCGCCCAGCGCCAGGGCGACCG
The DNA here is from genome assembly GCF_030269265.1 of Kineosporia sp. NBRC 101677. Classification (NCBI taxonomy): domain Bacteria; kingdom Bacillati; phylum Actinomycetota; class Actinomycetes; order Kineosporiales; family Kineosporiaceae; genus Kineosporia; species Kineosporia sp. NBRC 101677. Next base: position 79,785 of record NZ_BSTA01000014.1, read on the forward strand.
CCTGGTTGGCGTGAGTGGAGCCGCCCACCGAGAACCGGCACCAGTCGACTCCCCACAAGGTCGCCGCCCGGGCCTGGGCCTCGGCCAGCAGGCCGCTACTCAACTGGGGAGACTCCAGGCCGGCGTAGAGCGGCACATCGCCCGCAACGATCGTCCCGGTCAGTTCGGTGCGCTGCTTGTGGCCGGGGATGCTGAAGAAACGGGTGTCGCCCTGCTCGACCTCGGCGGTGATCTTCAGCCAGGCCGCGAACAGAGGTGCGTCGGCGGCCAGGCCGAGCGGGTCGCGGGGGTCAACAGTGCTGGTCACAGCATGATTGTGAGGCCTGTGAGAGTTGGGTGTCGGCGCTGTGTCGGCCTGCGCGCTCCCGCCTGTCCCGCCTCCAAGCACGCGACCGGCCCGTCTGCCGAACGCGCTGCGCGCCGCACCACCCCGGGCCCCAGCGGTCTACGCCTATGCGGCCTTGCGTTCTTGCCCCATGCCCCGCCACTCCTGGTGTTCGAACAAATGTTCGAATAGAATCGGGGCATGTACGCGGGGGCAGCGATTCTGCACGCTGATCTGGACGCGTTCTACGCGTCGGTCGAGCAACTGCTCGACCCCTCGCTGCGCGGCCGCCCGATCGCGGTGGGTGGCAGCGCAGCCGGTGGTGTCGTGCTGGCCGCTTCCTACGAGGCCAAACGCTTCGGCGTCTCCGGCGGGATGCCCGGTCGCCGGGCCCGCGAGCTCTGCCCGCACATCACGTTCGTGCGCGGCCACTTCGACCGTTACCAGCAGTTGGCCGACGGGGTGATGGCGATCCTGAACGACGTCACGCCCGAGCTCGAGCGCATCTCCATCGACGAGGCCTTTCTCGACGTCTCGGGTTCGGTGCACCTGTTCGGCCCACCCGACGTGATCGCCGACCGGTTGCGCCGCCGGGTGTGGCGCGAGATCGGCCTGCCCATCTCGGTCGGCGTCGCCCGCACCAAGCACCTGGCCAAGGTGGCCTCGCAGGTGGCCAAGCCGGACGGGCTGGTCGTGGTGGCTCCCGAGCGGGAGCGCGAGTTCCTCGACCCGCTGCCGGTCGGCCTGATGTGGGGCATCGGCCCGGTCGCGCAGGCCAAGCTGAAGTCCGAGGGCATCCGCACCATCGGCCAGCTGGCCGAGGCCTCACCCGGCTCGGTGCAGCGGCTGCTCGGCCAGGCCGCCGGCCAGAAGCTGAGCGCCCTGGCCCACAACGAGGATGCCCGCCGCGTCACCTCGGCCACCCGCGCCCGGTCGGTGGGCGCGCAGTCGGCCATGGGCCGCAAAGAGGCCACCCCCGAGATGGTCCGGGCGGTGCTCAACCACCTGGCCGAGCGAGTGGCCGTGCGGCTACGGGCGAAACACCGCGCCGGGCGCACGGTCACGGTGCGGGTGCGCTTCCCCGACCTGCGCTCGGTCACCCGCTCGCTCACCCTGAACGAGCCGGTGGCCGCCACCCTCACCCTCACCGAGATCGCCGAGCAACTGGCCTGGCAGGCCCTTCGCGACCAGGCAGCGGGCGAGAAGGAGGAGCGACCGCGCCGCCCCGAAGACCTGCCTCAGGTGCAGATCAGCCTGCTCGCCATCTCGGTGTCCAACCTCGTGGTGCGGCACGTGGTGCAGCAAGAGCTCGCGGTCGCCCCCGACGACCCCCGCCGCGAAGGCACCGAAACGGGCGCGGCGCGGCTGGCCGTAGACACCTCGATGGACGCGGTACGTGCCAAATACGGCCGCAACTCCGTCGGCTACCTGCCCGCCATGTCACGGCGCGGAGTCCCCGACGAGTTCCGCGAACTGGCCGAGAAAGACGTGTAGACGCGCCCGACGGCCCCAATCCACAAGCCCTACGACTCGGCCTCGCACAGCTGCGCTCAGAGCAGCCAGTTCCTGCTCCCCGACGCCACCCGCCGACCCCACCATCAGCAGCGCCGTACGCAGCGTTGCTGGAACCCAAGCATCCAGCGCGTCCGGCGAACCATTAGCGGCACGCCGCAACACATCAGCGTCTGGGGCTCCTGCCTGAAAGGAAGGCAAGGTCCGCCGCCGCCGACCCGCCGCCGCGCCGCCGCCGCGCCGCCGCCGCGCCGCCGCCGACCTGCCGCCGCTGGCCTGCCGCAGACCTGCCGCAGACCTGCCGCAGCTGGCCCGCCGCTGCCGACCTGCTGCCGGCCCGCCGTCGCCGACCTGCCGCCGGCCCGCCGCTGCCAACCCGCCGCTAGCCCGCTGCCTAATAGCACCTCAGTCGGGAGCCTTCGGCCTCCCTACCCTCACCGTGTGTCTGCCCGAATCACGCTGAGCACCCGCAAAGAACAGAGGGAGTTTGTCGAGAGAACCCTTGGACGTCCAAGCATTGTCTCGACAAACTCCCTCCATCCCCTCCAGGGCCACCCCAACTGTCGGGCATCGCTGGTGGGAGCTGTCGCCGCGAGCGGGCGTCGAAGCCAATTGGCCGCCATGACCGCCAGGCCCCTCGCGGTCTGGTCGCAATCCCAGGGTGGGCGAATTCGATGAGGCGTGGAGTGCCCGGGGTTCGTGGGCAGGTCGCCCGCGAAATGGCCCGCCTGGCCTGGCCCTTCGAGCCTGGCCTCTCGATGCGGCCGGGCGCGGAGCTACGCGTGGTGGATGAACGGCACCGTGGTGGCGATCTCGTGAAAGCCCATCCGGGCCAGGATCGGTCGGCTTGTCGGAGCAGCGTCGACCCGGAGGTACCGGAAGCCCCGGTCGATCGCGTAGCGGGCCCGATGGCTCACCAGCGCGCGGAAGATCCCCTTGCGGCGCCACTGCGGCACCGTGCCCCCGCCCCAGATGCTGGCGAAGTCGCTTCCCTCGTGAAAGTTCATGCGTCCGGCCGAGACCGGTTCGTCGCCGGCCATCACCACGAACGCCGCCACCTCGTCCGGAGCCGTCTGCAGCTGGCGCAGCAGGGCGTCGCCCCAGGCCCGGTGGCTGCCGTCGCCGAAGGCCAGGTCGTGCACGGCCACCATCCGGTCCACGCCGGCCGCGTCGGTCACCGGGTCGATCCGCACACCCTCCGGCGGGTCGAACAGGTCCAGCTCGTCGAGCGCGGCGACCATCAGGCTCTCCGGCTCCTCGTCGACGAACCCGGCCGCCCGGAGGCGGGTGGGCAGGTCGGCCGGGGTGTCGTAGGAGTAGTACTTCCACTCCCAGTCCAGGTTCAGCCCGGCCATCCGGCCGATCTGGGCCGCGATCACCTCGTCGGCGTCCTGCTCGTCGAGCCGCGACCAGGTCACGGCCGCCCACTCCGGCTTCACGGTGTTCAGGACGCGCGGGGCCCGTCCGGGCTCGGGGTTCTCGGCCCCCTCGCCCTCACCGGTGCGTCGCAACTGCTCGTCGAAGGCGGCCAGCACCGCATCAATGTTCATCGCCGCACACCTTCGCCCGCCGCAACGCCCGGCGCAACGCAATTTCCGGGCCAAGAAAGCAGCCCGGGCCCCGACGGCGCAGCGCGGGCCCGGCGCTCAGTTCCCCGCAGCCGAAGACGCCGAGGGCGCGTGCGGAAGCGGATGGTGCGAGAGCCCCGTCGTCTCCAGTTCCGTCACCACCGCATCGTGAATGCCCTGGGTGTCGGCGGCTGCGAACACCCCCACGCTCCACACGTCGTCCTCGCGGCTCAGCCGGTAGTCCACGACCTTGCCGTTGCGGTCCACGTAGAAGGTCATGCCGGAGTCCGGCGAGAAGGCGACGATCGGCACCTGGAGCTGGTCGCCGGTGCGCTTGTTCAGGAAGACACCGACCACACCGGTGATCGGGACCAGTGGCGTGGGGGAGTTGGAGAGGGACATGCGGCAGCCTCCGGACTAACGGATGATCCCGTTTCTCGGCGTCCGGCCCCGCCTCCTTGACCGCCCGGCCGAACTCCTCACCCGGCCGGGGCGGCGATCCAGGCCCGCCGGGAGCTGCGCACCGTGAGATCGGCGCGTGTCTCCAGGCGCTCCGGCCCGTGCTCGCTCAGCAAGGCATCCAGCGTGTGCCGGTCCTCGTCCGAGAGCGTCTCGCCCATGCCTTCACGCAATCGGGACAGAGTCACCCGGGCGTAGCGCTGCGCGGCCTCGGAAAGCGGCGCCCGCAGATCGGTCTGGAAGGTCCGCTCTTCCCGCACCTCGAAGCCGTTGGCGGTCAGACGGGCTGTCCAGTCGGAATTGACCGTCGGGTGGTGTTCCTCGCGCTTGCGGTCGGCGACGGCGTTCAGGCGATCTTCCAGACCCGGTGTGCCGAACCCGAAGTCGTGGGGGAGGAAGCGGGGAAACGTCTCGAACTCGACCATGGCGAACAGTCCGCCGGGCGCCAGGGCGGCCCGCAGATCGGCGAGAACCCGGGCCGGATCGGCCATGTGGTGCATCGATGCCGAGGCCCAGGTCAGGTCGAACGGTCCGGCCGGAAGGCGCGAAGAGTCCAGATCGGCCTGATGCGTGACCACCTGGCCGTCCAGGCCGGCTCGCCGGGCCCGCTCGAGAAGGTAGTGCAGCATGTCGGCCGAGGCGTCGAGCGCCGTCACCTGAGCGTCAGTGAAACGGCGCAGCAGGGCGAAGGTTCCGGTGCCGGTGCCGGAACCCAGATCGAGGATCCGGGATGCCCGGTGATCGCCGAGATGTCCGGCGATCCACTTGGTGACCGAACTGAAGGTGTCGGCCAGCACCACTCCGTCCAGATCCAGCATCTCCAGGAAGTAGCCGGGTTCCGAACCTGCATGTGCGCCGTGCTGATGTTCTCCCATAGCGACAACCCTAGGAGCAGGTTGCGGCTGCGGCATACCATCTTGCGTATGAAGCAAGAAGACGCCGTCGACCGGTTGGTCCGCGCCCGCATCCGGGGGCTACGGCTGGCCATGGGGTGGTCGCTCGACGATCTGGCCGCTCGTTGCTACCTGAGCCCGTCGACGCTGAGCCGGATCGAGACCGGGCACCGCCGGATCGGCCTGGACCAGCTCACCGCGATCGCCCAGGCGCTCGGCGCGTCGCTCGACGAGCTGGTCGAGTCGGCCGGTGACGAGGACGTGGTGATCCGGCCCCAGCACGACGAGGAGCGAGGTCGCACGCTCTGGACGCTGAACCGGCAGGACGGGCCGAACGGGTTCACGGTGGCCCGGATCCGGCTCACCCAACCGGCCTCGCGTCGGCCCGATGCCCAGAAGGTGCATCCGGGGCGGGACTGGATGACCGTGCTCTCCGGCACCGTCGAACTGCTGCTGGCGGAGCGGGTGGTGATCGTCGAGACCGGTCAGGCGGCGGCGTTCTCGACGATGGTGCCGCACACCTTCGGGGCGGTGGACGGCCCGGCCGAGATCCTCACCATCCTGGATCACGACGGCCGGCGCACCCACCTGGAGGTGGGGGAGGGGGAGTGACGCTCAGCGGGCCGGCTGCAGGTAGGGGTTCGGCTTGTTCAGCTCGACGACCTCGATGGTGTCGAGGTCACGCAGGGTGCGCTCGACCGCCCGGCGAACCAGGATCGGGACGAAGGTCCGGATCGAGGCGTTGACGTAACGCGCCGTCTCCCGGTCGACCCATCGCTGGATGGTGGCCGCGGCGAAAAGTGGATACTTCACCGACAACTCGGCCACAATGGCCTGGACCTCCGGCTCTGGCATGAGCTCGATCACTTTCTCGATGGCGCGGCGACACGGCCTCGTTGCCGAGCATTAACCCAGTTCTAACACGGCTACCCGCAGACACGCCAAGGGTTCCCCGCAGGTTCGAGGTATTTCACACGGTCACCCTGCGAACACGCCTGCCCCGGCCGGAGATCGGGCCGTCACGAAGCGTTTCTGAAGCGGTCAGCTCAGTCGGCGCACGGCCTCGGCCACCGTCGGATGCTCGAGCATGCTCTCGTGGGTGGCGTCGATGCGCTCCCAGGTCATCCGCGGCAGCACTGACCGCCCGCGTTCGATGGCCGCGTCGGAAAGGAACTCCGGTTTGTCCGGCCCGGCCCCGTTCGCGGCGGCGATCAGGTGCACCGGCATCTCCAGCCCGGCCAGCAGTCCCAGGCGGGTGGGCCGGGTCAGGCAGTCGACCGCGTCGTGGGGCGCCCGCATCGACATCACCGAACGGGCCTTCAGAGCGGCCACGGTGAACAGCGCCCGCACGATCAGCGGGTTCATCAGGAACGAGTCGTCGGGCTTGGGGCCACCGTCGAGCAGCAGCACCCCGCGCACCCGGAAACCGTCGTCGGCCAGGCGGCGCACCACGATCGGGGCCAGGAAGGCGCCCATCGAGTGCCCCACCACCACCAGCTCGCCGGCCGGGGCCCACAGCGAGCGGGCGGCCAGCTCCAGCACCACGTCGGCCAGGCCCTGCATACCTGGGCGCGCGGGAACGCCCCGCGACGGGCCGCGGCCGGGCAGGTTCGGGGCCACCAGGTGCTGCCCGGCCAGGCGCCGCTCCAGGTCGGCCCAGACCTCGGCGGTGCTGCTCATCCCGTGCAGGGCAAGAACCGTAGGCCCCTCACCCGGGCGTTGGTGCACCACCAGCTCCTGGCTCATGCCCCCAAGCTAGCCAGCCTGGCCGTCGGCCGCCCGGTCAGGCGGCGTCCGGTTCGATCAGCCCCTCGGCCTCGAGCGCGGTGATCATCTGCCGGATCGACGGCGGCACCACCACCGGTAGGAAGGCCCGGGCGGTGGCGGCGTCGGCCTCGCTCATCCGGCGTACCGCCGCGGCCAGCGGGGCCACGTCCGTCTCGGCCAGGATCACCGCCATCTCGGCCGCCTCGGCCCCGTTCAGCGCGGCCCGGGTGGCCCCGATCGCGTTCAGCAGACCGAACCCGGACGCGTCGGTGACCAGGCCGGTCACCCCGGAGCTGAGCGCGTACGGCAGGTCCCGGTCGATCAGCACCCGCATCGCGCTCGCGGCCCCCGAGGCGGCCTGCTCCGGCGAGGTCCCCGGCCCGAACGTGGGCAGGCGCAGCGCGACGCTCTCGGCGCCGTCCTCGGCCAGCACGTCGAAGGCCGGCTCCCAGCCCGGTCCGGCCGGGACGCTGAACCAGGCCGGCACCGTGAAGTCGAGCGAGTCGAGCATGATCCGGGCGCGGTCGGCGGCCGAGCCCGCTCCCGCACCGGCGAACGGCAGCTCGACCGCGGTCAGCTCCACCCGGTGGTTGTCCAGCAGCTGGAACCGGGCCCGGCGCAGGCTCTCCAGCAGGGCCGCGTCGTCGCCGTCGGGCGCCGGTCCGGTGGACAGCACCACCGGCAGCCCGGCGTCCGAGGTGTGCAGGGCGTAGATCACCTGCTCGGTGGCCGACACCGGCACCCACAGCGGCCCGACCAGGTCGCCGTACCAGGCCCGGCGGTGGTCGCGGTGCGCCGAGAGCGCGCCGTCCGGGTCGTCCTGCACCACGTCGGCGAGCAGGCCGTCGAGCAACGGCTCCACCACCGGTCCGGTGCCCGGGTGGTCGCTGCCCGGCAGGCCGGGGAGTCCGGAGACGTTGCTCTGCATGCCTTCAAACCTTTCGAACAATGGACGAGGGTCAGCTCAAGTTAGGGGACGCCGGCGCTCCGACGAGTTCAGCCCCGGCCGCTTCGAGCTGCTCCAGCGCCGACCGGGTGGTCGGGGCGGCCACCCCGGCCGTCATCCCCAGCAGCACCCGGGTGCCGAACCCGGCCCGCAGCGCGTCCAGCGCGGTGGCCCGCACGCAGTGGTCGGTGGCGATGCCCACCACGTCGACCGCGGTGACGCCGCGCTCGCGCAGCCAGTCGGCCAGGGTGGTCTCGTCCTCGGCCAGGTGGCCCTCGAAACCGGAGTAGGCGGCCTGGTGCTCACCCTTGTGGAACCAGGCCTGCACCAGCGAGACGTCCAGCGCCGGGTGCGAGTCGGCGCCCGCCGTGCCCACCTCGCAGTGCCGGGGCCAGGTGTCCACGTAGTCGGGGGCGGTGCTGAAGTGCGTGCCCGGGTCGATGTGCCAGTCGCGGGTACCGACCACGGCCGAGTAGCCGCCGGCCGCGTCCGAGCGCAGGTAGGCGGTCACCGCCTCGGCCACCGCGGTGCCCCCGGCCACGGCCAGGGACCCGCCCTCGCAGAAGTCGTTCTGCACGTCCACCACGATCAGGGCCTTGCTCATCGGGTCTCCTCCGAATACATCACGGTCGGGATCGCGGCCTCGCCGCGGGACAGCTGCCGGGCGGTCACCGGCAGTTCGGCGCGGGAGGCCTTGTGCCGGGCGCGAGCGTCTTCCAGGCTCGCCGTGCCGACGATCTCACCACCGGCCACCAGAGTGCGCTGCAGGGCGCGGTACTCGTCGCCGGACGGCGGCTGTCCGCCCAGGCCGAGCAGCTCCTGGTCGGCCACCCCCTCGGCGTCGCGCCGGCGCAGGGCCCACTTGCGGCCCCCGACGCTGGCTTTGGAGGTGCTCTTCTTGGCCACCGGAACCATCGAGCCGTCTGCCCCCTCGCGGGCCACCAGCTTGTACACCATCCCGGCGGTGGGCGCGCCCGAGCCGGTGACCAATTGCGTTCCCACACCGTAGGAATCGACCGGGGCGGCGGCCAGGGCGGCGATCGCGAACTCGTCCAGGTCGCTGGTCACCACGATCTTGGTGTTCCGGGCTCCGAGGCGGTCGAGCTGGGCCCGCACGGCGTGCGCCTGCACCACCAGATCGCCCGAGTCCAGCCGCACCGCACCGAGTTCCGTACCCGCTGCCTTGATCGCGTTGTCGACCCCGGTGGTCACGTCGTAGGTGTCCACCAGCAGCGTGGTGCCGGCGCCGAGCGAGGCCACCTGCGCGCTGAACGCCTCCACCTCACCGTCGTGCAGCAGGGTGAACGCGTGCGCGGCGGTGCCGATGGTGGGCACCCCGTAGCGGGCCCCGGCCGCCAGCAGGCTGCTGCCCGCGAAACCGGCGATGTAGGCGGCCCGGGCGGCGGCCACACCGGCCTCCTCGTGGGTGCGCCGGGCGCCCATCTCCAGGCACGGCCGCTGGTCGGCGGCCGCGGTCATCCGGCTGGCCGCCGCCGCGATCGCGCTGTCGTGGTTGAGCACCGACAGCACGAACGTCTCCAGGATCACGGCCTCGGCGAAGGTGCCCTCGACGGTGAGGACCGGCGAGCCCGGCAGGTAGCACTCGCCCTCGGCGTAGCCGGTGATGTCACCGCGGAAGCGGTAGTCGGCCAGCCAGCGCAGGGTCGGCGCGTCGACCACCCCGCGGCGCTCCAGGTCGGCCAGCTCCTCGTCGCCGAAGCGGAAGTCGCCCAACTGCTCGAGCAGCCTTCCGGTGCCGGCCACCACGCCGTACCGCCGGCCCTCCGGCAACCGCCGGGCGAACACCTCGAACACGCACTTGCGCTGGGCCGCACCGCTGGCCAGGGCCGCCTGGATCATGGTCAGCTCGTACTGGTCGGTGAGCAGGCCGGGACGGAACGCGCGGACGGGATCGCTCATCAGAAGCTCATTTCGTCAAGGTGACGCTTTCGATGACACGACGGTAACTCCGGGGGGAGTTATCGTCAAGACGACGAAAGAGGTCAGCGCTGCTTCGAGACGGCCGTCACCAGATGCTCCTGCCAGGCGGTCAGCACTTCGTAGATCGAGGCCGTGGCCAGCCACGACTCCGGTTCCTCGCCGGCCCACAGGCGCTCGTGCAGCGACTCGGCGTCCTCGTCGGTCTTCAGCTCCAGCCGCTCGCCGAGCACCAGCCGGACATCGGTGAACGCCTTGAGCAGCGACAGCGCCTCGGGCGCGGTGAGGACCACCGGCGCCGGGCGGTTCAGCGCCGCTGCGGCGGTGCGGGCGCCCTCACGCTTACGTGAGCGCAACCCGTACTCGGTGAGCCGGCGGTATTCCGAAGCGGCCTCCGGATCGTCCCGATTGCCGTCGGGCAGCAGTCGGGCCACCGCCGGGTCGTCGGGCGGGGCCGGGGGCCCGCCGTCGGCCGGGGCACGCATACCCACCAGGGCCTCCAACGGATCCACCTCCTCGTCGGAGCGGCCGTCGTCGAGCAGGTCGTGGAGCTGGCCGAGCAGGTGCACGAGGATCTCGCGCTCCTGGTCGTCCAGGTTGACCTGCACCCCGGCGCGGGTGGACCGGAACGGAGCCTTGCCGAATGCCATCAGTCGTCCTTGCGGAAGGTTGCCCACAGGCCGAACTCGTGCATGGCCTCGGTGTCGCGTTCCATCTCCTCGCGGCTGCCGTTGGAGACCACCGCGCGGCCCTTCTCGTGCACGTCGCGCATCAGCTTCTCCGCCTTGGACTTGGGGTAGCCGAAGTACGACTGGAAGACGTAGGTCACGTAGGACATGGTGTTCACGGGGTCGTTCCAGACGATCGTGACCCAGGGGACGTCAATGGTGGGATTCTCGACCGTGTCCGGTTGCTCGAGCTCCACGGGGGCGATCGACACACCCCAACTCTAACGAAGAGGCGGGCGTCACTCGTCGTTCGGATGGGATTGACTGCTGCCCGGCCGTAGGCTCGATTTCCATGACCGGTGTCGACGGAGCGCTGAGAATGACGGGAGGCCCCCGGTGAGGCTCACCATCGTGGGATGCTCGGGCTCGTTCGCGGGGCCGGAATCACCCGCCTCCAGCTATCTCCTCGAGGCCGAGGACGGCGACGGCCGCACCTGGCGCATCGTCCTCGACCTGGGTAGCGGCGCGCTCGGGGCGTTGCAGCGGTTCGCCTCCCCGTCGGCCCTCGACGCGGTGCTCATCTCGCACCTGCACCCCGACCACTTCATCGACCTGTGCGGCCTCTACGTGGCCCGCCGGTACGACCCACACCTCGACCCCACCGACCCGCCGGCGCCGCTGCCGGTCTACGGCCCGGTCGGTACCGCCGAGCGCGTCCTGGCCGCCTACGGGCCGGACGCCGCCACCGAACTGCCCTCGGTGTACGACGTGCGGCCGTTCACCGACGGGGGCGTCGTGCAGGTCGGCCCGTTCACCATCACCTCGCGCACGGTCAACCACCCGGTCCCGGCGTTCGGCCTGCGGGTCGAGCACGACGGTGTGGTGGTGGCCTACTCCGGAGACACCGACTCCTGTTCCAACCTGGTCGCGCTGGCCCGGGACGCCGACCTGTTCCTCTGCGAGGCCTCGTTCGTCGAGGGCCGGGACGAGGGTCGCGACGTGCACCTGACCGGCAAGCGCGCGGGGGAGGCGGCCACCGAGGCCGACGCCCGCCGCCTGGTGCTCACCCACATCCCGGTCTGGACCGACACCGACACGGTGGTCGACGAGGCCCGGCGGGCCTACCTCGGCCCGGTGGAGGCCGCCCGCTCGGGTGCGTCGTACGTTCTGGAGCGCGTCGAGGCCCGCTGAGGTCCGGAACTGAGGACGTCGGTGGGCCCCGGTCGTGGCGGCCGCCCCTTGGGCGGATGGCCGGGTGGGTAGCCCGTAGGCTCCTCACCATGTCAACGACCACCACCGACGTCCGCGTCGACGGCCGCACCAGTGCCCAGCTGCGCGACATCAAGATCACCCGGAACTGGCTGGACCACGCCGAGGGCAGCGTCCTGGTGGAGTTCGGCCGCACCCGGGTGCTGTGCGCCGCGTCGTTCACCGAGGGGGTGCCGCGCTGGCGCAAGGGCAGCGGGCAGGGCTGGGTCACCGCGGAGTACGCGATGCTGCCCCGGGCCACCAACACCCGCGGCGACCGGGAGTCGGTCAAGGGCAAGATCGGTGGGCGCACCCACGAGATCTCCCGGCTGATCGGCCGGAGCCTGCGCGCGGTGGTGGACACCCGCGAGCTCGGTGAGAACACCATCGTGCTGGACTGCGACGTGCTGCAGGCCGACGGCGGCACCCGCACCGCGGCGATCACCGGCGCCTACGTGGCCCTGGCCGACGCGATCGAGTTCGCCCGCCCGAAGAAGCTGCTGCGCTCGTTCAACGCCACCCCGCTGCGCGACTCCGTCGCCGCGGTCAGCGTCGGCATCGTCAAGGGCCGGCCGGTGCTCGACCTCTGCTACGAGGAGGACGTCAACGCCGGCACCGACATGAACATCGTCTGCACCGGCGACGGTCGCTTCGTCGAGGTGCAGGGCACGGCCGAGGGCACCCCCTTCGACCGTGAGGAGCTGAACGCCCTGCTCGACCTGGGCGCGGCCGGCTGCGCCGAACTGACCGCCCTGCAGCTCGGCGCCCTGGGGCTGAAGTGAGCACCCGGCAGCTGGTTCTGGCCACCCACAACGCCGGCAAGGTGGTCGAGCTGCGGCAGATCCTCGGCGCTGCCGGGGTGGCGGCCGAACTGCTCGGGATGGACTCCTTCCCCGAGGTGCCCGACGTGGTCGAGACCGGCGTCACCTTCGCCGAGAACGCCCTGCTCAAGGCGCACGCGGTGGCCCGGGCCACGCAGTTGCCGGCGATCGCCGACGACTCCGGCCTGGCGGTGCGGGTGCTCGGCGGCTCGCCCGGGGTGTTCAGCGCCCGCTGGTCCGGCCGGCACGGCGACGACCAGGCCAACCTGAACCTGCTCCTGGCCCAGCTCGGCGACGTGCCGGACGAGCACCGCCAGGCCCACTTCGCCTGCGCCGCCGCCCTGGCCCTGCCCGACGGTACGGAAAAGGTCTGGCACGGCACGATGCCCGGCACCCTGCTGCGGGAACCGCGGGGCAGCAACGGTTTCGGCTACGACCCGATCCTGCTGCCCGAGGGCGAGACCCGCTCCGCCGCCGAGCTGAGCGCCGACGAGAAGAACGCGATCAGCCACCGGGGCAAGGCCTTCCGGCTGCTGGCCGCCGAACTCGGCTCGATCCTGAACTAGCCCCTGCACGAGGGCAGCTGCAGAAGTCCGCACCAGGCCGCGGTCGTCTCGGCGCCGTAGCGGTGGCCGTGCCCGATCGGCACGGCCTCCGAGGCGATCGCGTCGGCCGAGGCCCGCAGGAACGAGACCGGGGGCAGGTGCAGCGACCACCCCGGCACCGGATCGTCGGGGTGGTTCAGCACAGCCGTGTCGGTGCTGCTGATCTGTGGGTTTCCCGGAACCCCGGTCAGCAGAGCGGCATCCACCCCGGAGTCCGGCCGGTCCAGTGCGGGCAGCAGGCCCCAGGCGCCCAGGCTCTCGCCGTAGACCAGCAGCTTCGGCCGCCGTCCGGCCGGCAGCTGGTCGATCCGGGTGCGCATGTCCCGGATCAGCTCCTGGGCGCTCTCCTGCACCCCGGCGCCGCCCCGCAGATAGGCCTGCCAGCTCGGCGTGGTGCCGTACTGCACCGCCACCGTGGTCAGGTCTCCGTCGTACAGTTCCTCGACGGTGCGGGCGATCCGCGGGTTCACCCATCCGGATCCTGTCGGGATGATGAGAAGTACTGCGGCCGTGTCGAATCCGCCGTCGCCCGCGGTGGCCTCGACGGCGGCCCGAGCCCGGCCGCGGTGACTGGGCGCGGCATCGAGGGGGATGTAGATCCGGTGCGGCGTGCTGGCCGGGCGCTGCGTGATCGCGCTGATGGTCGCGGCATCTCTCGCGTCGGCCAGGAACTCGGCTCCCTTGGGGCCCAGGCTCTGCGGGCCGGAACGGGCCGAGACCAGCACGCCGAACACCAGCGGCAGCGCGGCCAGGAAGGCCAGATGCGGCCAGGACAGGCGCCGCAGCAAGCTCACCAGACCCACGACCAGCGCCGCCGACAGCGAAGCACCCAGTACGGCCACCACAGCGTGGTAGGTGGCGTCCGAAGCGCTTCCCGGAAGCCCGATTTCCGTACGTAGGTCGATCAGCCGGGCCCGGGTCCGCAGGCCGGCCGTGACCATCAGGGTGATGGTCAGAAGCAGGGCCAGCCTCGACAGGGCCGGGGCACGGGGGAGGACGGCTCGCACAGCCGACCGCGCTCCCGCGGCCAGGAGGTACCCCAACAGCGCAGCCACGGCACCGATCGCGAGGTCTACCGGCAGCGGGTGGGGCAGCAGCCGGGAGGGCAGCACGAGCGCCAGCATCCCGGCCGCCCCGGCCGTCTGCCAACCCCGTCGCGCGACCCAACCCCGCATCCGAACCCAGCCGTTCCCGCTTCGGCGGCCCCGATCGTCCATTGTTCGGCTTTTCATCGTGCACCGACCAGCACCGGCCGGGGCAGTTCGATGCCGTCCCAGTTCCGCCGCAGCAGTACCCAGAGGCCTGCGCCGGTCAGGGCTCCGGCCACCACCGGGCCCAGCAGCGCGGCCAGGGTCTCGGGGTGCGGAGCTCCGTAACCCTGTCTCCAGGAGTTGAACTCGACCACCCCGACGTAGAGCGAGGCCATCATCCAGCAGCCCGGGTCGTCGCAGGTGCCGAAGGTCTGACGGGCGAACTGGGCATCGATCGCCTTGCGGGCCCAGGGCCCGAGCGCGTGTCCCTCGGCCTCGGCGTACCGCAGCAGGTCGTACCCCAGGTCATGCTGACGGCAGGCGTCGGAGAAGCCGTAGGGAGATCCGCCGAACGGTGAGGAGCACCCGCCGTGCGGCGTTACCGGGACCAGGTCACCCGAGGGCAGGCGGACGATTTCCGGTTCGTACCCCCGGACGTCTGCGAACTGGGCCGGCAACTGCTGCTCCGAGCTGCCCAGGGCCCGTACCGCCGCGGCCGTCTGGGCGTCCGGCGAGCCGGTCCCCTCGACCGTCTGCCCCCAGCCGCCGAGCGCGAAAACCACCATCGCGCCGGCCAGGACGGCCAGAATCCGCTGTGTCACCGCTCCTCCAGACCCGGCGGCCGGTGTCTCCGGCAGCGGGGTAGGCCGAGAAGGTAGGAATCCGGTGGGGTGCGGATCATCGCGCTGAGGAGCGATATCGCCCCTGATACCCAGGAGTGAGCCGGGGGCGGGCAGGTAACTCTGCAGAGTGACGCGGCCGGCGCCCGCCCCCGCCTAAAGTCGGCCCATGGCCCTGAACCCGTTCCGTCGCAAGCGCCGGGAGCGCGTGCGTGTGAAGAAGGAACCCGGCCGCGTCCGAACGGTTCTCACCACCGCCACCGACCCGCTGGTGGACCTGCTGCAACCGGCCGGGCCGAAGGTGCCGCGCTGGTTGCTGCGGTTGCTGGTGCTGGTCACCTTCGTCTTCTTCTGGATCGCCTTCGGCAGCGCCGAGACCACCTACGACATCGATGCCACCGGCCGCGGGCCGATGTTCTTCGTCGCGATCCTGGTGTGCGCACCGCTGCTGCTCGCGGTCAGCCGCCCGCTGCCGGCCCTGGTGTTCAGCACCGCGACCGCGTTCGTGCTCGGGGCCCTGCTGCCGGTGCTGAACTCAGCCCCCTGGCCGTGGCTGGTGGTGCACGGGCTGATCCTGTTCGCGCTGCTCTTCGCCAGTTGCGTGCGGGGTTCGCTGCGCGAGGCGGCCGGGGCCTGGCTGCTGGTCACGCTGCTCTTCTGGTGGGGCGTGGACGATCCGGCGGCCGGGAACGGCTGGGCCGCCGGCCTGGCCTCGATCGCCCTGGTCGGGGTGCTCAGCGGGCGCCTGCTCCGGGCCGGGTGGGCGCTGCGGGCGCAGACCGAGGTGAGCGAGAGCGAGCGGGCCCGGCGGGTGGTCCTGGAGGAACGCACCCGGCTGGCCCGCGACCTGCACGACATCGTCGCCCACCACATGTCCCTGGTGGTGGTGCAGGCCGAGACCGCGCAGTACCGGGTGCCGGGCCTCGACCAGGCCGCCCGCGACGAGATGCAGTCGATCTCCGAGACCGCCCGCTCGGCCCTCACCGAGACCCGCGCCCTGCTGGCGGTGCTGCGGCAGGAGAACGCCCAGCCCGAGAACGCCCCGCAGCCTGGCCTGCACCTGCTGCCGGAGCTGGTCGAGACCACCCGGCGGGCCGGGGTGCAGCTCGACGCCCAGGTCACCGGCGACGTCGGGGTGCTGCGCGAGGGCCGGTCACTGGCCGGGTACCGGATCGTCCAGGAGGCGCTGGCCAACGCCTCGCGGCACGCGCCGGGCACGCCGGTCCGGCTGGAGGTCCACGCCGACACCTCCGGAGTGGCCGTGGGGGTGACGAACGGGCTGGCGGGGGGCACGGCGCCGGCTCTGCCGCGCTCGGACGACGGCAGCATCGCCTGGACCGACGTGGGTGCGGTGACCGAGAGCGGGCACGGCATCATCGGTATGCGGGAGCGCGCTGCTGCCGCGGGCGGCCGGCTGCAGGTGGGGCCGACCGCCGACGGGTTCGTGGTGCAGCTGTTCCTGCCGGGCGATCCCGGTGCGGGCAGGTGAGGTGTACTGAGGCGTGCAGAGGACCGGGATGACGCGGATCGTGGTGGTCGACGACCAGGCAATGGTGCGGGAGGGATTCTCCGCCCTGCTGGGGGCCCAGCCCGATCTGGAGATCGTCGGGGCGGCTGCCGACGGGGTGGAGGCCGTGCACGTCACCCGCACGATGCTGCCCGACGTGGTGCTGATGGACGTGCGGATGCCGAACCTGAACGGGATCGAGGCCACCCGGCAGATCATGGCGCTGCCCGGCGGCCGGCACCCGAAGGTGCTCATCCTGACCACCTTCGACCTGGACGACTACGTGTTCGAGGCGCTCCGGGCCGGGGCCAGCGGATTCCTGCTGAAGGACGCCCGGGCCGACGAACTGGTGCAGGCGGTGCGGGTGGTGGCCTCGGGGGAGGGACTGCTGGCGCCGACCGTGACCCGGCGGCTGATCGCCGAGTTCGCCCGGCGCCCGGCCGCCGACGGCCGCCCGGCCGAGAAGCTGCGGGCGCTCACCCCGCGCGAGACCGAGGTGCTGGCCCTGATCGCCGGCGGCCTGTCGAACGCCGAGATCGCCGCCCACCTGGTGCTGGGCGAGCAGACGGTGAAGACCCACGTGGGCCGGATCCTGAGCAAGATGGACCTGCGCGACCGGGCCCAGGCGGTGGTGCTGGCCTACGAGAGCGGGCTGGTCCGGGCCGGGGAGGACCGGTGAACAGGCTTCTGGGTCTCGGGGCCGCGGCCGGCCTGGCCGCCGGGGTGTTCGCGCTGGGTCTGGCCGAGGTGATCGCCGGTCTGGTCGCACCGCCCGCGGCGCCGATCATCGCGCTCGGCGACGTGGTGGTGGACAACGTGCCGGCCGGGCTGAAGGACTTCGCGATCAGCACCTTCGGCAGCCACGACAAGCAGGTCCTGCTGGGCGTGGCCTACCTGGTCGCCGCGTTGCTGTCGGCCCTGGCCGGGGTGCTGTCGGTGCGCAGCCGCACCGGGGTGGCCGGTACCTGGCTGGTGCTCGGCCTCGGTGCGCTGGCCGCGTTCGCCGCCGCCACCCGGCCCGAGTCCACCGCCTTCGCCGCCCTGCCCAGCCTGGCCGGGGCCGCCGCGGGCATGTTCGTGCTCAAGACGCTGGCCCGTCTGGTCCGCGAGCATCAGGCCGCCCCGCCGGCCACGGCCTCCCGGGAGCTCACCGGCCGTCGGGCCGCGCTCGGTCTGGGCGCCGTGTTCGCAGTGGGGGTGGCCACCGGGGGCATCGGCAACTGGCTGGGGGCGCGGCTGCGGGGGGCCGAGACCTCGCGCGAGGCGGTCCGGTTGCCGACCGCCGCCGATCCGGCCCCGGCGCTGCCCTCGGGGGTGGAGGTCGGGGTGAAGGGGGTCGAGCCGTTCATCACCGCGAACGACGACTTCTACCGGATCGACACCGCGCTCAGCGTGCCGCTGCTGCGGGCCGAGGACTGGTCGCTGCGCATCCACGGGATGGTCGAGCAGGAGGTCACCCTGACCTGGGACGAGCTGATCGGCTCGGACCTCGTCGAGCGCGATCTCACCCTGATGTGCGTGTCCAACGAGGTCGGCGGCGACCTGACCAGCACCGCGCGCTGGCTCGGGCTGCCGATCGAGCCGCTGCTGGAACGGGCCGGGGTCGACGGGCAGGCCGACATGGTGCTGTCGAAGAGCTCGGACGGCTGGACGGCCGGTACCCCGATCCAGGCCCTGACCGACGGCCGGGACTCGCTCTTGGCGATCGGGATGAACGGTGAGCCGCTCCCGCTGGAGCACGGCTTCCCGGTCCGGATGGTGGTCCCCGGCCTGTACGGCTACGTCTCGGCCACCAAGTGGGTGGTCGACCTGGAGGTCACCCGCTTCGACCGGGCCGAGGGCTACTGGACCCCGCGGGGCTGGTCGGCGCTCGGGCCGGTGAAGACGTCGTCGCGGATCGACGTGCCCGCCACCGGCGACGAGATCCCGGCCGGGAAGGTGATGGTGGCCGGGATCGCCTGGGCCGAGCACCGGGGGATCGACGCGGTCGAGGTCCGGATCGACGAGGGCGAGTGGCAGCCGGCCACCCTGGCCGCGGAGGCGAGTGTGGACACCTGGCGGCAGTGGTACCTGGCCTGGGACGCCACCCCGGGCTCCCACCGGATCGACGTGCGGGCTACCGACCGTGACGGGGCGGTCCAGGTCGGCGAGACCGCTCCGCCTGCTCCGGACGGAGCCACCGGCTGGCACTGGATCTTGGTGACGGTTACCTGAAAGCAATCGAACGGGCACGCAGAGTGGCCAAAATTGGCTAGAGTTCGGACATCGAGAATTCGCCTCGCCCGCACCGGAGCGCCGACGAGCCGCCGGTCCTGACGACCGCCCTCGGCGTTCTGCTGGCCCTCGGCCTGATCGCCGCGCTCGGGTCGGCCGTCCTCGGCCTCACCGTCTCCGGCCGGCTCACCGAAGGCTTCGGCCTCTGGGCATCGGGCCTCAGCGCGCTGGCGTCCGGGGCCGTGGTGGCCGTGGCCGGCAGCGGGCGTGTCCGCGGGATGCCCTACGAAGCGTTCCGGCTGTTGCTGGGCACGGCGATGATGATCTGGGGTGCGGGCGAGGTGGTGCTCGCCGTGGACCATCTGGACGACGTGATGGGCTACCCGGCCCCGGGCGACGCGATCTCCGCACTGGCCGCCCCGTTCGGGGTGTACGCGCTGATCCGGGCCCCGCGCAGCTCCCGCGCCGACTGGCCGGGCGTCCGGCTCGGCCTCGACGCCCTGCTGCTGGCCTGCGGCATCACCCTGCTGTGCTGGCGCACCGGACTGGTCGGGGCGGGTCAGGAGCTCACCGGCGACGCGGTGATCAACGGGGTCATCGTCTTCACCGACTGCTCGATCCTGGGCATCGTCCTGATGGTCTGCCTGCGCGACACCGGCTGCCGGCTGTGGCCGGCCGTGCCCGGCGTGATCTTCCACGGGTTGGCCGACCTCAGCGTCATGCTGCTCGCCGCGGGGGAGGTGGCCCGGCCGGTGCCCTGGCAGGCGATGGCCCTGTGGTCGCTGGCCTGGCCGCTGATGGCCGTGGCCCTGGTGCGCTACCGCCGCTCCAACCCCACCGCCGACTCGGACGGCACCCGCGACCGCCAGGAGGTCGTCGCCGCCCAGGTCACGGTGGTGCTCACCTTCCTGGCCGTGGCCGCCGCGATGCTGCTGGCGCGCTCGGACGGCCAGGACGCCCTGGCCCGCGGCAGCCTGGCGCTGGGCGGGGTGCTCGGCCTGCTGCTCTTGGCCCGCGAGCTGATCAGCGCCTACCTGCGTCTGCGGCTCACCCAGCGGCTGCGCAGCCAGGCCTTCCGGGACGCGCTGACCGGCCTGCCGAACCGGCGGGCGCTGATGGAACGGATCGGCGAGCTGCACCTCGGGCACCGGCCGTGGGCGGTGCTCACCCTCGACCTGGACGGCTTCAAGGAGATCAACGACCGGCTCGGGCAGGGCGGGGGAGACCGGCTGCTGGTCGCCGCCGCCCGGGCGCTGCGGGAGTTCGGCCCGGCCGAGGTGATGGTGGCGCGTACCGGTGCCGACGAGTTCGTCGTGCTCGCCCCCGGCGACCTCGCCGCGGGTGCGGTGCTGGGTGAGAGATTGAGGACGGCGGTGGGGACGGCGCTGGAAGGTGAGGCTCCCGGGGCGGGCCTGTCGGCGAGTGTGGGAGTGGGGCGCCTGCTGCCGGAACCCGACTCCGGGGTGCGGGCCCACGGCGACGGGAATCGGATCGAGGGGCTGGCCGAGTCGACCGCCGCCCTGGTCGCGGCCAAGGCTTCGGGGCGCGCCTCGGTCGAGGTCTACACCGGCCCGGTGGCCGCCCAGCGCGAACGCCGGCTGCGGCTGGAGCACCGGCTGCGCCTGGCCATCGCGGCCGGCTCGGTGCACACCGTCGGCCAGCCCATCGTCGACCTGACCGACGGCCGGCTCAGCGGCTTCGAGTCGCTGGCCCGCTGGAAGGACGAGGAGCTCGGCCCGATCCCGCCGGACGAGTTCATCGCGGTGGCCGAGCAGACCGGGATGGTGGTGGCGCTCGGCGAGCACCTAATCGGCGAGACCCTGGCCGCGGCCGCCCGGGCCGGGGTGTTCCGGGCCGGGCTCAGCCTCTCGGTCAACGCCTCACCGATCCAGCTGCGCGCCCCCGGCTTCGTCGACCTGATCCGCTCGCAGCTGGGCCACCTCGGCATCCCCGCCCGGCTGGTGGTCGTCGAGATCACCGAGGCGATCCTGGTCGACGAGGGCGACCCGGCGATCGGGGTGCTGGCCGAGCTGCGCGGGCTGGGGGTGGAACTGGCGATCGACGACTTCGGCACCGGCTACTCGGCCCTGGGCTACCTGCGCCGGCTGCCGGTGCAGGTGCTGAAGTTCGACAAGACGCTGACCCAGAGCCTGCTGTCGGAGGCCAAGACGGTGGCGATCGTCGACGGGGTGATCCGGATGTCGCACCGGCTCGGGATCCGGGTGGTGATGGAGGGCATCGAGAACGAGGCCGAGGCCGAGCGCTGCCGGGCGGTGGCCGCCGACCGGGGGCAGGGCTGGCTGTACGGGCGGCCGATGTCCTGGCCTCAGGTCGCCGAGGTGGTGGCTCAGACCTCGGAGCCCGGGCTGCGCACCCCGTGAGCGTTCCCGCTCACGAGGTGCCGCCGCCGCTGACTCAGAAACCGCACTCCGAGCCCTTGTCCACCGGGTTGGTGGCACCCCAGGTGGACCAGCTCGGGGCCGGGCGGTCGTCGTTCACCGGGGCCCAGGCGCCGTCGATCAGCTCGTAGTCCAGCTTCTCGCCGTCGGTGACCAGCGTGCGCACGGCGTGCACCAGGCGCTCCACGTCCTCGCTGCGCGAGCCCAGGCCCAGGCTGGCCCGCAGCGCGCCGCCGGTGACCCCGAGCCGGTTGAGCAGCGGGTGAGCGCAGAACTTGCCGTCGCGCACCCCCACCCCGTGCTCGGCGGACAGGTACACCGCGACCCGGGCGGCCTCGTGGCCCTCGATCGTGAAGCCGACCACGCCGACCCGGTCGGTGCTGTCGGACCAGGCCCGCAGCACCCGCACACCGGGGATCTGGGTCAGGCCCTCGAGCAGCCGGGCCGACAGCGCGGCCTCGTGCTCCTCGATCGCGTCCTCCGGCAGTTCGGCGATCGCCCGGCAGGCGGCGGCCAGGGCCGCGGCGCCGACCACGTTCGGGGTGCCGCCCTCGTGCCGGGCCACGCCGGTGGTCCAGTCGGCCTGGCCCTCGGCGTTCACCGAGCGCACGGCCCCGCCGCCGGCCTGGTGCGGCGGCGCCGCGTCGAGCCAGTCGGAGCGCCCGATCAGCACGCCCGAGCCGAACGGCGCGTAGATCTTGTGGCCGGAGAAGGCCAGGTAGTCCACGTCGAGCGCGGCGATGTCGACCTTGCGGTGCGGCACCAGCTGGGCGCCGTCGACGGCGATCCGGGCGCCGTGGGCGTGGGCGATCCGGGCGATCTCGGCGATCGGCAGGATCTCACCGGTGACGTTGCTACAGCCGGTCACCGTGACCAGCGCGGCCGGGCGCTCGGCGAGGGCGGCCTCCAGCGCGGCGACCGTGTCGGCGATCGTGCCGGCGGTCGGGATCAGCCGATGCGGGCGGCTGGTCCAGGGCAGCAGGTTGGCGTGGTGCTCGGCGTCCAGCACGATCACCTCGCCGTCGGCCGGGACCGCGTGGGCCAGCAGGTTCAGGGCGTCGGTGGTGTTGCGGGTGAAGATCGTCAGGTCGCCGGGGCGGGCGCCGACGAACGCACCCACGGTCTGCCGGGCGCTCTCGTACAGCGCAGTGCTGACCTGGGAGGCGTAGCCGGCCCCGCGGTGCACGCTGGCGTAGTAGGGCAGGACCTCGGCCACATGGTCGGCCACCGCCTGCAGCGCCGGGGCGCTCGCCGCGTAGTCGAGGTTGACCGCGCGGGCGGTGCGGCCCCCGGCCAGCGGGGCGGCCAGGTTGCCGCCGACCACCGGCAGCAGCGGGCCGATCGGCAGACGGGCCGGTGTCAACGTTGCCGTCGGGGCGCCGGGTCGGGCGACCTCGGGCGAGGAGAAGGTGGCGATACCGCCGGCCGGGGTGGCGACACCCTGGTGGGCCTGGCGGTAGCGGGTGTTACGGAAGGATGCGGACATGCCGGGCTCCTTGGTTCAGGGACCCGAATGCACGGGTCCGCGCTTGCGGCGGACCGTTTGGCCGCCGCCAGGTCTTCACCCGGAGCACCCCACCGCGGAGGAGGGTTGCCGGCCAGCGAGCCGGGGCTTGTCGCTGGCGCTCATGACCTGCGTCCACGTTAAGTCACGTCCCGGAAACGCTCAAGAGGTGATCGCTGGGGTCTCGCCCTGCGAGACATCGTTCGAGCGGACCCCGAAACCCGCTGTGGTGGGCCGACGTCCACACAGGCCTACCGACGTCCGCAATCGGTTCTGTGGTGCAAGTCACGCAGAGCAGACGAGGCGCGACGGTGCGCGAGGGGGATGTCAGACCTGGGCGCCGCTGCGGTCGCGCGGTTCCGGCACGCCGCCGGCGGCTCCGCCCAGGTGCGCCACCACCACGGCCAGCGCTCGCAGCGGGCTGATCGGTGGCCGGTCGGCGATGCCGGCCAACCCGGCCCAGACCTCCGGGGCGGCGGCCAGATCCTGCTGCACGGCGACGGCCAGGCGTACGGCCGAACCGCCGGCCGGGCCGGTGGTGGGCGCGTCGTCGGCGAGGTAGCAGGAGCCGATCTGCCGGTCCCACAAAGGGATGAACCAGGGGCGCTTACGGTGCAGGATCCGGCTCAGGGTGGCTGGGCCGACCTCGGCCCCGCCGGCCTCGTCGAGCACGGCGAAGAGCGGTTCGATCAGGCCTGCGGGGGTGGAGCCGTCGGCGATCCGGGCGTTCGGGGCGATCGACTCCAGGGCCTGGTTGAGCACCGGCAGACGCTGCCGCAGCCAGTAGTAGTCGCTCGGTGCGGGCGGGGCGGCCAGCAGGGCCGGGGCGAGCAGGTCGGCCTCGTCGAGCGGCGCGCTCCGGACGTCGGCCCGGTACTCGTCGTAGGCCGGGTAGCCCAGGGCCGTCCGGCCGCCCGCGGTGTGGTCGAGCAGCCAGTTCTCGGCCTGCATCCGGGACACGCTGAGGCGCCCCACCCGTAGCGTCGTCAAACCGCCAGCCCTTTGTCTCTCGAACGGAAGTGCCCGTGGCGAACGAGTCGGCAGGACCCGTGGCCACCTATAGGACGCCGGGCCGGGCGATCTGGTTGTCACTTCCGGCGAAGAATTTGCCGATTCCGCGCAAAGGGGCAGATCGAGAAGGGGAGAGTGCGCGAGGGGGGATTCGAACCCCCACGCCCGAAGGCACAGGAACCTAAATCCTGCGTGGCTGCCAGTTACACCACTCGCGCGACGGTGCCCAGCCTAGGGGGTGCCGGGGGTGGTGCGGAACGCCCGTTGCGCACCGGGCGACGTCATGCTGCCCGCGACCGGCCTGCCGGTAGGGTTGGGCGATCTGCGCAGAGGAGTAAAAGTGACCAAGCTCGAGGTCGGCGAGACCGCCCCGCCCTTCACCCTGACCGCCGCCGACGAGTCGGAGGTCTCCCTGTCGGACTTCGCCGGCCGGCGGGTCATCGTCTACTTCTACCCGGCGGCCATGACGCCGGGGTGCACCAAGCAGGCCTGCGACTTCCGCGACAGCCTGGACGCGCTGCAGGCCGAGGGCTTCGCGGTGGTCGGCGTCTCGCCGGACAAGCCGGCCAAACTGGCCCAGTTCGTCGAGCGCGACGCGATCACCTTCCCCCTGCTGTCCGATCCGGCCCACGAGGTGCTTGAGTCCTACGGCGCCTGGGGCGAGAAGAAGCTGTACGGCAAGACGGTGGTCGGGGTCATCCGCTCCACCGTGGTGGTCGGCGCCGACGGCAAGGTCGAGCTGGCCCGGTACAACGTGAAGGCGACCGGGCACGTCGCCGCGCTGCGCAAGGCGCTGCAGGTCTGAGACGTCGCCCGCCCCCGGCGACACCGACATCGGTCAGAAGGCGAAAGAGGCTGCAGTGAGCGAGAACACGAGCAACAACCGGCCCCCCGGCCCGGCCGGTGCGGGCGAGGCCCCGGGCGGCACGCCCTCGGAGCTGGAGCAGCAGATCCAGCAGCGGCGCGAGCGGCTGGCCGCCACCATTGACGAGCTGAGCAGCCGCGCCCAGCCGAAGGCGATCGCCCAGCAGGGCGCCGCGCTGGTCTCGGCCCGGCTGCAGGCGGTCACCCACACCCCCGAGGGCGAACTGCGCACCGAGCGGCTGGCCGCCGTGGCCGGGGCGTTCGTGGTGATCGCGGGCGTCCTGATCCTCGTGCGGGGCCGTGGCTGAGGTGGGTTCCTTCCCCTCCGGGCCGGACTCCGGCAAGCTCCCGATCCGGATGCTGCACGACCGTCTGCTGGTCTCGGTCGACAAGGACGCGGGCGAGCGCCGCTCCGGAGCCGGCATCGTGATCCCGGCCACCGCCTCGATGGGCAAGCGCCTGGCCTGGTCCGAGGTGGTGGCGATCGGTCAGCACGTGCGTCAGGTGCAGGTCGGCGACCGGGTGCTCTACGACCCCGAGGACCTCTCCGAGGTGGAGCTGCACGGCGAGCAGTACATCCTGCTGCGCGAGCGCGACATCCACGCGGTGGCCGCCCCGCGGGTCGAGGACGACCGTACGGGGTTGTACCTCTGAGCTCCGCAACGGCCCGCCGCAACGCCCGTTACACGCCGCTGGACGCGGACGGGCCACTGCCGCTGGACATGATCACCGGCATCCCGGGGATCATGCGCAACCCGCCGGGATGGCTGGAACAGGCGGTGGCCCGGCACGGCGACCTGGTCGCGTTCCCGATGCCGACCACGCCGGTGCTGCTGGTCAACACCCCCGCCGGGGCGCGGCACGTGCTGCAGCGCAACCACCGCAACTACACCAAGGCCACGATCCAGTACGGCGCCCTGTCGCTGGTCACCGGCTCGGGTCTGCTCACCTCCGACGGCGAGGTCTGGCGCCGGCACCGCCGCACCATGCAGCCGGCCTTCCACCACGGCGGTCTCGAGCAGGTCGCGGCGGCCACCGCCGGGGCGGCCGAGGACCTGCGGGCGGCCTGGGACCAGGCCGCGCCCTACGTCCCGATCGACGCCGAGGCCGCGATCATGCGGGCGATGGTCACCGTGGTCGGCCGCACGCTGTTCGCCGACGACCTGGCCGATGCCGGCGAGCCGCTGGTCCACGCCGTCGACCGGGCACTGCGGCAGGTGATCGCCCGGGCCACCTCGCCCCTGGCGGCCGGGCCCCTGGGCCGGCTGCCCACGCTCTCGGCCCGCCGGATGCGTTCTGCCGTGGCGACTCTCGACCGGACCACCACCGAGATCGTCGGTCGTCGCCTGACCCGGCCGATAACGTCCTCCGACACAGACCTTTTGAGCGTTCTGCTGCGGGCCGCCGGGCACGGCGACGAGGCGGCCGAGCCGTGGATGACCGACCAGGAGGTGCGTGACGAGCTGGTCACCCTGGTGATCGCCGGGCACGAGACCGTCGCCTCCAGCCTGGTCTGGACCCTGCACCTGCTCGCCGATGCGCCGGCGGTGCAGCAGCGGCTGTACGCCGAGCTCGACGAGGTGCTCGGCGGCCGGCCACCCGGCTGGAAGGACATACCCCAGCTCAGCTACACCCGCGCGGTCATCGACGAGGCGCTCCGGCTCTACCCGCCGGCCTGGGTCATCACCCGGCGTTCCAGCGGGCCCGACACCATCGACGGCGTCGAGGTGCCCGAGGGGACGCTGGTGATCGTGAGCCCCTGGTTGCTGCACCGGAGGGCCGACAGCTGGCCCGATCCGGAGCGTTTCGATCCGGAACGCTTCCTCGGGGCGGGCCCGGGGGAGGGCGACCGCAACCCGGCCTACCTGCCCTTCGGAGCCGGGCCCCGGCTGTGTATCGGCCGTGACTTCGCCCTGCTGGAGTCGGTGCTCCTGCTGGCCGGGCTGCTGCGCGACCGGGCCGTGCGCCGCCCCGCCGGGGTGCGGTCGCCGAAGGTCGAGGCTCTGGTCACGCTGCGGCCGAAGAACGGTCTGCCGATGTCCCTGGTCCCGCGCAGCAGCTGAATCGCCCGATCTGCGGAATCCGTGGAATGTCGGCCTCAGATCGACTGTTTCCCTCGGTTCCCGAGTGGATCAACGTCACGGACTCACAACATTTGCTGCTTTAGTGCCCAGTGCGTTGCCGAGTGAGGCGCTCATGGGAGAGGCTTCTCATGCCTCGCCGGGAGCGGATGCGGGCTGCGTGTCAGGGACGCAGCGCGGGTCACTCCCGGCGGGGTCTTTTTTATGCGCCTCACGAGCGGGTCCACTCCAGCAGTTCCTCGGCCCCGAGCGTGTTGATCACGCGGTCGGCCGTCACCCCGCACTCCTCGGCCCGTGAGGTGCCGATGATCTGCCAGTCGAGCTGCCCCGGGGCGTGCGCGTCGGTGTCGATCGAGAACATGCAGCCGGCCTCCACCGCCTGACGCAGCAACCGGCGCGGCGGGTCGAGTCGTTCGGGCCGGCTGTTGATCTCGACCGCCGTGGAGTGCTCCTGGCAGGCGGCGAACACCGCGGCCGCGTCGAACTCCGACTCGGCGCGGCCCTTGGGGTTGCGGCCCTCGCGGGGGCGCACCATCCGGCCGGTGCAGTGCCCGAGGACGTCGGTGTGCGGGTTCTCGATCGCGGCCAGCATCCGCCGGGTCATCGCCTTGCCCGGCATCGCCAGCTTCGAGTGCACGCTGGCGACCACCAGATCGAGCCGGGCCAGCAGTTCCGGGTCCTGGTCGAGGCTGCCGTCGTCGAGGATGTCCACCTCGATCCCGGTGAGCACCCGGAACGGGGCCAGCTGCTGGTTGATCACCTCGATCACGTCGAGCTGACGCCGCAACCGCTCGGCACTCAGCCCGTTGGCCACTTTCAGCCGGGGGGAGTGGTCGGTGAGCACCAGGTACTCGTGGCCGAGTTCCTTGGCCGTCCAGGCCATCTCGGCCGGGGGCGAGCCGCCGTCGGACCAGTCCGAATGGCTGTGGCAGTCGCCACGCAGCGCCGCCCGCAGCTTCTCGCCGCCGGTGGCCAGCGGTTCCTGCGCCTGCTGCTCCAGGTCGGCCAGGTAGTCCGGGACCTGCCCGGCCACCGACTGCCCGATCACCGCGGCCGACTTCTCGCCCACCCCCTTGAGCGCGGTGAGCTTGCCGTCGGCGGCGGCCTGCCGGATCTCGCCGGGCTCCAGCGGCAGCAGGGCCGAGGCGGCCCCGCGGAACGCCTTGACCCGGTAGGAGGAGGCCAGCGAGCGCTCCAGCAGGAAGGCGATCCGGCGCAGGTCGGTGACCGGGTCCCGGTCCGGTGCGCTGCCACTGCCTGCCATCGGTGCCTCCCGGCCACTTCGGTGAAGATCGGGCTTCTGCGGGCCTCATCCTGCCGCACCACCGGCGCCGGGGCAGGTGGTCGCGACCTACAGTGGCCACAGGTTTTCCGACGACGGGGAGCAGGTGTGGCGATGACCGAGGCAACCGAGGAACTGGTGTCGCTGAGGGTCCGGCAGGACGGGCCGGTGGCCGAGGTGACGCTGGTCGGCCCGGGCAAGGGCAACCTGCTGGGGCCGGACTTCTGGGCCGAGCTGCCCCGGGTGTTCGCGGCCCTGGACCAGGACGAGTCGGTGCGTGCGGTGGTGCTGACCGGAGCCGGCGGCACCTTCTCCTACGGCCTCGACCTCGGCGCCTTCGCCGAGCGCTGGAGGGACATGTTCAGCGGCCGCCCGGGGATGGCCGGGCCGCGCACCGAGCTGCACGACGAGATCCGCGCCATGCAGGACGCGGTCACCGCGGTCGCGGAGTGCCGTAAACCGGTGGCGGCCGCGGTGAGTGGCTGGTGCATCGGGGGCGGGGTGGACGTGATCGCCGCCTGCGACGTGCGTTACGCCAGTGCCGAGGCCCGGTTCAGCGTGCGGGAGGTGCGGATGGCGATCGTGGCCGACCTGGGCAGCCTGCACCGGCTGCCCGCCATCATCGGTGAGGGCCACCTTCGCGAGCTGGCCCTCACCGGCAAGGACGTGGACGCCGCCCGGGCCGAGCGGATCGGTCTGGTGAACGAGGTGCTGCCCGGGCCGGACGAGGCCCTGGAGGCGGCCCGCCGGTTCGCCGGTGAGGTGGCCGCCAACCCGCCGCTGACGGTTCAGGGGGTGAAGCGGGTCCTGGACGCGGAGCGGGCGAGTAAGGTGCAAATCGGGCTCAAGTACGTGGCGGCCTGGAACGCGGCGTTCATGTCCTCGGAAGACCTGATCGAGGCGGTCACCGCGTTCACCGAGCGCCGCCGTCCCGAGTTCACCGGCCGTTGAGGAGGATCCGCCAGCATGCCCAGCCTGACCCGGACCGAGGACGTCTTCCTGCTCGACCTGGGAGACGGCGAGAACGTGTTCAGTCCGGAATGGATGACGTCGGTGAGCGGGTTGCTCGAGGACGTCACCCACACCGAGGGTCCCCGGGCCCTGGTCACCACCGCCACCGGCAAGATCTGGTCCAACGGTCTGGACCTGCAGTGGTTGCGGGAGCAGGACGACCAGCGCTTCACCGACTACGTGATCGCCGTGCACCAGCTCTTCGCCAAGCTGCTGGAGCTGCCGGTGCCCACGGTGGCCGCCCTGCAGGGCCACGCCTTCGCCGCCGGCGGGATCTTCGCCCTGGCCCACGACTTCCGGGTGATGCGGGCCGACCGTGGGTATTTCTGCCTGCCCGAGGTCGAGATCGGCATCCCCTTCACGGTGGCGATGTCCTCGCTGATCCAGAGCCGGCTCACCCCCCGCGCGGCGCACGAGGCGATGGTCACCGGCCGGCGCTACGGCGGTACCGACGCGCAGGCGGCGGGCATCGTCGACCTGGCCGTGGCCGAGACCGAGGTGCTGCCCACCGCAGTGAAATACGCAGCCGAGCTGGCGCCCAAGGCCGGGCCCACGCTGGCGGTGATCAAACAGCGGCTGTGGGCCCCCACCCTGGCCGCCCTGCACGACACCGAGTCGCCCGACCTGGTGATCCTCCCGAAGCTCTGAGCCGCCTGCCGGTCACAAGGCACCGGCAAGTCAGTGTTAAGCCTCGCCGGAACAGTGCAGGTGACGAGGTCAGAGGCACTTTTCGGCATTCTCGCCGCACTCGGGGCGGTGCTAGCGTCCATATCGGAATCGGCCACTGCGAGCACTTTCGGGAGTCTTGTCCTCATGCCCAGTCAGTCAACGAACTGGACACGGAACGCCATCCTCGTCCTGGCTCCGCTGACCCTGATCGCGCTCCTGGCCGTCTTCGTCGGGCCGTCGCTGTTCGGGTCCTCCTCACCCTCCACCGACGAGACGAAGCTGGCCTCGGCCAACTTCAACTCCTCGAAGACCACGCCGCCCACCTCGGCCACCACCGCGCCGCCGGCCGAGGTCACCCCCACCGCCGCGCCCACCCCCTCGGCCGTCGCCAAGGCGCCGAAGGACCTGGGCACGGTCAAGGGCACCGTCACCATCAAGGGCCCCAAGAAGGTCAAGGCCGGCAGCCTGGTGGTGTTCGTCGTCGACGGTAAGAAGCGCCAGGTGGTCAAGGACGAGAAGGCGCCCTACGCGCTCTCGCTGAAGACCAAGAAGCTGCCGAACGGCAAGTACACGGTCAACGTGCTCACCTCCAAGGCCGGTAAGTCGGCCGCCGTGTCCACCTACACGATGACGGTGAGCAACCCGAAGAAGCAGCCGACCGCCAAGCCCACCGGCACCGCCTCGCCCAAGCCGGACAAGCCGAAGCCGACCACCCCGGCCGACAAGCCGAGCACCACCACGCCGCCCAGCAGCGGGGGCGGTTCCGGCGGGGGCTCGCAGGCCGAGCAGGTGCTGAAGCTCACCAACGAGGAGCGCAAGAGCGCAGGCTGCAACACCATGCTCAAGCTGAACTCCAAGCTGAACGCCGCGGCCCAGGGCCACAGCGACGACATGGCCACCCAGAAGTACTTCGACCACACCGGCAAGGACGGCCGCAGCCCGTTCGACCGGATGTCCGACGCCGGCTACAAGTTCGGGGCCGCCGCCGAGAACATCGCGCAGGGCTACGGTTCGGCCTCCGCGGTGGTCGAGGGCTGGATGAACTCCTCCGGTCACAAGGCCAACATCCTCAACTGCACCTACACCGAGATGGGCCTGGGCTACGCCAGCAACGGCAACTACTGGACGCAGGTGTTCGGCAAGCCCGCCTGAACCACCTGAGCAGCAGTGCCCGCACGTGGGGCCGGGATCGACCTGGACGGGTCGGTCCCGGCCCCTTGCCGTTCGTCCCGGGGCCGGTGGGTGAGGTGCCATCCCGGTCAGCTCCGGGGTGAGACCGTTGGGGAAGTTGCGCCGCGTGAGTGTCTCTCAGCGGCGTCTCAGGGCATTTCTGCCATACGCCCGGCAGGAGCCGGGCCGTCCTGCGTAAACTGACCCGTCGCGGCCGGTGCACCGGCCGCGCACCAGCGCCGTTCGGCCTGGACTCAACTGGCGGACCGGTGCGAAGGGGAGAGATGTCCGAGCCCACGATGCACATCGGCGAGGTGGCCGAGCGGGTCGGACTGTCTCTGCGCACCATCCGGTACTACGAGGAGATCGGCCTGATCGCCCCCTCGGCCCGCAGCCAGGGTGGTTTCCGGCTGTACCTGGAGGCCGACGTGGCCCGGTTGCAGCTGGTCAAGGACATGAAGCCGCTCGGCTTCAGCCTCGACGAGATGCGCGACCTGCTCGGCGTGCTCGACAAGCTGGACGACGAGACCTCGGCCGAGGGGCACGAGCAGATCCTGGAGCGCCTGGCCATGTACCGGGTGGCCGCCGACGCCCGGTGCGACGCCCTGCGCGGTCAGCTGCGCATCGCCGAGTCGTTCGCGGGCACGCTGCGCAACCGGCTCACCTCGCACCGCGAACGCAGCAGCTAACCCTTCTTCTTGTCCTTCTTGTCCTTGTCCTTGAGGGAGTCCGGGCCCACGCCGTAACGGCCGTCGGGCCCGTAGACCAGCACCGCCACCACCGGGATGGCCAGGAACCACAGCCACGAGTCGGTAACGAAGAACAGCACCACGGCCAGGATGGGCGCGAC
The DNA here is from genome assembly GCF_030269265.1 of Kineosporia sp. NBRC 101677. Lineage (NCBI taxonomy): Bacteria > Bacillati > Actinomycetota > Actinomycetes > Kineosporiales > Kineosporiaceae > Kineosporia > Kineosporia sp. NBRC 101677. The sequence goes on from NZ_BSTA01000014.1 coordinate 110,967, forward strand.
CGACACGATCGTCGTGCCCCACGGCTCTCCGATGTTGAGCACTCCCCGCCCGGGCGTCTGCGACTTGGCCACCGCCTCGGGTGCCGGTGCGCCGGGGGTGAGCGTGCTGTGCGTCTCGCCCACCACAGCGGTGGGGGTGGGCCGCCCCGCGTGCGGCTGCGGCAGGTCGGTGAACAGCGCGTCCAGGTCGCCCTGGGACCGGGCGCCCTCGGCCCGGACCGAGCGCTCCTCGTACTCCTGCGAGTCGATCCGCCCGGCCTCGTGGTGGTGCCTCAGCGCCTCCACCGCGGCCTGACGCTCGCCGTGACCGATCCGGATGGGTTCTGCGGGGACGCCGTCGCTCATACGTCACATCTTGGCACCGTCAGGGCTGTTACAGGGGCTCGCCCGGAGGTTCCGCGCGATCGTTCGCCGGTGTGTTGGCCGCGATCCAGTCCATGATCTCGGTGGCCGGCAGCGGCGGGCTGAACAGGTACCCCTGCGCCCCGTCGACGCCCATCTCGTCGAGCACGGCCAGGACCTCGGTGTTCTCCACGCCCTCGGCCACCACCTGCAGGTTGAGGTTGTGCCCGAGCTCCACCACCGAGCGCACGATGGCCGCGTCGTTCGGGCCGTTCAGCACGTCCTTGACGAAGATCCGGTCGATCTTCAGCTCGTTCAGCGGCAGCCCGGAGAGCTGGCTCAGGCTGGTGTACCCCTCGCCGAAGTCGTCCAGGCTGAGCTGCACCCCGGCCCCGGACAGGTGCTGCAGCACCAGCCCGGCCCGTTCCTGGTCGGAGACCAGCGCGGCCTCGGTGATCTCGAGGACCAGGGCGGAGGCCGCAGCGCCGGTCTCGCTCAGCGCGTCGAACACCATCTGCGGCAGGTCGAGGTGGTTCAGGCTGCGCTCGGAGATGTTGATCGCGACGCACAGGTCCGGCCGCACCCGGCGCCAGACGGTGAGCTGGCGCAGCGCGGTGGTCAGCACCCAGCGGGTCAGGTCGTCGATCAGCCCGGTCTGCTCGGCCAGCGGCACGAACTGGTCCGGCGAGAGCAGTCCCCGGTCCGGATGCTGCCAGCGCACCAGCGCCTCCACGCAGGTCACGTGACCGTCGGGCCGGCCCACCTTGGGCTGGTAGTGCAGTCGCAGCTCGCTGTTGTCGATCGCCGCCCGCAGCTGGCCGATCATCGCCAGCCGGTCCGGGCTGTAGTTGTTCTGCTCGTCGTCGTAGCAGACCAGCTTGCTGTGCGAGGTCTTGGCCACGTTCAGGGCCACGTCCGCGCGGTTCAGCAGGACCTCGGCGTTGGTGCCGTTCCTGGGCATGAACACCACGCCCATCCGCCCGGAGACCCGCACCGGCACGTCGAAGTCGTCGAGCAGGATGTCCTCCTCGATCGAGCGGTTGATCCGCTCGGCGGCGGCCTCGATCTGGTCCTGCTTCTCGACCCCGGCCAGGATCAGGCCGTAGGTGTCGCCGCCCAGGCCGGCCACCGTGTCCACGGCCCGCACCGTGGTCCGCAGCCGCTCGGCCACGGTGGTCAGCACGATGTCGCCGTTGACCGGGCCGATCGCCTCGTTGATGTCGCGGAAGCCGTCGAGGTCGAGCAGCACCACGGCCGCGCCGCCGCCGCGCCGGCCCGGGCCCAGGTGGATCCCGCCGCCGCGCTCGACCAGCGTGGCGGTCTGCGAGATCCGGTCGGCGAACAGGGCCTTGTTGGGCAGGTCGGTGAGGGCGTCGTGCAGGGCCTGGTGCTCGAACCGGGCCGCGGTGCGGGCCAGTTCGCGGGTGAACCACCAGACCAGCGAGGCCAGCACCAGGTACAGGATGAGCAGGCCGGTGCCCAGGGCGGCGTAGAGCCGGTTCAGGCCGGCGTTCATCTGCTCGGCGATCGGCCCGTAGGGCAGCTCGGCCTGGAGCACCCCGATCAGCTCGTTGGTGCGCACGTTGTACATCGGGGCGAACGCCTCGATGACCTCGACCTGCTCGTCCCCCTGGGCGACCTTCATGATCAGCGCGGTCGGGTCACCGCGCAGCGCGGTCAGCACGTCGGCGGCCGACTGGCCGGTCAGCTCGGTGCTGTCACCGACGGCGGGCCCGTAGCGCAGGCCGGAGCCGTCGGAGCTGTAGACGATGCGCAGGTCGGGCCCGCGCAGCCGGAACCGGGTGATGATCCCGCTGTCCACCTGGGTGTCGGCCAGCCGGTCCAGCCGGGCCCGCTCCACCACGCTCACCCCGTTCTTGAGGGTGACCTGCTCGAGCTGGGTGTCGGTGATCAGGCGGGAGATCAGCGCGGCCTGCAGCCGGCCCTGGGCCACGCCGCGGTCGCGCAGCTCGGTCCGGTACTGCGTGGCCATCACCGTGCCCAGCGCGAGTACCGGGACCAGGCTGATCACGGCGAGCCCGACGAAGAACCGGGCCCCCGCGTGCAATCCCCACCACTGCCGTAGCCGTAGCCACTTCGCCCCCATGGCCTGGACATCGGCATTCAGCCATCCGACTGAACCCCTGGCGAAGATCTTCTGCGCGGCCGGTCGGCCTACTCGTCCTCGTCACGGTCGTCGGCCGTGTCCGAGTCGTTGGCCGTGTCCGAGTCGTCGGCGGTGTTCACGTCGTCGGCGGTGTCGGTGTCGTTCGGGGTGTTCGGGGTGTTGTCGGTGTCGTTCGGGGTGTCGGCCGTGTTCGAGGTGTTGGCCGTGTCGTTGCCGTCGGAGTCGTCGTCCGTGTCGTTCGGCGTGTCGTTCGGCGTGTTCGGCGTGTTGTCGGTGTCGTTCGGCGTGTCGGCCGTGTTCGAGGTGTTGGCGGTGTTCACCGCGTTGCCTTCGCCCTGAGCGGCGTCCGAGCTGTTCTGCACCGACTCACCGGAGCCGGTGCCCGGCGTCACTGTCGAGCTCACCGAAGCCCGGTCGTTCAGGTCCACCCCGTCGGCCAGCGCACCGCCCGCGGTGACCGCACCGACGCCCAGCACCGCAGCCGTACCCACCACGACCCAGCTCTTGCGAACCTTCATGATCTCCGTGCCTCCGTCGTTCTCGGATCGTCCGGCACTTCCTCGGTGCCGATGACGAGTACTTTTCCGAGCGCGCGTGAGGCTTCCAGGAGAACTCCATGAAAGGGCTCTCATCCGGCCGTCAGCTGTAGTCGGGGATGTTCACCCGCTCCGGCACGGTGATGCAGCCGGCCTTCTTGCCCACCTTGGTCAGGCCCTGCACGTCGCCCGAGGCCAGCCCGTTGGGCGACTTGGCGGTCAGGTCGGGGAACATCTGCTGCTTGTTGCTGCGCACGTGGTCCAGCCCGGCCGCGTGCGCCAGTTCGTGCAGGATCACGTTGCCCTGGGTGTTGCCCTTGCCGAACCCGGCCTTGAGCTTGTTCATCCCGGCCGGGATGAGCACCGCGTAACCCCGCACCACGGCCGCCCCCTCACCGTCCCCGCCGTACCAGGTGGCCCACAGCACCCCGCCGTAGCCCAGCGAGTTCTCGCTGAACGAGAAGTTCGTCGTCTTGGGGTTGATCACCGCCACGACGATGTCGGCCGGTGCCGAGACCAGGTTCTCCTGCCGCGGGGTGAACGTGGTGTTCCCCGCGTACCGGTACTTCATCCCGGTCACCTGCGACACCTTGGCCACCCCGGTCTGGATCTGCTTGAGCATGGCCGCCCGCTTGGCGGCCGGCCAGCCGCTGAGGTTCGCCTGCCAGGTGATCGCGGTCTGACACGGGTTCCAGCGTGCGGTGGTGCTCTTGCCGCTGGCCAGCTCGGCGCTGCGCAACGTGTAGTTGATCCCGAGCGCGGTCTTCTTCTGCCCCGGCAGGTTCCAGGCCAGCATCGGCGCGGCGACGACGAGGGAGAGCAGCGTCAGAGCCAGCACGAACTTCGCGACCGGGCCCCCTCGCCCCCGGTCCCGCTGATCGCGTGAGTGGTCCACGACTGCTTCATCGTGTCCCCCGGCCGGTTACTCAACGAGCACCGCCCGGACGGCTCAGTCCTGGTTGCCCAGGGTGAACACCTCGAGCGTGCGCCACGAGCCCGGCTCGTCCGAGCCGGCCACCAGGTGCACCGCGCCGACCGCGGCCGGGATCGGCAGGCGCTCGCTCACCTCGTCGGCGGCGCGCTGCAGCACCTCCACCGGGTGGTCCTGCCCCAGCGTCAGGTGCGGGTGGTCGCCGTCGTGCTCACCGGCGTAGGGCGGGGTGTCCGGGAAGCTGTTCCACACGGTGGTGGTGAGCTGCCGGAAGGCCATGTTCGGCTCGGGGGCCAGCCAGGCCACGGCGTTGCCGAACCAGCGCACCTCGGTGAAGTCGACCGCGAAGGGGGCCTGGGTGGCGAACAGGTCGCGCAGGGTGGAGCGCACGTCTTCGGTCAGGGACACCGGCGGCAGGAACGGGTAGAGCACGGTCACGTGGGCCGGGACGCCCTTGACGGCGCTGCGGTCGAGCTCGGCGCGCAGCGGCCCGACCACCGGTTCGGTCTCGGGGATGGGCACGATCAGCGCGGACTGCTCTTGCGAGGGCATGCGCCGATTATCCGCTACCAGTGCTCAGACGGCCTTTTGCTGGCTCGAGCCCTGCTGGATGCGGTGCTGCCAGTAGGCCAGCCGGCGGGCGCTGAAGCCGGACTGGGCGAACCCCTGCTCCAGCAGCAGCCGGCCCGGGCGTGAGGCCGGGTCGTCCGGGCCGTCGAACTGCCGGTCGGCCTCCGACCACTGCACCAGCGACCGGGTCAGGTAGCGGAACCACTCGGCCGCGGCCATCAGTTCGGTGGCCGTCACCTGGGTCTTCTCCTCCAGGCTGGAGCGGATCGTCCACAGCCCCAGCAGCGAGAAGTCCACCCCGGCCACGGTCAGCCGGGCGGCGAAGCCGTTCACGTTGCGCCAGGTGTAGTCCGAGGTCTGCGGCGGCGCGGCCCAGTTCCAGGCCTCGCGCATCTGGGCGTTGAGCATCGGCAGCCCGGTCCACAGCACCTGGCCCCAGATGATGTGCGGGTTGCTCGCGTTCGGCTTGAACCCGCGGTCGCGCAGCGCCACCACCAGCTCGACCAGGCGGGTGTGCTCCTCCGGGGCACGCACACTGGCCTGGCGGATCACCTCGCCCCAGGCCGTCCACAGCCGCTCCTGCGGGTCGGCGGCCTTCTCCACCGGCGTGGCGAAGGCGTGCACCGTGCCGGCCAGGTCGGGGGTCGCCGTCGTCAGGTACGACCGCAGCAGGGCGCGGTAGTACCCGGTCAGGGGCGGCTGGACGGTACTCATCGCCCAGATCATCGCAGCCCCAGGAGCCTCTTTCCGTACCTAAGACCCCTTCAGGCCTCGGTAATCGCACAGTGAAACCGAAGCGTTACCGAGGCCACCCGGGCACCCCTGAACTGCTCAGTCGCCAGTACCGACGGAGAGCAACGCATCCTGCACGATGCGTTGCGAGGCCATCGCGTCCTGGCGGTCCTGAGCCTCGAGCAGGGCCGGCACGTCGAGCCGGTCCAGCGCCCGGTGCAGGGCCTTCAGGGTGCGCAGCGAGGTCTTCACCGCGTCCACCGGGTCCTCCCGGAACGGGAACTGGTCGAGCTGCCAGACCCCGTCCCAGTTGTTCTGCCGCAGCACGTGGAAGAACTCCAGGATCTCGATCAGGTGCACCGAGCCCACCACCAGGTCGTCGTCCCAGCCCCGGAGGTTGTCGTTGACGTCCATGCCGTACAGCCGGCCGTGGTCGATGATCAGCTGGGCGGCGTCGGCGGGCGACTCCCCGCCGTACAGCGAGTGACCGAAATCGAGCAGCACACCGACGTTGTCGAGGCCGATCTGCTCGATCCCGAGCAGGGTCCGGGCGGCCGAGTCCCAGGTCATCTTCACCCGGGGCTCGCGCGGCTTGTACTCGATCGCGAACCTCAGGTCCGGGTGGGCGCCGGCCAGCTCGCGCATGCCGTCGACGGCCAGGGCCCACAGCTGCTTGTGGTTCACCTGGAACGGGTAGTCCCAGCCGTCCTGGCCGGGCCAGATCTTCACGTAGTCGGCCCCGAGTTCGCGCACCACCCCGGCGGCCTCGTGCATCAGGTCGAGCGCGGAGGCCCGCACGGCCGGGTCGGGGTTGGTGAAGGCACCGCGAGAGTGCTTGCGCAGGTAGATCTCCGGGGTGATGCCGATCGCGGTGAGGTCGGCCGCCTTGAGCGCGTCCTTCACCTCCGACAGGGTCACCCCGGGGGTGAAGGGGTAGTTCAGGTCGACCACCGACAGTTCGCCGACCGAACCGGCCAGCTCGATCGCCTCCAGCGTGGTGCGGGCCGGGCCGTAACCGTCCACCGCGTAGCGGTCGAGGTAGGAGGCGAAGTGCCAGAGTCCGGCGCCGAAGCGGGGGTATGCGGTCAAGGTGTCACTCTCCATCGAGTCGGGCGAGTCGGGATCTGCGGACGGCACCCAGCCAGGCGGCCCGTAGGTCGGCACTCGACCCGGCCGGGTGGAAATCGTCGTACGACAAGGGGTGCAGGACACCCCAGGCGGAGCGGGCGGCCAGGAGGCCGGCCCCGATGGCAGAGAGGTCGCGCTCCCGGGCCCGCCGCACCGGCACACCGCTGACGTCGGCCTGCAACTGCATGAGCACGTCGCTGCTGGTGGCGCCGCCGTCGGCCAGGATCGAGCCGGCCCCGCCCATCGCCCGCACCACCGCGTCCACCTGCAGGGCGATCGACTCCACGGCGGCCCGGGCGAGCTGGGGGAGCCGGGTGCCCAGGGTCACCCCGCTGAGCAGGCCCTGGGCGTTCTCGTCCCACCAGGGGGCGGCCAGACCCCCGAAAGCAGGGACGATGTGCACGCCGTCGCTGCTCGACTCACCGGCCAGCCGGGAAAGGTTCTCGGGAGTGGTCCCGAACAGTTCGGCGAGCCAGGTCAGGGTGGATCCGCTGGAGCGGATGTTGCCTTCCAGAGCCACTTGTGGACGTGGGTCCGCCCAGGCCAGTGTGCGGCAGACAGTCGGTCGGTCGTCACCTTCAGGATCGGTGGCCGGCTGCATCACCGAGGAGCCGGTGCCGTAGGTGACTTTGGCCGCGGTGCCTACGTTTCCGTGAGCATACAGGGCAGCGTGCGAGTCGCCCAGCACGGCGCGCAGGTTCAGCCCGCCCATCGGCCCGCCGGTGATCCGGCCCAGCTCACCCTCGGACGGGATGATCTCGGGCAGAACCGCTTCCGGAATGTTGAAGATCTCCAGCAGCTCCGGGCTCCAGCTGCCCGTTCTCAGGTCGAGAAGCTGCGTGCGCGAGGCGTTCCCGGCCTCGATCCGGTGCTGCCCGGTGAGTGACCACAGCAGCCACGAGTCGACGGTGCCCACCGCCAGCCGCCCGGCCCGGGCCGACGACCGGTCCGGATCGTGCCGGTCCAGCAGCCAGCTCAGCTTGGCCGCGCTGAACATCGGGTCCAGCGGCAGCCCGGTGATCTGCCGTACGCGTTCGCGCCGGTCCTGAAGGTGACCACAGACCGAACCGGCGCGCTGGTCCTGCCAGCCGAGGAGGGCGTCCACCGGTTTGCCGGTCGAGAGGTCCCAGAGCAGTGCCGATTCCCGCTGCGTGCTCAACCCGACGGCCGAGACTTCGCCGGCACCGACGTCTTCAAGCACTGAAGCCGCAGCGACAGCGACACTTTCCAGCACGTCCTCGGCGCGTTGCTCCACCCAGCCGGGCTGTGGGTAGGAGATCGGGACCGGGGCCGAGGCGGCGCGCACGATCCGCCCGGTCCCGTCGAGCAGCACGCCCTTGGTGGCGCTGGTGCCCTGGTCGATGGCCAGGACGTAGCCGGTGGACATCAGGCCAGCTCACGCCCCGCGGCAGCGATGCCCTCCGCGGTCAGGCCGAAATGCTCCAGCAGGAAGGCGGTGTCACCGGTGGGGGCGAACTCGCGGGGCGAACCCAGCATCCGCATCGGCACCGGACGCGGCTGCCGCAGGTTGATCTCGCCGACCGCCGCTCCCAGTCCGCCGGTGATCGTCGCCTCTTCGACCGTGACGATGCCACGCGTCTGCTGAACCGCCCGCCGCACGGCCTCCTCGTCGAGAGGGGCGATCGTGGCCATGTTCACCACCCGGGCCCCGATGCCCTCCCCGGCCAGGATCTCCGCCGCCTGCAGCGCCCGGGAAACCATCGAGCCGGTGGCCACGAGCGTCACCGCGTCTCCGTCCCGTAGTTCCTGGGCCACCCCGAACTGGAAGCTCTGGCCGGGCGGGGTGACCGCCGGAACCTTGAACCGCCCGATCCGCAGGAACACCGGAACGGCCGCAGAAGCCGCCCAGCGCACCGCCTCCCGGGTCTGGGCCGGGTCGGCCGGAACCACGATGCCGAGCCCCGCCACCGCCCGCAGCCAGGCCAGGTCCTCGATCGAGTGATGCGTGGGGCCGAGCTCGCCGTAGGCCAGGCCCGGGCTCATCCCGCACAGCACCACCGGCGCCTGGCTGTAGGCCACGTCGGCCTTGATCTGCTCCAGGGCCCGGCCGGTCAGGAACGGTGCCGCCGCGCAGACGAACGGCACGTAGCCGCTCAGCGCCAGCCCGGCCCCCACCCCGACCATGTCCTGCTCGGCGATCCCCACGTTGATCAGCCGTTCCGGGAAGCGCTCCCGGAAGGCGGTCAGGTTGCTCGAGCCCACCGAGTCGTTGCAGACCGCCACGATCCGGGGGTCCTGCTCGGCGAGCGCGATCAGCTCCTCGGCGAAAGCCACCCGGCAGTCGTGCGTCTGCGGGGTCTCGACTACGGCGCTCATGCCGGGGTTCCCTCCAGTTCCTGCAGCGCGACGGCGACCTGCTCACCGCTGGGCACCTTGTGGTGCCATTCCACCCGGTCCTCCATGAACGAAACACCCTTGCCCTTCACTGTGTTCGCTATCACACAGGTCGGGCGCCCGTCGCTGGGGACGGTGAAGGCGTCCATCAGCTGCCGATGGTCGTGCCCCGCCACCTCCAGCACCCGCCAGCCGAACGCCGTCCACTTGTCGGCCAGCGGTTCCAGCGTGACCGTGTCCTCGGTGCGGGCCCCCTGCTGCAGACCGTTCCGGTCGACCACGGCGGTGAGGTTGGCCAGCTTCCGGTGCCCCGCGGTCATCGCGGCCTCCCAGTTGCTGCCCTCCTGCAGTTCGCCGTCGCCGAGCACGACGAACACCCGGCGCGCCGACCCGGCCAGCACGCCGGCCACGGCCATCCCGACCGCGACCGGCAGACCGTGCCCCAGCGGCCCGGTGTTCGTCTCCACCCCAGGCACTTTGGTCCGGTTCGGATGCCCGTTCAGCGCCGACCGCGGCTGGGCGAAGCTCTCCAGCTCGGCCTCGGCGAAGAACCCGGCCGCGGCCAGCGTGGCGTAGAGCGCCCCGGCGCTGTGGCCCTTGCTGAGGATCAGCCGGTCCCGGTCGGGCAGCCCAGGCTGCTCGGGGTCGATCCGTAGCACGCCGAACACCAGGGTGGTCAGGATGTCCAGCACCGACAGGTCACCGCCGACGTGCCCGAGTCCGGCCCGGTTGATCATACGGATGTCGGTGGCCCGCAGGCGGGCGGCCTGGCCGGCCAGCAGGTGGGCCCGGCCCGGGTCGTCGGCCTCGGCCAGTTCCGCACGGAACCGGCGCCAGTTCTCGGCACCGATGGGGTCGGCGACCAGCATGGATGTTCTCCCAGCTCTAGTTGGCGACTGCGAAGTTCGTGACCGACGCGGCGTTCTCGGCGTTCACCAGGACGCAGTCGACCGACTGCTTCTCGGGCTGGCTCGCCTTGCCGGTGCTGATGTACTGGTCGGCCTGCTCGACCGCCATCTCGGCGATCTGGCTGGCCGGCTGCAGCACGGTGGCCTTGATCTGGTCGCCCTTGATCGACTCGACCACGTCCGGGCTGCCGTCGAACCCGACCACGATCACGTCGTCCCGGCCGGCCGCGTCGAGGGCGGCCTGGGCGCCGAGGGCCATGGTGTCGTTGCCGGCGATGATGCCCTTGATCTTGGGGTGCGCCTGCAGGATGGTCTGGGTCTTGCTGAGTGCCTCGGCCTGGTCCCAGTTGGCCGTCTGCTGGGCCACCATCTCCAGGTCGGGGAACTGGTCGAGGATGTCGTGGTAGCCCTTGGAGCGGACGCCCGCGTTGGTGTCGGTCTCCTTGCCCAGCAGTTCGGCGTACTGGCCCTTGCCGTCCATCAGAGTGGCGAACTCCTGGCCGCCGAGCGCGGCGCCCTGGGCGTTGTTCGAGACGATCTGGGCCACCGCGATACCGGTGGAGTTGATCTCCCGGTCGATCAGGAACGAGGGGATGCCGGCGTCCTTGGCCCGTTGCACGGCGGCCTCGGTGGCGTCGGCCCCGGCGTTGTCCAGGATGATCGCGCCGGCCTTGCGCGAGATGGCGGTGTCGATCGCCTGGCTCTGCTTGGTCGGGTCGTCGTCGTGGCTGATCACCAGGGTCTCGTACCCGAGTTCCTTGGCCTTGGCGTCGGCGGCGTCCTGCTCGGCCTTGAAGAAGACGTTGTCGGGGGAGGGGGTGATGATCACCACCAGGTTCGCCTTGGTCTCGGCCGAGGCGCCGGCCGTCTCGTCCTCGGAGTCCGAGCCGCAGGCCGCGGTGAACAGCAGGGTGGCGGCGAAGATCACCGGCAGGAGTCGTCTGTGGGCCATGGGAGGGTCCTTTCGCGTCATTGCGAGTGGGGGGATTCAGGCGGCGCGCTCGGCCAGCGAGGCTTCCAGGCGTTGCTGGGCGGTCGCCGTGATCACGGCGAAGACGATGACCGCGCCCTTGACCACCGACTGCCAGAAGGTCGAGACACCGACCAGGACCAGGCCGTCGGCGAGGAAGCCGATGACGAACGCGCCGAGCACCGTGCCGATGATCGTGCCGCGTCCGCCGGACAGCGCCGTGCCGCCGAGAACTGCTGCGGCGATGGCGTTCAGCTCGTAGGTGGTGGCGGTGTCCGGGTAGGCGGCCCCCAGTTCGGAGGTGAGCAGCAGCCCGGCCAGCGCGGCGCAGGCCCCGCTGATCACGTACACCGCGATCTTCACCCGGTTCACCCGGATCCCGGCCAGTTCGGCCGCCCGCTCGTTGCCGCCGACGGCGTAGACCCGGCGGCCGAACGGGGTGCGGGTGGTCACCACGATCGCCGCCCCGGCCACCAGGATCATGATCCAGACCGCCACCGGGATGCCCAGCCAGCGGTCCACCCCGATCACGTGGAAGCCGGTGTTGCCGCGCTCGGGGGTGCCGGCCAGGTTCGGGTAGGTGCCGCCCTCGCTGCGCAGCTGGGCGAAACCACGGGCCACGTAGAGCATTCCCAGGGTGGCGATGAACGGCGCCACCTTGAACCGGGTCACCAGGATCCCGTTGACCCAGCCGACCGCCCCACCCACCAGCATGCCGATCAGGATCACCATGCCGACCGAGAAGAACAGCGTGCTCTCGCCCGGCAGGGCCAGACCGCCGAACAGCAGACCGCCGCAGATCATGCTGGCCAGCCCGGCGATCGAGCCGACCGACAGGTCGATGCCGCCGGTCAGGATGACGAAGGTGACGCCGATCGCCAGGATCGCGTTGATCGCCACGTGCTTGGTCATCACGATCAGGTTGCTCGAGCTCAGGTACTCGCCGGAGATCGAGCCGAACAGGATCATCAGGAGGACCAGCACCACCACGGTGCGGCCGCGCAGCAGGAGCAGGGCCGCCCGGGCGGCCGAGCTGGGCGGCTTCCCGGGGGTGGGGCCGGTCCTGGCCACCGGAGCGGCGACGTCGGTGTCGCTCATTACTTGACCTCCACATTCATGGCCGGTTCGGACGCCGACGCGGCGACCAGGGCCTCCTCGGTCAGCTGGTCGGCGTCGAACTCGGCGGTCATCCGGCCCACCGCCATCACCAGCACCCGGTCGGCGATCGCGGTCACCTCCGCCAGTTCCGAGGAGATGAACAGCACGCCGAACCCGGCCTGGGCCAGACCGGCCATCTCCTCGGCGATCTGGCTCTTGGCGCCCACGTCCACACCCCGGGTCGGCTCGTCCAGCAGCAGCACCACCGGATCGGTGAGCAGGGCCCGGGCCAGCACCACCTTCTGCTGGTTGCCGCCGCTCAGCGAGGTGATGGCCAGGCCCAGGTCGCCGACCTTGATGGCCAGCTCGGACACCTTGCCCTCGGCCGTACGGCGTTCGGCCCCGCGCCGGAAGAGCCCTCCGCGGGTGAGCCGGCCCAGGGTGGAGAGCACGATGTTGTCGCCCACCGACATGGTCTGCACCAGGCCGTCGCGCTGCCGGTCCTCCGGCACCAGAGCCAACCCCGCGGCCAACCGGGCCCGGACCGTCCCGCCCGCCTCCACCCGTCCCTTGATCCGCACGGTGCCGGAGGCCGTGGGCCGCAGGCCCATCAGGGCCTCCATCAGCTCGGTGCGCCCGGCCCCCATCAGGCCGTAGATGCCGACCACCTCGCCGGCCCGCACCTCGAAGCTGACGTCGTCGACCAGCGGCCGGGTGGGCCCGGCCACGGTGAGACCCTCGACCGCGAGCAAAGTTTCCCCGACCTCGCTGCGATTGCGGGTGAACAGGCTGTCCGGGTCGCGCCCGACCATCTGCCGCACGATCCAGGCGGTGTCGGTATGGTCCATCCGTTCCTGGGCCACCAGCCGGCCGTCGCGCAGCACGGTGACGTGGTCGCCGATCCGGCGGAACTCGTCCAGCTTGTGCGAGATGTAGATGATCGTGACGTCGTCCGCCAGGAGGTCGGCGATCACCGAGAACAGCACGTCCACCTCGTGGTTCGACAACGCCGAGGTGGGCTCGTCCATGATCAGGATGCGCACGTCGGCGAGCAGCACCCGGGCGATCTCGACCAGCTGCTGCTGACCGATCGGCAGGTCCCCGACCAGCCGGTCCGGGCTCAGGTGGCCCTGGCCGAGCCGGTTCAGCACCTCGGCGGCCCGGCTGCGCTGCGTGCGCAGGTCGCTGAACCCGCGGCTGCGCAGTTCCCGCCCGGCGAAGAGGTTCTCGGCGATCGAGAGATTGGGGAAGAGGCTGAGTTCCTGGTGGATGATGCCGATGCCGTGGGCCATGGCGGTCCGCGGGCCGTCGATCTCCACCGGCTCGCCGTCCAGCCGGATCGTGCCCGAACTCGGCCGCTCGGCCCCGCACAGGATCTTCATGAGCGTGGACTTGCCCGCGCCGTTCTCCCCGACCAGCACGTTGACCTTGCCGCGGTAGGCGCTGAACGTGACCTCGCGCAGGGCGTGCACCCCGCCGTAGTTCTTGCTCACGTTCTGCGCGCTGAGCACCACGTCGTCGCTCACGAAGCCACCTCGAGCGTGACCGGCACGATCAGCACAGTGCCCGGGACGAGGGCTGAGAAAGCGCCACTGAAGCTGACTTTCGCCCCCTCCAGCTCCTTGCGGTCGGCCGGCAGGGTGTCCAGCACGTCGGCGCGCACCCGCTGGTTCAGCTCGGTGGCCACGTCGGCGTAGTCGAGCTGGTTGCTGAACTCGTTGAAGCTGACGAACCCGAGCCCGTCGCGCAGCGCCGTCCCGGCGATCACCTCGCCCGTGCTGATGCTGACCTCGGTGTCACTGCCGTCGAGTCGCACGGTGAGCGGCGCAGTGGGGCTGTCCGCGTCCACCTCGGTGACCGTGCCGGACCCCTTGACCAGGTAGGAGAACGGACTGCCGACCCCGGCCCGGTGACCGTACTGCTCGCCCGCCGCCTCCGGATCGTCCGCGACCGCGGGAACCAGGGTCGCGGCGTCCGTTGCCTGTTCCTGCACCGTCGGAAGCACTTTCGACTCCCAGATGCCGTCCACGTAGGCAGCCGGGTCGAACGCCTGACTGGCCCCCGCGGCCTGCACGTCGCTCTTGCTCTCGATCGTGTACACGCCGGGCACCTGTGAGCAGGCACCCAGCAACCCGACGACTGCGGCGGCCGCCAGCGCCCTCGAGAGGAGACGCAGCCGTGGATGAATATCCATTCGGCACTGATTGGACATGGCTCGATGATGTGCGGCGGGTGGGGCGGATGTCAATGGTCGTTTGACGGCAGATGCCCCAGGTGCTGGCTGTGCGGTTTCTGGGCGGGTCTGGCCCGGGATGCGGGCAGACGCGCGGCCGACCTTGTTAGTGCAGGTCAGGGCCTAGGCAGGGGTAGCCTGCGGCAGATGAAGCAGGGTCTGTCCCTGACCGCGGCGGGGGTCGCGGTCGCGCTGGTCTCGTTCCTGCCGGGCGGGCCGGCCCAAGCGGATCCGGGGCCGCCGTCGGTAGAGGCAGCGGCGTTCCGGCCGATCGATACCGGTGACCGGGCCGCTGTGCGCGAGGCGGTGCTCAAGCGCTTGCGCCCGGCCCTGGCCGCCAAGGTGAAGTGGAGCGGCTCCGTCTCCGGCTGCGTGGCAGGGAAGCCGGCTCGGAGCACGCAGCAGGCCACGCTCAAGGCGGTGAACTTCTTCCGGGCGATGGCCCAGCTCGATCCGGTGACGTTCGATGCCGGGCTCTCGGCCAAGGCGCAGAAGGCGGCGCTGATGATGGACGCCGAGAACTCGCTGAACCATTTCCCGCCGCGCAGCTGGAAGTGCTGGAGCAAGGCCGGGGCTGAGGCGGCCGGGCGTTCCAACCTGTGCCTGGACTGCACCGGTGCGGCCTCGGTGCTGGAGTACATGACCGATGAAGGGCCCGGCAATACCGCTGCCGGGCACCGGCGTTGGCTGTTGTTCCCGTTCGTCGGCGAGATGGGGAGCGGCATCACGAGCGGGGCCGGGGCGCTGTGGGTGATTCCGGGGGAGCGGGTCAGGGCGAAGAGCCCGGCCTGGGTCTCCTGGCCCACGCCGGGCTATTTCCCCAACGAGCTCGATCCGGCCGGGCGCTGGTCGCTGAGCGCCTCGAACGAGAAGATCGACTTCGCCCGGGCCAAGGTCAGTGTGCGCACCGCCGACGGCAAGGCGCTCGCGGTGCGCCGCCACAAGCCCATCGCGCACGGCCGGCCCAACTACGGCTCGCCCGCCCTGGTCTGGCAGGTAACGGGTTTCGCGCTGCCCACCGGCACCCGCTCGCGGCGGCTCGACGTGACCGTCAGCGGTATCCGGGTCTGGAACCAGGCCGACACCGCTCTGACCAGGAAGAAGATCACCAAGAAGTACTCGGTGCGGTACTTCGACGCCGACGTGGCCTGAGGCCGAGCGGTCACGGCATCCGGGCCCGCAGCACGTCGAACTCGCAGCCCGGGGCGTCCGGGTCGAAACCGTGCTCGATCAGCCAGCGTGAGGCCAGCAGGCTGCGCAGCGACCACCAGGCGCGGATCACCTCCCGGTCGGCGTCGGGGCCGTAGCCGGCGAGGAGATCGTCCAGCCGTTCCTCGTGTCCGAGGGTGAGGGTGGCGAGGTCGGACAGGGCGTCGCCCGGGCCGGCCTCGGACCAGTCGATCACGCCGGTGACCTCGTCGCCGTCGACGAACACGTGGGTGATCTGTAGGTCGCCGTGAACGAAGACCTTCTTCCGGGGTTGCAGTGCCGCCTGGGCGATTTCGCGGTTGTGCCGGACAACTGCGGCCGGTAGCACCGCATTGTCGAGCAACCAGGCGCATTCCTTGTCCAGATCGGCTGCCAGCGAGGCCGGTTCGGGGCCCGGCCAGGGCGGCAGTGGCGCATCGTGCAGCTTTCGTATGGCAGCACCCACGGCTGCCCAGGCCGAGGATGGTGCGGGCGAGGGTTCACCGAGCACGCCGAGCGCCTGGCCGGGCACGGCGGCGATCGCGAGCACCGGCGGTTGGTGCCAGAGAACCGCCGGGGTCGGGATCGGGGCCAAGGCCATCGCCCGCACCTCGATGTCGGCGTGGGCCGGGTCGCCGTCGACCTTCAGGAACACCTCGCCCACGCGAAGGGTTGCGCGTTGGCGGTGAGCTACGACCACTTCGACGTTGCTGCGCTGCACGCGTTCAGCCCTCACGAAGGCGGTCGAGCTGAGAAGGCGTAAGCGGTCGGCGATAGGCGGCCTGCAGTACACGATCACGAGTTTGGACGTCCGTGTCGTCGACCAGCGAGACCCACCAGTCGATTCCGGCTGGGTAGGCCCAGAGATACGAGCGCAGCAGGGGATTGGTGCTGCGCTCGGAAAGGGTGTCGCTGATCGTGGCGTCGGTCCAGTAGGGCACCCGGGCCCGGGCGTGGTTGGCGCACTCGACCAGCGGCACACCCGCGTTCACCGCCAGGTGCAGTTCGGCCCGCACCAGGTTCAGGTAGTGGGCCAGCCGGACGCGGGCGGTCAGTTGGGCGTCGTCCGGGGTGGTGACGAGGGGCAGGGCCTGGGCCAGGCCCTCGAGCATGAACTGGTAGGGCAGGTGTACCGAAAGCAGCCGCACCCAGGGCACATCCGGGTCTTCGGTACAGGCCTGGCTGTAGGCGGCGTACTGCAGGGCGTGGCCGAGCAGTTCGTGCAGGGCGAACTGCCGCGCCTGCACCTCGGTGAAGGTGGAGGAGCGCCGGTTCAGGCGAAGGCGTACATCGGTCCCCGAGCCGTCGAGCCAGTAGGCCCAGTAGTCGTCGACGCTCGTCTGCTCCACCCGCAGCGCGTAGTCCGCCGACGTCCGGACCAGTTCCTGCACAGCCGGTTTCAGCTCCGAGGCGATGGTCGGGATCAGCTCGGCAGCCTGGTCGGCGCTGATCGGCCCTTCCAACTCGAACAGTTCGCGATTCAGGTCCCGCCCCCAGGTCAGGCCCAGGTCCTCGAGGGCGCACACCGCCCGGTCGTACACCTGCCCGATGTGCTGCTCCGGCCAGCCCTCCGCCGCGCATCCCTGAGTTTCGCGCAGATAGGTCTGCAGAGGGTCGCGGCGCCCGAGTAGAGCCCCGACGTAGGCCCGATGGGCTCGCACCACATCGCCTACGTCGCGGGCGGCGGCACCTGACTCGGCGGCCACCGCGCGCAGGCGGGTGAGTTCGCGGTACACCTCGATGCGACTGGTGGCCGGCGGGACCGGTTCGGTCTGCGGGGTGCACTCGAAGTCGATCACCGGGCGCCCGTTCCGGCTGATCTCGTAGGCGTGCCACGACCGGATCACCCGCTCGGCCTGGTCGCGCAGTTGCTTCGCGTCACTCACGCCTCAGGCTAACCAGACGAACCGGAGGGAACCGGACTTTCGTGACCGCTCGGCTCCAGGTGCCGGGCTCGTTTTGGTGCCAGGTCACCGACTATGGACGGGGGACCCGCCTACTCGAGGCGACCCACCCGTCCGTAGCTGGTGGGGTTCGGGCGCAGAACCAGGACGGGACCTAGACGTCGAAGCCCGACGTGAGCGCGTCGTCCACCGCGTCCGGGGCGTAGGTGCGGAAGGCCAGGTAGGTGCGGGTCGAGACCACGCCCTCCACCTTGCCCAGGTGGTCGGCGATGATGTCGGCGAGATCGTCCTGCTTCTCCACCCGGACGATCGCGACCAGGTCGACGTCGCCGGTGACCGAGTAGACCTCGCGCACCCCCTCGATGGCGGCGATCTCGGTGGCGACCTCGGGGATCCGGTCGGGCCTGGCCTGCAGCAGCACGAACGAGGTGATCACGGCCTCAGCGTAGTACCGGTCCGGCACCCGCGGCGCAGTGGGATGGAAGTGCGTAGATGGATTCGGCGCGCGGGGGTTTTCATCCATTCAGGTGGTTATGCGCCAGCTATTAGATTGGTCTGGTCCTGGCGGTTCGACCGCGGAGAGAACGCCGACGATGACGACGCAGCCCCACGATTCCCAGGCCGGCCAGATCGAGGTCGACTGGTCCTGGACGTCGTCCGACGACGACTGGATCCCGCCCGAGATCGACACGTCCCGGCCCAGTGCGGCGCGGATGTACGACTACGCGATCGGTGGGAAGGACAACTACGAGGTCGACCGGCAGGCGGTGCACGAGGTCGCCCGGCTGGTGCCCGACTTCCGCACGGTCGCCCTGGCCAACCGCGGGTTCCTGATCCGCGCGGTGCGGGAGATGGCCGAGCTCGGCATCGACCAGTTCATCGACCTCGGCTCGGGTATCCCCACCTCGCCCAACGTGCACGAGGTGGCCCAGGTGTTCCGGCCCGGGGCGCGGGTGGTCTACGTGGACAACGACCCGATCGTGATGACGTACAACCGGGCCCTGTGCGAGCCCCGCACCGGGGTGCTCGCGCTCGACCACGACCTGCGCCGGCCGCAGTCGCTGATCGACGAGCCGAAGCTGCGCAACCACCTCGACCTCGACCGTCCGATCGGCCTGCTGATGGTCGCGGTGCTGCACTTCGTGCGGCGGGAGATGGCGGTCAAGGTGATCGAGCAGTACCGCCGGCTCCTGCCTGAGGGCAGCTACCTGGCCATCTCGGTGGTCTGCGCCGACGGCACGGCGCCGGGCGTGGTCGAACGTCTGGAGCAGGTGTTCCAGGGCTCCACCACGCCGTTCGTGGCCCGTTCGGCCTCTCAGGTGGAGCAGCTGTTCGACGGCACCCGGCCGCTCGAGCCCGGCGTGGTCGACGTGACGCAGTGGCGCAACAACGAGAAGCCGCTCCCCGTCCGCATTCTCGGCGGGGTCGCGCAGATCAGCTGATCTGCCGCAGGAACACGCCTACCCTGGCCGACCGGCCCGCCCCAGGTGACCAACCGCGTCGGCGAGCGGGCCCGCACTGGTGCCCACAAACGTCCTCAATGACTCAAGGCCCGCCCTCGACCTCAGGCGGCGCCCTGAATCCGGACCTGGGGGGCGGGCTTGTGTGCGGCCGTCTTGGGAAACATGGCCCACACCGACTTACCCGGAGCCCGCTGACCGTCCTGCTCGTCGAGCAGCGTCCAGCCCCAGCACAGGCTCAGCGACTCGACCAGCTGCATGCCCCGGCCCCCACCGGCCGCGGTGTCGCGCGGACGGCGCACCGGCGGCCGGGGACTGGGGTCGGTGACCGAGAGGACGACGTGGGCGCCGCTGCTGACCAGGCTGATGCGAACGCCGTCGATCCGACGGCGGTGCAGTTCGTCCGGGTCGCCCGCGCGGGTGGCGGCATCACGCACACCGTGTTCCAGCGCGTTGGCGAGCAGTTCGGTGGCCACCAGGGCCACGTCGTCCGCGACCGACTCGGCCCCGAGATGGGCCAGACCACGTCTGACCATGGCGCGCCCCTGGGGCACGGCCTGGGGTGTGGCCGGCAGCAGGCAGGTGGCAGAGCCGGCCTCGAGCACGACGGCGTTCTCGGTGCCGTCCTGATCAGGCGACGGTGCGACGTTCACGGACTGCGGCTGTGCAATCACCACGACAGGCCCCATACCTCGTTCCCGACCCCGCAGAGACTCGGCCTTTCGCCGGACCGGTCTCCTCAGGCCACGCAATGTGCCGGTGCAAATGCTACCGCCAAATGCACGTGCATCTCGAGAGTATCCGATTGGTTCGTGCGGATGCACGTGCATCGGGCGTAAATGTGTGAGCAGTCCGAAATCCGACGAAAGTGGCTTCCGCTAGGACTTGGCGTCTCAGAGGTGGCACACTGGCACGGGGTCGCGGCAAACGGACACGAAGAGCCACGCTCATCGGCGATCGGATCCTCTTGACTTCTTGTGAGGTGCACACACTGTGACGACGCCGGGTGGACCGACGGTCCGGCGAATTCTGGTGGGCGCCCAGTTACGACGTCTCCGGGAGTCGAGGAACCTGACCCGGGAGGCGGCGGGGTACCGCATCCGTGCGTCCGAGTCCAAGATAAGCCGTCTCGAGCTGGGCCGGGTCGGATTCAAGGACCGCGACATCGCCGATCTTCTCGAGTACTACGGTGTCGAGGACGAGGCGCAGCGCGAGGCGCTCGTCGCCCTGGCCCGGGAGGCCAACAACCCGGGCTGGTGGCACAGCTACGACGACGTCCTGCCCAACTGGTTCGAGACGTTCGTCGGCCTCGAGGAAGCCGCCAGCCTGATCCGCAGTTACGAGATCCAGCTGCTGCCGGGCCTGCTCCAGACCGAGGCCTACGCCCGGGCGGTGATCAGCGCCGGCGCCCCCAGTGCGGTGGTGGCCGAGGTGGAGCGCCGGGTGAACTTCCGCATCCAGCGGCAGTCGATCCTGCGCCGCGAGAACCCGCCGCACTTCTGGGCGGTGGTGGACGAGGCCGTCCTGCACCGGCCGATCGGCGGCGCGAAGGTGATGCGCGAGCAGGTGGAGCATCTGCTCGACCTGATGACGCTACCGAACGTGACGCTTCAGGTGATGCCGTTCCGCTTCGGCGGGCACGTGGGGGAGGGCGGGGCCTTCACCATCCTGCGCTTCCCCGAGCCGGAGCTGCCCGACACGGTCTACGTGGAGCACCTGACCAGCGCGCACTACCTGGACAAGCCGGACCACGTGGAGCGCTACGCGCAGACCATGGAGCGGCTGACGGTGGACAGCCAGCCGCCGGACATGACCCGCCGCACCCTGCAGAAGATCCTGGCCCAGGCCTGATTCTGCTTGTTCGCAGCCTGCTTTCGGGCTGCCGGGGCTCCAGGGCACTGCCGGGGCACCTGGTTCAGGGGTTAACCCTCTTGTATCTGCACGACATCCTGACTAGGAGTATCTGCGTAACAACGCAGCGTGCAAAACGTACTGGTCAGGCGGTTCACCCTGCCCGTATAGTCCTGAACTGCCCGCCTGCGCGCGCAGATGCACGCGCAGGAGAACGTGCAGGAGAACGTGCCGACGTCTGCATCGACGGCGGCACGTCGTCTGCCAGGACCTGGAGGTCGAGATGTCGCACTTTCACAACGGGATGCGGGCCGATCTGATCGAGGCGGAGTGGAAGAAGTCCGCCCGTAGCAACTCGCAGGGGCAGTGCGTCGAGATGGCGGCGCTGGCGGACGGTCAGGTGGCCATGCGCAACTCGCGCTTCCCCACCGGGCCGGCCCTGATCTACACGCGCGGTGAGATCGAGGCGATGATCCTGGGCGCCAAGGACGGCGACTTCGACCATCTCCTGGGCTGAACCTCGGGGCGGCCCCGTCCCCTCAGGTGAGCGCAGGTGAAGTTCTGGCGGGTGGCCTCGGGCACGACCGGGTTCAGGGATGAGCCGGTCTCGGCAGGAACCGTGAGCGCAGGGTGGAGAGCGTGGCAAGCATTGCGTACTCCGTGCTCGCGGCGTCCGGCGAGGCGGTGCCTCGGGCCATCCGCTCACGCAGGAAGGCGAGCTCGCTCCCGAGCTCCTGGAAGTCACGCATCGCCCGGCGGGACTCGGTGCCGCCGGTGCGCATCGCCCAGCCCCGCGCCTCTCGGCGGGCGGGCAGCGACGCCAGCATCGCCACCTCGGCCTGGGTGAGCCAGCCGGTGCGCCCGTAGATGTCCAGGTGCTGGGCCACCAGCTTGCCCTCGCGCCGGCGGGCCATCAGGGCCAGGGCGATGAAGGCCAGGAAGACGGGCATCTGCAGCACCACGTAGGCCGAGGCGAAGCCGGCCAGCCCCGAAGAGGCCGACCAGTTCCAGGCGCCGTGCAGCAGCACGGCCACCAGATAGCCGGCCACCGGGGCGAGCAGCCGCAGCAACGGCGACCGGCTGCGCACCGCCACCCCGATGCCCACCCCGATCGCCGCCGTGAACAGTGGGTGCGCGAACGGGGAGACCACGCAGCGCAGCAGGAAGACGAACACCGTGCCGCCGCTGCCGGTGTCGGCCAGGGTTCGGCCCAGGTAGAGCACGTTCTCCACGTAGGCGAAGCCGATGCCCGCCATCCCGGCGTAGACGATGCCGTCGACCACCCCGTCGAACTCGCGCCGGCGCATGAGGAGGATCAACAGCACGGCCGCGCCCTTGAGGGCCTCCTCCACCACCGGCGCCACGAACACCGCCGCATGGGTGAGGTCCCCGCCCGCGTTGTTGATCGCGATCAGCGAGGCCGTGTTGATCACCAGGGCGCCGAACGTGGACACGCCCGCCCCCCAGGCGAAGGCCAGGGCCAGCAGGGGCGGCGGCTCCGCCTCGTAGCGGTCCAGCCAGAGGAAGGCCGAGACCACCGGGAACACCGGCACCGCGGCCAGCACCGAACCGGTGATCAGGCCGGGCAGGCCGGTCTCCCGGGTGATCGCGGTGAGGCTGAGCAGGGCCGAGCCGACCAGCACCACGACCACCGCCACCCACAGGATGGTGGTGCGGAAGCGTGGGCGCCGCGGGGCCACCATCGGCGTGTCGGCGGGGACGCCGGCGGGCCGGGCGGGCTGGTACGGGGACGGCGAGCTCACGGCACCAGACTTTAGTGGCGCCCGGTACCCGGCGGTTCATCCAGAGCCGACGAACGCCTCGAAGCGTAGAGTACCGGCCGTGACATCGGAGAACAGCGAACGTTCGCAGGACCGCATCGTCTGGATCGACTGCGAGATGACCGGCCTCGACCTGGGGAAGGACGCCCTCATCGAGGTCGCGGCGCTGGTCACCGATTCCCAGCTGAACATCCTCGGTGAGGGGGTGGACGTGGTGATCCGCCCGCCCGAGGGCGTGGTCGACACGATGGTGGAGGTGGTGCGCACCATGCACACCAGCTCGGGCCTGCTCGCGGAGCTGGACAACGGCGTGACCATGCAGGAAGCCCAGGCGATGGTGCTGGAGTACGTGAAGAAGTGGGTGCCCGACGCCCGCAAGGCCCCGCTGGCCGGGAACTCGGTCGGCACCGACCGCGCCTTCCTGGTGCGGGACATGCCGGAGCTGGAGCAGCACCTGCACTACCGGATCGTGGACGTCTCCTCGATCAAGGAGCTCGCCCGCCGTTGGTACCCCCGGGTGTACTTCGCGTCCCCGGCCAAGAACGGCGGTCACCGAGCTCTGGCCGACATCCGCGAGAGCATCGAAGAGCTGAAGTACTACCGCGAGGTCCTCTTCGTGCCCCAGCCCGGCCCGGACAGCGAGACCGCCCGCGCGGCCGCCAAGAAGTACGTCCTGCCCCCCTCCTGACCTGCTGGGCTCCCCTGCGTGCCGGCTGTGCCGGCCGTCACGCGGGGGAGCCGGGAACCGATTTCGTGCTTCGGCCCGGTGGCTGCTAATGTTTTCAACGCAGCAAGGGGCCGCAAGGCACCGAGCAGCCGAGGGTCATTAGCTCAATTGGCAGAGCAGCTGACTCTTAATCAGCGGGTTCGGGGTTCAAGTCCCTGATGGCCCACCTCCGGCGCAGGCCAGGACCACATCGGTCCTGGCCTGTTCTGCGTCTCTCGGCACTTACTCAGCACTTACTCGTGATGGGTGTCCTTGCCCGTCACGAGCTTGTGTCGGCTCCTGCGCCGAAGGGTGTCACTTGATCATGGAGTGGCCCGACTCCCGGGACGTCCATGTACGACATCGGTACCGGACGGAAAGTCCGGTCGCCCTGCCGGCCTGACTGACTCTCCCCTTAGAGGAACTGAGCGTTGGTCGCGTGGGTGTCGGGGGACGGACGGCGCGGGACTAGAGGGCGCGCCACCTCAGCCCGGCCGAGCAACTCTTGATTCTCAACCGTCATCCGGTTTCACCCATCTGGCCCAATCTCATGGGTTAGGTTCCCTCGGATAACACGGGAGAGGAGACGCTGTGCCCAAGCGGTCGAAATCGTTTTGGTGGGCCATAGGCCTGGGGGTTAGCTTCGGTGTGCTGATGATCGTCGACCCCGTAGAAGGCACCGACAATCGTTGGGTGACCGGCATCGGAAGTGGTGCCCTCTTTGGTGCCTTCTGCTACGGCGTGGGGCGAGTTGGGCACTTCTTGACGAGGGCCATTGGTGTCTACGTGGGTAACGAGAATGTGGCAAGCACGACAGCTTTTTCGGTCACAGAGCTACACCCCCTGATCAAGGTCTCAGGGGAGAGATTGTGGGCACAGGGTCACTGGCGTGCTGCTGTCGACGAGGCGGCCCGCAACGTCAATCATCACTTGCAGCAACGTATGGGCATCGCGTGGGAGAGTGAACGTGCTCTTGTAGAGATGGCTTTCAGCAAGAAGGATCCCGAACCGTCCCAGCCGCGCCTGCGCCCGCCGGGTAACCGCGGCCTGAACACCTACAACAATCGCCTGGAGGGGATGCGATCTCTCGGAGTCGCATGCTTCGCTGGCATTCGCAATCCAAGCGCTCACGAGGCCCAGCTGAATTGGGACCGCGCTTACTGCTTCCACCTGCTGTGCGCGCTGTCCCTCTTCGCCACGTGGCTTGACGAATGCGTGGTGGACTACAGGTAGGTCGAGCGTCACCACAAAGGCAGAACGCCCAAGCCAAAGTTAGGTGGCCGGGGCGTTCTGCACTGCGTGGGTCTGGACTACGGCTCCAGTTCGGGGAACATCTCTTCAAGCACTTCTGCCGTCTGGCGGTCGGTCAGTCGCCGGCCCAGGTAGCGGTCTTGGGTCATGCTCACCTTGGCGTGCCCGAGCTGATCGCTGATCTTCCGGGTCGAGACGTTGGCGTCATCCAGGAAGCTCGCCACGGTCTTCCTCAGGGTGTGGCTGACCATGCCCTCCATCTCTAGCTTGTCCCGGACCTGGCGCCAAACCCGGCGCACGTTCGTCGGATCACGCCACGCACCCAGGCTGTCGGGAAAGACCGGCTCGACGTCGTCCCTGATCCGCTCTCGCCGGTCCTTGAGCATGACCACGGCCCAGTCGGGCAGCGGGATGGTTCGTTCGCCCTTCTCGCCGCTCTTGGTCGAGGGCAGCCGCAGAAGGCCGTGACCGCGACGGCGGATCAGGCGCCAGGCCACATCGACGGTGCCGGCCTCAAGGTCCACCTCGGTCCAGCCAATAGCCAGCGTTTCGCCGATCCGGCACCCGGTGGCCAGCATCATCAGCGTGAGGTCCGGAAGGTCCCAGCGGCTGGCGATCTCGTTCTCCCGGACTGCCTTCAACCAGATCCGCCGTTCGGAGGCGGTGAGCGCCTTGGGTCGGCGCTTCGGCTTGCTTTCGATCCGACCGACCTCTCGCACCGGATTCGACGTCACAGCGCCATTGCGGGCAGCGTGGCGCATGATCCCCGAAATCACGATCTTGGACGAACGAGCGCGGCTTGCAGATTTCTTCCGGATGGTGACCAGGGCGCGGTCGACGACCGGGGTAGTTACCTCCTGAAGCCGGAGTGAGCCCAAAGCCGGTTCGACGTGTGTGCCGTAGATGTATCGGTAGGTGTCGAGCGTTCCGGGACTACGCTCACCCGCATCCACGAGCCGTTCCAGCTCGACGAACCAGAGTTCGGCCGCTTTGCTGAACGGCGAGGCCGGCCCGAGCTGACCAGCACTGATCGGCGTCTGCCGCTCCGCCAACGCTTCCTTGAGCGCACGTTCGGCTGCGGTCCGGCTCTTGCCCGCTCGGCTCACCGGCCTACGCACGCCGTCGAGGTCGCGGAAGTAGGTGCTGGCAACGAAACTCGGGCCCACCTTGCGGGTCGAAATTTTCCCGTAGGTGCCCAGGGGCAACGAGGGACGCGCCATCAGGCCACCTCCGTCCCTATGCCGTTGACCCACGCCACGACGTCCTCAGGCACGTAACGCAGGTACTTGCCCACTTTCCGGGCCGGAGGTCCACCGCCCTGCGACCGCCAGGAGTAGAGCGTCTGCACTGGGACCTGGAGGTACTCGGAGACGTCCGCAACGCTCCACAGAGGTGCGATCCGACGAGGCTGACTATTGGTGGCGTTCATGCCGCACCTTCCATGGTGTTGTGCTGTAGGGGTTTTGGTGGTCGTCCGTCTTTGGCCGCCTCATAGGCAGAGCGCCAGGTTTGGCGTTGGCTGATCGCGTGCAGCAGTCGCGTTGAGAGCGGCGGCAGTTCGTTCGGGTTGACCGGCTCCCACACATACCGGTCGGCGGTCTTGTCGCCGCGGGTGGCGTCGGCGCTGTCGGGGTCGACGCCGAGCAGGGCCAGGACGAAGGCCCGTCGTTCGTGGCGGTGGTCGGTGAGGGTCTTGCCCGACCACTTGCGGGAGACCAGGACGCGCCGGCCTCCGTAGCCGAGGTGTTCGCGGCGGTGGGCTTTGGCCTTGCAGGAGCCGGGGATGAGGCCGGGGCGGGCGTCTTTGGGTTGGATGCCGTAGCGCAGCCAGTTCGCGCAGTGTGGGGAGCAGGGTTCGTAGCGCAGGGCGTGGACGAGGCGGTCGATGTGCGCCTTGACGGCCGGGTTCTCGTTCTCGCCGTGTGCCGTACCCATGGATTTGGTCAGGTACTTGGCCAGGTAGCCCACGCGCCGGTCGGCGTCCGGGGAGCCGGCCAGCAGGCCCTGGATGTCTGCCTGGATACCGAAGCGGACCACGTGCTGGGGTTCGAGGTCGTCATCGGCGTCGAGGTCGTCGAGGGCTTCGTCCCAGGTGGGCAGGACGGCTGCTGTGGTGGGGTCGAGGTAGCCGACTGACTCGCTGGCAGGGTTGCCGGCCAGGTCAGGTGCGTCCGCGTCTTCGTCCCAGACGGGCAGTTCGTCTTCGCGGACGTAGACCGGCGTGTTCGCCTGTGGCCACCAGACCTGGTGGTAGGTGGCGGCGATGACCTGGCGGACCATCTTACGCGGGATGGTGCCCCGGATCGCGATATGCGCGTGCGGGGCCAAGCGCTTCTGGGGTTCGACGGTGGCGAAGTACTGCACGTCATACCCGGCCACGCGTCGCAGGTTCTGCACCAGCCGATCGAGCAGCTTGGGGAAGTGGATCGCATCCCGAGCGGCCCGGCGGTAGTCATACCTGGCCGGATCGAGAGGCACCCCGTTGCCGTCGACGCGCCCATAGCCCGGCAGGGTGACCGTGACGAACATGGACGGCCGGTAGACCTTCCCATCGTTGCCAGGGAACGTCTGTCCCACCGTGGTTTTCGCCATCGTGCGCTTGGGCAGATCGGGCGCGTCCTGGCGGCGGCGAGTTGAGCGCTTCCGGCGGGTGGTCTCGGAGGGTTCGCGTTCGAGTGGTCCGCGCACGCCCAGCTCGGCCAACTCGGCGTCAATGACTTCTAGCGTCTCTGACGCGGCCTCAGCTACGCCGAGGTCGCCGCGGGCGAGGAAGTCGTCCCGGACGGCGGTGACGTCGGCGCGGGCTGCGACCAGGTCTTGCTGGGCGGAGGTGGAGAGGTCTTCTTCGGGGATGGGGTCGGATTCGGCGTGCCAGCCGGCTCGGCATTGGTGCATGCGTAGTCGGCGGGCGCGTTGGGCGCAGGTCGGGCACTTGGATTCAAGGGTTGCCCCGCAGGGGACGTCGACCAGGGTGACTTCGCCGGTGAGGGTGTCGGTGACCCGCTGGGTGATCGGTCGGACGCAGACGCCGTTGGCGATGGCGACGTCTTCGGCGACGTGGAGGGCGACGGGCATGCGGGCGCGTTCGGCGCGGCTGTTGCGGGTCAGGTTCGAGATCGAGGCTGCGGCCGGCTGCATGGGGTTGCCCAGGTTGGCCGAGGCTGTGGGAACGGGGGTGGTGGTCATCGGCGTCCCTTCAGTCGAGGGTGGAGCCAGCCCGGTGGGTGAGCGATGCGGGGCGCGGGTCGGCGATGTGGCGCAGGGCGTGGACCCGGATGGCGTCGACGGCCTGCGGCTGGGGTGCGGTGTCGTCCCAGTCGCAGGAGGTGCACTGCACTCTCACTGGCCGATCTGTTAGCGAGATGGGGGCCAGGGAGAACGTGACGCCGACATCCGTGACGATCGAGCCAACCGGAGGGACGACGGCCCAGCCTTCCGGCCACACCGCCGGGGTAGGTGATTCAGGCAGGAGGAGGTCATCGGCCGGGTCGGTCTCGTCGGTGGCGGACTCGTTGTGGTCGGGGTTCGTAGGGCTGTGGAAGCGGGACCACCAGGCGGGCGCCGGGCTGGTCTGCCCGGTCGGGTTCTGGTCGTGGCTGGGTTCTGGCATGGCCGTTCCAGGGGTGGCCGGGTTCTCGCTCACGCGTCGTCACCTTCCCCGGTGGTCCAGAAGCGGAAGGGGTAGGACTCATCCGGGCCGGTCTCCCGGCCGGCGGTCGGGTCGGTGGTCGGTGTGTCGGGTAGCGGCGTCCAGTCGCTGTTCTCGGGTGCTGGCCACTGTGAGGCCATGTCGACGATGTCGGTGTCGGACAGGTAGGAGAAGCGGACCCGGACCGGTTCCAGGGCTCCTTCGACGCGGACGTAGGCGATGCCGGGCAAGCTGGCCGGGATCACATGACACGCCGCCCCGCGTTCCAGCGCTCCTTCACCGAGGACCATGTCGACGTGTGCGTCCTCAGCCAGCCGCAACGCGATGCGGTAGGTGAACAGGTCCCGGAACGGCAGCACCTCCTTACGCGGATCCTGCAACGCCGCCAGAACGCTGTAACCGACGGCCCGTCCCTGAGACAGCAGAACCTGCATCGCGCCAGCGACTTTCGCCTTGACGTCCTTGGGGGCGTAGGCGGTCAGGAACGCCAGCTCATCGATCACGATCACTTCCAGCGGATCAGCCTTGGACGGAGTGAAGACCCGTACCCCAGCGTCTTTCAGACGGCGCTTGCGGTCGTTCATGTCCGCCACCGCCCGCTCCAGCAGGGCAAGCATGGCGTCGAGGTCTTCATCGGCGTACTCGGCGAACAGCGCCCGGCCGGGGAACAGCTCCATCCCACCCTTCGGATCCACCCCGCGAAGGCGGACCGTGCCATCAGCAACGGCCGGAGCCAGCGCCCGCACCGTCGACCACAACGCCGAGCCCTTCCCAGACCCGGATGCGCCGGCCAGCAGGACGTGCCGGCCGTTCAGCCACAGACAGAACACCTCACCGTCCTCACCCAGAGCCACAGGCAGGGCATCCAGCACCGGGACCGGCGCAGGTTCCAGCGGTGCGACCAAGTGGCGCAACGGGTCCTTGGCGTAGAACAGCACCCGCACCCGACCCGGAGCGTCCTCAATCACACTGCACCGGTGAGCTGCGTACACATGCCGCAGGCCCTCAGCCCGAGCCGCCACATCGGCGGGTGTCTGGCCGTGCAGCAGGCGCAGGTGCAGCGTGTCGACCACCGCCGTGGACCGAACCCTCGTGACGGCCGGGACGTAGACCTCACGGTCCGGGGTGACGCGGGTCAGGCCGGTTCCGTCCATCGCCGGGTGCCAGCGCCGCTTGTACTTCGTCCACCACCGCCACACACCCCGCGTCGGCTGGGAGACGGCGACGTCGAAGGAGGTCGGCCATCGGTAGGCCCAGATCAGGCCCAGCGCGAGCCACCAGGTCAGGGCCGTCAGCGCCCACAACCCGCCCAGGCGGGACCAGATGACCAGCAGCACGAACGCGGGCAGGGACAGGCCCCAGTACGTGAACGCCTGCCGTAGCAGCCACCGCGAGGCCCGGGCCAGGTGCTTCCCCAGGAACAGCGGGACGGTGACCCACAGCGGGACGACGTAGCGCTGCCGGGTGGTGAGGCCGGTTCCGGCCAGGTCTTCCACCCGGGTGCCGTTGACCAGCATCAGAGGTTGCTCCCATCCGTGGACTCAGTCGCGGTGGTCGAGGTGGCCGTGTCGGTGGTGTCAGGCAGGTTCAGGTCTCGGCGCAGGTCGGCCACGACCTCGCGCAGCAGGACGAGGCGGTCGCTGTCGGGGATGTTCCGATCGGCGTCCAGTAGGACCGAGGCCCGGCCGATGGCGTGGCAGGTGGCGAACAGGTCGTCCAGGTGCCGTAGGTGTGCCTGGTGGGCGCCGCAGTCGTTGCCGCTCACAGGCCACCGCCGTTGGTGTGGTCGCTGTTGGTGAAGGAGATGAACCGGCCACCCTCACCCCGCAGCGGCAACGCGACCAGGTGCGCGCAGTCGGGGCACTGCCCGAAGTGCAGCCGCCCCACCGGGTGAACCTCGGCGCAGGTACGGCACGGCTTGGCCAACGGCCCACGACGCTTACTGCCAGTGCTGGAACGCATTTCAAACCTCAATCCTGGGGAACGTGTGCTGATGACGACGGGCGATGCCCGGAAGGGGCGCCCCGAACCCGGCGAGGGGGACGGGGCGCCACATCACCCGAGCGCGAGCACTTGGACTACGACGCCTGACGCTGCGCCCGAGCCGGGGCGCGGAAACCCGTTGCCCGGTAGGCGATAGCGACCCGTGGCTTGGCGCGGTTGGAGTCCAGGTAGGGGATCACCTGCAGCCCGTCGAACTCCGCCGGAGCCATCAGACCGGCCGGCGGTACCGGCTGGTGATCGGCCGGGATCTTGACCTTGATCTCGCGGCGTCCCTGCTGCGCGGTCGGGTCCAGGATGCTGACCGCCCACAGGCGCTGGCCGGTCTGCTTGTCCAGTTCCTGCGGGTCGACATTTCCCGCCTTGCGCTTGTCGAAGTCCTCCACGGCATCTACCGAAAGAACCATGATGGGCTGGGTGAACACGTCCTCGTGACGGACATTGATACGGCCCTCAACAGCCATTTCTTCGGCTCCCACTCTCGCCATTCAACCGCCCACACCCCACCGCCTCAATCAAGCGGTGCGAAGTGCTTTCCCTGCGGTGTCAGCCCGGTCTGAGCTGCGAGAACATCGTGAACCGCTCGACAAGCGCGAATCAACGCTTATGTAGGCGCTGCAATATCGACTTCACATTCTTTATGTGAGGTCAGCATGAAATTGAGAGCCGAGTATGTGGTGGTCGAATGGTGCATGAGATAGGGGTGCGGGAGGTGCGGAAAGGGGGTGGAATCGCCGTTACCATTTCTTGCATGGCTGAGCGGGGAACGTCAGCGGTCTACACGGCGCGTGGACAGGTGGACGGCGAGGACTGGCCGGCGGTTGCTGCCGCGCTGAACGAGCGGATGGCGGCACGCAGGGTCGGGCAGCAGGAACTTGCTCGGCTGTCGGGGATTTCGGTGTCGACGCTGCGGATGGTTCAGCATGGCGCGAGTCGCCGGGTGCAGAACAAGACGCTTGAGGCCATCGCGCGGGCACTGGACTGGCCCGAGGATCACCTGATTGGCATCCTCGTTTCGGCAGGTCAGGCGAGGCCGGCCCAGGGGCAGGTCGAGGACCAGGTGGTCACGGTGCTGAACCGCATCGAGCAGCAGTTGCAGCAGCTCGGCGACCGGTTGGCGCGCGTCGAGCAGCGCATCCAGGCTGAGGAGCCGGGATCAGCGCCACGCGCTTGAGCTGAGGCCAACCGGCGCGAACGTCACGAACATGACCCACGGCGTGAAGCCAGAAACCCGGACCGATGCCACCGCCGGCTCGGCCAGCAAGCACGCGCGGGCGGCCTCCCGTTGGTTCCTGGTGGGGTCGAGGAACACTGACACCGCGACCGGACCACCGGCCGCCGCGCGCGGCAGAGGCGACGTGTGGCGCACGACGATTCCATTGTCGCGCAGCAGGTTTACGAGCTGATCGACGTCAACAAGTAGTCTCCCCAAGAAGCCAGCCAAAACAACGGAGCCCGCGCGTGCTCTCCCCGTCAGGAGCACGCGCGGGCAGCCATGAATGGGTGCGTGCCGGCAGTCGCGTCCGGATCGACCGGCACGCACCCCGGCGCTCAACGTCCGGCCCGGCGGAGGGAATGACCAGAGCAGGACGAGCGCCGCCCCCGGACCGCTCAGCGGCCGGGAGTTTTCTGTCGGGGAATCATCACCCGCAGGACAACTTTCCTCATACGTCGCCCAGCTGGCGCCCCTTCCTGGCACCCCTCCGAGGGGCCACCTGCCCGCTCCTCACGCGGTTCGTGACCTGGCGCACGGGGTCGCGGCACATCGTCGATATTCACAGCTTCCCTCTCATCACATCGCTTGAGGCCGGCCTCTCCCGGGGACCCCCGATCGTCGACCCGGGAAAGGCCGGTGACATAAGCCTGATTCGTGGCGCTTACCTGCGGAAACGTGAGCGCTGACTATGCCGACCCGGCATGATCCGAGGCGAGCGGGGCATGCTGTAGCGGTTGCCGATCGCTTCCGGAGCGCCCGAGCGCTTGGAAACCGGCAACCGGGCCATACAGGGTTGACTTGGGCGCGATAACCTTCCGTCTACCGGTCGCAACGCAGCAGGTCGCCTCAGGTGGGAGGGTGAGTATGTCCGTCGAACCGGATTACGTGGTCTCGGAGCGCCTTCTTGCGCGGGAGGACTTCCAGCAGGCATGCCGCGCGCGGGACTTTAAGCGCATGTTCGAGCTGATGAAGCAGTGGGACATCGTCAGCCAGGACCGGCTTGCCGCTCCGGTCGAAGGACTTACCCAGTCGCGGGTCAGCCGCATCATGCGCGGGCACGAGCGTGTGACCACGGTCGGGCTGATGGAACGCATCAGCGACGGCCTGCACATCCCCGGCCGCTATCTGGGGTTCGCCCCCAGAGCTTGGGAAGTAGACAGCCCAGACGCCGTGACAGCGCCCACCCCCACGGCAGCTGTCCCAGCCACCTCCCATGGCGCGGCTGCTCTGCGTTCGCTGCCGGGGGAGCTGCGCGACCGGTCCATGACGCTCGACATCGACATCGATAAGGACGGCTGGTCCACACTCACCTACCGGTACGAGCTGCACAACGGCACAGACACACCGTTCACCAGCCTCAGCCGGGAACTGTGGTTCGAGCACATGGAGACACCGCTCAAGCTCGAAGCCCTTCCCACGGGCGACGACTCGCGCAACGTCATCATCGAGCGCAAGCACGAGACCGCGACCACGATCCGGTTTGCCTGCCGTCTGTTCCCTGCCCTTCCGGCCGGCGAGTCCACGGTTATCAGCTTCCAGGCCACAGGCGGCCGGTTCGTCTATGACCACTACTGGCGTCAGGGCGTCCCCCGCGCCACCGACCTGTTCACGATCAGGCTGCGGCACGCGGGCATCAAGTCCCTGTCGAAGTGCTCTGCAATCGAGGAGCGCCCGGACGGGTCCGAGGTCAGCGCCACCGAGAGCCTGACCTGGCGTCGCGACGAGGACGGCATCAACGTCGAACTCGTCCGCACCAACCTGAGGCCGAACCAGTCCGTCACCCTGCGATGGGACACCCCGCGTGACTAACCCCGCCAACCTGCCCGCCGGCGAAGCCACGGCCGAAGTTGCCGAACTCCGCGACGAGGTTGAGCAGGTCATCCGGGCATGGCACGCACACGAGGCCGGCCGAGGCGGTGAGGCCGTCATCGACTACGACTGCGCCCCCACCGACCAGCCCGCCACCCCGGCAGCAGGACGACTCGACGTCTACGATCAATTCACCCAGCTCAGCCACCGAGCCGCCGGACTCGGGGACCAGGCCGCCGACGTCAGCGACGTCATCCGAGCCCACCACGCTTACCTCGCCGCAGTGCTCGGGCACAGCACCCCCCTCGACCAGTACGTCTACGAGACCCAGGGCTGTAGTGCCGGCGGATGGACCGAGGATTACCTTGACGACGTCCGCGACCAGGCCGTCAAGGCCATCGGTGACCTGGGCATCCCTTGGGGAGCGGACCTGAACAAGCAGCTCAACGAGCTTGAGCAGCCAGTCACCAGTGACGAAGCTGCCGAACAGATCCCTGCCTTCGCCCGCAGCCTGGACCCTGCCCTACGCGAGCTGGTCGAGACCACCGCGCCCTATGACGTCACCGTCGAGGTCACAGACGTCGACGACTACTGGGCCTACTGGCTCGACGGCGCCGGCCCGAACGTGCGGCTGCGATTCAACCGCCGCAACGCCACCTTCACCCAGGTCCAGGTCCGCCAGTTCGCGATGCACGAGCTCCTGGGCCACGCGGTGCAGTTCGCCTCTTACGCGCAGGTCTGCACCACGACCAACGTGCCCTGGGTCCGGCTCCTGTCGGTCAACGCGCCGTACCAGGTGACGTTCGAAGGTCTCGCCCAGGCCATGCCCCTGTTCCTCGCGCCTGACGACCGCCAGGTGATCGCTCGTGTCCGGCTGACTCACTACCTACAGCTGGTCCGGGCCGAGCTGCACCAGGCCATCAACCAGGGCGTTTCCATTGCCGAATGCGCCGACCACGCTCGATCCCGAGTCCCGTTCTGGACCAGTGCAGGCATTGGTGACATGCTCACCGGCCGAGGCTCAAACCCGCTGTTGCGCTCCTACCTCTGGGCCTACCCGGCGGGGATCGACTGGTGGGTCAACCTCGCCGACAACGCCGACCCAGAGACACGGAAGCAGACCCTTCGTGCCGCCTACCAGCGACCCCTCACGCCGTCCCACCTCGCCGGCCTCTGGCCGCACGGCCCAAGTATCGGCGGACCCGGCGCCCCTGTTCGTCTACGGAAGCCTTCTCTTCCCTGACGTCGTCCAGGTCCTCATAGACCGCGACGCCACCAGGACGCCGGCCACCCTCGACGGATGGCAGGTCATCGCCCTACCCGACCAGCCGTACCCCACGATCATCACGGCCGATGGCGCCACAGCCACCGGGCAGCTCTTTACCGACCTCACCGTTGCCGAATGGCAAACCCTCGACGCCTTCGAGGCCCCCACCTACGCCCTCACCCGCGTGGAGACCAGCGCTGGCCCGGCCTACGTCTATGCCAGCCCGGCCAATCATGCCCTCACCCCAGGTGAGTGGGACGTCGAAGCCTTCGGCTCAGAACAATTGCCGAACTACCTCGACCGATGCAGAGCATGGCGGCAACGCTACGAAGCGCAGCAGTAGACCCCATCAGGCCGGGATGCCCCGCCGGGCATGCGGCACCTGCGGCACCGACCCGACGGGGCACCCGGCAGCTCGGCATCAGCAACCCTCGTGCACTGCCGAATTACTCTCTTCTGGATCAAGCACTCGTTACAAACGTGTCGTGGGCAGCCGCCAAGTTGTCCCGATCGGGCACGATGTTTGCACTCCCACTTCGAAAAACACCGGTAACGAGCGCTGCCGAAGCGGCCGTCAAGGCAAAAAAACATACGATGAATGGAAGAATCACGGGAACAAGACTCATCGGTCGTTCCGGACTCTGAATTGCGATGGCCCACAACCAAGACGAGAAGACACCTAGGGCGAGGCTCGCTCCCGCCGCGGACATAATCTCCAGAACCACGGCGGCCGCTGCCTTTCGCGGCGTTACTCCGATTATTTGAAGGTAATTATTGGCTGGTTGTCGATCATACGAAAGGGATACCAGTGAGACAAGCGTAGCTACCATAGACATAATAACCGCGAACGCGGCGCCCCATCTGAAAACATCTAAGATTGCGGAAAGTTCGCTGGCACCGCTCACTGTTGCGGTTCCACCCATTCGCACGTTTGTTACAGCGTCAGCCCCTACCAGTTGGTCGTACAGGCGATATGCCTGATCGACGGGAAGGGGGATCAGAACCGTCTGATCCGTTTCGCGAAGGCTTGCTTGGGTAGTTACATGCACAACGAAACCCGACAGCGTTTCCGCCCGCGGCCCCATCAGGCTAACGGGGGTTGCCTTGTACTTGGTAGGGGCTGACTGACCTTCATAAGTCACCCCAAAGAGTGTGCGTTTCGTGCATTCGATCTGGTCACCCGTTACTCGGCCAATCGTTTCACAGCGGCCCGACAACGTACCCATAATTTCAGAGTCGTTAGATGGCGCTCCGCTGACGACGTCATACCTGCGGAGGATGGAACGAACCTCTTCAGACGGCCGTCGTACTTCGACAACATTGTAGCCGTCGGCTGTATATGCTCGTTCGATTGCCGCAGGATCATCACCCAGAGCGTCAATAGTTGTTGCTCCTGCGGACAGAACAAAAAGACCCGAAATGAGCGCACCTAAAGCACGCGTGAGGGCACCAGACGGGCGCCTGAGCCTGCTCCCTACAAGTGACGCGACCGCGTCATCCAGTTGACTAATCTTCCTGCCCACACTGATGCAAAGAGGGGCGGTAACCAATAACAGCCCCACGAACGTTGCAATGCGTCCAGCCAGGATTAATGGCCATGCGGAGTCGCTGTGCCACCAAGTTGAGACAGCGCCGGCCGCTAGTCCAGCGACAAGAATTGCCCAACGCCAAGGTACGTGCCCCGGCGAAGTTCCCATACCTGATCGGATGCTATGTTGCATAACCGACTTGGCACCCCACCAAGACGCGCCGATAGCAGTGCACACGATCAGCGCGAATATGAGTGGCGCGGCATGCCAGGAGATTAGGAGGTCTCCGGGGAAGGGGGTCCAGGCAACGAACTGGGGGGTGATATTTGCAAATATGGGGCGCGCAAGCAGTAGTCCGAGTAAAGCGCCTATCCCTACGCCCATGGCTGACTCAAACATGAAGGCCTGTCGGAGGGTCCGGCTTGGCACCCCTATGACTGAAAGTAGGCCGAGCTGCCGCTCTCGGACGCGGGCGTTGATCTTGGTGCAGGCCGCAATTAAGAACCCTGACGGAAGCAGGGTAAAGAAGAGTGCGATAACTAAAAAGGTCACTCTGTCAAAGCGGAGGTAGCTGCTCAGATAGTCGATTTGTGGGTCAGATCCGAAAGTTTCGAACGTCGTTATGCCAGCAGTGCTCGATTTGCGGGGCAAGACACCAACAACAGATCGCAGCTCATCGCTACTCGTAAGGCCTGCCCGGGAAATTAGTCCGGAGACGTTGGGGAACCTCGTCGCGATTGCCATGTTGCTGTCGCGCAATTCACTCAAAGCGGGCGACAGGAAAACCTCGCCCGGCTGGGGAAATCGCGGCAATCCTGGAGGCACCTGCGGCGTTTCGCAGGTTGCTGACAGGAGCGTGTTGGTGTACTGATCTAGTCCAACGGGGTCATAACGGTAACTTCCCTGGATGCAGCCGGTTTTCTGGTAGGCACCTATTTCGCGGCTCTGACCTCGTTCGCCCACGCTCGTCAGGAAGCTAGCCAGCCCAAAGACACCGGACAGAGAGATAGCTATGGTTGCGCCTACGGTGAAGGTCAATAGACGTGTAACGAACCGTCCCCTACGGAAGAAGAGGGCACCTAGCGTGCTGGCGTTACCTAGTACTGCGAACTGCACGAGAGGTGTCTCCCAGATCAAGGCAGGCATCGGCGATATCTACGAGGGCAGGATCGTGGGTCGCGCAGATGACAGCCGCCCCTTTTTCGAGTGCGGCACGTAGAGCAACCAGTACTCTGTCCCGACTTACTGGATCCAATGATGCTGTTGGCTCATCTGCCAGAATCACTGGAGGCTGGTGTATTAGTGCTCGCGCAACTGAGGCTCTTTGAGCCTGGCCGCCTGAAATCTCATTTGGTTTCCTGTCGCGGCAATCATAAATAGACAACTCGTCCAGTGACTTTGCTGCCGCTTCATGAGCTGACTTTCTGGAATTTCCAGTTAGCTGAAACGGAAGCGCTACATTCTCCAATATCGTCAGCTCGGGCAGAAGCTCACCGCGCTGAAAAATGAACCCGCAATTTTTGAGCCGTAAGGACGCCCTCTGAGAAGCTGATGTTGAAAGTGCCTGGCCAGCAAGTTTAATCTCACCCGCCGACCGAAGAACCCCAGCCAGGCAGTATAGCAAAGTCGATTTTCCGATGCCCGAGCGCCCAACCACACAAGTTAGTGTGCCTGCATATGCGACAATGGAAACATCCTCGAACAGAACCTTTCCGTTGGGGTACGCGAACGTGAGCCCAGCTGCTGTGACCAACGGATCCACGTCCGCAAACCTCCATACGAATGGCGTGTAGCTACGAAGCGAGACTACCGGATCAGGGCGTGACCCAGCTGGAGCAGTTGTCCGGGTTCAAGGAGCCTTGATCGCGGCACGCCCGGAAGTTGTTAAGCGGGTTGACCTTTATCGAAGCCGTGTTGCCCTTGCCACTGGCAGTCTGAATGCGGTTGTTTCCGCTGCTGTTCCAGTTGGCGTACGCGGCGTCGCCTTCTGACTGAGTGTCCTCTACGTTAAGAGTCCTGCCGTACGTTCCTGAGTTCCAAGCCTTAGAACCAGTGGTGCTGACACTAGCGGCCTGAGCGATGCCACCTGACACGGTCAAGCACAGAAGCGTGACTCCGAGGACCTTAGACGCGCGAGATTTGGTTGCGGCCTTGACGCGAGACATGGATGTCCTTAGCTCGAGGATTAGCCTGACATTACTTAATGTCACGGGCTCCCAACGCTCAGAAGTAGATCACGCTCAGGGTGTTGGCAACCACGTGGCGTGGATCACCTCTTTTGCCCCCAATTCACCTCGCACTTCTCAGCACGGGCCGCGTCTGCACTCCGTGCAGGTGGGTGGCTTCCGTTGGCGGGGCGGGGCTGATTGCGAGCCTCTGGTGCGGGTCTCCCATGCCCACAGCGCCACCGGCAAGACCGGCCTGTACCCACCGCGACGCCACCACGGAGGTCGGTGCTATGGCATGCAGGCGGGCATGGTCTTTGGTCCCTTTTGCTGCGCGATGCCTTGGGAAGGTCCGCCCGGCTGCGCCAGCCGCTGGCCACCTGAGCGATGTCGGCCACGGGTTGGCCGGCCAGCTGTGCCGGTGTTGATCCAGCTCGAACTGGACCTGGCGTAGCCTGATCGGGCGCGAGCAGCGGATGCGCCGACAGGGTGGATTTACGGTGGATAAACAACCCGAGGCAGCTCCAGATGACGCCAACTGACGGTAGGGCCGTTGTAGCAAAACCCCAGCTCAGAGGCAGTAACCGCAAAGGTCCGGCGCGATCGTCGCAGAGTCAGCGGGTTCGGGGTTCAAGTCCCTGATGGCCCACCTCGAGAACTGGCCAGGACCAACAGGTCCTGGCCAGTTCTGCGTTTGCCGTCGAGACGGCCTGTGCCAGGCCGCCCAGGGCAGATCCGGGCCTCGCGCTCAGGCCGGACCCTCCGAGGGCCGGGCCGGATAATCTCGCTTTCGGGTCGAGACGTGTATCCGACACGATGATGGGCGTGACCGACGGCATCACATTGGCCCGCAGTTACTACCAGGACGTGGTGGCGCCGCTGCTGCGCGATCGTTGGCCGGGGCTGCCTCATGCGGGCGCCCGCCTGGGCAGCGGCTCTGACGTGCTGGGGCTGGACGATGAGACCTCCCGCGACCACGACTGGGGCCTGCGGCTGACGCTCCTGGTCGAGGGTGACCAGGTTCGGGCTGTCACCGACTACCTCGAGGAACGGCTTCCGGACACGTACCGGGGCCTGCCTACGCGCTTCGCCACCAGCTGGGACCCGGCAGTCCGGCAGCGGGCCGAGGTCGCCACCGCCGAGGCCTTCGTCGCCTCACGCCTCGGTCTGGATGCCTCCGGCACGATGACCAGCCTGGACTGGCTCTGCCTGACCGGCCAGTCGCTGCTGGAAGTCACCGCCGGACAGGTGTTCACCGACGACCTCGGCGTCCTCACCGGCCTGCGCCGGAAGCTGGCCTGGTACCCGGACGACGTGTGGTGCTACGTCGTCGCGGCGGACTGGATCCGTCTGGGGGTAGACCTGCCGGTGCTCGGACGTACTGGTCATCGAGGTGACGACCTCGGCAGCCGCGTCATCTGCGCCCGTATCGTCAATACGGCGATGCACCTGGCCTTCCTGCTCTCCCGGCGCTGGCCGCCGTATCCGAAGTGGCTCGGAACGATGTCGACCCAACTCCCCATGGCCGGCGATCTCGTGCCGGTGCTGACGGCAGCGCTCACGGCGCAGCGCTGGTCAGAACGCCAGGAGGCGGTGGCCCAGGCGCTGGCCGTCCTGCACCGGGCGCAACGCGGCGCTGGTCTGGCCACCAGCGAGGGCATCCCCACCGAGCTGTTGGTCGACCGACCGGTACTCGGCATCCGCGCACCCGTGCCGGACCTGCTCCTGCAAGCAGTCACAGACCCGCTCGTGCGAGCCCTGCCGCCGGGTGTGGGCTCGGTCGAGCAGTGGGTGGACAACGTCCGCGTGCTCATGAACGCGGACCATCGCGTTCAGACCGCCCGCTCGTACCTGATGGCCAGGGCCCAGCCGATCGGGTGAACCTAGACCACCAGGCGCTCGGCGAGCGACATCGCGTCGTACGGGGCGTGCACCTTGGCGTCGTTGTCGAAGTAGACGAACACGTCCCGGGCGGCGCGGCTGGGCGGCAGGGTCGTGATGGTGTTGGGGGTGCGGCGGATGCGGCCGGAATGCCACTGCCGCACGCGGTCTGCCCAGCGGTCCAGGCTTGCGGTGTCGTAACCGCTGACGTAGAGCTCCTCTTCGCCGTGCAGGCGCACGTAGACGAAGTCGGCGGTGACGTCTTCGAGGACGGGGAACTTGCCGGCTGAGTCGGCTATCACCAGAGCGACGTTGTGGTCTTGTAGCAGCTGCACGAGGTCGGCGTCGGCGAAGCTGGGGTGGCGCACCTCGAGGGCGTGGCGGATCGGGCGGTCGGCGTCGGGTTCCAGGAGTACCCGGTCCTCCTTCAGTTTGCCGTCGTGCCCTCGGGCGAGCCGGGCGGCCTGGGTGGTGCTGGTGGGCAGCTTGTCCAGGAAGGGGCCGAGGACGTCG
This sequence comes from Kineosporia sp. NBRC 101677, assembly GCF_030269265.1. Taxonomy (NCBI): domain Bacteria; kingdom Bacillati; phylum Actinomycetota; class Actinomycetes; order Kineosporiales; family Kineosporiaceae; genus Kineosporia; species Kineosporia sp. NBRC 101677. Next base: position 151,069 of record NZ_BSTA01000014.1, read on the forward strand.
CGCTCGTAGGGCATCGTGGGCGGCAACTGCCAGAGCATCGGGCCGAGTTTCGGCCCGAGAGCGAGGACCCCGCTGGCCAGGAAGGTGGCCAGCGGGGTGTCGATGTCCTTCAGCCGTTTCATGTGGGTGATGAAACGGCTGCCCTTGAGCGTGAAGACGAAGTCGTCGGGGGTCTGGGCGGCCCACTGGCGGTAGCTGGACGGGCGCTGGAGCGAGTAGAACGACCCGTTGATCTCGATCGAGTTCAGGCGCTGGGCGGCGTATTCCAGTTCGCGGGCCTGGGTGAGGCCCTTCGGGTAGAACGTGCCTCGCCAGGGCGGGTAGCGCCACCCCGAGATGCCGATCCGGACGTCAGCCATGCCTCAGGCTAGGGCCGGGTGGCATCCGGTGCAGGACGACGTCCCGCAGTTCCCCGTCCTGGGCCACCGCGGTCAGGTAGGTGTGGTCGGGTTCCTTGCGGCGGTCGGTGGGGGAGCCGGGGTTGAGCAGTCGCAGGCCGTTGGGGGTGGTGGTGTCCCAGGGAATGTGGCTGTGGCCGAAGAGGAGGACGTCGGTGTCGGGGTAGGCCTTGTCGCAACGCTTCTCGCGGCCGTCCTTGGAGCCGGTCTCGTGGGTCATGGCGATGCGCACGCCCTCCACCTCCACGCGGGCCACCTCGGGCAGGCGTCGGCGCAGGCCGGGCCCGTCGTTGTTGCCCCACACCCCGACCACCTTGCGGGCCCGTCCCTCCAGCCGGTCGAGCAGCGATTCCAGCACCCAGTCGCCCGCGTGGAACACCACGTCGGCCTCCGCCACCGCCGTCCACACCTCGGCCGGCAGGTCGTGGCCGCGTTTGGGCAGATGGGTATCGGAGATGATCAGCAGCTTCTGAGACACGACCCGACGGTACGACACGCATACGAACCGGATTTCCTGGGCGGGTCCGGACCGCTCGGCTCAGGCGGTGCGGCGTCGGAAGAGCACCCCGGACAGGGCCACGCCGATCAGCAGCAGGCCACCGCTCCAGGCCAGGGCCAGGCCCGGGGCGGAGCCGACCTCGGTGCCGAGCAGGAACCCGCGCACGCTCTCCACCACCGGCGTCACCGGCTGGTTCTCGGCGAACGCGCGGAGCCAGCTGGGCATCGTGTCGATCGGTACGAAGGCGCTGCTGGCGTAGGGCAGGAACATCGGGACGAAGGTGAAACCGCTGGCCGCCTCCGGGGTCCTGGCGATCAGCCCGGCCACGGCAGAGAGCCAGGAGAGGGCCAGGACGAAGGCGAACAGGACGCCGGCGGCGGCCAGGGCGCGCAGCGGGGTGGTGTGCGGGCGGAAACCGATGGCGACGGCGACCCCGAGGACGACGGTGGTGGAGACCAGGTTGCGAACCAGGCTGGCAACCACGTGACTGCACAGGAACCAGCCGCCACCGACGTCCATCGATCTGAACCGGTCGATGATGCCGCTGCTCATGTCGTGGCTCACCGCACCCGCGGTGAGCGAGGCGCCGAAGGAGGCGCACAGCAGCAGCACGCCGGGCACCACGTAGGTCACGTACTCGGTGCCGGTCTGCACCGCGCCGCCGAAGAGGTAGACGAAGACCAGCATCAGCATGAGCGGCAGGACCAGCGACATCACCAGCGCCTCGGTGTTGCGCCGGGAGAGCCGCAGAGTACGGCCGGTCAGGCTGAGCGCGGTGGCTGCGGTCCCGGGACCGGTGGTGAGGGTCAGGTCAGACATGGCTGGGCTCCTCGTCGCGGATCGGTGCGCTGGTGGGGTGCCCGGTGAAGGCGAAGAACACGTCGTCCAGGTCCGGGCGGTGCAGTGAGAAGTGCCGGATCAGCGTGCGGTCGGGGTCGAGAAGGTCCAGCCGCCCGCGGATCCCGGCCGCGTCGTCGGTGATCGGGATGGTGAGAACCAGATTGAGGACGTCGGTGCTCGCCTCGGTCCCGGCTCGGGAAGTCAGGATGTCGAGGGCTTGGGCATCGGTCGGTGAGATGCGCAGCAGTTCCCCTCCGACCTGCCGCTTCAGCTCACCGGGGGTGCCCTCGACGACTTTGCGCCCCTGGTCCACGATCGCCACGCGGTCGGCCAGCCGATCGGCCTCCTCGAGGTACTGGGTGGTCAGGAACACCGTGGTCCCGCCCTCGGCGACCTCGGTGATCACCTGCCAGAGCTGTTCCCGGCTGCGCGGGTCCAGACCGGTCGTGGGCTCGTCGAGGAACATCACCGCGGGCCGGCGCAGCAGGCCGGCGGCCAGGTCGAGCCGGCGGCGCATACCTCCGGAGTATGTGACGACCTGCCGGTCGGCCGCCTCGGCGAGGTCGAGCTGGTCGAGCAGTTCACCGGCCCGCGACCGGGCCCGGCCACGGTCCAGCCCGGCCAGGGCGCCGAGCATGCGCAGGTTCTCCCGCCCGGTCTGCAGTTCGTCCAGAGCGGCGTACTGCCCGGTCAGGCTGATCGTCCGGCGCAGCTCCCGCCGCCGGCTCACCACGTCCAGGCCGTTCACGGTGGCGGTTCCCGCGTCGGGCGGGGTGAGGGTGGCGAGGATGCGTACGGCGGTCGTCTTACCGGCGCCGTTCGGCCCGAGCAGGGCGAAGATCGAGCCCGCGGCGACCTCGAGATCCAGGTCGCGCAGGACGGTGTGGCCGCCGTAGCGCTTGGTCAGGCCGCGGGTGGAGATCGCGTTCGCAGATCGGTGGTCTTGAGCGGTTCGGTTCACATCAGCCCCTGTTCTGTGTATGACCTAAACTGTGTAGAGCGTATACCTAACTGTCTAGGGTGTACACAGAAGACTTGGTGAGATGGTGGGGTCATGGCGGATGACGACCAGGCGGAGCTTCCGGTGTCCGCAGGAATCGCGGCCGTCTGGGGCATGCGGGAACGCCCGGTCAAGGGCCCGCGGCCTACGGTCGGGGTGACCGAGATCGTGGATGCGGCGGTACGCATCGCCGACACCGACGGGCTGGCGGCGGTGTCGATGAGCAAGGTGGCGGCCGAGGTAGGCGTCACCGCCATGGCGCTCTACCGGCACATCGGCAACAAGGACGAGTTGCTGGTCCTGATGCTCGACGCCGGGGTGGGCCCTCCGGCCGAGATGCCGCCCGAGGGGCAGGACTGGCGTGAGGGTCTCCAGAACTGGGCCACCGAAGTGCTCGCGACCTACCGCAGACGTCCCTGGGTGATGCGGATCCCGATCACCACCTTGCCGCCGCTGCCCAATCAGATGCTCTGGATGGAGAACGGGTTGCGTTGCCTGCGCGGCACCGGGCTCTCCGAGGGCGAGAAGCTGGCCTCGATCCTGCTGCTGAGCAACCTGATGCGGGGATACGGGCTGCTGGCGGCCGAGATCGGGGCGGGCGCCGTGCCTGCGGCGGCCACCTTCGCGGCAGTGGCCCGGCGGGTTCTCGACGACGAGCGGTTCCCCGCCCTGGCTCAGACCCTGACCAGTGGGGCGCTGGAGGCCGACGTGCCCGGGCCGGGGGAACCGCCGCCGGAGGCAGACCTGATCTGGTCAGAGATGCAGTTCGGCCTGGATCGGGTGCTGGACGGCATCAGCGCGATGATCGAACGGGCCTGACGCGCTGATGGGGCGTTCTTTTCGGGCAATGGTGGACGCCTGTCATCCACTTCCGAGCGCGGCTGTCACAGTGTTCGCGACGGCTTACGCCCTCGCGGTCCAGGATGGTCTCTCGGCCGCCGGGGTGCGCAGTGCCCTGCTCGTCGGGGCGGCCATCCTGGCTGGTCAGCTGTGTGTGGGCTGGTCGAACGACGGCTTCGACGCGGAGCGCGACCAGGCCGCGCAGCGCCACGACAAGCCGATCAGCGCCGGCCTGATCAGCGCGGCCGTGGTCCAGGCGGCGGCCTGCCTGGCGGCCGCCGCCGCCGTGCTGGTCTCCGCTCAGCTGGCGCACGACGCCGGTCTGTATCACCTGATCGCGGTGCTCAGTGCCGTCGGCTACAACGCAGGCCTGAAAAGTACCCCCGTAAGCCCGCTTCCATACGTCCTCTCGTTCGGTCTGTTACCCGTGATCGCCTCACTGGCCGTTCTCGGGCAGCCGCCACCGACGTCCACCATTGTTGCGGCTGCCCTGCTGGGTGCGGGGGCGCATTTCGCGAACACGGTCGGCGACACCGAGGCGGATGCCCTCACCGGAGTGCGCGGCCTACCCCAAAGAATCGGGCCTGCAGCGTCTCTGACCGTAATGGCGGTGCTGATCGCTGCGGCGGCGGGCTGCCTGCTGTTCGGCGTACTGGGGGCCGAAGGAATCGGAACGGTACGGCGTGTTGCCGGGATCGTGCTGCTGCTCGCCGGAGTCGTTCTTGCGCTGGCCGGCGCGTCGCGGCAGGTCGGAGTGCGCGGTGGGTATGCCGCGTTCCGGCTGACTCTGGTCTCGGTCGCCTTGCTGGTGACCGGATTCCTGGTCACCGCCTAGCGGTCCCAGGGGGCCGTGTCGTCCATCTTGGCGTAGTACTTGGCGAGGTGGCTCTTCACCCGGTCGACGTCCTTCTCCGGCAGGTCCACCCCGCCGCGCCCGCCCTGGAGGATGGCTCCGGCCGCCATCACCCCGCGGGGTACGGCAACCAGCTTGCCGTTCACCACGTCGGCGATCAGGCCTGGTCGCATCTTCAGGTTGCCCCGGTGGCCGCCGATGATCGCCAGGGGGAGCAATCGAGGGGGACGGTTGTGGCGGCTCAGACGATCACTGGTCCCAGGCGGGCCGAGGAACTTGCCGAGGAACTGAATCGGCCCGGGCGCACCCGGCCGACGGTCGTGGTGACGATGGCGCGCGGAGCCACCCGGCCGTACATAGACGCGGACCGGCTGGCCACCGAGCTGAGCGGGCTGGCCGACGTGTACCTGATCTCGGACGCGGCTGCTTCCTGGGCCTTCTCGCGGGGGATGCCAGAGCTCACGCAGGTGTACGGCGGCGCTGGGCGGGTCTATCCGACCGGCCTGGAGTGGGTGCACGACCTGCGCCGCTCGCGGCTGCGGTTCGCCTATTCGGCGGCCGAGGGGATCACGACCACCGAGCGACTGCTCGAGGACGGACTGAAGGCCGCGGCCTCGGCCGGGCTGCTGGCCCTGCCGATGGGCTCCTCGAGCCGGGCGGTCCTGCCGGAGGTCTCCGGGGTGGTGAGTGGTTGCCCGAATCCGTCGCAGGCGATGGTCAGTCTGACCGACGGGCGCTATGCAACGATCCAGGTCGGGCTGCTGTGCCCGGGGGTGCCTTCGGAACGTCTTTTCGAGCGGGGTATGCAGGTTCGGGGAGTGTTCGACGAGAGCTCCCGCAGGCTGGATGTGTCCGGCATGCTCGCCTCGCCCGGCGAACGGCTGGCCGAGGTGGCGGACGGGGAGGTACTTCTCGCCTGCGTGCAGTCGGTGGGTTCGGCCTCGTGCCAGGTTGCCCTGCTGCCGGGGATCTCGGCCTCGGTCCCGCGGGCCCGGGTCACCGACGACTCGACCGAAGACCTGCGTGACCTGCTGTCGGTGGGTGAGGTGGTGCCGGTCCGGGTCGGGTCCGGAGGTTCCTCGCTGAGCATCGTGGACGTCGACGAGGACGCCCCGGTGCGCTCGCTGGCGGTGCTGCCGGGAGGGCCGGGCTGGCTGGTACTTCCGGATCCGGCGGTACCTGCGCCCGAGCCACCGCTGCTGGAAAAGGTTGTGCCCGAGCAGGAGACGCCCAACCCCGTACCCACCCGGCCGCGGTTGACCGCGAACGTGCGCATCGGCGTCCCCAGTTATCTCGAGAAGCCGGACGTTCAGGTTGCCGACGATGTTGCGTTGCTGCGTAACGGGTCGCCGGTGCGGATGCTTCCGCGGCCTTCGCCGACGATGCTCGCCGCCCGGGCGGTGCAGGTGCTGGAACGGCCGGTGCGCAAGGAGGCGCTGCAGAGCACGCAGAGGGCTCTGGAGGAGTCGCGGGCCACCGTTCGGGCCACGTTGCTCGAGAAGGCCCGGCTGGAGCAGGAACTGCGGTCGTCGACCTTGGAACTTCAGCATCTGGAGGCCGAGCTCTCGCGCAAGCACGGGCAAGTGGCCACGCGGGAGAAGGAGCTGGAACGTCTGCGGCGCCGCAATCGTAAGGGCGCCCAGCGCGATCATCGGGAGACGCTCTCTTCGAACGACCTTTTTGCCGACCCGGACGACCGTTTCCGCTTCGACGTCACGGTGTGCTGGGCCCGCAAGATCCCGGCCGGGGAGAAGGCCGAGCGCCCGCTGGGGCCGTACCGGCTCGGCCCGCGTTTCGTGAGTTCGCTGGAGGAGACCCCGGGGGTCGACCGGGCGAAGGTTGTTGATGTGGTGGTGGAGGTGCTGACCGGTCTGGCGGACACCTCGGCGGGCCGGCAGATGCATGTGCTGCGTACTGGGCAGGGGCCCAATGAGCAGGCCGTGCGGCGGGAGGACGGCGCCACCTGCTACCGCGTTGCGCTGCAACGGAACGCGCCCCAGGCCCGGCGGCTGCACTTCTGGCGGATGTCCGAGGAGATCGAGTTCTCCCGCGTGGTTCTGCACGACGACTACGAGCCCTGAGGGGTTTGACGCCCGGCTGTGGTGAGTATGTACTCACTCACATGGACGAGAAGCGGAGCCGGTCGACCGCTGAGGTGCGCCGGGCGACGGTCGTGGCCAAGGCGATCCCGGTGTTCGCGGCGACCGGCTATCACGCCACGCCGGTGACTGCGGTGGCCGATGCTGCCGGGATCTCCCAGGCGTACGTGTTCCGCCTGTTCAGGGACAAGCTGGGGTTGTTCCTGGCGGCTCTGGAGCACACCTTCGACGAGATCGAGCGAGCGCTGGAGGCCGGCGCAGTTGCTGCGCCGGGCGCTTCGCCGGACGAACTCCTGACGGCGATGGGCGATGCCTATGCCGGGCTGATCGCTGACCGGTCGTTGCTCATGATGCAGGTGCATGCCCAGAGTGCCAGTGATGTGCCGGAGATCCGGGCGGCCCTGGCCGACGGGAACCGGCGGATCTGGCAGTACGCGCGGTCTCGGTCGGGAGCCGGGGTTGCGGCAGTGCAGGCGTTTCTGGCCTACGGGCAGTTGTGCCATCTGATCGTGACGGCCGGCCTGGACGAGGTGGACGAGCCCTGGGCCGGGGAGATCGTGCAGAACATGACGCACTTCCCGGCCCGGCGTGCGGGTTCGGCCTGACGGCTCGGTGTGCGGGTTTGGCCTGACAGGTCGGCCTACGGGGTTGGCCTGACGGGTCCGGCGTGCGGTTCGGCGTGCGGGGTTGGCCCTGGCGGCTCGGCCTATGGGTTCGGCCTGACGGGTCGGCGCACCCACCTCTGGCGTTGTCCTTATGCTCGTGCAGCAGTCTGCTGAGGTGGTCTGCTGGGTTGGCGGGCCGGGCCGGGGCGGGCCGGGCCGGGCTTGGCGGGGCGGGTCAGGCGTGGTCGAGGCGGTCCAGGGCTGCTTCGGCTCGGTCGAGGGCCTTGGTGGTGTCTTTGACCTGGCGTTCCTGTCGGGTCAGGTCGCGTTCGGCGTGCGAGACCCGTCGGTCGCCGGCGTCGAGTTTTCGGCGCACGACGACGATCTCGGCCTGGAGTTCGTTGAGCCTGGCCTGGAGGTCGGCCTGTTCGGAGGTGGCTGCGTCGAGTTCCTGTTCGCTCTGGCGTAGCGACTGTTCGGCTGCTTCGAAGTCGGCGCGGGCTCTGCTGACCAGTTCCTCGGCCTCGGCGCGGCGGGCCGCGAGCTTGGCTGCCTTGGCTTCTTGCGGGGATTGCCGGGGTTTTTCGGGATTTTCAGGCTTGCCGGCCGGGCGTGAGTGGGCGCGGGAAGAAGTGCCGGTGCTGTCGGTGTCGTCGTCGGGGGAGGACTTGGGGTGTGCAGGAGCCAGTTTGGAGTCTCGGCGTTTCATTGTGGGGGCGTTCTGGGGGCCAGACCCTGCTGTGCCTGTGCCTGTGCCCGCCGTGCCGCTCTCGTCGCCTACCGTGCCACTCTCGCCGCCGGCCGTTTCTGCCTTGCTGGAAGCGCTTGCGGGCAGGGGCTTTCCCGAGGTGTCGCTGCGCCGGGCCTTGTACGGATGTACGGCGCTGAGCGGGGTGGCGGTGGCCTCGGTGACGTCGACCTCGCCGAACCCCGCGTAGGTGAGCGCGCGGGTGAGCCTTCCGGACGTCACCGCCAACGACGCCTGCTCGTCGGCCACTGCGGCGCCCAGCGTGTCTTCCAGCTCCCGGCGCACGGCCGCACTGACCTTCTGCCCTGCCTGCTCGGCGATCTCTTCGGCCCGCTGGACCAGGGCCGCGACCAGCTGGTGTCTTTCTTTGGTGAGCTCACGCATGAGCTGCGCGTCGAGGGCGGCCTGGGCCTCGCGCAGCTCGTGGCCCAGTTGCTCGAGGCGATCGATCTCTTCACCCGCCCCCTGTTCACCTCGGACCAGCTGATTGAGCAGCCAGGCCGAGGTGGTGGGGCGACGCAGTTCCCCGATGGCCTTGGCGGCCTCGGTGTCCTTGGCCTGACGGGCCTCCTTGGTGAGGCGGGTGCGCTCGGCGGTGAACCGGCCCGGTTCGACCGCGTAGAGCTCAGCCGCGGCCTCCTCGAGGGAGGGGCTCACTAGCCGAGCCGATCCGGAAGGCCGAAGTAAGGGAACAGGGTGGGCGTGTCGAGAAACGTGGTCACCTCGGTGATGCGGCCGTCCACCACCTGAAGCACCTGGAGGCTCCACGGGGCGTAACCGCCGTCGGGCGCGATCCGGTACTGGCCGAACGCGGGCATGCCGTTCGCCGAGGTGGCCACGAGCTTGGAACCGGCGCACTCGTGGCCCGGGCCCTGCATCCAGGCGACGATCTCTTCCGGGCCGCTGAGCCACAGGTCGAGGGGCGGCATCGACATGGTCGCGTCCTCGTGCAGCAGGGCCACCAGACCCTCCATGTCGTAGTTCTCGAAGACCTCCAGGTAGCGCTGCAGGAGCTGGGCCGACTCGCTCTGCGCGTCCTGCGCCTGGGAACCCGCGCGGGCGCCGGCCGTGGCCTTGGCGATCGCCTCCTCGGGCGTGGTGCCGTCGGTGGCGAGCGTGGCCCGGGCCCGCTGCAGGGCGCTGTTCACCGAGGCCACCGAGGTGTCGAGCAGTTCGGCCACCTCGGAGGCCCGCCACTGCAGCACCTCGCGCAGGATCAGGACCACCCGCTGGCGGGGCGGCAGGTTCTGGAGCAGCGCCACGAAGGCGAGCTGCACCGTCTCGCGCTGGACGGCGGCCTCGGCCGGATCGGCTGTGCCGCTCAGTACCCGTCCGTCCGGGATGGGCTGGATCCAGGTGGCCTCGCCGAGCGGTTCGCCCAGCACCACCTCGGCCGTCTTCTGGGCCGGACCCAGATCCATCGGGAGGGCCCGGCGTTCGCGGCCCTTGAGCATGTCGAGACAGACGTTGGTGGTGATGCGGTACATCCAGGAGCGCAGGGCGGAGCGGCCCTCGAACCGGTCGAGGCCGCGCCAGGCCCGGATCATCGCGTCCTGGACGGCGTCCTCCGCTTCGAACGCGGAACCGAGCATGCGGTAGGCGTAGGCCGTGAGCTCGGTGCGGAACTGTTCCAGGTCGTGCGTCTGATGTGTCTGCCCGCCCCCCGGGCCGGTCTCCCCGACGTCGAGGGTGGTCCCCTCCGCGGTCCTGACCTCGCTCATCTTGACGATCCCCTTCGAGTCGGCGGCCACGTCGTCCATCTGCTCGCAAGCGTAGGGGCGACCACCGACAATGATGATGTAAGGGCGTCTCCGGGGCTCTGACCCCGCCACTGACTGTCGCCCTGTTGGGCTGGCTTGCGATTGTTCTGTCGGGTTCCGGATGGCGCGCGTACCAGGCTCACGGCCGGGGCGG
>NZ_BSTA01000015.1:0-154903 GCF_030269265.1 Kineosporia sp. NBRC 101677
CGGTCCCATTCCGAACCCGGAAGCTAAGCCTGCCAGCGCCGATGGTACTGCACTGGTTACGGTGTGGGAGAGTAGGACATCGCCGGACAAAAATTGAAGACAGTGATGGCGGCCCCCGCCTTCAAGCGAAAGCTTGGAGACGGCGCGGGCCGCCATCACTGCGTTTGCCACCCGTATGTCAGAGATCACTGAAAGGCCGGAAACCTCGGCACCAGCTCGTAGACCCGGTGCCGGCGAAGTGGGACCCGCCCTTCTCGACGTCGATGAGCCGAACCCCGTCGCCGTGAAGGGCGCGTTGTCCGGGCAGGAATCGCTCTGCACGTACCAGTGCAACGGCGGGGGGATGGTCCAACCTCGCGGCAAGCCCGTCGGGTTCATCCCAGAACTCGGAACAGGCAACTAGGGTCGCGGTGTGGAGAATTGGATTGCCCTGAACCGCGACAACTGGGACGAGCGCGCCCGCCCCCACGCGCAGTCACCCGACTACGGGGTCGAGCGGTTCCTGACCGACCCCGACCACCTCTCAAACGTCATCCGTTTCGATGTTCCCCGGCTCGGCAACGTCCGCGGGCTCAAAGGTCTGCACCTGCAGTGCCACATCGGTACAGACACTCTTTCGCTGCACCGACTGGGCGCCCAGATGACGGGTCTCGATTTCTCTTCCGCTTCGCTGGAGCAGGCCCGGGCACTGGCTCAGCAGACCGGGGCAGATGTTACCTACGTGCAGTCCGACGTCTACGGAGCTGCGAACGTCCTGGCCCCCGGGGAGTTCGACCTGGTCTTCACCGGCATCGGCGCGCTGTGCTGGCTTCCGGACATCAAGCGGTGGGCCGAGGTGGTCGCGGCGATGCTGCGCCCGGGTGGCAGGCTCTTCATTCGCGAAGGCCACCCCATGCTGTGGAGCATCGACGAGTCGCATCACGACAAGCTCGTCATCGGCTACCCGTACTTCGAGCGCACCGAGCCCCAGATCTTCGACGAGGGCGGTACATACGTGGAGACCGACCACACGTTCCAGCACACCCGCAGCGCAGAGTGGAACCACGGGCTGGGCGAGATCGTCACCGCGCTGATGGAAGCCGGCCTCCAGCTGACCATGCTGGTCGAACACGACAGCGTGCCCTGGGAGGCGCTGCCGAACCAGATGGAGGAGCTGCCCGGCGGGGAGTACCGGCTCAGGGACCGGCCCTGGCGGTTGCCGCACTCGTACACCCTGCAGGCGATCAAGCGCCGGTAGGCCGTGCCCGCAATGGATACTGCTACTATCCGATAGTGCGAGTATCCGAGTTGGCTCAGCGAGCGGGCGTCCCGCTCTCCGCAGTGAAGTACTACCAACGGGAAGGGCTGCTGCCCGCCGGGGTCAGAACGGCGCCGAACCAGGTCGTCTACGACGAGGCGCATGTCCGGCGGGTGCGGCTGATCCGGGCGCTGCTGGAGATCGGTGGCCTCTCGATCTCGGCCACGAAAGAGGTCATTGCGGCGCTGGATGCCGATGGCGCCCCTCTGGCCGAGACGTTTCAGGTGGCTCAGCACGCCATGAGTGCTCGGCGGACTCAGGAGTCTCCGGCGAGTGAGGCGGCGCGGGGTCGCGTCGAAGCCCTGGCGGCGTCCCGGGGTTGGTGTTTCACCGATGACAATCCCGGAATCGAGGCTGCGGCCCGGGCTCTCGACGGGCTGCAGGCCATTGGGTTCAGGGCGCCGGACGACTATCTGAATGCCTACGCGGACGCCGCGGCCAGCGCGGCGGCGGCCGACCTTCAAGCCCTCACCGGGCTGGAGGAGCCGGATGCGGTGGCCGAACTCATGGTCGTCGGAACGGTTCTCGGCGACCCCCTCTTCGCCGGGCTCCGGCGGTTGGCGCAGCAGGATGCCACGCACAACCTCTTCCCCGTTCCCGATCCGGAATGAGCGCAGCCATGAACGCTTCTCAGCATGTCGTCCTCGGCGGCAACGGTGTTGTCGGCCGCGAAACGCTCAGCGCCCTCATTGCTCAGGGCCACACGCCTGCTTCAGTCGGCCGGCGCCCTTCGAGTGTCGAGGGGGTGAATTCGGTGGCCGCTGACCTGCTCGACAGCGGTGAGGTCGCACGTGCTTTACGCGGGGCCGAGGTTGCCTATCTGGTGGCTGGGCTGCCGTATTCGTCGCGTGTGTGGGCCGAGCAATGGCCGGTCATCGTCCGCAACAGCATCGACGCCGCCCTCGAACACGGCACGCATCTGGTGTACCTCGACAACGTGTACGCCTACGGCCACGTCGACGGGGCGATGATCGAGAGCACCCCGGTGAACCCGTGCAGCAAGAAAGGCCGGGTGCGGGCCGACGCCCTGGATCTGCTGGAGAAGGCGGCCGAGCGCGGGCTGACCGTGACCATCGGGCGCAGTGCCGACTTCTACGGTCCGGGTGCCTCGACCAGCGTGTTCAACACCTTCGCCCTGGACAAGGTCGCCGCGGGCAAGTCCGGCACCTGGCTCCTGAATGCCGACCAGCCCCACTCCCTCACGTACACACCCGACATCGGCCGAGGGCTGGCCGTTCTGGGCACCCACGACGAGGCGCGTGGCCGCACCTGGCACCTGCCCACCGCTCCCGCTCTGACCGGGCGCCGGTACATAGAGTTGGCCGGTGGCCAGACCTCGGTGATGGGCGCGACCACCCTGCGAATCGGCGCTCTGTTCAACAGCTCTGCCCGCGAGACACTGGAGATGAGCTACCAGTACACCGCGCCCTACGTGTTCGGTTCGGCCGCGTTCGAGCAAACCTTCGGCATCGGGCCCACGCCGGTCGAAGAAGGCATTGCCGCTTCTCAGGCGAAGACATGATGCTTGCGGCGGTGCGCCGCGCCTATGCGTGGCACCGCCCCCTGATGACCGTCTCCGCGCTCATGCTTGTCTGCGTACTCGTCAGCCTTGCAGGCCTTTTCCTGGATTCCCGGCAGATCCTCGGAGCGCCGGCCTGGGCCAAGCCACTGAAGTTCTCCCTTTCCATCCTGATCTACGCCGTCACCTGGGCCTGGCTCATCGCCCACCTGCCCCGCTGGCAGGCTGCTGCCCGAGGCCTGGGCACAGTGATCGCGGCCAGCCTCACCGTCGAGCAGGTGCTCATCGTGTGGGCAGCTGCGAGCGGAACCACCAGCCACTTCAACGTTTCGAGCGGTCTGCATGCCGGCGTCTGGGCGGCGATGGCCGCAGCGATCACCACGCTGTACCTGTGTACTTTCGCCACATCGTTCGCCGTCTTCTTCCTGCGCCTGCGAACTCCGGCACTGACCTTCGCCGTGCGGGCGGGCGTGGTCATCGCACTGGGCGGGATCGGCGTCGCCTTCCTCATGACGGCCCCCACCTCAGCGCAGATCAACACGCCCACCGGGATCGTCGGCGCCCATGCCGTCGGCGTCGAAGACGGAGGACCGGGGATACCGGTGCTCGGATGGAGCACCACGGGTGGGGACTACCGGGTGGCCCACTTCGTCGGAATGCACGCACTGCAAGCACTTCCGCTCTTCGCCCTGCTACTGGAGATCCTGACTCGGCGACTTCCCCGCCTGGCCGCGCCGATCGTCCATTTGTGGTTCGTCGTGATCGTCGCCGCCGGTTACGCCGGCGGGACCGCACTGCTGACCTACCAGGCCGCGCTCGGGCAGTCGGTGGTGCACCCGTCCGGGGCGGTACTTCATCTGGGATGGGTACTGCTCCTTGCCGGGGGATTGCTGGCCGGCGCCGTTGGTGTCGGACTGTCACCGCCCCCGGCAGCGCGCTTCTTCGGGCGACTGACCTGGGGGCGGTTCCGGCGTCCTAGCGCACCAGCAGGGTCTGCAGGCGACTGATCCGTCCCTCGGTGATGGTGGCGATGTCTACGCCTCGAGCCGCCGGCTCACCCGTCGGGGGACCGAACCGTCAGGCCAGAGCGGCCGTTCCGGTTCCTTCGTACACCGGGCCGTCTTCGGTGAAAGCGAAGTCCGCCGGCACCGAACCGAGCAACCCCGATGCTCGCGCAACCAGGGCTTTCCGCCCCGTCACTGCACCGTCCTCGTCGGCGAAGACCACGTCGTCGGTGTACGTGCGCCCGGCCGCATCGTCGCGGGCCTGCGGATCACGCTGACCGAAGACCTCGTGAAGGTTGGCCCGCATCAGTGCCGCCACCTGCTCGTCCATGATTCCTTCTTTCTTGTGACGCAACGGATCAGAACTGGCTTGCGCCGCCGTCGGCGTAGATCTGTGACCCCGTCACGAAGCTACTGGTGCTGCCGGCCAGGAAGAGCACGGTGTCGGCGATCTCCTGCGGCTGTCCTAGGCGCCCCATCGGAACCCCCGAGGCCAGCCCGTCCAGCAGAGCGTCGGCTCCGGCCTCGTCCGCGGCCAGTCCGCGCAGCCCCGGTGTCCCGATCGGCCCGGGGGCGATGCTGTTCACCCGGATGTTCCGGCCGGCCAGTTCTGCCGCCCAGGACCGGGTGAAGGAGCGCAGCGCGGCCTTCGAGGCGGCGTAGACGCTGAACGACGGGCTGGCCTTCACGTCGATGTTGGAACTGGTGATGATCACCGAGGCGCCGTGGTTGAGCAGGGGCAGAGCCTTCTGCACGGTGAAGATCGTGCCGCCCACGTTGGTGTTGAAGGTGCTCGCGTAGTGCTCCCAGGAGATGTCTTCCAGGGCTGCGAACTCTCCGCCGCCGGCGTTGGCGAAGAGCACGTCGAGTCCGTGGCCGTGCTGACGGATGGTCTCCATCACCCGGTCGAGCGCGTCCAGGTCGGCCACGTCGGCGCTGATTCCGGTTGCCCGCTCACCGATCTGGGCCACCGCCAGGTCGAGTGTCTCTTGGCGGCGGCCGGTGACGAAGACGTGTGCGCCCTCGTCCGCCAGTTTCTGGGCCGCGGCGAGCCCGATGCCCGAGGTGGCTCCGGTGACCAGTGCCGTCTTGCCGTCCAGCTGTCCCATCGTCCTGCTCCCTATATCTGTACTGAGCGATACGGATATCAGGAACCGGCGCTGGGCGGCGTTTATTTCTGTACCGAGCAGTTAGGCTGTGATCGTGAGCACAACAGCGGAGCGGGGACGACCACGGGGGTTCGACGCCGACCAGGCCCTGGACCGCGCGGTCGAGGTGTTCTGGAGGCACGGCTACGACGGCACCTCGCTGAGCGATCTCACCTCGGCCATGGGGATCAACCGTCCCAGCCTCTATGCGGCCTACGGCAACAAGGAGCAGCTCTTCCGCCGCGCGGTGGCCCGATACGCCGAGGTGGACATGGCCTATGCCCGGGAGGCTCTGCAGCAGCCGACTGCCTACCAGGTGGTGGAAAGCTTCCTTCGGGCGAACGCTGACGCGCTGACTCGTCCCGATCGTCCTGCTGGCTGTCTTTCCATCCAGGGGGGTCTGTCGGCCAGTAGCGGCAACGAGCAGATTGCTGAGTTCCTGGCCGCGAGCCGGCGCTCGGGTGAAGAGGCTCTGGCACAGAGACTCGGCCAGGCGGTGGAGGAGGGTGACCTGCCGGCCGACACCGATGCGGCGGCCCTGGCCCGGTACGTGATGGTGGTCAGCGAGGGCAATGCCGTTCACGCCGCGGCGGGGGCAAGCCGGGGGCAGTTGCATTCCACGGTCGATCTGGCGTTGCGGGTGCTGGGTTCCTGATCTCGTACGGAACCCGCAACGAGCGATCGGCGCGGTCCCCCCTGAGGGGGCCGCGCCGATCGTCCTCAGTTCAGGTCAGCCGGCGATCCAGGCCAGCAGGTCCTTGTGCCACTGCAGCTGCCAGTCGCCGTGCACGCCGTGCGGGGCGCCTTCGTAGATCTTCAGGGTGCCCTGCTTGACCAGCTTGATCGCCTTCTCGGCCGCGTTGGCCAGGGGCACGATCTGGTCGTCGTCGCCGTGCGCGATGAAGATCGGCACGTCGAGGGCCTTCAGGTCCTCGGTGAAGTCGGTCTCGGAGAACGCCTTCACGCAGTCGTAGGCCGAGACCAGGTCGGCCTGCATGCCCATCCGCCAGAAGTCGTCCTTGGCGCCCTGCGAGACCGGACGGCCGTGGTTGGCGCCGAAGAAGCTCTCGGACAGGTCCTTCCAGAACTGCGAGCGGTCGCTCAGCACGTTGTCGCGGATGCCGTCGAAGACCTCGATCGGAACACCGTCGGGGTTGGACTCCTTGGCCACCATGACCGGCGGGACGGCGCCGATGGTGGCGACCTTGGCGACGCGGCCGGCGGCGTACTGGGCGGCGTAGCGCACGACCTCGCCACCGCCGGTGGAGTGGCCGACGACGATGACGTCGCGCAGGTCGAGGGCCTCGATCAGGGCGGCGAGGTCGCGGGCGTAGGTGTCGATGTCGTTGCCCGTGGTGGTCGAGCTGGAACGCCCGTGGCCACGACGGTCGTGGGCGATCGCGCGGAAGCCCGCGTCGGCGAAGACCTTGAGCTCCAGCGCCCAGGCGTCGCCGTTCAGCGGCCAGCCGTGGCTGAAGACGACGGGCTGCCCGGTGCCGTGCTCGGTGTAGTAGAGCTCGACGCCGTCGGGGGTGGTGATGGTGGGCATGCGCCTCTGGCTTTCTTCGGTGCTGGTGGGGTCCTGTCCAGGCTGCCACCCGTGATCATCGGGCACTTTGTTTGAGAGTTCGGCGCACTTGCGCGAAAGTACGGTTGTGTCCGGTGACCCGCTGTCAGCAGCTCTCGCGATGATCGATGCCCGGTGCGTGATGGCCCGGGCGATCCTGGCCGAGGGGCAGTGGTCGCTGAACCTGCAGGCGCACGCCCCGCTGATGCTCGTGGCCCCGGCCCGGGGGCAGTTCTGGCTGCGGGTGCCCAGCACCGGTCAGAGCATTCTGCTCACCGAGGGTGACGTGGCGGTGGTGCGCGGTGACCTGAAGCAGATCATGTCCAGCGGCCCCGAGCTGACTCCCACCGACGGCGAGGCCCTGTTCCGGTTCCACGGCGGCAGCACCGTGCACCTGAGCTCCACGCCCGACGTGGCGGTGGTCGGCAGCCACATCGCGCTCAACCGTACGGGGGAGGATCTGCTGCTGGCCGCTCTGGAGCCGGTCACCCACGTCAAGGCCACCGACGGCCAGGCCGCCACCCTGCACTGGCTGCTCGATCGCCTGCTCACCGAAATGGGGCATGACCAGGGCGGTTCCGACTTCGCCGCCCGGCAGTACGCGAGTCTGCTGTTCGTCGAGGTGATGCGGGGCTACCTGGCCGACCCCGCCGGTGTACCGCCCGGCTGGCTGCGGGTGCTCGCCACCCCGAGCCTGGCCCCGGCCGTGCACCAGATGCAGGCCGACCCCCAGCGCAGCTGGACCCTGGAAGACCTGGCCCGCACGGTCGCGATGTCCCGCACCACCTTCGCCGAGCGCTTCCGCGAGGCGGCCGGCACGCCCCCGCTGGCCTTCCTCACCCACTGGCGTATGCGCCTGGCGGAGCGAGCTCTGCGTGACGAGGATGTGACGATCGCGGCCCTGTCCCGCTCGCTCGGCTATTCCACCGAGTCGTCGTTCAGTCATGCCTTCAAGCGGGTCCACGGCATCGCCCCCGGGCTCTACCGGGCGCGGCGGAGAATGAGCGAGCCGGCCATGTGATTGAAGTATCACGAACTTGTGAGCAACCTTTCCGGACTCTCGCGCAAGCTTGGCCCGGAGGGGTGGGGGGTGCCTTGATCCTTTCGTGACCTTTTCTCCCACCTCGGGCGCACCATCTGTCACATCATGTGGCTGTGTGCTCGGTCGCTGCGGGAGGGTCTGAGGAATGAGCGTGGGCTCTGCCGATCAGGACGAGATCGCGCTGGAACAGAAGTACTTCGACGCGGCCTGGGACGCCCGCGAACTCAAGCGGCAGTCGCTGGGAGGTGCGGCGAGCGCCTCGCTGGGCGGCAAGACGTCCGTCGCCGTGGCCAAGGAGGCCCGGGCGCTGGCCGAGCGGATCGGTGGCCCCGACGACGCCGTGGCCCTGGGGCGGTTCGACCGGGAGAGCGGCGAGACCTACTACGTGGGCAAGTGGCTGATCAGCGACCAGGACGGTGAGCCGCTGGTCATCAACTGGAAGGCGCCGATGGCGGCGCCCTTCTACGAGGCCAGCCACGACGACCCCCAGGGACTCGTGCGCAAACGGACGTTCGCGACCGAGCGCAATCGCATCCTCAGTTTCGACGACGTGGTCTATGCGGACCTCGCGGCCCGCGTGGGTGAGCTCACGGCCCTCGAGCACGAGGGCATCGACGACGCGGTGCTGCGGGAGCTGGACGCCGCGCGCTCGGGCGAGATGCGCGACATCGTCCAGACCATCCACGCCCTGCAGTACGAACTGGTGCGGGCCCCGCTCGAGCAGCTCCTGATCGTCCAGGGCGGGCCCGGCACCGGCAAGACCGTCGTCGGCCTGCACCGGGTGTCGTGGCTGCTGTACAACCACAGCGAGACCCTGGCGCCCTCGGACGTGCTGGTGGTGGGGCCGAACCCGACCTTCACCCGCTACATCCGCCAGGTGCTGCCCGGGCTGGGCGACCACCAGGTCGAGCATCGCGACCTGCGGGGCCTGGGGCTGCAGAAGGGCACCGGGCGCCAGGAGAGCGCCGAGGTCGTCCGGATCAAGGGCGAGCTGCGGATGCAGCAGCTGCTGATGCGGGGGCTGGTGCAGCGGATCCGCCTGCCGGAACGGGCCGGCCGGCTCGACGTGGGCCCGGCCGGTGATCCGGTGGCGTCGTTCTCCCGGCCCGAGGTCGAGGACGCGCTGCGGCGTTCGGTCAACCAGGCCCGCAGCTACGGCGCGGGCCGGGCGGCCATGCGCAGCTGGATCTCGGCGACCGCGGCAGTCCGGGCCCGTCGCGGTGTCGAGGTGCCCGACCCGGCGGTGGACGCTGCCCTGCAACGGGTCTGGCCCTCGCTCACACCGCAGATGTTCCTGCGCGACCTGTTCGGTTCCCGCGACCGGCTGCTGGCCGCGGCGGGGCAGGACTTCACCGCGGCCGAGGTGCAGATGCTGTTCCGCCCGGCCTCCGACCGGGTGTCCGACGAGGGCTGGAGCCTGGCCGACGTGGCTCTGCTCGACGAGACCGACCTGTTGCTGAACGGCAGCGTTCCGCAGTTCGGCCACATCGTCCTGGACGAGGCCCAGGACCTGTCGCCGATGCAGCTGCGTTCGGTGCGCCGGCGCAGCCGGACCGGTTCGTACACGGTGCTGGGCGATCTCGCCCAGTCGACCGGCCCGTGGGCCCGGGACACCTGGGACGACGTGGTCGAGGCGCTGCGGGTCCGGCATCCGGAATCGATCGTGCCGCTGACGCTGGGCTACCGGGTGCCGCAGCAGGTGTATGCGCTGGCGGCGCAACTGCTTCCGCATGCGGCGCCGGCGGTGGAGCCGCTTTCGGTGATCCGGCTCGGGCCGGCCGAGCCCGACCTGCGGCGGGTGCCGGTGGGGGAGTTGGGGGCCGAAGCGGTGCGGGCGGCCTGCGAGTACGCGGCGCGGGGGCTGTTCGTGGGCATCATCTGCGCGGACGAGCACCGGGCGGCCGTGGTCGAGATGCTCAACCAGGACGACGTCCAGTACCAGGACACGCGCGCCGGATCGCTGGGCAAGAGCATCAACCTGGTGGGGGCGACCGACGCCAAGGGCCTGGAGTTCGAGGCCGTCGTGGTGGTCGAGCCGGAGTCGATCGTCTCCGAGAGCACTCACGGGCTGCGGCTGCTGTACGTGGCGCTGACCCGGACGACGAAGTTCCTGACGGTGGTGCACGCCGGGCCGGTGCTGCCGATCCCGGCCGAGAAGCCGTCGGAGACCACCCAGGAAATCAAGGTGGTATCGCTTCAGGGACAGACTGTTTCGAAGGCTCAGAACGGTCTGGACGACTTCAGCGCCGAGTTCGCGGTCACCCTCGGGGCGCGCCTGGCCGAGAACGTGGCGGCCACCGCCCAACCGCGGCTGTGGAAGGCGATCGTGGCTGCCTTCGGCGAGGAACTGGAACGCCGCCGACCGAACTGACGTCCCCACAGGCGGTGACGTGCGCCCCGGGTACCGGGACCGGCAGGCTTCAGGTTCACATGCCTGCCAGCTGCTCGGGGGACCGCTGTGCTTGCTCGTCTCGGCCGTACGCGTCTGGTCGCGCTGACTCTCTTGCTGACCTTGCTGATTCCGGTGAACGCCCAGGCCCGGTCGACCGCAGAGGCGATCAGCGTTCCACTGCACTCCCGCCCGGCTGACGTCACCCTGATCGGTGCTTCGGCCAGTGGTGCGGCGGTGCTGCAGGAGGGTGCCGGAGCGGCCGATCCGGATCTGGTGAGAACGGGGGCGTGGGGAGAGTCCCTGGCTGCCCGGGCCGAGGTCGACACGAGGCCGGCGTTCCGGCAGATGTTCGAGCCGGGCCCGGTGGTCGGCGGGGAGCTGACCTGGAGCAGGTACAGCTACGGATCGAACAGCGGATCGAGCCGGCTCTTCCGCACCGATCTGCTGACCGGTGACACGATGGGCGACGGCCTGGTCTCGGGCCGGAACTACGCACTGACCGGGCCGACCTGGGTGAGCATGCCGGATCCGTTCGCCACCTATCCCTTCGGATCGAGCCGGTTGATCACGTCGCCGGTGGCGACGGCGCCCGGGCCCGACGGTGGCTGGACGTGGCCCGGCAGCGCGGAGTTCTGGAAGCCCGAGGCTTCTCTCGGCCCGATGGACTGGGACGTCCAGGGGACCGACGTCGTCATCGCAGTCTCACCCGTCGACCCCGAGCAGGAACAGCGGCTGCAGATCTTGTCGGTTCCCCTGGGGACCGGTCTGCCGGAGACCGTGCCGCTGGCCGTTCCCGTCACGGTCAGGTACTTCGACGATCTGGAGGTGAGTGCGAACGCGGTGGCCTGGAGCGGGGACGGCAAGGTGTGGGTGATGCCGCGCTCAGGAGGAACGCCGACGGTTCATGCCGAACGCAATGACGCTGCCTACCTGGACAGTCTGGTGGTGACCGACAGCGGGACGGTGGGATACCGGGTACCGGCCGGGGACGCCCGGGTCACCTTGAGGACGATCGACCGCGACGGGGTAACGGACATCGAGCTCCCGGCCGGGTCCGCAGGCCTCGCCGCGGTGGGGGACGACTTTGTGACCGCGACCGGCCGAGGGCCCGAGCCAGGGGTCTATCGCATCGGCCCGGACGGCGTCCCCTCTCTGGCCGCTACTTTCGACGCGCCCAAGTACACGATCGGCGGCTGGGATCTGAACGCCGGCACGCTCTACTACAGCGACCAGTCCGCCGGAAGCCGCTCGCGCGGCGCGGTCTGGGCCCGGGCCGTGGACGATTCCGGCTTGGGCGCGCGGAGGCGACTGCCTGCGGCCGTCGGAATATTCTTCGAGGCAGTAGACACCCTGCCGGCCTCGTTCTCCGCAGCGCGAGGTCTGGTCGGCAGCCCCGAGCACGGGATGCAATGGGACGTCCTTGAGCGCGGCCGACGGACCACATCGATCGAGCAGGCGCCGGTGAAGGGCAAGTACGGCAGGCAGTTCCAGACTCTGTCAGAAGTGAAGATCTCCGGCCCGTACACCTTGATCGGCGGGCAGGTGAACCGCGCGGACGGGGAGTTGCTGCACCTGTTGCCCAGGGCGGCCCGGCTCTCCGGACACAGCGACATTTTCGGCTCCAACGTCGTGTACGCCAGCACGGCCGGTCGGAAGAGCCAGGTGTGGAGTGTCGACGTCGAGAAGCCACGCCCGGTGCGGCTCTTCGAGCAGTCCTGCTCCCGGGCTCTGCCGGTTGCCGTGTGGGCAGGCACCGCAGCCTGGCTCAGCTGCGATGCCTCTGAGGCCTTCGTGCAGGACCTCTCTTCCCAAGCCCGCCGTACTGTCCCAACCGGCATTACCTCCGCGGAGAAGGTCGACCTGGCCGTCGGGGAAGGCACCCTGGCCTGGGTGGCGGACGGGCAGGCAGGCGTCCTCGATCTGTCCGCGCCGGAAAGCACCCCGATTCCCTTGCCGGGCCGCACCCTTTCGCTGGCTCTCGACGGGCCGAGGCTCGCCCGGTTGCTCGACAACGGCAAGGCCGCCGCACCCGACCTGACCGTCGAGCGCCTTCCCTACCCCGTGCCCTCCCGGCCGCGCCTGATCGGAACGGTCCGCACCCTGGGGTTCAGCCCCGACGGCGACAAGGTGCGCGACACCTGGTCGCCCGAGTTCGACACCACCGAGCCGGTCAGAAGAGCGGGACTGAAGCTCATCTCGCAGCGGACCGGGCGCACCGTGCGGGTCCTCAGCACGGCCGAGACCGCCGACGGCAGCATCCGTGACCTGGTCTGGGACGGAACCACCGCCGCGGGCCGGAAGGTGCCGCAGGGCTACTACGCCTGGACTCTGAGCGCCTGGTCGGCCTCGGGCGTGGCGCTCACCTCGAACGGCCCGCCGATCTCCGGCCAGGTCGAACTCACGCGATAGGCCCCGGATCAGGCCTGGGTGGTGACGGAGATGTTGAACTTGGCGGTGCCCAGGGCCCGGACCGTGGCGAAGAACAGCGGGGCCACGTGCTCGGTGGCCAGCGCGGTGTCGATCCCGCCCAGGTCCAGGACCGCCTCGTCGGGCCAGCCCAGGTCGCCGAGCAGGCCCCGCACGACCTTCTTGGCGGCCTCGTCGTCACCGCTGACGAAGGCGGTCGCCCTCGGCAGCGAGGCCAGCGGGTCGACCATGATCGTGAAGTTCATCGTGTTGAGGGTCTTGACCACCCGAAGCTGCGGGAACCGGGCCTGTACCTGCTGCCCCACGCTGTCGCCGGGGTAGGCCATGGTCATCTGGGGCGAGAAGGCGGCCGAAGGATCCAGCACGATCTTGTCGGAGAGGGTCTGCTCGCCGATCTCTTCCAGGGTGCTGACCACGCTGGTGCCGGGGATCGCGGTGATCACCACGTCGGCGGAGGCGACGGCTTCGCGTTGGCCGACCACACCGGGTTCACCGGCGCGGCTGCGAGAGCCGTAGACCACCTGGTGACCGGCGGCCGCCAGTCGAGTGCCCAGCGCTGAGCCGACTTTTCCGGTGCCAAGGACTGCAATGTTCATGCCCCGATGCTGCCGCCGGCCGCCGCTCCTCGTCCAAGACCACCTCGATCAGGAGCGATACTCCACGGGTATCGTTGTAGCCTCGGGTGATGGAGACCCGGGAGCTCAGGTACTTCGTCGCCGTGGCGGAGGAACTGCATTTCGGCCGGGCCGCGCAGCGCCTGGGCATCGCTCAGCCGCCCCTGTCGCGCGCGATCATCCAGCTCGAGCGCCGGCTGGGGCTGACGCTGCTCGAGCGCACCAACCGCTCGGTCGTGCTCACCGAGGCCGGTGCGGTGCTGCTGCGCGAGGCCCGGATCGCGCTGGACGCGGTGGAGGCGGCCGAGCACCGGGCCCGAAGGGCGGCTGCGGGAGAGCCCGGTCTTGTGCTGGCGGTCAAGGCCGGCGCCTCGAGTGAACTGCTGGCCAAGTTGCTGCACGCTTACTCCGCCGAGCCCGGATCGATCCCCGTGGACGTTGCTCTGTGCGGTCCCGGCGAGCAGGTGCGGCT
This sequence comes from Kineosporia sp. NBRC 101677, assembly GCF_030269265.1. Classification (NCBI taxonomy): domain Bacteria; kingdom Bacillati; phylum Actinomycetota; class Actinomycetes; order Kineosporiales; family Kineosporiaceae; genus Kineosporia; species Kineosporia sp. NBRC 101677. Next base: position 13,483 of record NZ_BSTA01000015.1, read on the forward strand.
CCTGCGCAACGGCCGGGCCGACGTGGCGATCCTGCACCGGCCGATGGATGAGACAACCGGTTTCGACTTCGAAGAGCTGCGCACCGAGGGGCAGGTCGCGATCCTGCCGGCCGGGCATCCGCTGACCACGCGTACCGACCTCAGGTCGCACGAACTCACGGCCGTGCCCGACCTGCCCCTGCCGCGCTGGCCCGGTCCGGACGGCACCTATCCGGCGGGCCCGGGGCCCGAGGCGCAGAACCACGCGCAGTTGCTGCAGCTGATCTCGCTGGGCCGCACGCTGATGGTCTCGCCCGACTCCTGCCGTTCCCAGTTGCGGGACGACGTGGTGGCGGTGCCGGTGGTGGACGCCCCGCAGATCACCACGGTGATCGCCTGGCCCCCGCACAGCCGCTCACGGGCGCTCGCCGACCTGATCCGGACCGCGCTGCGCCTGTAGAACCTGGAACCCAACTGCTTGAGGACGTCGGTGGGCACCCTGGGTGGGTGCCCACCGACGTCCTCAGATTCAGTTCTTGATCAGTTGGGCGGTGAGCAGGTTCGGGTCCTTCTGGGTGGTGTACGCGGCGCTGGTGACGTAGACGGTCGTGCCCCGCACGGCCACCGCGGACGGGTTGGAAAGGCCGTCGACCTCGGTGAGGACCGTCTTCTTGGTGCCGTTTCCGTTGACCAGCACCACCTTGTTCTCGGTGACCAGACCGGCGATGAACTGCCGGCCCTGGCCGGTGAAGGCGAAGTCGTCGATGCCCTTCAGGCCGGTGGCGATCGTCTCGAAAGTCCCCGCCCGGGAACCGGACAGAGGTGTCGAGAGCACGGTGCCCTGGTCGAGGTTGGACACGTACAGGCGACCGTCGCGGACCTTGGCGCCGTTCACGCCGAAGAATCCGGTGGAGGCCAGATCCTTACTGGTGCTGAAGGTTCGGGTCCGGCCCGCGTTCTTTCCGGTGGTGGCAACGGAGTACACGGCGCCCTGGGCGGAGTCCGTCACGTAGAGGTTCCCCGTGCGGCGGTCCATCGCCATGCCGTTGGGCAGGCCCGCGGCCGGAAGGTCGGCGAGCTTGCGTGGGGTGCGGCCCTCCGTGAACGTCCAGATGCCGGTCTCAGCCTTCGTTCCGGTTGCGTAGGCGACGTAGAACGTGTCTCCGTCACGGATCAGGCCGGTGGTGACGGGGAAGCCCAGCAGCGGCGTCTTGGCCTCGGTGTCCTTGGGGGCCGGGAGGGTGGCCAGGATGCGCACCTGGCCCTGGCCGGTGACCCGGGCCACCTGCCGGGCCCCGGCGAGGGTGACGGCGACGCTGCCGTTGCGGTCCAGGACGACGTTCTCGGGCATCTGCCCGCCGGCCAGGTCGAAATGCACCTGCACAGCGGCTTTCGTGAGCGGAGGGGAGACGGCGGCGGCCGGGTCGGCCAGCAGAGTGCCGACACCGAGCAGGGTGCCGGCCGCCACGATGCTCTTGCGGGTGAAACGTGTGGACATGATCCTTCTTCCGAGTCGGCCCGGATGTCCGGGCGTCATCGACTATCTGCGGCGGGCCGCACCGGTAGCCAGGCTGTGTGGTGGCTATCCCCGGCAGGGACAGGCAGCCCGCGGGCGAGGCAGGCACACTGGGGTGGTGACCACTGGTTCTCCCGGCCCGCTGGGCGAGACGCTGCAGGCCTGGCGGGCGCGGATCAGTCCTGAAGACGTCGGTCTGCCCACCTACGGTGAGCGGCGGCGGGTTCCCGGCCTGCGCCGCGAGGAGCTGGCCCTGCTGGCCGGCGTCAGTTCGTCGTACTACACGCGGCTCGAGCAGGGCCACTCCCGGAACGCCTCTCCCGAGGTGCTCGAGGCGATCTCGAACGCGCTCGAGCTGAGCGACGCAGAGCGTCAGCACCTGCGCACCCTGGCCGGGGGATCCCGGCGGACCCTCCGGCCGCGACGACCGCCGGTGGAGCGTCTGGACTCCTCGCTGGCCGATCTGCTGGCCATGCTCGGCGACGTGCCGGGCATCGTGCTGGGCCGGCGCAGCGATGTGCTGGGCTGGAACCGGTTGGGCCACGCCCTGCTGGCCGGGCATCTGGACCCGCTCGCCCCCGCCGTCCCGGGCGCGCGCCCCAACATGGCCGAGCTGGTGTTCCTCGATCCACACGTGCGCGGCCTCTACACCGACTGGCCGGCGAAGTGCCGGGCCGTGGTCGGCAACCTGCGGCTGGCCGCCGGTGAGCATCCCGAAGACCCGCTCCTGGCCGCGCTGGTCGGGAACCTGTCGATGCGCTCACCCGAATTCGCCCGGCTGTGGGGCGATCACCGGGTGCAGCCGTGCGCCAGCGCCGACTACGCCCTGGACCATCCGCTGGTCGGCGCCCTGACCGTGACCCAGCAGTCGTTGCGGGCGATGCAGACTCCCGAGCAGGTTCTGGTCACCTGCACCGCGCCGGCCGGGTCGCCCGACACCGAGGCCCTGAACCTGCTCAGGCAGCTGACCTCGAACACCTGAGTCTGCCCGGCCGGGGCCTCGATAGGGTCCGGCCATGTCCACGTTGTCCCGCAGGGACTTTCCGATTCTCTGCCTGATCGGGAAGTCCCTTTGGGGCTTTGCAAACGTCCTTCACTAACTCGGCGCCTCTGGCACGGTGGAAACCGTCAACACCACCGAATCTGGAGGGGACTCACATGATTTCGCGTCGAAGCCGCTGGTCAGCGCTGGTGGGAGCCGCCGGCCTGGGATCCGCCGCACTGGTCCCGGTGCTGCTGGCCGGCCCGGCCCACGCCGAGGGGTCGATGGCCCACGCCGAGGTGGTCGGGGCCGGCGGAAAGCACTACCAGCTCAACTACTTCTCGGGCAGCGGCCTGCACCAGCAGCTGAAGCTGAGCGTCGAGAAGAGCGCCGACCAGGCCACCTTCGTCTACACCCTCGACGACACGGCCCAGATCCTGACCGGCGACCACTGCTCCTACCCCGACAACGCCGACCTGACCCGGGTCACCTGCGTTCTCGACAACACCCTGGGCGACAGCAGTTCGGCCAACGACCCGATCGGCCAGGTCTCGCTGGCCGACGGCAACGACGCCGTGACGTTCACCAACCACACCGACGTGCAGTTCACCCACATCCACCTCGGTGGCGGCAACAACTCCTACACCACCGGGCAGTCCGCGGCCCAGGACGCCGACGTCGACAGCGACGACGGCACCGACACCATCACCGCGGGCACCGGCGCCTCGGTTTCCTCCGGCGGCGGCCGCGACATCCTCACCTTCACCGGTGGCGCGGCCCAGGCCTGGGCCGGCGACGGGAACGACGAGATCCAGGGCGGGCCGGGCGACGACCGGCTCGACGGTGGCGCGGGCGACGACATCATCTACGGCAACGACGGCGACGACCACATCACCGGGGCCCAGGGCAACGACATGCTCTACGGCGGCCGGCAGAACGACACCATGTACGGCAACAGTGGCGACGACGTGATCTACGGCAACAGCGGTGACGACTACATCTCCGGCGGGCCGGGCGAGGACACGCTCTCCGGCGGCACCGGTACCAACACCGTCATTCCCTGAGGCAGCAGTTCCCGCCCCGCCGGGTTCCCTCCCGGCGGGGCTCCCCGTAGAACTTGATCACAACCCCGGTCCCTTTCCGGCCGATCACGTACGGTGTTGCCCAATGAACGCTGAGGGCGACGCGTGGGGTACCGGGCGGGCGGGGGCCGCCTCGCTGCCTTCCGACCTGTTCCGGTTCACCACGGGCGAGCGCAGCGAGGTGTACACGGCCGTCCTGCAGGTCTTCGGCGAGGCGAACGAGCGGCTGGAGACGGCGCTCGGGCTGGACGAGGTCGGCCGGCGGCTGTCCGGCCTGGGCTGGGTCCCGCTGACCGACGAGGACACGCTCTTCGACGTGCTGCGGCAACTGCGCGAGTGGCGCCTGCTCGAGGCGTCGCAGAACCACGCCGGCAACTACCGCACGGCCGACGAGTACGAGCGCCGCAACCTGCTGTACTCGCTGACCCGGCACGGTGAGGCGGCCCTGGCCGGGCTGGAGCACGCCGCCGCGGTGCTCGCCTCGGCCGGTGCTCTGCAGACCGCCGTGCTGGAGGCGATCGCCCTGCGACTGGGCGACCTGGCCCGGCTGGCGGCCGACCCGTCCACGGACGACCGCAGGGTCTTCACCACCCTTCAGGAACTGGAGGGGCACCTGGACGGCCTGCGCACCAACACCACCCAGTTCAACGCCCAGCTGCAGCGTCTGCTCCGGGTCGAGGGCACTGACCAGCAGACCTTCCACGAGGTCAAGCAGGCCACCGTGGTCTACCTGAACGACTTCCTGGGTGACCTGGACCTGCGGGTGCGGATCATCGCCGAGGCGGTGGACGAGGTGGAGCGTCACGACGTCGTCCGGCTGCGGCAGCGAGCGCTCGCGGGCGCGGAGCTGCCCCGGCTGAGCGCCGCCGACGATCCCGGGCCGGAATGGCTGCACCACCGCCGCACTCGCTGGGAAGGTCTGCGGGCCTGGTTCCGTCCGGACGACGGCAGCCCGGCCCGGGCCGAGCAGCTGCACACCGTGGCCCGACGGGCCATCGTGACTCTTCTGCAGGCGCTGGACCGGCTGAACGAGAGTCGCCGTCGTTCCTCCGGGGCGGCCGAAGACCTGCGGGAACTGGCCCGGTGGTTCGCGGCGGCCCCGACTGAGAACGATGCGCACCGGCTCTGGTCGGCGGCTTTCGGTCTGGGGTCGGCGCGGCACGCCCATCTGCAGCACTCCGATCCGGAACTCGTCCCGCCCGGCACGGCGTGGGCCGAGGCGCCTCCGGTCCCGGTGTCGGCGCTGATCCGCACGAGCGGTCGCACCGAACGGTTCGGGCGTACGGGCAAGGTGCGTGACGTGGCCGCGGTGAAACGGGCACGGGCGCAGCGGGCCCGCGACGAGCGGGCCGAGCTGGAGGCGGCCCGGCAGGCCCTGGCCACCGACGGGCCGGTCCGGCTCAGCCGGATCGGGCAGCTCGACCACCAGACCTTCCAGCGGCTCCTGGACCTGATCGGGGGCGCCCTCGGCGCCGCTCCCGACGCCCAGGGCACCAGACGTCACCACTCCGGCGACGGGCAGATCGAAATCACCCTCTGGCCGGCCGAACCGGGGCCTCCCGCCGTGATCCGCACCTCGCACGGGGTCCTGACCGGTCCCGACTACCTGGTCCGGATCGACACCAGGACGGGTGCCCGCGGCGCCCGCAGCAGTGAGGTCGGGGCGTGAGCAAACTCCACAACCAGCTGGCCGGCGCCGAGCAGGACGAGGTGGCCCGGGGGGTGCGGCTGCTGCTGCGCAACCCGCTGATCACCCAGCGCACCGACCAGCCGGCCTTCGACCTGGTCCGGCGCCGGCAGGCCCCGCTGCAGAAGTGGTTCGACCACCACTGCGGCTGGACCGTCCTGGTCGAGCCCCGGCTGGGCTACGCGCGACTGGTGAAGGTCGGGGTCCGCGACGATGCCACCCGCCCGGCCCGCCGCCCCCGCAGCGGCCGCCAGCCGTTCGACCGGCGCCGGTACGTGCTGCTCTGCCTGGTCGCGGCGGAGCTGCTGAACACTCCGGTCACCACGATCGGGCTGCTGGCCGATCGGGTCACCCAGGCCTGCGCCCTGGACGAGGCCGTCGGAGCCTTCGACTCCAGCCGGCAGGCCGAGCGGCGGGCCCTCGTCGACGTTCTGCGGCTGCTGGAGCGTTTCGGGGCGGTGACCGCGGTCGACGGGGCGACCGACAGCTATCTGGAGGGCCGCGCGGCGAAAGTGCTGTACGAGGTGGACGTCACGTTGCTGATCCGGCTGATGTCCGCCCCCCGCGGGGCCTCGACCCTGGCCGTGCCGGCCGGGCAGGTGCCGGCCCGCTTCGAGGAGCTCCTGCGCTCGCTGGTGGCCGAGACCCGATACGGCACCGGGACGAGTGAGGGCGGCGAGGTCTAGGCGGTGCAGCGCAATCTGTGGTTGCGGCACTCGATCCTGCGGCTGATGTTCGACGAGCCGGTGGTCTACCGCCGCGACCTGAGCGCCGAGCAGCTGGACTATCTCGCCTCACCCACGGGCCGGCAGATCCTGCGCCGCGCCGCCGAGCAGGCCGGCTTCGTGCTGGAGGAACGGGCCGAGGGCTATCTGCTCGTCGACCCGGACGCGATCGCCACCGACGAGACGTTCCCCGAGGGCACCTCGCACGCCAAGGTGACCGCCCTGCGGCTGCTCGACGAGCTGCAGCCGCCGGGCCGGACCCGGTCCACGGCCGTGCTGACCGCCGTCACCCGGCAGGTCCTGGCCGACTTCCCCGGCTGGGCGATGAGCTACCGCGGCGATGCCGGCCCGCAGGCCCTGACCGCCCAGGCGGTGCAGCTGCTGGCGGATTTCGGGCTGGCCGAGCAGACCGGCGGCCTGGTCACCTCGCTGCCCGCGGCCGCCCGCTACGTGGTGGAGCTGACCGCACCCGAATCCGAGAGGACGCCCACGTGAGCGTTCAGAACCTGGACCAGCACCGGCACCGGCCCGAGCCCGCCGGTGCCGGGCGCACGCCACGCTGGCGCCCGGTCCGCGCGGGCATCCTGAACATCTGGCGCTACTACGACGAGGTCTTCGAGTTCCACCAGGGCCGCCTGCTGGTCCGCGGCCCGAACGGCTCGGGCAAGTCCAAGGCGCTGGAACTGTTGCTGCCGTTCCTGTTCGACGCCAGCCTGCGGGCCAACCGGCTCTCCACGTTCGGCACCGGCGACCGGGCGATGCACTGGAACCTGATGGGTGAGGGCGCCGGCGGGGCGGTGACCCGGGTCGGGTACGCCTGGCTGGAACTGGCTCTCGGCGAGGGGGAGTGGTTCACCTGCGGGGTGCGGCTCTCGGCCACCACCCGCACCAGCACCGTCAACTCCGACTGGTTCACCACCGACCAGCGCGTCGGGGTCGACCTGCACCTGCTGAACCCGGCCGGCCAGCCGCTGACCAAGGCCGCCCTGGAAGCGGCGCTGCACTCGCGCGGGACGGTGCACCCCAATGCGGGGGAGTACCGTAACGCGCTGCGCGGCAAGCTGTTCGAGGGCATGAACGAGGCCCGGTACGACGCCCTGATCACGGCGCTGCTGCAACTGCGCACGCCGAAACTCTCCCAGCGGCTGGACCCGGGCCTCCTGTCCACCCTGCTCTCCCGGGCGCTACCCCCGCTCGACCAGGGTGACATCGCCGAACTCGCAGAGGGTTTCGAGCGGCTGGACCGCCAGCGGGAAGAGCTGCGGCGCCTCGCTGAGATCGTGGAGGCGGCGCGAACGGTTGCCCGGCAGGCCCAGACCTACAGTCGCAGAGTGCTGCGGGCTGCGGCCGCCGGGCTGATCTCGGCCACCACCGCGCTGGAGAATGCCAGCCAGAAGGCGCGCGAGAGCGCCGCCGACTACGAGCGGGTGGTGGCCGACCTGCAGGAGGCCGACGAACGGGGCCGGGTGCTGGCCGAGCAGATCGCCGCTCAGGAAGCCCGGATCGAGGGCCTGACCAGCAGTGAGGCCTACGGCGAGGGCCGGGAGCTGGACGATCTGCGCACCCGCGACGAGCAGGCCCGGGCCCGGGCCGAGCGCCTCGCCCGCACGGCCGAGAGAGACCGGGCCGAGCTGCGGGGCCTACGGGAGCGGACCCGGCAGCGGCAGGAGATCCTCGATTCGGCGACGCGGGAGCTTCAGCAGAGCCTCGAAGCCCTGACCCGGACCGCGGAGCGGGTCAACCTGAGCGCCCGCGTCCCGGCCCCCGGGGCCACGGTGGACGCGGCGGCCGCCCGCCGGCTGATCACCGTCTCGGTCGGCACCCGGCGCCAGGAGATCGCCGAGATCCGTGCGGCGCTGGCCGGTCACCAGCGCGCCGTACAGCGTCGCGAGCAGGCCGAGACGGCCAAGGACGAGGCCCTCACCCGGCGCCAGGAAGTGCGGGCGGTGCTGGAACGGGCCGAGGACGACTTCCGGGCCGCGCTGGCCGAGCAGAGCGAACGACTTCTGCGGTGGGCCAACGAATGCCGGCTCCTACAGCTCGACCCCGCGGTGCTCAGCGCGGCCGAGGCCGACGAGACCCAGGTGCGAGAACTGGTCTCCCAGGCCCGGGACGGGGTGGTGGCCGGGATCGCGACCGAACGCTCGGGCCTGGTCGGCCTCCAGAGGCGGGCCGCGGCCGAACACGCGCAGATCCAGGCCGATCTGGAGAAGATCAGCAGCGAGGTGCATCTGCCCCCGACGGCACCCCTGACCCGCACGGCCTCCCGCCAGGGCCGCTCCGGCGCCCCGCTGTGGCAGCTGATCACCTTCCAGAGCCAGGTCCCCGCCTCCGTCCAGGCCGGGATCGAGGCCGCGCTCGAGGCCAGCGGGCTGCTGGACGCCTGGATCACCCCCACCGGGCAGACGCTCTCCGTCGAGGGGCACGACGTCTTCGCCCGCAGCAGCCGCCCAGCGGTGCGGGGCCCCAGCCTCGCCGACGTCCTCGCCCCCGAGACCGACCCGGCCGTCGCGCCCGCAGTGATCAACGGTGTGCTGGCCGCCGTCGCCTACGGCAATACCCTGCCCGCGAGCGCGGATGCGGCGATCGGCGCCGACGGCAGCTGGCGGCTGGCCGCCCTGCAGGGCTCCTGGAGCAAGCCTGAGGCGGGCTTCATCGGGGCCACCGCCCGGCAGCGGGCCCGCCGGCAGCGTATCGCCGAACTGACCGAGCAGCTCGAGGTTCTGGCAGCCCAGCTGGACGAGGTCGGGCAGGCCCTGGACGAGTTGTCCGAGCGGGAGAGCCTGCTCGCGGCCGAGGTGCGGGCCCGGCCCGGGTTCGAGCGGGTCGCCGAGGCGCAGAACGGGGTGTGGCAGGCCCAGGCCGCGCTCACCACGGCCGAGGACACCGTGATCCGGGCGCAGGACCGGCTGGCCGAGGAGGAGGTCGCCGCCGGGCAGGCCCTGCGCACCCTGATGAGCCAGGCCTCCGAGCAGAGGCTGCCGGCCGAGGAGGCGGCGCTGGCCGAACTGGAGCTGGCGCTGGCCGAACTGAGCACGGCGGCCGAGACCTGGGCGTCCGCCCACCTGCTCGCCGGAACGGCCGCCGACGCGGTGAACCTGTTCGCCGGCCAGTGCGCGAACGCCGAGCGAACCGCCGGACACAGCCGGCAGGAGGCGGAGACCGCCCAGACCGAGGCCGAGGCGCTGACCCACCGCCGCAAAGCCGTTGAGCAGGCGATCGGTTCCACCTACGAGCAGGTCCTGGTCGAGGTCCAGGCCGCCCGGCAGCTGCGCAAGACCGCCCTGCGCGAGCAAGAGCACTCGAGCCGGACCCAACGTGAGCTGGTGGGGGAGGAGGGCCGGCTCCGCAACGCCCGCGAGCGGGATCTGGAGCTGCACCAGGATGCCCTCGGGGTGCGGGACCAGGCCGCCGACGGCGTGCACGCGCTCCTGGGTGGGCATCTCGTGCAGGATGCGGGACTCGAGCTCGACCTGGGCGAGCGCGAGGGATCCCGGGCGGCGCTGGAGGCGGCCCGGGCGGTGGCGGCCGCGTGGCCCACGATCCCCTACGAGCATCGCCATCTCACCGCGGCCCAGAGCAACCTGATGGAGACGTTGCACGCCCAGCAGGACACCCTGGCCCGGCGGGCCGACCTGGAGATGGTCACCGAGCACGAGGTCGCGGTGCTCAGCGCCTCGATCGGCGGGGTCCGGACCAGCGCCGCCACCCTGCTGCACCGGCTGCGGACCGAACTGGAGGGCAGCCAGGACGACATCACCGGGGCCGAGCACCAGCTCTTCGACCGCACCCTGACCGGTGACACCCGGCGGCACCTGGCCGCCCGGATCCGGCAGGCCGGGGAACTGGTCGACACCATGAACGAGCGGCTGGCCATGGTGCGCACCGCCTCCAGCGTCGCGGTCCGCCTGACCTGGCAGATCGACCCGCAGCTGCCGGCCGGTACCCGGGCCGCGCGGGACCTGCTGCTGAAGGACCCGGTCCGGCTCTCCGAGGACGACCGGCAGGCCCTGCACGTGTTCTTCCGCCAGCGGATCGAGCAGGCCCGGGCGGCGAACACGGCGGCCAGCTGGGAGGAACAGCTCGCCGAGGTCTTCGACTACACCGCCTGGCACCACTTCCAGGTCGACGTCGAACGCGGCAAGGGGCTGGGCTGGGAGAAGCTGACCAGCAAGCTGCACGGTGCGCTGTCCGGCGGGGAGAAGGCCATCGCCCTGCACCTGCCCCTGTTCGCCGCCATCGCCGCGCACTACCAGGCGGTGCCGCTCAGCCCCCGGATCATCCTGTTGGACGAGGTTTTCGTGGGAGTCGACACGGTCAACCGGGGGCAGGTGTTCGCCCTGCTGGCCGCCCTCGACCTGGACCTGGTGCTGACCTCCGACCACGAGTGGGGCACCTACCGGGAACTCGACGGCATCGCCGTGCACCAGCTGGAGACCGGCAGCGGCCTGGACCAGGATGACGCCGTGACCAGTGTGCGGTTCACCTGGGACGGCGCCGAGCTGCGCCCCGACGCCGATGACTGAATGGGCCCAGGCGCCGTCGTTGCGCCCGCTCTGGCAGGCGCTGCACGAACGGCTCTCCTCAGGGCAGCCGGTCAGCTCGGTCCGGATCGGGAAAGACTGGAACGAGAACGAACGGACGGCGGTGGCGGACCTTTTGGGGTTGGAGCGGGTCCCCGCTCCAGGCCGTTCGCTCGCGCTGTCGCGGATCGAGGCCGCAGTGGCCGAGATCGGCGGCGCCGATCTGCGCGTCGTGGTCGAGCAGGTGGTGGGCCCGATCGGCGACCGCCGCAGCGAGCGTTCCCAGGCCCAGGACGAGCGGCGTCAGGTGTGGGCGCAGCTGCGGTCGTGCCCGCCGGTTCAGGCCGAACCGGCTCTGCTGGAGTGGGTTTCCTACCTACAGGCGAGCGGGCTGGTGGGCGGATCGGTCCCGGCCACCCAGGCGCTGGTGTCGCAGGCGCTGAGCGTGCTGGACGCCCTGCCGGTTGAGGGGTTGCCGCTGCCGATCCTGGCCGACCGGGTCCTGCACGATCCGCACGCCCTCGACGAAGGACACCGGCTGGCCACCGTCGTGCTGAGAGGGCTCGCCTGCCGCTACGGCCCGGAGCTGAGCTCACGTGAGCTGTGGTCCCGGGCCGGCGTGGACACCGACGAACTGTCCTCCACCGTGCTGGTGGCCGGACTGGCGGCCCGGGGCGGAGGTTCGGCGCCGGCCGTCCTGAGGGCCGCGGCCGCAGCCGGTGAGGCCGCCGTCCTCACTCTGCAGCAGGTACGCAACCTGGGCGTGGCCGAGTGGGACACCGGGATCGTCCACGTGGTGGAGAACCCCAGCGTCATGGCCGCCGCACTGAGACGGTTCGGCACCCGGTGCCCGGCCCTGGTCTGCGGGTCCGGCTGGCCCAGCGCCGCCGGCGTGCTGCTGCTGCGCCGGATGGCCGCGTCAGGCCTGCCGATCCGCTACCACGGCGACTTCGACGGCGACGGCCTGCGCATTGCCGCGCACCTGGTGGCCAAGGTCGGGGCCGTGCCCTGGCGCATGACGGCCGCCGACTACGACCAGGCCTACGCCCGGCGGCCGAGCGGTCCCGACGCCGGGCGGGTCAGCGACGTGCCCTGGGACACCGAGCTCACCGCCCGGCTCCGGCAGACCCGCACCACGGTCACCGAGGAGTCGGTGATCGATGTTCTTCTGGAAGACCTGAGCGCCGCCCTGGGCCCGGGAACCGGGTGAGACCGCAGTCCCACCCGGTTCCCCAGCCACCGACCGTGGTGCGGCTACCGGGGTAGCCGCCCAAGGACGTCTTCAAACGGGGGTTCGGGGAGGATCAGGCCTCCTCGTCGCCGCCCTCGTCGCCTTCGTCACCCTCGAAGACCTCTTCGAGCATCTCGCTCGCGACGTAGCCGGCCGCCAGGCCGCCGACCGCGCCCATGGCCATCCCGGCCATGCCCGAGCCGCCGGAGCGGTGGCCGCCGTGGTGGCCCGAGTGGCCGTAGCCGCCCTGGCCGAAACCACCCTGCTGGAAACCGCCCTGGCCGAAACCACCGCCGAACCCGCCGCCGTGGCCGCCGAACATCGACTGCCGCTGGGTGAGGGCCTGCTGCACCCAGCCCTCCACCACGCGCACCCAGTCAGTGGTGTCGGCGTCGGCGTGGGCCACCGTGTACCGGCCGAAGCTGTCCTGGCCGGAGCGGAAGAGCCCGCCGCGCTTGTCGAACTCCAGGATGACCTGGACGGTCTGCGGGTTGGTGACGAGGGTCAGCTCGACCTCGTTGATGGTGCCGGCGAACTGCTGCGGCGGGAAGAACTCGATCTCCTGGTAGAACGGCAGCGTCTGGTGCACGCCGTAGACCTGGCCGTACTCCAGGTCGGCCGACTTGAACACGAAGCCGAGCTGGGTGAAGGCGTCGAGGATGCGCTGCTGCACCGGCAGCGGGTGCACCTGGATCGGGTCGAGGTCGCCCTTGTCCACGGCGCGGGCGATCGAGACCTCGGTGCGCACGCCCATCACCATGCCGCGCAGCGGCTGGTTGTAGACGGCGGTGATCGGCGTCTCCCAGGGCAGCACGATCTGGAAGGGCAGCGAGGTCTGCTGACCCTCGGCCAGGCGCATCGGGCCGCTCACGGCGACCTTGTGGAACTCGCCCACGGCGCTGTGATCGCTGTCGCCGGACTCGATCTCCATCCGGGTGACCAGGCTGAGCGAGACGTGCTCGATCTCCACGTCGGAGTTGCCCCCGACCAGGTTGACCTGCCCGGTCAGCACCCCACCGGGCTGGGCACCGGGGGCCGACAGCACGGTGTCGACGCTCGGACCACCGATCCCGAGGGCACCCAGCATCTTCTTGAAGACCACGTAATCTCTCCTGCGCTCAGGCGTCGGACACGATGCGGGCGGCTCGCCCGCACGATCACGAACGCTCGACGGGCGGCAATTGTCCCCGCGCAGGCCTCGGGAGTTCTCCCGAGTGCGCTCAGGCCGTGGTCCGGTCGAGGTGCGGCAGGGCACCGGGCTGGCTCAGGTGGTAGCCCTGCCCGTACTGGATGCTGAGCTGACGCAGGCAGGTCAGCTCGCTGGCGTTCTCGATGCCCTCGGCGATCAGTGCGGCCCCGGTCTTCACCCCGAAGGCCTGCAGCGAGGCGGCCAGGGCCTGCTTGGAGGGCTGGCGGTCGATGCCGCGCACCAGGCTGATGTCGAGCTTGATGAAGTCCGGGACCAGGGCGAGGATGTGGTGCATGCTGGCGAAGCCGGCCCCGGCGTCGTCCACCGCCACCCGCAGGCCCTTGCGCCGCAACGCCTTCAGGCTCGAGTTGACCGAGTCGTAGTCCTCGATCGCCTCGTGCTCGGTCATCTCCAGCACCACCCGGTCCAGCGGCAGCTCGTTCATCAGCCGGTTGAACTCGGGGGTGAGCAGAGTGCTGGGCGAGGTGTTCAGCGACAGGAAGCCGGCCATGTCGGCCAGCCCGGCGGCGGCCGCCTGCAGCGCCTTCAGCTCCAGCTGCGGGCCCACCCCGTAGGTCGCGGCCATGGTGAACCACTCGCCCGGGGTCGGGCCGCCGCCGGGGAACCGGCTGAGCGCCTCGTAGCCGACCGGGCTCAGGTCCTCCAGGTCGTGGATGGCCTGGTAGACCGCCGAGGGCCCGCCCTGGGCCAGCAGCCGGTCGAGGTCACGCAGGAACCGGTGCCGCCGGTCGTCGCGGGTGTCCTCCGACTCCACCAGCCGCATCACCACGTCGCCCACACCGCGCAGCACCTGGGCGTCGCGTTCGCCCAGCTCCGGGCTCTCGGTGGTGGAGAAGGCGCACAGCGTGCCGTAGAGGCCGCCGTCGCTGTTGTGCAGGGGGACACCCAGGTACGAGCCGATGTTCAGGCGGTCGGTCACCGGCAGGTCGCGCAGCAGCGGGTTCTGCCGGGTGCTGCGGGTGACGGCCGGCAGGGAGCCGTCGGCGATCATCCGGCAGTAGCTGCCCTGCGCCGGCTCGACGAAACCCTCCCGGATCGGCAGGTCGATCGAGGTGACCAGGTTGCGGAACTGCCGGTTGTCGCCCTCGAAGCGGTTCACGAACACCACGTCCATGCGCAGCTGCTCCTTCAGCAGCTCCAGCACCGCATCGACGTTCTGCAGCGGGTGCGGCAGGGACTTCTGGGTCTTCGGGCCGGCCCCCGAGCGCTGGACGGGGATCGGGCCGCCCTTCTCCTTGGCCCGCTTCTTGTCCACGTACATCTCGGCGTCGGCCTTGCGCCAGGCGTCCAGCAGTCCTTCGCTGGCACTGCGCTGGGCCATCCCGACCGAGACGCTGACCCCCACCTCGGCCAGCCGGTCGATCACGTCGGCGACCACGCGCCGGGCCTGCGCCAGCGGAGTCTGCGGCAGCAGGACGCCGAACTCGTCGCCGCCCAGCCGGGCCACGGTGTCGGAGCTGCGCAGCCGGGCCGACAGCTCGGCGGCGGCCCGGACCAGGAGCTGGTCGCCGGCCTCGTGCCCCTCGGTGTCGTTGATCTGCTTCAGCCCGTTCAGGTCGAAGATGACGATCGTGGCGGTGGTGCCGAACCGGGCGGCCCGGTGCTCCTCCCGCGACAGCGCCACGTCCCAGGCCCGCCGGTTGCCGATCGAGGTCAGCACGTCCTGGTGGGCGGCCTGCTCGCTGCGCTCGGCGCGCCGCACCTCCTCGGCCAGCTGCAGCTCGTGGGCCAGCAGCACGCCGAGGATCTGGGCCTGCCGGTGCACCACGCCGACCACGTCGGGCAGTTCCGGGTGCCGGGTGCTGCCCAGCCCGCACAGCGTGCCCAGCATCAGGCCGTCCGGCGCCGACACCGGCACCGTGACGCACGAGCGGGCCTGTAGACCGGTACGCCGCACGAGTTCGCTGATGGTCGCGACCTCGGACACGTCGGGGGCGCACATCGGGGCCAACCCGTCGATCACCAGTGCGCAGACGCTGTCGGCCCAGGGGAGCACCTGCCCCGCCGCCAGGCCCAGCCGGGCGTCCACCGCGGCCAGGACGACCTGATCGGTCCCGTCCCGCCGGGACACGTGCCAGGTCTCCAGTCCCACCCGGTCGCGCAGGTCCTCGAGGATGAGCGTGGCGGCACTCTCGAAGCCGGTGGGATCGGCCGAGGTGGTCAATGAGAGAGTCACAGCCGGCTGCTCCTGGTCCGTCACGCACCGCGCCCGAGGCGGGCTCCACGGATCCTTCTTCTCGGCCGCCGGGGCGCCCGGCTTGACCGTCGCAGCAGTCAAGTCCGCCCGGCCCCGGGGCGATGACCCAGGCATGGAGCAATCACGTGGGCCGGGCGGTGAGCTGACCGCGGATCTGCGCAGCCAGGTCTTCGACGCGTTCCCGGACGCGGTGGTCCTGATGGACACCTCCGGCCGGGTGGTGGACTGCAACCGCGCTGCGGAGACGATGTTCGGCCGGTCCCGGGCCGAGCTCGCCGGGGTCCTGAGCCACCAGTTCGGTCTCCCGGACGAGGCCGACCTGCGCACGATCGAGCGGGACGGCGCCTGGTCCGGTGAGGTGCCCCTGCCCTCGGTCCCCGACGGGGTCGCCGTGGCCCTGGTGATCCGCGTTGCGCGACGCGACCGGCCAGGTCGCCGGCTACGCCCGGATCAACCGGGACGTCACCGCCGAACGGGCCACCGCCGCCCGCCTGGAGCGGGCCGAGAAGCTGTGGCGCACCATGCTCGAGGTGGCGCCGACCGGCCTGGCCCTGGTCAGCCTGGAAGGGCGCTTCCAGCGGGTCAACCGGGCCCTGTGCCGGATCCTCGGGTACTCGGCGGACCATCTGCTGGGAATGACCTTCCAGGAGGTCACCCACCCCGACGACCTGGCCGGTGACCTGGGCCTGGTGCACCGGCTCCTGGGCGGCGAGATCGACCAGTACAGCCTGGAGAAGCGCTATGTCCACGCCCACGGCTACCCGGTCTGGGTGCAGTTGTCGGTGACCGTGATGCGCGACGGTGACACCGGCCGGCCCGAGCAGTTCGTCGCCGCCGTCGAGAACGTCACCGCCCGGCGCCAGGCCGGGCAGCGGCTCAGCGCGATCATCGCCGGGGCCAGCGACGCGGTGGTCGGTATCGCCCCGGCCGGTTACGTGACCGAGTGGACGCCGCGGCCGAGAGGATGTTCGGCTACAGCCGGGCCGAGGCCTACGGGCGCGAGCTGAGCAGCCTGATCGTCCCGCCCGAGCAGCGCCCGGCGCACCTGGAGGGGCTGCGGCGGGTGCGCGAGGGCGAACCGCCCCGGATCCTGGGCCGGCCGATCGAGCTCGACGCCCTGGCCAAGGACGGCCGGCTGATCCCGGTCGAGCTGACCATCTGGCGCGCCGACGGGCAGTACGGCACCGGGGTGGAGGCCGGCGGAGGCGAGTTCTACGCCTTCATCCGGGACACCACCGAACGCGCTCGCGCCGCCCGTCAGGCGGCCGCGATCGCCGCGGCCCAGCTGGCCATCGCCGACGTGGAGCTTTCGCCGCAGAAGGTGATGCAGGAGATCTGTGCCCGCGCCCAGGCCCTGACCGGCGCCGAGGCGGCCTGTGTCCAGACCGTCGACGGCGACGACCTGGTGTACCGGGTCGGCAGCGGGGCCGCCCGGGAGCACGAGGGGCTGCGCCTGCCGATCGCCCTGAGCCTGTCCGGCCTGGCCTTCACCACCAGCCAGGCGCTGCTGAGCACCGACACCCACACCGATCCCCGGGCGCACGCCGACACGGTGCTGCGCACCGGCGCCCGCTCGGTGGTGGCGGTCCCGCTGCAGCGCGGGGGTGAGGTGCACGGGGTGGTGAACGTGTACAGCCGCCGTCCGCACGCCTTCGGCGAGTCCGACTGCGTCACCCTCAACCTGCTGGCCGCCCCGTTCGGGGCGGCCCTGGCCAACGCCTGGCACCTGGAGACGACCACCAGCCAGGCCGCCACCGACGTGGTCACCGGTCTGTGGAACCGCGCGTACGCCCTGCGGCAGGTCGATGCCGCCCTGCTGCGCCACGGTCACCGCGCCGAGGGCTACGTGGCCGCCGTGTTCATCGACCTCGACCGCTTCAAACCGGTCAACGACACCCACGGCCACGACGCCGGTGACCAGGTCCTGCGCGATGTGGGCGAGCGCCTGCGGCTGGCGGTGCGCCGCACCGACCTGTGCGCCCGCTACGGCGGGGACGAGTTCCTGGTGCTCTGCCCGAGCCTGCCCGAGGTGAACGACGTGCGTGCCCTGGCCGAGCGTCTGATCGAGCTGGTGGCCGGTGTCTACCAGCTGGACAACGGGGCGGACGTGACGATCGGAGCCAGCCTGGGCATCGCCGTGGCCGGCGTGCACACCACCTCGGCCACCCTGCTGCAGGCCGCCGACGAGGCCATGTACGAGGCCAAGCGCACAGGCGGGAACGCCCACGTGATCCGGGTCCTGGACGCGGCCGGCCCGGTTTGAGGACGTCGGTGGGCACCTTCGCCGGGACGCGCACGTTGGTTCGGAGGGACGTGCAGAGAGAGACTGTCCGAGAGAACTGTGGAGAGGGAGGACCGATGCCGGTGCGAGGGACGAGGCTCGCCGGGCGTCTCCTGGAGGGCGCGGTCGACCACCTGCACGAGCGGGCCCCCGACGTGTCCGAGCGGGTCTACCGCACCGTGGCCGGGCCCCTGCTGCTGGCCGATCCGGACGCCGCCGCCCGGGCGGCCGAGAACCGGCTGGACGGTACCCGCCAGAGGGTCACCGAGATGGCGGCCAAGGGCTCGCTGCCCGCCGCCGGGGTGCGGCGGGTGCGGCGCGACCTGGCCCGCACCCGGGCCGACGTCGAGTGCATCGCGCCCCGGCTGCCGGTCGTGCAGGCCCGGCACCTGACCCAGCGCTCAGGCGCCTACACCGACGTGCTGCAGAAGCTCTCGGACCGCTCGCAGCGCTCCGACCCCGCCTGGAACGTCTTCGTCCTGGTCGGGGCCCTGAGCGCCTGGATCGGCCTGCTCCTGTGGCTGACCAGCCCGGTGGTCGCCGGCCTGGTCGGCCTGGCCGGAGGGCTGAGCACGGCCGTGGTGCTCACCGGCGCCCACGCCCGCAAGGTGGGCCGGGAGCGGATCGGCGCGATCGCCCAGGCCCTGGCCCAGGCCGACGCCGGGGTGGCCCCGCTGCCGGTCGCCCGGCTCGACCGCGACCACCGGGCGCTGTCCGCGCGGGCCCGCACCTCCGGGCGGCTCGACGCGCGAGGGCTGGCCGCCCTCGGGTCGATCGACGCGCACCTGGACGATCTGCTGGTGCGGCTGATGGAGGGCGAACTGCAGGGCGAGGGCCTGCACCTGGTGCAGGCCACCGTCGAGCGCTACCTGCCGGACACCCTCGAGCCGTTCCTGGCCCTGCCCGACGGGCAGACCCTGGTGCGGGAGCGCCCGGCCGCCCAGGAGGTGGCCGACCAGCTCCAGACGATCGAGGCCGGGCTGGCCGAGCTCGTGCGGCGCCCGAAACGCAACACCCACGAGCAGCAGCTGCTGCTGCAGGGCGAGTTCCTGCGCTCGAAGTTCGGTTCCGAGCAGGGTCAGCAGCAGGAGTAGCCGGCAGGTCAGATCTTGAGGGCGTGCAGTTCGGCCACGGCCCGGGCCACCTCACCGCTGTGGTCGCCGCAGATCCGGATCTCGACCAGACCGCTGGCCGAGCCCGGCTCGGGCACCATCAGCAGCAGTTCCTCCCGGGCCCGCACCGGGTCGTGCTGCATCCGGTCCTCCAGGCCGCCGATCGGGCCGGTCAGGTGGGCGGCCGAGGCCACGATCACCCGGTGTCGGGGGAAGACCCGCAGCAGCCGGGAGGTGTCGTGCACGTCGGGCTGCACCACCAGGCGGTGCGGGAACGAGATGATCGCCAGGTCGTGTCGTTCCGGGCAGGCGTAGACCGCCGCGTGGTCGGCCCCGCGGCCGGTGCCCTGGCTGGTCCCGACCAGCAGGCACTGCCAGTTCTCGGCCCCGGTGAGCTGCTGCAGGGCCTGCAGGGAGTCCCGCAGGATCAGGTCCAGGCTCTTACGGGCGGATTCGTTCGGCATCAGTGGTCCTCGGGGCGGCAGCGGGCATCTGCTGCCTATGTCGGCCGGAGGCCCGCGGACATGTAGACATCGGCCCGGCGTGATTCAGGCCTGGGCGAGCCGCAGGTCGTTCTCCACCGCGGGATCGAGGAGATTCAGGGTGGCGATCAGGGCCGGCCGGGTGGAGAGCCGCTCCGCGCAGACCGTCTCGTCGTAGTGGCAGCCCTCGGCCGCCCCGGGCCGGAACCCGCTCATCCAGATCTGCCCGGCCCGGTGTTCGCGCGGCTGGTCGACGCCGAACCAGCGTGGAGCCGGATCAACCTGCCGGGGATGCACGGCCCGGTAGACGTCGGTCAGGCCCATCCGGCCCCACGACCAGTAGAAGTCGCACTCCCACGGGGCCAGTTCGGCGCAGCGGGGATCCTCGCCGGGCTCGACCAGGAACAGGTCACCGGCCACGATCAGCGGTCGCTCACCGGCGGCGGCCAGCACCCGGGGCAGCCAGACGCGGCCGGCGTGCCGGAAGTCGCGCTTGTCGCGCAGGCGCCGGGAACGCCCGCCCCGCCCCGGCACGTGCACCCCGGCCAGGACCAGATCGGTTTCGGCCGAGGACGATTCGAGGCGGGTGGCGAGGCAGCGGTGCGGTTGCTCGCGGGGCGGGGGGACGTCGAGCCGGGACGGACGGTGGTGACGGGCCGCCACCACCACGTGCTCGTCACGGTCGGACGCCGACGCGGCCGAGAGGGGGGAGGCCAGGACGTGCAGGCCCTCCTCGGTCAGGGCCTGGAGCAGTTCCCCGTCGGGTGCGTCCACCCCGGTGAGCACCATCAGGTCGTACGGCGACGCGGCCAGCCACTCGGCCTGCCGCCGGGCGTGCTTCTGCCGGGCTCCCTCGACGTTCCAGGTGAGCAGGCGCACCGGAGCCCCGGATGCGGATGTGTCGGCCAATCTCGTCCCCCTTCGCAGCAGCGACCCACGAGCGAATTGGCATTTCCCCAAACACTAGCGCTATAACCGTGGCCATGCCGGAAAATCCTGAATCGCTCAGCGTGGCGGCCCTGACCGCCGGGGTGCCAGGCCCCCGGGTGCTGTGGCTGCACGACACCGACCGCTGGTACCTGGGCGACTTCCTGCGCCACGCGGCCTGGCTGGGCTGGCTCGGCGCCCACCTTCCCGGCGCCTCGATCGACCTGGCCAGTCATCCGGCCTACCTGCCGCTCTACCGGGACGACCGGTTCGACGCCCACCTCGATGTGGGTGACCTCGACCCGGCCGCGCTGCAGGGGTACGACCTGGTGGTGGTGCCGTCGTCGTTCCCGCCGGCCGACCGGCCCGATCCCGGGGTGCGGCGGCTGCTGCACACCTGGGACGCGGGATGGGCCCTCCACGCCCGGGGCCGCCGCATCGCGGGCGGGACCAAGAATGTCCTCAACTACTTCCGGGCCGCCCACCCCCACGCGCTCGTCGCGCCGGAGAAGGGCGGCGAGTGGGACTGCGAAGGAACCCCTTTCCGGTTCACCCGCCAGGAGCGTCTGCGGGCCGCCGCGGTGCTGTCCGAGCTGGTGCCCGGCGACCGGCCGGTCCTGATCTACAACCCCAGTGCCTCCAACCCCTTCACCCGGCAGACCGACGTCCTCAAGGAGGTCGAGAACTGCCTCGGGCCGCGCCAGCACGCCGCCGTGCTGCGCCAGATCGTCCAGGCGCTACCTGGTCACGACGTCCTGGTGGCGGCGCCGGTCAAGCCGGGCGACCAGGCCAACGCCGAGAACCTGCTGGCGGTGGCCGCGGCCACGCCGGGGGTGCACTGCCTCCTCGACCTGCCGCAGCTGCCCGAGGGCGGCCGGTGGCAGGAGTCCGACCCCACCACCCTGCGCGGGTTCGCGGCCCTGATGGCCGGATCCCGGATCTGCGGAAGCGTAGGGGTCGGAACCGGTTCCAACACCCATCTGGCCGCCCTGACCGGCACCTGGAGCCTGTCGTTCGAGCGGGCCGCCGACGAGGCGATCCTGGACAACTGGTCGCGACCGGAGACCTTCCAGATGGGCTCGTTCCGCTGGCGCAACCCCTCACCGCTGACCGCGATCCACCTGATGCGCTGGGACCGGCTGGGCGACGCCGAGTTCGCCCGGGCCGCGCAGGCCGCCCTCACCCACCACCAGGCCTGGCACCTGTCCCGGGACCAGGCCTTCTCGGCGCTCGACCTGACCCCCTCGGCCTGGCTCTACCACACCGACTTCCGCGACGAGATGGCCTACCTGCAGCACCTTTCGGCCAGCCGCGGGGCCGACGGTGAACACCTGGTGCGCCAGCTGTACCGCGACTCCAACCTGCACAAGCTGGCCCGCCGCACCCAGGTGCTCACCGGCCGGGCCGGTGTGGCGTGAGTGCGGAGGTGGTGCGGCGCAGCCTGGCCGAACTGGGGCTGCGGCCGCGCCGCACCGGAAAGTTCTTGCCGGCCGGGCCGGGGCACCGTCGTCGCACTCTCCACCACGCGCCGGTGACCGATGCGAGCAACGAGCCCGCCGACGTCGTCCTCAAATACGTGCTGTCCCCGACCCCGGCCGAGGAGCAGAACCTGGCCTGGGAGCACCAGGCCACCGTGGCCATGCACGCCATCGCGGTCGAGTACTACGAAAGTGGGCGCATTCCGTACATTCCCGTTCCCGAACCACTGGCCGCGCAGCCGCTGTGTCTGGAGATGGACAACGGCAGCAGCGCAACGGTCGCGGTGCGCAGGTTCGTCCACGCCGGGCCCCAGCCCTTCACCGCGCGCTCGCTGGGCCGGCTCATCGCCGTCCTGCATCAGCTCGGAACCGACGAAAAAGCGCTTGGGATGCTCACTCTGCGTCCGGCCAATGTTCTGGGCGGAATCGAGGCGGGGTGGTTCGCCCGAACTCTCTCCGCGCCGGGCCATCCGTTCCGCGACCGGCCCGACGTGGTGAGAAAGCTCCTGCGAGAGTTGCCCAACCGGATGAATCGCGCGCTCGAGGCCGACCCCCGCCCACTGCTGATTCATCGTGATCTGCACCCACTGAACTGTGTGGCCGGAACCGGGGGAGTGCTCGCCCTGGACTGGGCCGAGGCCGGATGGGGCACTCGCAGCGACGACTTCGCCTGGCTGCACCTGGCCGTGACCCGCTACGGCGCACCGCCGCGGGTGCTGAACCAGGCTCTGGCCGGCTACCAGGAGATCGATCCCGGTGCCGTGCCCGGCCTCGACCAGGTACGGGCGGCGGGAGAGGTCAAAGAGCTGGTCTGTCTGGCCTTCTCGCTGGCGAATGCCGGTCTCGGCCCGGACCACCGGGCCCAGGCCGAGCGCGAACTGGCCGTTCTCGAGGATCCCGGGGCCGAGCCCCCGGGCTGGCAGGCGCTGTTCAATCCGGCGATCTTCGCCCACCCGTTGTTCCAGCCGGTCCGGCTGCCCTCGGTGATCTCCCTGCGCGAGCCGTCCGCAACCCCGGCCGAGCAAAGCCGGAACGAACATATTGCCCAAAACGGACCCGGTGAGGTTATGGTGCACCCGTGACACCCTGACGGTCATGGCTCGGGAGGTTCGATGGACATCCGCAGAGGCGCAGCCACCGTGGTCGCGGCGACGCTGCTCAGCGTCGCGACCCTGACCGGCGCCCAGCCGGCCCGGGCGGCCGAGACTCCCGAGGGCGTCACGCACGCCGAGAACCCGCGGGTGCCGGAGGGCGCGGTGTGGACGGAGGAGTACTTCCCGTCCGCCGACCGCAGCGGCGTCGAGCTGCACGCCGACGTGCTGCGACCCGCGCATCTGCCCGCCCACGCCAGAACGCCGGTGATCCTGGCGGTCGGGCCCTACTTCAGCCATGCCGGTCAGTCCGGCCCCGAGAACTGGGCCCAGACCGGCCCGTCCAACCGTTTCGAGGACTTCACCACCGGCACCGGTCTTTTCGCCCGGGGCTACACCTACGTCATGGTCGACCTGCGCGGTTTCGGTGGCAGCACCGGCTGCCTGGACTGGATGGGCAAGGGCGAGCAGGCCGATGTGAAGGCCGCGGTGCGGTGGGCGGCCGGGCAGCCCTGGTCCACCGGCAAGGTGGGTATGTACGGCAAGTCGTACGACGCGGTGACCGGTCTGGCCGGCAACAACCTGCGACTGCCCGCGCTGAGGGCGGTGGTGGCCCAGGAGCCGTTGTGGAACATGTACCCCTACCTGTTCAGCAACGGGGTGCCCCGGCCCAACGTCACCGGCACCCCCAACGCCTACAACGGAATCGCCACGATGGCGCCGCTTCCCGACGACAGTGCGCGCTACCAGGCCAACGCGGCCTACGAGAAGAGCCACCCCGAGTGCCTGTCCGACAACATCACCAACAACAACGAGCCCGATCCGGACTCGAAGTACTGGCGTGAGCGCAATCTCGCGGTCCAGGCCGCGGGCTCGAGCACCCCGCTGTTCGTCACCCAGGGGTTCATCGAGAACAACACCAAACCCGAGCAGATGGAGCAGTACCTGGACAACCACCGCGGCGTCGAGCGAGGCTGGCTGGGGCAGTGGGAACATGTGCGGGGCAACGAGACGAACCAGCAGGGCCAACTGCTGATGGGCCGGGCCGGCTTCTTCGACGAGGTCATGCGCTTCTACGACCAGTACCTCAGGGGCGACCGGCCGCAGGTGAAAGACCCGGCCTACGCCGTCGAGGACAACACCGGCGCCTGGCGTGCACAGGCCACCTGGCCCACGCCCACGGCCACGGTGAAGGCAGACCTGGCCAACGGCGAGTACCTCGACGACGGTGCCAACACCAACCCGGCCGCCCGCTCCGCCCCTGCTCCTGAGCAGTGGGACATGGAACACGCCGCCGATCCGGCCCCCACCACCGACGAGGGCGCAAAGTTGAAGACCGAGGCGGTGAATCGCTTCTTCACCTGGTCGAAGCCGGTTCCGGCCCGGGTGCGGGTCACCGCCACCCCGCAGATCACCCTGCGCGCCGGCGCCACCGGCAACGTGCTGGTGCAGCTGTGGGACGTGGCTCCCGACGGCACCGCGGTGATGTTCGACGAGAACGTGGCCCTGATCGAGAAGGCCGGCAAGGTCTCGTTCGACCTGAAGTCCACCGACTGGACCCTCGAGGCCGGCCACCAGCTCGGCGTCCAGATCGGCACGATCGGCAGCGGCAACTGGCGAGACACCCCGAGCGGCAACACGATTCAGGTGTCCAAGGCCCGCCTGACCCTGGCCCTGCAGAACCCCGCGGCCGACCGGCCCACCCAGGGCGACCGCTCACCGTTCCTCGACACCTACCTCAAGCAGTACACCCGCAAGCTCACCGGCGTCGGCCCGGGCACTTTCTCGCTGGGCCTGCGCGGTCGGGGCTGAGCCTGAAAGTGCTGTCAGCTCGAGCGGTAGGCGTCGCGACGGTGCCGAATGCGCACCACCTGAACCTCGACGACCGCTTCGGCGATCCGGTAGATGACGCGGAAAGAGCCTCGGCGAGCCGAGCGCAGGCCGTGTAGGTCGTTGACCAGCGGTTTGCCGACGCGTTGGGGATTCTGGGTCAGAGGGCCTTCGATGAACTCGAGAACCGCGGGCAGGACCTTGTCCGGAAGCTTGGCCAGGTCCCGCTGAGCCGACGCGGCCAGGATGACCCGATAGGTCACAGGCCGAGCTCTCTGCGCACCTCGGCGATGGTACGGGTGTCGCCGGCCTCGATGTCGGCAAGCCCTTCCCGGATGGCGGCCACCTCGTCGGGGTCGCTCAAGATCTCGAGAGTCTCTTCCAGGGCTTCCAGGTCGTCGATCGACATCAGAACAGCGTCCACCTCGCCGTTGCGGGTGATCCGGTACCGGGCGTGGGTCGCCTTGACGTTGTCCAGGAGTTCGCGGAAGTTGGCGCGAGCCTGCGCCATGGACACCTGGACATCGTCGATCTCGCCGGCCATGTACATGAGCATGTACATCTCCTTCTCGGTGGTCAAGGCCCGTTCGGGGGAGGTGGTCCAGGCCAAGACTACAACGGAAAAGCCGATGCGGATCCGGATAATCGGATGAAGAGCAAGAATGCCGACCAAACGAAAGGACGTCGGTGGGCACCCAAGGTGCTCACCGACGTCCTCAGTTCGCAACGGCTCCTACAGCTTTGAAGCCGCCGCCTGGTCGAGCAGCCACAGCGTGCGCTCGGTGCCGCGCACGGCTCCGGCGGGCAGGTCGACCTCGCCCAGGGCGCCGGCGACGGCCTCCGCCTTCCCCTCGCCTCCGGCGAGCAACCACACCTGACGCGCAGCCGAAATGGCCCCCAGGGTGAGCGAAATGCGCACCGGCGGGGGCTTCGGCGACTCGCGCACCGCGATGGCCGTACCCGACGTCACCGCGTACCCCGGGTGCCCGGGGAACAGGGAGGCGACGTGACCGTCCGGACCGACGCCCAGCATCAGCACGTCGAAGGCCGGGACCACTTCATCGCCAGGCGCGGCCTCGGCCAGCTCAGCGGCGTACGCGGCCGCCGCAGCGTCCACGTCATCGCCGAACGAGCCGTCCGACGGGGCCATCACGTGGACCCGCTCGGGCTCCAGAGGCAGCGCGTCGAGCAGGTACTCGCGGGCCTGCGTCTCGTTGCGCTCCGGGTCGCCGGCGGGCAGGAAACGCTCGTCTCCCCACCACAGGTCCACCCGGCTCCAGTCGACCGCGTCGCGGGCGGGGGAGGCGGCGACGGCCTTCAGCAGGGCACCGCCGTTCGACCCGCCGGTGAGCACGACGTGAGCCTGGCCGCGGGCGGCCTGGGCATCCACCACGACGGTGATCAGCCGGGCGGCCGCGGCGGCGGCCAGCTGCTGACCGTCGGCCAGGACGATCTTCTCGGGGGTGCTCATGCGCCGACCACCGCCCCGACCTTGGGCAGGCCCTTGGTCAGGACGTCGGAGAACAGCTCGTCGGGGTCCAGCCGCCGCAGCTCCTCGGTCAGCGCGTCCACGTCGGTACGCCGGTGCAGCGCCACCCGCCGCACGGGCTGACCCGGCTGCGTCATCGTCGCCACCGTGCCGTCCTCCCGCACGATCGAGACCTCGCCCGAGGCCCGGACCAGGTGCACGCCGACCATGCCGGTGCCGGGCTCGGTGTGCTCCACCCGCACCGGGCAGTCCAGCGCGAAGGCCAGCCAGGCGGCCATCAGCTCGACGCTCGGCTTGTCCGACGCGCCGCGCACCACGGCCTCGGTGACCTCCTCGAACGGAGGCTGGTCGAGGGCGGCCGCCAGGAGCGCGCGCCAGCGGGTCAGCCGGCTCCAGGACAGGTCGGTGGTGCCGGGGGCGACCACCTTGGACAGCTGCTGCAGCGCCGCGGCGGGGTCGGCGGCCTTGGCCGTGTCCACGATCCGGCGGGTGGCCATCGTGCCGATCCGCTCGCTCGTCGGGTCGGCCGGGGGCTCGCCGGCCCACCAGACCACGACCGGCGCGTCCGGCAGCAGCAGCGGCGTGACCAGCGCGGAACCGTGCTCGGCGAGCTCACCGAACAGGCGCAGCACGATCACCTCGCTGGCCCCGGCGTCACCGCCGACCCGGATCTGCGAGTCCAGCCGCGACTCGCCCTCGGTCGAGCCGCGGACGATCACCAGGACCCGGGAGGGGTGCTCGCGGCTGGCGTCGTTGGCGGTGCCGATCGCGTCGTTCGCGCCGGCCTCGTCGGTGACCAGGATCAGCGTGAGCACCCGGCCGAGGGCGACCGCGCCGCTCTCGCCGCGCGCCTCGACCAGTCGCTTGCTGACCTCGTTGGTGGTGGTGTTGGGCAGATCGACGATCACGGGACCCTCCAGCTACGTCCGTCGCGCGCGAGCATGTCGTGGGCCGACGTCGGGCCCCACTGGCCGGGGTAGTACGCCTCCGGCTGCTTGGCGCTGCTCTCCCAGTGCTTGGTGAACGGGTCGAGGATCTTCCAGGAGAGCTCGACCTCCTCGTGCCGCGGGAACAGCGGCGGGTCGCCGAGCAGGACGTCGAGGATCAGCCGCTCGTAGGCCTCGGGGGAGGACTCGGTGAACGACTCGCCGTAGCTGAAGTCCATGTTCACGTCGCGCACCTCCATCGCCGTCCCGGGCACCTTGGAACCGAAGCGGATGGTCACGCCCTCGTCCGGCTGGACCCGGATGACGATGGCGTTCTGACCCAGCTCACCGGTGGCGGTGTTGTCGAAGGGCAGGAACGGCGCCCGCTTGAACACCACCGCGATCTCGGTGACGCGGCGGCCCAGGCGCTTGCCGGCCCGCAGGTAGAACGGCACCCCGGCCCAGCGGCGGGTGTCGATGTCCAGGCGCAGCGCGGCGAAGGTCTCGGTGATCGAGTCCGGTGCGATGCCGTCCTCCTCGAGGAACCCGGCCACCGCCTCGTTGCCCTGGTAGCCGGCCGAGTACTGGCCGCGGGCGGCCGCGGTGTCCAGGTCGGCGGGCACCCGCACGGCCGAGAGCACCTTCTCCTTCTCGGCCCGCAGGTCCTTGGCGTCGAAGGAGATCGGCTCCTCCATCGCGGTCAGCGCGAGCAGCTGGAGCAGGTGGTTCTGGATCACGTCGCGGGCCGCGCCGATGCCGTCGTAGTAGCCGGCCCGGCCGCCGATGCCGATGTCCTCGGCCATGGTGATCTGCACGTGGTCGACGTAGTGGGAGTTCCAGATCGGCTCCCACAGCTGGTTGGCGAAGCGCAGCGCCAGCAGGTTCTGCACCGTCTCCTTGCCCAGGTAGTGGTCGATCCGGAAGACCGAGTCGGCCGGGAACACCGACTCCACCACCTGGTTCAGCTCCCGCGCGGACTGCAGGTCGTGGCCGAACGGCTTCTCGATCACCACGCGGCGCCAGGAGTCACCGTCCTGCTCCGACAGTCCGGCCCGCGCGAGCTGCTTGGTCACCACCGGGAACGCGCTCGGCGGGATCGACAGGTAGAAGGCGTGGTTGCCGGCCGTGCCGCGGCTGGAGTCGAGCTCGCGCAACACCTCGGCGAGCCGGTCGAACGCGGCGTCGTCGTCGAAGTTGCCGGTGACGAAGCGCAGGCCCTCGGCCAGCTGGTCCCACACCTCGGTGCGGAACGGCGTACGCGCGTAGCGGCTGACCGACGAGCGCACCTGCTCGGCGAACTCGGCGTCCGACCACTCCCGGCGGCCGTAGCCGACCAGGGAGAAGCCCGGCGGCAGCAGGCCGCGGTTGGCCAGGTCGTAGATGGCCGGCATCAGCTTCTTGCGGGCCAGGTCGCCGGTGACCCCGAACATCACCAGGCTGGAGGGCCCGGCGATCCTGGGGAGCCTGCGGTCACGGTCGTCGCGCAGCGGGTTCTCGCTGGCAGTCACCCGGGTCGGGCTCACCGATCTTCCTCTCAGAGCTTCCAAAAAATGTTTGAGGACGTCCGTGGGCCTGTTTGCTGCCCGTCCGGCCGGTGGTGGTTGGTCACCGGACCGGGCCCTCTAGATCAGGCAATTCCAGCAGAGCCGGCGGCATTCCCGTCAAGTGCACGCGAAGGGTGGGCCTGCTCGTCAGATGAACGGCAGACCCACCCTCCGTCGGGTTGGTGCGGTACTACCGGCTGAGCACCTGGATCAGCTTGGCCAGGCCGGCCTCACGGTCGGCCAGGTGCAGGCGCAGCACCGGGCGGTCGTGCTCGGCCAGCACCGTGGCGTCGCCGGCGGCCTGCGCCGAGATCAGCTGCCCGAAGGTGAACGGCCGGTCCGGGATCTCCAGGTCCTGCGCGCTGTCCGCGGTGATCTGGAGGTAGACCCCGACCGGGGCGCCACCCTTGTGGAACTGCCCGGTCGAGTGCAGGAACCGCGGCCCCCACCCGAAGGTGACGGGGCGGCCCGTGCGCTTGGCCAGCGCGTCCCGCACCCCGGCCAGCTCGCCCTCGGCGAGCCGGTCGAGGTAGGCCATGACGGCCAGGTAGCCGCGGCCCGGCAGTTCGCCGAGCAGCGCGTCCACGGCCGCCTCGACCGTGGTGGCGCCCTTGAGCAGACCGGCGGTGGCGCGGATCTCGATGCCGCCGTCGACCACGTCGGCCGGCACCGGCGCGGGGGTGGCGTCCAGGAGGCCGCGCGCGGCCACCTTCGCGCTCTCCACGTCGGGCTGGTCGAACGGGTTGATCCCGACCAGGCGCCCGGCCACCGCGGTGGCGTACTCCCAGAGCAGGAACTGCGCACCCAGCGGGCCGTCCACGGTGACCGCGGCGGCCACGGAGCCCTCCGCCGCAGCGGCGGTGGCGTCCGAGCCGATCGGCACCAACCGCACCACGACGGTGTCGTCGCCGGGGGCGGTGACGTCCGGGGCGGTGGGGGAGGCGACGACCGGCAGCAGGCCGGTGCCCTCCTTACCGGTCGACTCGGCGATCAGCTGCTCGGCCCAGTCGCCGAAACCGTCGATCCCCGAGCCGTGGTCGGCAAAGATGATCTTGTCGCGGAAGCCTCCGCCGGGGGCGGGGGAGCCACCGATCGCCGCGCCGAGCACCAGGGCCGGGTTGGCCTCGGTGTCCTCGGCCAGCTGGTCGGCCACGCCGGCCGCCTCGTCGAGCAGGGCGCCGATGTCGGCCCCGGCCAGACCCGAGGGCACCAGACCGAACGCGGTCAGCGCCGAGTAGCGCCCACCGATCGTCGGGTCGGCCTGGAAGATCGCCCGGTAACCGGCCTCCTGGGAGGCCTTCTCCAGCGGCGAGCCCGGGTCGGTGACGACCACGATGCGGGTCTTCGCGTCGATCCCGGCCGCGGTGAAGGCGGCCTCGAAGACCCGGCGCTGGCTGTCGGTCTCGACCGTGCCGCCGGACTTGCTGGAGACCACGATGACCGTGCGCTCCAGCTCGACCAGGGCCGAGCGGACCTGCGCGGGATCGGTGGTGTCGAGCACCACCAGGTCCACGCCGGCCGTCTTGGTGATCACCTCGGGCGCCAGCGACGAGCCGCCCATGCCGCACAGCACGACCCGGTCGACACCCTCGGCGGCCAGTTCGGCCCGCAGGGTCTCGATCGGCTCGACCAGCGGCCGCGAGGAGTCGGCCAGACCGACCCAGCCCAGTCGCACCGAGGCCTCGGAGACCGCGGCCTCACCCCACAGCGTGGGGTCCTTCTGCGCGATCCGGGAGGCCACCTGGTCGGCGACCAGGGTGGGCAGGTGCTTCTCCAGCGCCTTCAGCGTGTCGGCACCGGCCGGCGTGACGACCACGTCGGCCGCCACGTCGTCGGCCGGCCACACCGATTCGTCAGAGGCCTCGCTCATGCCCGGGCCTTGGCGCGCTCGAGCTCGTCGGTGACGGTGCCGAGCAGCTCGGCCCAGCTCTTCTCGAACTTGTCCAGGCCCTCGACCTCGAGCAGGTTCACCACGTCGTTGTAGTCGACGCCGACGCCGGCCAGGGCGTTCATCGTCTCGGTGGCGGCGGCGTAGGAACCGGTGATCGAGTCACCCTTGATCACGCCGTGGTCGAAGGTGGCCTCGAGGGTGGCGCCCGGCATGGTGTTGACGGTGTCCTTCGCGACCAGCTCGGTCACGTAGAGGGTGTCCGGGAGCTTCGGGTCCTTGACGCCGGTGGAGGCCCACAGCGCGCGCTGCGGGTGGGCGCCGGCCGCGGCCAGCTCGGCCCAGCGGGCGGTCGCGATGGACTCCTCGTAGACCTGGTAGGCGAGCTGCGCGTTGGCGACGCCGGCCTTGCTCTTGAGCGCGAGGGCCTCGTCGGTGCCGATCGCGGTCAGGCGCTTGTCGATCTCGGTGTCCACGCGGGAGACGAAGAACGAGGCGACGGAACGGATCGTGGACAGGTCGATGCCCTTGGCCTTGGCCTGCTCCAGGCCGGCCAGGTAGGCGTCGATGACCGCGCGGTAGCGCTCGAGCGAGAAGATCAGCGTGACGTTGACGCTGATCCCCTCGGCGATCACGGCGGTGATCGCGGGCAGGCCCTCGAGGCTGGCCGGGATCTTGATCATCGCGTTCTTGCGGTCGACGGTCGCCCACAGCTTCTTGGCCGAGTCGATCGTGCCGTCGGTGTCGCGGGCCAGCCGCGGGTCGACCTCGATCGAGACCCGGCCGTCCTGGCCGTCGGTCGCGTCGTACAGCGGCTTGAACACGTCGCACGCGGAACGCACGTCGTCGGTGGTGATCTCGAAGACCGCCAGGTCGACGTCCGCGTTCTTGGCGGCCAGACCGTCCACCTGGGACTGGTAGCGGTCACCCTTGGCCAGGGCGTTGGCGAAGATCGTCGGGTTGGTGGTGACCCCGAGGATGTTGCGCTCGTCGATCAGCTTCTGCAGGTCGCCGCTCTCCAGGAGTTCCCGGGAGAGGTCGTCCAGCCAGACCGAGACGCCGTGGGCGGCAAGGTCCTGTACGGGGTTGGTCATTGAGATGTGCCTCCTGTTGCGGGTGCCGTGCGGCGGCCGCACGGCTCATCGTCGGACCGGGCCGGCCGCCTGTGACAACCTCGGCACAGGCGGCGGACCGGGTGGTGCTGGAACTGCTGGTACCGGCTGTTACTCGGTGCCGCGCAGGCTCTCCTTGGCGGCCTCGTACACCGCGTCCGCGGTCACGCCGTACTCCTTGAAGATGCGCTTGTAGTCGGCGGAGGCGCCGTAGGTCTCGACCGAGACGCTGCGGCCGGCGTCGCCGACGATCTCGCGCCAGCCCAGGGACAGGCCGGCCTCCACCGAGACGCGGGCCTTCACGGTGTGCGGGAAGACGCTGGCCTTGTAGTTGGCGTCCTGCTCGTTGAACCACTCGAAGCAGGGCAACGACACGACCCGGGTCGGGATTCCCTCGGCCTGCAGGCGCTCCCGCGCCTCGACCGCGAGCTGGACCTCGGAACCGGTGCCGACCAGGATCACCTTCGGGTCGCCGCCGTCGGCCTCGGCCAGGACGTAGCCACCCCGGGCCACACCCTCGGCGCCGTTGAAGCCGGGGGCCTCACGGTCGAAGGTGGGCAGGTTCTGGCGCGAGAGGATCAGGCCGACCGGGCCGGAGTTGCGCTCCAGGTTGGTGCGCCACGCCCAGGCCGTCTCGTTGGCGTCGGCCGGGCGCACGATCGACAGGTTCGGGATCGCCCGCAGCGCGGCCAGGTGCTCGACCGGCTGGTGCGTCGGGCCGTCCTCGCCCAGACCGATGGAGTCGTGGGTCCAGACGTAGGTGACCGGGATGTTCATCAGCGACGTGAGCCGGACGGCGCCGCGCATGTAGTCGCTGAACTGCAGGAACGTACCGCCGTAGGGGCGGGTGTTCCCGTGCAGGCGGATCCCGGCCAGGATCGAGCCCATCGCGTGCTCGCGGATACCGAAGTGCAGCGTGCGGCCGTAGGGGTTACCGGTCCACGTGTCGGTCGAGCGGTGCGACGGGACGAACGACGGCTCGCCCTTCATCGTGGTGTTGTTGGACTCGGCCAGGTCGGCCGAGCCGCCCCACAGTTCGGGCAGCACCGGGGCCAGGGCGTCGAGGACGGCGCCGGAGGCCTTACGGGTGGAGACGTCCTTGCCGGCCGGGAAGGTCGGGATGGCCTTCTCCCAGCCGTCGGGCAGCCGGCCCGCGGAGAGGCGCTCGTGCAGGGCGGCCTGCTCGGGGTTCGCGGCCTCCCAGGCCTTGAAGCCCTCCAGCCAGGCGGTCTTCGCCGCGGCGCCGCGGGTGACCGCGCCCCGGACGTGCTCGAAGACCTCGGGCTCGACGTAGAAGTCCTGGTCGGCCGGGAAGCCGAGCAGCTCCTTGGTGGCCTTGATCTCGTCCAGGCCGAGCGCGGAACCGTGCGAGGCACCGGTGCCCTGCTTGGTCGGGGCGGGCCAGGCGATGATCGTGCGCAGCAGGATGATCGACGGCTTGGAGGTCTCGGCCTTGGCCGCCTCGAGCGCGTCGTGCAGGGCCTGCACGTCCTCGACGTACTCGCCGGTGACGGTCCAGTCGACCTTCTGGACGTGCCAGTTGTACGCCTCGTAGCGCTTGGCGACGTCCTCGGTGAAGGCGATGTCGGTGTCGTCCTCGATGGAGATGTGGTTCTGGTCGTAGATCACGACCAGGTTGCCCAGCTCCTGGTGACCGGCGATCGAGGAGGCCTCGGCGGTGACGCCCTCCTGGAGGTCACCGTCGGAGGCGATCACGTAGATGTTGTGGTCGAACGGGCTGGCGCCCGGCGCGGCCTCGGGGTCGAACAGGCCACGCTCACGACGGGCGGCCATCGCCATGCCGACCGCGGAGGCCAGACCCTGGCCCAGCGGGCCGGTGGTGATCTCGACGCCGGCCGTGTGGCCGTACTCCGGGTGACCGGGGGTCAGCGAGCCCCAGGTGCGCAGGGCCTTCAGGTCTTCCAGCTCCAGGCCGTAGCCGGCCAGGAACAGCTGGACGTACTGGGTGATGCTGGAGTGCCCGGCGGACAGGACGAAGCGGTCCCGGCCGACCCAGTTCGGGTCCTGCGGGTCGTGCCGCATGACCTTCTGGTAGAGCATGTAGGCGGCGGGAGCGAGGCTCATGGCCGTACCCGGGTGCCCGTTGCCGACCTTCTGCACCGCGTCCGCGGCGAGCAGGCGCACGGTGTCGACCGCGCGCTTGTCCAGGTCGGTCCACTCGAAGGTGGCGCTAGTTGCCGCGGTGTCTGTCACGACGATCTGGATCCTTCCCTTACATGGTTTTCTCAAGATCGAGCCTAGTCCGCCGTACGGGGTACGTCGGTTCCAGGCGCGCGTGAACTCTGTCAGGCCGACGAGGGCCGCTGATGTCCGGACAGACCAAACGCGGGGTGAGTGCGGTCACGGCCTTCCGGAACACTTCCGGATCCGACTTCGGAACACATCCGGCCCGGCTGAACTGGGACAACGCATGATCCCCGAATCCGCCCAGGTTCAGGGCTGGGGTTACCAGGCGGTTCTGCCGACCTTTGAACAGCGTTACGGGGTGCCGCCGCATTCCGGCCCTGGGGCCCCGCGTAGAGTGACGCCGACCGAACTTGAACATCGAGGGAACTGTGACTGCTGTCGAACCTCGCCCGGCGCCGCCCTCGGGACTGACGGCGCCGCCCAGGCATGTCCCGACCGTGCCCGCGCTGAGGGCCGCCTTCCCGGAACTGGAGGGGGAGAGCGAGCTCTTCCTGGTCCAGGCCCGGCGCTCGCGCAAGCTGCGCCGGACGGTGATGGCGTACATCGCGCTGACCAAGCCCCGGATCATCGAGCTGCTGCTGGTCACCACGGTGCCCGCGATGATGCTGGCCGAGCGCGGCGTGCCCTCGCTCTGGCTGGTCCTGGCCACCCTCTTCGGTGGGTCGCTGGCCGCGGGCAGTGCCAACGCGCTGAACATGTACATCGACCGCGACATCGACGCGGAGATGAAGCGCACGGTCAAGCGCCCGCTGGTGACCGGTGAGGTCAGCCCGCGCGGGGCGCTCACCTTCGGCCTGGCGCTCGGCGCGATCTCCGTGGCCGTGCTGGCCGTGCTGGTCAATCCGCTCTCGGCGGTGCTGGCGCTGGCCGCGATCCTGCTCTACGTGGTCGGCTACACGATGATCCTCAAGCGCCGCACCCCGCAGAACATCGTCTGGGGCGGGGTGGCCGGCTGCCTGCCCACCCTGATCGGCTGGTCGGCCGTCACCAACAGCCTCAGCTGGGCGCCGTTCGTGCTGTTCGGCATCGTGTTCCTCTGGACACCGCCGCACTACTGGCCGCTGTCGATGAAGTACAAGGACGACTACGCCAACGCCGGGGTCCCGATGCTGCCGGTGGTCGCCGACCCGAAGGTCGTGGGCAAGCAGATCGTGGCCTACTCCTGGGCCATGGTGCTCTGGTCGTTCCTGCTGATCCCGGCGGCCGACACCGGCTGGGTGTACCCGGTGGGGGCGGTCCTGTCCGGCGGGTACTTCCTCTACGAGGCCCACCAGCTGAACGGCCGCGCGCAGCGGGAAGAGCGTGAGCTCAAGCCGATGCGCCTGTTCCACGGCTCGATCACCTATCTCACGGTGATCTTCCTCGCAGTCGCGATCGACCCGCTGCTGCGTTTCTGAACCACCGCTCGAAAAGGGGCCCGAGGACGTCCTCAGGCCCCTTTTCGTTTTGTCCCGCACTTGAAGGGGAGCACCCTCCGTTTCGGGTGCGATGCTGGCGGTCATGGACTTCGGACTTCAGGTACCCAACTTCACCTGGGAAGGCGGGCCGGCGCAGCTGGGCCGCACGTTCGGCCGGATCGCGCGGGACGCGGACCAGGCCGGGCTGTCCAGCTTCTGGGTGATGGACCACTTCTTCCAGATCTTCGGCGACCCCGAGCAGGAGATGCTCGAGGGCTACACCGCCCTGGCCTACGCCGCGGCGCTGACCGAGCGGATCACCCTCGGCACCATGGTCACCGGGGTGACGTACCGCCACCCCGGTCTGCTGATCAAGACCGTCACCACGCTCGACGTGCTCTCCGGCGGCCGGGCCTGGCTGGGGATCGGCGCGGCCTGGAACGACGAGGAGCACCGGGGCCTCGGCGTTCCCTACCCGCCTACGGCTGAGCGGTTCGAGCGCCTGGAAGAAACTCTTCAGATCGGCCGGCAGATGTGGGCCGGTGACCAGAGTCCCTTCGAGGGAAAGCACTATCAGCTGGAACGCCCGATCAACTCGCCGCAGTCGCTGAGCCGCCCGCACCCGCGCATCCTGGTCGGGGGCAGTGGCGAGAAGAAGACACTGCGCCTGGTGGCTCAGTACGCCGACGCCTGCAATCTCTTCGACGCCGGCCCGGAGGTCCTGGCCCACAAGATCGAAGTGCTCAAGGGCCACTGCGAGGACGTCGGGCGCGACTATGCGGACCTTCACAAGTCGGTGCTGAGCACCTTGTTCCTCAGCCGCGACGGAGCGGGCGACAGCGAGACGCCGGCCCAGGCGGTCGAGCGGCTGGCCCGGCTCGGCGAACTGGGGGTCGACGAGGTCATGGTGAACTCGCGGGTGGTCGCCGAACCCGGCATCTTCGACCTCTTCGCCGAAGTCGCTGAGGAACTGGGCCGAGTGGTCCCGCAGGGACGCTGAGTTCCCGGGCGCTGCTCCGGGCGGGTGAACACGCCCGCCGCGGCGCAGATCCGGTCACCCTCAGTGCTTGATTGCTCAATGACCGTGCCGACGGGACGGTCATGAAAGACACGGCGAGCCCTGCGGCCCGACAGATCAGGCTCGCCGTCCCGCTCCTGGTGTACCTGGCGCTGGCCCTGCTGGCGGTGTTCACGCCCCTGCAGCCGTACCTGTGGCTGATCGGGGCCTGGCTGGCGGTGGCCGCCACGGTGCTGGGGGTCAGACGGTACCGGCCGGCCGAGCGGATCAGCTGGTTCCTGGTGGCGGGGTTGCTGGCCAGCTGGGGCGGGTGGGGTCTGATCAGCGCAGTAGCCCCGGACGCGATGGGGTTGGCCTCGGCCGTCGGGCTGTTCGGCCAGGTGTGCTGTGCCGGGCTGGTTCTGCGGTTGCTGTGGATCCGGCGTTCGGCGAACCGGACGGACGTGAAGAAGGCGCGTTCCGGCTGGTTCCCCGGTGCGGTCGAGGAGTTCAGCCGCCCCTACGACCGGTTCCTGCGTTTTGCCGACGTGCTGCTGCTCGCCGGGGTCTGCGGGCTGATCGTGGCTCAGGTGCTGACCACCGCCCGGCACCAGCCCACCGGTGTCTCCGCCGTCACCGCGATCCTGCCGGCCGGCAAGGTCGTGCTGGCCGGGGTGCTCGTGCACCTGCTGGTCAGCCGCGACCGGCTGCCCCGGGCCACCGTGCTGGGGGTGACCGCCGCGCTCCTGAGCGTGGTGCAGGACCTGGTGCTCGGCAGCGGCACGGAGGCCCCGTTCCAGCAGTACGTGGGCGAACTGGCCACCCTGGCGGTGCTCTGGATCTTCGTCTGGATCCCGCTGGAACCCTCGATGACCAAGGTGTTCGCACCGGCCGAGGGCAAGCTGCGTTCGGAGTCCTCCCGTCTGCTCTCACTGATGCCGGTGATCACCGTCCCGGTCCTGCTCTACGTGATCGGCCGCGACGACGCCGGCCGGCTGCCGAGCCTGGTCTACGTCCTGGCCGCCGTCCTGGCCGGGGCGGTCGCCCTGGCCCGGGCCGCGGCCGCGGTCCTGGACAACGAGCGGCTGGCCGTGCGCGACTGGTACACCGGCCTGCTGAACCGCCGGGGCCTGGCGCTGGCCTTCCGCGCCACGGCTCCCCAGGTCCGCGAGCCGTGGCTGATGACGCTGATCGACGTGGACGACTTCAAGCAGGTCAACGACACGTTCGGGCACCACGCCGGGGACGAGCTGCTGGTCCAGGTGGCCCGCCGGCTCCGCCAGAGCGTCGGCGCCGAGGCGGTCATCAGCCGCACCGGTGGCGACGAGTTCGTGCTGCTCCTGCCGCCCGGGCACGCCTCGGTAGAGACCACCGTGAGCCAGGTGTTCTCGGCCCCGTTCACCGTGGCCGGGCACAGCATGCCGGTGCGGGCCAGCGCCGGGGTGACCCGGTTCGACGGGGGCGCCGACGAGGCCGAGGTGTTCACCGAGGTCGACATCGCGCTGTACGCGGCCAAGGCGGCCGGCAAGAACGCGGTCCTGCCCTACGACCCGAAGCACCGCGAGCAGGTGCTCGGCCGGCAGAAACTGATCGACGACCTGCGCCGCACCCTGGACGGCGACACCTCGGCGGGCACCTTCGAGGTGCACTACCAGCCGCTGGTCGAGCTGGGCACCGGGCTGATCACCGGGTGCGAGGCGCTGATCCGCTGGCGTCACCGCCGGCGCGGGCTGGTCCGCCCCGACGAGTTCTTCGCCCTGGCCGAGACCTCCGGGATGGCCGGTGACCTGGACCGCTGGGTGCTCCTGGAGGCGCTGCACCAGGTGGCGGCCTGGGAGGCCGAGGGGATCGGCTCGATCTACGTCAGCGTGAACCTGGGACGCACCAGCATGCTCGACCCGCAGCTGGCCGACGTCACCCTGGAGAGCCTGCGTCACACCGGGGTGCGGCCGCAGCAGCTGCACCTGGAGATCACCGAGCACGACGAGCTGCCGCCCGAGGCCGGCGCCCTCACCCTGGCCCTGCTCACCGAGGCCGGGGTCCGGGTCAGCCTGGACGACTTCGGGATCGGCTACACCTCACTGAACTACCTGCACCGCTACCCGGTGCGCCAGCTCAAGCTGGACCGCTCGATCACCAGCAACCTGCAGACCTCGCCCTCCTCCCCGTTGCTCGAGGGGATCGTCGCGCTGGCCCGGTCGCTGCAGGTCGACGTGGTGGCCGAGGGGATCGAGACCGAGCCGCAGCGCGAGCGGCTGGCCGACCTGGGCATCGC
Organism: Kineosporia sp. NBRC 101677; assembly: GCF_030269265.1. NCBI lineage: Bacteria > Bacillati > Actinomycetota > Actinomycetes > Kineosporiales > Kineosporiaceae > Kineosporia > Kineosporia sp. NBRC 101677. Next base: position 51,652 of record NZ_BSTA01000015.1, read on the forward strand.
CTACGGCCAGGGTTACCACCTGTGCCGGCCGCAGCCGGCCGCGGCGATGACCGCCCTGCTGCGTGAGGCCGGCCCGGCCAAGCGCATCGCCTTCCCGCGCGAGCCCGTGGCCGTTGACCTGCCCGCCTGACGCCTGACTGATGGCCCGTGGTCAGACGCGTTCGGGCACCCGGGCCGGCAGCACGGTGGCCAGGAAGCGATGGGGCGTGTTCTGGTACTGACGGCGCAGGTGGTAGCCGTGTTCGCTGTTGTCCAGGCCCACCGTGAGGTACTTCGCCAGGGGTGAGGCGGAGCTGGTGCCGCCGTGCACCTTGGCGAACCAGAACTCGCTGCCCGGGTGCAGGTGGTCCTTGCGCAGGGCATCCACGATCTCGGCCATCGGGAAGTGCCCGGCCTCGTCGGTGAAGGCCTCGCCGACCTCCGCCGGGAAGTCGTCCTCGCAGGTCAGGAAGCCGGCCGAGGAACCGAAGATGTTCCGGATGTCCTGCTCGGCGGTACCCGCGTACGTGGTGTCGTCGCTGGCGTAGAACGACATCTTGCCGGTCATGGTGCCTCCCGGGTTCGGCTGCTTCAGGGAGTTCTCGGCACCTGCCGACGCCGGGCTGACCCGTTCCCGCCGCAATCCGTCGAACTGCGGACTTGAGGCGCGCGGACCGGACGTGCCTTGCCAGGCCCGCACCCCGCGTCCACTGCTGTAAGTGAGTACTCACTCACTACTTCAGGAGGCAGTCATGATCTTCCACACCATCCGGTTCTCGATCCGCCCCGGTGTCACGCCCGAGCAGGTCGAGGAGGCGCTGGCCAGCCTGCGGCGCCAGGGAGCCGGCATCGCCGCGGTGAAGTCGTACGTCGTCGGCCCCCACGTGGGCGAGGGCTTCGACTACGGCGCCACCTTCGTGATCGAAGACCTGGCCGGGTACGAGGAGTACATGCTCTCCCCGCTGCACCGGCACACCGACGAGATCGGCCTGCCGCTGGTCGACGACATGGTCTCGTTCGACATCCTCGACGACCCGGACCCGGAGGCCGGGGCGAAGATCACCAGGATTCACCAGGACCGCTTCGCCAACGACCCGGGCCTGACCGAGCTCATCCAGAACCTGGGCTCGTACTCCGCAGGTACGCACAGCCACCAGGGGTGAGGCGGATGACCGTCTCTGTTGAGGAGACCGCTCCGGCGGGCACCGTGTCGGCGGTGCTCGGGCTGCTCGTCGGTCTGGCGATCAGTGGATCCTCCGCTGTCGCGGTGGTCCTGCCGGCGGCCGCAGCAGACCCGGGCCTGGATATGTCAGGAGCAGTCTCGGCCTGGGTGCTGAGCGGCTACGCCCTGATGCTGGCGGTATTCACCCCGGTCTTCGGGCGGCTGGCTGATCTGCTCGGCCTACGGCGGCCGATCGTGGCCGGGGTCAGCGTGATGGCCCTGGGCGCCGCCGGATCCGCGCTGGCCACCAACGGCTCGCTGTTGATCGCGGCCCGGCTGGTGCAGGGCGTCGGCGCAGCGTCGGTCACCGTGCTGGGAGCGGCCCTGATCAGCCGGCTCTTCGACGGACCCGCCCGGGCCACCATGCTCGGGCGGGTCGCCGGCCTCGGTGCTGCGATCAGTGCGCTCGCGCCGCTGCTGGCCGGTCTGCTGGAGGGCGCCGTGGGCTGGCGCCCGGTCGTTGCCCTGCCCGCGATCGCCCTGTTCCTGCTGCCTCTGCTGCTGCGCCTCACCCCGGCGGAGCGTGGCGAGCCCGGGCGGTTCGACCTGCCCGGCGCTACGTACCTGATCGCCTCCGCCGCCGGCGCGATCCTGCTGATCCAGGCCCCTTCGAACGGCGCTGCGATCGGCTTCGCCGGTGGGCTGGCACTGGTGCTCGGGCTCCCGTTGCTGGTTCGGCATGTCCGGGCCGGCGGGCAGTTCCTTCCCCGAGCGGTGGTCACCAGCCGCGCCGTGATCCTGGGCGCCACTGCGGCCGCGGGCATTCCCGCGGCCTGGTTCGCCCTGCTCGTGGCCGTGCCGGGCAGCCTGGCCGACCAACAGTGGAGTGCCCGGCAGATCGGGTTCGCCCTGCTGCCCGCCGCTCTCGCCGCTCTGACCGCGATCTGGACCTCGCGGCCGGTGATCGCCCGCCTGGGAACCGATCTCACCCTGCTGAGCGCCGCGGGCCTCGCCGCCGTTGCGCTAGGCACTGCGGCCCTGGGGGAGTGGTCCTCGTCTCCCGCGCTGCTCATGCTCTCCGTGGCCCTGGTCGCCCTGGCCTTCGGTCACGGACAGCCCGCGATGATGGCCCACGTCGGCGCCGTCACCCCGGGCGAACTTCGAGGAGCAGCGCTAGGAATCGCCACCCTCGTCTTCCTCACCGGCGGCAGCATCGGATCTGCGCTCGCCGGTGGGCTGGACGGGGTAGCGGCCGACTGGCTCACCCCTGCGCTCACCGCTCTGCTGCCGCTGGGCGGGGTGATGGCCGCGCTCGTTCTGCGGCGCTCAGAGCTGGGCCCGGCCCAGCCGGGCCACCGCTAGCGGGGTGATGTCCCCCGATTAGCTTTCCAGGCCGTGCTTTCTCAACAGCCGGGTGCCCACGTCGCGATAGGACGACGGGTCGACCGGGAGCAGCCACTGACGCGCCTTGGTGAGCGGACCGACGTCCAAAAGCAGGTCACTCAGCACTTCGTCGATGTTGTGCATGGAGAAGGGGATGACGCTGGTGCCGCGGGCGTGCTTGCCGGCGCTGAACTGTTCCATCCAGCGCAGGTGCTCGCCCACCTGGGCCCGCATCTCCTCGGCCGGAGGCAGGTCGAGCCCGCCGAGCAGGTGGGCGGCGATCCAGGCGGCAGCCATCTCCGCGCCGAGCGGGCTGAAGAACGATGAGTTGTAGCCGGCGAAGGTCAGGCGGGGTACGTCGGGGGGCAGGATGTGCCGGTAGAGCACGAAGTTGCCACGGTCGTCCTGCAGCCGGGCGATCAGGTCGGGGGAGAAGAAGGGCACCTGCTGGTCGAAACCGGTTCCGCAGAGCACCAGGTCGGCCGGGACCGTCCGCCCCGACCCGAGCCGCGCGTGCGGACGTCCGTCGACTGCGCACAACTCGCTGACCGTTTCGTCGCGGTGCACCCGCAGGGTGCCGTCGGCGACCCGTTCGAAGAACTCCTCGGTGACCAGACTCACCGTGCTGCGGGCGATCTGGTCGAAACTGCCGTCCGGGACCAGGCCCAGGCGCTGCAGGTCGAGCTGTCGCACCACGGCGTTCTGCACCGTGCCCAGCATCACCTGGGTACCGCCGGAACCCGGCCCGTGCAGCAGCTTCTCGAACCGGGTGGGCCTCAGGTAGGGGAACAGGCCCTCGCCCATCCGGGTCAGCAGCAGGTACTTGTAGTTGAGGACCCCGCCGAGCCGGCGCGGCATCTTCCACAGAAGGCGCCGCGCCACGACCGCGGTGCTGCGGGCGACCCCGCTGACCGCCACCGCCACGTCGCAGGCGGACTTCCCGTAGCCGACCACCACCACGTCCCGGTCACGGGCCTGCTCCAGCTCCACGAATTCCGATGTGGCGCAGACCCTCCCGCCCGCAGCCTCGAACTCGGTGCGCCCGGGGTAGACCGGTACGGCGGGCCGGGAGAAGATGCCGTTGGCCACCACCAGGTGGTCGAAGGTGTGGGTCTCCCGGGTGGGGCCGGTGACCAGGGTCCAGCCGTGCTCACCCAGCTCGGCCGAGACCACCTCGGTGTCCAGCCGCAGCACCGGCCCGAGCCCGAACACGGCGACATAACTGTCCAGATAGCGCTGTACCTGTTCACCCGAAGGCCATTCCGGGTAGTGCGGCGGCATCGGAAGTTCCGAGAAGGCGTAGGTGCGTTTGTCGTTCTGCGTGCGCAGCCCCGGATACCGCCGGGTCCGGCTCCACACCCCGCCCACGTCCGGCGCCCGGTCGAACACGGTGACCTGGAATCCGCAGCGCAGCAGCATCCGCGCAGTACCCAGTCCGGCGTAGCCGGCCCCCACAACGGCAACCTTCATCGTGACCCCCTCATCACGGTCCAACTGTTGTGCAGACCGTATGCGACCGGAGTCCGGAGAACGCCTGGTTTCAGCAATCCCACCGATGGGCGCGTCAAGATCGCGGTGTACCGTCGGGCCATGCGTCTACCTACTGCAGCGGTCACCGCCGGCTCTCTCATCGGTGGGTGGCAGGTGGCCCGCCGTACCGGCATCCGGCCGCTGGGTGGGGCCGTGCTCGCGGTGGGCGGGGTGCTGGCCGGCCGGGAGTGGGCCCGCAACACCGATGCCGTCACCACCGGCGCGCTGGTCGCCACCTACGTCGGTGCCTTCGGGCTGTCCCACCCGCTGGCCAAGAAGATCGGTGCCTGGCCCTCGGTGCTCGCCGTCTCGGCGGCCACGGCGGCGGTTTCGTACGCTGCCTCGGACCGGCGGGCCGGCCGCTGACCAGCCCCTCACCGATCGTGGTGGACGGCACCGGAATGCTCTGCGTGCGTCTGCTGATCAAGCTGCGCGGGGTGGTGGCCGGGGCCGAGCCGGGCACGCAGGTGCGGGTGCTGACCACCGACCCGGCGGCCCCGATCGACCTGCCGTCCTGGTGCCATCTGACCGGGCACGAGTACCTGGGTCTGGTCGCCGAGCACCCCGACCACGCGGAGCACGCCCTACGGGTGTCGGCCGGGGCCCGCAGCACCCGCCCCGACCGGCCCTGGCACCTGGAACGCTGAGTCCAGGTCTTTTCCGTGAGCATTCGGTGGCGATTCGTGGGCCATCAGCATTCCTGAGCACGCGGGGAACGTCCGGGTAGTCGTTTACCTCCGTTCGGGTGAATGACGACTCGGCGAATTCGACACGCACCGCCGGCCCGAATTACTTCTTCGGCCTTTCCCGTTCTATGCTCTGAGGCATGGCGCAGAGAACGGTCGTGGAATTCACCGACGACATCAACGGAAAGCCCGCGGCGGAGACGGTCACCTTCGCTCTCGACGGTAAGACGTACGAGATCGACGTCACCGAGAAGAACGCGGCCAAATTGCGTCAGGCTTTCGAGCCCTACACCAACAGTGCGCGCCGGCTGACCAAGTCCGGGCGCACCATCCGCAAGGTCAGCGCCGGGGCCGACACCGCGGCCGTGCGGGCCTGGGCGGCCAGCAACGGCATCGAGGTCTCCTCCCGCGGGCGCATCTCGTCCACCGTGCTCGAGCAGTACCACGCCGCCGGCAACTGACCGGCCCCTGATCGGCAACTGATCAACCCGGTGGTGTGGGGAGATGTGCCCGGACTAGGGTCCGGGCATGCATCCCGCTCTCGACCGGCTGTTCTCCTGCTCCGGCCGCACCGCCCTGATCACCGGCTCCAGCTCGGGCATCGGGCTGAGCATGGCCGAGGCGATCGGGCGGGCCGGGGCCCGGGTGATCCTGGTGGCGCGCCAGGCGGAGCTGCTGGCCCAGAACGCCGAACGACTGCGGGCCGACGGTGTGCAGGCCGGGTGGATCGCCGCCGACCTGTCCGACCGGGCGCAGGTCCAGCGGGTCGCCGAGCAGGCCGCGGCCGAGCACGGTGACATCGACATCCTGCTCCACTCCGCCGGTCTCAACCTGCGGCCGCCCCTGGGCGAGCTCGGCGTCGAGGACTACGACCGGATGATGGCGGTCAACGTGCACGCGGCCTTCCTGCTCGGCCAGGCCTTCGGTCCGGCGATGGCCGAGCGGGGCTGGGGCCGCATCATCAACATCGCGTCGCAGCAGGCCGTGCGCGCCTTCGGCAACAGCGGCGGCTACGGGGTGACCAAAGCCGCGGTCACCGGCCTCACCCGCTCCCAGGCCGAGGCCTGGTCCTCACGGGGCGTCTGCTGCAACGCCGTCGGCCCCGGGTTCGTGCGTACCCCGCTCACCGCAGAGGCTTTCGCGATTCCCGGCCGCGCCGAGGCGCTGGCCGCCCGCACGCAGATCGGCCGCAACGGCGAACTGGACGACTACGCGGGGGTCGCGGTGTGGCTCGCCTCCGACGCCTCGGCCTACGTCACCGGCCAGACGATCTTTGTGGACGGCGGGTTCTCGGTCGCCTGAGGCGCTTTCCTGCCCGTGGCCGACCTCAGCGCGCAGATCGGCCCGCCTGCCCCGGTCACCTGGTCACCTGGTCAAGGGCTCGGGTGTGGGTGCATCAGTGCCTGTGGGCCTGCCCCTGGCTCGTGGGAATGACCTACGCCGCGGGTCGGCTCGCTGTTGGATTGACCTGGGGCGGGCGCGAATTCCATCTGCTTGCTCTCAGCCGTCTTGGGGTTTGCACAAGCAGCTTTGGCCAGCTGTCACCTCTCCACAATGAACCAGCCTGCCTGTAGGGCGTGGGCGCGTCCTCGGCAAACCCGTTGTCTTGCGAGGCCAGACATCCCCGGGTCTGTTGTCCTGCCGGCCGGTGATGCCCGGTGAACACCGGCCGGGACTCGCCGGTGCCGCCCCAGGTGAGCCGGCGCGGGGCCGGGCCCTGCGGATCGACCGGGACCTCCCACACAGCGAACTGGTGAAGCCCGTGCGCTTGGGTCGAGCACGGAGACCGTGACGACCAGGCGGTCGCCGTCGGGCTGCCGGCCGCCCCAGCCCGTTGCGCTAGAGAACCGGCCGGTTGCTCGCCAGCGGCACCCCTCCGGTCGTACCGCAGTCGTCCTTGCCGGCCGAGCCCGACGGCCGGGCCGGACCTGGTCGACTCGGTCCGGTCGACTCGGTCCGGCCGACTCGGTCGACCTGGGTGCCTGGCCCAGCCCGGTGGTCCGGAGGACGAGCTCGCTGCTCGCTAACGGCTTCCCGTCCAGTTCATCTCGTGGCCGTCCTGTCCGGCCGAGCCCGACGGCCGAGCCGGACCTGGTCCTCGCAATCGGGTCCACACCTACCGCAGCCCCCACAACCGGGCCCGCAGCCACCGAGCCTGCAACCGCCAGCATCGCAGCAGCCCCCCTGACTGGTCACGGGTGGCCCGACCGACTCAGTCCGGTCGGCCTGGCCCAGCCCCGTTGGTCTGGAGGACGAGCTTGCTGCTCGCGTGGTTACCGGCACCTTCGCCGCCCGCCCGGGCACCCTGCGCTTCGCCGAGTTGCTGGTGGCGTCGTTGGTCGAGGGTGGGCTCGACGAGCGCGAGGCGGCTTGGAACGGGGGGCGAGCACTCGTAGGTCTACCCGGCCCGGCAGTCCGCCGAAATGGCCGGTAGGGATCTGGATTCCTTCTCCTAAGAGCGCCCTACCCGGTCCATCTCGCGGTCGGCCTGTCCGGCCGAGTCGGCCCCGGGCATTGCGGTCGGCCCGGCTCAGCCCGACCGGCTCGGCCTGGCGCCTGGTCCGACTCATCGCTCGGTAGAACCAGCCACCTGCTTGCTGACGGCGTCCCGTCCGGTGCATTCCCATGGTCGTCCTGTCTGGCCGAGTCCAACGGCCGAGCCGGACCTGGTCGACGCGGACCGCCCGACCGAACGTGGCCTGATCGAACGTGGCCTGATCGAACGTGGCCTGATCGAACGTGGCCTGATCGAACGTGGCCCGATCGAACGTGGCCCGACTGAACTCGGGCCCGACTGAACTCGGCGTGATCGTCACCCTGCTGCTCGTCCTAGCCCGGATCGTCCCGGTGGTCTTCCCGTCTGGTCGTTCCAACCCGACCCTGGCCCCTCCACCGGAGGCGCAGGCACCCGGGTGACCTGGCCAACATCCCCATTCGGCGGGTTGGCGCGGCCCCTACCTGTTCGCTATCTTCTGGATAGTAGCTATCCAACAGCAAGCCAGGAGGTTCATCGTGTCCAAGGTCGTCATCTTCGGGGTCACCGGTTACGCGGGCGGCAAGATCGCTGCCGAGCTGGTCTCGCGGGGCCACGAGGTGGTCGGTGTCGCCCGGCACGCCAAGGAGGTCGGGGCCGGGGTCGAGCTGCTGACCGGGTCCATCCACGACGAGGCGTTCGTCGCGGACGTGACCAAGGGGGCCGACCAGATCGTGGTGGCCCTGCGGGCGCTGCCCGGCGAGGAGGGCCAGCCCGAGTTGGCTGCCGCCCTGCCCCTGCTCACCAAGGTGTCGCTCGACCAGGGCGCGCGCCTGAGCTTCGTGGGGGGCGCCGGCTCCCTGTTCGTGACCGAGGGTGGGCCCGCGCTGATCGACACCCCCGAGTTCCCCGACGCGTACAAGGGTGAGGCCGGCAGCCACCGGGCGATCCTCGAGGCGCTGCGCGAGAGCCCGGCCGAGCTGGACTGGTTCTACGTCAGCCCCGCCCCGGCCTTCGGGTCGTGGAACCCCGGTGAGCGCACGGGCACGTTCCGGAAGGGGGGCGACGTGTTGCTCGAAGGGGCAGAGACGATTTCGGGTGACGACTACGCGATCGCCTATGTTGACGAGATCGAGGCGGGGGCACACCGGCGTCAGCGCATCGGTGTGGCCTACTGAGCCGGAGCATGGACGCGTGAACAGGAGAGGCGCCGATGGGCAACGAGGACATCGAGTGGGATCCGTACGACCCGAACTGCCCGAGCCGGCAGCTGGTCGACCGGATCGGTGACCGCTGGACGGTTCTGATCATCGGCGTCCTCTCCGACGGCCCGGCGCGGTACCGCGACCTGGCCGACCGGGTGGCCGGGATCTCGCCGAAGATGCTTTCGCAGACGCTGAAGGCGCTCGAACGTGACGGTCTGGTCGTGCGTCAGGCGTTCGCCGAGGTACCGCCGCGGGTGGTGTATGAGCTCACCGAGGCGGGCCAGACGCTGCGTCCGGTGCTGCTGGAACTGGAACGCTGGGCGCGCAGCCACATGCCGGGGGTTCTGGAGGCGCGCGAGCGCTACGACGCGGCAGCGGCCCGCTGAGGCGGTTCAACCCGCCCGCCCCGGGCTGATTCTGGCCTGGAAGCGGGCGAAACGCGGTCGTCGGCCGCCAGGAATCGGGCCAGATCTCAATCCGGCTCAAGTACTGTACCCGTTCTCGATCTTGTTCGGTCGGCTCGGGACGCGGGGCTGAGTGAGTCCGCTCACGTGCGGGCCGAATGCACTGTGTAAATCGCCGATCCGGATGCGTCTGCGGCCCGGTCGGGAGTTGTCAGTTGCGGCAAGAACTTCCACGACCGGGCTGGAGAGCGTCCCCTGACTCTCGGTAGATCTCTCCGTCCAGCTCAAAGTGACACAGGTCACTACCTCCCGGTTGCCAAATCCTCCCAGGTCCGGAAGATAAGAGGCACGAGGTCCTGACGCTGTGTCGCCAGGCTCTATTGGAGGTTCAAAGTGAATGCACTGAGCCCGCTGTTGTCCCGTGACGATCTCTTCGAGAGCGAGTTCGAGGAGGATCAGGTCTTCGAGGAGTCCGAGCCGGTCATCGCAGTGACCCGCGACCCGGAGACCGGCTACGTGTCCGTCGTTCTCAACGAACGTGCGAGCCGGGCCCTCACCGCCGTCATGAACTGCATCGACGACGACTGCCTGAGCGAGAAGTACGACTACTCGTGGGACGCGGAGCAGGTACTGGCGCGGCTGCGCGCAGCCTTGTAGCTACAAATCTTTTCAGGCGCGCATCAGCACCTGGTGGCCCGGACCCGGTCGAAGACCGCTGGTCCGGGCCTTTTTCATGACTGGATCAGGTTCGGGTCAGGCGCTGAGCAGGGCCCGTAGGCCGGCCCGCAGTTCGGCGGCGAACAGTTCCGGCTGCTCCCAGGCCCCGAAGTGCCCGCCGTGCAATGGCTCACCCCAGTGCACCAGATGCGGAAAGCGGTGCTCGACCCACCGCCGCGACGGCCGGGGCACCTCGCGCGGGAAGACGGTCGCGGCGGTGGGCACCGTGAGCGGCCCGATCGCGTCGGGATCGGTGAACCAGGAGCCCACCTCGGCGATGCTCTCGGCGTAGAGGCGGGCCGAGGACGCGCCGGTGCGGGTGAACCAGTACAGGCTCAGGTTGTCCAGAATCTGCCGCCGGCTCAGCGCTTCGGTACCGTCTGTCCAGGTCAGGAGCTTCTCGCCGATCCAGGCGGCCAGTGCGGCGGGGGAGTCGGTGAGGGCGTAACCGATGCTCTGCGGTCGGGTGCGGTGCACCTCGGAGTAGGCCGACGCGTCGCGGGAGCGTTCGGCGAGTTCGGCCAGTGCTGCGGCTTCGGCGGGGGTGGGTTGCTGTCCGGGCGCAGGAGCAGCCAGCGGCGGTATCAGGTGCAGGCCCAGAAGCCGCTGCGGATGCTGGAGGCCGATGCACGTGCTGATGCTCGTGCCCCAGTCGCTGCCGGCTGCCACGAAACGTGTGTAATGCAACGATGTCATGAGCTGGACCCAGACCCGGGCGATGCGCCGGACACCCCACCCGGGCTCGGTCGGCTGATCGCTGAACCCGTAGCCGGGAAGCGAGGGGACAATGACGTGGAAGGCCGGGTCCCCGAGCGTCAAAGGAGCCAGGACGTCCTCGAATTCGAGGAAAGATCCGGGCCAGCCGTGCGTCAGGATCAGGGGGGTTGCATCCGCACGGGGCGAACGCACGTGCAGCGCATGGATGTTCAGGCCGTCGATCCGGGCCGTGATCTGCGGGATCTCGTTGAGCCGGGCCTGGGTGGCGGGCCAGTCGTAGCCGTGCGCCCAGTCTTCACACAGGTCCTGCACCAGTTCCAGCGGCAGGCCCTGCGAGAAGTCGCGGGTGGTGCCCGGGGTCGGCCAGCGGGTCTGTTTCAGGCGATGGTGCAAATCGTGGACGTCCGCGGCGGGGATGTCGATCCGGAACGGTCGCATCGGTCCATGGTGGCGGTCAGGGCGTACGCATGTGAACCAGCCAGGGCCAGGGTTCGGCCGCGGCCGGGCCGGGGGCCCCGCCGTCGTCACCCGGCCTGCGGTCCGGCCACAGCGCCAGCAGGGTCATCCCGATCACACTGGCCAGGGTGCCGGCGACCAGGTCGTAGCGGGCCTCGCCCAGCCAGACGGCCGGGTAGCCGATCCAGGGCACGCGCAGCCGGGCCACTCCGAGCACGTTGCCGGCCGGCACCGCGGCCGTGTCGGCGGTGGGGTTGGCATCGCCCTGGGTGGTGAACGAGCCGTCTTCGTTCACCGCCGCGATGCGGTGCGAGATGACGCGTTCCGGGTCGACCGGGTCGCGGAACAGCACGACCATGCCGGGGCGCAGCTCCGAGGGCGCGACCTCGCCGGAGACCAGGACGTCACCGACCTGGACCTGGGGGCTCATCGAACCGCTGACCACCGCGTGGGTGGACCAGCCGAGCAGCAGGGGCAGCGCGCCCCACACCATCAGGCCACCGGCGAGGGCCAGGGCCAGGATGGAGACGACCTGGCCGGTGCCGACCAGGCCGCTCCCGAGACGCCGGCCGCTCATCACGCGTTACTGGTCGCGGTCCAGACCAGGTTCACGGTCGCGCTCAGGCCCTGCGCGGAGTTGGTGGACTGCACCTCGGAGACGAAACGGAACCGCTTCTTGGCCCCGGTGGTCGCCGCCGCCCAGTTCACGCCGGTGCCGACGCCGGAGGACATGTTCGCGACCTTGTTGGCCAGGGTGGTCTGCGCGGCCTGCACGTCGGCGGTCTTGGTCACCGCCGAGGCGCCCTTGCAGTCCCCGGTCAGCGGGATCTCTTCGATCGCGAAGTTCAGGTACGTGGCGAGCGGGTGCGCGGCGACCGTGTCGCTGTTGGGATACCGGGCGGCCAGGGTCACGGTGGAGGCCGCGGTACCGGTGTACTCGACCGTGATGCACTCGGTCTCGGGGTTGCCCGGCGACATCCCGGTGAGGTTGAACAGGACGGCGCCGGGGCGGTCGCTGGTCAGCGAGACCGTGCCGGTGGCGAAGCTGTTGCCGGCGTTCTGGGTAGCGCCGCTGAACGCTGCGTTGGACGTGTGCCACACCAGGAGGCCGCTGACCAGCAGGCCGGAGGTGATGGCGGCCGGTACGGCGATACGCCTACGGGTTGCTGCGCGCATGGGAACCTTCCCGTTCAGGCCGGAGGGACCTTTCAGGTCCGGCCCAGCTAGCTACTGTCCCGCCTCTCGTCGTCAGCTGTCGCACAGGCATTACCCAACGTGTTCGACCGCCCGGCCGCGCCACCCGTCCGGCCTAGTGGCTGTCCGGCCGGCAGCCGCCTGTGAGCGCCGAAACCTCCCAGAGCGAGGCACTCACGGACGAGTCGGGTCGGCGGCTACGCCGATCGGGTAGGGTGATGCGCAGCGTCGCGTGCCGGTGGCAGTCCGTGTCAGGCATGGAGGCGCCGGATCAGAAGGAGTACGGCGATGTTCGCGTCGTTCCCTTCGTCCGCCCGTGTCTGAGGGCGGCGAATCAGTGGTCGAGAGCAAAGAACAAGGCAGAGAAGAGACCAGGCTCGTCGCCTGGGGTCAGGAACTGCTGCGGGTGCATGCCCGGCTGCGTGAGGCCCTGGAGATCTCCCGCACCGCCGGCGCCGAGGGAGCCCGGGATCTGCTGCTGCACTGCCACGGGTTCTGTGCAGCGCTGGACACGCATCACCGCGGGGAGGACAGGACACTGTTCCCGGCCATCGCCCAGGCCCGTCCCGACCTGCGCGAGACCCTGCGCAAGCTGGAGCAGGACCACTCGATGATCGCCCACCTGCTGGGCGGACTGCAGGCGGCGGTGGATCGCCGGGCCGGGCCGCAGGAGCTGGCCCGGCACCTGGAAGGAGTGGGAGCAGTCATGGAGAGCCACTTCCGCTTCGAGGAGCGAGCCCTGCGACAGGTGCTGACCGGGCTGGACCTCCAGGCCGACCCGGCCGACGTGCTCGGGCCGCTGTGAGTTCGGTTCGTTGCGAGTTCGGGCCGATGTGCCCTGGGCCGGGGACCTTCGGCCCCCGAGTAGGGTCGGTGGCGTAGGTGAACGTAAGCAGGGTGACCAGTTGAGAGTGAGTGCGCAATGACCCAGGAGAACCTCTGGCTGCGGCGGCTCGCCGAGGATCCGGGTCATTCCCAGTGGTACATCGAGCGTTTCCGCAAGATGGCCGCTCAGGGTGCCGACCTGGACGGCGAGGCGCGGATGATCGACGCGATGGCCGGGCGGGGCTCCCGCATCCTCGACGCCGGGTGCGGCCCGGGTCGGCTGGGTGGGTACCTGTTCCGGCAGGGGCACCAGGTGGTCGGGGTCGATCTCGACCCGGCCCTGATCGCCGCCGCCGAGGTGGACCACCCCGGGCCGCTCTGGCTCACCGGCGACCTGTCCACGCTGGAGCTGACCGAGCCCGACGGGACGCCCCGGCGGTTCGACGTGATCGTCTGCGCGGGCAACGTGATGACGTTCTGTGCCCCCGACACCCGCGGCGAGATCCTGCGCCGCTTCCGGCTGCACCTGGCCGAGCGCGGCCGGGTGGTGATCGGTTTCGGGGCCGGCCGGGGCTACGAGGTGGACGACTTCCTGAGCGACGCGGTGCAGGCCGGCCTGAACGCCGACGTGCTGCTGAGCACCTGGGACCTGCGGCCGTTCTCGCCGGAGGACGACTTCATCGTGGCCGTCTTCTCGGCGACCTGACGCTTTCCGCAGTCGCAACGGCCAGGCGCTGCACCGCCTCGTCGATGCGGCTGTCGCGCAGGTTGCCGAAACCCAGCACCAGACCGGGGTCGTCGAGCGGGCGGATGCGGTAGCGCTCGGCGCTGACCAGGCCGAGTTCCCGGCGTGCGCCGCGGCGCACCAGTTCGGCGGCGTCGGTGCCCGGGGGCAGCCGCAGGGGCAGGTGCAGCCCGGCGGCCAGGCCGGTGACCTGGGTCTGGGGCAGGTGCTGGGCCAGGGCGTCCACGAACAGCTCGCGCCGGCGCCGGTAGCGCAGCCGCTGGGCCCGCAGATGCCGCTCGTACCAGCCCCGTTCGATCATCACGGCGAGCGCCTCGACGGTGATGGGCGAAGGGCTGACGATGCGGTCCAGGTCGAGTCCGAGCAGGGCCATGATCAGCGGCTGCGGCATGATCAGCCAGCCCAGTTCGATGGCCGGGGAGAGGGCCTTGGACAGCGAGCCGAGCAGAACGACGCGGTCGGGGGCCAGGCCCTGCAGGCTGGCCACCGGTCGTGCGTCGTAACGGAAGTCGGCGTCGTAGTCGTCCTCGATGATCAGGCCGTCCACCCGGCGGGCCCAGTCGATCAGCTCGAGTCGTCGCGCTGCGGAAAGGGCCACACCGACGGGGAACTGGTGGGCCGGGGTGACCAGGGCCAGGCGGACGTCACGGTGTTCGGACAGCCGGCCGACCACGAGTCCGTGCTGGTCGACGGGGATCGGGACGGGGGTGATCCCGCCTCGGCGGGCCACGGCGCGAAGGCCTGCCCAGGAAGGGTCTTCGACGGCGATACGGGTGTGGCCCAGTTTCGCCAGCAGTGCGGTCAGCCAGCCCATCCCGGCGGTGGAGCCGGTGGTGAGGCTGAGCTGGGAGGGGTCTTCCTGCACCTGGCGGGTGCGGCGCAGGAAGTCGGTCAGGGTGGTGCGGGCGGCACTGGTGGAGATCAGGGCGCGGCCGGCCAGCAGATCGTTCGGCAGGTCGAGAACGGCTTGGCGGTAGGCCTCGGCCCAGCGGGAGCGGGGGAAGGCGGCCAGGTCGGGCACACCGGGGGTCAGGTCGAAGCGCGGCCGGGGAGGGGGTGCGAGCTGGTGGGCGGCACCGGTCGGGAAGCCGGTCGCGGTGCCGCGCACGCGGGTGGCGGAGCCGGTGGTGGCGATCAGGTATCCCTCGGTCACCAGCTGGCCGTAGGCCTCCGTGACCACCCAGCGAGAACATCCGATTTCGGACGCCAGTGAGCGGCTGGGTGGGAGGGCGGAGTCGGGTGCCAGTCGGCCGGTCTGGATGCCCTCGCGCAACGCCGCGCACAGGCGCCGGGTGAGCGAGCCCGGCCCGTCCGGGAGGTTGAGCGAGACGGCTCCAACGGTGAACATCAGCCCGATGCTAACCATGTCCGGTTCCGGATCGGCCGGGATTGGTCCGGATTCTGTAAGCTGGATTGGACCGGGATCCCCGACCAATTCCGGCCTAGCTTTATCGGCATGAACGCGACACCGCAGACCAGGACGCTGCGCAGCGGCACCAACACCCTCGAGGTGAGCGCCGTGTGCTTCGGCATCATGAACCTGGGCGTCCAGCTCGGCAAGAACGAGTCGTACGCCCTGCTGGACCGTTACTTCGAGGCCGGGGGCCGGTTCTTCGACACAGCCAACAACTACGGCAGCTGGACCGAGGACACTCTGGGGACGCAGGCCGGTGACAGCGAGCGGATCCTCGGCAGCTGGCTGGCCGACCGGGGAGTGGCCGACGAGGTGGTGGTCGCCACCAAGAGCGGGGCGGGAAAGCTGGAGCAGGACCGGCCGTTGCGGGGTGACGGGCCGACCAACTTCGAGGGGCTCTCCGAGAAGACGGTGCGCACCGAGCTGGCCGGCAGCCTGGAACGCCTGGGACTTTCGAAGGTGGGCGTCTACTACGGGCACGTGGACGACCGGCGGCTGCCGGTCACCGAGATCGCCGACACCTTCTCGGCCCTGGTCGAGGAAGGCCTGGTGACCATTCCTGGTCTTTCCAACACAGCCACCTGGAGGCTCGCTGTCGCCCGCGAGCACAGCCGCCGCGCCGGACGTCCTGAATTCGGGGTCTGGCAGCAGGAACACTCGATCTACTGGCCCAGGCCGGGGCTCTCGACGATGACGGTGGTCGACACGGAGGGGATCGACTACGCCGCGCAGGAGCCCGACCTGACCATCGCGACCTACTCGCCGAACCAGCGTGGGCAGCTGGTGCGCCCCTGGCTGGCGACCTTGCCGCCGTACGACCACCCGGGCAGCGTGGAGCGGCTGCGTCTGGTGCACCGGATCGCCCACGAACTCGGGGTCACCGCCAACCAGGTCGCCCTGGCCTGGCACATCGCCGGCCCGGTGAGCCAGATGGATCGACCGGCGGGCAGCGACCGCGCCTCCCTCAAGGAGTTGCCGCCGCGGCGGGCAGCGATGCTGCCGGTGATCGGGGCCAGCTCGGTCGAGCAGTTGGAGGAATCGCTGGGAGCCCTGGCGGTGACGCTCTCGGACGAGCACCGCGCGGCCCTGGACGCCGCCTGAAAACCGGCTGCTACAGGGCTGCTACAAGGCTGCCACAGGGGGACTCAGCCGAGACGCTGGACGGTGAAGGCCAGCATGAAGCCGAGCGTGGCGATGAATCCGGTGTAGAGGTGGGTGCGTTCGAACGCCTCGGGAATCATCGTGTCGGCCACCATCGCGAGGATGGCCCCGGCGGCGACCGCGGTGATCGTCGCGATGGTGGCCGGCGAGGCGTCCTGCAGCAGAACCGATCCCAGCAGCCCGGCCAGACCGCTGGCCACGGCGATACCGCCCCAGACCCCGAACACGTAGCGGGCGCTGCGTCCGCTCTGCTTCATCCCGGCGGCGCTGGAGAGACCTTCGGGCAGGTTGGAGATGAAGATCGCCACCAGGACGGCGATCCCGACGCCCTCGCCGCTGAGCAGGGACAGGCCCAGGACGACGGATTCGGGGATGCCGTCCAGCAGGGCGCCGACCGCGATCGCGGCTCCGCTGCCCTGGTGCTGGCTCTCGGAGGGTTGCTGGGCGCCCGAGCGTTTGCGGTGGCGCGCGCCGTACTGGTTGAGGGCCACGTTCGCGGCCACGTAGACGGCGGCGCCGCCCAGGAAGCCCAGCACCGTGGGCGGCAGCCCGCCGGTGGTCTCGGCCTCGTCGACCAGGTCGAAGGCCAGGGCCGAGATCAGCACGCCGGCGCCGAAGGCCATCACCCCGGCCACGACCCGCTGGGGCACGTTCAGGAACCAGGAGACGGAGGCGCCCAGAACCAGGGCGCTGCCGGCCAGAAGGCCCCAGAATCCGGCCTCTAACCAGATCGGCACCTGATGCTCCTTCGTCCCGTAGGTAGTGCCTGCGCTACTACCGTAGGGGGGATGCCTGGAAGGGCCACTGGGCAGTAGGAGGCAATGACCGGCGGCAGGCCGGCCGACAGGCTTGAAGCATGACGACGAACACCACGACCAAAGCACTCGTGCTCACCGCGGCCGCCGTCCTCGCCGGATCAGGCGCGGTGGCCACCGCAGCCACCTCGTCCGCGCACTCCGGCCCGGGCGACCCGGTGATCCGCGACGTCGCCCGGCACGTCCTGGACAGCGGCGCCCCGGGTTACATGACCCGCATCGACAACGGCCGCGGGGTCGCGCTGAGTGCCGACGGGGTGGCCGACCGGGAGACCGGACGTGAGCTCAGGGCCACGGACCAGTTCGAGATCGGCAGCAACACCAAGACTTTCATGTCCGCGCTCACCCTGCAGCTGGTCGACCGGGGCCAGGTCGACCTGGACGCACCGATCGAGCAGTACCTGCCCGGGGTGGTGCCGAACGGCCGGAACATCACGGTGCGGATGCTGCTCAACCACACCAGCGGCCTGTTCAGCTACACCGCCGACGAGAAGTTCGCCGAGGGCCTGACCAGCGACCCGCAGCGGGTCTGGACCGAGGACGAGCTGCTGAAGGTGGCCTTCGCGCACGAGCCGGACTTCGCCCCGGGCACCGCCTGGAACTACTCCAACACCAACTACACGCTGATCGGGATCCTGCTGCAGGAAGTCACCGGCAAGAGCCTGCCCGACCTGGTGCAGCAGCGTATTGCCCGCCCGCTGGGCCTGAAGAACACCTACTTCCCGCAGCCGCGGGCCACCGACACCGGTCCGGGCTACGCCCACGGCTACGCGGTCAGCTTCGCCAGTGGCAAGCCCAGCTACGCCGACACGTCCACCTGGCCGATCGGCGGTTGGGGCGGCGCGGCCGGGGCGATCATCTCCGACCAGCGCGACCTGTCGCGGTTCTTCTCCGGGCTGCTGAAGGGGAAGCTTTTCTCGGACCAGCAACTCAACGAGATGAAGGAGACCGTCGAGCTGCCCGCGGAGTTCCCGATCAGGGGCGGCTACGGCCTCGGCCTGTTCCACATCGACTCGGCCTGCGGGCCGGTCTGGGGGCACGGCGGTGACACCAACGGTCACCACAGCACGGCCGTGGCCACCGAGGACGGCCGGCGCACGGCGGTCAGCGACACCACCGCCGGCCCGAGCGACCTGAGCAGCAACCCGGGCGCCGAGCGCTTCGCCCAGGTCGCCTTCGCCGCCCAGGACGTGACCACCTGCAAGATGCTCGGCAAGCCGGTGCCGCAGACGGTGCTGGACGCCCTGCACGGCAGGACGCCGGTGGCGGCCCGGTAGGTCTGCCTCTCAGGGGTGGCTCCGGCGGCGGTTCAGGTGGAACGCGACCGCCAGAGCCACCCCGAGGGCGCAGATCACCACGGCGTGAACCGGGTGCAGATCCTTGGTCAGGCTTCCCGGCCGGTCGGGTCCGATCGCCCACAGCAGCAGGGCCGCCGCGTACGAGGTGCTCAGGGCGGCGGCCCAGGGCCGCAGGCGGCGAAGGCCCGGATTGCGCCAGACGCCGGCGGTGGCGATGCCCAGCGGCACGATCGCCAGCATCGCGAATCCCCCGGCCACCATCACCGGGACCGCCCAGGCCGAGACGATCACGGCGCGCGGCGTGGGCCGGACGCGGGCCGGGGAGGGCTGGGTCGGCGAAAGCGTGTTGGCAGTCATGACATTCTCCTTCGTGACCGGTAGTTGCTCTAGTTAGAGGCTATAACTCATCGATCGTTTCTGGCAATAGCAACGGTGATAGCCTGTAACTGAAGCGGCTACGAGGAGAGGCGAGAACCATGGGGGTCCCCGGCCCACGGGAGCGGTACCGGGCTCAGGTGCAGGCCGAGGTGAAGGAACGGGCCTGGGAGCAGATCGCCCGGACCGGGGTGGCGGCCCTGTCGCTCAAGGCGATCGCCCAGCAGATGGGGATGAGCGGCCCCGCCCTCTACCGGTACTTCGCCGGCCGGGACGAACTGGTCACCGAGCTGATCCGGGACGGCTACCGCAGCCTGGCCGACACTGTTCGCGAGGCTTGTGAAGAGCAGCCCGAGGCGACACACGTGGCCCGGGCCGTCCGGCAGTGGGCCCTGGCCGATCCACACCGCTACTTCCTGCTCTACGGCACGCCGGTACCCGGGTACCAGGCGCCGGAAGACACCACGGCCGTGGCCGGCGAGATCATGGCGGTACTGGTCCAGGTGTTCCAGGGCACGCCGGGGCGCGACGGTGCTCTGGAAGAGAATCTGGACCAGCACCGCCACTGGGCCCCCTCGGAATCGGTGCCCACCAACGTCCTCCATCGGGCTCTTTCGTTCTGGACCCGCGTGCACGGGGTGCTCTCGCTGGAACTGGCCGGGCACTTCACCGGTATGGGGTTCGACCCCGCCCTGCTGTTCGACGCCGAGGTGGAGAGCCTGCTGCGCGGGTGAGGAGCCGGTGAACCGGTTTGTTGATCCACCCCGGCCCGTGTTCAACTTCCAGGCGGACCACAGACGGCTGCGAGAAAGGCAAGACCCGGCGATGACTTCGGTGCAGGACGGCGTGCCGGGTGCCCAGCTCACCCACCCCCTCGACAACCCGGCATGGGCCTCGCTGGCCGGACCCCACTCGTCCTTCGCCGTGCAGCCGCTGGGGGAGCGGGCCCGGCGCTATCAGCCGGACATCTCCCCGTTCAACGCCCTGCGTGACCCCAGGGATCCGCAGGCCTGGCAGGAGCTGGCCGCTCTGGCCGCGCCCGACCGCACGGTGTTCGTCTGTGAGATTCCCGAACTGCCCGAGTTCCTGCCGCCCGGCTGGGAAGTGGTCCAGCCGTTCTACGGCGTGCAGATGGTGGCCACCGGCGCCCTGATCGCCACCCCCGACCCGGAGGCGGTACGGCTGGGCCCCGCAGACGTGGACGACATGCTGGCCCTGGTGGCCCGCAGCGAGCCGGGCCCGTTCGAGCGGCGCACCGTCGAACTGGGCAACTACTACGGCTTGCGGCGTGAGGGCCGGCTGGTGGCGATGGCGGGAGAGCGGATGAACCCGCCCGGCTACCGCGAGATCAGCGCCGTCACCACCGACCCGGACTACCGCAGGCGCGGTTTCGCGGCCCGGCTGGTGCGCACCGTCGCCCACGGCATCATCGAACGCGGTGAGACGCCGCTGCTGCACGCCGATTCGACGAACGCGGGGGCGGTGCGGCTGTACGAGTCGCTCGGCTTCGCGATCCGCCGGCGGCCCACGTTCTTCGTCCTGCGAGTGCCGGAACCGGCCTGACATGGCCCTCCACCGCATCGCCGTGCTGGTGCTCGAGGGCGCCAAACCCCTCGATGTGGGCATACCCGCGCAGGTTTTCGCCAACCGCCCGACCATGCCCTACGAGGTGCGGGTGTGCGGTGCGGCTCCCGGGCTGGTGACCGGGGGTGACGGTCTGTCGTACCACGTGGCCGAGGGTCTGGAGGCGCTCGGCCACGCCGACACCGTCTTCATCCCCGGCTATCGTGATCCGGCGAACACCGAGCCACCGGCGTCCGTCGTGGGGGCCCTGCTGCAGGCCCGGGAGCGGGGCGCGCGCCTGGCTGCGATCTCCACCGGCGCCTTCGCCCTGGCCGCGACCGGGTTGCTCGACGGGCGGCGGGCCACCACGCACTGGCACTACACCCGGGCGCTGGCGCAGAAACACCCCCTGATCCGGGTGGACGAGAACGTGCTGTTCGTGGACGAGGGGCAGGTGCTCACCTCGGCCGGCGCCGCCTCGGGCATCGACCTGTGCCTGCACCTGGTGCGCACCGATCACGGCGTGGCGTTGTCGAACGAGGTGGCCCGGCGGGTGGTGGCGGCGCCGTTCCGCAGCGGCGGTCAGGCGCAGTACGTGCCCCGGGTGGTGCCCGAGGTGGTGGGTGAGTTGTTCGCCCCCACGCGCCAGTGGGCCCTGGAGAATCTCGGCGAACCAATAACTTTGGACGATCTGGCTCGCCATGCGGGGGTCTCGGTGCGTACGTTCTCGCGTCGGTTCGCGGAAAGCACCGGGCACACCCCCATGCGCTGGGTGCTGCGGGCCCGGATCGATGTGGCCCGCGAACTGCTGGAGCGCTCCGACCTGGGGGTCGAGGAGATCGCCGGACGGGTCGGGCTGGGTACGGGGGCCAACCTGCGGCTGCACTTCCAGCGGATTCTCGGCACCTCGCCCACCGAGTACCGGCACACGTTCTCGGCCTGAGCTCCTGAACCCTGAACCCCTGAGTCCTGATTCCGCTGGCCGGATCCTTGCGGTCAATGGCGATCTTGCTGGCCAGATGTTTGCGCATGCTGGCTTTCAGGCCACTGTCGGGATGCTGGCGCGGCGCTCAGGATGGAGGGCGAAACGAGAGGGGGAGCGATGACCCGCATCGCCGTCAACGGATTCGGCCGCATCGGCCGCAACACCCTGCGCGCCCTGCTCGAGCGGGACAGCAAGCTCGAGGTGGTCGCGGTGAACGACCTGTCCGCGCCGCAGACCAACGCGCACCTGCTGAAGTACGACAGCGCCCTGGGCCGGCTCGACCGCCCGGTCGCCCTGGAGGGCGACGAGCTGGTGGTCGGCGACCGCCGGATCCGGGTGCTGGCCGAGCGTGATCCCGCCGAACTGCCCTGGGCCGAGCTCGGTGTCGACATCGTGCTGGAGTCCACCGGGCGCTTCACCAAGGCCGAAGCGGCCCGCGCCCACCTCACCGCCGGTGCCCGGAAGGTGCTGGTGAGCGCGCCTTCCGACGGGGCCGACGTCACCCTGGCCTTCGGGGTGAACACCGAGGTGTACGACGCGGACCGGCACGTGATCGTCTCGAACGCCTCGTGCACCACCAACGCCCTCGCCCCGCTGGCCGCGGTGCTGGACGAACTGGCCGGGATCGAGCACGGTTTCATGACCACGGTGCACGCCTACACGCAGGAGCAGAACCTGCAGGACGGCCCGCACCGCGACCTGCGCCGGGCCCGGGCCGCCGGGGTCAACATCGTGCCCACCACCACGGGTGCGGCCAAGGCGATCGGGAAGGTGCTGCCCCGCCTGAACGGCCGGCTCTCGGGCGACTCGATCCGGGTGCCGGTGCCGGTGGGCTCGCTGGTCGAGCTGAACACGAGCGTGTCGCACGAGGTCTCGCGGGAAGAGGTGCTGAACGCCTACCAGGCCGCGGCCAAGGGGCGGCTCGAGGGAATCCTCGAGTACGCCGACGAGCCGCTGGTCTCCAGCGACATCACCGGCCGCAGCGCCTCGGCGATCTTCGACTCGGCGCTGACCCGCGTCGACGGCAAGCACGTCAAGGTGGTGGCCTGGTACGACAACGAGTGGGGCTTCTCCCACCGGGTGGTCGACACGCTGGAACTGATGGCCGGGTAACCCTCGAGCTGTGGGGGCGGCGGGCAGGCTGTTGGCGCGGCGAGCCCGCCGCCCTCACGTACTCCTATTCGGAGACCAGGGCGTCCAGGTGTGCCGAGTGTTCGAACGAGAGGACCCGTCCGTTCTGCAGAGCCACCACCTGCCAGCGATTCTCGAGCCGGCGCAGCACGTACAGCTGCATGGTGATCCGGGTCGGCAGGGGCTCGGTCTCGCCCGCCATCAGCAGGCCGGCCCGGTGGTGCAGAAAAACCGTGCCGGGGGAGACCTCTTCGGCGAACAGCACCGTGCTGTCGACCAGGCGTGACCCCTTGAGCACGGTGTCGAACAGCGGCACCTGGCCCTGGATCAGGGCTTCGCGGCCCTGGACGATCGTTCCCTCGAACTCCACCAGACGGGCGTCGTCAGTGAAATCAGCGAAGAAGCCGGCCGCGTCCCCGCGATTCCAGGCCTCGCACATCCGGGCGGGAACGGCTGCGGCGGTCTCGACGGACTGGTCCAACGTAAGTACTCCGATGCTTGTGCGGTGAGATGTTGCTGCGCACAAACAGCTTCGGGGCGGGCGGCAGTGGTCGGCCATGGACATACGTGCAGTCCCGATTGCCGATCAGTGCATCGTCGGCGGGTTCTGCCGGTGCTCGGTGGGCGTGCAGCCGTAGGTAGCCCGGAAGAGCCGGCTGAAGTGCGCCCCGTCGGTGAAGCCCCAGCGCGCTGCCACGGCGGCCACACTCAGGTGCCGGCAGCCGGTCAGATCGGTGCGGCAGCGCTCGAGCCGGTTGTGCCGGATCAGGGCGGCCACGGTGAGCGGTTCGGGGCGGAAGAGCTGGTGCAGACGACGCACCGAGATGTGGTGCGCGGCCGCCACCGATCTCGGATCGAGGCCCGGGGCAGACAGATTCGCCTTGATGTAGGCACGGATCCGGCCGCGCAACGCCTCGTCCGGCGACAGCCGGGGCAGCCGGGACGACAGCAGGGCGCTGACGAGCTCGGTCAGGGCGGTACCCGAGCGGTTCGCCTCCTCCTCGGCGAACGTGCCGATCGACCGGACGGCAGTGCGCACCAGCGCGGTGAGCAACGCTCCGGAGCCCGCCGAGCCGTCGATCCGATGTCCCGAGAGCCGGCTCAGGTCCTCGCTGTCCAGACCCAGCAGATGCCGGGGCACGAGCAGGGTCAGGTACCGGGTGTCGGTGGTCACCACTTCGAGAGGGGCGGCCGGGTCGACCACCGCCAGGTCACCGGCGCCCAGCTCGGCCACGCGCCCGGCCTGCTGCAGACGTGTGCGGCCCCGCCGGGTGAGGTAGATCTGGCACAACCCCTGGTCGGCCTCGCGCACTCCCTCCTCGTCGCGGAAGCACTCACCGCCGGGGGTGGCCAGCTCGGCCAGTCGCACTGCCCCCAGCCGTCCGGTGACCACCCGGGCCCGGAAGTCCTCGGTGACGGCGTCCCGGGCCAGCATGGGCGGCAGGTCGGCCGCCGACAGGTGCTGCGTCCACTCCTCGACGTCGGTGATCACGCCCCAACGGTAACCGCGGTGGCGCCGGACGGTTCCGTACGTAGGGTGAGCTGCATGTCTGTCCTGAACGAGCACTTCACCCTGAGCAACGGTGTCCGGATCGACAAGATCGGTTTCGGCACCTGGCAGATCCCGGACGGCCAGGAGGCCTACGACGCGGTCAGCTACGCCCTGAAGAACGGCTACCGGCACATCGACACGGCCCGCGCCTACGGCAACGAGGAGAGCGTGGGCCGCGCGGTGCGCGACAGCGGCATCCCGCGTGACGAAATCTTCGTCACCACCAAGCTTCCGGCCGACATCAAGGACTACGACCGGGCCCGGGCCAGCTTCGAGGAGTCCAGTTCGCTGCTCGGCATCGGGCACGTCGACCTCTATCTAGTCCACTGGCCCTCGCCGCAGCCCGGCCAGGACCACGCCGAGGGCAACCAGGCGGTGTGGCGGGCGATGGAGGAGTTCACCGAGGCCGGGCGGATCCGCTCGATCGGCGTCTCCAACTTCAGCATCGCCGACCTGGAGTCGCTGAACCGGACGGCCCGGATCCGCCCGATGGTCAACCAGATCCGCTGGCACGCCGGCTACACCCAGGACGAGCTCACCGCCTACTGCAAGGCCAACGACATCCTGGTGGAGGGCTACTCGCCGCTGGCCACCGGGAAGATCCTGAAGCACCCCGAGCTGGAGAAGATCGCCGCCAAGTACGACCGGTCGGTGGCCCAGGTGAGCCTGCGCTACCTGCTCGAGAAGGACATCCTGCCGCTGCCCAAGTCGGTCACGCCCGAGCGGATCAGCCAGAACACCGACCTCGACTTCACCCTCTCCGCCGAGGACGTCGCGTTCCTGGACGGGCTGGAGGACGACCGCTCCTGATGCGGTCGGGCCGGGTCTCCCCAGGTAGGGGAGCCCGGCCTACTCCACCCGTAGGCCGGGCAGGGTGCGCTGTAGCCGACGCGGAGCCCACCAGGCCCGATCGCCGAGCAGGCGCATCACGGCGGGCACGATCAGGCAGCGGATCACCAGGGCGTCGAGCAGGACCGCGGTGGCCATGCCCAGGCCCATCATCTGCAGCATCCGGCTGGGGCTGAGCACGAACGCGCCGAACACCACGATCATGATGGCGGCCGCGGCGGTGATCACGCTGCCGGTGCCGGCCAGGCCCTCGCGCACCGCGGTGGTGGCGTCGCCGGTGCGGGTCCACTCCTCGTGCATCCGCGAGACCAGGAACACCTCGTAGTCCATCGACAGCCCGAACACGATGGCGAAGATCATCACCGGCACGAACGCCTCGATCGGCCCGGGCTCGGCCCACAGCCGGCCGTGCTGGAAGACCAGGACCATCACCCCCAGCGCGGCGCCGATCGACAGCAGGTTCAGCACCGCGGCCTTGACCGCGATCGCCACCGACCGGAACACCATCAGCAGCAGCAGGGCCGAGAGCCCGACGACCGAACCGACGAACAACGGGAATCGTTCGCCCACGGCGGTGGAGAAGTCGACCGTGGCCGCGGTGGGACCGCCGACCAGGACGCCCTCGGGCAGGTCGGCCCGCAACTGCCCGACCAGGTCGGCCGTGCGCCCGTCCTGCGGGGAGCCCGCCGGGAAGGCGAGACTGGTGATGAGAAAACCGTTTTCGGACGCCTGTGGCGGCGTGGCCTCGGCCACTGCGGGATGCGAACTGAGGACGTCGAACGCGGCTTGCGCGCTCGCCTCGTCGCCGTCGGGGGTCACCACCACCAACGGGCCGTTCGCACCCGGCCCGAAGGCCCGGGTGACCAGCTCGTACGCCTCCCGGGTGGTGCTGCCGGCCGGGTCGTTGCCCTCGTCGGCGAAGCCCAGACGCAGGTCCAGGGCGGGGGCGCTGAGGGCCAGCAGGGCGATCACGGCCACCAGCAGGGCCGGCACCGGGCGGCGCTGCACCAGGTCCGCCCAAGCACGCCAGCGCCGGCCGGGCTCCCGGCCACGGCGCCGGGCACGCTCGGCGTGCTTGTGCACGCTGCGCTCGATGCGGCGGCCGAAGATGTGCAGCAGCGCGGGCAACAGGGTCAGGGAGGCCAGCATGGTCATCAGCACGGTGAGGGTCACCCCGAGCGCGACCCCCTCGAGCGCGCCCAGACCCAGCGTGTACAGACCGAGCAGGGCGATCACCACGGTGGCGCCGGCGAACAGCACCGATCGGCCGGCGGTGTCCAGGGCGGTGCGGGTGGCCGTCTCGCGATCGGCGCCGTGCAGCAGTTCGGAACGGTAGCGGGCGAAGACCAGCAGCGCGTAGTCGATCCCGACGCCGAGGCCGACCAGCATCAGCACCGGTGGGGTGTAGTCGGGAATGGTCGTCACATGGGAGAGCAGGGCCACCGCGGCGAACGTGGTGCCGACCGCGAAGAGCGCGGTGATCAGCGGCAGGGCGGCGGCCAGCAGGGAGCCGAACAGGAACACCAGGATGATCAGGGCGGCCAGGACGCCGGCGCCCTCTCCGCCGCCGCCCTCCTGCTCCTGGATCTCGCGCACGGCCTCGCCAGAGGCCTCGACCCGCAGGTCGTCGCTGCCGTGCTCGAGTGCGGTGTCGAGGATCTCGCGCTTGTCGTCGAACGGGATCAGCCCGGCCGCGTCGTCCAGCAGCACGGTGGCCAGGGCCACGGTGCCGTCGTCGGAGACCGTGCCGGCCCGCGGGTCGGGCGGCTGGACGGCGGCCACGTGCGGCAACTCGCGCAGGTCGGCCAGCAGCGGGTCGATCAGGGACGTCCGGGCGGCGATCCCGTCCTCGGCCTGGAGAACCACGGTGATGCTGTCGCCGCGCTGCTGCGGGCTGTGCTCGGCGTAGGCGTCGAGCAGCTCCTGGGACTCGGTGCCGGGCAACGAGAAGTCGTTGTTGTAGTCGGTGCCGGCCGCTGCGGAGCCGACGGTGACCGACGCCAGGATCAGCGCCCACAACCCGATGGCCCACCAGTGGTGGCGCTGCGACCAGCCGGCCAGCCGGGTCAGGCGGGTGGTGCGGGGTTGCTGCGGGCGGGGTGGTGCCTCGCTCGGTTCGGTGGCGGTCATGCCGGGCCCCCATACGTAGACTGTCTACATGTAGTGCCAATGTAGGGGCGCTTATGTAGCCTGTCTACATGAAGGCTGATGCGGTCCGGGGACATCTCGACGCGCTGATCCTGGCCGCGCTCGAGCACCGGCCCCTGCACGGTTACGCGATCATCGAGGCGCTGGCCGCCCGCAGCGGCGGTGAACTCGACCTGCCCACCGGCACCGTCTACCCGGCGCTGCGCCGGCTCGAGGCAGCCGGCTACCTGGAAAGTGTCTGGTCGGAGGAGTCGGGCCGAAAGCGCCGTACCTACACGCTTTCCCGGGCCGGGCACAAGCGCCTGGAGGGCGCCCGGCAGGAGTGGACGCTGTTCTCCCGGGTGGTCGGTCAGGCCCTGGGGCCGGCATGAGTTCAGGGAGATCCCGGATGACATCCGTCCCGGCGCTCAGGCACCCTCGAGACGTGAGTTACCTGGGGGAACTCGAGGCCGCCCTGACCGGTCCGCGCCGGCTGAAGCGCGACCTGCTGCAGGAGGCGGCCGACCACCTGGAAGACGCCACCGAGGCCCTGATCGAGGCCGGGCACAGCCCGGCCTCGGCCCGGCGCCGGGCCGAGGCCGACTTCGGCCCGATCGCCGAGGTGGCCGACGCCTACGCCGAGACCCTGGCCGTGGCCTCCTCCCGGCGCACCGCCGGCCTGCTGCTCTTCGTCCTGTCGTTCCAGCCGTTCCTCTGGGACAGCGGCGTCAACCTGGGCCGGATGTTCGACAAGGCGGTCCCCGACACCTGGTGGTACGCCATGCTCGACGTCGGCATCGAGGTCGGGGGCGGGATCTCGCTGTCCGGCGCCGCGCTGGCCCTGGTGGTCACCGGCGTGGGCAGTCGCTGGTTCCCGGTCGGGCGCCGCGAGGCCCGCCTCACCGCCCTGTTCACCGTGCTGGCCAGCCTGTTCGTGCCGCTCACGGCCTGGTCGATGATGGCCGGCAGCCACACCCCGCCGGTGCTGTGGGCACTGTCGCTGGTGCTGATGGTCCTGCCGCTGGCCGCCGTCGCGGCCAGCGCCCTGCACACTCTCGCGGTCGCCGGCACCCCGGCACCCGCCTCGAGCCCGGCCTCCTGAGGTCAGTCCTCGGGGATCACCCGGTCGAACATCTGCGGCCGCGGCACGCTCGGGTCGGGACCGTTGCGCACGCCCCGGTCCAGAGCATCGATGGAGGCCAGCTCCTCGGCGCTGAGCTCGAAGTCGAACACGGCGAAGTTCTCGGCGATCCGCGTGGGGTTCGCCGACTTGGGGATGGCCGAGCGGCCCTGCTGCAGGTGCCAGCGCAGCATCACCTGGGCGGGGGTACGGCCGTGCCGCTCACCGATCTCGACCAGCGTCTTGTCCTGCATCACGTTCACCCGTTCCTCACCCCAGCCGGGGTAGAAGGTGATCCCGCCGATCGGCGACCAGGCCTGGGTCAGGATGCCCAGCCGGGCGTGCAGCTGCTGCTGTTCGGGCTGCACGAAGTAGGGGTGCAGTTCGACCTGGTTCACCGCCGGCACCACGTCGGTGGCGGCGAGCAGGTCGTCCAGGTGCGGGGGCTCGAAGTTGCTCACCCCGATCGCCCGCACCTTCTCCTCGGCCAGCAGCTTCTCCAGGGCGCGGTAGGCGTCCAGGGTCTTGTCGAACCGGTCGGTGGCGGGCTGGTGCAGGATCAGCAGGTCGATCCGGTCGAGGCCGAGCTTGCCGGTGGCCTTGTCGAAGGCGTGCAGGGTGGAGTCGAAGCCGTAGTCGCTGACCCAGATCTTGGTCTCCACGAAGACCTCCGAGCGCTCCACGCCGGAAGCCCGCAGGCCCTCGCCGACCTGACGTTCGTTCCCGTAGGCGGCGGCCGTGTCGATGTGCCGGTAGCCGGTCTCCAGGGCGACCCGGACGGCCTCGGCAGTCTCTTCGGGAGAGCTCTGGTACACGCCCAGGCCGATCTCGGGCAGGGTCACACCGTTGTTCAGAGTGAGCATGCGTTCACGCTAGACCCGGTGCGGCCTGCCCGAGAGGCTGAGCTGTTACCCCTCTGAGCGGGAATAACCGCCGGTCAGAGCCGGAAGGGGTTCCAGCCGTGGGCGGCCATCAGGTACCAGGCGGTGGCTCCGGTGTGCAGGCTGGCGTAGTAGAGGTCGCCGAAACCGGTGTCCAGACCGTCGGAGGAGGCCGCCGGGACGCCCCGGCCGTCTCCGTGCTCGGTGGTCTCCTGCGCCGTGCGGATGTTGTCCAGCAGCTGCTGCGCCTCGCCCCGGCGGCCGCGCAGCTTCTGCACCAGCGCGGTCTGGCCGGTGCCCTCCAGCCACACCTTGCTGACATCGGTGCTGCTGTAGCTGACTCCCTCGACCCCGGCGTCCCTGGCTCTCAGGTTCTTCAGGGCCCAGTCGACCGACCGCTCGTACCGGCGCTCCAGCGTGGCCAGGTAGGCCCAGGTCTGGGTGTCCAGCGGGATCGGGTTGCGGTTGGTGGTGACGCCGTCCGGGTCGGTCCCGGTCCACACGTGCCCGCCCGCCCGGTCCTGCATGGCCCGCACGAAGCCGAACGCCAGCTCGGCCCGGGAGCGCCAGAGCGGCCGGCCGGTGAGCCGGGCCAGCATGGTGAAGAAGGCCCCGACGTCGATGTTGTGCTCGGTGGCCTTGAACGTGTTCGCCACGTCCTCGCCGTTGCGGCCACCGGTGTAGCCGTAGGGCGCCCGCTCGGTGTCCAGCGTCTTGTCCTGGATCCAGTCGGCCTCCAGCAGAGCGCCTTCCAGGAAGCGGCGTCGGCCGGTGCGGGCGTACAACTGGGCGAAGGCCATCCCGACCCAGGCCTGGTTGCCGGTGAACGCGGCCGGGGAGCCGATGTCCAGCGAACCGTTCAGCACCGCGAACGAGTCCGGCTGGTAGGAGGCGCGGGTGCGCCCGTCACCGATCGGGTCGTGCTCCTGGGCGTAGAGCAGGGTGTCGCCCAGGATCACGGCGCGGCGCAGGTCGTCGGCCCGGCCGCCGGCCAGCCAGGCCAGGATCACCAGGGCGTCGTCGTAGGCGAACGAGGACACGAAGTCCCACGTCGGGGTCTGGAAGAAGCCACCGGTGTAGCTGCGCGGCACGCGCAGCGCGGACCCGGACGCGAACTCGTCGAACTTGGCGGCGAGAAACGCGTGGGCCTTGCCCACCGACGTCTTCAAACCGGTGTCGGCCGAGGCGGTGGCCGGGTACAGCAGGCTGAGTCCGAGCGTGGCCCCGCCGAGAATGGCCGTTCGGCGCGAGGTCTGACTCACGTGATGTTCTCCACCAGAGACGCGATGTGGGCGGCGCGTTCCTCGCGGCTGGAGGGCCGGCCGGGCACCCCCGGACGCTTCTGCCACGGCTTGGGGCCGTCGGCCGGCCGGTACTCCACGCCCAGCGCGTCCAATCGGGTGAGGTGGTGCTCCAGACGGCGGCTGAAGTCGTCGAAGTCGCGCTCGGCCGGGCCCCACAGGGCTTCGGCAACCGCGCACAGGCGGGGGTAGGCGAAGAAGTCCACGGTGCGAGGGCTGTCCATGTGCTCGGTCCAGATGTTCGCCTGCCCGCCGAGCACGTGCCGGGCCTCTTCGGGGCTCAGTTGCGGGGGCACCGGCTCGAAGGCGTAGACATCCTGCAGGGTCAGGGGAATGGCGACCGGGATCGGCTCGTCCGGCGAATCGGACTGCCGGTAGTCGAGATACACCACGTCGTCGGGGCAGGAGACCACGTCGTGCCCCCGCCGGGCCGCCGAGACCGCCCCGGCCAGGCCCCGCCAGGACGCCACCGTGGCGCCGGGCGCCAGTTCGCCTTCGAGGATCTCGTCCCAGCCGAAGAGCCGGCGGCCCTTGGCCGTGAGGTGGTCGTCCAGACGCCGGATGAACCAGGTCTGCAGATCAGCCTCGCGGGTGACCCCCAGTTCCTTCATACGTTCCTGGGTGCGCGGGTCGCTCTCCCACTGCTCGCGCGGGCACTCGTCGCCGCCCACTCCGATGTACTTGGCCGGGAAGAGTTCCACCACTTCGTCGAACACGTCCAGGAAGAACTGGACGGTCGACTCCTCCAGGTTGAGCACGTTGGCATCGATGCCCCAGCGCGTCCACACGTCCAAAGGCTTCTTCTGGACGCCCAACTCGGGGTAGGCGGCCAGGGCCGCCTGAACGTGACCTGGGGTTTCGATCTCCGGGACGACGGTGATGAACCGCTCGGCCGCGTACGCGACGATCTCGCGAACGTCGTCCTGGGTGTAGAAACCACCGTGCGGGCGCCCGTCCTCGGGTGCGTCCGGACCGGCGCCGACCTGGCTCGAAGGCCGCCAGGCGCCCACCTCGGTGAGTTTCGGGTAGCGCCTGATCTCGATCCGCCAGCCCTGGTCCTCGGTAAGGTGCCAGTGCAGGGTGTTCAGCCGGTGCACCGCCATCAGGTCGATGAACCGCAGCACGTCGTGCTTGGGCAGGAAGTGCCGCGCCACGTCGAGCATCACACCGCGCCAGCCGAAACGTGGCGCGTCGGTCAGGGTCACCGCTCCGATCGCCCAGCGCTGACCCGGAACCAGGCCCTTCCGGTACACCGCCGCCGGCAGCAACTGCAGGAACGCCTGGCATCCGTAGAACACCCCGGCCGGTGCCCCGCCGCTCACCACCGCCCCCTGCCCGGTGACCTCCAGTCGGTAGGCCTCCGCGCCCAGGTCCGGGTCGATCCGCAGAACCACGGTGCCGGAGGACGATTCGCGCAGCGGCAGTCCGGTGGCGGGGCGAAGAGCCTGCTGGAACCAGGCCAGCACGCCTCCCAGTTCTTCGGGAGCACTCAGCGTGGTGGCCCGGTCGAGGACGAGTTCACCCTCACCGGTGGTGGTTTCGAGCGGGCGGGGGATCAGCATGGGTCAGCCCTTCACAGCGCCGGCGGACATCCCGGCCACGAGGTTGCGCTGGATGATGAGGAAGAAGATCACGACGGGCAGCGAGAACAGCACCGAGGCAGCCATCTGCCCGCCGTAGTCGGTGCCGATCAGCGGGTTGATGAACGAGGCCAGCCAGACCGGCAGGGTGTACTGGGCCTCGTCCTGCATGAAGGTGTAGGCCACCAGGTAGTCGTTCCAGGCCGCGATGAACGCGAAGATGCTGGTGGCGATCACCCCGGGGGCGACCAGCGGGAACAGCACGCTGAAGAGGATCCGCCAGGTGCCGGCCCCGTCGCAGCGGGCCGCCTCCTCGATCTCCACCGGGATGGCCACGAAGAAACCGCGCATCACCCAGATCGAGAACGGCAGCGAGGTGGCCAGGTAGGCGAGGATCAGACCCCAGTAGGTACCCAGCAGACCGGCCTCGTTGAACAGCACGAACATCGGGATCAGCAGGGCGGTCACCGGGAGCATCTGGATCGCCAGGATGACCACCAGGATCGCCCGGCGCCCGGCGAAGCGGAACCGCGACAGCGCCGCCGCGGCGAAGATCCCCACGGCGATCGACAGGACCACCGTGGCCGCCACCACGATCACGCTGTTGCGCAGGTTGAGCAGGAAGTTCTCCTGCGTCAGGGCGGTGACGAAGTTGTCCAGCGTGGGGTGCGCGGGCAGGAACTGCGGGGTGGTGGTGGTCAGGTCGCGCGGGGGTTTGAACGAACTGTTGACCATCCAGTAGACCGGGAAGATCCAGACCAGGCAGAAGATCGCAGCGAGGACATTGGGGATCCGGCCCCGCTGACGGGTCGGACGGGTCACAGGTCTTCTCCCGACTTGAGCAGGCTTCGGATGTACAGCGCGGTGAGGCCGAGCAGGATGGCGGTGGTGATCACCGAGATGGCCGCGCCCTCACCGACCTGGAAGCCGACGAACGCGGTCTTGTAGGTGAACACGCCCAGCGTGGAGGTGGAGTCGCCCGGTCCACCGGCCGAGAACAGCCAGATCTGGTTGAAGACGTTGTAGTCCCAGATCACCGACAGGATGGTGACCAGCAGCAGGGTGGGCCGCAGGAACTGCAGGGTGATCACCCGGTAGACGGTGAGCTCGCTCGCCCCGTCCAGCCGGGCCGCCTCCTGGTACTCCGCGGGCACCTGCTGCTCGGCCGCGTTCAGGGTCAGCGCGATGAACGGCACGGCCTGCCAGACCACCAGCATCCAGATCGCCACGTAGGCCAGGGTCGGGTCGTCGGCCCAGTTCAGGTTCGTGGTGTCACCGAAGACCCGCAGCTGCGCGAGGATCCAGTTGACCACGCCGTAACCGGGCTGGAAGAGCCAGTTCCAGACCAGGGTGGAGGCCACGTTCGGCATCGCCCAGGCGGTGATCAGGACCACCGTGGTGGTGTAGCGCCAGAACAGGTTCACCCGGGTGAGCAGGTGCGAGACACCCATGCCGATCAGCATGCTGCCGATCACCAGGGCGGCGGTGAACAGCACGGTGCGCAGCAGCGACTTCCAGAAGTCGCTGCTGGAGAGCAGGTTCGTGTAGTTCTCCAGGCCGGCGTAGGTGAACTGGCCGGTGAACAGCGTCCTCTGGTTGTAGTCGGTGAACGACGTGTAGACCAGGTAGGCGATCGGGGCGATGGTGACCAGCACGATCACCAGGCCCGCCGGGGTCAGCAGCCACAGCGGGGTGAAGTCGGGGCGGCGCCCCCGCGCACGGGGCGCGGGGGCGTCGGGCGGGCTGGGAGGTGCCTTGGGAGGGGCTTCGAGGCTCACAGGGTGTCCGCGATGTGGGCGTCGAGCTCCTTGGCGGCCTCCTCGGGCGTCTTGGACCCGGAGGCGATGGAGGAGAACATCTCGTTGATGCTCTTGTCGCCCTCGATCGTGGCCCACTGCGCCGCGGCCGGGGTGGCCTTGGAGTTCAGGGCGGCGTCGTAGAAGCCCTTGAGCTGCTCGGACAGGGTGGGCTGGGCGGCCTCGATCGCCTCGGTGCTGTTCGGGATCCAGCCGTCGTTGCCGTACACGTACTTGTCCTGGAAGTCCGGGCTCACCGCGATCTTGGTCCAGACCAGGGCCAGGTCGACGGCGTCGCTCTTGGCCGCGATGCCCCAGTCCGAGCCACCGAGCATGGCCGGCTGGGTCTCACCGGAGATGCCCGGGATCGGGAACGTGCCCAGGTCCTCCTCCTTGATCTCCGGGTTCAGCTCCATCACCTTGGCCAGGCTGCCGGTGGTGGTGATGATCGCCGAGGTCTTGCCGTCGGCGAACACCTGGTTCCAGTCCGGCTTGTCGGTGTCCAGGCCCTGCGAGGCCTTGGTGGAGTAGGTGTTCTGGAAGGTCTTGAAGTCGTTCAGGCCCTTGATCGCCTCGGGGGAGGAGAGGCCGCCCTTCCAGGAGTCACCCTCCTGGGTGGCCAGTTCCGCACCCGCGTCCCACACCCACTGCATACCCGCGGCCCACTGCTGGCCGGGCAGGTAGAGGGCGGAGAAGTCCGAAGCCTGGTTGGCCGCCTTGATCTTGTCCAGCGACTGGGTCAGCTCGTCGTAGGTGGTCGGGGCCTCGGTGACGCCGGCCGCTTCCCAGATCTTCTTGTTGTACATGACCGCGCGGGCCCCGGCGAAACCGGGCACGGCGTAGAGCTTGCCCTCCACCGTGGCGGGCTCCTCCAGGCCGGCCAGCCACTTGCGGCCCTGGGCCAGGTCGTCCTTGTAGTCGGTGACGTCGACCAGGCCACCGTTGGCTGCGAAGCTGGCCACCTGGGTGTTGCCCAGGTCCAGCACGTCCGGGGTGTTGTCGGTGGACAGCGCCGTGCTGATCTTGGTGGTGATCCCGTCCCACTCCTGGATCTGCACGTCCACCTGGGCGCCGGTCTGCTTGGTGAACTCCGCGTTGATCGCGTCGATGGTGGCCTCGGTGTAGTCACCGTTCATCGTCCAGACGGTGAGGGTCTTGCCCTCGCCCTTGGCCGCGGCGACCGTCTTGGGGCCGCTCCCGGAGCCGGACCCGGAGTCCGTGTCGGAGTCGGAACTGCTGCTCGCGCAGGCGGACAGGGCCAGGGCGGCGGTGAGGCCGAAGGCGGCCGTGGTGGTGAAACGGCGGGGACTCATGGCGGGACTCCTTGTGCGGGGGATTCGGGCGGGAGACGGGCAGGTGGATCGGGAGCGGTCTTACGGTGTTGTCTCGGCCTCCACGGCGGTGGCCACGGCGCCGAGCAGGGCGGCGCGGGAGCCGAGTTCGGCGGGCAGGACGACGATGCGTTCTGCGGTCAGGGGTTTGGTGTAGCGCTCGACCGCGTCGCGGATGGAGTCGGCCAGGTGGGTTCCCCCTCCGGCCAGCTCACCGCCCACGAGCACGGCCTGCGGGGCGAGCACGTTGCACAGCGCGGCCACGGTGCGGCCGATCGCCGCCCCGGCATCGGTGACCGCGCGGATCGCCGCGCGGTCACCGGCCTGAACCAGTTCGGCCAGGTCGGCGGGAGTGCGCACCTCGGGCCGGACCACCCGCAGGGCGGCCAGCACGGTCTCCAGCGAGGCCTGGGTCTCCAGGCAGCCGCGGTTGCCGCACAGGCACAGGTCACCGAACTCGGCGACCTCCATGTGCCCGAGCTCGCCCGCGCCGCCGTGGTAGCCGCGGTACAGCCGGCCGCCCAGGACCAGCCCGGCGCCGATGCCCCAGGAGGCCTTCACGTAGGCGATGTCGTCCAGGCCCACCGCCGCCCCGAAGCTGCGCTCACCCAGGGCGCAGAGGTCGGCGTCGTTCTCCACGTGAGTCTCCAGGCCGGTGGCGGCCGCCAGCACCGGGCCGGGAGCCAGCTGCTGCCAGGCCGGAACCCGGGCCGAGACGACGTGCCCGGTGCTGGTCTCGACCACCCCGGGCACGGCCACGACCAGTCGCGAGATCCGTTCCCGGGCGGCCTGCCCGGCCTGTTCGGCCAGTTCGTCGACCAGCGCGGCGATCCGGGTGAGGGAGTCGGCGCGGTCCACGTCGATCCGCCGGTCGCACTCCAGCACGACGGCCCCGGACAGGTCGCAGACCGCGGCGTGCACCACCTCGCGGGTCAGGTTCAGGGCGATCACCAGGCCCCGGCCACCGACCAGGCGCACCAGGCGGGCGGGCCGTCCGGTGCGGCCGGTCCGGCTGTGGTCGTCGACCCCGCCCTCGCTGACCACACCCTCGTCGGCCAGTTCGGCGACCAGGCTGGAGACCGTGGTGGCGGACAGTTCGGTGAGGCGGGCCAGGTCGGCGCGGCTGACCTCCCCGTGCTCGCGCAGCAGATCCAGCAGCCGGCGGCGGTTCGTGGAGCGCAGCGCCTTCAGCCCTCGGGTACCGGGGGACAACAGCGACATGAGCGGAAACGATCACAGTTAGACCATTCCCCGTCAATATTCCTGGCGTACAGAAGCGGTAAACGGTTTGTTTCTCCAAAGTCCGTAGAAACAACGGCTCTCGGGCCGGACCGGGTCGGGCAGTTACTGACGACCCCGGCCGAACGTCGTCTCCGGGGCCACCGGGTAGGGCGCGAGCCGGCCGCTGCTCTCCTCGATCGCCAGGCGCTTGCCCACCTGGGGCACCGCCCGTTGGGCGCAGTCGTCGCGCGCGCAGGTGCGGCACCCCGGCCCGATCGGCACGGCCGCCACCCGGTCGGACAGGTCCAGGCCGGCCGAGTAGACCAGGCGCCCGGCGTGCCGCAGTTCGCAGCCCAGGCCGATCACGAAGGTCTTGCCGGTCGCGCCGTAGCGGTGCGGGCGGTGGATCACCGTGCGGGCGATCCAGAAGTAGTGCCGCCCGTCCGGCATCACCGCGATCTGGCGCAGCACCTGGCCGGGGGCGGCGAAGGCCTCGTAGATGCTCCACAGCGGGCAGGTGCCGCCGGTCCGGGTGAAGTGGAAACCGCTGGCCGACTGGTGTTTCGACATGTTCCCGGCGCGGTCCACCCGGATGAACGAGAACGGCACGCCGCGGGCACGGGGACGCTGAAGGGTGGACAACCGGTGGCACACCGTCTCGAAGCCGACCCCGTAGTGCCGGGCCAGTCGCTCCACGTCGTAGCGGAAACGCTCGCTGGTGGCGAGGAAGTCGCCGTAGGGCAGGAGCAGGGCGGCGGCGAAGTAGCTGGACAGGCCGATCCGGGTCAGGGCCCGCACCTCGGGGTTGGCGATCTCGGCGGTCAGGGCCGAGAGTTCCTGCTCGTGCTCGGTGAAGGCGAGGTGACCGGCCAGCCGGAACGCCTGCTGGCCGGCGTCCAGCCGTTCCGACAGGTGCAGCACGTTCGGCCCTGTGTCGAACCGGTGCAGGTGCGCGTCGGTCTCGGGCAGCGTGCCGATCCGGATGCCGTGGTGGGCCAGTCGCCGGGTCAGCGGTTCCAGCGCCCGGGCCGAGGGCAGGCCGATCAGCCCGGCCAGTTTCTCCGCGGCCTGGTCGAGCACGGCGAAGTGATTCTTGTGGCGGTAGAAGAAGGTTCGCACCTCCTCGTGCGGCATCGGTGTGGCAGTGGGCAGTTCGCGGTCGCCTGACAACGATGCCAGCTGTTCGGTGGCCTGCCGGTAGCGGTGGTGCAGCAGGGTGATCGCACGGGCGCTGTCCGGGAAATGCCGGGCCAGCTCGCCCACCTCGCCGGTCGGGGCGCCCAGGTCGGCGAACGCGTCCCGCAGTTCGGCGGTCAGCCGGGTGGTGTCGTCGCCGGCGAAGAACCCGGCGTCCACCCCGAACACCTCGGTCAGCCGCAGCAGGACCGGCACGGTGAGCGGGCGCTGGTTGTGCAGCAGCTGGTTCAGGTAGCTGGGGGAGATCTCCAGCAGACGGGCCACATCGACCTGACTGAGCCGGCGATCGGCGATCAGCTGACGCAGGCGCGGCCCGGCGAACGTCTTCTCCATCGGCGAACGATACCCACCCCGAAAATCCGCAACTTCGCAGACGGCGGCGAAAAGTTGGCCGGACTTGGCCGATTGGGGCCCTCGCGGGCCGGCCGGGCGGCTGTCAGGGTGGAGGGAACCCGATCAGGAGGCGGCCATGACGAACGCGGAACAGCTTGCGCAGCAGTGGAAGACGGACGAGCGCTGGAAGGGCGTCGAGCGCACCTACTCGGCCCAGGACGTGGTGCGGCTGCGTGGCAGCGTGTTCGAGGAGCACACCCTGGCCCGGCTCGGGGCCGAGAAGTTGTGGCGCTCGCTACACAGCGAGGACTACGTGGCCGCCCTCGGCGCGCTCACCGGCAACCAGGCGGTGCAGCAGGTGCGGGCCGGGCTGAAGGCGATCTACCTGTCCGGCTGGCAGGTCGCGGCCGACGCCAACCAGGCCGGCCAGACCTACCCCGACCAGAGTCTGTACCCGGCCGACTCGGTGCCCAAGGTGGTGCGCCGGATCAACAACGCGCTGCTGCGGGCTGACCAGATCGCGCACAGCGAAGGGGGCGGCGACGTGGACTGGCTGGTGCCGATCGTGGCCGACGCCGAGGCCGGCTTCGGTGGGCCGCTGAACGCGTTCGAGCTGATGCGGGGGATGATCGCGGCCGGTGCGGCCGGGGTGCACTGGGAGGACCAGCTGGCCTCGGAGAAGAAGTGCGGGCACCTGGGCGGCAAGGTGCTGGTGCCGACCGGGCAGCACGTGCGCACCCTGAACGCCGCCCGCCTGGCCGCCGACCTGGCCGGGGTGCCCTCGCTGATCGTGGCCCGCACCGACGCCCAGGCGGCCACCCTGATCACCAGTGACATCGACGAGCGGGACCGGCCCTTCGTCACCGGCGAGCGCACCGCCGAGGGCTTCTACCGGGTGCGCGGCGGCCTGGAACCGTGCATCGCCCGGGGCCTGGCCTACGCGCCTCACGCCGAGCTGTTGTGGATGGAGACGTCCAAGCCCGACCTGGAGGTGGCGCGGGCCTTCGCCGAGGGGATCAAGGCGCGCTACCCCGACCAGATGCTGGCCTACAACTGCTCGCCCTCGTTCAACTGGCGGCGGCACCTGGACGACGACACCATCGCCAAGTTCCAGCGCGAGCTCGGGCACATGGGGTACAAGTTCCAGTTCATCACCCTGGCCGGCTTCCATGCGCTCAACCACTCCATGTTCACCCTGGCCCAGGGGTACGCGGAGACCGGGATGAGCGCCTACGTCGAGCTGCAGGAGCGCGAGTTCGCCTCGGAGGAGCGCGGTTACACCGCAACCAAGCACCAGCGGGAGGTCGGCACCGGCTGGTTCGACCTGGTCAGCACCGCGATCAACCCGGCCGGGGAGACCACCGCGCTGGCCGGCTCGACCGAGCAGGAGCAGTTCTGATGCTGATCGGTGAGCCCGGGGTGCGGGCGAGTGTGGCCGAGGTGGTGCATCACCTGAACCTCCGGCTCGGCGGTGGCGCGGCCGAAGACCCGCTCGCCGCGCAGAACTCCGCCCACCTGGTGTGGCAGTGGGTGCGCGAGGAGCTGGTGGCCCGGGCCCTGGTCGAGCAGATCGTGCACGAGGAGACGGCCGGGCTCAGTTCCGGCGGCCGGGTGTTCGACCTGTTCGTCCAGACCGCACTGGGGGTCCGGCCGCCGGCCCTGGAGGTGTAGCTCTACGGTCGCGCGACATCTGGTGCCTGAGCCCCCGCTTCTGCGAATATCGGATCTTTCCGGCACAGGAGTGGGGGTCGGGTCCGTGAACCTGCCGCGGGACTTCGTCTTCGGAACGAGTACGGCCGCCTATCAGATCGAGGGGGCGGCCACGGCGGACGGCCGGGGCCCGAGCATCTGGGACACCTTCTGCGCCGAGCCCGGCCGGATCGCCGACGGCAGCAGCGGCGCGGTCGCCTGCGGTCACTACGACCGGCCGGCCGAGGACGTGGCGCTGCTGAAGCGGCTCGGCGCCGGCGGCTACCGCTTCTCGATCGCCTGGCCGCGGATCCAGCCGGGGGGCCGGGGCCCGGTCAATGCCCAGGGGCTGGCCTTCTACGACCGGCTGGTCGACGCGCTGCTGGAGGCGGGCATCCGGCCGATGGCCACGCTCTACCACTGGGACCTGCCTCAGGAACTTGAGGACGAGGGGGGCTGGCTCAGTCGCGACACGGCCTACCGCTTCGGTGAGTACGCGTCGGTGGTCGCCGGGTGCCTGGCCGACCGGGTGGCCTCCTGGTGCCCGGTGAACGAGCCGAACGTGATGACGTTGCAGGGGTATGCGCTCGGAGAGCTGGCCCCTGGGAAGAACCTGCTGTTCGAGGCGCTTCCCGCGGTGCACCACGCGTTGCTCGGGCACGGTCTGGCGGTGCAGGCGCTGCGCACGGCCGGAGCCACCGGGATCGGTACGGCCACCAACCACTTCCCGGTGCGCGCGCTCGGCCGGTCCGAGGCCGACCGGGTCGCCGCCCGGTTCCTCGACCTGCTCTGGAACCGGCTGTTCGCCGACCCGATCCTGCTCGGCCGCTATCCCGAGGGCCTGGGCGAGGGGATGCCCGGCCCGGTGGCCGAGGACCTGGAGCTGATCGGGCAGCCGCTCGACTTCTACGGTGTGAACTACTACAACCCGATGGGTGTGCGGGCGGCCGCCCCGGGCTCGCCGCTGCCGTTCGACTACGCGGAGCTGAGCGGCTACCCGACAACGGGTTTCGGCTGGCCGGTGGTCCCCGAAGGGCTCACCGAGCTGTTGCTCGACCTGCACGCCCGCTACCCGGGCATCCCGCCGGTCGTCATCACCGAGAACGGCTGCTCCTATCCCGACGCGCCCGACGAGCAGGGAGTCGTCGACGATCAGGCCCGCATCGACTACCTCCAGGCCCATCTGCGGGCGGTCGAGGAAGCGGTGGCTCAGGGGGTGGACGTGCGGGGGTACTACTGCTGGTCGCTGATGGACAACTTCGAGTGGGCGCACGGGTACACCCAGCGGTTCGGGCTGGTGCACATCGATTTTGAGACGCTCGTGCGCACTCCCAAACGCTCGTTCAGTTGGTACGCGGACCTGGTGCGGGCGCACCGTGAAGGCCGGGCGTGAGCACACAACTCGAGCGGGTCCCGCGCCTGTGGGTGGGTGGGCTCTTCCTGGCCAGCATCGGTCTGTGGTCGGGTTTCTTCGGGCCGATCCAGGTGCTGCTCGCCCAGCAGGCCGAGGTGCTGGCCCCCGAGCACAAGGAATCGGCGCTGTCCCTGGTGACCGGTGTGGGGGCGGCGGTCTCCACCGTCCTGAACCCGTTCTGGGGCGCGCTTTCCGATCGCACCACGCTGCGCCTGGGACGTCGGCTGCCGTGGGTGCTCGGCGGGGCCGCTGCGGGCGCCGTGTCGATGGTGCTCCTGGCTCAGGCCGACAGCGTCGGGCAGATGGTCCTGGCCTGGGCGCTGGCCCAGGCCGGCCTGAACGCCATGCTGGCCGCGATCACCGCCACCGTGCCCGACCAGGTGCCGGTGCACGAGCGGGGTACCGTCGGCGGCGCCCTGGCCGTGGCCCAGACCCTGGGCGTGGTGGCCGGTTCCGGCATCGCCGCGGCCACCGGGAGCATTGCCGCCGGGTATCTCACGCTGGCGGCGGTGCTCCTGATCACCACCGTGCCCTACGCCCTCAATTCCCGCGACGTCCCGCAGTCCCGGCCACCGGCGTCCTTGAATTGGTCTGCGTTCTGGGTGTCGCCGCGTGAGCACCCCGACTTCGCCTGGGCCTGGCTCACCCGGTTCCTGATGAACCTGGGCAACGCGCTGCTCATCCTCTACCTGCTCTTCTACCTGGAAGACGCGGTGGGCCTGGCCGAGGACGAGGCCGAAGGGGCGGTGTTCGCCCTGACCGCGGTCTACGGCGCCTGCACTGTGGTCACCGCCTTCGCCGGTGGCTACTGGTCCGACAAGGTCGGCCGGCGCAAGGTTTTCGTGATCTGGTCGGGCCTGGTCACGGCGGCCGCGCTGCTGCTGTTCGCCCTGGTGCCCACGCTGGCGGCGGCCTGGGTGGGGGCGGTGCTGCTGGGCATCGGGTTCGGCGCGTACACCGCCGTCGACTTCGCACTGATCACCCAGGTGCTGCCCGCGGCCGACGACCGCGCGAAGGATCTGGGCGTCATCAACATCGCCGCGGCCCTGCCGCAGGTGCTGGCCCCGGCCCTGGCGGCGGCCGTGCTGGCGCTCGAGCTGGGTTATGCCGGGGTGTTCGGGCTGGCGGCGGCGATCAGCGTGCTCGGATCGGTGCTGGTGGGACGGATCCGGTCGGTGCCGTGAATGGCGGCGCGGTCCGCTACTTGGCCAGCCCGAGCAGCTCCTCCTGCCACGACTGCCGCCGGCCATCGATCGAACCGACCGGACCAGCCGACCGGATCCCGTGCAGAGCACTCATCGACCAGCACACCAGCCCGTCCAGCGCCCTCACCCCAACCTGCTCGAACACCACCTTCTGCCCCCGCCGGGCAGCAATCCGCAGCACCAGCGCACGAGTAACACTCGGCAGCAGCCCCGGCCCGTCCGGCGGCCCGCACAGCACATCGCCCCGCCACCACATCAGCGAGCTCAGCGCCCCCTCCCGCACCCACCCCTCCGGTGACACGAGCACCGCCTCGGTGCCGTCGCCGCCCTGCGCACGCAGCTTCAGCAGGGTCTCCAGGTCGGGTCCTTTAACTAAAGGACGTTTGCGAGGGTCAGGGCGGTCGGGGAACCAGAGCGACACGGAGGACGAGGGGGGTGGGGCGGGCCTGACCCAGGCCCGGAACTCGCCCTGGTGGAACTCGATGCGGGGGAACCAGCGGCCGGTACGGGGGAGCAAGGGGAGCACGTCGTCGAAGAAGAGGCCGGCGTCGGGGTGGGCGCAGGAGCGGGTGAAGCGCTCGCGGTGCAGGTCCAGCCCGCGGCAGCGACCCTCGTCGACCAGCCAGGAGTCGGCCACGTCGACCGCCACCGTGGTGTCGTTCGTGGGGGCGAAGGCGCCTCGGCCCAGCCAGCGCTGTTTCACGGAGCTGATTGTCGCTCAGGGGTCACACGCGGAGCTCGACGGGCTCGTCGGGACTCGTCGTGGCCGGTCGTCGCCGCTAGCCTGAACCCGCACAGAAGCGACAAAGGCGCCGGGCTGTGCAGTCCGGGCGCGGATCGGGAGGGGAACCGTGACCGAGCCAGAGAAGTCCGACCAGCCGAGCGAGCCGGGGCAGCCGGGTCAGCCACCGGCGGATGCCACCCGCCAGGCCGTCCATCCGGACCACCTGATCCCGAACTCGGCCCGGATGTACGACTACTGGCTCGGCGGCAAGGACAACTACGCGGCCGACCGCGAGCTGGCCGACTTCTTCCTGCAGAAGATCCCCTCGATGCGGGAGATGGCGCGGGCCAACCGGGACTTCGTCAACCGGGCCACGCACGCCCTGGCGGCCGAGGGGGTGCGCCAGTTCCTGGACATCGGCACCGGCATCCCCACGAGCCCCAACCTGCACGAGACCGCGCAGTCGGTGGCGCCGGACGCGCACGTGGTCTACGCCGACAACGACCCGGTGGTGCTGGCGCACGCCCGGGCGCTGATGATCAGCAACGAGGTGGGGCAGGTCGCCTACATCGCCGCGGACGTGCGGCGGCCGGAGGCGATCCTGGCCGATCCGGAGCTGCGGGCCCAGCTCGACCTCGAGCGGCCGGTCGCGCTGATGCTGATCGCGGTGCTGATGCTGATCGACGACCGGGAGGACGTGCAGGGCTCGGTGGCCAAGCTGCGCGAGGCCCTGCCGTCCGGCAGCTACTTGGCCATCACTCATCCCACGGCCGACTTCGACCCGCCGGTGGTGAACGAGGTCACCGAGTCGGCGCGGGCCTCGGGCATGACCTTCGTGCCGCGGGCCAAGGCCGAGGTCGAGCAGTTCTTCGGCGACTGGGAGCTGATCGAGCCGGGGCTGGTGCCGGTGCGCGCCTGGCGGCCCGACGGCCCGGTGGAGGACCCGCAGTCGGCCTGGTACTGGGCAGGCGTGGCCCGCAAGCCGTAGGCCGGGAGGTCGCGACTGGCGGGACGGGCGGGGCTGACTAGATTGGGGCGCAGTGGGACAGCGGGGTTGAGCACCAGGCCTGGCCTGTCCCGGCAAGTGCTGAGGAGTGGGCGGTCATCGGCAAGCAGAGCACTGCCGTAGCAGCGACCGGCACCTGGGTGGACCCGGACGGAGTCCGGCGTCCCTCGGGTGAGGTGCACGGCTGGCGGCAGGGGATGAACCAGACGTTGTGCGGGCTGGCGCTGAGCCGGTCGCGGCTCAGTCGCTTCCCGCACGTCTCCTGGGCCGACGCCGACCCGGCCACCGGGGCGCACGCCGACGCGGTGGCCGAGGTGTGCCCACGCTGTGCCGCGGCGATGGGGGTGCGGCGTGACAGCCGGCCCTGGACACGCCACGACCCCCGACCCTGAGCAGCTCAGCAACCAGTCAGCTTCTCTTCCCCCGGAGGCGATCAGTCATGTTCTTCTTCTTCTCCAACCGCCTCGGCTGCCTCGGCTCGATCGCCGTCAGCATCATCGGCACCCTGATCGTCGTCGCCCTCCTGGCCATGTTCCTCTGAGGCCACCCGGTGCAGCAGTGTCTGCCAGTCGCGCAGATACTGCTGCACCGAGTGGGTTCCGGCCTCGGCCCGGGCCGCCGTGCTCAGCCGGGCCAGCAGATCCGGGTCGCGCACGAGCCGCAGCATCTGGTCGGCCAGTTCGCCGGTGTCACCCGGGCGCACCAGAAAACCGGCTGATCGCATCTGTTCCCGCGGACCGTAGGCGATGTCGTAGGCGATCACCGGGCACCCCCGGGCCAGGGCCTCCAGCACCACCAGCGGGTAGCCCTCGAACCGGCTGGTCAGCAGGAGCGCGGTGGCGGTGTGCAGTTGCTCCTTGGCCGCCGCGTCGTAACCCCGCAGCCGAACTGCGTGCTCGAGACCACTCGTCCGTAATTGGTTCTGCAACTCCTCCCGAAGGCTGCCCTCGCCGTAGATGTCCAGAGTGGCCCCCGGCTCCTCGGCGACCACCGTGGCGAAGGCGCGTACAGCGTCCTCAATCTGTTTCTGTCGTTCCAGCCGCCCGATCATGACGAACCGTTGCGCTTGCCTGGCCTTTTCGTCTCC
Organism: Kineosporia sp. NBRC 101677; assembly: GCF_030269265.1. Classification (NCBI taxonomy): domain Bacteria; kingdom Bacillati; phylum Actinomycetota; class Actinomycetes; order Kineosporiales; family Kineosporiaceae; genus Kineosporia; species Kineosporia sp. NBRC 101677. Next base: position 96,283 of record NZ_BSTA01000015.1, read on the forward strand.
GACGGAGGGTTCGGTCACCGGATTCGGGATGACGTAAACGTTGTCGGCGGTGTCGAAGCGCCGGACGATGTCCTCACGCTGCCGTTCGGTCAGGGTGACCAGGGCCGAGAGCTGAGGAATGGCCTCGAGCACCGGCAGATGGGTGGGATGCGGCTCCGAATCCGGGTGGTACGGCTCGAGAACGTGGATGTTGTGCACCACATGGATCAGCCGTACCTGTTCCTGATGGGCCAGCGGAACCAGGTGGCGCAGGGCGAAACGGCTGTCGGAGACGACGAAGACGGGCGTCGAGGGGTCGGGGTCGAACAGGCCGGTGACCCACCACCGGCGCAGGGCGCCCAGCCCGCCGAACCGACGCACCACCCGGTTGTTCCGGTCGGCCAGCAGCAGACCCTGCGAACTGCGGCGCAGATAGACGCTGCCGTCGGCCCGCCGGTAGTCGGTCATCACCGCCGTGCCCTTGGAGTACGAACTCAGATGCACCGTGCCGTCCGGATGCGGCTGGTCGGTGCGGTCCAGGTCCACCGGATCGGGCAGTGGGGGAGCCTGATCCGGGGCCAGGGGCGGTGGCTCGTTGCGCAGCCATTCGAACAGGTTCAGGATCACCGTGCTCGGGGCGATCTGCCCAGCGGCCGCGAGTTCCGCGCGGATGTGCGGGTAGTCGGGCTGGTCGTCGAAAGACAGCAGGGTGGGCGTGATCCCGGCCTGCTCGGCGAAGAGCCGGTTGCGCAGCAGGAACATCGCCGTCTGCCCACCCCGGCCCAGGGCCAGGCGGGAGGTGACGGCGAGGTACTGACCCGGGGGGAAGGCGAAGCCGGGCACTAGGGCTTGATCGCGACGCGACCGGTGCCGGCCCGCCACAGGGCCAGCTGGAAACCGTTGTCCCGCAGCCACTCGTCGGTGGCCTGCCGGGCCCCCTGCCACCAGCCGTAGTCGTCGAGGATGAGCACCCCGCCGGAGACCAGGCGCGGGTACAGGTGTTCCAGCTCGTGGCGGGTGGAGGAGTACCAGTCGGTGTCCAGGCGCAGCAGGGCGATCGACTCGGGAGCCTCCTGCGGCACCGTGTCCTCCACCTTGCCGGGCACGAAGTGCACCCGCTCGGCCGGGTAGGGCACCGTCTCGAAGCCGGCCTTCACGTCCTCCAGCGAGGCGTAGGCCCAGATGGTCTGCTCACGGGTGCCCTCGGCGAGCAGTTCCTGCGCGGTGCGGCCGTCGGTGCGCACGTCGTTCTCCTCTGGCGGCGGCATGCCCTCGAAGGTGTCGAACAGGTACAGCTCGCGGGACTGATCGCCGCCGGCGGTCAGGGTGCGGGCCACCGCGTGCATCGAACCACCGCGCCAGACACCGCATTCCACCACGGCGCCCGGGACCTGGTGGTCGCGGATGTACCGGGTGGCGGTGATCAGCGCGTGCAGCTTGTCGTTGCTGGTCATCGTGTAGGGGCGGACCGCGGTGATGACGTCCTTGATCTCGTCGTCGAAGTCCCGGGGGAACGGCTTGGCCTTGCTCGCGCTCTTCGGGGCGGCGGGAGCAGAGGCAGGGGTGGAGGCAGAGCCGGCGAGGCGTTCCAGGCGAGCGGTCGCCTTCTCCAGGCGGGTGACCGTCTTGTTCAGCCCGCGCGGAGCCGCCGGGGCCGGCCGCGACAGCTGGTACCCCGTGGCGCGCACCAGTAGGCCATTTACCGTTCGCTTGAGATTCACATGTCACATTAGACACGTTTGCCCGCCGTTCTGCTGGCCAGAACGGGTACAAACGGGCAATTGACTCGGAAAAAAGGCTTGCGGTCAGCTCTCCGGCGGCAGAAGTCGCTGCAGCAGGCGAGGTTTGAGCACCTCGGCGAGCCGGGTACGGACGAACGGGGCCAGGGTGCGTGAGTAGGTGCCGGTGAGGTGGTGGTCGTCGCGGTAGATGAGGGCGTCGCCGATCACCGAGGGGCACTGCTCGTCGGTGCACAGACGGTCGTTGAGGTCGAGCACCGGGTCACCGGCCCGCTGGGCGGCGGTCCGGACCACGCCTTCCCCGGCCAGTGCCTCCTCGCGGTCCTTGGCGCAGTTGGCCAGCGTGTTCAGGTTGAGGCTGACGCACTCGGGCACGTCCATCGCCATCCGCGGGGTCTCGGCGAAGGTCACCACCGGGATGCCCGCCCGCTTCATCTCGGCCAGCCGCACCCGCAGACCGCGGATCATCTCGCGGCGCTTCACCTCGCCGCGCACCACCTTCCCGTTCTTGAACACCGGGTAGGTCTCCAGTTGGGTGGTGAACAGCAGGTCCGGGTCCATCGCGGTGACCTGATCGCGCACCGCCTGGTTCCAGTCGATGCAGGAGGTGTAGAGCGCCCCGCTCTCGAATCGCCGGGTGTCGGAGAAGGCGCAGCCGGCCTTGGTCATCGAGATCAGCTGCCAGCGTTCCTGCCGGGCGATCTCCTCCAGCGCGGGGATCCACTGGCCCATCTTGGAGTCGCCGACCGCCACGACGGTGGGGGAGTCCGGCCCGGCGCGGAAGTCGAACACGCAAGGACGGACGGTTGCGTCGGCGTAGTTGGACGGGCAGCCGCGCGTGTAGATCTCGCCGCTGTCGTTCTTGGCCTCCTCCGGTCGCGGGGTGAGGGCCTTGGCTGCCGGCTGCACCTCGATGGTGCCCGCCGCGCCCACGGCGTGCACCGCTTCCTGCACCGAGCGGGCCTGAGCCAGGAGCGTTCCCGAACCGGCGGCCACCAGGGCCAGGGTCAGACCGCCGGCCAGGCCCAGCCCGGTAGGGGCCCAGAAGCGGGCGGTGCGGGCGGGATTCTCGACCAGCGCATAGGTGGCGGCGGCCAGGGCCAGGCTGATGGCCACGACGGCCAGGCCCTCGACCACGGTCAGGTCGCCGTCGACCTGGGCGAACACCACCAAGGGCCAGTGCCAGAGGTAGAGCGAGTAGGAGATGTCGCCGATCCGGGTCAGCGCGGGGTTGGACAGCAGCAGGTGGGCGCCCTGTGCGGCCAGGCCGTAGCGCAGGATCAGCATCGTGCCGACGACCACCACCACGGTGAGCGGGCCCGGCCACATGGTTTCCGGCCGCACCACGAAAAGGGCGCCGAGAATCAGGGCCAGTCCGCTCCAGCCGAGCAGGGCGCGGCTCCAGCGCTGGCCCTGGGTGGCTGCGCGGGCGTGGGCCCGGCGGCGGGCCCGCGGCATGGTGATCGCGCACAGGGCGCCGGCCGCGAGCTCCCAGACCCGGGTGTGGGTGGTGAAGTAGGTCTGGGGTGAGTAGGTGAGCAGGGCCAGCAGCAGGGAGCCGGCGATCACGGCGCTGATCACGCCGATCGCGACCTTCTTGGTGCGGGCCAGCAGCACCAGGCTGATCAGCAGGGGCCAGGCGAGGTAGAACTGCTCCTCGATGGCCAGCGACCAGAAGTGCTGCAGCGGGCTGGGGGCGGCGCCCTCGCTGAGGTAGTCGACCGATCCGGCGGCCAGGCGCCAGTTGATTGCATAGGCCGCCGAGGCGATGGCGTCCTGCCCGACGCTTTCCCAGCGGGAGGCGGGCAGCCACCAGCGTGCGGTCAGGCAGGTGACGAGCAGCACCAGGACGCTGGCGGGCAGCAGCCGGCGGGCGCGCTTGGCCCAGAACGCGGTCAGCGAGATCCGGCCGGTCTTCTGGTGCTCGCGCACCAGCAGGCCGGTGATCAGGAAACCGGACAGGACGAAGAAGACGTCGACGCCGAGGAAGCCGCCGCTGGGCCCGAGACCGGTGTGGTACAGCAGGACCATCAGGACGGCGACCGCCCGCAGGCCCTGCACGTCGGTGCGGAAACCGGCGCCCGGAGTGGTGACCGGCAGCCGGTTGGTGTGCGGCGTCTGAGGGCGCCGGTTCTGCCGGGGTATCCGGGGGCCGCCGGACGGGCGGCGCAACACCTGGAGGACGTCGGTGCCGGGTGTTCGGGTGACCCGGACCGATTCTGTGGTGCTGGTTCTCGTGCGCGGGCGAAGGGGGAGGCCGGTGCCTGCTTCCACGTGCGTCCCCCGGGGATGGGTCATGCCGTCCTGGCGTGTCGCATCCCTTCGATCCGTGTCACCAGGATGGCCTTGCTGATCACGTTGTGTGATCCCGTCCGGGCAAGTTACCGCACGACGCGGGCCGGTGTCGCCCGCCGCGCGGCCGTCGTGTCCACCCCCGCCGCTCCGAGGGCTTTGCCTGCGCCGCAACGATCTTCGCAGTGTCCGATGTGCCCCGGAACGCCTCCCGGGGCCTGAGGCCGAAAGGCGGGTGTTGCGCGGATCGGGCCGGAAATGAGAATGTCCTGCTAAGAGACACGGGGTGCCCCGCAATCGGTGGCTGAGATGAAACCCGTTGAACCTGATCTAGTTCGTACTAGCGAAGGGATGTCTGCGGATGCCGGATTTTGCCGTGCCCGTGAACACCGTTGTCGTGCCGAGTTCCGTCGAGTTGCTGGCCCGGGTCAGGCAGCACTCGCCGCTGGTCCAGTGCATCACCAACGACGTCGTGGTCAACTTCACCGCGAACGTCCTCCTGGCGGTCGGGGCCGCTCCGGCGATGGTCGACATCCCCGAGGAATCGGGTATTTTCGCGCAGGTCGCCGGAGGGCTGCTGATCAATCTCGGCACCCCGCACGCCGGGCGCAGGGCCGCGATGGAGGTGGCGGCGCAGGCCGCCGCCACCGCCGGAACTGCGTGGGTGCTCGATCCGGTGGCGATCGGCGCGCTGCCCGTGCGCACGGCGCTGGCCCACCAGTTGCGCGAGCTGCGCCCGACGATCGTGCGGGGCAACGCCTCGGAGATTCTCGCTCTGGCGGGAACCGGGACGGGTGGACGAGGGGTGGACGCCACCGCGACGGTCGACGCGGCCGAGGTCGCGGCCGCTGAGATCGCCTCCGGCACAGGGGGAGTGGTGGCGGTCTCGGGCGCCGTCGACCTGATCACCGACGGCACTCGTACCGTGCGCCTGGCCAACGGCCACGAACTGCTCACGAAGGTCACCGGCGGCGGTTGTGCGCTGGGCGCCGTGATGGCCGCCTTCGCCGCGGTCGAGACCGACCGCTTGGCCGCCACCACGGCCGCGGTGCTGGTGTACACGGTGGCCGCGCAGAAGGCGGCCGAGGTGGCGGCCGGTCCGGGGTCGTTCGCGGTCGCCTTCCTGGACGCCCTGGCCTCGGTCGACGGTGACGACCTCGAGCGCCTGGCCCGGGTGTCGTGACCGGCCTCGGTCTCCACCTCGGTCTCTACCTGGTCACCGATTCCGGGCTGGCCGAGCGGGCCGGGCACACGCTGCCCGACCTGGTCGCGGCGGCCGTGGCGGGCGGTGTGACCACCGTGCAGGTGCGCGAGAAAGAGCGTCCTGCGGGCGATTTCCTGCGTACGGTGATGGAGGTCGGCGAAGTCGTCCCGGAGGGCGTCACGCTGCTGGTCAACGACCGGGTCGACGTGTACCTGGCCGCCCGGGAGCAGGGGGCGCCGGTCGCCGGGGTCCACGTGGGCCAGGAGGACCTGCCCGCTGTTCTGGTCCGGCAGCTGATCGGCCCGCAGGCGGTGCTCGGGCTCAGCGCCGCGCACCCGGAACAGCTGGCGGCGGCAGCAGCCAGCCCGGCGCGGGTCGACTACGTAGGTATCGGGGTGCTGCGCGCCACCGACACCAAGCCCGACGCGCCCGCGCCCCTGGGGATCGAAGGCATGCGCGAGCGCGCGGCCCGTTCGGCCCTGCCGGCGGTGGCGATCGGCGGGATCAAGGTTCAGGATGCGGCAGCCCTGGCCGGCAGCGCACTGTCCGGGGTGGCGGTGGTCAGCGGAATCTGCGCGGCCGCCGATCCCCGCGCGGCGGCTGCCGCCTACGCGGAGGTGTGGAAATGATTCCCCGAGTTCTCTCGATCGCCGGCACCGACCCCACGGGTGGGGCCGGCGTCCAGGCCGACCTGAAGAGCATCGCGGCCAACGGCGGCTACGGCATGGCCGTGGTCACCGCGCTGGTCGCGCAGAACACCCGGGGCGTGCGATCGGTGCACACCCCGCCGGTGAGCTTCCTGCGCGAGCAGCTGGAGGCGGTCAGCGACGACGTGGAGATCGACGCGGTCAAGATCGGCATGCTCGGTGAGGAGGCAGTGATCGGTGAGGTGACCGCGTGGCTGGACCACGTGCGTCCGTCGGTCGTGGTTCTCGATCCGGTGATGGTGGCCACCAGCGGCGACCGCCTGCTCGGCGCCGGCGCCGAGCAGGCCCTGCGCGAGATGCTGCCGCTGGCCGGGCTGGTCACCCCGAACGTGCCCGAGCTGGCCGTGCTCTCCGGAGCCGAGGTGGCTCAGGAGTGGGACGAGGTGGTCCGGCAGGCGCTGGCGGTCTCCGAACGGTGGGGCGTGCGGGTGCTGGCCAAGGGCGGGCACCTGAACGGCGACGTGGTCAGCGACGCCCTGGTCGACGCCGGCGCCACCGTGCCGGTGCGAAGGCTGGACGCGGCCCGGGTGCGCACGCAGGCCACCCACGGCACCGGCTGCTCACTGTCCTCGGCGGTGGCCACCTGGCAGGCGGCCACCGGAGACTGGTTCACCAGCATCGATCGTTCCAAGCGCTGGCTCACCGAGAGCCTGCGGCACGGTGAGGCGCTGGCGGTGGGGCAGGGGCACGGGCCGGTGAGTCACTTCGCCGGGCTGTGGGAACGCGGGGGCCTCAGCACCAGCATCACCGGCGAGTGGTGGGCCCGCACCGCCGAGCTGCGCCGGGCCACCGACACCGACCCGTTCCTGACCGGGCTGGCCGACGGCAGCCTGTCGCGTGAGGCGTTCGCGTTCTACCTGGCCCAGGACGCGCTCTACCTCGAGGGCTACGCCTCGGTGCTGTTCCGTCTGGCCCAGCTCACCGGCGATCCGGGCGAGCGGGCGTTCTGGGCGGCCGGGGCCAGCACCTGCCTGACCGTCGAGACGCAGCTGCACCGCACCTGGTCGGCCGACGGTGAGGTCGAGGTCGCGCCGGGCACGCAGGAGTACCTGTCGCATCTTCGCCAGGCCGTCGAGCAGGGGTACGAGCAGGGCGTGGCCGCGGTGCTGCCCTGCTACTGGATGTATGCCGACGTGGGGGCCCGCCTGGCCCCGGCACCGGAGACCAACCCGTACCACGAGTGGATCGCCACCTACGCCGACCCGCTGTTCGTGCAGTCGGCCGAGCGGGCCCGGGCGATCACCGAGCGGGTGGCCGAGGCGGCCGCACCGCAAGTGCAGGAGAGCATGTGGCAGGCGTTCGAGAAGTCGGCCAGACTGGAGCGGGACTTCTTCGCCGCACCCCTGGTCCCGGTCCTGAACCCGGCTTGACGGAGGTCTGACATGCGTCATCGGCACCCGGTCTAGCGACGGCCCCGTCCGGGGCGTCGCGGAACCGGAAGGTGACCGCCATGAGCAGGACCGACAAGACCAGGCCGGCGTGGGTGCGTCTGGCCGACTCACCCATGCACACCTGCGTGCCGCACCACGACCACCGCTTCGGCCCGTGCACCCTGCCCGACGAGGTGAGCGCCAAGAGCCTGAGGGCAACCCACGGCTGCCGCTGGCGACTCAGTGAGCAGTTCGCGCCCTACCGGCTGGACCGGGGTGGCCAGGAGTGGAACCGCTACCGGCGCCAGGACCGGCTGCGCAGTCGCCATCAGGCTCGCCGGCTCCTGCGCCGGATCGTGGTCGGTGAGCTGCGCGCCGAAGTGCGCCTGTAGGAAGTAATTCCCAGGACGGGACGGGACCCGCGGACGAATGCGGTGCAAACGGTCGGGTCGTCGCGAACCTCGCGATGATCATGATCCTGACAAGCCGCTCGCCGAGGCGGTCCGGACCGGCTCACCCCGGTCCGGATCCGGCCTCGTCGGCGTGCGAACGACTTTCGAGAACCGGGCGCGCCACGCCCGCCGATCGGGTGATGTGGCGCCTGCCGGTTTAACCTTGGGTCATGTCGCCGGCACCCTCTCCGCGAAACGTCCTGGGTCTGCTCGGCGCCTTCGTGGTGACCAGCCTGGTGGCCGGCGTCCTCGCGGCCGGCCTGGCGGTCCCCGCGATCGGCGCGTCCGGCCTGGCCGCCACCAGCGCGATCGACGCGTTCAACGAGCTGCCCAGCGAACTGGAGCAGTCGCAGATGGCGGCCAACACCCGGGTGCTGGCGGCCGACGGCTCGCTGCTGGCCACGTTCTACGACGAGAACCGGGAACTGGTCGGCATCAAGCAGGTCTCGCCGTTCATGCAGACCGCGATCGTGGCGATCGAGGACGAGCGGTTCTACGAGCACGGCGGGGTCGACCCCAAGGGCCTGATCCGGGCGCTGGTGGTGAACGAGATCAGCGGCGGCGTCTCGCAGGGCGCCTCGACGCTGACCCAGCAGCTGGTCAAGAACATGCTCAAGCAGGCCGCCTACCTCAAGGGCGACATGGAGGCCTACGACGCGGCGCAGGAGCAGACCAACCAGCGCAAGATGCGGGAGATCCGGCTGGCCTCCGCGCTCGAGAAGAAGATGACCAAGAAGGAGATCCTCGAGGCGTACCTGAACATCGCCTGGTTCGGCGGGCAGATCAACGGGATCCAGGCGGCCTCGAAGTACTACTTCAACACCACCGCGGCCAAGCTCACGCTGCCGCAGGCGGCCACCCTGGCGGGCATGGTGCAGTCGCCGCCGCAGTTCAACATCGCGGTCAAGAAACGCCAGAAAGACGCTCTGGAGCGGCGCAACACGGTGCTGGACAAGATGTACCAGCAGGGCATGATCGACACCGAGACGCACGCGAAGGCGGTGGCGACCAAGCTCAAGGCCGACATCACGCCGACCTACCAGGGCTGCGCCAACTCGGGGATCCGGGCCTACTACTGCGACTACGTGTTCAACCTGCTCACCAAGAGCCCCGACTTCGCGTTCCTGGGCAAGACCGAGGAACAGCGGGCGATGGCGATCAAGCGGGGCGGCTACACGATCAAGACCCACCTCGACCCGAAGATCCTCAAGACCGCGTGGAAGGCGTCGATCGACGCGATCCCCCCGAAGGACGACAGCCGGGTCGCCACCGCCACGGTCACCGTGGAGCCGGGCAGCGGCAAGGTCCTGTCGATGATCCAGAACAAGTACTACAACCCCGGCAAGGGCCGGCAGAACACCACGATCAACTACTCCACCGACTTCAACTACGGCGGTTCCTCGGGCTTCCAGACCGGGTCGACGTTCAAGCCGGTGGTGCTGGCGGCCTGGCTGAAGGAGGGCAAGTCGCTGAACGCCAGCATCAGCGGGGCAGCCCCCTACGTGGCGGCCAACAGCAGCTTCAAGACGTGTGCGGACACCCCGCTGGTCGGTACCTGGACGGTGTACAACGCCAGCGACGGTGAGGGCGGCGGCAGCATGACGGTGATGAACGCGACCGCGCAGTCGGTCAACACCGCCTACGCCCGGATGGAACAGCAGCTCAACCTGTGCGACGTGGCCGACACCGCCGAGGAGCTGGGCATGCACCAGGCCCAGACCACCCGCGACCCGTGCATCACCGGCAACCTCGGCTCGGACGTGAAGAACCCGAAGACGACCACGAAGATCCCCGGCTGTGTGCCCTCGGTGGTGCTCGGGGTGGCCAGTCAGTCGCCGCTGACCATGGCCAACGCCTACGCCACGTTCGCCTCGGGCGGGATCTACTGCAAGCCGGTGGTGATCGCCTCGATCACCGACCGCAACGGCAAGAAGCTCGCGGTCCCGCAGCCCGAGTGCAAGCGCACCATGCAGGCCAAGGTGGCCAACACCGTCACCCTGGGCCTGAGCAAGGTGTTCACCGGCGGCACGGCCAGTTCCACCGGGCCGCTGGAGAGCGGCCAGCCGGCCTCGGGCAAGACCGGGACCACGAACAACTCGCAGGACAGCTGGTTCGTCGGCTACACCCCGCAGCTGGCCACCGCGGTCTGGGTCGGCCCGGAGACGGTCAAGGGCAAGCGCAAGGAGATGCGTCGGATCTACATCAACGGCGACTACCACTACAACGTGTACGGCGGCACCATCGCGGCACCGATCTGGAAAGAGATCATGACGGCCGCGCTCAAGGGCAAGAAGATCAAGGAGTTCCCGAAGGCCGACGCCAAGCTCACCCAGGTGCCCACCGCCGACGTGCCGTGGGTGGTCGGGATGAGCCCGGACGAGGCCCGGGACCGCCTGGAGGACGCGGGCTTCGGGGTCAGTCAGGGCTCGGAGCTGGAGACCTCCGACCAGCCGGCCGGCACGGTGGCCCGGATGGATCCCTCGGGCCGGGCCAGCGTCGGCTCGACGATCACCATCTACATCAGCGCGGGGCCCAACACCGGCGGCAACGACGAGGAGGACGGCGAGGACGGCGGGGACGGGGGCGATCAGGACGAGGACGAGGACGGCGGTCAGGACGAGGGCGACGGGGGAGGCGGCAACGACAACGCCCGGAACGCCGACGACGAGAGGTGACCGGCGCGGGTGAACCGCGCTGGACCGTGCTCGACCGGGCCTTGTCGTCCCGGCTGATCGCCGCATACGGTCGTGATCATGGTGGGGGATGCGCGGGACGAACGATTTCCACGAAGAGTGCTCAGACCGGCCCCAGAACCGGCGGGACCCGTGCCGCCGGGCGCGATTGCCGAGGCTCTGGGGGTGTCGGCATCGTTGGTGACCAGCGAAGCAGCCGAGGAAATGCGGGTTGCCTACCACCGGCGTCCTCTGGTTGGTCCCGACCGTGTGGCCGCACTCGCGCTGGCGAGCACCGCGATCGGCTCGTCGTGGCCGGGGTCGTACCCGACTCGGACCGAGCACGTCGGAAAACTGCGCATCCAGCAGTTGTTCCGACAGACCTACGGCGCCCACCTCGCCGAATTGCCGGCGATACTGCCGGAGCCGGGAGACGACCTTCGCTGGGTGGCCCGGGCCGACGCCGAACGTGGCTATCTGTTCGTCAGTAACCAGCGCGGACCACGGGACGTTCAGTTCGAGGTGCAGTTCGCTGAGCGCCGCATCGCGCTCCCTGCTGTGAAAATCCGCTCCCGCAGCTGTTTCGCCTGGCCGCTGCGCCAGCGCTTCAACGACATCCCGGCCCTCACGGTCACGGCCCAGCCGATCACCGAACTCGAGGTCGCCGACGAGACCTACGTCCTGTTCGCGGCCACGCCCGGCATCGACGTCGAACTGTTCGTCGAAGGTGTCGATGCCGACTGGGTGCTGCACGCTGACGTGGAGCCGGCCGAAGGCGGCCTGATCGTGCGACCGCAGCGCGAACCCGGTCAGAACTGCGAGATCTGGATCGGTATGACGACGCTGGTCTTCCTGGACGAGGCCACGGCCGAGGCCGTCCGGAAGGGAGAGGTGGCCGGCCGGGAAAGGCTGGTGGTCTGGGCCGGGGACGGCTGGTTCGACGGCGGTTTCCACGCCGTCGTTTCCGAGCGGGATCGTCCTCTGGACGTGTTCCCGGCGCTCGCCCAAGGAGTGACGCACGAGGGCGAGGGTTCGGTGTTCACCCGCTACCGCGTACCTGGTGGCGATGTCGTTCACCCGTTGGCGATTCCGGTCTTTCCCGTGGCGGTGCCGGCCCCGGCGCGCAGAAACGACTTGCAGAAACAGTTCTCGGCCCCTTGCGACGAGGACTTCGAGAGTCTGGAAGCCGTTTCGGTGCCGATTCCGCCCGGACTGCTGGAACGCGCCGGACCGTTGATGCTGCGGCTCGCCTGGACCGGAGACGTTCTGAGGCTCTACGCGGGGCCCGAGCTGATCGCCGAGCAGTTCTGGTCCGGCCGCGAACTGGAGATCGACCTTGCTCCGTTCAGTCGCCGGATACTCGCCGAAGGCCTGTGGCTGAAGGCTTTTGCCTGGGGGCCGGACTCGGAGGTGCTCGTCGATCCTCGGGTACGCCCGCGCACCGGGACCCCGCTGCTGACCGTGCACGAGGCGTCTCTGATCGAGATCCGGACACGAGAGATGCGCTGAACCGGGCGACAGCGAACCTAGTGGGACTCGCGGCCCACCTCCGGTCCGCTGGAACCGGTGAGGAAGTCGAGGTCGGCGCCGGTGTCGGCCTGCATGACGTGGTCGACGTAGAGTTTCTGCCAGCCGCGCTGGGGGGCCGCGTAGGCGGCGGCCGCTTCGGTGCTGGGGGTGCGGGTGGCCAGTTCGCTGTCGGGCACGTCGAGGGTGAGACGGCGGCCGGGCACGTCGAGTTCGATCCAGTCGCCGTTGCGCACCAGGGCCAGCGGGCCTCCGGCGGCGGCTTCTGGGGCGACGTGCAGAACCACGGTGCCGTAGGCGGTTCCGCTCATCCGGCCGTCACAGATGCGCACCACGTCACGTACGCCCTTCTCCAGCAGCTTCTTGGGCAGCGGCATGTTGGAGACCTCGGGCATGCCGGGGTAGCCCTTGGGCCCACACCCGCGCAGCACCATCACCGAGTCGGCGTCCACGTCCAGCTCCGGGTCGTCGACGCGGGCGTGGAAGTCTTCGATGGAGTCGAAGACCACGGCGCGGCCGCGGTGCTGCAGAAGGTGGGCCGAGGCGGCGGCGGGTTTGACCACTGCGCCGGAGGGGGCGAGATTGCCCCGCAGGACGGCGATTCCGCCCTCGGTGAGCAGCGGTTCCTGGCGGGGACGGATTACCTCGGTGTCCCAGATCGGGGCCTCGTCGAGGTAGTCCACCAGCGGTCGCCCGGTGACCGTGAGCCCCGCCGGGTCGAGCAGGTCGCGTACCTCCCGCAGCACGGCCGGCAGGCCCCCGGCCCGGTGGAAGTCCTCCATCAGGAACCGGCCCGCGGGAGCCAGGTCGACCAGAAGGGGCACCTGCGAGCCGATCCGGTCGAAGTCGTCCAGGGTCAGGTCTAATCCGAGGCGGCCGGCGATGGCCAGCAGGTGCACCACGGCGTTGGTGGAGCCGCCGATGGCAGCCAGCGTGATGATCGCGTTGTGGAACGAGGCGCGGGTGAGGATGTCGCTGGGCCTGCGGCCTGCGGTGACGAGTTCTACTGCCAGTCTGCCACTTTCGTGGGCGGCGACCTTGAGGCGGCTGTCGGGTGCCGGAGTGCCGGCGGTGCCGGGCAGAACGGTGCCCAGTGCCTCGGCCAGCAGGCCCATCGTGCTGGCGGTGCCCATCGTGTTGCAGTGACCCGGGCTGCGGATGGTGGCCTGCTCGGACTTCAGGAAGTCGGCCTGGGACAGGGTGCCCGCCCGGACTTCTTCGCTGAGGCGCCAGACGTCGGTGCCGCAGCCCAGCGGGACACCGCGGAAGGTGCCGGTGAGCATCGGCCCGCCGGGCACCACCAGGGCGGGCAGGTTCACCGAGGCCGCGGCCATGAGCAGGGAGGGGATGGTCTTGTCGCACCCGCCGAGCAGCACCACCGCGTCGATCGGGTTGGCCCGCAGCATCTCTTCGGTGGCCATGGCGGCCATGTTGCGCCACAGCATGGCGGTGGGCCGGACGTTGGTCTCGCCGAGGGAGACCACGGGCAGTTCCAGAGGGATACCGCCGGCCTCGTAGATGCCGTTCTTGACCGACTGCGCGACCTCACCCAGATGTGCGTTGCAGGGCGTCAGGTCGGAGGCGGTGTTCGCGATCGCGATCTGTGGGCGTTCGAAGGCCTTGTCGGGTACCCCGCGGCGCATCCAGGCGCGGTGGATGTAGGCGTTGCGGTCGTCGCCGGCGTACCACGCGGCACTGCGCAGGGCCATGGGCCACCTTCCAGCTATTGGAACACTTCATCCAACGGTGGAACGTGGCTATGGTAACTCCTGGGACGACCCGCGCCGGGGGCGTGGTCCACATTCTTGCTTCTTGTCGAAACCATCGGAGAATCCGTGTATCTCATGAGGATCGGAGCCCCTGGCGCCGAGAAGCCCGTTGTCCGCGTCGACGAGGACACCTATGTGGACGTCTCCGACCTGGTCCCCGACTTCGACGAGAAGTTCTTCGGGGCCGGTGGCGCTGCGGGTATCGCCGCCGCGGTGGCCGAGCGGATCGCTGCCGGTGCCGTGCGGGGTTTCGCGGACGAGCGGATCGGCGCCCCGATCGCCCGGCCGCACCAGATCCTCTGCATCGGGCTGAACTACAGCGACCACGCGGCCGAGACCGGCCAGGCCGTGCCGGCCGAGCCGATCCTGTTCACCAAGTCGCCCAACACCCTGGTCGGCCCGAACGACGACGTGCGCATCCCCCGCGGCTCGGCCAAGACCGACTGGGAGGTGGAGCTGGGCATCGTGATCGGGGCCCGCACCTCCTACCTGGACAGCGTCGAGGACGCCAAGAACGTGATCGCCGGGTACGTGGTGGTGAACGACGTGAGCGAGCGGGCGTTCCAGATGGAGCGCGGTGGGCAGTGGAGCAAGGGCAAGTCGGCCGAGACGTTCAACCCGGCCGGGCCCTGGCTGGTCACCCCCGACGAGATCGCCGACGTGAACGACCTGGACCTGTGGCTGGACCTGAACGGGGTGCGGCGGCAGACCGGCAGCACCGCCACGATGGTCTTCGACCCGTACTTCATCGTGCACCACCTCAGCCAGTTCATGGTTCTGGAGCCCGGCGACCTGATCAACACCGGCACCCCGCCCGGCGTCGGGATGGGCCACGACCCGCAGATCTGGCTGCAGCCGGGCGATGTGATGGAACTGGGCATCCAGGGGCTGGGTTCGCAGCGGCAGAACGTGCTCGGCCCCCGGTGATGCGGGCTCTGGTTCTCACCGGACCGGGCCAGGCGGAAGTGCAGGAGGTCCCGGCGCCGGTCGCGGCGCCGGGACAGGTGGTCGTGGACGTGGAGCGGGTCGGGGTCTGCGGCACCGACGTGGAGTTCTTCACCGGCGAGATGGCCTACCTGCACACCGGTGTCGCCCGTTACCCGGTGCGGCTGGGCCACGAGTGGTGCGGCCGGGTGGCCTCGGTCGGCGCAGGTGTGCCGGGGAGCTGGATCGGGCGCCGGGTCACCGGTGACACCATGCTCGGCTGCGGGCACTGTCGCCGCTGCCGGGCCGGGCGGCACCACGTCTGCGCCGAGCGGGCCGAGATCGGCATCCAGGGGCCCTTTCACGGCGCCCTGGCGGAGCAGTTGGTGGTTCCGGTCAACGCGCTGCTCGAACTGCCGGACGAGGTCGACGCCACGGCCGGGGCCATGGTGGAACCGGGTGGCAACGCCTGGCGGGCGGTGAACGCGGCGCAGGTGCAGGCGGGCGAGCGTCTGCTGGTTCTCGGCACCGGGGCGATCGGTCTGCTGGCTGCTCATTTCGCCCGGGCCCAGGGTATCGACGTGCACCTGCTCGGGCAGTACGAAGCGCCGGGTCTCGAGCAGGCCTGGACCAGGGACTCGTTGCCCGAACTGGAGTGGGACGGCGTGATCGACGCGACCAACGCGGCGGCGCTGCCGGCCCTGGCGCTGGATCTGGTCGAGCCGGGCCGCCGGGTGGTCTACATCGGTCTGGCCGGGGTGCCCAGCACGATCGACACCCGCGATCTGGTGCTGCGGGACGTGACGGCGGTGGGGATCCTCGGTGCTTCGGCGGGACTGGCCGGCGCGGTCGCGGCCTATGCTGACGGCTCGGTGGATCCGCGCCCGCTGGTGGCGGCCACGGTGGGGCTGGATCGGGCCGGCGACGTGCTGGGCGGGTGGCGGCCGAATGATACGTCGGGGCCGAAGATGCACATCGACCCTCGGGTGTGAAAGACCTTTCAGGGGCGCGGTCGCTCGCTCTCGGCCGGTTCGTGGGCTGCGATCACGGCCTTCACGGTGCGCTCGACCAGGCTCCGGTCGGGTGTCCGGCCCTCGAAGACGCGTTGGAGCGGCCAGCCCTCGAGCAGGACGTCGAGGGCCAGCGCCGTTGAGGGGGAGAAGTGCTGGGAGAGGCTCACCCGGGTGACGAAGAGCCAGTCACGGAGCAGTTTCCTCACGGCCTCGTTGTAGTTGCCGAAGGAGTACATCTCGATCAGGGCGGTGACGTCGGCCGGTGAGGCGTGCCCGACCCCGCAGATCAGGTTGATCAGGACCTCGGTGGCCTGCTCCCGGGTGCCGGCCGCCTGCAGGTCGCGCCGGACGTTCGCGGCCCAGGTCACGTACAGGTGGTTGAAGGCCTCCTCGAGGATGGCCGTCAGATCGTCGAAGTAGTAGGTGAGCGAGCCCAGGGGCACGTCCGCGGCGGCCGCTATCCGGCGGTGCGTCGTCCTGTGCACGCCCTGCTCGACGATGACCTGGAGCGCCGCGGCGATGATCCGAGCCCTGCGCTCAGGGTCGTTCGGTACCCGTCTGGCTCCACCCATGCCTCACCGTCCGCCGGAAACCGAGCCTTCAACTGCCGTCCTGAAGTGTGTACCTTAGTACAGACAAGTGTGGACTTACGTACACACCGCTGCGGCAGACGTCCGTGAGCGGTTCTGGAGAGTTGTGTCAAAGACGATCGCCCAGCGCCGCTGGGCACTGTTCGCCCTGTTCTTCCTCCCCGGGATCGGTATCGCCTCCTGGGTGACCCGGACCCCGGCCATCCGCGACGCGCTGGGCGCCTCCACCCAGGAGATGGGCCTGGTGCTCTTCGGCCTGTCGGTGGGCTCGATGGTCGGCATCCTGTCCTCCGGCGCCCTGGTGCTCAGGCTCGGTGCGCGCCCGGTGATCGCGGTGGGCACCATCGGCATCGTGGCCAGTCTGCCCACCATCGCCCTGGGGGCCGCGATCGATCAGCCCCCGGTGGTGACAGCGGGGCTGTTCCTGTTCGGCGCCGGGGTCGGTGGCGGCGAGGTAGCCATGAACATCGAAGGCGCCGACGTGGAACAGGAAACGGGTAAGCCGTTCCTTCCAGTGCTGCACGGTTGCTTCAGCCTGGGCACGTTCGTCGGTGCGCTGTTCGGCATCGCGGCCACGGCGCTGGACTTCCCCGTGGTCTGGCACCTGTGCATCGCGGGGGCGCTGGCCCTGGGGCTTTTCGTCTGGGCGATCCGGTTGATCCCGGCGGGTACCGGTAAGGCGGTGCGTGGGGTTCCAACAACGGACGTCGGTGGCGGGGACACGTCGGTCGGTTCCCCGGCCGTGTGGAAAGACAGCAGGCTGCTGCTCATCGGCGGCATCGTCCTGGCCATGGCGTTGGCCGAGGGGACGGCCAACGACTGGCTGCCGCTGCTCATGGTCGACGGCCACGGTTTCGACGAGGCGCTGGGCTCGGCCATCTTCGCTACGTTCGCCGCCGCCATGACCATCGGCCGGTTCGTCGGCGGGGGTTTCATCACCCGCTACGGTCGCGGCCGCGTGCTCACCGTCAGCGCGATCTTCGCCGCAGTGGGCCTGTCTTTGGTGTCGTTCCCCGACAGCCAGGTGCTGGCTGCCGTGGGCGTGGTGCTGTGGGGCCTCGGTGCCTCCCTCGGCTTCCCCGTGGCCCTGTCCGCGGCCGGCGACTCCGGGCCGAACTCCGCCGCCCGCGTCTCCCTGGTGGCAACCCTCGGCTACGTCGCCTTCCTCGTCGGCCCGCCGCTCCTGGGCTTCCTCGGCGAGCACTACGGCCTGCGCACGGCCCTGGTGGTCCCGCTGCTGTGCACCTGCGTCGCCGCCTTCATCGCCCGCGCCGCCGACACCGCCCCCACTGACGAACGAGACACGGTGGGGTCACGATGAAGGCGGGGCTGTTCGCGGCCAAGGAGGACAAGGTCTGGCTCGGCGCCCCACCGGCGCCGGAGGGGCCGGGTATCGAAATATCTCCAGCCGGACTCGTTTCCTGGGCTCACGGATCCGCGGAGCGGCACTACAGCTGGGACGAGGTGCGCGGACTGCAGGTACTGGTGGCTGAGCCAGGCATCAAGTTCCCGTGGCTCATCTCCTGGGGTGTGGGTCTGCTGCTGGCGGCAGTAGCGCTGTGGAGCCCCCGCGAGCCGGAGATGCTGCACGTCGTGCTGGAGAACGGTGATGAACTGACCGCCGTGACCACCGAGCCCTACGGGTATCCGGCCCGGGAGACCGACCTGGCCACCTCGCTGCTGCAGGGGTTGGCCCAGCGGGACGGGGCCCGTCACCACCTCGAGAACGCGGCTGGTTTCGTTTCAGCGGTGCAGAACATCAGGACCGACGAGCAGTTGGCGGTCTTTCTCAGTTGAGTTCCGTGCGCCGCCGCAACAGCGGCCCGGTGAGGGCCAGCACGGCGAACTCCGGGATCAGCGGGACCAGGACGGCGAGCGAGTCGCCGTGTGTGTGCCCGCCGACCGGGATCACCGTGTGATGGGTGACTGTGGCCTCGAAAGGGGCGGTCACGGCGAAGAGGTGGCCCAGGTGCAGCACGATCATCGCGGCGGCCATGAGGGCGGCCAGGCCCAGTCCTTCGTTGCTGCGCCACAGGTGCGCGGCGCAGGTGAGGCAGGCCAGCGACATGGCGGTGAAGAGCACGGAGTGAGGGGAGAACCCCGGGTGGGGCAGCAGCATCAGCAGATGTGCCGCCCCACCCGCTGCGGCCAGGGCCGCGACGGTGCGATGGTTCACTCAAGCTTCCCGAGCAGGGTGGTGCTGGCCGTGGGCCGAAGGGCGGCCAGGACGAGTCCGGCCACCACCGACAGCACCAGCACCGCGTCGATCACCACGGCCAGGGTGGTGGAACCGCCGACCAGCAGCGGCATGTTCTGCACGGTGATCACCAGGCAGACGGCCAGGCCGAGCAGGCCCAGGCCGGGGGCGATGCGGGTCTGCCAGACGCGGGTGTCGGCCCGGGACCGGCGGAACCACAGCAGCACGGCCACGCTGGTCAGGAACATCAGCATCAGGATGCCCAGGGTCGCGGCGCCGGAGAGCCAGGCGAAGACCTCGGCCACCGGGTCCAGGCCGGCCCCGGCCAGGAGCAGCAGGAGCAGGGCGGCCGTGACGGTCTGGGCGATCGAGCTGATGTGCGGTGAGTGGTGGCGGGCATGGCTGCTGCCCAGCCGCGAGGGCAGCACGGCGGCGTTGCCGAGGGCGAAAAGGTAACGCGAGAGCACGTTGTGGAAGGAGAGCACGCAGGCGAACAGGCTGGAGACCAGCAGCACCTGCACCACGTCGCCGGCGGCCGAGCCCAGGTAGTTCTCGGTGGTGGTGGCGACCATGGTGCCGGGGTTGGCGTTGGCCTCGGCCACGGCTGCGTTCTCGCCCCAGCCGCTGATCACGGCCCAGGCCGACACCGAGTAGAAGGTGCCGATCACGGCCAGCGCCGCGTAGGTGGCGCGCGGGATGGTGCGGTCGGGGTCGCGGGCCTCGTCGCGGAACACGGCGGTGGCCTCGAAGCCGATGAACCCGGCGATCGCGAACATCAGGCCGATGCCGGGGGCTCCGGAGGTCAGGGTGTCGGGCTGGAACACCCCGGTGGAGAAGCCTTCGGTGTCGCTGCCGCCCTTGACCACCACGGCGAGGTCGAGCAGGAGCACGATGGCGATCTCGGCGATCAGCAGGACGCCGAGAACCTTTCCGGAGAGGTCGATGTGGCGGTAGCCGAGCAGGCCGGTGATCGCGATCGCGACCAGGGTCCACAGCCACCAGGGCAGGGAGGGGACGCCGTAGGAGACGAGCAGTTCGTTGACGGCGAAGCCGAGGTAGCCGTAGACCGCGCCCTGCACGGCCGTGTAGGTGACCAGGGCCAGGAACGCGGCGCCGAGTCCGGCCCCTCGTCCCAGGCCCTGCTCGACGTAGGAGTAGAAGGCGCCGGCGTTGGGCACGTGGCGGGCCATGGCCACGAAACCGACTGCGAAGAGCGCGAGGATGACGGCCGCGGCGGTGTACATGGCGGGGTAGCCGGCGCCGTTGCCCAGGGCCATGCCCAGCGGCACACTGCCGGCCACGACCGTCAGGGGTGCGGCCGCGGCCACGACCATGAAGACGATCGCGCCGGGGCCGAGGGTGCCGGTCAGCTTCTTTTCGGTCAGTTCAGTCATGGCAACTACCAGAGGACGCTGGGCCACAGTGGCCGGCGGAAGATGCGGGGACGTCGAGGGTCGGGTTGCGGTCGAAGAAGCCGACCGGTTTCAGCGTGAATCCGGTGTAGTCGACCGGCATGATCGGCCAGTCCTCCGGACGCGGGGTGTGGGTCAGGCCGAAGGTGTGCCAGAGCACCAGGTCCTGGTTGTCGAGTTCGCGGTCCTGGGCGGTGTAGGTGGGCAGGCCGGCCTGGCCGGGGTGCTGGTTCACGAAGTCCCCGGCGGCGTACCGTTCGGCGGGGTCGTACTGGGTCACCCAGAGGTGCTGGGTGGCGAAGGCGGCGCGGGCGGCCACCGACGACTCGGGGTCGGCCAGCAGGGTGGGCAGGCCCTCGGGGATGAGCGCGTAGGCGACGGGACGCCCCAGCCGGTTGAGTTTTTCGGGGTTGCTGACGTGCCACACCCGGTTCTTTCCCGGGTCGGCGTCGCGGCGGGCCTGGGACTCGCGGGCCAGAACGGTGGCCTGGGTGCGGAAGGCGTTGCCGCGCGGGTTCTCCGGGCCCTTGGGCACGCGCACCGCGTCGATCTCCTCGACCCGGTTGCCCACACCGTCCACCGCCATGTCCAGACGGGCGCTGAACAGGTGCTGGTGGAAGGGGGCGCCCAGGCCGGGGGCGATCTCGCTGGCGTAGGGGTAGTCGCCGCCCGGGTGGGCGCTGGTGAAGACGATTCCGGTGGCCTTGGCCTCGAACTCGATGGTGCCGTCGAGGTAGAGGTACCAGTAGAAGCCGTAGTCGTAGTTGCCGATGGTGGTGAAGAAAGAGACCACGAGCCGGCGCTGGCGGCGGGTGTGGCGCGAGCCGGACCACAGGTCGGTGTGCTTCCAGAGGATGCCGAAGTCCTCCTCGTGGATGCAGATCGCGTTGGGCAGGGTCTTGGGCCGGCCCTGGTCGTCGGCGATCACCGCGTCCAGATAGGTGATCTCGCCGAGGCAGTCGCACCCCAGTTCCAGGGCGTTGGCGTAGCGGCCGACCAGGTACTCGCCGGTGTCGAAGTAGTTCTGCCAGGAGCGCACCGGGGCCGGGTCGGCGTAGGGCACCACCATCTCGCTGATCGAGGCCCGGTGGATGATCGAGCGCGGGCCCTGGCCCTCGTCGAACCCGATCTGGTGCAGGACCAGCCCTTCACGAGCGTCGAAACCGACCCGCAGGGACCACTTCTCCCAGGTGAGCAGGTTGTCCTCGTCGATGCTGAGGCTGGAACCCTCGGGCTGGGTGATGTGCAGCGGTTTCTGGGTGGTGCGCGGCGGCCCGCTCACTGCCGGGTCGTCGTAGTTGCCGGACTCGGCCGGCAGGGCGACGGCGCCGTAGTCGATCACCTGGTCGACCACGTGGTTCATGGTGTCCACGTAGGCGAGCAGGTTGTCGATCGGGTGGGCCCAGGCGGAGTCGGCCGGGTGCTCCTGGTAGAAGGCCAGCCCGCGCAGCACGCGGCGACCGGCCTCGTCGGGGTACTCGTCGGCGTAGACCCCGGCCGAGAGCGGTGCCACCCGGACCTTCTCGATGTCCAGGCCGCGGGCCTCGATCGCGGCCAGCCAGCGTTCGTCCTTGCTCAGGAGCTGCTCGACGAGCTCGAACTCCTCGTCCAGGACGGGCAGGTGGCCGGTGGTCGCCGGGTCGAGGGTGACCTCGGAAACCACGGTACCGGAGGGGAGATCGACCAGGACGTCGCGGGAGACCTGGGTTCGCACGTCGAGGAGGAGCGCGCGGAAACGGCGGGTGGCGCTCTCGTCCGCGTTCCAGGCCAGGACCTGCGCCTTGGCCGGTTCTTCGAGGCCGACGTAGACGAAACAGGTTTCTTCACTGAGCAGTTCGTGGTGGTCGAGAGCGGCCCGGACGGCCTGGATCTCGGCCTCCGTAACGGGGGCGAGGGGATGTCGTGGAGCGAGGTCTGTCACGGGGATTTCCTTTGCGAGCGAACCACTGCCGGGGGAGGGGGTGGGCTACGGAGCAAGTAAAATCAACAGATGTACAAAATAAAGACCCTGGGCTGTTACGTCGAGGTAAATCCCGGATCGGTAGCCCAGCGGTCCGGACCCGGGGTCGCTGGCCTAGGGTGGAACGGAGGTGTCAGGCAAGAGAAGGGCCCGGCGTAGTGCCGAAGATCGTTGACCACGACGAGCGCCGCCGGCAGATCGTCGAGCTGGTCTGGCGGCTGATCGCCGAGGAGGGCATCCAGGCGGTCACCACCCGCCGCATCGCCGAGGTCTCCGGCACCTCGAACGGCGCTCTGCGTTACTACTTCCCCAGCAAGGAGGCGGCCCTCACCGCCGCCTTCGAGTACGTGGTGGACGCCACCAACCGCCGGGCCGACCGGGCCGACGCACACCGGCACGGCCTGGGCGGGCTGCGCACGCTGTGCCTGGAGATCATGCCGCTGGACGAGGAGCGCCGGGCCGAGGCCCGGCTGGTGATCAACTTCTGGCAGCAGGCCCTGAACTCCCCCGAGAAGGCCGCCCTGCACGCCGAGATCCAGCAGCGCTGGCGGGCCGAGATGACGGCGCGGCTGGACGAGGCCGAGGCCGAGGGCGAGGTGGTCGCCGGGGCGGCCGGGGCCGCCACGGTCGACGCCCTCGCCTCGTTCCTGCTGGGCCTGCAGATCGAGGCCGTGCTGGCGCCCGGGTACGCGACCCCGGAACGCCAGCTCGCCCAGCTCGAGGAGTTCCTGGCCCGGCTGCGGCTCAGGCCGTCGGCTGGATGACCGTCTTCGGCACACTCACCACCTTGGGCACGGCCACCGCCTTCAGGCCCTCGACGCCGAACTCGAGCCCGTACCCGGACGACTTGACCCCGCCGAACGGGGCCATCGGGTGCACCCCGCCGTGCCCGTTGATCCAGACCGTACCGGCCTCGAGCTGGTCGGCCACCGCCTGCGCCCGCTGCGGGTCGCTGCTCCAGACCGAGGCGCCCAGGCCCACGTCGAGGCGGTTGGCGCTGGCGATCGCGTCCTCCACCTCGGTGTAGCGGATGATCGGCAGGGCCGGGCCGAACTGTTCCTGATCCACCAGCGGGGCGCCGTCGCCCAGCCCGGTGACCAGGGTGATCGGGTAGAACAGCGGGCCCAGCTCGGTGGCCGGGGCGCCGCCGGTGACGATGGTGGCGCCGCGCTCGCGGGCGTCCTGGACCAGCCCGGCCACGATGTCGAACTGCATCGAGTTCTGCACCGGCCCCAGCACGCTCTCCTCGCTGAGCGAGGGCCCGAGCGGCATCTGGGCGGCCACCGCGGCCAGTGCCTCGACCACCCGGTCGTGGATCGACTCGTGCACGTACAGGCGCTTCAGGGCCGCGCAGGTCTGCCCGGTGTTGATGAAGGCGCCCCAGAACAGGTCGCCGGCGATCGCCTCGGGGTCGGCGTCGGGCAGGACGATCCCGGCGTCGTTGCCGCCGAGCTCCAGGGTGAGGCGGGCCAGGTTGGCGCCCGAGGCCTCGACGATCTTCCGGCCGGTGGCGGTCGAGCCGGTGAACATGATCTTGCGGACGTCCGGGTGGGCGACCAGCGCGGCGCCCAGTTCGCGGTCGCCGGACAGGGCGGTGAGCACCCCCTCGGGCAGTTCCTCGTTCAGGATCGAGACCAGCGCCAGCACGCTCAGCGGGGTGAACTCGGACGGCTTGGCCACCACCACGTTGCCCATCCGCAGGGCGGGGGCGATCTGCCAGATCGCGATCATCAGCGGCCAGTTCCAGGGGCCCACCGCGGCCACCAGGCCCACCGGGCGGTAGGTCAGCGTCGAGACCTGCTGCTCGTCCTCCACCACCACCTGGTCCTCCAGGACGGTGGCGGCGGTGGCCCGCAGCCAGGCCGAGCAGGCGCCCACCTCGAACCGGGCGTTCGGCCCGTTCAGCGGCTTGCCCTGTTCCCGGGCCAGCAGCCGGGCCAGGGGCTCGGCCACGGCCTCGATCCGCTCGGCCATCCGCAGCAGGCGGGCGCTGCGCTCGGCGTGGCCCAGTTTCTCCCAGGCCGGCTGGGCCTGCCGGGCCGCGGCCACGGCCCGCTGCAGGTCTTCGGGGCTGTGCTGCGGGGCCCGGCCGAGCAGTTGCCCGGTGGCGGGCTCGAAGATCTCCCGCCCGCCCTCGGCGGTCACCCGGTCGAGCAGGTCGGTCTCGGTCGTGCTTCCGGACATCGTCGTCCTCCAAGAAAGTCGGAGCTGTCAGAGCTGGTTGCCGAGCTTGAAGCCCTTTTCCACATCGCCCTCACGGGTGTACGAGAACCCGTCGGCGCCGATCGTCACGGCCATCTCGCTGGAGTCGGTGCGAGCCTGCAGCGGCACCGGCTCACCGTCCAGGTCCAGCACCGGCGAGGCCTCGGTGTACCAGCTGGGGACCACCGGGTTGCCCCACCAGTCGCGCCGCTGGTTGTCGTGCACGTCCCACGTCACCAGCGGGTTGTCCGGGTCACCGGTCCAGTAGTCCTGGGTGTAGACCTCCACCCGGTGCCCGTCGGGGTCGAGGATGTACAGGTAGAACGCGTTGGACACACCGTGCCGGCCCGGGCCGCGCTCGATCCGGTCGGAGATCCGCAGCGCCCCCATCTTGTCGCAGATGGCCAGGATGTTGTGCTTCTCATGGGTGGCGAACGCGACGTGGTGCATCCGCGGGCCGTCGCCCCCGGTCATCGCGGTGTCGTGCACCGTGGGCTTGCGGCGCATCCAGGCCGCGTACACCGTGCCCTCGCCGTCCTCGATGTCCTCGGTCACCCGGAATCCCAGGTCGACCAGGTGGGCGGCGGCCCGGGGGACGTCGGGGGTCACCTGGTTGAAGTGGTCGAGCCGGACCAGCGCGCCCGGGTTGTGCAGGTGGTAGGCCCAGGCCAGGCGTTCCACGTGCTCGACCTCGTAGAAGTACTCGATCGGGAAGCCGATCGGGTCGTGCACGCGCACCGCATCGCCCACGCCCCGCACGAAGCCGTCCTTGCGGCGTTCGACCCGGCAGCCGAGCTCGGTGTAGAAGTCCACGGCCCGGTCGAGCTCCTCGGGGGAGCGCACCCGGTAGGCGAACGCGGCCACGGCGGCGACCGGGCCCTGCCGCAGCACCAGGTTGTGATGGATGAACTCGTCGAACGTGCGCAGGTAGATCGCCTCGTCGGACTCCTCGGTGACCACCAGGCCGAGCAGGTCGACGTAGAACTCGCGGGACCGGGCCAGGTCGGTCACGACCAGTTCGAGGTAGGCGCAGCGCACGATGTCCGGCGGTGGGCTCTTCGGGGTCGGGATACGTTCGCTCATGGATGTTCTCACTTTGACGTGCCGAAGCGGGGGGAGTGGGCGTCGGTCAGGGAGATGTGCACGGCCTGCTGGTCGGTGTAGAAGTCGATCGATCGGTAGCCGCCCTCGTGGCCCAGGCCCGAGGCCTTGACCCCGCCGAACGGGGTGCGCAGGTCCCGCACGTTGTTCGAGTTCAGCCAGACCATGCCGGCCTCGACGTTCTGGGCGAAGGTGTGGGCGCGTCTGAGGTCGTTGGTCCAGATGTAGGCGGCCAGACCGTACTTCACGCCGTTGGCCAGCTCCAGGGCCTCCTCGTCGCTGTCGAACGGGGTGATCGCCACCACCGGCCCGAAGATCTCCTCCTGGAAGATCCGCGCCTCCGGCTTCACGTCGGCGAAAACGGTCGGCTGAACGTAGTTCCCGTCCTCCAGGCCCGCGGGCCGCTCGCCGCCGGCCACCAGGCGCGCCTCGCCCTTGCCGATCTCTACGTAGCCGAGCACCTTCTCGTAGTGCTCCGGGTGCACCAGCGCGCCGACCTCGGTGGCCGGGTCCGACGGGTCGCCGACCACCACGTTCCTGGCGCGCTCGGCGTAGGCGCTCACGAACTCGTCGTACACCGACCGCTCGACCAGCACCCGGCTGCCCGCGGTGCAGCGCTCGCCGTTGAGCGAGAACACGCCGAACACCGTTGCGTCGAGAGCCGCCTCGAGGTCGGCATCGGCGAAGACGACGGCGGGGGACTTGCCTCCCAGTTCCATCGACAGACCCTTGAGATACGGCGCCGCGTTGGCGAAGATGACCTGCCCGGTGCGGCTTTCGCCGGTGAACGAGATCAGCGGCACGTCGGGGTGCTTGACCAGCGCGTCGCCGGCCGTCTCGCCCAGACCGTTGACCAGGTTGAAGACGCCGTCCGGAACACCCGCCGCGCGGAAGATCCCGGCCCACAACGAGGCCGACAGGGGCGTGAACTCGGCCGGTTTGAGCACCACGGTGTTGCCGGTGGCCAGGGCCGGGGCCAGCTTCCACGACTCCAGCATGAACGGGGTGTTCCACGGCGTGATCAGGCCGGCCACACCCTTGGGCTTACGGTTGACGTAGTTCACCTGCCGCCCGGGCACCTTGTAGGTGTCGTCGCGCTGGGCCACGGTCAGGTCGGCGAAGAACCGGAAGTTCTCGGCCGCCCGGCGGGCCTGACCCAGGGCCTGGGTGATCGGCAGGCCGGTGTCCCAGGTCTCCAGTTCGGCCAGGCGCTCGTCCTGTTCCTCGATCAGGTCGGCGATCCGGTGCAGCACGCGGGAACGGGCGCGCGGCAGTAGCTTCGGCCACGGCCCTTCGGTGAAGGCCCGGCGGGCGGCGGCGGCGGCCAGGTCGATGTCGGCCTGCTGGCCCGAGGCGGCCTGGATGTAGACCTCGTTGGTGGTCGGGTTGAGCACGTCGAAGGTCGCGCCGTCGACGCTGTCCACGAAGGCGCCGTCGATGAAGTGCTGGATCCGGTCGGGCAGGTGGTCCGGTGTGGGCTGGGGCATTTCACTCCTTACAAACAATGGACGAGGGGGGCGGCGGGACTCAGAGCCCACCTTGCTTCTCGGTGCGGTACCGCTCGAGCCACTCGGCATTGGGTGGGAAGAGCCCGTCGACCCGGTGGCCGGCCGCGACCTGGGCCGCCACCCAGGCGTCCTGCGCCTCCTGCTCGGCCGCAGCCCGGACGACCTCGTCGAGCAGCGCGGCTGGGATCACCACCACGCCGTCGTCGTCGCCCACCACCACGTCACCCGGCACGACGGCGGCGCCGCCACAGGTGATGGTGGCGTCGACCTCCCAGGGCACGTGCCGGCGTCCGAGCACCGACGGGTGGGCGCCCTGGCTGAACACCGGCAGGCCGATGGCGGCGACGGCAGCGCTGTCCCGCACGGCGCCGTCGGTGACCACACCGGCCGCGCCCAGGGTGTGCGCGCGCAGGGCCAGGACATCGCCGACGGTGCCGGCGGTGGCATCACCACGGGCCTCGATCAGCAGCACATCGCCGCTCTTCAACGAGTCGAAAGCCCGCTTCTGGGCGTTGTACCCGCCGCCGTGGGAAGCGAACAGGTCCGGCCGGTGGGCAACGAACCGCAGCGTACGGGCCGTGCCGATCATCCGGGTGCCCGGCGTCAGGGCATGAACGCCGTCGATGCTGGTGTGAGGGTAGCCCCGCTTGCGCAGTTCGGAACTGAGGGTCGCGACGGCGACCTCGTTCAGCAGTCCGCGCAGCTCGTCGGTGAGAACTGGCTGCAGCCCGGCTGCCTCCGGTGACCCCCATGCCTCGGCGCGCTGCAGATCGTCCACTCGTGGTTGGGCCCCGAAGTCCGCGAACGGCACCGTTCCCTCGACCACCCGGGTGACCAGACGACCCGTCGAAACCCCGCCCGGAACGTCCACCTCCACCTCGACCGTGTCGCCGGGAACCGCGACCGACGAGCCGGCGGGCGTACCGGTGAGCACCACGTCTCCAGGTTCGAGGGTGATCAGCTGGGACAGATCGGCGATCAGCACCCCGAACGGGAACAGCAGGTCCGAGGTGGTGTCGTCCTGGGTGAGCTCGCCGTTGACCCAGGTACGCACCCGCAGGTTCGCCGGATCCAGACCGGCTGCCGGGATCAGCGTGGGGCCGAGGGGGGTGAACCCGTCACCGCCCTTGTTGCGCAGGTTCGAACCCTTGTCCGCAGCGCGCAGATCGTAGACACCCCAGTCGTTCGCGGCCGTGACCGCCTCGACCGCCGCCCAGCCTTCCTCCGGGCCCACCCGGCGGGCGGTGCGTCCGATGACGAGGGCGACCTCACCCTCGTAGGCCAGAAGCTCGGTTCCGTGCGGACGTTCGATCACCTCGCCGGAAGCCGCCACGGACGAGGATGGTTTGAGGAAATACGATGGGACGCTCGGCCGGCGGCCCCGCTGAGCGGCCCTGGAGGGGTAGTTCACGTGCACCGCAATGATTTTCCTGGGACGCGGGAGGGCGGTCACGGTGCCTCCTGAAGGTAGGTGGCGGCCAGGGCGTCGCTGCCCTTCGCGAGCATGTGCACGTCGGCGCCGACCAGGATGAAGTTCGCGCCGGCAGCGAGGTAGCGGCGGGCCAGGCTCGGATCGAAGGCGTTGAGGCCGACCTTCACGCCCAGCCCGTCGGCGACCGCGATACAGGTCTCGACCGCCTCGATCACGTCGGGATGATCCTGCTGCCCCAGCAGGCCCAGGGAGGCGGCCAGGTCGGACGGGCCGACGAAGATGCCGTCCACGCCGGGGGTGGCGGCGATCTGCTCGACGTTCGCGACCGCCTCGGCGCTCTCGATCTGCACGAACAACGAGATCGTGTCCCGCGCCCGGGAGAGGTATCCCTCCAGCCGGTTCCAGCGTGAACCCCGGGCCAGGGCCCCGCCCACACCGCGGATCCCTTCGGGCGGGTAGGCCACGGCCCGGGCCAGTCCGGCCGCCTGGGCCGGGGTGTCCACCATCGGCACCAGCAGGTTCTGCACCCCGAGGTCGAGGTACTGCTTGATCAGCACCGGATCGTCCGAAGGAGCGCGGACCAGAGTCGGTTTCGGCCCGACGGCGTGCAGCTGGGCCAGGATCGACTCCAGGCCGTTCGGGCTGTGTTCCGCGTCGATCAGCAGCCAGTCCAGGCTGCTGCCCGCGCAGATCTCCGCCACCAGCGGGCTGCTGCTGCACACCCACATGCCCACCAGGGGCCGCCCGGCCTGTTCCAGCCGGTCGGCGAACGTGGGGTCGGGCTCTACTCGAAACGGCACGTGATCGCTCCCAGGGTTGCGTAGTCGGCGTGCACGGTGTCGCCCCGGTGCACCCACATCGGGCGGGTGAACGAACCGGCCAGGACGATCTCGCCGGCCTCCAGAGCGCTGCCGTGCTGGGCGAGCTTGTTGGCCAGCCAGGCCACTCCGGTCGCCGGATGGTTCAGAACAGCTGCGGCGAGGCCGGTCTCCTCGATCGTCTGGTTGCGGTAGAGCAGTGCTCCCACCCAGCGCAGGTCCACCGCGTCGACCGGCACCGGGCGCCCGCCCAGCACGATCGCGCCCAGGGCGGCGTTGTCGCTGATCGTGTCGACGATGGTGCGGTTGTCCATCTCGATGTGCGAGTTCAGGATCTCCAGGGCCGGCACCACGTACCGCGTGGCGTCCAGGACGTCGAACAGGGAGACGTCCGGCCCGGTCAGGGGCCGGCCGAGGACGAAGGCCAGCTCCACCTCGACGCGGACGTTGGAGAAGTGGTCGAACGGCACCGCCGCGCCGTTCTCGTACACCTGGTCGTCGAAGATCACGCCGTAGTCGGGCTCGGTGATCCCGGTCGCGGCCTGCATCACCTTCGAGGTCAGGCCGATCTTGTGCCCGACCACCCGGTGCCCCTGCGCGGCCCGGCGCCGGGCCCACAGCGACTGCACCGCGTAGGCGTCCTCGATCGTCATGCCGGGGTGCCGGGCGGTGAGCAGCGGCACGGTCGTGTGGTCACGATCGGCCTGTAACAGCTCGTCGGCGATGGCCTCGATGTGCTGAGGGTCGAGCACGGAAACTCCTTGCGAGGTCAGGCGAAGATGCCGGCGAAGAAGGCGGACAGTTCGTCGTGGGCGGTCAGCGGCAGCACGTTGGCCACGTACTGGTCGGGGCGCACCACCACGAGCGCCCCGTCCCGGCTGATCCGGCGTTCGGTGAAGATGTCGTGCTCCTCGCCGGTGGCGTGCACCTTCTCCCAGTCGGTGATCCGGAACCGCCCGCGGTCCGGTTTGAACACGGCCGGCACCCGGCGCAGGTCGATCTCACCGAACTGCTGCTGGTAAACAATTTTCACATCGAACCAGGCGTCCAGGTCGAGATGCTGCGGAGTGTGGGCCCGCACCGGTGAGGCCGGATCGTCCGCGAGCCAGCCTGCGAACTGGTGAGCCGCCCCGCTGCCGGGCCGCGACTCGTCCGCAAATACGTAGATGCGCCAGCGGCCGTCGGCCCGGGCGTGGTGGCCCAGGTGGATCGGGGTGGTGTCGCTGACCCGGTGCACGATCGCGGACTTGAACCGTTTGCCGATGGGACAGCCGAGAGCCAGATCCTGGTGGGTGTTCTCGGCGGTGAGCACGGAGGGCTCGTACTGCGTCATGAAACCGGCTGGGAACTCGAAGGTCTGCACGTAGAAGGTTTCCAGCAGACTGGGGTCGGGCATCTGCTCGGCGGGGGTGGCCATCAGCGTGGACCACTCCTTGTCGAAGGCGATCAGGTTCTGCGCCACCACCTGCCGCTCGGCCGAGTAGGTCTGCAGCAGCGACTCCTGCGCCCGGCCCTCCAGCACGTGCCCGAGCTTCCAGGCGATGTTCCAGCCGTCCTGGATCGAGACGTTCATGCCCTGACCGGCCTTGGCGCTGTGGGTGTGGCAGGCGTCGCCGGTGATGAAGACCTTGGGGTCGTGGGCGACGTCGTCGAAGCGGTCGGTGAGCCGGTGCCCGACCTCGTACACGCTCCACCAGGGCACGTCCTGCACCTCGATGGTGTACGGGTGCAGGATCTTGTTGGCCCGCGCCACGACGGACTCCAGCGGGGTGGTGCGCACCTGGCCGTCGTCGTCCTCGGCCACCTCGCCGAGGTCGACGTAGAAGCGCGTCAGGAAGCCGCCCTCGCGGGGGATGAGCAGGATGTTGCCGCCGTCGTGGGACTGGATCACGCACTTGGTGCGGTAGTCGGGAAAGTCGGTGCGGGCCAGCACGTCCATCACGCCCCAGGCGTGCATGGCGGCCTGTCCCACGAGCTTGCGGCCGATCGCCTCGCGTACCTGGCTGCGGGCGCCGTCGCAGCCCAGAACGTACTTGGCCCGGACGGTGCGGGTGACGCCTGCCTCCCGGACCTGCACCAGGACGGCGTCGTCGGTGACCTCGAGCCCGAGGAACTCGACCCCGTAGTCCGGGACGGCGCGGGTGGGGGAGTTGTGGGCGAACTCGGCGAAGTAGTCCAGCACCCGGGCCTGGTTGAGGATCAGGTGGGGGAACTCGCTGATGCCGGAGGGGTCGTCGGGAACCAGCTTGGTGCGCACGATCTCGGCGGGCCGCGCCGGATCGGGGCGCCAGAAGGCCATCGAGTAGATCCGGTAGGCCTCCTCGATCAGACGGTTGGCGAACCCGAAGGCCTGGAACGACTCCACGCTGCGGGCCTGCAGGCCGTCGGCCTGACCGATCTCGAGCCGGCCGGGGCGGCGTTCGATCAGCCGGGTGACCACTGAGGGAAACTGCGCCAGCTGTGCGAAGGCGGTCATCCCGGCCGGGCCGGCCCCCACGATCAGCACGTCGACCTGGTCGGGCAGCCGTTCCGGGCGCTCCGGGCCGGCGGCCGGTTCCCGGCGGGGATCACCGGACACGTAGCCGTTGTCGTGGAACTGCATTCCGACCCCCTGCCGCCATTGGCATGTTCTATAATAGAACGAGCAGACCGATTATCGACCTGCCGATGGGAACGCTATGTTTCCGGGAATGCCCGCGCAAGGGGTCGGAGGAGTTTTGGTGGCGGACGGTCGGGCGGAAGGGCCCCTGCAGACGTTGTCGCGGGGAATCGCCGCGCTGGAGGTGCTGGCGGCCGCCGACGAGGCCCTGTCCATCGGGGAACTGGCCACCCGCCTGGGCCTGCACCGCTCGATCACCTACCGGATCGTGCGCACGCTGGAGCACCACGGTCTGGTGGCCCGCGACGCGGCCGGCGATCTGGTGCTCGGCGCCGGCCTGGCCACCCTGGCCCGCAACGTCTCGCGTGACCTGCAGACGGCGGTGCTGCCCGAGCTCACCGCCATCGCCAACGAGTGCGGCATGACGGCGTTCCTGACCATCCTCGACGGGCAGGAGATCGTGACCCTGATCAGCGTCGAACCACGTGCCGCAGTGGCCACCGTGGCCCAGCGCCCGGGCACCCGTCACGCCCTCGACCGCGGTGCCCCCGGCCGGGCCGTGCAGCGGGTGGTCGGCCGGGACCGGGGCACCCTGCCGTACGAGACGAGCCACGACGAGGTCACCCCAGGGCTGTCCTCGATCGCCGTGCCGCTGGATGTGCCGGGCCAGCAGCCTGCTGCCATTGCCGTCGTGTACCTGACCGGAGGCGCAGTCGACGTGGCCGCCATCGGTGAGAGACTCGCCGAGGCGGCCACGATCGTCCGTAAAGACTTTCGCTGAACCAGTACCGGCTGGTTCCCCGCGGGCGCGGGCGCGCGAGCATAGGGTTGGCGGCATGACGGAGAACTCCATCAATGCGCGCGTCGAGGCGGTCGCTCTTGATGCGGCCGACATCGAGGGCCTGGCCGGTTTCTACACCTCACTCACCGGCTGGACGATCGCTACCTCGGACAGCCACTGGATCACCGTGCGCACCAAGGAGGGGTTCGAGGTCGCGTTCCAGGCGGCCCCCGACCACGTTCCGGCGCAGTGGCCCGGGCAGGAGCGCCCGCAGCAGTTCCACCTCGACCTGCTGGTCAGCGATCCGGAAGCGGCCGCGCAGAAGGCCGAGCAGCTCGGGGCCACCCGGCTGGGGGCGGGCTCCAGCTGGATCACCATGGCCGACCCGGCCGGGCACCCCTTCGACCTGTGCCTGAGGGAGGGCGTGGGCGAGGTGGCCGGGTTGTACGCGGCCACCATCGACGCCCCCGACGCGGCCGGGCTGGCGGCCTTCTACGCCGAGTTGCTCGGTATCAAGGTGGCCTACGAAGGGCCGGAGGGCGCCATGCTCACCCCCGACAAGAGCTTCGTGGTCATGTTCCAGCAGATCAGCGACTACACCGCCCCGCAGTGGCCCGACCCGGAGCACCCGCAGCAGGCCCACCTCGACATCGAGGTCGACGACCTGGACGCCGGAGAGGCGCACGCGCTGAAGGCCGGTGCCACTCGCGTACCCGGCGACCAGCCCACCTTCCGGGTGTTTCTCGACCCGGCCGGGCATCCCTTCTGCCTCACTCTCACCGGCTGAGGCCCGGCGGTGGCCCATCCGAAGATGTTCGACGACGCGGACCCGTTCCTGCTGCGGGTGCGCGAACTGGCCCTACGGTTCCCGGACGCGGCGGAGAAGGTCTCACACGGGCGCCCGGCGTTCTACACCACGAAAGTCTTTGCCTACTACGGCGGCTCGGTACGTCAGGCGGGGGAGTGGCTGGCGCACGACCAGTCGGTGATGGTGCTGTGCGAACCGGATTCCCGCCCGGCCCTGGAGCAGGACGAGAGGTGTTTCGTGCCGGCCTACCTCGGTCCGGCCGGCTGGATCGGGCTGGATCTGGACGCCCGGACGGACTGGGACGAGGTGGCCGAACTGCTGGAGGAGTCCTACCGGCTCACGGCCGGGGCGCGCCGGGTGGCTCGCCTCGATCGCCTCTCGGCCGAATGATCCGGCCAGGCAGTGCAAGTACCGATTTGGGCCGGCCGGTGGGGGCCATGGGGCCATACTCAAGATCATGAGTCAACACCGGCGGACCTGGCGAACGGTAGACGGCGAGCGGGTCGAGGGGACATGGCGGCCGGCCTTCATCCGTAACGGCGACGATCACTACCTGACCGATCTGGTGATCTACGCCGACGGCGTGGTGGACTGCTGGGACCTGGTGACGCTGGCGGAGTTCGAGCTGAAGCTGGCCAGTGGGTGGGTGGCGACCGAGATCCCGGACGGTGCCCGGGCGTCGGCGCATCACCTTGCGTCGTGGACCTTCTCGAACGTCGAGACCTGGATGAGCGCAGACATGCTGCTCGGTGAGGTCAGGGACGAGGTCGAGCGGCTGAACGGGCGTCCCGACTCCTCGGTGCGATGCGTTGAGGCGGCTCTCAGGTTCGCCGGTGACCCGAGCGAGACCAACCAGGACCTACTGCGGGCGGCCTACGACGCTGTACCTGAGCATCTGCGCACATACATGCTCGGGGACATGGACAGCAAAGACCTGCCGGTTCAGTTCCTGGTCGCTGGACCGGGGCACCGGACGGTCGGCGGGGTGGTGGTGACGGAAGAACGGCACGCCTGGGCACTGCAGTACTTCGCTGATCGGGAACATGAGATGGCGTCATGGCTCACGCGCGAGGTCCCGGAACCGGAGGGGGCGGGCACCAGCGTCTACATCCCGCAGGTTCCCTCCCCTCTGGGGCACGAGCAGGAGCCGGGACTGTTCTGCCTGCGCAATGAGTTCCCCGCCGAGATCACCGTGGACGGGCACACCTATCCCAGCGTCGATCACGCGTACTGGGCCACAGCGGTGCTGGACCACGAGGTGCGGGCGCGGGTGTTGGCGGCCGAGGCTCCGTTCGGGACCAAGCGGTTGGTGCGGGGGCAGCAGTTGCGCGACGGCTGGGAAGTCATGCGTCTGGCGGTGATGACCGACCTGCTGCGCGCGAAGTTCGCCCAGCATCCCGATCTGGCCGCGGTCCTGGTCGGCACGGGGGCCTCACGCCTGCTGCACACCGGCCCTGACGGGCCTTTCTGGGTGTCTCACGGCGACGAGGGCCGCAACTGGCTCGGTCGCCTGCTCGAACTGGTCCGTTCCGAGCAGGCGCTCGAGGCTGGTCGTCCGTGATGCCGGCCCCGCAGCGCAGCCGCCTGAGCTGACTGCGCTGCGGGGGCCTGCATCTACAGGCTCAGAACGCGCCGATGTTCTTGGTGGTCGCGGTCGCGGCGTCGCTGGCCGTGCCGGTGAGCGGGCTGCCCGTGGCCGGCCGCAGGCTGGTGAGCACCGGCAGCCTTCCGTTCGACTGCCGGGCGGCGTCCCAGCCGGTGGTGCTCACGCTCTGGAAGTCCTTGCTGGTCAGGGCCTTGGACAGGTTCCAGGAGTTGTTCTTCTGGGTGGTGCCGCCCAGGTTGCTGGTCAGGGTGCCGCCGAAGGCGACGTTGTCGTGCAGGTTGCCGAGCCCGGTGGCGGCGCCGCTGGAGGTGATGCCCAGCATGTTGTAGTTCGGCCGGTTGTTGTAGGCGGTGTTGTGGTTGAAGTTCAGCGCCACCGGGTGGTGGTTGGCGTAGAACCCGGCCGCGCGGTTGTTGAACGCCACCGAGTAGCGCACCGTGTGCTTGACCGCGGCGGCCTGGTACATGCCGCCGTAGCCGCCGGCCTTGATGCCGCTGCCGTTGCCCGCGGCCGTCTCGGTGCCCGGCACGTAGCCGTTGTGCCAGGCCCAGGAGTTCTCGATGGTCACCGGCGAGTAGGCGTTGATCAGGTCGAAGCCGTCGTCGGAGTTGTTCCAGGCCCGATTGCCGCTGAAGCGGTTGCCGGGCTGGTTGGCGGCCACGTGCGCCCCGAAACCGTCGGCACTCTCACCGGCGCCGTTGGAGGTGTACAGGTCGTAGTTGTCGTGCGAGTCGCTGTTGAGCACCAGGTTGTTGCTGCCGTTCTTGATGAACAGGCCCGGGCCCATGTGGTGGTGCAGGTTCAGCTGGTCGAACGTGTTGTTGCTGCCGGTGACGTACACGCCCCACGACTCGTGGTTCAGGGTGTTGTTCTGCCGCACGCCGGTGAGTTCCAGGCCCTTGACGTTCAGGTAGCTGCCGGTCACGTTCAGGCCCTTGATGCGGCAGTCGTCCTTCATCGCCGAGAAGTTGAACACCGGCTTCTCGCCCGGGTATGCGGCGTAGGTGATCGGTGCCGCCGAGGTGCCGCTCTTGGACAGTGTGATCGCATCGACCAGGGCGGTCCGGCTGGAGCAGGCCTTGGTGGCCGCGGTGAAGGCGTACGTCCCGGCCCGGAAGTAGACGGTGTCGCCGGCACTGACCGCCGTCTGGGCCCGGGCGATGCTCCTCCACGGGGCACTCTTGGAGCCCGCCGCAGCGTCGCTGCCGTTGGGGGCGACGTAGTACGTCGCGCCCGTAGCGGCCGCGGTGACGCTGGTGCTGCTGCTGAGCGGGCTGACCGCGTACGCGGTGGCGCTGCCGGCGATCAGGACGCCGGTGATGCCGGCGATCGAGATGAGCCGGCGCGGGGAGGTACGGGGTCGGCTGCGCATGGGCGCGAGGAGTCCTTTCCTGAAGGTGT
The DNA here is from genome assembly GCF_030269265.1 of Kineosporia sp. NBRC 101677. Taxonomy (NCBI): domain Bacteria; kingdom Bacillati; phylum Actinomycetota; class Actinomycetes; order Kineosporiales; family Kineosporiaceae; genus Kineosporia; species Kineosporia sp. NBRC 101677. The sequence goes on from NZ_BSTA01000015.1 coordinate 132,346, forward strand.
CCCGGGCGCGCTGCGCCACGGACGGGGATCGAGAGCACTCTCGACACCGGGCCGGGTCACATCTTCAGGGGATAGAACCACTTTCCGGATCGGTGGACAGTCAACTCCTGGGCGAAGTCGACCGTCAACCGCCGGTCGTTAGGTGAATGAAAGCCCTGGGTAAAGCCTTTGCTGGTGAGGCAGTGGCCTTGCGCCCGGTATTGCCTGGGCGTGATCCGCGGCAAATTAGGTACCGGACCGGACGCCCGGAGCTCTGGGCCGAAAAGGCGTGGCTCCTGTGCAGTCGTCATGAAAAAATCCGTGCGCATCCTGACCGACGTCTGCGTTCCGGAGGTCCGCATGGACATCGCTTCGCTGCTGCCGTTGACCACGCCCCGGTTGACCCTGCGCCGGTTCGCTCCCGACGACGCGGACGACCTCTACGCCTACCAGGGCCTGGCCGGCGTGGCCCGGTACTTGTACCGGCCTGCGCACACACGTGAGCGCAGCGAGGAGGTTGCCGCCGAGCGTGCGGCCTGGACGGCCTGGGGCACTGACGGGGACAAGGTGTCGCTCGCTGTCTGCCGTCGCGATGAGCCCGGCCTCATCGGGGAGGTGAGTCTTACCCTGGCCAGTGCTCACGCAGCTCAGGCCGAGATCGGCTGGACCGTCGGCCCCGGTCACCAGGGGCACGGCTACGCGACCGAGGCGGCCGCGACACTGGCCGGGTTCGCCTTCGAAACATTGGGCGTGCACCGGCTCTACGCCCGGCTGGATGTGGAGAACACCGGGTCGGTGCGGGTCTGCGAGCGGCTCGGGATGCGCCGTGAGGCGCACCTGGTCGAGAACGACCTGGACGGGGATCGCTGGGGGAGCGAGTACATCTACGCGGCGCTGGCTGCGGATCTTCGAGCCGCGGGCCTGGATGTGGCGGGCTCAGCTCGGGGGCCCGGCCAGCATGCTCACCCGTAGTAGTCCGTCCCGCACCGGCCGGCCATGACCTACCCGGCTCACCCACCCGGCGAGCGCGGCCATGCGGGCCAGTCGCTGGGTGGTGGGGCGACGTCTGCGGTCGTACACACCCAACCCGGCCGACAACGTCCCCCCGCTTACGCACTCGGCCAGCGTGACCGCGTCAATAATTGATTCACAGGCCCCGCGGCCCAGATCAGGGGTCATGGCATGGGCGGCGTCGCCGATCAGTGCGGTCGAACCCCGAACATAGGACGGCAGCGGCGGGGTCACGTAGATGTCGTGGCGGAGGATGTGGGCCTCCTTCACGGAATCCAGGACACGGCTGACGGGGTGCGCCCAGCCCTCGTACATCTCTCTCAGGGTGGGCAGTTCGTGGCCGGGGTGCTGAGATGCCGGTGCTGCGGTCGCGGCGGCATACCAGTTGGTGCGGCCGTGGTCATGGGGAGTGACGCCGAACTTCAGGCCCGGGCCCCAGACCTCGGTGAAGCTGTCGGTCGACATCCCTTCGACCACGCCTCGCCAGGCGGTGGTGCCGGAGTACCGGGCCCGGTGGGCCGGCCCGAACAGGTGCTCGCGGGCCTGACTGAACACTCCGTCGGCAACCACCACCAGATCGGCCTCGAATCCTTCGAAGTGGCCGACCGGCCGCCCCAGCAACACCTGCGCGCCCGCCGAGACGGCGGCGCGGTGCAGAACCGAGAGCAGGGCCGGCCGGGGCACCAGATAGACGTCGTCGCCGGCCCGTCGACGCATCCGGTCCAGGTCGAACCGGGCGATGGGGGAACCGTCCGGCCGCAGGAACGCCCCGGCTTCCTGACGTCGGCCGGCCTTGCGGATCTGCTCGTCGAGGCCGAGTACGTGGAGGGCGCGGAGGGCCTGTGGCCAGATGCCGAGGGCGGTGCCGGTGTCGGGAAGGACCGGGTTGCGTTCGTGGACGGTCACCTGCCAGCCCTGTCGGCCGAGGGCGGCTGCCGCGGTCAGGCCGCCGATGCCTCCGCCGATGACGATCGCCCGTCTGGTCATGTCAGCAAGGTACAACAGGTGTTGTTATGAGACAACACCTGTTGTGTCGCTATAGGGTGGCGCGGTGCCCTCCCGTCGCGAAGAGCTGCTCGACGCAGCCATCGAGGTGCTCGGCGGTCAGGGCGTACGGGGTCTGACTCACCGGGCCGTGGATGCCGCAGCAGGAACGCCGGCCGGGGCCACGGCGAACTACTTCAAGACGCGCGAGGCACTGCTCGGGGCGATCGCCGAACGCTTTGCCGAGCGGGACGCCCATGCCTGGGAGGCGATCGCGGGTCTGGTCCGGCCGACCACCTCCGCGGAACTCGCGGCCGCCCTGGCCGCCTACGTCCAGCGTGCCCTCGGCCCCGACCGAGCGGTGACGGTGGCCCGGTTCGGCCTGTTCGTCGAAGCGGCCCTACGCCCCGACCTGCAGGAGCGCCTGGCCGGGCCGAGCCGTGAGCTGCGTCAGTGGGCCACGGAATGGCTCAGCGGCATCGGCTCTGCCGAACCGGCGGCCGAATGCAACGCGCTGATGGACTATCTCGACGGCCTGATGCTGCACCACCTGGCTTTCCCTCCGCTGGAGGACGATCTGGAAGAAGCCGTGACCAGGGGTGTCCGGGAACTCTGCACCTACGACGCCTGACGGCCGCAGAAACATTGATCTAGGCCGCATTTAACGCTCCCCAGTCACCGGACCTCCTACCTTCGGGTGCGTTACAGAGCGCTCAGCCGGCGAACTACGCGCTGCGTAATCGGTCCGGCACTGGTCGCCAGGGGTCAGCCCGAGGCGGGGTGTTCTGGGGTAGGAAGAGCATGAGCAACAAGCGCACGCACCGCCGACGCATCCTCGTGGCCTCGGCCGCGGGCCTGGTCCTGCTGCTGGGAGTTGGGTCGTATGCCACTGCCAGTGCGGCCAATCCCTGGCGCGACCGCGGTGGGCGTGGGGCTGAGCGGCCCACGCCGGTTCAGACCACCACCCCAGCCGCGACTGCGACTGCGGCTGCGGACACGGAGGTGACGCTGCCTCCGGCCAACGGGCAGTTCGACTACCAGATCGGCGGTGCCTACACGCCCGCGGCCGCGGTGAAGATCGTCGACCGGGACCGTGAGGCGAAGCCGGCCTCGGGCAAGTACAACGTCTGCTATGTCAACGCTTTCCAGACTCAGCCGAGCGAGGCCGACTTCTGGACGGGGAGCCACGACGACCTGTTGCTGAAGACGGCGGGCGGGGACTATGTAGAGGACTCCGAGTGGGGTGAGTTCCTGCTCGACACCTCCACCGTGGCCAAGCGCAAGGCCCTGGCCGCGGTCGTGGGCGGGTGGATCGACGGCTGCGCGGCGGCCGGGTTCGACGCCGTGGAGCCGGACAACCTCGACACCTACACCCGCTCGGACGACCTGCTGAGCAAGGACGACAACGTGGCGTTCGCGGCGCTGCTGGCCGAGCGGGCCCACGACGCCGGCCTGGCCATCGCCCAGAAGAACACGGCCGAGCTGGACCAGAGCGATGCGAAGGCAGCCGGTTTCGACTTCGCCATCGCGGAGGAGTGCCAGGTCTGGAAGGAGTGCGACGCCTACACCGACATCTACGGCGACCAGGTGTACGAGATCGAGTACACCGACAACGGCCAGGCTGCCTACACCAAGGCCTGCGCTTCCCAGGGCAAGGAGATCTCGGTGATCCTGCGTGACCGCAAGGTCGTTCCCTCGGGCAGGTCGGCCTACCGCTACCAGTCCTGCTGATCCTGGCCGGCGAGATCGTCGTCGTGTGGCGGTTCGGGTTCAGGCGGTTACCGTGGGCATGACCCGTTCGGCAAGGCCGCTGATCCGGAGGATGCCATGAGTGAACCCGCCGCCGAAAATGTCTCGCCTCAGGACGAGGGTCAGAGCGTGGGCCAGGCCGATGCCGTCGCCGATGCGGAGGCCGCCGGGGCCGAGGCCTCTCCCGGGCTCCGTTTCGACGGCAACGCCGAGCTGGGCGAGAACGACCGGGCCTTCGCCGAGGAGGGCGGGGAGCCGGTGGGTGCGGCTGACGCCGAGGCCGACGCGGCGCAGGCGGGCGCCGACGAGTCCTGACCGCGTGAGCTGACCGTCCGGATCCGGGCGGTCAGCTCCTCCGCGGCTGCGAGCTCAGGCCCGCCAGGTCCAGTAGTAGGCGGTGTTGCAGCTGATCTGCTTGATCTGGGTGCCTGCCCCGGCCGGCACCAGAGTGTCCAGACAGAGGCCGGTGCGCCGGTTCTGCAGACGGTAGTGGTCCAGCCCGCCGACGCTCTTGCGGTTGATCGGCTTCCATTCGCTGTTGGTCGTGACCAGCGTGCACTGCATCTGGACCGCCGGGGCACTCGAGAGCACCACGTCACCGCGGATGGTCAGGCACTTGAGAGTGCGCACGTTCTTGATCTGGTAGTAGCCGTTGCTGGTGTCGTGGAAGAACCACTGCTGCCACTGAACCCGGTTGCCGAAGCAGTTCTGCGTGACCAGGACCAGTTCTTCCTGTGTGCTCCCGGCCCCGGGCACCTCGATGCACTTGAGGTTGCCCTCCTGCTGGATGACGTAGGGGCCGTGAGCCGCCGCCGAGGCCGAGCCGGCGGGGAGGCCGACGAAAAGGGTGACCAGGAACAGCCCTACGGCAACGGGTAGACCGCGTCTTCTCAGCACCGGGATTCCCACCTCTCGCGACAACCTTGTCGATCAAGGCGAAATTAGCAGGAATGTCCGTTTCTGGGAATGGCGGTCGGGACCGGTCGGATTGCGATCGAGAAGGGGGCACAGGAGGGTCGGGGCGCAGCCGTCCTGAGGAGAGGATCGAGATCATGCCCTTCGAACCGCGCCGGGCCATCGTGACCGCAGGTGATTCCGGAATCGGCCGGGCGGTGGCCGTTGCTCTGGCCGATGCCGGTATGGACGTGGCCCTCACCTGGCACACCGACCAGGAAGGCGCCGAGCGCACCGCCGAGGAGGTTCGGGGGCTGGGCCGCCGGGCGGTGACGGCCCAGCTGGACACCGCCGACCTGCCCGGGTGCGGGGATGTGATCGACCGGCTGGCGGACGAGCTGGGTGGCGTCGACGTGTTCGTCAACAACGCCGGAACCGGTGACGGTAAACCCTTTCTGGAGCTGGATTACGAGACCTGGCGGCAGACGGTGGCCACCGATCTGGACGGTGCGTTCGTCTGCATCCAGCGGGCGGCCCGACGGATGGTCGCGGCCGGGAGTGAGGGCCGGATCATTGCGATCACCAGCGTGCACGAGACTCAGCCGCGGGTCGGCTCGTCGGCGTACGACGCGTCCAAACACGGTCTGGGCGGCCTGATCAAGACCATCGCCCTGGAGTTGGGCCAGTACGGCATCACCGCCAATAGTGTTGCTCCGGGCGAGATCGCCACGCCGATGACCGGCCAGACGGATGTGGACCCGCACCAGGTGCACCGTCCGGGTGTGCCGCTGGGGCGGCCGGGCGATGCCCGCGAGATCGCTGCTGTGGTGGCTTTCCTGGCTTCGCCGGCCTCGAGTTACGTCACCGGCGCCTCGTGGGCGGTGGACGGGGGCATGCTGCAGATGGGGCCGCAGGCCGGCTCTCACATCACCAGCGACGAGTGGCGTCAGGTCTGAGATGAACCGCTACGGCCGTCCTGGAGTGCATACTTCGGGGCGGCCGCGGCGTTTTGGTCCGCTTGCTGCAGTTCTGCTGCCTTTGCCGTTGCGGGACGGTCAGGCTCTTCTAATCTTCTGCAGGAGCGGGTTCGCAGGTCGGGCCCACGCCTGTGAAGGTCGAACAGCGGCCTTGAGCGGCACCGACGACCAGCCTCGGGCTGGTCGGGTTTCGGAGCGAAGACATGGAACAGCCCAGGGCCACGAACCAGGCCGGGACGAAGCGCAAGATCGGTACCCTCGCCGGCGCGACCGGGGTGGTGGCCGGGGTGGCGACCGCGGTACGGCGGCGGATCGCCTCCCGCGACTCGCTCGTTCCCGACCGCCAGGACGATCCGTCACGGTGGATGGTGGTGACGGTCTACCGAACTAAAGACGACAGTGGGCCTTTGGTGCTGCCGGAACCTCTGCGGGCATGGGGCGACTCGATCGAGGCACGTACGGCCACCGCGCCCGGCGGGCGCGGTACGGAACTTGCGGTGCGGTTGCGTGATCCGCAGACCGACACCGTGCCCGACCTGCCGGACGAGCTCGACGGGACCACACCCGTCCAAAAGCTTCGTTCTGCTCTTCGGCGCTCCAAGCAGCTGCTGGAGACCGGTGAGGTGCTGCGGGCCACCGCACCCGGCACATCCGAGCCGACGACCTTGAACGCGCCGTTGCGCGCGGCAACTTCGGCTTCGGGCGGGGAGGGGCGGCTGTGAGGGCGCTGACTTGGGCCGGAGTGAACGAGGTCGAGGTCCGTGAGGTGCCCGACCCGCACATCCTCAACGACGGCGACGTCGTTCTGCGGGTTCAGCGCAGCGCCGCCTGCGGTTCCGACCTGCACCTTCTGGGCGGCTACATCCCGTTCATGGAGCGCGGAGACGTGCTCGGTCACGAGTTCATCGGCGAGGTGGTCGAGGCCGGGCCCGCCGTGCGCAAGCACGCCGTGGGCGACCGGGTGGTGGTGTCTTCGTTCATCGCGTGCGGCCGGTGCTGGTACTGCGACCAGAAACTGTTCTCGCTGTGCGACAACGGCAACACCAACCCGTCCATCACCGATGCTCTCTGGGGCGGCACGCCCGGTGGGTGTTTCGGGTATTCCCACGCACTGGGTGGTTTCGCCGGCAGCCACGCCGAGTACGTGCGCGTTCCCTACGCCGACGTCGGCGCATTCGCCGTGCCCGAGGGCGTTTCGACCGAGCGTGCCCTGTTCGCCTCGGACGCGGTGGCGACGGGATGGACGGGGGTGGATCTGGCCGGTACCGGGCCGGGTGACATCGTGGCCGTGTGGGGTGCCGGTGCGGTTGGTCAGATGGCCGCCCGCGCAGCCATTCTGCGCGGCGCCGAGCGGGTCATCGTGATCGACCGGCTGGACTACCGTCTCGTGCAGGCCGAGTCGGTCGTCGGCGCCGAGGTGCTGAACTACGAGAAGACGTCGGTCGAGGCCGAACTGCTGGAACGCACCGGTGGGCGCGGGCCGGACATCTGCATCGAGGCGGTCGGCATGGAGGCCGACGGTCCGGGCGGGCAGACCCTCTACGACCGCACGAAGCAGCAGCTGAGGTTGCAGACCGACCGTCCCGCCGCCGTCCGGCAGGCAATTCACGCCTGCCGCAAGGGCGGAACGGTTTTCGTGCTGGGCGTTTTCGCCGGGGTGGTGGACAAGTTCCCGCTCGGCGCCCTGGTGAACAAGGGCCTGACCGTCCAGGGTGCTCAGATGCACGGCCAGCGGTACATCCCCGAGATCCTGGAGCGGATGGCCCGCGACGAGATCGTCACCGAGCACCTGGCCACCCACGTACTGCCGCTGGAGCAGGGCCAGCACGGCTACGACATCTTCAAGGCCAAGGCCGACGGGAACGTGCGGACGGTGTTCGCGCCCAACGGCTGAGCCGCAGATCGGGCAGACCTTCAGGTCGGCTCGGGAGTAGGCAGACGGGCGGCCGAGACGCACCGGTCGCGCCCGGTGCGCTTGGCCTTGTACAGGGCGCTGTCGGCCCGCTTCATGAGGGAGTCCAGGCTGGTCTCGCGGTCCCACTGGCAGTAGCCGATGGAGATGGTCTGGTCGTGGGGCATGGCCCGGCGCACCCGGTCCAGGACCATCTGGGCGGCAGCGTCCTGGCAGCCGGGCAGGGCGATCGCGAACTCCTCCCCACCCCAGCGGGCAACGACGTCCTCAGTGCGCAGTTGGGTCCGGATCGCCTGGGCCACCTCGCGCAGCAGGACATCGCCCTCGAGGTGACCGTGGGCGTCGTTGTAGGCCTTGAAGTGGTCGACGTCGGCGACGGCCACGACGAAGGGGGTGTGGGTGCGGCGGGCGCTCGCGGCCAGGGCGGTCAGGCGTTCCTCCCACGCACGCCGGTTGGGCAGGGCGGTGAGCTGGTCGGTGCCGGCCAGGTCCTCGTAGCGGCGTAGCAGGGCATCGTGCTGCAGGGCGAAGGCGGACTCGTCGGCCAGCAGGGCGACCGCCGCCAGCTGGCGCTCGTTCAGGTCGGTGCGCACCCGGTCCCAGCTGACCGCCAGCAGCCCGACGACTTGCTCACCGGCCCTGATCGGCTGGAACAGCAGCGAGTGGGCCCCGATCCGGTGCACCAGGTCCTGGTTGATCAGGGGGTGGTCAGCGGCGCGTTCGATGAACCGGGGCCGGCCCTCGCGCCACACGTCAGCCGCGATCTTCATCTCACCGAACGCATGCGTGGTCCCGACCAGGTCGTCGTCGCTGGAACCGGTGATCACCAGCTCGTCGGGCCGGCCCAGTTCGAGCATGCTGGCCATCTGGGCGCCGCCGATGTCGACCAGCGCCCTCACGATGGCCGAGCGGGCGTCCGAGCCGGCCAGGATCTGGCGGGTCACCCCACTGATCGCAGCGAGATTGGCCTGACTGTCGGCCAGCGCGGCCTCGGCCCGGCGGCGTTCGGTGATCTCTACGGCCTGCTCGATCGTGACGCGCCGCAGTTCCAGCTGGGTGGAGACCTGGCCGGCCAGGGTGCGCATCTGGTCGCGCTGCAGGGGAGTCAGGGAGCGCGGGGCGGTGTCCAGCAGACAGAGGGTGCCCAGGATCCGGCCCTGGCTGGTGGAGATCGGGAAGCCCGCGTAGAAGGCGATGTGTGGGGGACCGGTGACCAGGGGGTTGTCCCGGAACCGCGGGTCGAGGCGGGCGTCGGGTACCTCGAGCTCGGCCCGGTCACGCACCACGTGGTCGCAGAAGGCGATGTCCCGGTCGGTCGAGCACAGGTCGGTGCCGACCTTGGCCTTGAACCACTGCCGCTGTTCGTCGATCAGCGACACCAGCGAGATCGGGCACCCGGTGACCTGGGAGGCCAGTGTCACCAGCGCGTCGAAACCGGGCTCGGACGGGGTGTCCAGAATGTTCAGCGAATGCAGTTCGGCCAGGCGCTCGGCCTCGGCAGACGTCGCCGCGGCGGTGCGGGACGCCTGGGCTGGACTGCTGTCGCCGGTCGTCATGTTGCCCAGGAGTATCGGCAGCCTGGGGAGGCGGGCTGATGACGTTCACACGGAAGCACCAGTTCCCGGGGGGTGCCTGCTGCAGCAGGCACCCCCCGGCTCGGTCAGTTCTGGTCGAAGGCGAAGCCGAGGGTGTACTGGCCGCTGCCTCGCACCGCCCGCACCGAGACGTGGTAGATCGTGTTGGGGAAGGCGGTGTCGGTGAAGGTCAGCGTCTCGTCCGGGCCGGGACTGGTTGCCGAGGCCACGGTGACCCAGGGACCGCTGGGGTCGGGTTGTTGTTCGAGCACCAGATCCAGGTTGGTGCCGTCCGGCCCGTCCAGGCAGAACGTGTAGGTGCCGGGGGTGGGGGACCACAGGTACGACCAGGGTGAGGCGTTCCCGCCGGGATAGACGGTGCCGGTGGTCGAGTTGGAGTAGCCGCCGCACCCACTCGCGGCCGAGGCCGGCGAGGCGCCTGCGGTGCCCAGGGCCAGCGATGCCAGGACAGTGGCGGAGGCGAGGGCGGTGACCTTCTGCTTCGACAGCAAGAGCATGCCTTTCGTCGACGGCGACTTGCTTGAAGCGTAAACATAAATCAGTAAATGGCAACATTCGGTCGAAATGGTCCATTGAGGTGCGCAGAAGCCGGTCGGCGCACCTTGGCGAAGGCCGATGAGGCAACCGGTTCATCACAATAAATTCTTGTATAAACTCGCTTCATGACGGCATCCGGGCGCTCCGTAGCAGGGTCGAAGAAGCAGCGCACCGACGAGAGCCGCACCCGTCGCAACGAGGTCCTGACCTCGCTGCGTGCCCGTCAGGAACCGGCGAGCATCACCACCCTGGCCGCCGAGTTGGGGGTCCACCCGAACACCGTGCGGTTCCACCTCGATGCGCTGACCGCGACCGGGCAGGTCGAGCAGGTCACCGTGCCCCGCTCGGGTCCGGGGCGGCCGGCGCTGATGTTCCAGGCGCACCGGGGGATGGATCCGGCCGGGCCGCGCAATTACCAGCTGCTGGCCGAGGTGCTGGTGGCCGACATCGGTGCCGATCCGGAGCCGAGCCGCCGGGCCGCTCAGGCGGGGGCCGCCTGGGGCTCCAAGTTAGGACGCTCGCGAGCGGTGAAGGCGGAAGAGGCCGGCGACGTGGGTGGCGGGGTCGGGCAGTTGGTCGATCTGCTCGGCGAACTGGGATTTGCGCCCGAGCTCAGTGCCGCGGGAGACCAGGTCGGGCTGCACCACTGCCCCTTCCTGGAGCTGGCCACCGACCGTTCCGGCGTGGTGTGCCCGCTGCATCTGGGCATCGTGCGCGGGGCGATGGCCGAACTCGACCCCTCGGTGAGTGTGGACGGTCTGGATCCCTTCGTCGAGCCGGACCTCTGCCGGGTCCGGCTCTCCCGCGCCGGTGGAACATTGAGCTGATCAGTCGGCTTCCTGCCAGTGGTCGGAACCGAAGACCTCGTAGCGGATCCGGTCGTCGGTGACCCCACGTTCCAGCAGGCCGGCTCGCACCCCGCGCATGAACGGGATCGGGCCGCACAGATAGGCCTCCGCGTTGTCCGGCAGCGGGATCTCACTGATCAGCACCCGGCCCGTACGTACGTCCGCACTCGGCACTCCCTCCGCTGCGCCGGTCTCGTACCAGACCTGCTGCTGGAATCCCTGGATCCGGGAACCGTGCTGCAGCATCTCCACTCGCAGCGGATGACGTTCGGCGCTGCGCTCGGCGTGCACGGCCACCACCTGACGCTCTGGCTGAGATTCGGCCAGGTGTCCGAGGATCGAGGCCATCGGCGTGATCCCCACCCCGGCGCTGATCAGGAGGAGCGGGTCGTGGCCGGGTTGCGGGGTGAGATTACCGAACGGCGGGCTGACCGGCAGCTTGCTGCCCACGTGCAGGTGCTCGATCAGGTGCCCGGAGACGAGACCGTCCGGCTTGCCGTCTGTTCCGCGTACCCGTCGCACCGTGATGCGCAACGATTCGGCGCCCGGGGCCTGCGAGAGGGAGTACTGCCGTAGCTGCCGGCCGCCGTCGGGCAGATCCACGGCCACGGTCACGTACTGGCCCGGCCGGAAGTGCGGTGCAGCGGTTCCGTCCACCGGCGTCAGCACGAAAGACACCGTCTCGAAGGCCTCTTCGATGCGCTCGCTGACCTCGTGGTCGCGGAAGCTGCTGGTCGGTTCGACCCCCTGCGTGGCGTACAGGCGGGCCTCCATACCGATGAACTTGCAGGCCATCAGCCAGTAGACTTCGTCCCAGGCCGCGGCCACCTCCGGGGTGACCGCATCGCCGAGCACCTTGCCCACCGCGCGCATCAGGTAGCGGCCGACCACGGTGTACTGCTCCGGCTGGATGCCTAGCGAGGCGTGCCGGTTGGCCACGCGTTCGAACATGGTGTTCATCGGCGGCCCGGCCCCGATCAGGCTGAGCGCGAACCCGGCCACGGCTCCGGCCAGGGCCCGCTTCTGCTCGCCGCTGGCCTGGGCGCTGCGGCTGAAAACGTTCCACAGCTGCGGGTTCTCGCTGAGCAGAGAGTCGTAGAACTCGGACGAGATCTCGTCCAGGTGCCCAGCCACGACCGGGGCGGTGGCGCGGATGACGGGTTCGTGGGCCGAAGACAGCATGGCGTTCTCCTCGAAGGCCAGGGGTGCGGGCTGATCGCCCGCTGGTCTATTTATACAAACGATCGTTGTATTTATTCAAGCGGGGGAAGTGGTGAAGGAGGTCTCAGTGCGCTACCGGAAGACGGTGCGAGCGGCGCCGACGGTGGTCGGCGGTCACCGGTGGGGCCGGTTCGTTCCAGAGCAAGGATCTGGGAATGCGCCAGTTGCCGTGCAGGGCGAGGACGCGGAGCAGGAAAGCTGCGGCCATGCTGACCGCCTGGAAGGCCCCGCAGAACGCGAAGGCCATGACTCCGAACAGTTCCGCGCAATATCGGAGGTTTTGCAGAGTTTCGGCGTGCATCGATGCATTCTCTTCCCCGTGAGCCACGTTCCGACGCAGCGTCGAAACACGTGCTGCGGCCACGATGGCAGGTCTGCAACCAGCTTTCAGGCCGTTTTGCTGCACCAAGGGGACAGGCCGGTGTCCGCGTCGAGGTGGTCAGCCGGACCCGGTACCTGCAGCGAGTCGGTCGCCGAGGTCGGTGCGGCGGTACAGGACCGAGCGGCCCACCCGCTCGCGAGTGAGCAGACCGGCGTCCAAAAGCACTTTGAGGTGGTCCCCGGTGGCCCCCAGAGACAATCTGAGGACGTCGGCCAGTTGGGTTGTGGAGCCCGGGTCACCGAGGAGTTGCAGCAGCCGGGCGCGGGTGGGCCCGATCAGCGGGGCCAGGGCCGCTGCGGGTGCGGCTGCGATCTCGGTCTCGGCCAGAGTCGCCGTTCCGCGGGAGGGGTAGCGGATCCAGGGCTGGTGCGGCCCGTCGACGCTGATGGCCAGACGTTCGGCCAGGAACACCGAAGGCACGAAAAGGAGCCCCCGACCGGCCAGGTCGATCGATTGTTGCGCTCGGTTGCGCACCCGGATCCGGCCGCCCTCCCACCTGAGTTCCGGATGAACGTCTTCCAGGCCGGCGCTCCAGCCGTGGGCCACCAGCCGACCGGCGCGGTGCTGGACGTCGCGCTGCAGCACGGCCAGAACCCGCGGCCAGTCGGGGCGCAGGAGTACGTCCCAGGCCAGTTCGATCGCATCGGCCAGTCGGTCCAGGACGTCGGGGGAATGCAGCACGGCCCCTACCTGCTCGGCCACCGGCTCCCTGGCCGTCATGTACGCAATCTCGCGTCGGGCGTCCGTGAGAGAACTGGCCCGCACGGCCGCCAGATCGTCCTGGATGCTCTGCCCCATCCCGGACGGGGGTGGCGTGGTGAAGTCGACGCCTTCGCGTTCGCGCTGGAGGGCGGCCAGGGCCCGGACCCCCGGATCGTCGCGGATTGTCTCCCAACGGTGCGTGAACCGGCCCAGCAGGGGTGAGGCGGTGGTGCGCCGGCGAGCGAGCTGGGCGATCAGATGGACGGTTTCGTCGCTGGGGGAGACTGCGAAGCGGGAGGCGACGATGTCCTCGGCCCCGACGGTGATCCACAGCGATGTTTCGGTCACCGGCGAAACATTAGCTCTGTCGACGGACGGCTGTCAGGTTGGCGTCATGAGCATCCCCGTCGCCGAGCGCACCACCTACCGAGAGGTGTTCTCAGCTCCGGGCTTTGCGGCGCTCTTCGCCACCAGCACCCTGACCGTGCTGGGCATCTCGCTGCAGATCCTGGCCTTCTCGGTCGTGGTCTTCGAGGCCACCGGCTCCTCGACGTGGTCGTCGGCAGCCTTCGCGGCGGGCTTCCTGCCGGGTGTCGTGGGGGGTCTGCTGCTGCCCTCGCTGGCTGACCGGTGGTCGGCCCGGCCGCTGATCGTGGCCGGCAGCGGGGTCCGGCTGCTGCTGGGGCTGTTGCTGGCGGTTCTGGCGGCGCGCTCGTCGGTGGCGGCCGGAATCGTGGTGGTGGCGCTGGGAGCCCTTCTGCATCCGCTGGTCTCGGCTGCTCAATCGGCCCTGTTGCTGCGTCTTCTCGAGGGTGATCAGTACGTGCTGGGCCGATCGTCGTTCACTGTCACGTCGATGGTGGCGCAACTGGCCGGACTGGCTTTGGGTGGGCTGGTGCTGCAGGCCCTGGGAACTTTCGCGGTGCTGGTGCTGGCCGCGGGAATGCACGGCGTGGCCGTCCTGGTCGGCGTGCTGGGACTGCCGTCGATCCGGTCGAGCGGCCTTCGAGAGGCCTGGTCGCCGGGCGAGACCCTGCGCGGTTACCGAGAACTGTTCGGCGACCGCCTGATTCGTTCGCTGTTGCTGCTGTGGTGGACTCCGTTCGCGCTGCTGGCGGGGGTCGAATCGCTCGCTGTTTCCTACGCCGGCCATGCTGGTGCAGGCGGACTGGCCACTGCCGTGTTGATGGGGGCAACGCCGTTCGGGGCGATGGTGGGGACGTTCGTGGTGGGCCGGGTGTGTCGGCCCACCACCCGCGAGCGGCTGGTACCGGTCTTGGTGGTCGTGCTCGGCGCATCACTGCTGCCGTTGGCCGCCGCTCCTGGGCCGTGGGCGGCGGCCCTGCTGATGGCGGTGGCCGGGGCCGGCCTGGCCTTCGAGGTGGGTGGGCAGGCAGCGTTCCGGGACGCCCTGCCGCCCGGTCGTCAGGCCCTGGGGTTCGGGTTGCTGGGGCTGGGCATGATGACCGGGCAGGGGCTGGGGCCGCTGCTGGCCGGGCCCTTGGCCGACCTGAGCAGCCCGGGCCTGGCCTCGGCGGTGATGGGTCTGCTGGTCCTGCTCGCGGCGCCGGTCCTGTTGGCGCCTCGACGGTGACGGGTCTACTTCACTGTGCGGCTGCTTCGGCGGGTGCACCTCGGGCCGGGCCCATCACTGTGTAGGCGATCAGGCCGGCCAGGGCCAGGACGGTCGCGGTGACGGCCGCGGCCGTGCTGGTGGGTTCCTGAGCCTGCCAGGTCAGGACGCGGCTCAGGAGGGTGTCGGAGCGGGGGAAGATGACCGCGGCCATGGTCCAGCCCAGCGGCACGAACCAGGCTCGGGCCGTGCCGATGACGGCGGCGCTCAGGGCACTCAGGCCCAGAAGCCCGGCGGTGTCCCGCAGCACCAGCGACATCGGGCCGAAGCGGGTGCCGGTCAGCTGGGTGATGAGCATCAGGCCACCGACCAGGACCACGACGATGAGCAGGTGCACGGCCCGGCGGACCGGCCAGGGCACTGCGCCGGTCTCGTCCAGTTCGTCGTCCGGGCCGCTCAGCGTCATGGTCAGGGCGGACACCAGCAGCAGGATGCTCAGGACGACCATCTGCAGGCCCGCCTGAGGGCTGTCGGAACTCCTCTCCCACAGCACCCACAGCACCACGAGAACGAAGACGGAGGTGCCCATGGCCATAGGAGCGCGGCGCGCTCGCAGGAAGAGGATCAGTCCCCTCATCGCAGCAGTCCTTCCGCGGGCTTGCACTGGACCGCGGCCTGCCGCAGGGCGGCCACGCGGGACAGTGCTTCCTCCTCGGGCAGGGCGCTCAGGTGTTGCCAGACCTTGGTGGCCTCGACGCTGACGTCCTCGAAGGCGTAGCCGAGGTCGGGCCGGCCCAGCCCTTCCGGTTCCGGCGCAACCGGTTCGGTGCCCATCAGCCAGTGGGCGGCGGCCAGCTGATCGGCCGAGGAGGGGTAGGTCTCGCAGGTGCGGGGGCCGCTGAAAGCTCCCGTCAGGACGTCGGTGAGCACGTTCGCCCGGTTCGCCAGGTGGCCTTCTCGATTGGTGGCGACGTGCAGCAGGACGGTGTCGGTGCGGAACTCGGGGTAGGTGTCCGGGTAGGCGTAGGTGTCCTCGTGCACCTGGGCCGGGGCGCCGGGCAGCTTCTTCAGGACGGCCAGGGCCTCACGGGCGGGGGCGGTGACCTCGGGCAGCAGACTCTCGTGGGCGCGGCTGAGGCATACCTGCGGTTCTCCTTCGGCGCAGACCAGTTCGCGGGCCACCGGGTCCACGGCGTCGTACACGAGACGGTTCTCGTGCGGGATGACGACGACGGAGAGCGCGAGACCGGCGGCGACCGGGAGCACCGCCGCGACCCGGGAGCGCGAGGTGCGGGAGACGAGCAGCAGGACCGAGGTGGCTGCCAGTCCCACCAGCCAGCTGCTCTGGGCGGCGCTGACCCGGCCCGGAACGGTGGCGTAGTCGCCGGGCATGTTCATCTCGGCCATCGGTGAGATGATCAGACCCAGCCAGCGGAATGATTCCGTGGCCATCGGCAGCGCCAGCAGCAGGCCCAGAGCCGTGACGCCGGCGATCGGGGCGGTGACCGGTGAGGGCAGCAACCGGCCGATCGCCAGACCGAGCCAGGCGGCGGCGACCAGCGCCAGGGCGCCGATCACGGTGATCACGAGAACCGTTGCCGGTAGGTAGCTCGCGGTGTCGAAGATCCAGGCGGCCCCGGCCAGTCCCATCACCAGGTATCCGGCGACCGCGGCGATGGCCAACGCGCCGAGCGTGGGCAGTATCCGCTGGGCCACGGGCCGGGGCGTGGAGGTGAACAGTTCGCTCACGTTCGAGCGGTGCTCCCGGCGGGCCTGCCAGGCCCCGGCGGCCAGCATGAGCGGCCACAACAGCACCAGGTACAGGCGCTGGCTCATGGCCAGGTGCATCCAGCCGGTGGAGAACATGATCCCGTCGGCGAAGTACAGGGCGAGCGAACCGATCACGGCCAGGCCGAGGGCCGAGCCGACGGCGGCGGAGCGGCGCAGTTCGATACGCAGGACGCGGCTCATCGGGCGGCCGCCCGGTGACGTCGCAGCAGGGCGGAATAGCCACGTTCGGCCGGGCTGTCGCCCGGGTCACCCTCGGCGCCCTGGGCGGTCAGTTCGGCCGGGGTGCCCTGGAAGGCCAGGCGGCCCTCGTTGATCATGACGACGTCGGTGCAGGCGGCCACCACGTCCTCGACCAGGTGGGTGGAGACCAGCACACAGTTGTCACTGCCGATGTCACGCAGCAGTTCCCGGAAGTCCAGACGCTGCTCCGGGTCCAGACCCACGGTGGGCTCGTCCAGCAGCAGCACCTGCGGATCGTTGACGATGGCCTGGGCAATGCCGGCACGGCGTAACATGCCGCCGGACAGCGTTTTCATCCGGGCATCGGCCTTGGCGGCCAGGCCGACCCGCTCGATCGCCCGCTGGGTGGCTCCCGGCACGGCCTGCTTGGGCATCTCTTTCAGCCAGGCCATGTACTCGACGAACTCGCGCACGGTGAAGCGCGGGTAGAAGCCGAACTGCTGCGGCAGGTAGCCCAGCCCGCGGCGTACGCCGCGCAGGTCGGCACTGGCGTTCACCGGCTGGCCCAGCAGTTCGAGCCGCCCGCCGGCCGGTTTGAGCACCGTGGCCAGGGCCCGGATGAGGGTGGTCTTGCCGGCGCCGTTGGGCCCGAGCAGACCGTGCACGCCGACGCCCAGAGCCAGGTCGAGTTCGTTCACGGCCAGGTGCCGGCCGGTTCGCACCTGCAGCTTTTCGGCGTGGATGGCCCAGGGGTGGAGCGTGGGGGCCGTTTCGGCCGCGCTCACCGTACGCATCTGTTTTCTCCTTGTAAGCGGCGGATGTCCGGCTGGTCAGCGGGTGCTGGAGAGCCGGTGGAAGTAGTCGGTCCGGGTGGCGAGCAGCCCGGCCAGGCCGGTCAGGGCGAGGGTGCTCAGGGCCCACCCGGGTGCAGCGCCCGGCTGCAGCACGCCGGGCAGGTCGGTGTTCATGACAGTCGGGGTGATGACGGCCAGCGTCCAGAGGGCGCCCAGCCCCGCGGCGGCCCGCCGCACTCCGACGAAGGCGCCGAGGACGAGGGAGGCGGCGGTGAAGGCCAGGCACGGCAGCAGGGCCAGAGCGAGGGGAGCACCGGTCAGGGCCAATGCCGGCACGATCACGGCAAGCGCTGTGGCCGTACGGCGCAGCAGCATGGTCAGGCCGGCGGTCGGGGTGGCGGCGATCAGTTCCCAGGCGGGGTCGAAGCGCTGGCTCCAGGCTCCGGCCACCGCGGGCAGCGGAGCTATCGGTGCCAGGAGCAACACCGGTTGTGGGAAGTCGGGTATCAGCCGCTGGATCAGGACCGCGCAGCCGAGAAGGACCAGGGCCATGGTCAGCCAGGGCAGCAGGGCCCAGACGAACCAGCGGTTCAGGGCCAGCGACCAGTGGCGCTGCGGGGCGGGCGCCGGGCCTGCGGCGATGGCCGCGTCCAGGTTGACGGCGATCCGCGCCAGCAGGTCGTCGCTGCTGGTGGCCAGTTCGGCCCGGCAGTCGGCGCAGGTCTCCAGGTGCACCTCGACCGCCCAGGAGGTGACCTCGGGCAGTTCGGCTTCCCGGTCGGCGTACCGGGCCAACACTGCGGGACTGGGGTGGGGCGTCATGACAGGGCCTCCCGAAGGGCGTTCCGGGCCCGCCGGGCCCGGGACTTGATGGTGTTCTCGGGCACGCCCAGCAGCACCGACGTCTCCCGTACGGAGAACCCGTCGAGCACCATCGCGCGCAGCACCTCGCGGGCCTCGGCGGGCAGCTCCAGCAGCGCCTGCTCCATCTCGTGACCGACCAGACCCGCCAGGACCTCGTCCTCGGCTGCTGGGGCGACCGTCTCGGCCACCGGTACGGCGGGCATCCGCCCGACCCGGGCCCGGCGGCGCAGCGCATCGATCAGGCGGTGGGCCGCGATGGTCCACAACCAGCCCAGCGCGCTGCCGGAGGTCGCCGAACCGGCGAAGCTGTCCGCGGCCCGCCACACCGCCAGGTAGGTCTCCTGCATGACGTCGGCGACCACGTCGTCGTCGGCGCACCGGCGGCGCAGCCGGGCGAGCAGCCACGGCGAGGTGCGCCGGTACAGCTCGTCGAATGCGCGCCGGTCGCCTGCGGCGATGCGGCGGACGAGGTGTTCCTCGTCGGGGCTCTGACTCACAACCAGCTAGACGATGGCAGGTCTGTGGCCGGGTGCACGGCTTGCTGTGACCTGGATCACTCCCTGGGCGTTGTGAACCGCCCGACCCCTCGGCACGTGTGAACGCTGACGGTTCTGCCGGAGGGACGAAGAATGCTCAAGGTGAGAGCGACAGCCATGGTTGCCGCCGCACTGCTGCTGGGCTCGGCCTGCAGCGATTCGGGCCAGGAGACGGAGCCGGCCAAGCCGCAGCCCCTGCAGTGGGGTGAGTGCCCGGCGGACTCGACCGGTGACGGCCTGCAGTGCGCGACTCTCGAGGCTCCTCTGGACTACCGCGACCCCGACGGCGAGACGATCGAGATCGCGGTGTCCCGGCTGAAGAGCGCCGACCCGGGCAAGCGCCGGGGGATCCTGTTGACCAATGCGGGCGGACCAGGCGGCGCGAGCCTCTCCTACCCGGCGATCCTCAAGCAGTTGGGGATGCCGGAGCGCGTGCTGGAGACCTATGACGTGATCGGTATGGACCCGCGCGGGGTCGGGCACAGCACCCCCGTCACCTGCGGGCTGAAGGCGGAGGAATGGATCTCCAACGTGCCGCCCTACGCGGCGGACGCGGCCGAGGTCACCGAGGCCGCGCAGGCGGCCGAGACGATCGCTGCCAAGTGCGGCGACTCCGGGACAGCCGGCCTGTTGCCGCACATCACCACCGCCAACACGGCCCGCGACCTGGACTTGATCCGGCAGTCGCTGGGAGAGGAGAAGGCCTCCTACTTCGGCATCTCTTACGGCACGTACCTGGGCTCGGTGTACACCAGCCTGTTCCCCGAGACCACCGACCGGGTGATGCTGGACAGCGCCACTGGCCCAGGTGGCTGGGACGCCGAGTTCTCCCGGTTGTACGGGCAGGGTTTCCAGGACCGGTTCCCGGACTTCGCCGGCTACGCAGCGGAGCACCCGAAGTACGGTCTGGGCCGCACCCCCGAGCAGGTGGAGAAGAAGTACTCCGAGCTGGCCGGGGATCTGGACCGCAGGCCCAGCGCCGAGGGGTTCAACGGTGACCTGTTCCGCCAGCTCACCTTCGCCAACCTCTACTACGACTGGAAGTTCGAGGAGCTGGCGAAGATGTGGCAGGCCCTGGACCAGGGCACCCCGGTGCCGCAGCCCTCGACCGGCCCGACCTCCACGCCCGCCCCGGCCGGTGACGTTCCGGCGGACAACTACCTGGCCAGCCAGTTGCACGTGATCTGCAACGACTCGGACTGGCCGGAAGACGTGCAGTCCTACCAACGCAACGTCGAGGCCGACCGGAAGCAATTCCCGATGTTCGGGGCAGCAGGGGCCAACATCACGCCGTGTGCGTTCTGGCCGAGCGATCCGGTCGAGCCGCCGGTGCAGATCAGCGCCGAGGGCCCCTCGAACGTGCTCATCCTGCAGAACCTCCGCGACCCGGCCACCCCACTGGCCGGTGCCCGGCAGTTGCGGGAGGCTTTCGGTGACCGGGCCCGGCTGGTGACCGCCGACCAGGGTGGGCATCTGAACTACCTCTACCTGGGCAACACCTGCGCCGAGGACATCACCACGGCGTTCCTGCTCTCCGGTGAGCGCCCGGCCCGGGACCAGGCCTGTGCAGCCGTGCCCAGACGTGCGGCCGCGCCGGGAAATATGGGTTGATCGCCGGCGCCGGATCCGCAACCGTGAAGCGAGGTCACGGCGGCAGGGTTGGGTGGAAGCGGGCATGGACGCCATCGAGAGTGCGGTGCGGGGGACCGGCGTCGATCTGGCGCTGGAGTCCCGGCCGGAGCTGGCGCAGTTGCGAGGCTGCCCGCAGACGCCGGCCTTCCATGCCGAGGGCGACGTGGCCGAGCACTCGCGATGGGTCTACGACCTGACCGCCGAACACGCTGAACGTATGGGGACGTCGGGCGCGGTGGCCCTGCGTCTCGCGGGCCTGCTGCACGACGTGGGTAAACCGGCCACCACCAGGCCGGAAGGACCGGGTCGGTGGTGGGCTCGCGGGCACGACCTGGAGGGCGCCGAGCTGGTCTCGACGCTGTTCGCCTCGCACCCGGTGCTGCTGGAACTGCCCCTTGGGGTGTACGTGAGCGTGCACGCGCTGGTCCGGGCCCACATGTGGACGTATGCGGGCGAGCGGATCGCTGCGGGAGCGGCGCTGCGACTGACGCACGTCACCGACCCGTGGCCCTGATGGCGTTGTGGGACAGCGACTCCCGGGGCCGGATCTGCGACGACCCGGCTGAGGTGCGCGAGCGCGTCGACTTCGCGGAGCTGATGCTGCACGAACTGGACGCGGCCCGGCCCGGCAGTTTCGGGCTCCTCGATCAGGTGGCTGATCAGGCCACCGTCAGCCCCCGCGCCTGGCGGGAAACGTTCCGCGCTCTGGTCGACGGCTCGCTGACGAATGCGGGTGCGGTGGCAGCTCATCTGGCAGCGGCTGAACGGCACAGCACCGGTGGGTCGATCACCTACACGGTCGGTCTGCCGGGCGTGGGTAAATCCACCTGGGCGCGGGAGGTCTGGGCGCCCGCCACGGGTGGGGTGGTGCTTTCCAGTGAGGGCGGACGCCGCAGGGATCGGCGGGCCGCGCAAGCGGCTGTGCTGCAGCAGATCCCAGAACACCTGGCGGCCGGGCGGGACATCTGTGTGGATGCCACCCACCGGTTGCGTGAGACCCGGGACGTCCTGGTCACCTACGCCGGCCGCTACGGAGCCGACCTGCACGCGGTCTACTTCGATGCGCCACTGGCCCTCTCCCTGCAACGTCAGACCACCCGTCCCGGTGCCGACGCCGTTCCTGCCGCGGCGATCCGCTCCATGGCGGCCAAGCTGCGCTGGCCCACCCCGGACGAGTACCAGAGCCTCACCGTCGTCGAGCCGAACCGCGCGGCGTGGGCGTACAACGCCCGCTCGAGGTGGCTGGACGCAAAGGCGGCCGTTGCCGCTCACCCGGCGGCACCCGTCCATTGTTCTTCGGCGGTTGGAACGTGAGATGACAGTACGAGTCAAATACCCGCGAACCCGGCACCTCCCCAGCAGCCCGGGGGCGAGCGCGGACGACGAGTACCTGTCCGACCTGGGTGCCCTGAGGGCAGGGGAGGTGGTCGTGACCGAGAAGATGGACGGCGAGAACATCACCATCGGCAAGGGTTACGTGCACGCGCGCTCGGTGGACTCGCCGTCCCATCCTTCGCGCACCTGGGTTCGGGCGCTGGCCGGCCGGCTCTGGCCCGAACTGCCGGCCGGAATGAGGGTCTGCGGTGAGAACCTGTACGCCCGGCATTCGATCGTATACGACGAACTTCCCTCGTTCTTCCTGGTCTTCAACATCTGGCAGGACGATGTGTGCCTGGACTGGGACAGCACGCTGGAGTGGGTGCAGCTGCTGGGGCTGACGTGTGTGCCGGTGCTGTACCGCGGTCGCTTTCCGGATGGTGATGAACGAGATCTGCTGCGGTTGTGGCAGAAACAGCATGACACCCGGCGCAGCGAAGGATTCGTCGTGCGCACGGCCGGTTCGTTCGAACGCGCGCAGTTCGGCTCACATGTGGCCAAGTGGGTGCGGGCGGGGCATGTACAGACGGGCCAGCACTGGATGAGTGCTGCAGTGACGCCGAACAGTCTGGCGCGGAAGCTCCACGACACGTGCCCCGCCACTAATGGACAGAGCTACCGGCCGCTGCTTGGACAGCTGAAGCGCCCGCCGGAACCCGGCCCGGCACCTCGGTCGAGCCGGCAGTGACTTCGGCCAGTTGGGTAGCGCACCGGTACCTGAGATCCGTACAGAGAAGCGGCGTCTGGTGCAGCGGGAGCATTGCTCTGGTGCAGATGCACCAGAGCAATGCGGTTGCGGCGAACGATGCCGACCGGGGTGCTCGCGAAGGAGGGTGGAGGGCATCGGAAGCCGGCGTGGGGCCGGCTTCCCCGAGCCCTTCGAAGGGGACGTCTGTGTCTGTGTCTGTCTCGCAACCAAGAGTTGCCCCGCCGCGGATCGGGAGGCTCCCAGTCATCGTGCTGGGTTTCCTGGCGTTGGCTCTGGGGACGCTGCAGTCGGTGGTGGAGCCTGCACTTCCG
>NZ_BSTA01000016.1:0-144722 GCF_030269265.1 Kineosporia sp. NBRC 101677
TAGCCACGCGGGTCCGCGAGCGTCCCCGCGTACGGATCAGCTGGTGACGGCTCCTGACCCCTGAGGGGCATGGGCCTGCCGATCTGCCTACCAGGGAACCTTGCCATTGTCGTCAAAGAAGCCACCCGTTGGGCACTCTCGCCCGAGAGTGGCCAACTGCACCACGATCGCGGCGCCCTCGGCCGCCGATCGGGTCACCTGGTACGGCAAGCCCTTAACGAAATCCGTGGCGGTCGCGCCGGGCGCGACCGCGTTCACCAGGATTCCCTCGTGGGACAGGGCCTTGGCGTACTGGACCGTGAGCATGTTCAGCGCGGCTTTCGACACTGGGTAGCCCAGCAGCCCTGGCATCCGGCTCATGTAGTGGGTCGCATCAGTCATCCAGGTCATCGAGGAGGTGCCGCTGGAGACGTTCACGATCCGGGCCGCGGACGAGCGGCGCAGCAGCGGCAGTGCCGCCTCGGTCACGGTCATGACGCCGAACAGGTTCGTCTCGAAGACCGCCCGCACCCCGTCAAGCTGCGCCGAACCCGGCGCCTGCACCCCGAAGTCGCCGGCGATGCCGGCATTGTTGACCAGAATGTCCAGACGGCCGAACCGGTCGCCGATCTCCTTGATGGTCGCCGTGACCCCGGGCTGGTCGGTCACATCCAGGGCGATCGGGTGAGCCGTACCGCCTGCTGCGCGGATCTCGGCCGCCGCCGCGGCTCCCCTTTCCAGATCCCGGGCGCCGACCAGCACGGTCATCCCGAGTTCCGCGAACCGGTCCGCGACGGCCCGTCCGATTCCCTTGTTCGCCCCGGTCACCAGCGCGATCGTCGTCTCATCACTCATGCGCATAGACGACCACCGCCCCCGCCGCCCGACCAGGATCAGCTCGATCTCGGTCGATACCCTCAGGGTATGGAGCTTGAGACCCGCGAACTGCGCTACTTCGTTGCGGTCGCCGAGGAACTGCACTTCGGGCGGGCTGCCCACCGGCTGGGTATTGCCCAGCCACCGCTGTCCCGAGCGATCCGCCTGATCGAGCGCCGGATAGGGGTCACCCTGCTGGAACGCACCAGCCGCGAGGTCAGCCTCACCCCGGCCGGCGAGGTGCTCCTCACGGAGGCCCGCGCCGCGCTGAACACGGTGGCTGCAGCGGTACGCCACACCCAGAGAGCAGCCGAAGCAACACCGCGCCTGGTCCTGGCCCTCAAGCCCGGCGGTGACTCCGACCTGCTGCGACCTCTCCTCAAGGGCTACGCCGCCACTGCCGGCGCCGTCCGGGTCGACCTCGTCTTCAGTACCGGCGAACGCGCCGCTATGGTCCGGGACGGCCGCGCTGACCTCGCCCTGCTACACCGGCCGCAGAATGACCTGAGCGGTCTGGACAGCGAGGATCTACACACCGAGGAACAGGTCGTCGTGCTTCCGCAAGGCCATCCGCTGGCCACCCGAACGACCGTGGCGATGGCCGACCTACGCGGCGAACCCCAGCCGCGCTGGCCTGAGGCCCGCCCCGGCGTGACCGGCCATCCCGTCACCGACACCGATCAGCTGCTGCAGCTCATCCAACTGGGCCGAATGGTCGCAGTGCTCCCGGGATCAGTCCGAGATCGTCTGCCTCCGGGCACGGTCAGCCGTCCGATCGAGGACGCTGGGCCGGTCACCCTCGTGATCGCCTGGCGCCGAGCATCCACATCCCGCCAAGTCGCCGGATTCGTCCGCGCCGCAACCTCCGCCACCCATGCCCCGCACCAGGGCTGCGCATCCTGAACCCGAGACAAGACATCATTGCTTCAACTCTTGCCCTACACAGCACGATTCAGCATGAGGCCCAGGTGACATACGCGCCTCCGCCGATGCTCGGCGTTGGAGGCCGGGCCAGCCACGGGAAGGAGCCGAGCCGCGGCCCAGGCTCGCTCCAGCCTGTCGATCACTTGCTCGATGCTCGCGGCGGTCGCTGGTCAGCCATCGGCCGCTGGACGCGTTACTTGATAACGAGCCCCGTGCCGGCGTAGCTATCTGCGGTGCTGGAGCGCCGAGAGCTCAAGGCGGCTCCAGGTACTCAAAATCAGGTGCTACGGGGTTGTGTCGCAGATGATCAATGCGCGAGATGGTCAAACTCGTTGCGCTTGGCCCCGTCGATGAAGGCCGCGATCTCGGAGCGTGTGAACCGCAGCACGGGTCCCTGCGTGTCCTTGCTGTCGCGCAGGTAGACAACGGTCGCGTCACCGGCACCGCTGCCCAGCTCTACGCAATTTCCGGACGAGCCGGACGCCGTGGCCTTGACCCAGGTGATGTGATCGGTGCTCATCGTTCGTACTCCTTGAGGTGAACCGACTGTGCGACCAGCCTGTCATATGTCCACCTCAGTTCCTGGAGCATCGTCGCTTTCACCGAGTACTGCCCAGCCAGGTAGGTCTCGGCGTAGGCCAGGTCCGGTTCCTTGGGATCGTCAAACTCCAGGAGTGTGAACTCACCCTTCGCAGCTGCCCTCGCCCCGTTGGTGAGCGGCAGCACGCGAATCACGACGTTCGCCTTCCTCGCCAGGACGCGCAGGTGTTCTCGCTGTTCCCGCATGACGTCCGGGCCACCCACCTGGCAGAGCAAGGCGGCCTCGTCGACGACGACCGAGACGTCAACGGTTCGCCGGTCGAAGACGTTCTGCGCCCGGTGCACGCGAATTTCGGCCAACCGGCGCGCATAATCGTGATCCTCGACGTAGTGGGGATCACTGGTGGCCAGCGCGGCGGCGTAGGCGGGGGTCTGACACCAGCCGGGAATGTTCACCCCGAAGACGCGCATGCGGTCCGCCACGGCCTCCAGATCGAGCAGCTGGACCAGCCACGGGCTGATGTCCTGCCGGTACTTCTCGTGCCACTCGTCCTCGTCAGCCTGCTCCACCATCTCGAGCAGGCGCGCCGTTGCCTCAGGATCAAGGCGGTAGAGGCGGCAGGCGCCACTGACCAGCAGGTAGCTCGGCTTCACCTCGCCGCCCTCGAGACGCCGGATGGTGCGCGGGCTGACGTGCAGCGCGGCGGCCGCCTCGGTCAGCGGAAGCTCCTTGCGGGCACGGTCCGGGAAAAACGCCTCCCGGGCGGCCTTGAGCTGGCGGCCGATAGACCTGCGCTGGGTCGCCGCGCTCGCCCTCTGCGTCATGATCGCCCCCGAACTGTGGCGCGGCCAGTGACACGAGCGCGGCGGCTTCCTGTCACGGCCTTCGAGCTAATGCCCGAACGCCACCTTGTACCCCGGGGCTGCGCAGCTGGACTGTAGTGGCAGGTGCATCGGCCCGGTCGGGCCGGAAGCTCCTGCTTCAGGTAGGGGGAGAGGAAAGCGGTGGTGGGGCCGTTGGGTCGAGAGGGATGGCCTGACGGTCCTCCGGGCGCAGCAAGATCAGTGCGGATCAGCCGGTGTGCTCGTCCCTGCCTGCAGGTTCGTAAACGGGCTGGCAGCAACGCTTCTGTCCTGCGGTTCATCGTTTCCCCTCCTCAGCTCTCGCCGTACGACTGACACACCGGGACTGGACACGTCGCCTTAACAGGCCGACGGCCTCGGCGCAACGTTCCGAAACGGGACGTGGCAGCAACGTAGACCTCCGGCAACGATCGGGATCGGAAATTCCGTTCTTGAATCGGTTAAACCTTGGTCAAGACTGTTGGATGACGTGAGGAGTGCAGCCATGGACGACGACGAAGTCCTCCGGCAACCCCTTGAAGTACCCGCAGCTGAGCTGCTGGTCTACCTGCGCCGCAACGGTATCGCCGTACGCGAGGCATGGGATCTGCCCGGGGGTGCCCTGCTCAGTTACGAGCCGGCCCTCGCCCAGGCGCAGATCGCGGAAGGGCTCCTGTTGGCGCAGCCCGGCATCGGCACGGTCGACCACGTGGGCCCGGGGCTGCTGCATGCGCGGCGTTGCTTGCAGCCTGAGGGCCAGCAGAGGCGGAACGCGCGCCCGGGACCTGCCCGGATGTTCCGAGCCCTTTCGCGATGGCCCCAGGGGTACCTCGGTGAGCGTTGACCTGTCGGCCCTGCGCCGCCCTGATGGCTACACGGGCCACACACGTATTGAGGTGGCCCTCGTGTGCAGGCGGCCGACTTCCGTTGTGCGGCTTGAGCTTGTGATGGGCGGCGAGGACATTACCGTCTGCCTCGACGGACGCCCGCTGGTCGTGATGGCGCGCCTGCCGTTCATCACCTGGCTGTGGTTCGGCGGTGACTACCGCTGCGGTGGCCTGCTCTGGGCTGTCCACGACGGGCGGGCCGTGCTGAGCGTCGACGGGCAAGAAATCTACGAAGTGGGCGGGGACGCCCTGACGCACGTGGCCAGCGTCGTCTGAGATGACATCAAGAACAGGGAGCTGAGCATGCGCGAGCGACTGCACGACAGCGGGCACCGCTGGAGCCGGACCTCGATCGTCGACGAGGCGGCCATCGACCATGAGCGGACCATCGGCACCGTCCCCGGAGCGGGCAACGACCTGGTCAGGGTCCGAGTCGCCCAGCGCGTCGACGTGAACCTGCTGGCCGAACCCATCACGCTTCATCACAGTCCTGTCCGAGTGACCGTGGGGGAGGCCTTCGAGCTCAACGTGGCGCAGACCCGGGACCTGGGCAGGCTGCTCCTGCAGGCAGCTGACTTCGCCGACCAGGTGGCAAGAGCAACATCGCGCCCTCGGCTCGTAGCCGGCGGCTGAACCGGTTGACGGGGCGGGCGCGAGCCCGCCTTACTCACAACTTCGGAAGAGGCCGAAGGTGCGTGGGGCAGCCGACGGCGGCCGATCGTCCAAAAGCACTGACATGTCGTCCTGATCAGCGAAAGGGGCCTGAGGGTTGAGCCTGAATACGCCCGCGGTCGTCCGTTCGGGCAACAACCTCTACCGAGATCCTGAGCTTCTCGACGAGCTCATGGACGACACGTCCTATACCGACCGGGTCCTACAACTGATCGGCGCCGATGACCTGCCCGCGCGCGATGTCCTGGATCTGGGATGCGGGACCGGGCGGGTCCTGGCCCAGATCGCGCAGCGGCGGCCCAACTGGCGGCTGCACGGAGTCGACTTCCAGACGGATCTGCTGCTGTACGCGGCGAGGCGGTATCCGCTCATCGGCTGGACGGAGGAAGACATCCGGACGCTCAGCCTGGAGATGGAGTTCGATGCCGTCACCATTCTGGGGCACAGCTTCTCGTACCTGATGGACGATCACGACGTCGATGCGGTCCTGGATGTGGCCATGGGGCATCTACGGCCGGGAGGTCTTCTTGTTGTCCACGTCCTGCCGGAGGTCAGGGAGAGTCCCGAACTGATCGCGACGATGCAGACCTGTCGGGGAGAAGTGACGCTGAGGACGTTGGCCACGGTGAACGGGCGCGGGCGTCGTCTGACCACGCGGTCCTGGACGTTCCATGACAGTGGGGTGGTCTGGCACGACGTGTTCGAGCAGCGGGCGATGCCTCTTGGCGATCTTGCGGCTCGGGCGCAGCAGGTTGGCTTCCGGCTGGTTCCTGGTGACGGGGATGTCCTTGCGTTTCAGGCGTAAGACGGCAGGACGAGCGCCCAGCCCCGCTCATCAGGCTTCGGTCTGGGGCGATGAAGACGGCATGGTGATGACTCTGGTTCCAGCCCGCGGCCGACATGTCCGGATCCGGCAGCAGGACCGACACACGCCATCCTGACCGGGCGCCGGGCCTGCCCATCGATCACGCCTTGCTGGAGGTCAGGGAGAGTGCCGAACTGATTGCGACGATGCAGACCTGCCGGGGAGAAGTGACGCTGAGGAGGTCGTCCACCACGGGTGAACGGGCGCGGGCGTCGCCTCACCATACGGTCCTGGACGTTCGATGACAGTGGGGTGGTCTGGCACGACGTGTTCGAGCGGCGGGTCAGGTCTCCTGACGGCCTTGCGGCTCGGGCGCAGAAGGTTGGCTTCCGTCTAGGACGTGTCCTGTGGATCAAGGCTAGGCGTCCGGCGACTACCTGGCCGCAATGAAGTAGGGGTTCCTCTGCCGAGACTCCGGACGAGCATCGCAGACGGATGACTGCCGGGTGAGGACGTCATCCATCTGGCGGGGCAGCCCACTGGAACACGTCCTGCAGGTCGGCGCCGAAGACGTGCGCGATGCGGAAGGCCGCTTCCAGTGAGGGTGAGTACTTGCCGGTTTCGATCGCAGCGATCGTTTGCCGCGTGACGCCGATGCGCTGGCCCAGTTGGCTCTGCGACATCTCCCCGTGCAGGAAGCGCAGCGTGCGAATTCGGTTGGTCAGCGTTCCTTCGATCATGACTGCAGGCGGTAGCTCGTCACCACGGAGGCGTAGTGCACGACCTCGGCGATGATGATGGCGAAGAGTGCGGCGTTGACGATGCTCCATCCCTCGGCGTTGAAGGGCATCACGACGCCGACGAGGATCATGCCGGCGATCAGGGCGTAGTACCCCAGGGTGACCGAGCGGCGGTCGATGGCGCGGTCGCGCTCATCGAGGGGCATGCGGGCATCCAGTGGTGATCGGCGCCGCAGGAACCAGTGCCCCAGCCCCAGTAGGACCGCTTGGGCGATTGCTGCGGTCCCGAACGGGACGAGGAGGTGCAGCCCGGGCAGTCGGTCACCGCCGCCGGGAGCTGCCGCGAAGGCGAAGTAGGGGCCGAAGGTGACCGCCATCGCGATCAACGACAGCCAAGCGATCTTCTCCCGGTACGGCACTGCGACCGCCTCCCCGTGTCGATGTTAAGTGAAGCGTACATGGAGTTAGATGCGGTTAACAGGGGTGGTGACCATCGGACCCGGGCCACCGCGCTAGGTGTCGAGCTGTGACGCCGCCCGACTGGGGCCGGGACTGTCCGGGGAACGGTGTAATGCGGTCCGGCCTGACCTGCCGAGCCTGAGCGTTCGGCGGACAGGAGTAGGACATGTCCGACAGCATCGAGCCCATGACGGGGGCTCAGAGAACGGTCAGTAGTGATGATCTGCAGCATGTTTCGGGTGAGGCGGGTGAGATCATCGGGGCATTCCTGACTGGTGAGGATCAGCAGCGCCTGGCCGTGGATCTCGTGGCTCAGGCCAAGGCGACGGGAGCGGATCTGGTCGGTCCGGACGGGCTGATGGCGCAGTTGACCAAGCGGGTCCTGGAGGCTGCGCTGGAGGCCGAGATGGTCGAGCACCTCGGCTACGAGGCGCACGATCCCGAGGGTCGTAACGGGCGCAATTCACGCAACGGGAAGCGGTCCAAGACGGTCCTGACCGGTCTGGGGCCGGTCGAGATCGACGTGCCGCGTGATCGTGACGGCTCGTTCGAGCCGGTGATTGTGAAGAAGCGCCAGCGGCGTCTGGACTCCATCGACCAGATCGTCTTGTCGCTCACGGCAAAGGGCAGCTCCTAGAGAGGATCAAGGAGTGGTCGGATCCTCAGGCGTTAGCCAAGGAACTAGGCGAGAACTGGGTTGGTGGCTATTTTCCCGAGCCAACCATGGCCGAAGAGATTGCCTCTCATGGCCCGATGGGGGCTGTTCTGCAGGCGCCGGGAGGCGGGCGGCATATGGGGCTCTTCGCAGTTGAGGGTGTAGAGGCCGTGGGCGCGTCGGTCCCGGGATAGGCGTCGAGGTCTTCCGAAGATGGCGGTTCCTACGCCAGCCACCTGGAAGACCTCGACATGCGTGACGCTACCTTCGATCGTCCTGACCTGACCACGTTCTGCCGCCTCGACGAACTCGGACTTCACGTCGTCGGGCAACGCTTGGAGGCCGGGCGGGCGGTGCTGGCCTGCCGCGTTGTTGCGCCGGATCCCGCAGATACCTGGTGTGACCGTTGTGGGAGCGAAGGCGCAGCGCGCGGTTCGGTCGTGCGCCGGCTGGCGCACGAACCGCTGGGCTGGCGGCCGACGACGCTGCTGGTCACGATCCGGCGCTACCGCTGCACCAGCTGCGGACACGTGTGGCGCCAGGACACCTCCCGCGCGGCCGAGCCGCGGGCGAAGCTGTCACGGCGCGGGCTGCGGTGGGCGCTGGAAGGCCTGGTCGTGCAGCACCTGTCCGTCGCGAGGGTCGCCGAAGGCCTCGGCGTCGCGTGGAACACCGCCAATACCGCGGTTCTGGCCGAGGGCAAGCGGGTCCTGATCGAGGACCCGCACCGGTTCGACGGCGTGCAGGTGATCGGCGTGGACGAGCACGTGTGGTGCCACACCCGCAAGGGCGACAAGTTCGTCACCGTGATCATCGACCTGACCCCGGTCCGCGCCGGCACGGGACCTTCACGGCTGCTGGACATGGTCGAAGGCCGCTCGAAACAGGCTTTCAAGCAGTGGCTCTCCGACCGCGACCCGTCCTGGCGGGCCGGGGTGGAGGTGGTCGCGATGGACGGGTTCACCGGGTTCAAGACCGCCGCCGCGGAGGAACTACCGGCCGCGACCGCGGTGATGGATCCCTTCCACGTCGTGCGCCTGGCCGGTGACGCGCTGGATGGGTGCCGGCGCCGGGTCCAGCAGGATCTGCACGGTCACCGCGGCCGCACCGGGGACCCGCTCTACGCCGCCCGCCGCGTGCTGCACACCGGTGCGGACCTGCTCACGACCAAGCAGCACCGGCGGATCACCGCCCTGTTCACCACCGCCGGCGGTCAGCATGTCGAGGTCGAGGCGACCTGGGGTGTCTACCAGCAGATGATCACCGCCTACCGCGAGCCCGACCGGGGCCGAGGCCGGGACCTGATGAAGAAGCTCATCGCCTCCATCAGCGACGGCGTCCCCGGCGCCCTGGTCGAAGTCGCCCGGCTGGGGCGCACCCTGAAGAAGCGGGCCGACGACGTCTTGGCCTATTTCGAGCGGCCCGGCACGAGCAACGGCCCGACTGAAGCGATCAACGGCCGCTTGGAGCACCTACGCGGCACCGCCCTCGGCTTCCGGAACCTCACCAACTACATCGCCCGCAGCCTGCTCGAGACCGGAGGCTTCAGGCCCCGACTACACCCTCAATCGTGAAGATCCCGATATGCCTCGCTCCGCTCGGCAACGCAGCGTGGCGTTGTGTCGCGACCTGGACGTGCGAGGTGTCAACGGTGCGTCGGCGCAGCGATCGTTGTGTGCGCAGCGAGATGCTCCATGCCGCACGCGCGGCGCGCACGAACGCAACGCCCCGGAACGCCAACGACCCGTCATCGCTGCGACGCGCAACACGTCTCCCGTCACGGCAACGGATCGCAACCACGACCCGCCCACGGCGCCTCGCGGGACGGAGGGCAAGTTGACACAGTTGCGCTGCCATGGAACCGCGCTGGCTCTCTCGATGACCACCGGTGAAACAGTGCCGCTCCAGGCTTGCGCCTGGTGTTGCCTGGCCTCCTCGTGATCGGCCCGTCGGGGATCGTCAACGTGGTGCCGGTGTCGAGGCGGTCGGGTCCGACGGCTCGGCGGGGCGCGATCGTCTCGTGCGTTGGCGGACTACGGGAGCTTGGACGCCAGGACGTCGGCCGCCAGGATCTCGGGTGCTGCGCCGAGGAGGTGCTGGTTGGCCATCAGGGCTGCGACGATGGCGCCGTTGGCGTGGGCGTCGCGAGCGGCCTCGTCGGGGAATGCATCGAAGATCCAGAAGGTGTCGGCGTGGGTCCTAGCCGCGAACCAGACAATCGTTCCTACTTCTTCGTTGGCGAGTGCGACAGCGCCGGCGAGCAGATCGGCGAGCGCGTCGTGCTGTCCATCGGCCGCGACGATCTTGGCGACGAAGGCATACGGAAGTGATGCGGGTGTGGACATGAGGGGTTCTCCTTGAAGTCGGGGTTCTTCGTGGGGCGAGTTCAGCGTATGACGAGGGTCAAGCCCATGGAGGTGGTGTAACGGTCGTGTCGCGTGATTCTTCTTGGCTGGTCAGGCGGTGATTGCCTGGATGTCGGGGGTGTCCTCCTTCGGGGTGTTGGCGGTGCGGGCTTGGGCGAGGATCTCGGTGCCGAGGTAGCGGCGTCCTTCGATCCATTCGTCGTGTTGTTCGGCCAGGACGGCCCCGACCAGGCGGATCAGGGCGGCGCGGTTGGGGAAGATCCCGACGACGTCGGTGCGGCGGCGGATCTCGCGGTTGAGGCGTTCCTGCGGGTTATTTGACCAGATCTGCCGCCAGAGAGACTTCGGGAACGCGGTGAAGGACAGGATCTCGGTGCCGGCGTTCTCGAGGTGCTCGGCGACGGCGGGGAGTTTCTCGTCCAGGGCCTCGATGACCCGGTCGAACTGGGCATGGACCGAGTCCGCGTCGGGCTGGTCGAAGACCGAGTGAAGAAGCGTTTTCACCCACGGCCAGCTGCTTTTCGGGGTCGCGGACATGAGGTTCGCCGCGTAGTGGGTGCGGCAGCGCTGCCACGACGTTCCGGGCAGGGTCGCGCCGATCGCGGCGACGAGCCCGGCGTGGGCATCGCTGGTGACGAGCTTGACCCCGGACAGGCCCCGCGCGGTCAGGTCCCGGAAGAACGCCAGCCATCCCGCGCCGTCCTCGGCGGACGTCACTCGCAGGCCAAGGATCTCGCGGTGTCCGTCCCGGTTGACCCCGACCGCGACCAGGGCATGGACGTTCGCCACGCGTCCGTCCTCGCGGACCTTGAGCACGAGGGCGTCGGCGGCCACGAACGTGTACGGGCCGGCGTCCAGAGGCCGGGTCCGGAACGCCTCGACCTGCCCGTCCAGGTCAGCGGCCATCGCCGAGACCTGGGACTTCGACAGACGGGTGATCCCGAGGGACTCCACCAGCTTCTCCATCCGCCGCGTCGAGACGCCCAGCAGGTAGCAGGTAGCCACCACCGACGTCAGTGCTGCTTCGGCCCGCTTGCGGCGCTCCAGCAGCCAGTCCGGGAAGTACGTACCAGTAAGGACTTTCGGAATCGCCACGTCAAGCGTTCCGACGCGGGTGTCGAAGTCCCGGTGACGGTAGCCGTTGCGGGAGTTCACCCGCTCCGAGGAGGGGACGCCGTAGCCGGCGCCGCACAGGGCATCGACCTCTGCGCCCATCAGTGTCGTGATGAACGCGCTCAGCATCTGCCGCAGCAGATCGGGCGAGGCAGACTCGAGCTGGTCATTGAGGAACTGGGCAGGGTCGATCTGGGTACTCTGGTTCTTGGCCATCGCGTGGTCTCCTACGAGCAGATTTTGGTAGGTCTCTCGAAGATTCACGCGATGGCCGCCCTACGTCCGGGTACGCCACGGTCCCCGGATCAGGTGACCCTCGTGATCGTTACACCACTCTCGTGGACTCCACTCTCATCGATCGTCCGGCAAGGATAGAAGATCATTTGATGCGTTGGTGACGGACCGGTGTGACGCGTCCGCAATCAATTGAAGACGGGCAGTCCGCTCAGAGGCAGGTCTTCGCTCCGTTCATTGCCCAGGCAGCACAGTGAAAATATCGCGCACGGACCGTCAACCTTGCTGGTCAGAGAGTGCTGGAACAAGGCATGGACGCAATACCGGCTTCTCTTCTTGCACACCGGTTGTGCGAGGAGAGGACCACATCGATGCCCCCACCAGGTTCGTCCCGGACCCGTTCGCATCGTGGGACTTGCGCCGTCGGTCCGCCTGTACGAGCGGGCCTTCAGAAGGAAGCGGCGCAGTTAACTGCTGTGCGAGGGGGAAGGCCGTAATGCTGCACCGTCCACAGGACAGAGGACGGGTCGTTACCTCACGGCGACTCTGGCTCGCGCTGGTGGTCATGGTCGCCACACTCGGGTGTGCCGCGATCGGAGCCGTGCTGCTGGCTGGCTCTGACGCGGGTGGCGATGTTGCTGGTGTGAGGGCATCGCACGAGTCCGCCGCTTCCTCGACGGCGCCGGCGAGGTCGGGTTCGCCCGGGGGAGCGGGCCAAGGCAAGGGCGAACAGCCGGCAGACCGTGATGCTTCAGCAGCGCCCGCATCGGTAAAGCCAGTGGTGAGGCGGGCGCGAAACAAGGTCGCAGCCCGGGCCATGCCGGACACCGGCACCGGCCGCGCCTACGGCGAAGCCGAGCCAGCCACAGGACCGCTGCCGGCGCCGATCGAGCTCCCCGCGGCCCGGGGCATGGACGAACTGGGGGTACCCACGGGTTTCCCGCCCACGCAGGAGGGCGCTCTGGCGCAGTTGACGGCCATCGCTACTGCGGCAGCGAACTCATCGTCGGTACCGGGCGTGGAGCGGGTCCGGCAGGCGTGGGTGGCTCCGGGTGGTCCGGATGCGGGGGAGTGGACGTGGCGGGCCTCGATGACGCACCTGCTGCAGATGCTGGACACGCCGCTGTCTGGATCAGCCGGAACCCGGATCACCGGCCGCCCGCTGATGGGGCTGGTGAAAGACACCGGCGGGCTCGATGTGGGCACCGGGTGGGCGGTGGTGTGCGTGGACGTGGCCCTGGACCTGCAGGTCGACGGGTGGACCCACCACGGGGTGGTGGCCGACTGCCAGCGCATGCTGTGGGACGGGCAGCGGTGGCTGATCGGGCCGGGTGCAATACCGGCGCAGCCCGTCTCGCAGCCGTGGCCCGGCACCGACGCTGCCTACGAGGCCGGATACCGGGACCTGGTCACGGCCGCCGAGGCCGGCGACGCTGCCGAGCCCAGAGGGTTGCAGGAGAGACCGGGGGAGACGGCCGGGCAGGGGGCGCCGTGAGCCAGACGGAGAACCCCGCCCAGCCTTCCATGGAGTCGGCAGAACGCCCTTATCTGCCAGGGGGTCTGTACGCGCGGGCTCTGGGGGCGGCCGCTGTGCTGCTCGGAATTGTTGCCGGGATTCCCGCTGCCCTGCTGGGGTTCGGAGCCGGCCCGCTCCACACCCTGACCTACGCCCAGGAAGCCGTCGAGGCCGGCCGGTACGCATGGGTGCTGCTGGCCGCGCCCAGCCTTCTGCTGTGGGCATGGTGGGTATGGGCCCTGCTGTCCATTGTTCGTGAGTTCCGCACTCAGCGGCAGGCTCTGGCCAACAACCACCTATGGACGACGCGGGGCTCGGGGCTGTTGTCGGACCGCCAGGGGCGCGGTGCGGGTCACGGGAGTTGGTGGGTGCGCGCGTTGGTCACCACCGTGGTGCTGGCCCCGATCGCTGCCCCCGCGACGGCGCTCGCCGCACCCGTGCCAGCCACGGCCAGTTCTGCAGAACTGACGGCTGGACTGCCGACTGCGGTCGGGCCGACGCTCGTTGCCGGCCCCGCGGACAACGCCAGTTCGCCATCGGCAGGCAAGGGCGAAGCTGCGGCGCGCCCTGCCCGTACGGATCCCCACGCCCAGGAGGCCGAACTAAAGGCTGTTCAGGACGCGGTACAGGTGCCCGCGTCGGCCGAGGCTGCGACGCGGGCGGTCACGGTGCAGTCGTGGGGGCAGGACTCCACGCTGTGGGGTCTGGCCGAGACGCACCTGGGAGACGGCGCTCGCTGGGGCGAGATCTGGTCCCTGAACGAGGGGCACCGCCAGCAGGACGGCACCGTGATGCGCAGTCCGTCGTTCCTGCGTCCTGGCTGGACCGTGCTTGTCCCCGAGACTCACCATCATCCGTCCAACGGCACACAGGCCGCCCAACAGGCACCTGCGACGGGCGGGAGCTACACCATCGCCACTGGCGACCGGCTGGCGGACATCGCCAGCCGCTACCTGGGCGACCCCGAGCAGTACACCCGGCTTCAGGACCTCAACCGGCGCACCATCCCGGATGCCGACCACATCGAGACCGGCGACCAGATCAGGCTGCCCAGCCAGGTCCGCGACCGGGGCAGCAGGCCTCACGCGCGGGGCACGAGCACCCCCGCGCAGCGATCCGATACGACACCAGCCAGCGGGGAGTTGGCCCAGGACGCTCCGAACGGACATCGCGTGCCCGACGATGCGACCACAACGATGCCCCAGCCTGCGCCCTCCGCCGAGGTGACCGGCAAACCAACGCGACCGAACTCGCCAACGCCGCAACCGACGTCCCCAGATTCGAGCTCTCACGAGACAACGCACGCTTCACCGACTGCGTCGACGAACTCCGGATCCACTGGCAGCCTCGCCGAGCACTGGGTGGACACTCCCGCCGGCATCGGGCCCTTGCTCGGTGACGTCTGGCAGTGGGCTCTCGGCCTGGGCGGCGCCGTCATGGCCGTTCTCCTTCTGCGGCGGCGAAAACTGCGCCCAGACGAATACTTTCCTGAACGCATGGACAGCGAGCACCGCCGGAACACCGACCGGGACGGGCTCGAGTTGGCCGGCACCGACGATGAGGAGTCCTGGGACGATACGGACCGGGAGGACGGACCCCGGCTACGGCCGGAGACCGCCGCAGTCGTTCGGCGTCCCGCGATCGACCAGGCGCGGGCAGCCATTCACCAGATGGCCCAGAACGTGCCGGCGGCTGCTCCCGCCCGTTCCGCCACCCACGAGCCGTCTGAAACACCGAGACCTGAAGTAGTTCAGGTGCAGACCAATTCGGTAGAGACCGAGCAGGGCGGTGTCGCTCCGCCGCGCCGTGTCTACGTCGTCAAGAACGATTCCGCCCGCCCGCGCAACGGCGCCGTGCCGCGAATCTCGCCGAAGCCAACTGCCGTCCGGTCAGCAGACTCGATCCCGCCCCTCGCGAATCCCGTCCACCTCAACGCTCATCCCACGGCACCGCCCCCGGATCCCGGAACCCTGCCACTCATCAACGGCCATCAGCAGAACACTCAACTGGACGACAAACCCCGGTCACAGCCGGACCCGCAGGAGCAGGCCGAGCGGCGGCCCCGGCGACCGCGGCACCGCGCCGAACCCGCTCGCACGACCAGCGAAAGCGAAGCTGCCCCAAAACCGCTCGCGCAACCGAGCCCTGCGCAACCTCCGCCACCCGACCCCACCCGTCCTCAATCGGATCAGCCCCACACGACGCCTGACCTGGCACCCAAAACCAACGCCCCACAAACTAATGCGGGACCCGCCGACCGGGGCGCGGCCGCGGCACCGGTCGCGGACTGGGAAACGAAGCCGCCTAAGAACCACAGCGCAGCCGCGTCCTCGAACGTGCACATCCGTCTGTTCGGCGCCCCCGCCATTCTCGACAGCAACGGCACCCCCGTCCCCAACCTCCGCCGTCAGGCTCTCGCCCTGCTGCTCTACCTGGCGCTGCACCCGGAAGGTGCCTCCACCAGCACCCTGCAAGAAGTCCTCTGGCCCGACGCCACCCTCACCAGTGCCAAGAAACGTTTCTCCACCGAGATCTCCAACCTGCGTCGCGTCATCCGGGCCGCCGCCGGCACCGACGACCTCAGCTACGACGCCGTCCCCGCCGACCGCGGCCACTACCGGCTGCGCCCCGACCTCGACATCGACCTGTGGACGTTTACCCGCGCCCTCGCCCGCGCCGAGAGTGACCCCGAGCACCGCGAACAACACCTGCGCCGGGCCATCGCCGCCCAGAGCGGGCACCTCGCCGACGACGGCACCCGCTACCCCTGGCTCGCGCCCCACCGCACCCACCTGAGCCGGCAGCGAGCCAAGGCCAAACGCGCCCTGGCCGCCCTCATCCAGGACGAGAACCCGGAAGAAGCAGCAGCTCTCATCACCCAAGCCGACCAGGCCGAGGCCAGCCTCGGCCCGCCACGGCAACCCCGACCCGACCAGGCCAACTCCCACCGGTCCCCGGAGAGCCCCCGATGACCCAGCCGAGCACACCCTCGACCGACACGCCCCGGCCGTGGCTTTCCGGTCTATGGACGCGGGTGCGCACCGACCCGCGCAACAGCTTCTCCGCCGCCGTCTGCCTGGCGCTCGGCTCCATCGCCTTCGCCGGCTCAGCGACCCACATCCTGCACGTGGGCGCCTACCCCCACGTCGACGTCACCGGCTGGCTGGTCTGGAGTGTCGCCGGCAGCCTGGAGGCCCTGGCCGCTTACGCCGCCTGGGAAGCACGCCAGCGCCGCGGATGGAACCGGGCCATCCCCGCTCTGGTGCTCCTGGCCTCGCTGGCCTTCATCATCCTGGCCAACCTCGCCGCAGCCGAGGACGACGCCTGGGCCGCCCGGCTGCCGTGGGCCGACGCGTTCGCTGTGGTGCCGCCGCTGTCGTTCCTGTCCGTGGTCGCCATCGCCGAGAGCCGGACCTGGAAGCTGCCCTCCCCGCCGCGCCCGACGCGGACGCCACGCACGGCCAAAGCCAAGGTGACGGGCACCGAGCCCGAGAAGCACAGGTCCCCGGTGGGGCCCACGCCGCTGGCGAGTGTCTCGGCGGTGACCTCGTTGAAGCCGGTCGTGCGTCCGGGCGAGGGGCGCTCGGACGCGGTGGAGCGGTGGCTTGCGGAGGGGCAGCGCTGGAAAGCGATGATCGAGGCCGGGATGGACGCTTACGGGGTGGGGGAGACGGCTATGAAGAACGAGATCCGTCGTGCCCGGCGGGCCGTCATCGATCAGCCGGAACAGGCCAGTCGTTGATGGCCGGCGTCAACGGCCTCCGTATTGGGGGCGCTGACCACCGTCAGCCCGTCACGACCGCCGGGTCGGGTGGAACCGGCTTCGCGCGAGCGCTCTTCGAGGCATGGACCGCCGCGCCGGGCGACATCTGAGGCCCTACCCGACCGGTAGGCCCGAGCGGCGACAACTGCGTTGTGCGGAATTTGAGCCGCTACGATCACACTCCAGTGCGCCGTGGTGTCGTTTGACAGGAGGCCCCACAGCGCCCCGCTCGAAGGTATATCTGTCATAAAAGATGGGAAGCACATGCTCACGGCCCGAGACGTGCATTTTGGCTACGGCGGTGAGCCGGTTCTTTCAGGGGCCGATCTAGTTGTGGCCCAAGGTGAGTCGGTCGCTCTTGTAGGTCCCAGTGGGGCTGGTAAGAGTTCTCTTCTGTATTGCCTCGCAGGGATTTTGCTGCCAAGTTCGGGAGAGATCACATTAGACGAAACTGTGATCTCGGCGGCATCGGCGAGCGAACGTTGCCGCCTCCGGCGGGAGCGATTCGGCTTCGTTTTCCAGTTCTCTGAACTCGTTCCGGAGTTGTCGATCCGGGAGAATGTCGAGTTTCCGCTACGCCTGATGGGATTTGCCCGCAAGGAAACTCGACGCCGGGCTACCGACATCATGGAAAGACTGGGAATCCTGGCGTCCGCAGACCGCAGGCCTGGCCAGGTATCCGGGGGACAGGCTCAACGTGCAGCTGTCGCTCGCGCCGTCATCCATCGACCGACCCATGTTTTCGCCGACGAGCCTACCGGATCTCTGGACACCGTATCCGGGCGTCAGGTTCTGGAGGAACTCCTGGCTCTGGTCAAGGAAGAGCAGAGTTCTCTCATCCTGGTCACCCACGACCAGAATGTGGCAGCCGCCATGGAACGGCAGATTCAGGTCGTGGACGGCCGATGCATGGCAGGGGTCCAGTGACGGGGTGGGCGCTGGGGTGGCGGCTGGCCACACGTCCCAGCGGTCCGGCGCGCGCCCGAGCAGTCCTGATCGTCGCCGGGTTCATGCTGGCGACCACAATCATCACTCTCATTCTTGCCTTCACTCAGGCCACCCAGGCGAGGGAGAGTCGCACCCAGAATCAGATTCCGGTGTTCAGCATGGAGCATGCGACGTTCCACGCCAAGAGTGTGACTCTGCCTTACAAAGGACAGCCCTGGACCATCATTTTCGTCGCTGCCTCTGCTCCTGAGGCAGTGCCACCCCCCGGGCTGTCGCGTTTCCCCGGCCCCGGCGAGACCTGGCTATCACCGGCTTTGGCCACCCTCAGCAGGTCGGACGACATCGTTGGGCAACGCGTCCCAGGCGACCGGATGGGGCTGATCTCCCCGGAAGGTCTAGTCGCCCCCGATCAGTTGCTGGCCATCGTCGGTCGGGAGGACCATGCTCTTGGCGATGTCGGTGCCTCGTCCGGATGGGGACCTTCCTTCGCAGGCGACGGCTCCAGCGACACTGTGGTTCCCCGCTCGGCCATCTTCATGGCGACAGCGGCCCTGGTAGGGATCCCCCTCTTCTTCTTCGCGCTGACCGTGAACCGCCTGTCATCAACCGCACGCGCACGTCGCAACGCAGCTCTGTATCTTCTCGGAGTTCCTCAGCCTGTTTTAGCAAGGGCAGCGGGCGTGGAGGCCGGCCTGCTTGCAGCCTGCGGGACCGGGCTCGGCCTGCTGATCGGATCGTTTCTCATCCCACCGGTTGCGACCAGCGGAATCATGGGGATTCGCTGGTTCCCCGAAGATACGGATCCTGGTCCGGTGCAGATCGTCCTGCTGGTGGCGACGATGACCTGGGGAGCGTCCCGCCTCAGCGCCAACAGTGTTCGGCGGCAGGTGCAGTCACCGCTCGCAGTCCGCCGTGGCAACGCTTCAGGTGGCGGCGGCCTCCTGAAGTTCCTGCCCCTGACCATCGCGTCCAGTGTCCTCCTGTCGCTGTGCATCATCGGGGCCCTGCAGCGTGATCGCGCCTTGGCTACCGGGCCTATCAGCCTCCTGTTCGTGCTGGCTGCGGCCTGCGCCGTGGGTGGTTCGCTCTTGGCCCTTCCCCCGGTGACGGCCCGCCTGGCAAGGCGATTCAGTAAATCGTACGTACCGGTTCCTGTCCTGCTGGCGGGGCGACGCTTGTCCTTTGACGCCTCCGCGAGCACTCGAATGGCTGGAGCTGTCGTTCTGCTCCTGGTCACCAGCCTTCTCGGGCTGGCCGTGGTCAACGACATTCAGTCCCTCGTGCAGGTATCACGAGCCGGTCACACCATCGAGGTGGTCCTGCCCCAGTCCGCTTCAGCTACACAACTACAGAACGCGCTCAGTTCGGTGGAAGCCCCGACCACCGCACTGCTCCTCCCAGTCAATTCTTCCGACACCGAGGTGTCCACCAATCTCGCCGTCGTCACCTGCCAGGATTTTGAGGCTCTCGGGGGTAGGACGGCCGCAGACTGCAAAGCGAACACGCTTTACTCTGTCGCCGGAACCCCGGCGTCCCTGGCAGGCCTTCCTCCGGAACGGCAGAGACAGCTTCCCTCAGCCGCGGCCATTGAACTTCCAGCGGAATCGCTCACGGCAACGGTTTTCGCCGGAAGTACGCTTCTCCTCACTCAGGAACCCTCAGGGTGGGCAGAGTCCGCGCAGGGTGCCATTTTGGTTGCTCTTCCCGGGCCTGGTGAACGGGCTGCTGCCGATTTCACGACGCAGGTCCTGCAGGCACTTCCCCTCGCCGACATCAACTACACCGACCTTGACATCACTTCGCTCTACCTCTTACCCATCTTCCGTCACATGATTTTCGCGTGCACAGGCCTAGGACTTCTGACCGCGCTGGCCACGTATCTGATCGCAGCCGGCGACCGGGGCCGGGAACGGCGCCGGGAAAATGCCGGGATGATGGCTTTGGGAACTCCACTCGCTGTGTTGATCGGTGCTGAGGTTTACCAGGTCCTTCTGGCCGTAGGGGTCGCTGTTGGCCTTGGAACCGCAGTCGGTTGGCTGATCGCCCAGGGCTATCTGACGCTCGGAGGCCACCACGGCCTCTTTCTGACTGCTCCCCTGACGGGCATCGCCCTGGGGGCCCTGGCTCTGGTTGCGGGTGGTGTCACCGCGCCACTGTTCGTCGCCGGGCGTATCAGCGCCGAGGACCTGCACCGAGAATGACAGGCCTCAACCCGAACCGCCCCGGAGTGTCCGGAGGGCACAGCACTCCGGACACGCCGGGGCGGTTCATGCAGGACGGTTGCACCGTGCTGTCCCATCCGATGGACTCGGAAGGTCGAGAGCCACTTGCCGCATGGAGCGAGCGCTACCCGACCTCGGTCACGAAAAAGCTGCTCCGTCAGAAGGCTTCAGTAGCAGAGCTGTTCCGGTCCAGTTCTGGGTGAGGATTCATAGCCTCAGAACCCCGAATTCGGAGCAGCCCCGATCGACCCTGGCCGCCGCCTTCCTTCATGGCCGTGCCCAGGACAGTGCCTGCGTCGTGGCCATCCTCGCTCAGGACGGCAGGGGTTCGAGGTGGCGGCTGCTGAGTCCGTCGAGGGAGATGGTCATCAGTCGCCGCCAGCGGTGCTCATCGCCGACGATCTGCACCGTGTTGCACAGCGATCCGCTGAGGGCAAGCAAGTCCTCGGTGCTCACACCGGGTCTGATGACTCCCGCCTGTTCACACCGCTCGCGTAGTTGATCGATGAACACCCGGCATTTGTGCACGCACGACTCCGTCGGGCCGCCGGTCTGGATGTAGCTGTCCATCAAGGCGCGGTTGTGGGCCTGGGTGGTCAGTGCCTGTTCGAAGAAGCCCGATAGTGCCTGCCAGGGATCCGGCGTGGCCGCGGCGCGTTCGTGGGCCTGGGTGAGCCAGGCGGTGAACTCCTGCTCCAGGCTCAGGCGCAGCAGGTCCTCCTTGGACGGGAAGTGGCGGTAGAGGGTGCCCATGCCGACTCCGCTGCGCCGGGCGATCTCGCGCACGTCCACGTCTGCGCCGTGCTCGGCGAAGACGGCCGTGGCGGCCGCGATGATCGCGGCCCGGTTGCGCTCGGCGTCGGCTCGTCTGGGACGAGTGGCCGTCGATGCGCCGACAGTCGTTGCAGTACTCGGTGCAGCGGTCGTTTCGGCGGCGCGGGGTTCACTCACGCGTTCAGGATACGCCCGAACGCGAGTATGCGGAGCAAGCGCTCCGCTCATGCTACGTTCAAAGGGAGCGCTTGCTCCGCTTACCCCTCATCGGGGGACGGCACACTCATTCATCAGACGGAGAGCACCATGACCACCCTGGGCATCATCGGCAGCGGCAGCATCGGCACCGCCATCGCGCGACTCGCCATCGCAGCCGGACTGGACGTGGTCCTGTCGAACTCGCGGGGCCCACAGACCCTCACCACGCTGGTCGCTGACCTTGGCGCAGCCGCACGCGCCGCGACACCGGAGGAAGCGGCTCGTGCCGCGGACCAGGTCGTGGTCGCCATCCCCCTGACCGCCTACCGCTCCCTGCCCGTCGCAGCCCTGCAGGGCAAGGTGGTCCTGGACACCATCAACTACTACGCCACCCGCGACGGGCACATCGAGGACCTGGACCTGGGGCGGACCACGACGTCCGAACTCGTCCAGGCCCACCTCGTCGGCGCCCGCACCGTCAAGGCGTTCAACAACATCGCCGCTTTCCACATCCCCGCCCTGGCGCGACCGGCCGGATCGCCCGACCGCTCGGCGTTGCCGATCGCCGGGAACGACGCAGCCGCCCGGAGCGAAGCGGCCGAACTTATCAGCCGTCTGGGCTTCGACACCGTCGACGCTGGTCCGCTCTCGCAGAGCTGGCGCTTCGAACCCGAGACCGCCGCCTACGCCCCGGCCTACGCAGCCGACCCCGCGGCCGTGCTTCGAGGCTGGCAGCAGATGGTGGACGACCTACGTGAGGGTCGGGCTCCCCAGTTGCCCGCCCCTGACGCCGGATCTCCGCTGCCGGCCGCGCGCCTGAATGAACTGCTGGCCAGTGCCGAGCGCAAGTTGACCGCCGACCGCATCGTGGCCTGAAGCTTCCCGAGCCGGATGACCGGCTTGACCGACAGGGCGTGAACGTTCGCAGCAGTGGCCCACTTCAGATGAGGGAGGTGGGCCATGGGATCGCCAACGGCGATGACCGCGTCACAGTGCTTCTCCCGGCGGGTCTGCTGTCAGCCGGCGGCGGCCTGGAGGCCGGTTCTGCAGGCCAGGCCAAGGCCCTGACTGGCGCCGACTCCTACTCACACATCACGCCATCGCTGTCGGCATCTCGGGACCAGCCGTAGCGGATGTCTTCGGGCCGAGCCAAAAGCTGGTGGTTTCGTGTCCGGAGGGATCGGCCAGGACGCCGGTGAATACGACGCACCAGTCGTCGGCGAGGGTGACGTCGGCGGGGTCGCGGCGTAGTACGTCGTTGCCCCGCTTCGACGGCCTCGACGATCCAGGAATTCGCGCTACGGGCCAACGATGGTGCCCGGGGCGGCCTGGATTCCGGGGAACTGGCGCAACTGCCCACCTGCCCCGCCTCGGAGGCCGCGCTCGTGCACTCGAGATCGTGCTCACCGGCGACCTCAGCGGCGCAGCGACCGCCAAGCGTTGGGGTGGGTGGACCGAACAGAGTCGCGCTACCGGACAGGCTCTCTCCCCATTTAGCGGATCTTGCTCCTGCCGCTAGTGAAATCCCAGGGCCCATGAGACACGGACCAGGCAATTCATTTCACGTATGCCTCGTC
Organism: Kineosporia sp. NBRC 101677; assembly: GCF_030269265.1. Lineage (NCBI taxonomy): Bacteria > Bacillati > Actinomycetota > Actinomycetes > Kineosporiales > Kineosporiaceae > Kineosporia > Kineosporia sp. NBRC 101677. Next base: position 22,092 of record NZ_BSTA01000016.1, read on the forward strand.
CTTGCACCGGCAGCTGTGATGCACTCAGGACCATGAAGCCGAGCACCCACCGGTCCCCTCTGGCCCTCGCGCTGACGCTCGTGTCGGCCGGACTGGTGGTCGGCCCTTCGCTGATCGCTCTCCCATCAGCAACCGCCGCGACTGCGTCCGTAAACTCCCTGGACGACACCACGGTCACCCGCCCCGACGGGCTGGTCGTGGCGGGCGGGATGACTCAGCCGGTCTTTGCGGCCGCCCGGGTGATCAGGGAACGGATCTGGGTCGAGACCGCTGTCGACACCGATGCCGACGGTCGTCACGACCGGGTCGCGATCGACATCGAACGCCCTGCCGCCAGAGGGCGAGTGGCCAGCATCCTGGAGGCCTCCCCCTACTGGGAATGCTGTCAGGACGTCGTCAGGCACCCGGTGGACGTCCCCCGGTTGCCTCAGGAGCGGATCGGTGACGGAAAAGGGGTGAGCGTCAGTTCAGCGGTGGAGCTCCAGGCCGCGCAGGCCAACCGCGCGGCCGCCAGGACCGCGGACCGCTACGTCTCGCGGGGCTACGCCTCCGTGCATGCCCAGACGATCGGGACGGCCGACTCGGACGGCTGCCCCACCAGCGGCGACCACAACGAGACGCTGGCGGTGACCGCCGTGATCGACTGGCTGGCCGGTCGCGGTCGTGGCTTCCACAAGGACGGCACCCCGGCCAAAGCCACCTGGAGCACCGGCAAGGTGGGCATGATCGGCACGTCCTACAACGGGACCCTCGCCCAGCAGGCGGCCACCACCGGCGTCGACGGCCTGAAGACGATCGTGCCGGTCTCGGCGATCAGCAGCTGGTACGACTACTACCGGGCCAATGGTCTGGTGGTGGCGCCAGGCACCTATCAGGGCGAGGACACAGACATCCTGGCGCGGCTGGTCGTATCTAACCGCCAGAAGAAGATCTGCGAGCCCATGATCAGGGCGATGGAACGCCAGCAGGACCGGGTCACCGGTGACTGGAACCGGTTCTGGCAGGACCGTGACTACGTGCGATCAGCCGGCAAGATCAAGGCGAGCGTGTTCGTCGTCCATGGACTAAAGGACTGGAACGTCAAAACCCGGCATGTCCAGCAGTTTTGGAACGTTCTGAACCGCAACGACGTGTCCCGCAAGATCTGGTGGCATCAGGACGGGCACGGTGGACCCTCCGACGACGACACCTACACCCTGCCGAACGGAAGGACTGCCACCTTTGACGACGTCGTGAACCGCTGGATGGACCATTGGCTCTACGGCGTCGACAACGGGATCGAAAAGGAGCCGCGGGTGATCATCCAGCGAGCGAACCGCACGTACCGCACCTACCGCAGCTGGCCGGACAAGCGGGCTCGCAACCGTAGCTACTCACTGGCCGCACTGGGCGGCACGCGCCGCGTCCAGTCCTTCGTGGACGCCGGCTCGAAGAAATCGGCGCAGAAACTGGTGAGGGAACCAGCGAAGGCCAACCCGAACCGTCTCGTCTACCGGAGCCGCAAACTGACGGGAGCCACCAGGATTTCTGGTACACCCCAGGTCAGACTGAAGCTCTCCGTCGACAACCGGCGCGATGCCAACGTCACCGCACTTCTGGTGGACTACGCCCCGTCCGGCAAGGCAAAAATTGTCAGCCGCGGCTGGACCGACCCGCAGAACCGGACCTCCACCCGTGCCAGCAAACCGCTGGTCAAGGGGCGTTTCTACGATCTGAAGTTCGGGCTTCAGCCCCAAGACTACGTTTTCGCTGCCAGGCATCGCATCGGACTGGTCGTGATCTCCACCGATTTCGAGTACACCCTGCGTCCGAAGTCGGGGACGAAGATCAGCGTGAAACCAGCGGCCAGCCGCATCAATCTTCCTGTGGTCGGCTGAGTGAGGCTCGGGAGGTCCACCAACCGGTCCGATCGCAGCCCCAGTCCGCGCTGGACACCAAGGGTCCGGTCCTGACCGGCGTTCGGTTGAACACTCTGTCTGGATGCGTGGGAGGCGTTCCGAGCAGATGCCCTGAGGCAGGCCATGAGCGCCGCCGAGGTGGACTCGGGGCCGGCCGGAAGCCGGATCTGCCTGCACTCGGACGGCACGGGCGAGGGAACGTCCACGCGACGCCGGTCAGGTAACCGGTGAGCATGGAGCTGAAAACAATCAGCGAGCTCCTCGTCCGTCAGATCTGCGTCGGCTGGAGAGCCCACGCAGGCACGGATGAGCTCACGAACTGGAGCCATTACGTCCGACCTCCAACCCTCCCGGGCCTCACGGGGGATGATCGCGCGGTCTGGCGGCGCCCAGGGTTGGTCTACGGCTGAGCGAAGTGGCAGTGGGCTCGAACAACGTGGAAGTCAGATCACGCGGTCCGGCCCGTGACGCTTCCCCAAGCGCCGGGCCCGGGTGTCGACGCCGACCAGCCACGGCGAGATGAGGTCCTCCGAGGCATTCCGGCAATTCTCGAGAACCTGCCGGAGACCGGGTCGAACGTTCCCCCGCCTCCCGGTCTCGGCTCTGGCGGATCCAAGGCACAACCCTTGTTCAGGCAACCCCGCAAACGCCCGCACAGTCATTCCGACGCCAGGATCCGGCAGGCAGGCCCCACCGGTGGCAATGCCTGGCCACGACCTTGGACAGCTGCAGAGTGTTGTGAACCTGCAGGTCAACGGTCACTAGACGTAGGTGTGGAACAAATCAGCGGTGGTCTGGGTGAGGCGACAACGCCCCCAGGACCTCTCCCCGCAGGAGCCGCTCATGCTTCATCATCGCCACTCCCAACCGCGCAACCGCGACGTGCAGCGCACGCCCCGCCGTCGAGTGTTCGCTCTGGTTGTGGGAGCCGGGGGCATCCTTGTTCTCTTCATCGCCGGCCTTGCCCTCTCGATCGCCGCCGCGCTCGGCATCGGATCGCAGGAGGAAGCAGCCGAAGCAAACCGGCGCGCCAGCGTCCACACGGCCCGGCCCAGCTCCTTCGACGCAGAGACGCCAACCATGTCGCCCGCGCCCATCGTCATCCCGGGGTCCACCACGGCCGGCATCCACGGCGTGGCCACCGGCTATCCGCAATCAGCAGAGGGCGCCGCCGCACAGCTGGCCGCCATTGACGTCGCGGTGCTCAGGGAATCCATGGACGCGGCCGGCGACACCCTGAGCGATTGGTCCCACGGCAACGCACAACCGGGCTGGAGCATCGAGGCGCTCATCAACGAGGTACGCCAGCAGCGCGGCCACCGCCCCGAGGTGATGCCGGTGATGGCCCGCATCGGGCGCACCGCCACACTCAACCGCTTCGACGTCTGCGTCCTGCTGCAGGTGCAAGACGCGAGCGAGCGCCGTCAGAGTCCAGACCGGTCGGCCCACTCCTTCGCACACTGCGAGGCCATGGTCTGGAACGAACGCCGCTGGCTCATTGCCCCCGGGAAGGCCGCCCAGCCGCAGGCAGTCCCGCAGCCGGGATCCGCTGAGGCCTACAAGGCGGGCTACCGAATGCTCCAAGGAGCGGCCGCACCCGACCAAAGGTGAAACCCGCAGGTTAGACCCTGAATTTGGGATTTTCGTGAAACAAGAACGAGTTACATATGCCCCGATTGTCTTGACATTGAAAGATGGCGGAGAGTAAACGAATGGTTGCACTGAAGAACAGTGTGCAGACGGCCACGGGAGACCACAGGTGAACAGGCGGATCAGCGCCGCATTGACGATGGGTGTGGCGCTCGCCGCGCTGGTGGCTTGCTCGGACTCGGGAGGTGATTCGACGGCGGAGCCCTCAGCCTCTGTCGCGCCCACTACAGCAGAGCCGTCCCCGACAGTCGATCCCGAAGTGCAGAAGGCTGTGGATGCGTACTTGGCCTATAGTGCGGCGTCCAACAAGGCTCAGGAGAACCCGGTTGGCAAGGGGGAGAAACTCCCTAAGGAAGCCGACTTTGAACGTTGGTCCTTCGACCCGGCTCGGGCCCAGACGCTAGTCGACATCCATGTCTTGGATACGTACAACGCTGAGTACCGAGGAAACGCGCCCGAGTCGCACGTGGATGTTGAGAGTTCCGATCTTGCAGCATCTCCTTACCCGCTGGTGAAGCTGACCGACTGTCTGGTTCCCCGTGGTGAGTATGTGCCGTTCAACCGGAAGACCGGTAAACCCCTGCGTTTGACGGGTGGCGCCAATCTCGAGGAGCCCTACCTCTCGATGATTGAGGTCGTCAAGGTGGACGACCGCTGGGGGGTCCGGTCCCTTGAGGTGCAACAAGAGGGAACATGCGAACCCTGAGGACGTACGCCTTGGCCGGGCTGTTCGTCCTTGCCCTCAGTTTCAGTTCGATGCCAGCACACGCCTCCTGTCCAGGTAAGAAAACTGACGGGCTGTGCAACTACAAGGGTCGCGTTTGTTTTGCTCTAACTCAGGAATGCGAAGAAAACGGGGGAGAGCAACCGAGCAGCGGAGGCGAGACGCCGGGGGCGCCTGAGTCACGTCGCTCAACACGGAACACGATGAGCGACCTCTGCGAGATCGCGCTAGCGGTGCCACAACCCCCCGCTTCAGATCCTGTCTGGCGAGGCAATTCTGACGGAGCCGTCTACACGAGGACTTGTCCGATGTCAAAGGACCGCGTGCCCGTGATGACTACCTATTGGGCACCGCCAGAGGCGGAAGCCGAGGTGCTAGTCGTCGATCCCATACTCCTGGCCGAGCAGGCGAGGAGCAGTATGCGTCTGCCGAAACCGAAGTTGGCCCGTTCGCCAGGTAACTCGTCTTGGGTCAACGAGTACACGTGGGTGTGGTTGGAGAGCGCCTGGAAGGAAAAGGAGGCCACGGCCAGGGCCGGGGCGTCCTGGGCCACGGTCACCGCCAAGCCCAAGAAGATGCGTGTCACTGCAGGATCGCAGAGCGTCTCGTGCCCGGGCCCAGGAAGGGCATGGACGCCAGCCGACGGCGCCGGTGCCCCGTCCAAAGGCGGGTGTGCGCTCATGTTCTCGGAGTCAGGGAAAGGGATTGACGTGACGGTCACGGTTCCATACGAGGTGTCATGGACCGGATCCGGTGGCTCCGGTGGCGATCTGGGCGTGCTCACGATGACCGCGACGCAGTCGGTTACGGTTCTGGAGGCTGCGGCGGTGGCGCGGTCATGACTGCCGGGCCATTCGGGGTGCCGGTCGCGGCCCGCGAGCGTCCGCCCGTGCGACGGCGGCGTAGCCCCGTGCGACTTGTCCTGACCTTGCTGCTGTTCGGGGTCGTGATGCTTGTGATCGGGTTCGTGATCGAGCGGGCGGGAGCAAAGACACAGGTCCTGGTGCTGGCGCAACGTGTGGTGCAGGCGCAGGAGATCACCCGGGCCGATCTGACGAGCACCGATCTGGCTGGCGGGGTTTCGGCGATCTCGGTTGATCAGCTGGAGCGGGTGCTGGGGCAGCATGCGGCGTTCACGATGGAGGCCGGCACGTTGCTGCAACCGACGTCGTTGATCGGGCAGGACGCTGCCGATGCCGGCCAGTCGAGTGTCGGCATCAGTGTGCCGGTGGGTTTGGTGCCGGAAGGGCTGCGGGCTGGGGACACGGTCCGGGTGATGCAGATCCCCGAGCCGGAAAACGACTCTAACGACCAGACACTGAACGGGCTTTCGCCGGGCACGGTGCTGGTGGACGGCGCCCTGATCACCGCCGTGTCCGAAGAGCCCACGAGTGCGGGGAACCTGGTGATCACGGTGCGGGTGCCGACGGACGTTTCGGGGCCGCTCCTGGTGGCCAGTACCTGGGGGCAGGTCGGTCTGATCCGGGTGGGCGGGGCGTGAGCGCTCTCTGCAGGGTCGAGGGGGCGTGGCGTGCGCTCCGTGGTGGGGGTTTTGAGATGAGGAGCAGGGCATGACGGGGGCCGTGAGTTACGCGCTGGTGCGGGAACTGCGCGCGCAGGTCGCTCAGCGGATGACCACGGCCCGCAGCGTCCGGGCGCAGGCCGGTCAGGGCGAGCTGGGCACGGGGGAGGAACGTCAGCTTGCTCTGGCGCTGATTGCGGAGGCTGTGAGGGATCTGGCGGCCACGCACGTGGCGGAGGGCCGCGGGGCGCCGGACGGGGTCAGCGACGGGCGGCTGGCGTGGGCGGTGGAGGCGGCCATGTTCGGGGCCGGCCCGCTGCAGCCGCTGCTGGAGGACGAGGACCTGGAGAACCTGGACCTCAACGGGTACGACGAGGTGTGGGCGACGTACGCCTCCCGGGGCCGGGTGCGGCTGCCGCCCATCGGTGACTCGGATCAGGATCTGATCGACATCCTGCGCTCGCTGGCCAGTTACGCCGGTCCGGTGGCCCGCCCGTGGAGCACGGTGCACCCGCAGCTGGATCTGGGTCTGCCGGGCGGGGTGCGGGTCTCGGGTCTGCTGGCGGCCTCGGCGCGTCCGCAAGTGTCGATCCGGCGTGACCGGCTGGGGCCGCAGGCGTTCCTGGACGTGCCGCCGCGCCGTTACGCCGATGCCATTTCCCTGGTGGAACTGGGGACGATGGACCGCCAGTGCGCGGCGTTCCTGGGCGCGGCGGTGCGGGCTCGCGCGAACATCCTGATCGCGGGGGCCACGGACGCGGGCAAGACCACGTTGTTGCGGGCGATGGCGAACGCCATCCCGCCGGGCGAGCGGATCATCACGATCGAGCAGGCCCGGGAGTTGCGGCTGGGGCGTGAGGCCGCGCTGCACGCCGATGTGGTGGAGCTGGAGACGGTGCTGCCGTCGGCCGATCACAAGGGGGGCCTGGAGGGCGCGGATCTGGTGCGCCGGTCCAAGCGGATGAATCCCGACCGGCTGATCTTCGGTGAGGTCCTGGCCGGTGCGGAGGCCCGCGCCATGCTGGAGGCGATGCTGCAGGGCGGTGACGGGTCGATGTCGACCATCCACTCCCGCAACGCTTATGGCGCGATCGCCCGGCTGATCATCGGTCTGGGGTCGTTGCGGGAGCCGGTCCAGCCCTCGACGACGGCAGCGCTGATCGGGCAGGCCATCGATTTCGTCGTCTACGTCCGCCACGTTGCCGGATCGCGCCGGGTCGTGACCGAGATCCTGGAGATCTCCGGCCATCAGGGCGAGAGCGTCTCGTACGCGACCATCTTCGTCTCGCCGGAGCCCGGCGAGCAGCCAGCCGGACTACCGCACGTCTCTGGGCGGGGCGAGGCCCCCGGCGAGAGCTACACGCCAGCGCGCCGGGACACGCGGATTCCGCTGCGGCGCGCGGGCTTACTGGCCCAGCACGGTTACACCGATGAGCTGGGGGAGCGGCTCAACGCTGAGGGCACCCGGTCGGAGCGACGCCGCAACCGGCAGGACCCCGGTGATCGGTCCGGCAGTCACCGGCTGCCCGTGCCCGAGCCGGAACGTGCCCGGCCGTGGTCGGATCTCATGCCGTCCACACACCCAGCTATCAACGTCGGTGCGGTCGAGCCGGCTGAGCCCCTGGGGTCTGTACACCTGGCGGGGAACGCTGTCGAAGCACCGGCCGGCAATGTCGACCCGGCGGGCATTCCTGAGTCCTTGCTGCAGGATACCTGGACTGCAGCGGATCCGACTGACCTAGCATTCGTCGCAACGTCTTTCAACAGCCGGGCGCCGGGTGATGGATCAGATGCCCTGGTCGAACATGTCACGGTCGACGGTGTCGTCCGCGCGAGCCTGGATCTGCCAGACGACGGGCGTGTTGACAGCGAGCCGATCGTTCACCGTCGCAGGCCTGAACCGCTGGCCCCGGCGCCTGCTGCCGCCGATGATGCGGACGCAGCAGCGTCCCTGGACGGCGACAAGCTGGTCAGCGAGGTCCACGACGCGCCAGGGGCCATGGCTGGGCTGACCGCGCGTGCTACCAGCCCGATCATCGATATGGGCGCACGCCGGCGAGGCGCTGCGCAGGCCGTGTCCTCCGCCGAGGCGCCCCTGCTGGTGCCTGGCGAGAACGATCACTACAAGGGGACGTCCGTGGCCACCGTGGGCGCCGACGTCGAGGAGGCGGGGGCTGAGGAGGCAACGCGAAGTTCCGGCTCGGGGACCGGCTGGCCCTCTGCATATCCGACCCGCCGTGGCCGGCGTGCCCGGCCGCCCGCTTCACCGCACACTTCGTCCGTAACGTCCAACGAGGCAGCAGGATCCGGCGTGCTCGACAGGGCCGCCGGCTATCGCGACGAGGGACGGGCCGGGGAACAGGGGCCGGCCGAGCCGTGGCTGGCCGAACCGGCGTCGTTGGTCGCAGCTACGGACATACCCGGCCACCGGGCGCAGGCCGGACCGGGGCCTGCTGATGAAGACGACGTGCCGGAGTGGAAACGCCTGGGTCTGCCGCGGAGCCAGCGATGACCCCCACCCCATCCATCCTGCTCCTGAGCGCACTGCTGGCCCTGTCCGCCGTCGCCGCCCTGAATCTTCTGATCACCGAGCTGCGCGCCGCCCGCGCCGACTCGTCACCGGCAGGCGAGAACGCCGGGGACCGTAATGGCTCCTGGCTGCCGGGCGGGTCCGTGCTGGACGCGGCCGGCCCGGGACGACGGTGGACGCCCTTCGTGGTCCGCTGGGTCGCGGCGGGGGCTGTGGCGGTGCTGGTGGGCTGGGCGACCGGGTGGCCGGTCGCGGCGGTGGCCTGCGCGGCTCTGGTGGTGGCGTGGCCGGTGCTGACGGGTGGCCGTCGCGCCGAGCGTCGTGACATCGATGTGCTGGAGGCGATCGTCACCTGGACCCAGGGCCTGCGCGACACCGTGGGTGGTGGCGCGAGCCTGGAACAGGCGATCGGGGTCAGCGTCGAGGGCGCCCCGCCGGTGCTGCGGCCCGGCCTGGAGCAGGTCCGCAGTCGCATGATGCTGCGTCAGCCCCTGGACAGTGCGCTGCGGCCCCTGCAGGGCGTTCCCGGCGCCGACTTCGTGGTGGCAGCGCTGATCCTGGCGGCCCGCCGCCGGGGTGACCGGCTGCCCGACGTGCTGTCGGGGATCGTGGCCACGTCCGCGCACGAGGTCGCACAGCGGCGGCAGATCATGGCGGCCAGGGCGGGTATTCACCGCAGCGTGCAGATCATCATGGCCGTCACGGCGGGGATCCTGGCGTGGATGGCGACGGTGGGCGCCGCCTACATGGCCCCCTACGACAGTCTTTCCGGCCAGGGGGTGCTGGCTGTCGTCATCGCCATCCTGTCGGCGGGCTTCATCTGGCTGCTGCGCCTGGACGCCACCAGCACCGGCCCGGGATTCCTGAGCGACACGGAGCTGAGCGCCCGCCAGCACCGCATCATCGACTCCCTCGCCCGGCCGCCGGCCGCCACACCCATCACGCCCATCACCTCGCCAACCGCCGTGGCCACCTCCTCCGCGGCTGGCGCCCGCCCCGTCTCGTCCCTGGGTAACGGCGTGGACGCCGGCGAGACGGCCTACCCGCAGCAGGTGCGGCCATGGTGATCACGATCGTCCTGGCGGCAACCGGGGCCGCTGCCGTCACGGCGCTGGCCACCGCCCTCTGGCCCGCCCAGTCCCTTCCTGCTGGCCGTCCCGGTGAGCGCTCCGAGGACCGGGCCGACGTCCGCGCCCGCAACGCCGGAGCCGTCCGCGGTGGTGGGCGCAGCGCCGGGTCCACCGTGGACCCGGCCCGGAGGGCAGGGGCGGGTAGGGCGGTCGTGTCGTCGGTCTCCGATGCCCTGTCGGCCTCCGGGGTTCCCTATCCCGGTGGGCTGGGCCGGTGGGCGGCGCGGCGTGGCGCCGGGATCCGGGTGACACCGCAGGACCTGGCCATTAGCGGCTATGAGCACGACGACGTGCTGACCGCCAAGATCCTGACCACCACGGCAGCCGCCGTGAGCGCCCTGGCCAGTGGAGTCGTCCTCAATCGGGTTTTTGCACTTGGTCTTCCGGGGGTCGGGGTGCTGCTGCTGGCCCTGCTGTTCGGGGCGGCCGCCTATCTGCTGCCCGACGCGGTCGTGCGCAGCCGGGCCCGGGCCCGCCGGTACGAGTTCGAGCAGGCGCTGCCGGTGTGGTGTGACCTGGTGGCGCTGGAGATGGCCGGTTCCGCCGCTCCGCAGGAGGCCCTGGTCACCGCGGCCGAGGCGGGCACGACCTGGCCGATGCACGTGGTGCGCAACACGCTCTACCGGGCGGTGCGGGCCCGTGAACCGCACTGGCCGGCCCTGATGAGTCTGGGCCAGCGCATCGGCGTGGAGGACCTGGCCCAGCTGGGACGACTGTCCCAGCTGGTCAGCCACGAGGGCGCCCAGGTCAGGGACACCCTGATCGAACGGGCCGCCAGCATGCGCCGCCGCGCTCTGGCCTCCGCGCTCGGCCAGGCCGGGCAGCGTGACGAGTCCATGCGCCTGGCCGTGCTTGTCATCGCCGCCGGCGTCATCCTGCTCCTGCTGTACCCCGGCGTCATCGCGGTGATGAACCTGTGAGCGCCCTGGACGCTCCCGCCGAAGCCGATCGCATGGCAGGGGAGTGGGCCTGCCCTGCGGCGGATCGTCCCAGACGCCAGTGCGGCCCGTCCGGGGCCGGCCAGGGTTTGCGTGTGCATCGGGACGCCGGGGCCAGCACGGTGGAGCTGCTGGTGTGGTTTCCCGCGCTCCTCCTGCTGGTCGTCATGGTCCTCCAGGTCTTCGGGTACGTCTGGGCCAGGGAAACAGCCCAGGGCGCAGCCCGATACGGCGCTCACCACGCCGCCCTGTACGGGGGCACCGACGCCGACGGGCGCCGCCAGGTCGACGCGTACCTGAAGGAGGTCGCCGGGCCTCTCGTCCAGAAACCCTCGGTCACGGTCTCCCGCAGCGAGGACACCGTCACCGTGACCATCACGGCCCGCCCCCGCCAGATCCCTCTCCCCGCCCTGAAACTGCGCAGCTTCACCGTGCACGCCCACGGGCCGATCGAGCAGTTCACGGCCGGGCGGTGAACACCATGACCGCCGTCCTCGGCAGCCCCGGCGTCCTGCAGGCCCGTCGCCCCGGTAAGGAATGTGGTCGCCGGACCGATGAGGGGTCCCTGAGCGTCGAGATGGTCATCCTCGCTGTCGTTGTCGCTACCGCCCTGTGCCTGGGCATCGGCGCCGGAACCCTGGTCCTGGCCGACGGCCGCGTCAGCGCGGCCGCCGCGGCCGCTGCCCGGGCCGCCAGCCAGCAGAACCATCCCGCAGCGGCCGCTGCGGTAGCCCGCGCCAGCGCCCAGCAGGTCCTCACCGACTCCGGCACCACCTGCATCCCCGACGTGGACGTCGACACCAGCCAGTTCCGCCCCGGCGGGCGCGTCGACGTACAGGTCAACTGCCGTGTCGACCTGACACCGGTGGCCATCGCCGGCTTCCCCGCCCACCGCACCCTCAGCGCCAGCGCCGGTGCACCCCTGGAACGACATCGCTCCTACCAGGACAGCCCATGACCGCCACCACGCTCCGGCGTCCCATGCCTCGTCACCGACCGGGCGAGCGCGAAACCCGGCGCACCGCGGGCCGTCGGGCAGGCCGAAACCTGTCCCGGGACGACAGCGGCCAGGGCAGCATCTTCGTCATCACCCTCGTCGGCCTGACCTTCCTGCTCACCGCGTTCTTCGTGGACGTCAGCCGCTCCCTGCAGGCCCGCGGAGCGTCCCTGGAAGTCGCCTCACAGGCCGCCCGCGCCGCTGCCGACCAGGTCACCCAGGAGTCCCTGCGCACCGGCGACCCCACCCAGTTGCGCATCGACCCAGGCGCAGCCCGCGCCGCCGGACAGGACTGGCTCGCCGAATCCGGGGCCACCGGCCGCATCGAGGTGGGAGAGGGCAACACCGTCGTCACCGTGACCGCCCGCGTGCCCTGCCCGGCCACCCTGCTGAAGGTCCTCGGCTACGACGACCTGTCCCGGCCGGCCACCGCCAGCGCCACCCTCCTGTTCGGCACCGCAGGCGAGGACGGCCGCCCCATCGCCGCGTCTTCTTCGCAGGCAATAGGGAGCACGCCATGAGGGCGTTGCGGCTGTACCTGCGGGCGCTGGGCGCCGCCGCCGTCCTGGCACTGATGCTGTTCGGCACGCCCGTCCTGCTGTGGGCGCTCATCGGCAACCCCCTACCGGCCTGGGGCGCCCTGCAGGTCGGGGACTTCTCCGACGACGTCCTGCTGCACATCATGGCCACCATCGCCTGGATCGGCTGGGCCTCCCTCGTCCTGACCGTCGTGGTCGAGGCCCGCGCCCACGCCCTGGAACGGCCCGCTCCCGCCCTGCCGGTCCTGCCCGGCCAGCAGGACTTCACCCGCTCCCTGCTCGCCGCGCTGTTGCTGGCCGCACCCACCCTGGCCGTGACCGCCACCGCCATCCACCAGCCCGGCATCCTGCCCGACTCCGGCGAACCCGCCCGGCCCGGCACCACAACCGGCCAGGCCGCCCACCACGCCTCGCCCGAACACCACGACTCCACGCACCGGCAAGCGACGCACCTGCAAGCGGCCCCGATCAGCCGACAGACCCCACGCGCCGACACCCCTGCTGATACTGGCGCTGACACCCGCGCGCCCGTCGTCCGCTCGCACCCGGCGTCCTCTCCGCAGCAATCGTCCCCGGCACAGGCGTACCTCCTGGGCACCGCCTCCGGCATCGGCGTCAGCCTGGCCGCCGCCGGCCTGCACACGATCGTGGTGCGCCGGCGGCGCCAGGAGCGGGCCGCCCGTCAGCCGGGGCGCCTACCGGATCTACCCACACCCGATGCCACCCGCGTCGAACGCCACCTGGTCACCAGTGCCTGGCTCGCCCAGGCCCTGCGTGAACGGCTGGCCGCCGCCCTGCACCATCTCGACACCGCACTACAGGCGGAGGGCCGTGAGGGCGTGGTGTTTCTGGCCGCCCGCCTTGATGCCGAACGCACCGAACTGGTCCCGGCCCGTCCTATGACGGAACCGCCACCGCCACCCTGGGACGTCGACCCCGACAGCGGACACTGGATCCTCAAGGACGGTGCTGTCCTCGAGGAACACCACGACCGTCTGGTCTCGACGCAGCCGGCCAACCACGGCCACCGCTGGGCCTGGATCGGCTCCAGCACGCCCACAGCTCACCAGCAACGCCCCAGTGCCCCCGACGAGACCGATGTGTGGCTGCTCAACCTCACCGCGGCCGCCAGCGTCAGGATCTTCGGCGAACCGGACCAGACCGCCGACCTAGCCCGCGCCATCCTGCTCTCACAGGCACCCCAGGCACTGCTGGCAACCTCTTCTGATCCGGCGCACACGGTGACCATTCACACCGACGCCCACGACCTGACCGAACTGGGCCACCTCATCGATGCCGACACCGTCCCGGCCGCCCACGAATCCTCCAGCGCCCCGGGCACCCTCATCGTCGTCGACCAGCGCCGCCACCCGGCCAGCCCGCCGCCCCTACCGGTCGCGGCATCACCCGGCGCGACCACCATCGTCCTGACCGACGACCTCGGCGCCATCCGCGACGAGAACGTACGCCTGGTCATCGACCGCACCGGCAGCCTGCACCTCAGCTTCACCAAGCCACCCATCACCTCGGCGCTGATCACCCGCAGGGACATCAACTGGATCAGCCCACTCCTGAGCGCCGCCCACGCCGGCGCGTCCCGGCGGGCCCCATGGGCCACCGGGCGGGACAAACGCCACCCGCCCGCCCTGCGAACTGCGCCGAACCCGTACAGCCTGCCGTCCCCAGCCGGAGACGAAACAGCCCCAACGGCTGACCCGATCGAGGCGCGCAACGCGCCGCCAGCCAGCGCCCCCGCTACCGAAAACCTGCGTCCAGCACCCGAGCAGGGAAGCGACGCTGCCCTCGACGCCGACCTACGCCTCTGGCACTCCGACGACACCACCCGCCCACGTCTGCGTCTGCTCGGACCCGTCGAGGTGAGGGCCGCCGGAAAACCCCGCCCCGGCGACCGCATCCCCTGGCAGACCGAGATCGTCGCCCTCTTCCACGCCTACCCCCACGGGCTCACCATGGGCGAGTTCACCGACAAGATGTGGCCCCACGACGCCGACCGCAAGGCCGCCTCGGCCATGCCGCGCCAGGCGATCAGCGGTGTGCGGCACTGGCTCGGCGTCGACCCCGACACCGGCCAGCACTACCTGCCCAAGCTCCCTCCCCGCGACGCCGACGCCCGCTACCGCATCAACCACCTCCTCACCGACGCCGACCTGGCCAGCAGGCTCTACCAGCGCGCCACCAGCACCCAGCCACCGGACGTCCAGGACCTGCAGACAGCCCTGGACCTGGTCACCGGGCCGGTACTCGACGAACGGCGCCCCGCCGGCTATCTGTGGCTGCTGGACACCCTGCTGGAGGCCGAACTCACCGCCCTGGTCTCGGACATCGCCCACGCACTCGCCGAGCACTGGCTCACCCACGCACGCCCCGACCTGGCCACCAGCGCCGCCAAGGTCGCCCTCACCGCGGGCAGCAGCGACGACACCACCTACCTGGACCTCATCGCGGCCGCCGAAGCATCCGGCCACCCGGCCCAGGCCGGCGCCTGGCTCCGCCAGCTGCTGCAGACCCACGACGCCGAGACCGAGAACGATCTGCCGCCGCCGACCCTGACCCGCCTGACCCGGCTGCGCCGCACAACCTTCACCGGCCCCTAGACCGGCGCCGGGCGCTTCGCGCACCCGCTCAGCAAGACCCACGCATACGAACACCGTAAGCCGCTGGCTCAGCGGTTTCTCCTCACGCACGCCTTCGCCAGGAAGGGAGCCCCATCGTGGTCTGGTTCATGGTCGACGACGGCTTCACCGAACACCCCAAGACCCTGTCCATCCCCAGAACAGCCCGCCTGAACGCCGTCGGCCTGTGGACGATGTCGGGGATCTGGGCCTCGCGGCAGATGACCGACGGACGCCTCACCAACGACCTCGTCCTCGAAAAGGGTGGGCGCACGGGCCACATCAAGGCGCTCGTCGAATCCGGTCTCTGGCACGACGAGACGTCCGTCTGCATGCACGCCGCCACCCGGTGCCCCGGCATCCCCGACCAGCGCGGCCTGGTCTTCCACGACTGGTACGACTGGCAGCGCTCACGCGCCCAGATCCTCGGCGAACGCCAACGAAAAGCCGCCGCCGGAAAGGCCGGCGGCAGAGCCTCGGGAGCCAGTCGCCGGAACCAATCGCGAAGCAGAAACGAAGCACCTGCTTCGCCCGTCGTTCAACCCCCAGTCCACGTCCCTCACCCACCCCCAAACCCTTCCCTGACCAAAATCGTCCTTCGTCGCCTGTTCGGTGACGGGCCGCGTGAGACCGCGGTCGAGGATCTGATCCCGTTGTGGCGCAGCGCCGTCGGTGCCGCCAACCTCGAGGTGGAACTACGGAACTTCTTGATCCACAACGCCGACACCGAATTGCGCAACCCCGCCGCAGCCCTCCTGGGCTGGCTGGCGCGCGCGGCCGAACGCGCCGCAGCGCCAGGGCCACGCCCCGTTCTGGGCTGTGCCGAGTGCGCTTCGGGGTGGCTGCCGGACGATCCCGAGACCGGCATGCCCAGACCGTGCCCGACCTGCAAACCGCACCGGTACGTCTCCTAGGGTGCTGACCTGAAGCGCCCAAACCTGCACGCCGCGGTCGCCTCTGCCGTCCTTGCAGCCGCCGGGGAGATTGTGGATCATGGCGGCTTCGATGTTCGGGTTGGAGGCGAAGGTGAAGTCGCGCAGCCATTGCTGCCGGGGAAACCCGGCTCTGCGGCACCGCCCTGAGCGCGGTCGTCCGCCTCGAGCGCAACCTACCGGTGAAGTCGCTGCCCGGGGTCACGCTTCTGGTGCGGGCCAGCGTCCGACCTGAGTCCCAAGTCGCCCAGCAGTCGGGCGGCCACCTGGCGGTTCTCCGGGGCGGCTCCCGGCAGTCGGTCCAGTGCCAGCAACGTCATCGCCTGCTCGTACCGGTCACTGGTGTCGACGGCCATCCGCAGGGCGGCGGTGAGGGTCGCCGATGCTTCCTCCGAGGGGCCCACGGACAGCAGCACCTCGCCGAGTTCGCGGGTGGCGGCGGTGCGGGATCCACCCTCGCCCAACTGTTCTGCCAGGGCCAGTGCCTCGCGCAGGTACGCGACGGCCTGGTCCTGGTGGGCGCTTCGGGCCAGAACCACCCCGAGCCCGCGCAGGGCATCGATGCGGCCGACCGGGTAGGCGATCTCGTCGGCGATGCGCAGGGCCAGCCGCAGCGATGCCTCGGCCTCGGCCAGCCGACCGAGACGTTCCTGGGCCAGGCCGAGGTTCGACAGCACGGCGTTCTCCCCGGCCCGGTCGCCGAGGCGGCGCTGGATCGCCAGTGTCCGCTCCAGCGACACCAGCGCCCGTTCCGGCTCGCCCCGGTACACCTGCAGCACGGCCAGGTTGTTCAGGGCCTTGCCGAGACCGACCAGGTCACCGATCTCCTCCAGCAACGTCACCGCCGCCCGGTGGCATTGGGCGGCCAGACGGTAGTCACCCAGCCGGCGGTGCACGATGCCCAGGCTGTAGAGGGTCGTACCCTCCCCACTGCGCGCGCCCACGGCCCGGTGCAGGGCCAGCGCCTGCTCCAGGGCGGCCCGGCCGCCCGGATAGTCGCCGCGCCGCCAGCGGATGATCCCGCTGTTCTGCAGCGCCTGGCCGAGCCCGGCGTCGTCCCCGGCGGCCCGGAAGAGCTCGGCGGACCGCTGGTACTCGTGCAGAGCCTGGTCGAAGGCACCCCGGCGGCGGTGGATGGTGCCCAGTCGGTTCAGGGCCCGGGCCCGGGCCTGATCGTTGTCCGCGGTGGCCAGGGCCCGCCGGTGCAGCGTCTCGGCATCGTCGTAGTGCGCCCCGGCGTCGAGGAACGGTGCGAGGATCTCGGACAGCTGCCCGGCGTGCGGTCCGGAGACCTGCCCGATCGCCAGGAGGGCGGCCCGCTGGGTAGTGAGCCATTGCAGGCCGATGTTCTTCGGGTTCACCCCCGTGCTCACCCCGGAGGGGAAGGCGCTGGCGGCAGCGGCCCGGGCATCGGCGCAGGCGCTGTCGAACAGCCGGGTGCGAGCGGCCTCGTTCTCGTCCGCCGGGTCGGCCGCGACCAGCTCGGCGGCATAGGCCCGCAACAGGTCGTGCATCCGGAACCGGTCCCCCGGAAGTCTTTCCAGGAGATGGCTGCGGGTCAGCTCGTCGGCCGCGGCGCGGGCCGCGCGCCGGTCGCAGTCGGCCAGAGCCGCGAAACCGGCCAGGTGGTAGTCCGGCCCCGGGTGCAGGCCGATCCTCCGGAACAGCCGGGCGGGCAGTTCAGTCAGGTGCTCGTAGGACCAGGAGAACACTGTGCGCACCCCGGACCAGCCGTCCCCGGGATCCAGGACATCCAGCAGGTCCGGCGCCTGGAGTTCCTCGACCAGGTCGGCGATCGACTCCTCGGGCCGGGAGGTGATCAGCTCGGCCGCCACCCGCAGGGCCAGGGGCAGCCGGGCGCACCGCCTGACCAGGACGTCGACCGGCCCGGGTTCGGTCGTCACCCGCGCTCCCGCCACGGACGACATCAGCGCCCGGGCTTCCGGTCCGCTCATCAGGCCGACCCCGAACCGGGTGGCGCCGTAGCGGACCACCAGCCCGCTCAGCGCGTCGCGGCTGGTGACCAGCGCGGCGCAGCCGGGATCGCCGGGCAGCAGATCCTCGACCTGACCGGCGGTGCCGGCATTGTCGAGCAGCACCAGGATGCGCCGGCCGGCCACGAGCGACCGGAACAGCGCGGCGCGCTCACGGGTGCCCTCGGGGACGGGAGTCGTCCCCGGCCGGAGGGCCCGGACGAACTCGGCCAGCACCTCGTGCGCCGACACCGCCGGGCCCGGATGGTAGCCGTGCAGGTCCACATAGAGCGTGCCACCCGGATACCGCTCCGCACGACGGTGAGCCCATTGTCGGGCCAGCGCGGTCTTGCCGACACCCGCGGTGCCGGTCAGGAGCCCGATCGGCACCGAGTTGCCCGGGGCCGCGAGGAGCAGAGCGTCCAGCCCGGCCAGCAGATCGGTCCGGCCGATGAAACCGGCCACGGCGGCCGGCATCTGTCGCAGCTGGGCGGTCGGGGGAAGGGCGGCCGGGCCCAGGGCGGACGTCTGGACGGAGTCGTCGGGGGCGGCGGGGCCCGGTACCCGGGAGCCAGAGGGCGGGCCGGTGTCCGGTGAGCTTGCGGCGGCTGGGGTGCTGCGGGCCGGTCCGGCCGGATCCTGGGTGGCCTGCAGCCACATCCGGTGGAACGGCTCGAGGTCCGCCCCCAGCGCCTCCACCACGAGTTCGAGCAGGCCCCAGCGCGGTGGACGCGGTTCCGAGAACATGGCCGACACCGTGGTCCGGCTGCAGCCCACCTCGCGGGCCAGATCGCGCAGGCTCGGCCGGCCGGCCCGATGGTGCGCCTCGTGCAGGGCGTCGGAGAGGGTGCGCAGGTCGCCGGGCGGCAGGTCCGGCCGGGTCAGTGTCCCCATCGGAGATCTCCCGGGGTCGGGGGGATCGGCGTGGTCCGGAGGTCAGGGTGAGGGGTACGGCGGCGGTCTTCGTCAGTTTTCGTCAGGTTTCGTCAACCACGGTCCAGGGCTTCCTACCGTCGTAGACGTCGGCCGCAGCCCGCGGCCACCGACCAGGGGAGCCAGCAGTGACCGCAACTGATACGTCGACGAAGATCAGTTTCGAGAGCGCCGCCGAGCTGTACCGGGTGCGCCGGGAACTGCACGGCGCCTCGCCGGTGGACGCCAAGAGCAACCTCGAGAAGTACGGCTCCGACCCCGACCTGCTGTGGCAGAGCCTGGCCTTCCTGGTGGCCTCCGGCTACTTCAGTGCCGAGCAGGCGGCCGCGGTGTGGCGGATGATCACCGGCGCCGAGGGGTTCGTCGAACTCGCGCCGATTCCGTTCCCGGAAGGCCGGGCCGGTTCCGCGCCGTACAACGCCATTCGGGCCGCCATCGCTCTCCAGGCGTCCTCGGCCGGCCCGGTGGACTCGGTCGGGGAGACGATCGACGACATCGTCCAGTTCATCGGCGAACTGGTCGACGCCGTCGGGGGTATCGGCAGTCTTGTGGACGCGATTGCAGGTCTGTTCAGCTGATGCCGGCCGAACTCCCGGACCTGTCCACCCTGAGCTACCTCGAGCGCTACGGGTATCTGCCGCCCGGGGCGGCCGGACCGGATCTCGACGTGGACACCGTCGCCCACGCGCTGGCCCGGTTCCAGGACCGGATGAACGTCCCGGTCACCGGCCGGGTCGACGCAGACACCCGGTCCGAGCTCGAGGCGGCTCGCTGCGGAATGCCGGACCTGGTCAACGGGCTGGCCCTGAAGGCGCTCTGCCCCTGGGACGGACCGGAACTGCGGTACGCGTTCGGGGCGCCGTGTACCAATTACGAGGGCGCCTTCGAGGCGGTCGAACGGGCCGCCTCGACCTGGGCGGGGGTGCTGCCCTTCGTCCTTCGCCGGGTGGAGAGTACGCAGGAGCCGGACGTGATGGTGGAATGGCGTCCGGCCCAGGACCCGGACCACAGCATGGTCGGAACCGTGGTGGCCCACGCCGACTTCCCGGGACCGTGCTGGACGATCACCGAAGCCCCGCCCAAGCCCCTGCATTTCGACGACGACGAGAGCATCTGGGCGGACGGGGCGATCCGCGGCGCCTTCGACGTGGAAACGGTGGCTCTGCACGAGTTCGGCCATCTGCTCGGACTCGCCCACACCCAGGTCCCGGGGGCGGTGATGTACCCACGGGTCCGCCATCACTACGTGCTCCGGGAACTGCAGCCCGACGACCTGGACCAGGTCTGCAGTCTCTACCCGGCGTCGGTGCCGACCTGAGACCGTCCTCAGTCCTGGTCGGAGTCGTAGGCGATGTCATACGTCGGCCGCCCCTGCAACTGCGTGTAGAGGCGGCCGACGTGCCTGGCCGACGCCCAGGATTTCGGGCTGCGCGAGCGCGAGGCACTGGAACGCACGATGTCGACGGTCGAAGGGATCATGCTGGCCGCCTCGCCGCTGCCGGACTCGGCGATCCGGATGCTCACCAGGCAACGGCCCGCCATGGTGCTGAACCTTCAGGTATGCAGGGTCGGCCCTCACGAGGCGACCACGGCCGGGGGGCAGTAGAGGTCTGGCCCAGCGTGTTGGAGTGCCACGGCGCCTTGCCCGGCTCGTTCATGGAAGACCTGGCGATCCTGGACCAGGCCGAGGCCGCCTGGTTCGAGCGCGTCGCTGACACGGAGCACTCGGCCGGTCCAGCTAATTATTAACACTTGGTCGAAATTCATGTACCTTCGCACCGCGAGCTGTCCGGACGGACGGCCGACTGGCGAGCGCAAAGGGGTGCTCAGGTGGACGAGCGCAGGAACAAGGCCCGCTACCTCGGTGAAGGGGTGGCCCGATGAGCTCCGCCCGGGTCGAGAAACTGCTGCAGAGCATGACGCCGGCCGAGAAGATCGGTCAGCTCATCCAGTACTTCTACTTCCGGCTCCCCGAGCGCGGCGACCCGAGCATGGTGCCGCCCGGGCAGGTGGAGGCGGTCGAGGCTGCGCTGGCCGCAGGCCGGGCCGGTTCGCTGCTGTTCGTCACCGACCCGGCGACGTCGAACCGCCTGCAGCGGCAGGCGATCGCCGGCAACCGGCACGGCATCCCGGTGCTGTTCGGTTTCGACGTCATCCACGGCCTGCGCACCATCTTCCCGGTGCCGATCGCCCTGGCCGCGTCGTGGAACCCCGAGCTGATCGAGCAGTCCCAGGCGGTCGCCGCCCGGGAGGCCCGGGCCGTCGGCATCCACTGGGCCTTCGCCCCGATGCTGGACATCGCCCGGGATCCTCGCTGGGGCCGGATCATCGAGGGCGCCGGTGAGGACCCGTACCTGGGCTCGGTGGTCGCCGCCGCCCAGGTGCGCGGCTTCCAGGGCCCGCACCTCGGCGCCGACGAGCACATCATCGCCGGCCCCAAGCACTTCGCCGGTTACGGCGCCGCGCTCGGCGGGCGCGACTACGACGAGGTCGACCTGTCCGACCAGGAGCTCTGGAACACCTACCTGCCCCCGTTCAAGGCGGCGATCGACGCGGGCGCGGGCAACGTGATGTCGGCGTACATGGACCTGAACGGCGTACCCGCCACCGGCAACCGCTGGCTGCTGAACGACATCCTGCGCGAGGCACTGGGCTTCGAGGGTTTCGTGGTCTCGGACGCCAACTCCGCCCGTGACCTGGCGGCCCACCACTACGCGGCCGACCTCACCGATGCCGGGGCCCGGGCCCTGAACGCCGGCCTGGACCTCGAGATGGCCATCCTCGACCCGGCCTTCGAACACCTGGACGAGGCGTTGGAGAACGGCCAGGTCGACATCGAACGGATCGACACCAGCGTCCGCCGCCTGCTGTCGGCCAAGGAGGCGCTCGGTCTGCTGGACGACCCGTTCGTGGACGAGCAGGCCGCGCAGACCGTGCTGAACGACCCGGCCCACCGCGAAACAGCCCGGAAAGCGGCCGAGGAGAGCGCGGTTCTCCTGCGCAACGAGAACGATCTGCTGCCGTTGACCGGGATCGGATCGGTCGCCGTGCTGGGCCAGATGGCAAACTCCAAGCGCGACACCCTCGGGCCGTGGATCTTCGACTACGACCTCGAAGAGACCGTCACCGTCCTGGAGGGGATCCGCGCCCACGCCGCCGGGCTCGAGACGCCCGTCGAGGTCACCTACGCGCCGGGGGTGCCCTCGCCCGTCCGGCTCTTCCCGTCGATGTTCGACATGTGGGGCGACGGCAGCAAGACCGACGAAAACTTCGACAGTGAGGCTGAGCTCAGCCGTGCGGTCGAGATCGCGACGGCTGCCGACGTCGCGGTGGTGGTGGTCGGCGAGCGTCAGGACATGATCGGTGAAACCGCCTCCCGTTCCACCCTTGACCTGCCTGGCGAGCAGCTGGCCCTGCTTCAGGCCGTGGTGGCCACCGGTACGCCCACCGTCGTGGTCCTGATGAGCGGCCGTCCTCTGGACCTGCGCTGGGCCGAGGCCAACACACCCGCCATTCTGCAGGTCTGGTACCCCGGGACGCGGGGCGGTGAGGCTGTGGCCAATCTGCTGTTCGGGCAGGCGGTTCCCGGCGGCAAGCTGCCCTTCACCTGGCTGCGCCACGTGGGGCAGGTGCCGATGCACTACGCCCACACCCGATCCCACGACCCGAGCAAGCAGGACCGCCGCTACTGGGACGAGGAGAGCACCCCGCTGTACCCGTTCGGGTTCGGCCTCAGCTACGCGAAGTTCGCCTACAGCAACCTTGCCGTCAGCAGTTCGAGCACACCTGTGGACGGTGTGGTCACCGTCAGCGTGGACGTCACCAACACCTCGGGCCGGGACGGGAACGAGGTGGCCCAGCTCTACCTGCACCAGCGTTACGGCACGGCGTCACGACCGGTCCGGCTGCTGAAGGGTTTCCGCCGTCTTCACCTGCGGGCCGGCCAGACCGAACGGGTCGAATTCGCCGTTACAGCAGAGGAACGGCGCTACTGGAGCGCGGCGACCCGTGACTGGGTCCTCGACGCAACCAGCTTCGACGTCTGGGTGGGCGGCAGCTCGACCGCCGACCTGCACACCGAGTTCACCGTCACCGACTGAGCAGTCCGGCCCGCACCCCTTACGACACTTCGTCGCAATGGGTGCGGGCCGAGGCTCCGGCGAAAACGATGGCGCCTCAGCCTTTCTCTGTCGGAACCTGCATGACGCCGGAAGCGCGGCAGTCATTTGGGCCGACTGCGGCGGCGTGGTGGCCACCAACCAGATCACCTGCCCGGAACGACAGAGGGGGACCGCGCCCGAGGGGCTCGCCTGAGGGCAGGATCGGCGCAGCCCGTGCTGACGCCCAGTCATGAGCGGTGGCGATCTCGGCCTGGGCCGGGAAGACCTTGTGCAGCAGTATCGCGCTTCACAAGTCGAAGGCTCGCTTATCCAGGTCGGCATCGACGCGCGTCAGCACGGGGCTGGTCATAGCGGTGCCGCCCGCGGAAGGCTTGCAGGATGGCATCGGACATCGCGTCCTGCTCCAGATCCGGTCCCAGCCGCCGGTGCGCGAAGCGGTACAACGCCAGCGCGTGCCGCTCGTAGACCAAGGAGAACACCTCAGGCTCGGACAGGGACCCGGCCACCAGGGCCGCATCCCCTGTCATCACCTCGTCACGGGGTGGGCCTTCGGCCTGGGCCACACCGGGCCTCTCATCGGTCGGCTTCACAACGCTCCCTCCGTTCGAGCGCCGTGTGGCGCCCGCCGACCTGTATTGGTTCCCAGCGTCGATCGAGTTCACGGGTCGATCGGTCCCGGAATCTACAAGCGCCCCGACGGAACGTCGTAGCGTCCGCGCGGACCCCTTCAGCGCTCTCAGCGATTTGCGGCGGACCGTGAGGACAGGGGTCTTCCCCGCCTGGACGGCTGACTCGCCGCCCGCCGGGCAGGCGCCTACGGTGAGTCGTGTCCAGATCCACTCTCAGCCTGCACCTCGAACGTGTGAGCCATGTCTTTCGCATGGACCTGGTTCGGTCGGAAAAGGCAATCATCCACCTGACCACGTTCGTCGTCGCGGGCGTTTCCACCATCCTGATCACCCGCGCCTACCTCGCCCTGACCGGCTATCCACAGATCGGCGGCGACAGCGGCCTGCACGTGGCTCATGTGCTGCCGGGCGGGCTGCTCATGATGCTTGCTCTCGTCCTGGGGTTCGCCTACATCGGCCGTGGGCCGCGGCCGGTCGCGGCCCTACTGGGCGGGGTGGGCTTCGGGCTCTTCATCGACGAGGTGGGCAAGTTCGTCACGGCCGACAACGACTACTTCTTCGAACCGGCAGCCGCGATCATGTACGCGGTCTTCGCGGGACTGGTGGTCGCCGCGCACACCTGGCGCCGGCACCGGCCCCTCA
Organism: Kineosporia sp. NBRC 101677; assembly: GCF_030269265.1. Lineage (NCBI taxonomy): Bacteria > Bacillati > Actinomycetota > Actinomycetes > Kineosporiales > Kineosporiaceae > Kineosporia > Kineosporia sp. NBRC 101677. The sequence continues at coordinate 45,883 of NZ_BSTA01000016.1, forward strand.
GCGACCAGGAGAAGGTCGCCAACGCCGCCCACGTGCTGGTGGACGGACTGGCGGGGCGGCTGCCGGACTCCCGTCGCCGTGAGGTGGTGGCCACGCTGGAAGCTCTGGGGCACGTGCGCGGGGCCCCGGAACTGCGCGAACTGCTGACGATGGTCGAGCCGAGGCCGCCGACGCTACCCCAGCGCTTCGAGAGACTGTGGGGAACGGTCGCTGAAGCCTTCGACCGCGTGGCCCAGTCCCGGTTCGCCGCGCCCCTGCTGGCTGTGCTGTTCGCATTTCAGGCGATCGGGGCCGCGCTGGTGGCGGTGGGTCTCTGGCAGACCGGCGACTCCTACGCAGTCACCATCTGTGGGGTACTGATCGGCACGAGCGCCTCACTGGTCTTCGCCGCGCTGGGAGTACGGATGTGGCGGATGAACAGCAAACGCTCCGCCCTGGACTGGTTCCAGCGCTCGGCCCTGACAAGTCTCCTGCTCACACAGGTCTTCCTGTTCGCGGCGTCCCAGTTCGCCGCGGTCATCGGCCTCCTGGTCGACCTGCTGCTCCTGGGCGTGGTGGCCACCAGCCGAGCCCGGGTACTGCCTCGACACGACCGAGGCAGTACGTTGGGCGACGACCACGAGAAGGCACAGCTCTCGACGTTCTGAACCATAGGGTGTGCCCAGCCTCCGTCAGGGAGGGGTGGGGTCTCACCCAAGTTGGGGCCGCCGGTGGCCTCCCGTTGCGCGGGAGGCCACCAGGGCGTCCTACGTCAGTGTCCTGCCTGCGAACGTCATCCGCAGGATCTCTTCGTTCTCCTGACCCATGGTCTCGACAAATCTGGTGCGTCCCGGCGCGCCATCTGCTCGCGCACTTACGCGGTGACCTTCCCTGTGATGTCGAAGATCAGTGTGCTGGGCACGCAGCAGCATCCGCTCTACGGCGCGCTGACCATGGCCGTGCCGGTGGGCCAGGACAACCAGCAGTTCCGCGAAGACCTGCGGGGGCACGGCCTGAACCCCACCGAGGATCCGGACGTCCTGTGGAGCTTCGAGAGGTTCGTGATCTCCAGGGACGGACGGCCGGTCGCGCGTTTCGGCCCCAAGGTCGCCCCGGACGACCCGGCCCTTCCGAAGGTGCTGAACGTGGAGCTGGCCGCTGGCTAGCAGGCCGCGTGCTGAAAGGGCCGGGGCACCTGGTGAGCAGGCGAGCGGCCACCTGCAGACGCTGGCAGTGCTGCCCCGGCAGCACTGCCAGGCTGGACGGCCGGGATCAGCCGCCCGGCCCGACGGCCCCGACCGAAGCAGGGCTCGTGTCGTGCTCCGGGCGTAGCCGTCGCCGCGGACTTACCTGGTCGACGCTTAGTTGCTCGTCGGGCAACACTTGCCTCAGGAGAAAGACGGCGCTAACTTTCCTGACAGGCAAGAAAGCTTCCGACTGAGAGGACGATCCGATGGATGCCCACGAAGCGCAGCAGACCCTGGACCAGGTCGCTCAGCGACGACAGCAGGCCATCGACGAGGGCACCGCTCCTTGGAGCTGGAGGGCCACGTGGAGCCTGTGTTCCAGCGCGCTCGCCCTCGGCGTGCTGGTCGACGTCGACATGATCTGGCTGTGGGTCCTGCTGATGGTGATGGGGGTCGGGTTCGGGTACCAGCGCGGGGTCACCCTGAAGGGGGTGCGGCCGTCCTTGCGGTGGCAGATGGCCTATGGCGCGACCTTGGTCCTGGCCGTACTGGTCAATATCCTGTTCCAGGCCGTTGCACGAGGGCTGGACTGGCCCATGCCGAACACGATCGGCATGATCGGCGTCGTCCTGGTGTTCGTCGGGGTGACCAAGCCGGTGCAGGCCTCCATGGTCCGGAGCATGCGCCCATGAGCACCGCCGACCCCGAACCCACCGGCATCGTCACCGACCCCCACGCCAACCCCAACGACATCGCCATCGACGAGTTCCTGCACACCCCGGCCCGGCTTAACATCTGCTCGCTGCTGGCCCCGGCCGACTGGGTCCAGTTCTCCTTCCTGCGCGACACCATCGGCACCAGCGACTCGGCCCTGTCCAAGCAGGTGACAGCCCTGGAGCAGGTCGGCTACGTAGAGGTGCGCAAGGAGCGGGCGATGCGCCGGCAGACCACCGTGCGCCTGACTGACACCGGTCGCGCCGCCTTCAACGCCTATCTGGCCAACCTGGAACGCCTGGTCGCCCGGGCTCGCGGTGGTCAATGACTTCAGACCGGGCCGGCCAGGGTGACGCCCGGCCCCACCCCCGGCTCCCCGCGGCCACCCCAGCCGCAAGCATTACTCCTCCGTCTGGGTTCCTCCACCATCTCGTGGCCCAGGAACTGCGCCCAGAAGCGGGTTAGGCGCTGCGGCTCACGCGCGTCGAAACTGAGGGCGAACAGATGAGGAGTCATCTCCCGGCAGGAAAAGGAACGCCTCCCAGGTCCTACCCGCCCGCAGAACCCCCGGCCCGGCCAGATTCTCCCCGGCCCGGTAGGCGCGCCCCACGCCACCGGGAATCCCCGTCCCGACCAGCCGACGGCTACGCCCCTGAGCGGCAAGGTACTGGCCGAGGATCTGCCGCATGTCCAACACCTCAGGCCCGGCCAGATCCGCCACCCGCCCGGCCGGCCTGCCCAGCGTGAGCTCGGTCAGGCGTTGCGCCACGGCGTCCACATCCACCGGTTCAAAGCGCAGCCCTCGCGGGGCCAGGGCTAGCGGCAGCCGGGTGAGGAACTTGGCCACCGGCAGCACGAACTCGTGCAGCTGAGCCACCCGGACGATGCTGAACGGAACCCCGGAACGCTCGAACGTCTGCTCGGCCCTGGCCTTCGCCCTGAAGTAACCGATCGGCATCCGGTCGGCGCCGACCACCGAGATCAGCACCAGATGCTCGGTCCTGGCCCGCCGGGCGGCTTCGACCAGGTTCTCGGCCGCCACGTCGTCGCCCTTGGCCCCGCCGGCCAGGTGCAGCACGGTCGAGACCCCCTCCAGGGCCTCGGTCAGTCCCCGGCCCTTGACCGTGTTGCCGGCGACATACTGAATTTGAGGACGATCGGTGCCGGGTTTGCGACTCAGCACCCGTACGTCGTGGTCGGCTTGGACCAGCAGGGGGACGACGCGGCTGCCGATGGTTCCGGTGCCACCGGTCACCAGGACGGGATGGGTCATGAACGGCATCTCCCTCATGTCACATGCGCGGCTCGGCGCTCGTCACAGGGGTGACGTACGAGCGCTGGAGGATGTGACATGACCGATCTCGACGACCTGGCCGGGCACTTCGAGCAGGAACGACCCCGGCTGTGGGCCGTGGCCACGCACCTGCTGGGCTCCGCCGCCGACGCCGAGGACGCCGTGCAGGAGACGTGGCTGCGCCTGGAACGATCCCGGGCGCAGGACATCCACAACCTCCAGGGCTGGCTGACCACCGTCGTCTCCCGGGTCAGCCTGGACATCCTGCGCAGCCGTCGTCGCTCGACCGCCTCAGCCTGGTTGGTAGAGGCCTGGCCAGGTGAGGCGAACACCAACGCCGATCCGGTGGATCCGGAGCCGAACCCGGCCGACCTGGTCGCCGAGGCCGACAGGGCCGGTGCCGCGCTGCTGCTGGTCCTGGAGATCCTGCAGCCGGCCGAGCGGATCGCCCTGGTCCTGCACGACGTGTTCGGGTACTCCTTCGAGGAGGTCGCCCAGGTTCTCGGGCGCTCCGGCCAGGCCACCCGTCAACTGGCCTCCCGAGCCCGGCGGCGGGTCCGGCAGGTGGGGCGGCCCGCCGTTGCCAGCCGCCGCGACGAGCGGCTGATCGTCGACGCCTGGCTGGCAGCGGTGCGGACCGGCGATCTGGGCGCACTGGTGTCACTGCTGAGCGAGCAGGCGGTGCTGCAGGCCGACTTCGGCGAGCACCAGGAAGTGCTCGAGGGCGCCGATGCCATCTCGCAGCAGGCCGTACTGTTCGGGCGACTGGCCGAGCGGTCGGTGCCCCTGCTCATCGGTGGGCTTCCCGGCCTGGCCGCGGTAATGAACGGGCGGGTGGTCTCGCTGATGGCCTTCCAGATCGTCGACGACCAGATCGATAGCATCGAGGTGCTGGCCGATCCGCAGCGCCTGGGCACCTTCGAGGAACTGGGCCTTGCGGCGGCGGGCCAGGAGGCCGCCGAATAATCAGGCGTACGCAGAACGGGTCTCTGCCACCATGACGTCATGCCGCCGGAAACGATCCGCCACCACGACACCGGCCATGACCTGACCCACTACTTCGGTCGCCTGCTCGTCACCTGCCCGAACTGCTCGGGCCAGGCGCTGATCCTGCCCACCCCAGGCACCCCGTACAACCAGGAAAGTCACTACGACGCCGTCTTTCACCCCCGTCGGCTCACCTGCACGCACTGCGCCGCCGTCGCGGACTGGACCATGCGCAGGGAAGGCAAGGTCGGGTTCGGCGTCTGTGTGTCCGGCGGTACCAGCGATCCGTTCTTCGGCCACCCCCTGTGGCTGCAGACTCCCTGCGCCGGGCACGTCCTGTGGGCGTACAACGGGCAGCATGTCGAAGACCTGCGCGCGTACGTCGCTGCCAGCCTGCGGGAACGCGGTGAGACTCGCATGAACTCCAGCATGTTCTCCCGGCTGCCCCTGTGGATGAAGGCCGCAGACAACCGCGGCCAGGTGCTCGCCGGGCTGACGAAGCTTCACGATCTGACGGCACACGTTCGTCGGTGAGGGCCGAGAAACGCTTGCGTTGAAGTGCGCTTCAACGGCGATAGTGGACGGGTGACCGCCACCGACCCTGATGTCGAGACCTGGCTCAGCATCGCCGACGTCTCGCAGCTGACCGGACTCAGCGCGCCGACCCTGCGCTGGTACGAGCGCGAGGGACTGCTTCCCCGGGTCCGGCGCGGGTCTGACCGGCGTCGACGCTACAGCGAAGCTGAGGCCCAGCTCGTGGTGCTGCTGGCGCGGCTGCGCGCCACCGGCATGCCGACGGAGGAGATGCGCACCTTCTCGATCCTGCTGGCCGGCGGCGCACCCACGCACGGGCGCAGGCTGGCCCTGCTGGAACGGCACGAGGCCCGCATCCGCGCCCAGATGGCGGAGCTGGAGCAGGGTCTGGAAGCGCTGCAGGGCAAGGCGGCCCACTACCGGTCGCTGATCGCCTCCGGCCTGGACTGCGAGGGCCGGCCGGTGGACGCGGCAGTGGCAAGCGAACAGCGAAGGAGTGACGTGTGATTCCGCAGACCCACTTAGATCTGCTGACCCGGCCCCTGTTCGGGCATCTGGCCACCATCCGCCCGGAGGGGCGGCCCCAGGTGAATCCGATGTGGTTCCTCTGGGACGGTGAGCACCTGAAGCTGACCAACACCACCACCCGGCACAAGTACCGCAACGTCACGGCCCACCCGCAGGTGGCGTTGTCGGTGGTCGACCCGGACGAGCCGTACCGCTATCTGGAGGTGCGGGGCACGGTGACCAGCATTGAACCGGATCCGGATGGGGCGTTCTTCGCGGTGCTGGCCGAGCGGTACGGCATGACGATGCAAGGACCGGTCGCGGACGCGCAGCACCGCGTGGTCTACGTGGTGCGTCCCGAGCAGGTCAGCTTGCAGTAAGGGGGGACAGTACGACATCAGGCGGCGACGCGCTTGAGGTTCTCACCTTCGCCGACCTCACGTCGCCGGGCGAAGGCCGGAGCCAGGGCCTGACCCGTTCAGCGGGCCTACAGACCCGTCAGCAGAGGCCGTTTCGATACGAGGTGCCCCAGCGGATGACTGCTCGTGAGAACGGTCTGAGCGGTGATCCAGGCGGCGGAGTCGATCCCGGTGGCGTGGCGCAGATAGGCCAGGGTGACCTGTTGGACGAGGGCGACACGGTCGGGGTTCTCGTCGGTGGTCTCCGCCGACCTGTACCCGGAGATGCCACCCAGGAAGTGTTCCCCGCCGCGCACGGTGAGCAGGCTCTTGTCGCCACGGCTGAGGGTGTAGGGGTCAGCCGTCCAGGCCGGGCCCCGGGTGGTGAGCGGAAGGTCGTCCTTGTCTCCGGCGACCACCAGGCCGGGGGCTGTGATGTGGGAGAAGTCCTGATCGCGCAGCCAGGGAAGGTGCTCATGGGCGAAGGGCGTCAGTTCGTCACCACCCTGACCCGCGGTGGCCAACTGGATACTAGCCATAATCCGGTTGTCGGAAAGGTCTTCGGCAACGCCGGTCTGCGGATCAGTGACGCGCAGGCCGACCAGTAGGCCGGCGGTCTGACCTCCGAAGGAGTGCCCGGCCGCCACGATGCGGTCGCGGTCCAGGCGCCCGGACAGGCCCGGCACGGCTGCCTCCAGGGTCGCGAGTTCGTCGAGGATGCGCCGCATGTCCTGCACGCGATGGCGCCACAGATGCGGCCGGCGGGGGTCATCGGCGGGAAGGTGCATCCGCTGGGAATCGAGATGGGTGGCCTGGATCACGGCGAAGCCGCCGGGTGCCCAGTGGTCGACCAGCGGGGCGTAGCCGTCCAGGTCTGAGCCGAAGCCGTGAGCGAAAAGGACGACCGGAAGCTCGGTTCCGGTCGTGGGGGCAGTGACGCGCACGTGCAGGTCGGCACCGCGCAGTGGTGCGCTCAGTACGAGTGGTTTGAGTGACAGGGTCGCGGTGTGGGCGGGACCGGAGGCGCGGGTCGTGGGGATCGCGGTCATGAATGCATCTGCCTTCCAGGGGGTCTGGCGTCGCAGCGTGGAATTTCACCGTTGCGGACGTAGGAGCTACGGTAAAAGTTGACGCTGGCGTCAAAGGCAAGTGCGTGTGATGCGCGGCACATGAACAGAGGTGAGGCAGGATGCGGATCGGTGAACTCGCGCGCCGCACGGGGGTGACCACCCGGGCTCTGCGGTACTACGAACAGCAGAACCTGCTGACCTCCGAGCGCAGTCACAGCGGACAGCGCCACTACGCAGAAGATGCGGTCGAGCGGATCCATCTCATTCGACGGCTGTACGCCGCCGGGCTGAGCAGCAGGACCATCGCCGAACTGACGCCGCGCGTCATCGAGGGTCAGGCCACCCCTGAACTCGTCCAGCGCCTGGTCGTCGAACGAGACGACCTCGATCAGCGCATCGCCGACCTCGTTCAGACGCGGGCCGAGCTCGAATCCGTGATCAGTGGCGCCTCGTTCAACCTGCACACCCGCGCCCCTTGTCCGTCGGGCGCCGAAGCATGACCCCGACGCGCCGGCCCTGGAATTGCTACGGATGCCTGCTCAGATGCACGATCCCGGGTCGTCCGTTGTTCCGATGATGAGATAGAGAGCCTCACGCAGCAGCGCGACCTGAGTGGGGGCGAGGGCCTGCACGGCTGCTTCCTCGGCAGCTTCGGTGCGCTGCGCGACGGCGGCACGGATCCGGTCGCCTTCCGGTGTGATGGCTGGGATGCGAGCTCGGCGGTCACGCGGGTCGACCAGCCGGGAGACGAATCCCGCCTTCTCCAGACGGTCGATCTCGGCCGTCAGCGTCGTCTTGTCCATGCCCAGTGCCTGTCCGAGCTCGATCTGGGTGAGATTCTTCGTCTTGTGAAGAGCACTGAGCACGATGTGATCGCGCAGGGTGATGCCGTGGCGGGCGGCCTCCGAACCCACGAGGGCGTGCATGCGCTGCGCTGCGCGGTGCAGGAGCCAGGTCAGCTCGGAGTCGGGCCCCGGTCCCAGAGTGGGGTGCGGAGCTTGGTGCGCGGCCGGCAAGGAGTCCATGGGGCACTTTCTCATTCGACGGAATGTGCGAATTGCTTGGGCAGAAGCGGGATGCCGTCGTAGGCACGCACGTCGTGGGCGGGCACTACCTGAAATGCTCGGCTGAGGGCAATGCTGCGCTGCAGGCCCAGTCGGACGGTGTCGGGGTCGACGTCGGCGAGGCGGCGCATGAGCCAGGGACGCTCGGCGCCCCGGGTGATGCCGTCCATCTGCCACGTGAGGTCACCGATGAATGCGTACCGCTTGCCAGAAGGCAGGGTCACGAACACCACGACGGACCCGGACGTGTGCCCCGCGGCCAGGGCGACGACCAGGGAGCCGTCGCCGTGCACATCGAAACTTGCTGGAAAGCCCAGGTACTCCGGACCGGTGAGGGCGTACTCGCGAATGGGCAGGCCCTGGGACACGGAGCGGAACACGGAGCCGTGCGTGTCGTCGGCTGCGTACTGCAGTTCGTCCTTGTTGATCCACACTGGTACGCGCAGCGAGTCCAGTCCACTGACGTGGTCCCAGTGCACATGGGTGACCAGCACCCCCAGCAGCCGTGACTGGTCGTATCCCGCGGCGGCAAGTTGCTGCGCGACCGTCTCGCCCTGCTCGTAGGGGGCCCGCTCCAGACGCGCGAGCATCTTGATGTGGGCGGCCACGTTCTCCCCGAAGCCCGCATCGATCAGCAGGTCACCCCGGGGATGACTGACCAGCACAGCCGTTGCCGCGAAGTGCCTCATGTCCCGGAAAGACCCACCCGTGACGGCGAACTTGGCCCGCGTGGCGTACGTGCCGGTCGGTAAGCGGTAGAGCGCCATTTCCGCCGGCGGACGGGCCTGGGGCAGCGAACTGGACCAGAAGGAGGGCTGCTCGATGACCATGAAGAGATAGTACGAGCTCGGATCATCTCATTCAAGAGTAAGTTGCTGAGCGAGCTGTGAAGGAGAGCGAGGACTCGATCCGATGTCCTGGACGAGTCGCAGCGGGTGGCCGTGTTCCTCCGACGCCACCGGGAGATGCCGGAACTCGGGCTCGGCGGTGCTGGAATGCGACCGATCCGCGGTCCGTTCGGGCAACTCCAGCGAAATGTAACTCGAAATGGTCAAATGTAACCGGGGTTGGGTTACATTTGCCGGGTGGTGGAAGATCTGAGTTCCTTGGTCGCCCGATTGCGCGCCGGTGGCGGCGACACCTCTGACGTTGAGGTGAAGGCCGCTGCTGGCGGGCTGCCTGAGTCACTGACGCCTTCGCTGAGCGCTTTGGCCAACTTGCCTGGCGGCGGCACCATCATCCTGGGCTTGGACGAGCGTGCTGACTTCGCCCCTGTCAAACTGAGTTCGGCCCAGCAGCTCAAGCAAGGGCTTGCGAGTAAGTCGCGGTCCCTTCGTGCCGCCGGTCCGGCTCGACATCAGTGACGGCACTGTAGACGGGGAGCCGGTGGTGATTGCCCGGGTGCACGAGTGTGACCCGTCGGCCAAGCCATGTCGGGCAGCCACCAGCGGCAAGGCTTACCTGCGCAGCTATGACGGTGATTTCGAGCTGTCGCAGGTGGAGGAGCAGGGGTTTCTTGCGGCTCGAACTTCCCCTCATTTTGATCGGCGTCCCGTCGAGGGGGCTGCCCGTGAGGACCTGGACGAGGAGCTCGTCTTCTCGTTCATTCGCGCGGTGAAAGACCGAGACCCAGGAGGACTGGGGCGTTTCAGGTCTGATGAGGAGCTCTTGCGCCGGGCGGGGGTGATTCTGGACGGTGGACAGCCCAGCGTGGCCGGCCTCCTGGCACTGGGCGTCTATCCGCAGCAGTTCTTCCCTCGTTACGTGATCCAGGCTGCGGCGGAGTCCAGGCCCGGTGATCCTGCCGGGGTCCGGGCCCGGAACCAGATGACGATCACCGGCCCCATCCCGCGCATGCTGGACGAAGCCATGGCGTGGGCGCGCCGAACGTTCGACAGTGTCATCGTCACCGAGGCCGGGGGCATGGTGGTGGACGAGCCTGAGTACCCCCTCGTGGCTTTTCGGGAACTCGTCGCCAACGCCCTGGTGCACCGTGACCTGGACAACTGGTCCGAAGGACTGTCGGTTGAGGTGCGCCTGCGGCGCGACCGGCTCGTTGTCAGTAACCCCGGCGGCCTGTACGGGATTACGACGGATCGGTTGGGCCGGGAAGGTGTCACGTCGGCGCGGAACGCGAGGCTGGTCGCGATCTGCCAGCACGTGCGCACGCCGGACACCGGAGCGCGGGTGATTGAGGCACTGGCCAGCGGTATCCCCATCGTGGGTTCCTCCCTGGCCGAGGCCGGCCTGCCCCCGGCCAAGTTCATCGATGCGGCGATCCGTTTCACTGCCATTCTCAATCGCTCCGATGGCCCTCAGCGGAGCCGAGCGTCGCTGACCTCCACTCAGCGGCGGGTTTATGACGCATTGGAGCGCGACTCCACGGTGAGGGATCTGGAGGACGTTCTTGGGCTGACGGGGGCAACTCTTCGGAAAGCCCTGCGGGTCCTGGTCAACTCGAACCTGGTGACGCAGCAGGGCGGGCGAGGGCGCCCAACCACCTATCGCCGTCTGTAACTCTTCTCCCGCGACCTGATGACGTGAGAGGTGCCGTCCGGTTACCAAGCCGCTGTTGCCGATCGGACAATGGTGATGATGTTCCCGGGCACTCGATCGGATCGGTTGCTGCGTAGGGCCGTCGTTCAGTCGACATCCATTGGGACGCAGTGGGAGTCGGTGGGGCGAAGAGGAGCGAGCGGTTGGCCGTTCCCGTCCACGACAACCCAGTGCGCCTCGTCATCGGTGAACGTGTACCGCTCTCCTACGGCTCGTCCTGCAGGCCCATGCCGACCGGCCCTTGACGGCCGTCTTCCCGCAGTTCGGAGGAGTAGCCGACCTCGACCTCCAGGCTGGGGGACGGCGTCGTGAAGCCGGCCTGGAGGGCGGCCTGCCACTGCGTGCCCATGAGTTCGCAGGTCTGCTGCACGGTCCGCCCCGGCCTGACGTTTCCCCGGATCCCCGTGCACTCCCGAGATGCGCACCGCATCCCCTCCGTGGCCTGTCGGCAGGGGCCTATCTATGGCCATTGGGTGGGGTGGATCGGTCTTCATCGAGGTGGCCTGCCGGGATGCGCGCCGGTGGACCGGGAGGGCAGCACGCCTACCTGGGTGATCAGACCGAATGGGTGGTTCCTGCGGCCGGGCGTGCTTGGTCGAGGCAGCGCTGCAGGCGGCCCAGGTAGTCGTCGAACGACTCCTCGGGGGCCCAGGTCTGGTAGGCCGTGCCGGCCGCGGCCTGGAGAAGATTGAGCTGCAGGGTGGTGCTCAGCCCGTCGCCGTGTTGCTGAACCGCCCATTCGACCAGGTCGGTGCGGAACTGTGCCCCGAAGGCCTGGGTGCGCTGGGCGAGGGCGGGGGAGGCGGCCTTCAGCCGGCGCTGCAGGGGCATCCGGTCGCGCAGGGTCTCGTTGAACCCGAGCATGATCGCGCTGAGAGAGTCCCACAGCGGCTCGTCGGCGGGGCGCTCGCTCATCAGGGCGCGCCAGTTCTCGCGTTCTTGCGGGTCCTGGTCGAAGACCACGGCTTCCTTGCCCGCGAAGTAGTTGAAGAACGTGGCCCGGGACACGTCGGCGGCTTCGGCGATCTGCTCGACGGTCGTGCCCTCGTAGCCCTGTTCCTCGAACAGCCGCAGCGCGGCGGCGCGGATGCCGCGCCAGGCGGCAAGCTTCTTGCGCTCCCTGAGATTCATCGTGGACGAGTGTACTCTCTGGACGTGTCTATAGTTAGACGCGTCCAATCTTGAGGAGTGAGTCATGAGTAAGGTCTGGTTCATCACCGGCACGTCCCGCGGCTTCGGCCGTTCCTTCGCCGAGTCCGCCCTGGAACGGGGGGACCGGGTGGCGGCGACCGCCCGCAACCTCAGCAGCCTGGACGACCTGGTGGCCAAGTACGGCGAGGCGGTGCTGCCGCTCGCGCTCGACGTCACCGACAAGTCGGCGGTCATCGCGGCGGTGCAGGCCGCGCACGAGCGGTTCGGCCGACTGGACGTGGTGGTCAACAACGCCGGCTACGGCCTGTTCGGGATGGTCGAGGAGATCACCGAGCAGCAGCTGCGCGAGCAGCTGGAGACGAACCTGTTCGGGGCGTTCTTCGTGACCCAGGCGGTGCTGCCCATCCTGCGCGAGCAGGGGGCCGGGCACATCGTGCAGATCTCCACCATCGGCGGCATCGGCGCCTTCCCCTCCCTGGGTGGCTACCACGCATCCAAGTGGGCGCTGGAGGGACTGTCGGAGTCGCTGGCCCAGGAGGTCGCCGGCCAGGGCATCAAGGTCACGCTGGTCGAGCCGGGCGGGTACGCCACCGACTGGGCGGGCAACTCGGCCGCGCACGCCGAGCCGAACCCGGTCTACGACGGAATCCGCCAGGCCATGTCCGAACGTAGTGGCGACGCCCAGTACGGCGACCCGAACGCGGCCGGCCCGGCGCTGCTGAAGATCGTCGACGCCGAGAACCCGCCGCTGCGCGTGCTGTTCGGCTCCCAGCCGTTGGACATCGTGAAGTACGTGTACGCCCAGCGGCTGCAGACCTGGGACGAGTGGAGCGAGGTCTCCCGGCAGGCCCAGGGCTGAGCCGAAATCTGCTGGATCTGAAGGAGGAGCGCGGCCATGGTGGTCACCGGTGTCGTCCTGAGCTTGCTGCTGGCCGCGCTCCTCGCGCTCACCGGCAGCGGAAAAGTACTGAATACGTCGTCCTCGCAAGGTATCCGGGATTCTCTGACGGTACCGCCGTCGTTGTGGCGGGCCATCGGCCTCTTCGAGCTGGTACTCGTCGTGGCCCTGATCCTGGGGGCCTTCCTCCCGGCGGCCACCGTGGTGGGGGCGATCGGCGTGGTGGTCCTCATGATCGGGGCGATCGTCACGAGGTTGCGGGCGCTGGGAGTCGCACAGCCGGCCGGCCTGGTGGCTGACGGCGTCGTCCTGCTTGTCGGCGTTCTCGCAGCGGTGCTCCGCACAGCCTGAGCCGGGACTCGGTCACGGCCCGGCGCTCACAGCTGAACGGCTCGCTCACAGACACTGATGTGGGCGACCCGCAGGAACCTCCCGAACGGTGAGGGGCTCAGCCGATCGGCCGGATGAGACTCACGATGCCTCCTTCTTCCGGTGGCCGAGCCCCAGGGATGCCTCAGGGACGCCACGGATCCCGAACCCGCTGCCGCCCGGACGACTCTGAGAAGAGCTCGCCGGGCGGCACGAGGCGGCCCGGCCCGAGGAGACCGAGGCCCTCCCATGCCGACCACGACCAGCGAAACACTCAGCACCCCAGCGAAAATCTCCCTGCTGTGGGTGTTCGTCTCACTCAACTACATCTACTGCGACGTGCTCGGGCACATGGACCGCCAGGTGCTCCAGGACTATCTGGCCGGTGAGATCAGCGGGGTCCAGGTCACGCAGCCGTTCCTGCTGGCGGCCGGGGCGCTGGTGGAGATCTCGTTCGTGATGGCGCTGCTGTCCCGGCTGCTGCCGGAGCGGGCCAACCGGCGGGCGAACCTGGTCGCGGGGGCCTTCCTGACCGCGGTTCAGGCGGCCACATTGACGTGGGGCACGGTGACGATCTACTACGCGTTCTACAGCGTCATCGAGATCATGGGCACCGGCTACGTGGTCTGGCTGGCCTACCGCTGGCGGTCCGGCCGGCCCTGAACCAGCGGAGGCTGGGTGCCCGAGGTCTGCCGTGGTCACGCTCGCCGCAGGGGGGAGCGGCGTAGCTGCGACGATACCCCAGTGATGCCCGGGCGAAACAGACCTGTTCTTCGTTTATGTGGTGATTTAGGGTGTGGGTCGGTCGCTGTCACGGCGGTCTGCAGCTGTGTAACGTCAAGGAGATGGCATGACCCTGCGCAAGTACTTTGCTGTTGCCGCAACCACTCTGGCCCTGACCGGTGGTGCACTTCTCGTGGGCCCGGCCAGCCCGGCGTTCGCGGCGTACAACTGCACCTTCGACCAGGATGCCCGCAACAACGCCTACGCCGGCTACTACGCGGGTAACACGACCCAGCCATCCTCTACCGGCCTGTCGCAGGCGGGTATCGAGGCGCAGTGCCTGCTGCAGTACCGCGGTTTCAGCCCGGGCACGATCGACGGCGTCTTCGGCACCAACTCGCAGAACGCCGCCAAAGCCCTCCAGCGCAAGGCGAACTCACGGTACGGCGCCGGACTGACCGTGGACGGCAAGGTCGGCCCGGCCACCTGGCCCTACCTGCGCAGCCTGAACTACAACTACCGGTAACACCTCCCGCTGGCGGGGCGGCGGGTAGAGCCTCAGCGCCCCGCCGGTACCCGTGTGTCATGCCCGACGACCTCGGGCTGCTGCCGGTAACCCACGTGCCATCCCAGCACCCACACCAGCGCCTCGGGTGAGGGGTGCCGGCGCAGCAGACGGCCCAGGCCGGCGAGGCGAGAACCGCCCCCTCGGGGCGCGGTCTGGGCCGTACTGAAACGCTTCTCCAGCAGGGCCTGAGCCCGCCCGTAACCCTTTCCCTGCTGCCACATTCCCCAGAAGGTGGAGCGAAGACGCACGTGCACCACGGCGTCCGGGGCGAACACCAGCGGCGTGCCCGCAGCCTGAACCCGCCAGCTCAGGTCCGTGTCCTCCAGAATCCGCACCTCAGGGTCGAACCCACCCACCGAGACGAAGACACTGCGCCGGATACCCAGGTTCTCGGCGCTGGCGTGAGGAAGGCCCGGCCCGAACGCGGACTCCTGCAGGCCGTCGTTCTGGGGAAGCGTGCGTGAACGAATAACTTTGGACGAGTTGAGCTGAGTCGCGTCGAGCCGCCCGGCGACGAACGGGGTCCGTTGCAGAGCAAGCATCATCTGCTCCAGCCAGTCCGGAGCGACCTCGTCGTCCGCATCACAGAACACCAGGAAGTCGGCCGTGGACGTGGCGGCGGCGACGTTGCGGGCGTACCCGGCGCCCGGGTACGCGCCCGCGTCGATGATGCGCAGACCCGGCAGGCGGTCGGTGTACTGCGCGGCGACCTGCCGGGTGTCATCGATGGAGCCGTTGTCACTGACCAGGACTTCCCAGCTGCCACGGTACGTCTGCCCGGCCAGCGCCTCGAGCTGCGCGGCCAGGGTGTGCGCCGCGTCGCGGCAGGGGATGACCACACTGACGGAAGGGCTGGCTGAAGGGCTGAGAGAAGACATGGGGGAGCCGACCTCCGAGCACGATGAGCGTGTCGTCGGACGCATCGGCGCACCCGGCGGGCGGGGCACCTTCGGCCAGCACTTCGCTGGTCATCCTGCCTGCCCAGGCGCGGCAAGTCTCCAGGTGTGCAGGCATTTGTACACACTGTTAACCCGGCCGACATCGCTGCGCCCGCGGCCGGGAGACCTCAGCTCATCGAGGCCAGCAGCTCGCGGCAGGCGCTCTCGCAGGCCCGGCACACCTCGGCGCAGATCCGGCAGTGCTCGTGCATGTCCGCGTGGCGCTCGCACTCGTCGCCGCATGAGCGGCAGGCCGCGATGCAGACCTCGAGCTGGGCGCGGATCACGGCCGTGTTGTGCCCGCTCTGCCGGCTCAGCACCCGCGCGGTGGTGGCGCAGGTGTCGGCGCAGTCGTTGTCCACCCGGATGCAGTCGAGCATCCCGTCGCCCAGGCAGGCGTCGGCGCAGGCCGTGCACGTCTGGGAGCAGGCCAGGGCCTGCTCGATCGCGGCGGCCAGCAGGTCGGGGTTGATGTCACTGGTGGCCGGAAAGCTCTTGATCATGGCCAGGACGTTGCTCATCGTTGCTCCTCAGCTGCTCGTGCGTGGACCCAGGCAACCAGCGGCGGCGTGACCACGCATTGTCAGCTACCCGTCCGCCGGGGCGCCCTCAGCCGGTTCACCAGCGCGGCGAGGTGGTCCGGGGCCTCGAGATGGGCCAGGTGGGCCTGCCCGGCCAGTTCGTGCACCGTGGCGGCTGGGACGCGACGGGCGATGTCGTCGAAGGTCGTGCCGTAGGGCGCCTGACCCCGGTTTGCGCTCGCCCACCACGAGGTCGATCCGGTCGGCTCTACGGGCGAGCACGGTGGGCAGTGGGGCCTGGTTGATGGCCAGCGTCTCCTGGTAGAGCGGTGCGCTGAGCTCGCGCAGACCCGACCAGACGCCGGAGTCGGACCGGAGCGCCTCGACGACCTCGCTGGGCATGGCGGCGACCTGCCTGAGTGCCACCTCGACGACTCGGTCGAGGTCCTGCGCGTCGTCGGCGGCCTTCAGGTCGGGCAGGGCCGGGGCTCCGAACGGAGCCATGATCGGCTCGTAGGCGATCAGGTGCGCGACCGGGACCCGGTCGGCCAGGTGCAGGGCGATCAGCCCGCCGTAGCTCCACCCGAGGACGGCCTGCACGTGGGAGAAGCTGCGCAGGACGGCCGTGGCGTCCTCGATCTCCGTCTCGAGGGTGTAGGTGCTGGTCAACGGGCCGGAGGGAGCCCGGCCGCGTCGGTTCACCACGGCGATCGTCGGCCAGCCTTCCAGGTGCTGGGCCACGGGGCCCCAGGCGGCGGCATCGGCCATGACGCCGGGGATCACGACGATGGCCGGCCCGTCCAGGGCTCCGTACACGTCCACCTGGATCCAGCTGCCGTTGACCTGGATCTCTTTCTGGATCATCTGCTCCATAATTCGATTCTGGAACGATCGCACTAGAATCGTCAACATGACCGCCCCCACCCGCCGCACCGCCGGACGTCCCCGGTCCTTCGACCGTGCCGACGCGCTGCGCCAGGCCGCGGTCCTGTTCTGGCGGCACGGCTTCTCCGGCACCTCGACCCGGATGCTGAGCGAGGCCCTGGGCGTCTCCAGTTCCAGCCTCTACGCCGCCTTCGGCAGCAAGGCCGGGCTGTTCGACGAGGCGGTGCGCACCTATGCGCTGCGCTACAGCGCCATCTACGAACGCGCCGTGGCCGAGCCCTCCCTGGCCCGGGTTCTCGAACGGGTGCTGATCGACTCCGTCGAGGAGTTCAGTCGCGTCGAGCAGGGGCACCCCGGCTGCCTGACCAGCAGTGCCGTCATGGCCGACACCTCGGCCACCCTCGACGTGCGCACCTACGTCGCCGATCTGCAACGGGCCGACGAGGCGCTCCTGCGTACCCGGATCGAGCAGGCCCGGGCCGACGGCGACCTGTCGGCAACCATCGACCCGATCGTGTTGACCGAGCTGGTCCAAGCGCTCTGGCAGGGGCTTTCGGTCCGCTCCGACCTGGGAGCCGGCCGGGACGAGCTGCTCGGCGCAGCCCGGTTCGCCCTCGTCCTCATCGCTTCGCCCGAGCGTTCCTGAGCCGGTCAGCCTTCACCCGCGTGGTCGCACGCCTCTGAGCGGTCACCCCTGGGTGGACCGTACACGGGGCAAGGCGACGTGGAAGCGCGGCCAGGCCACGGGAAGCTGGTGAGCCCGACGATCACAGGAGCCCTCTCGCGACGCGCCGACCCGTTCCCGCGGCTCGGCCAAACCGATATCAACGGGACGTTCGATCACGCACCCTTGGGGTGCGGAGCGTGAAGGGGCGGTGTGGCCGGCGCATCCCGGCCCGCACCGCGCTTCTGGGGGCAGGACCATGCGCCGACCGGTGTCCCCCTGAACGGGGTGGCGCAGCTTTCCGTAAACCCTGACTGCTCTCACCTTTCGGCTGCTAACTTGGCTGCGGGGGAGGTTCCTGCTCCGCTCTCCCTTTCTCGGGGGGAGAAATCATGACCACGTGGCCTGGCAGCATGGCCTTTTCCGGTCCCGACGGGCCGCGGGGGGAAAGTCCTTCAACGGCCGGTCCCGTCCTGGCCGACGGGAGAACCGGATCGCCCTGGGCCTCCAGTGAGGCGACCCGTTACCTGTGCGTCGGGGCGTACCTCGACCGGAACTTCCGGCGCCGGGTGATGAGCGAGGTCCTCGGCGCCGAACACCGGGCAGTAGCACCGTCGTACGGCATCGACATCATTCCGGTGCTACGGCACTGTCTGCGGGCCCAGACGCGAGAGCGACTGCGGAACATCGCCTTCGCCGTCCTCTTCATGGTGCTCCTGCTCATCAACGCTCCGCTGACCATCATGGCGCTGGCGACCGGGTACGGATGGCGCCTGACCTTCCTGACGTTCGGTGCCCTGGCGCGTCGCCAGTTCCTGCGGGCTGCAGGACTGTTGGTGCTCAGTGTCGCGGTCAGTGGCCTGGTGGCCCTGGTGCTGGTGTCCCTGGCTGCCCTGCAGTACATGGTCAGCACGGCCACCGGTTACTCAGGTGAACTGGGCAGTTCGTTCGGTGGTGAAGTCTCCGGCAGCGCAGCCGGCTTCGTCCTGCTCCTGTGGGGCAGCGCCTGGGGCATCCGGTTCGCCGAGATGGTGACCAATCACCGCACAATCCTGTCCGAGCTCTCCCCAGGCCGCTTCGTCCCCGACAACGCTCCGCAGGAACCCGCCCGTCACGTGCACCGGCTGGCGTTCCTGGCCCACGCCCAGACCGGTAACATCACCTACTACGCGCGCACGGTCGCCGACCGGCCCTTCGTCGGCTCAGGATATCTCGAAGAGCCCTGGCATCTGGCCGTTCCGCTGCGCAGGCGCTCCGACGCCGGGGATCCGGTCGAAGAACTCACGGTGCAGACTCTTTACCGGCGGATGCGACGAGCGCTGGCCTCCCTTGCCGACGAGACCCTGCCACCCGGACAACGCATCGTCGGGCTGTCGATGCAGCCGCGGCTGTTCGTGCCGGGCCTGCTGCGCCCGAGCGACGGCCTCATCGACCGCCAGCGGGGAAAGCCCCGTCACCATCTCAGCCGGGCCGAACTGGACGAGTTCGAACAGCACGACCGCAACCGGGCCACCGAGTACCTGACCGTCCGGATCGGGGCGTGGGAGGGCGAGCTCGAAGTCACGATCTTCGTCTACTTCAGCATTCGCGGCAACACGCTCTACATGGAGTTCGTCGGCGCCAGCCTGCCCTCGGTCCGCGAGCTCTACCACAGCGCCGACACCCAGCAGCAGTTGCAGCCGTCGGTCTACGCCAGCCTCGGATTCAAGGCCCTGGCCGGTCTGCCGATGCTGTTCCTGCTGGCGCCGGTGGACTTCTACCACCAGAGCCGCGACCGGATCCGCGCCGCGATGGCGGTGCGCCGAGAGGCCCAGGACATCAGCACCCGCCTGGCCTTCGACTACGGAGTGCGCAGCAGTGTGCGCGAACTCGGCGCCGACTACGAGAACGACCAGTTCTTCCAGCGGCTGGACGGCCGGCGGTACATCTTCCTGGTCGAACGCCGTGTGCGGGACGCCGTGGCCGAGGTCCTGCACGAGTTCGGTTACTCCACCGAGGAATTCCTGGAGCGCACCCAGATGATCATCAACAACACCACCCAGATCAACGGCGGAACGTTCAACAACCAGGGTGGCGCGATGGCTTTCGGGGCGTTCGCCCAGGCCATGGCCGAACCGGGGTCCGGCCCCGTCCCGTATCTGCCGCCGCGCTCCGGCCCACCGGCGGCCGGAGCCGGGTCATGAACCCGAACGGCGAGGTGAGCATCAGCGGGGGCACTTTCAACAACCAGGGTGGCGCGATCGCCTTCGGAGCCGGCGCGGAGGCCACGTCCCAGGTCTCGCAGGCGGCTTTCGCACAGCAGCCGCTGCCGGAGGTCCTCGGCGCCGACGAGATCCGGCTCCTTCGGGCCCAGCTCGCCGAGCTGCAGGTCCTTCTGGCGCAGGAGGGCGTAGACACAGACCAGGCCGGGGCGGTGGCGTTACAGGCTGGACTGGTCGACCAGGCCCTTACCACCTCCGAGCCCAGGCGGCGCACCGTTGCGGCCCTCGTCCAGGGCATGGCCGAATCGGCCAAGGCCCTCACCGCGGTGGGCGAGTTCGCCGGGCGTCTGGTGGGCCTGGTCACCACGGGAACGTTCTGATGCATCCCGCCCAATGCCCGCTGTGCAAGGCCACAACCAGGCCCGGCGACCTGATCTGCGGGCTCTGCGGAGAGGAACTCATCGCCCCTGAACCGGCGCACCTACCTGAGCCAGGACCGCAGTTCTCGAGTTCAACCGCGCATTCCGCGGGCCGGTCCAGGCCAGGGCTGCGACCGGTGGCCGTGCTCCTGGCCGTGGCGGTGGTTGCGACGGTCGGCATCCTGGTGGTCCGGGGCTTGGGAAAGGATCAGAACGGCGAGTCCATCACGGCATCCGGAACGGCCGCGAGCTCCGATCGCCCCAGTGAGTCTCCCGTTCCGACGGTCACGGTCTCAGACGTGTATGCCACCGAGGATGCCCAGGGAGCGGCCCAGGCCCTCGATGAGGAGGTGATGACCGATGAGGAAGCAGCCGCCGAACTGGACATGCTGGCTGACAGCAGCCTACATACCAGGTATCTCGACGGCCGTTGGCTGGCCCAGCTCTCGTCCAAGTCGCCCGGTACCCACGACCCGCTCCAGGTCACGGCCGACGGCCGTCACATCTTCCGTTCCACGGACATCCTCGTCCAGGTCGAAGAACTGATGGAGCGCTCTGACCTGGGTGAGGTCTTCGTGGTCCGCAGCACCGACTACGGCAAGCGTCAGCGGCACAAGGGGCAGGCCATGTGGGTCGTCTTCGCCGACGCCGGTTTCGATTCCGGCGCCGGCGTGACGTCTTGGTGCCGTAAGCATTTCACTGCACGGGGAGAGGCACTGGTGAACATGTGCGCTCCCCGTCGTCCCCGCTGGTGAAGAGCGCCGTCGTCTGCCCGTGAACTCCGGTAGGTCGCCGCCGGGCCGACTGCGCGGCGGCGACCTCGTTCCGTCTTCTGCTCAGGAGACCCCGACGACAGCACATTGCGCTGCGGCAGGCTCAGCGCCGCCCCGGATGCTCCGGACCCTCGTCACCGGGAACTGCTTGCTCAGCGTCCTCCGGATCAATCAGAACCCCGGCCAGCGGGTTGCCCGCGCCCACCCCCGAGTTCGGGTCTCCGTCGTTGGGATCCGGCTGGCCGGGCACCGAGCCCGGCTCGCGCCCGCCCGAGAACACGGCGCCGCCGCCGGAGCGGGAGCCGGTCTGAGTTGCCTGCGACTGCGCCTGCTGAGACTCGACGTTGTTCCGGGGATCGATGTCCTGCGGTTGCTGGCTCACCGTTGATCTCCTTTCGTGGGCGATGTCCCACTCAATCACGAGGGTTCCTGGCCTGCGCATCGAGCGGCCGGCGATGGGGCCGGGTGAGGCTCCGGCCAGACCTTCCCGCGCAGGGGCGACCCACTCCGAGTCCGGGTGCGGGCGAGAAAGGCAGTGTTAATTTCGAGTATGTCCACCCCACCCTCCACCGGTAGTCCCCTCGAGGCTGAGGCCGTGCCGGAACGCCCTTACGAGCTGGTCGTCCTGGGGGCCAATGGTCTGACGGGGCGCCTGGCGGTACGGCACCTGACCGCACTCGACCGGGCGGCGGCCGAAAACCCGGGGGAACCTGCCGTGCGGTGGGCGGCAGCGGGCCGAAACCTGGCGCGGGTCAGGGACGCCCTGAAGGCCGAGGGCGCCGAGGCACCCGTGCTGAAGGTGGACATTGAGGACGAGGCGTCGCTGGATACGCTGGCCCAGGCCACGGCCGTCGTCCTCAGTTTCGCCGGGCCCTACACCGCAACCGCAGAAAGAGTCGTGGCCGCATGCGTCCGCAACGGCACCTCCTACGTCGACATCAGTGGTGAACTTCCGCTGCTGCGGCGGATTATCGAGCGCTTCGACGGCCCGGCCCGGACGGCCGGCGTCGCTGTGGTGCAAATGGCCGGCTGGGAGGCCCTTCCGGCAGATGTGACCACACTGCTGGCCAGTCGGGCGGCCGTTGCCGCGCAGAGCCAACCCGGTGCAGCGGCCGAACAGCCTGGTTACGACGGGCCCGGCGCTGCCGGGCCCGTCGTAGAGGTGGAGGTGACCTTCTCCTACGACCGCGTCCCTGCCGGTGTCTCGCTGCGTAACGCGATCTCCGCCGGCACGCTGGGCAGCATTGTCGAAATCCTGCGGGACCCGGGAGCGGGTGTGGTCGGCGATCCGGGGGGACTGCTGATCGACGCCGGTCAGCAGGAACGGGTGCGACGGGCCAGTCCTGTGACACTCCGCCCGCGCCTGCGCGCCGGGCGGGTCCTCGGACCGGTCACTCCGGTGGCGTTCCTGAACCCACCGGTCATCCACCGCACGGCTTGCCTGCTGGCCACGCAGGCCGGCGCCGAGTACCTCCCGGCCCGCTACCGGGAGGGGACCGACCAGGGGCCGCTGCGTCGCCTCGTCGCAGCGGCCGCGGTCGTCTTCGCCGGCGCTCTGGCGGGGATGCAGTGGGTCGTGGTCCGGCTCGCGCGCTCTCCCCGTGGGGTGCGTCAGATCCTGCTGTCCCGGGCGGCTTCGATGCTGCCACCGTCGGGTACGGGCCCCGAAGGCGAGCTCCTCAGCGACTGGGCCTGGACGGTGCAGGCCCACGCGCGCACCCGGTCGGGTTCGGCCGGACGAGCCAAGATCTCCGGAACCGGGCACCCGGGCTATACAGCCACGGCCGTCATGGCCGGCCAGTTGGCTCTGCTGATCTCCCGGACACCACCGGCCCGGCGTAGGGCCGGCTGCCTCACACCCGCTCTGGCGGTGGGAGCCGATGGGATCACCGGCCTGAACGGGCCGGCGCTCACGGTGGAGACGTTGCCAGAAGATCGGTGAGTAGCCCCCCCGGGACAGCGATCCGTGGAGCACGCAAGACGTTCAGCTGCCGTTGCGGAGCCGGCAGCTGGAGCGGGGAGGTGAGGAACCCCGCTCGCCGGCCCGGCCCCGAACGCCGTGACGGCCATCCGCCCACCCGCAGGAGGGCATCCCCTAGGTTCGGGGGCATGGACGAACGGGATGCCGCGATCCTCACCGAACTGCAGAAAGAGGCCCGACTGACCAACCGCCAGCTCGCCGCCCGGGTGGGGCTGGCGCCCTCCAGCACGTTGGTGCGCACCCGGGCCCTGGAGCAGTCCGGCGTCCTGGCCGGCTACCACGCGCGGGTCGACCTGAACCGGATCGGCCGGGGTGTGCAGGCCATGATCGGGTTCCAGATCCGCCCGCTGAGCCGCGAGGTGATCCAGAACTTCAAGGCGTACGCCCTGCAGCAGCCCGAGGTGCTGGCGGTCTACGTGGTGGCCGGTGGCGACGACTTCCTGGTGCACGTGGCCGTGCCCAGCGTGGAGGCCATGCACACCATGCTCGTCGACCGCTTCAGCGCCCGCAAGGAGGTCATCACGTTCCGGACCTCGCTGGTCTACGAGCACACCGCCAACCACGAGGTGCAGCCGGCGCAACTGTCCGACGAGGACTGACCGCACGGCGCAGAGACGGGCAGAGATGGGCAGCGACCGGCCAGCCGGGCCCTTTCAGGGAGCTGACGGACCCGGGTGGGCCGCTGCCCCCGCCGTTGGGCGATCATGACAGTGTGCGCCCATACGTTCCATTTGCCGTTCCTGTCATCGTCGTTGCCTTGGCAGGCTGTGCAGAGGCCGCCCCGCCGGCAGCCGCAGCCCCGACCGTGTTGCCCTCTACCGTCCCCGCCGCGAAGCAGGCCACGAGCAGCACCTACACGGTGGGCGGCGGCCAACGGCTGGCCGGGCAGATCCGAGAGATCTTCTTGCAGGACGGTGCCGTGAGGGCGAGGGTCAGCTGCCCCGACTTCAAGGGCAGGACGGACGCGAACGGGATGTTCACGGGCATCGACGGGACTGAGGTGAACTGTCGTGCCATGGTCACCCGGCAAGAGGGCACCGGTCTCGAGAACGAGACGCAAGTAGCGGTCGGATGGAGCGGCGGCGAGCAGTTCATGACGATTCTGGAAGTAGGTCCGCCGTTCGGCACTGATGCCCCACAGGCGAACTGACCGGGGCCGCCCCGCGTCTTGCCGGACGTCGTAGGACTGATCGCCGATCCCGGGATCGGCCCGAACAAAGTTCGGCGAAGGCCGCGCGGGATGCCGTTCTGGCGAACGTTGTTCCGTGCCACGGCAAACAGACTCCCGCGAAACTACTTTCACGGCCGTGCGTGACTCACCCACCGCCGCCGCCGGCGAACACCAGAACGCATCACCTGGCAAGCCCCGGTTGGGGCTTCTGGCCGGGACCGCGCTCTACGTCGGAGCCGTCCTGGGACCAGGAGTGATGGTCCTGCCCGCGCTGGCCGCCGAGGCCGCAGGTCCCGCCTCACTCGTGGCCTGGCTCGTCCTGCTGTTCTTCAGCGTGCCCGTAGCCGCCACGTTCGCCGCCCTCGGGGCCCGTCATCCCGACGGCGGGGGCGTGGCCACCTTCGTCACCCGGGCCTTCGGGCCGCGATGGGCTGTGCCGGTGGGCTGGTGGTTCTTCGCCGCTGTACCCGTCGGGGTTCTGTCCGGGGCCCTGGTCGGCGGCAACTACGTCGCGGCGACTCTGGGAAGGGGGCCGGGGACGGCCCTGTGGGTCGCGATGGTCATCCTCGCCGCCGCTTTCGCCACCAACTACGCGGGCCTGCGACTGACCGGTCGGGTCCAACTGGTCATGGTCGTCGTCTTGGCCGTGTTCTTACTGGTCACCGTCGCCGTCTCGGCCCCCGCCGCCCGCCTGGAGAACTTCACCCCGTTCGCGCCGCACGGATGGATGGCCGTCGGAGCTGCCGCCACCGTCCTGTTCTACGCGTTCTCCGGCTGGGAGGCGGCCAGCCACCTGTCGGCCGAGTTCAGTGACCCACGCAGGCAACTGCCGCACGCCACCGCACTGACCCTGGCCCTGGTCTGTGTGCTCTACCTGACGCTGGCCGTCACGACCATCGCCGTTCTCGGCGACCGGGCCGCCGGCACCGCGGTTCCGCTGAGCCTTCTGCTGGAGGTGACTCTCGGACCGGGCGGGCGCACCGTCACCGCGGTCGCTGCGCTTGTTTTGAGCCTTGTCGCCGTGAACACGTACCTGGCCGGTGGTGCTCGTCTGGGCGCCGCGCTGGGGCGAGACGGGGCCATGCCCCGAGCGCTGGCGAAAGGTGCTGGCGTGGGGGACGTACCGCGGCGCAGCCTGACCGTCCACCTGGCTCTGTGCCTCATTGCGGGCGTCGTCGCCACGGCCTCGGAGACTGACCTGGACACTCTCATGCGGACCACGTCCGCCTGCCTGGCCGCCGTCTCCTTCGCCGGAATGGCCGCGGCCCTACGGCTGCTGCCCACCCGCACCGTGACCTGGTACGGCGCACTCGGGGGCCTGGTGTTCACCGGCCTCGTCCTGGTCTTCTGCGGCGAGCTCCTGCTGGTCCCGCTGGTTCTGGGAGCAGGCGCCCTTCTGTGGCCAGGCCCCAGGCGGATCACACGACCGCAGGAGTTCGGTTCGTGAGTCTGCACCACCTCGTGCACCACCAGGGCCGGTGGATCAGCCACGTTCCCGGAGCACCGGACGGCCCGCCACCGGCGCAGCCCGGCCGACCTCACCCGCACCATCACGAGCCGTCGCTGGGCCCACCGCCGATTCCTTCGGCTGGACGCGTGGCGATGCCCCGGTAGGCCGCCTGGAACACACCAGTCCGGAACCCGCGGCAGGCCGGTCGCTGGTGCTGGCCCTGCCCATCGCCGCGGACATCAACGCCAAGGCGGCCAAGGTCTGAACGGTGATCCACCAGCCCAGACCTCGGCCGGCCACGGCGCAACCCGTCGGCGAGGAGCTGGCCCGGTACACCGGAAGCGCCATCACCTTGGCCTACCGGCACGACCCCACTGACCGGATGCGTTTCAGGCGGCGATCCGCGTAGCCCTGGCCTTGGCGAACGCGGCAATACTCCGGGCGTAGTGCGGGGTCTCGAGCTCGCAGTGCTTACCCGAGGATTCCTGGCGGGCAGCGGCGGCCTGCTCGAACGTCTGGTCGTTGGCGGCGATGAACTGCAGGAAGTCCTCGGTGGGGTGGGATGTGACGGTGTTGGTGTAGCGCAGCCGGTCACCTTCGAGCTGCTCCATGCGCAGCTCCCAGATCACCTGGGTCGTGGTCCACCCGGCCGGGGTGAAAACGTCGGACAGGGAGACCATCCTGCAGTAGTGCGCGCTCGCGATCTCGTAGCGGTACTGCTGGATGACCAGGCCGGTCCCGATCATCTCCACGTTGATCGACATCGGGGTGCCGTCGTCGTCCACGGTGTAGCCGGCCGCCTTGTGGTCGCCGGGTGCGCAGCGCTGGTACTCGTGGGTGGGCAGGGTCTTGAGCCAGGTCTCGATGTCCACGTGCTCGAAGGGCGCGCTCACCTCGGCGGTGACGACGGCGTGGGAGAGCTGCAGGTCGGTACGCACGGTGGTGGTCATGGTCATCCCTCTCGTTGGGCGCCGTCGGCTCGGGTGAGCCTGGCCGGCGGGGCGTTCTGCCCGTGCCCAAAAGCATTCCTCAGAAGGGATTGCCGCGTCATTGCCGGTTCCGGTACCTCTCTCTACCGGCTAGCGGGGGTGTGATCGTCACCAGCGGCTCAGCTGTAGGGCAGCAGTGGAGCGTTGATCTCCTCCCACTGCGCCCGCAGTTCACTCACCAGCTCGGGATGCTTGGCCGCCAGGTTGGCCTGCTCACGCGGATCGGCCACCACGTCGTACAGGGCGTCGGTGCCGCCGGCGGTCAGCCGCAGGTACTTCCACTTGCCCCGGCGCAGGGCCCGGTCGGTGCGGGTGCGCCAGAACAGGTCGCGCTCGGGCGCCCTGTCACCCTCCAGCAGGTATCCGGCGAGACTCTCACCGTCCAGCGGGAAGTCGGGATCCGGGCTGGCGCCGGCGATCTCGAGCAGGGTGGCCGTCCAGTCGTGGGTGACGACGGGAACGTGGCTGACCTGCCCGGCCTTGATCCGGGCGGGCCAGCGCAGGATGGTCGGCACCCGGATGCCGCCCTCGTTGAGACTGGCCTTGAGCCCGGACAGCGGCCAAGTGTACGAATAGCGCTCGCCGCCGTTGTCACTGGCGAAAATGACCAGGGTGTCGCGTTCCTGGCCGGTGCGGCGCAGCGCGGTCAGGACCTGGCCGATGCGGGTGTCGAGGTTCTCGACCATCTTGCGGTACGTCTCCAGTGAGCCGCCGTCGGCGTGCTGCAGGGCGCGGCGGTCCCCGGCCAGCAGCGCTGCGGTGACCTCCTTGCTGACGGCCCGGTCGCCCGGGGCCTCCCAGGGCCAGTGCGGGCTGGTGAAGTTCAGGTTCAGCAGCCACGGGGTGCGGTGCTCGCGGCGCACGAACTCCTCGGCCCGGTCGGCGATGAGATCGGTGTAGTACTGGTCGGACTCGACGGGTTCCTCGCCGTCGTACAGGTCGTGCACACCCATGTGGCTGTACTTGGAGTAGTAGTCCAGGCCGCCGGAGTAGTTGCCGAAGAACTCGTCCCATCCGCTGCGCAGCGGGCTGAAGTTCGGCAGGAAGCCGCCGTGCCACTTGCCGATGAGGGCGGTGGTGTAGCCCACGGTCTTCAGCAGCGAGGCCAGGGTCGGGTGCTCGGGGGCCAGCCCGTCGCGGGCGTTGACGGCCGCGATCGGCTCGGGCAGGCCCGCCGTGGTGCGGGCGGGGTAGCGGCCGGTGTAGAGCGCGATGCGGGTGGGGGAGCAGACCGCGCCGGCCGAGTAGCCCTGGGTGAAGCGCAGACCTGAGCGGGCCAGGGCGTCGAGGTTGGGGGTCTTGATGTCGGGTGAACCGTAGCTGCTCAGGTCGGCCCAGCCCAGGTCGTCGGCCAGGATGAACAGGATGTTGGGCCGGCGCGCAGCTCCCGGCGCTGCCCTGAAATCGCTTTCACCGGTGGCAGCCTGGGCGGGCTGGGCCGTGGCCACCCCGGCGGCCGTGGCGCCGGCGGCCAGAGCGCCGAGCACGTTGCGGCGGGTGGTGCCTTGCTTCGTCACATGAGCTCCCCAGGTCGAAGAACTCGCATTATCGACAAATTCCATAGACAAAGGGGACTTATGTAACGCAGGGCACATGCAGCAGTCCGTGCGTTCCTCGTAAGGCCTGAGGACCAGTAGCGTCAGGTCGGTCTAACCCTATGAACTCGGGAGGATCTGTCCGATGCTCAGCCCTCGCCGTCCCGGCGCCGTGACCGCCGTTGCCCTGGCGGGGCTGCTCGCGCTGAGCGCATGCGCCGGTGAGCCCACGGTGAAGCAGGTGTCCGATGCCACGGCCGCCCCGGTCGATGTCTCCCCGTCCGCCGGGGCCCCGACCCAGACCGAGGCTCAGCCCAAGGCCGGCTGCAAGGTGGGCGGCGTGGACATCCCCGCCGACGCCGGGGTGGGCCTGGCCGGTGACCTGGACGGGGACGGGCGGGACGACCAGGTGTGGCTGGGCCTGAAGGGGGACAAGCGGCTGCTCGGTGTGCGCACCGCCAGCGGGGCCAGCTTCGCCACCAGTTTCACCGCCGACCAGGTGGAGAACGCCCAGGCCTCGGCCGTCGGCAACCGGCTGGGCGACGGCACCGCGATCATCCTGCTGGCCACCGCCTACAGCGCAGCGCTCTACGCGGTGATCGACTGCAAGATCGTGCCGAGCATCAACCTCCAGGGCAACCAGTACACCTTCGACCTGGGCATGAACGGCCGCGGCACCGGGGTGGCCTGCCCGGCCAAGGGCAAGAAGCGTTACCTGGCCGGGTTCAACGCCAAGCAGGACGACGCCGACAGCAGCGACCGGGTGATCCGCACCCGGATCGACCTCAGCGAGGACGGCGCCCGGGCCGACAACGGCAAGGAGACGGATCTGGGCAACGTCGGCTACGACTCGCCGGTGACCATGCTCGCCTACGGCGTGACCTGCGGCGACGCCGAGGCTGCGCTGGAACCGGAGCGTTCCTAGGAAGTTCTGATAAAGTCTACCGACCTAGTAGAGATGACGGGTGCGGCGGCGCACCCCGAGCAGCCGGAGGCCCGCGTGCTCCACCAGGCGACGACCGTGGTCACCCTCTGCTGTGCAGAGCGGTGTTGTCGGGGCTGAACCTTCGCCCACCGACCCTTCTCGCCGCCGGAGTACTTCCTCATGTCTGCTGTGCTCGCCCCGCTCGTCCCTGTCGTTCCTGCCCCCGCCCGCTCGCTGAGCGAGCACTCGGTCGTCTTCGTGCACGCCCACCCCGATGACGAGGCCATCTTCACCGGGGCAGTGATGCACGCCCTGGCCCGGGCCGGTGCCCGGGTGACGCTCGTGGTCGCCACCGACGGCCACGCCGGTCAGGATCTGGCCGGGGAGGGCCGGCACGTCGGCCGGGTCCGGGCCGGTGAACTCCAGCGGGCGGCGAGCGTGCTCGGCGTCCACGAGCTGGTCACCCTGGGCTGGGGTGACTCCGGGCTCGGCACCACCCGGCCCGGGCAGGCCCTGTCCGAGCAGCCGGTGCAGGCCGTGGCCGAACAGGTCGGCGAGATCGTGCAGCGCGTCGGCGCCGACACCCTGGTCGGCTACGACGAGGGCGGCATCTACCCCCACCCCGACCACGTCGCCGTGCACCGGATCGCCGCCCAGGTGGCCCGGAACCAGCAAGGCCTCAGCTACTACGAGGCCACCGTCGACGCCGAGACCCTCGACCGGCAGAACGTGCGGCACCTGGTCCTGGGCGCCAACGACGCGGTGCGGCGCACCGGGCGGGCCAGCGGCCCGGTGGGCGTGCCGAAGGCCCGCATCGGCGCGCACTACCAGGCCGGGGAGAGCGACTTCGCCGCCAAAGTGGCCGCCATGCGCCAGCACTCGAGCCAGATCGACGCCGCTCACCTGCAGCAGGACGGCCTGCACTCGGCCTACGGGGTCGAGTGGTTCACCCGCAGCGGCCCGGCCGGGGCCATCGACCGGCTCACCGACCGTTGAGGACACCTGCGAACCCAACTGAAGACGGGCAACTCGCCGACATCCTGCCCGGCCTCCTGGACTTCTACCGGGACCTGCACGCCCACCCCGAGATCGCCTTCGAGGAGGTCCGCACCACCCGGCGGGTGGCACAGGAGCTGTCCGGGCTGGGTTACCGGGTCACCACCTCGGCCGAGGTCACCGGGCTGGTGGCCTCGCTTGAGAACGGCGCGGGCCCGATGGTGGGCCTGCGTGCCGACCTCGATGCGCTGCCGATCGTTGAGCAGACCGGCCTGCCCTACGCCGCCCCGCCCGAGCTGGGCGCCATGCACGCCTGCGGTCACGACCTGCACACCACCGCCCTGCTGGGAGTGGCCCGGCTGCTGGCCTCCACCCGCCAGGACTGGTCCGGCACGCTCGTCCTGATCGCCCAGCCCGCCGAGGAGACCGGCACCGGTGCCTCCCGGCTGGCCGCCAGCGGACTGCTCGATGAACACCCCACCCCGTCGGTGCTGCTCGGCCAGCACGTGGGCAACTTCGACGCCGGCACCGTGCGTTCGCGGGCGGGCGTGCTGATGGCCGGGCAGCGCAACTGGCGGATCACCCTGCGCGGACCGGGCGGCCACGCCTCGGTGCCGCACGAGAGCGCGAACCCGCTGACCGCCGCGGCCCAGCTGATCCTGCGCATCCAGGCGATAACAGGCTCTGAGCTTCCAACGGGGGAGCGGGCCGTCATCACCCCGACCACCGTCCACGCCGGCCAGGCCACCAACGCCATCCCGGCCGAACTAACCGTGACCGTGTGCTCCCGGGCCTTCTCCAGCCACACGCTGGACACCATCGACGCAGCCGTACGCCGCATCACCGCAGGCGTCGCCGCCACCGAGCGCCTGGAGCACGAGATCGAGGTGTTCAACCCCTTCCCCCTGAACGTCAACGACGAGGCCACGCTCGCCCAAGTGCAGGCGGTGCTCGAGCAAGAGTTCGGCACCTACGAAGAAATGCCGCCCATGCTCGGCTCCGAGGACTTCGGCAACCTCGCCGCCCACTACGGCATCCCCTCGGCCTTCTGGCTCTTCGGCATCGCCACCGCGCCCGCCGTGACCTCCCCGCAGGCCCGGTCCGGACACTCGCCGCACTTCGCCCCCGATCCCGAGCAGGCCGTGCCGTTCGCCGTGCGGGCGCTGCTGGCGGTCACCCGTTCCTGGCTGGGAGGCCGGCCCTGCTGAGCCAGTCGATCCATGTGTAGCGATTCCGGTAGCTCGCGCAACGCATGAGAACCGCACGAGCCCGCCACCGACGTCCACAATCAGGTTTGTTCTTAACCGGGACAGAACGCCCACCTGAGGCAACATGCGTCAAAATCCCGACCGTGTCCCGAATGAAGATCCAGGCCGCCGTCGCCGCGGCCGCGCTCGCCCTCGTCGTCAGCTCCGGGGTGTACGTGGCCCAGTCCAGCTCCGCGGCCAACCCCACCGCCGCCAGCACGACCAGCACCACCAGCACCACAAGTACGACCGGCACCCTTACCCAGCAGGCCGTGTCGCCGACCAAGAAGTACAAGGGCGTGGCCACGCACTACGACGCCGACGGAACCGGCGCCTGCAGCTACCCCAAGTCCAAGAACATGATGGTGGCCGCGCTCAACACCAGCGACTACCAGAACGCGCAGATGTGCGGGGCCTTCCTGAAGGTGACCGGCCCCAAGGGCAACAGCATCCGGGTCAAGATCGTCGACCTGTGCCCCGGCGACTGCCGCCTGCACCAGCTCGACCTCTCCCGTGAGGCGTTCGCCAAGCTCGCCGATCCGGTGACCGGTCAGATCAACGTGACCTGGAAGCTGGTCACGCCCAAGCCGGCCGGCCCGGTGAGCTACGTGTACAAGGACGGCTCGACCAAGTGGTGGTGCGGGGTGCAGGTGCGTAACCACCGCAACCCGATCAAGAAGCTCGAACTGAAGACGGCCAGTGGCTGGGTCAACCTGGCTCGCAAGGAGTACAACTACTTCGAGTCGCCCAAGGGCGTCGGCTGTGGCAAGAAGATCCGGATCACCGACATTTTCGGGCACCGCCTGGTCGACTCCGGCATCAAGATCTCCACCAAGGTCCAGAAGGGCGCCAAGCAGCTGCCCGCCGCCTGAGTGACTGTCTGAACCCAACAATGGACGCCGGTGGGCACCTTCGCGCGAAGGTGCCCACCGGCGTCCTCACGTTTCTTTGTAGGCCCACCGAGAACTAATCGCGCTGCCGCGGCTGTTGCCAACCTGCAGATGAACACGACACCGACAGCCCGCGCCGGACGTGACCGAAGCGCCCGAAGGGCCCCGTTGTGGACGCCGCGTCGCGTCCTGGTCACCCGCTCGGCCCTGGAGCACGAGCACGGCCGCGCCATCGTGGCCCGGTGCGAGGCCGCCGGGGTCGCGCAGATCGAGCTGCTCAAGGGCGACCGCCTGCCGTCGCTGAAAGCCGGCGACGAGCGCACCACCTACGCCGCGGCCAAGCAGACGCTGGCCGTGACCGTGGCCCCGCCGAGCAAGCGCCGTCTGCAACCAATCGCCCCCAGTGCCGACTGGC
The DNA here is from genome assembly GCF_030269265.1 of Kineosporia sp. NBRC 101677. Lineage (NCBI taxonomy): Bacteria > Bacillati > Actinomycetota > Actinomycetes > Kineosporiales > Kineosporiaceae > Kineosporia > Kineosporia sp. NBRC 101677. Next base: position 77,883 of record NZ_BSTA01000016.1, read on the forward strand.
GTTTCGACCTGGCCGAGGGCTGCCCGGCGCACTGCCAGTACTGCTATCTGGCCGGTTCGCTGACCGGCCCGCCGATCACGCGGGCCTACGCCAACCTCGAGGAGATCCTGGCCGGGCTGGACGCCGCAGTGGGACAGGGTTCGGTCACCTCCGGGACGGCCGCCCGCAGCGCCGAGGGCACCACCTTCGAAGCCTCCTGCTACACCGATCCGCTCGGCATCGAGCACGTCACCGGCTCGCTGTCCGCAGCGGTGGCGCACTTCGGTGCCCACGACTGGCCCGGCCGCGTGCAGTTGCGTTTCACCACCAAATACGACCAGGTCGAGCCCTTGCTGACGGTCGATCACGGCGGACGCACACGGGTGCGGGTCTCGGTGAACACCGGCGCGGTCAGCGAGCGGTTCGAGGGCGGCACCGCCGGCGTGGGGGCCCGGCTGGCCGGTGCCCAGCGGGTGGCCGAGGCGGGCTATCCGGTGGGGCTGGTGATCGCCCCGATCATGCCGGTGCCCGGCTGGCGAGAAGGCTACGCTCAGCTGCTGTCTCAGGCCGCGCAGGCGTTGTCGGGGGTTCCGGGGCTGGATCTGACCATGGAGTGCATCACCCACCGGTTCACGCCCGGCAGCAAGCAGACCCTGCTCGGCTGGTACCCGGCCACGAGTCTGGAGATGGACGAGGCGAGCCGGCGCGAGAAGCGTTCCAAGTTCGGCGGGGTCAAGCACGTCTACACCAAAGAGACGATGAGCGAGCTGCGTTCGGGCTTCGAGGACCTGCTGGCCGAGCACCTGCCGCAGGCCCGCACCCTGTACTGGACCTGACCGCTTCGGCGCTGGCACGGGTCACGGGTCGGCGGCCCTGATGAGGGCCGCCGACCCGCGCTCTCCTGGTTGAGTCTGACTCGACAGCGTTCGGACGTAGGTGATGCCAGCAATCCAAAGCCGATCGTGCTTACATGATCAGCAGTTGGTTCCGCTCGTCACCACCCATTCACCGGAGGGCAGCGTCGACACCGTTATCCGCCAATCGCCGCTCTCAAAGACGCGATCACTTGACTGCGTATCCTCGCCTACCTCTGACCAGCCAGCTTGCGGCTGACCCTCGTCCGACGTCTCCGTCCAGGCAGTAATGGCTGCCTGGGGGTCTTTTTCGCCCACAGCATCGGCGGCGAGACTGTAGTCAAGACTGCGACAGTCAGCTCCGCATCCGGACAGTCCCGTCAGTGCACACATTGTCGCCAAGAGGACGGCACTCAGCCGTCTCTGCATCCGCTCCGACCCGGCCCTGTCCACGCTGTCAGTCAAACAGTTCTGGACGGAACAAACAAGCCGGAGCGCGAGGTAACAAAGTGCTCTTAGAAGCCGATCCGGAAGGTCGCGTCCTGCCGATCACCGGCCGCCGAACTGCTGCTCAGCGGATCGAGTCGCAGCACGAAGCCGGCGTGCCGGATGTAGTGGGTGGACACGTTGTGCGAGCGGAACGAGGTCCAGGTGCTGTCGGCCAGGCCTGGGGTTCGGTGGAACGTGGCGTCGCCCGCGAAAAGGCTGGTGCCGTCGTTGGGGGCCAGGGCCAGGGTGTAGTTGGAGTGGCGGAGGTAGTGGTTGGCCACGTTGACCGACTGGAACGAGACCCCGGAGGAGTCGGCCAGGCCGGGCACCAGGCGCCACTGGGAGTCGGGGTAGGGGTCGAAGGGGTAGGGGTCGATGCGGGCGGCGTAGTTGGCGTGCCGGATCAGGTGGTCGGGGTAGTTGTAGGACTTGATCCGGTTCCAGGCCGGGGAGCCCCAGCGACTGAGCAGGTTCGACTGTTCGGTGGCCGTGATCGGTGTGATGGTGGGGTGTTTGGCGTTGAGTGGCTGGGTGTACTGGGCCTTGGTCAGCGGCGTCCAACTGTCCAGGCCGATGTTGCCCGAGCGCCAGACGTACAGTTCGCCGTTGTTGGGGGAGTAGGAGTCGCCCCACAGCCACCACTCGTTGCGGTCGTTGGCCTTGACCACGATCGGCGCCTCGATGCCGCCGTTGACCACCCCCGCGGTGTAGGTGCCGTTGTCGAAGCTGCGCGGGTTGAGGGTGCTGGAGCGAGCGCCGTACAGGCGCCCGTCCACAAAGCTCTTGTAGTACAGATAATGGACGTTGTTGTGGACGTGGGTGGTGGCGTCCAGGACGTTGAAGCCTGGGTCGAAGAACAACTGCGCCGGGCCGACCGTGCGGAAGTCGCTGGTGTAGTTCACCCAGAACCCGTCCCGGCCGCCGCTGTTGGCCGAGTAGATGATGCCGTACTGGCCGCGGGCGGCGTCCCAGAAGGCTTCCGGGGCCCAGGTGTGGGTGTTCATGGTGTGCATCCGCAGCCGCCGGTAGCCGGTGAAGCTACGCAGGTCGGCCGAGTCCCAGCAGTGGATGTACTGGTTCGGCTGGGTGAAATCGGCGCCGGTCAGGTCGGTGGCCAGGACGACGAAGGTGCCGTCCTGCTTGCGCAGGAGGTACGGGTCGCGCAGGCCCCCGGTGCCGGCGGTGGGGGTGACGACGGGGTTGTTCTGGTTCAGAGGTGTCCAGTTCAGGCCGTCGGAGCTGACGGCCAGGTGCAGGCCGTAGTCGGCGCCGAGCTGGCTGGGGGATTCGGTGAAATACCCCATGACGTAACCGGCGTAGGTGGCGGCGAGGGCGGGGCGGGCGACGGCGACACCGGCGGCTGCGGCCAGGCCGGAGGCGATCAGGGTGCGTCGGGTGAGCATCATTCTCCCGAGGGTGCGGTCAGGGTCACACCCAGGCGGACCGGCGTGCCGAAGTTGGGGGTGTCGTCGGCGTTCCAGGTGAACTTCTGGGCGCGGGTGGAGCGGTTCATGTCGCAGCCGCCGGCCGCGGAGTCGTTGGCGTGGTAGACGATCCAGTCCTCCTTGCCGTCGGGGCTCTTGAAGAAGCCGTTGTGCCCGGGCGCGAAGACGCTGTTGGCGTCGCTGCGCTGGAACACCGGGGTCGACTTCTTGGTCCAGTGCGCCGGGTTGAGCGGGTCGGTGCCGGTCAGGGTGAGCAGGCCCAGCTTGTAGTCCGGTCCCCAGCAGGCGCTGGCCGAGTAGACGACCATCACCTTCCCGTTGCGGTACAGGGGTTCTGGGCCCTCGTTGACCGCGCCGGTCTGCCGTTCCCACGCCAGGGTGGGGGAGCTGAGCCGGGTGCGGGTGCCGGTCAGCGTCCACGGGTTGCTCAGCCGCTGGATGAAGTTGCTCTGCCCGGCGCCGTCACCGCCGTAGGTGCCCATCAGGTACAGGTTGCTGCCCACCTTGAGCACGCTGGCGTCCAGGGCCCAGTCGCTGCCGAGGTCGGCCTTGAACGTGTAGGGGCCCATCGGGTCGGTGCCCGCGGACTCCAGCACGTGCAGGCGCTGGGTGGGGTTGTAGTCCGAGACGTTCTGACCGGCGGTGTAGTAGAAGTACCAGCGGCCGTTGATCAGGTGGAACTCGGGGGCCCACATGTTGCAGCAGCCGTTCGCGCGGCCGGCCAGGTTGAAGACCACCTGGTCGGTGGCGGTGGCCAGACCGGCCAGGGTGGCCGAGCGGCGCATGGTGACGGTGGAGTTCCAGGTCGTGGTGGCCAGGTAGTAGTAGCCGTTGTGGTACTGCAGCCACGGGTCCGGGCCGTTGCGTTTGATCGGGTTGTTGAACGTCTTGGGCGCAGGCGGTGTGGGCACCAGCAGCCACTGCTGGTTGGCGCCGCCCAGGTCCTGGAACTGCGAAACCTTGGCGCCGTCGGCGGTGGAGTGCTCCCACACGTCCAGGGCCTTGCCGCTGTTGCGGTTGATCAGGCGCACGTGGCCGTCGGCGGAGTCGGCCAGACTGAACTGCTGACGGGCGTCGTTGCGGTCGGCGTTCTGCACCAGCTGGATGCCGTCGGCCGTGGTGGGCAGGTCGAGCACCTTGCCGCTGTGCACGGACTGCACGCGGTACCAGCCGCCGCCGGAGTCCAGGAACTTCCACTGCTGCCAGGCGCCGTCGTTACGGGAGAACTGGTTGATCGCCGCGCCGTCGGTGGTGGCCAGGTTGAACACGTCCAGTGCCTTGTTGCTGTTGCGGTTGATCAGGACGTAGGCGGTTCCTGGTTGCACGGTGGCGGCGGAGGCCTCGGTGCCGGTGGCGACCAGGCCGATGGTGACCAGGACGCTGGTCAGGCTCGCGGCCAGGAGGGCGCGCAACTTCGTTGTTCGCACGTGGGGCTCCTTGAGGTTCTAGTAGACGAAAGGCCAGCCGGCGGAGTCGTATCCGAGCAGGTTGATGCCCAGCAGGGAGGTGCCGTTGTCGGCGTAGTAGTGGTAGACGAGGACGTCACCGTCGCTGTCGGCCAGGACGGCCTGGTGTCCCGGGCCGTGGATGCTGCCGTGCCCGGCCAGCACCTGCGTGCCGCCGCCGGAGTTCAGGGCGACGCCGTTGCGGTCGGTGTAGGGGCCGGTGACGCTGGTGGAACGCCCGACCATCACCCGGTAGGTGCTCGAGGCGCCCGCGCAGCAGCGGTCGAACGACGTCCAGAGGTAGTAGTAGGAGCCGCGTTTGACGATGACGGGGGCCTCGATCGCGCCGCCGTTGCGTCCGGCGACGCTGCGGAGGGTGCTGTCGGTGCGCAGCCCGGTGGAGGGGTTGAGCTGGATCAGCTTGATCCCCGACCAGAACGAGCCGAAGCTCAGCCACCACTTGCCGTCGCTGTCGACGAACAGGTTCGGGTCAATGGCGTTGTAGGTGTCGGAGGTGCGGGTCTCGATCACCAGGCCTCGGTTGGTCCACGACCCGGCAGCGCCGGTGGTGCTGGTGGCCAGGAAGATCGCCGAGCGGTTGGAGCCGAAAGTCGAGGCTGAGTAGTACAAGTAGTAGGTGCCGTTGCGGTAGGTGAGGTCGGGCGCCCACAGGTCCCGGCTGCCGTTGGTGTACGTGCTGGTCCAGGGGGCGCCGTCGGGGAACACCGAGCCCGCGTTGCGGAAGGTGATGCGGTCGGTGGACGTCTTGAGCGTGAGGTTGGGCCCGGTGTGGGCCAGGAGGTAGCCGCCGTTGTTGGGCCTGCGCACGATCGTCGGGTCGTGCACGCCGGTGTCCCCGGTGACGTAGCCCGGGTTGGGGTAGGCGGCCGGCGCGACGGTCGGGGTGGCGGCCACGCGCGAGACCGGGACGGCGCTGTGCGGGGCGGCGTCCGAGGGCCCGGCGGTCGCCGCCGCGGCGCTCGAGACCAGAGCGAGTGCGGTGAGCAGGGTGAGGAGTCGCCGCCTGGAAATCCGGGCAGGCAGAAGCGAAATTGCCATGGCTGTCCTTCGATGAGAGCGGGTCACGACTGGTGGGGTCGCCGACGCCGCCCTGGTCCACGGCCGGGGGGACCAGAACAGAGACGGAGGATCCGGAGCGGTCAGCTGTCAGGGTGTGAACTACGCATTACGGACCAACGCTCGTCGATGTTCTCGTTCACTTCTCGGCCGGTCAAGACATGCCACTTGGCGCCAAAGCCCCCTTGACAGGGTCTTTTGGCTGGTCAAACGGAGGACAGCGGCGATGTTAGCGTGAACATTTGCGACTTTTGCAGCGCTGAACGGTTCGCTCGTCGGCCGGATGCTGGCCAAACGCAGAAGGGTTGCCCCGCCGATGCGGGGCAACCCTTCGGGCTGTTGGTCAGGCCGGCGAGGCAACCCCCGCCGAGGCCGCCCGCCACGCGTCGTCCCAGCCCGGCGCCAGCGCCGCGGCCCGTTCACAGGCCAGTACCAGGCTGGCCTCCCGGGCGATTCCCTGGCCGGCGATGTCGAAGGCGGTGCCGTGGTCGACCGAGACCCGCACCACCGGCAGGCCGATCGTGATGTTGACCGCCTCGGCCTGTTCTAGAGATGGGACAGCGGGGCGGCCAAGGTGTGCCCGTCCAGGCCACCCCGCGCGTCGAGCCCGACGGCGGCGCTGGTGATCACCACCAGCGGATCGGGGCCGGGCATGTGCAGCACACTGGTCGGCTGCGAGACCGGCAGCGGGACACGTTTCAGCAAGGCCCCGTCGGACGAATAGACGTCGAGGCGGGACGCGCCCCACACCGCGTTCCAGACCTGGTTCTGATCGTCGGTGAACATCCCGTCCGGCGAACCGCCGGTGACCACAGCGAAAGTCTCCCATTCGTGCGGGGCCCTGACCGACGTCCTCAAGATCCGGCGAGCCGAGGTGTCGGCGACCAGCGCCGTCTGGCCGTCCTGAAGGAACGTCGGCCCGTTCGGGATGTCGATGCCGGATCGAAGCTGAGACAGCCTCCCGGACAACGGATCCCAGCGCCACTGAGCGCCCTGCGGCGTGCTGTCGTCGTGGACCATCGTGCCGAACCAGAACGAGCCGTCCGGGGCGAAGGCGCCATCGTTGACCCGGTGCCGGGCCGGGTCCAGGCCCGTGTCGGCCACCGTGACGAATTCCCCGGCCGGGCTCAGATGGGCCAGCCCGGTGCCCACCGCGGCCAGAACGCGACCATCCGGGCCCGGTTCCACAACCCCCAGGGGCCGCCCTGCACTGTGCTTGAGGCGGCCGGGCTCGGCCGAGGCCGGGTCCCAGCTGTAGGCGTGCCCCTGCAGCAGATCCACCCACTGCACGAGGCCGTCCACGCGGCGCAACCCTTCTCCCAGCTCGTGCGGCGTACTGCTGACGATCCGCCACACGCTGTCGCTCGCGGTCATACGATCTGCTCCCAGTTGCGTGTAAGGCTCACCATTCGGCGTATGAGCCATCCTCGTCGCGCCGGACGGGGAGGACCAAGCCGAGGCGCAGGCGGGCCCGGAACGGAGGAGCATCATGAACGACACCGAGTTCTTCGACGAGGTCTTCTCCCTGTCCAAGGTCATGGGCATTTTCCGGGGGATGACCCCGGAGGCGACCGTGGCGATCTGCGAGGCCGCCTGGGGTGCGGGTGCGCAGGCTGTGGAGGTGCCGGTACAGGACGAGGCCGGGTTCGAGGCCCTGGAGGCGGCCGTCGAGGCCGGGCGCCGGCACAACCGGTACGTGGGGGCCGGGACGGTGCGCGAGACCGGGCAACTGCACCGGGTGGCGCGCCTGGGGGCACATTTCACGGTGGCTCCGGGCCTGGACGCCGACATCTTCCATCTGTCGAAGGAACTGGGGGTTCCGCACCTGCCGGGCGTGGCCACGTCCACCGAGATCCACACGGCGCTGAAGCTTGGCCTGCTCTGGCTGAAGGCCTTCCCTGCGTCCGTTCTGGGGCCGGACTGGGTCAAGGCCCAGTTGGCCCCGTTCCCTCAGGCGCGGTTTGTGGCCACCGGAGGGATCGGGGCCGGGAACGCCGAAGAGTTCCTGCAGGCCGGGTGCCGTGGTGTGGCCATCGGCTCGGCCTTCGCCGATGCCGAGGAGATCTCCCGGCTGGTTGCGGCCGGGCTGGTGCAGACGGGCCGGAAGCCCTTGTCTGCGCGGACCCCCTTGTCTGCACGGAACGACGACGGCCTATCGGGCCGACCGTAAAGGCTGAGCGTGCAGCCGGTCTGATACACGGGCCGGCCCGACGGGCGAGGACGTGCCCGGCTCAGGCGACCGGCCGAACCCGGTCGAAGCGGTCCGAGACGCCCCCGAGGACAGCATCGGCGTAGCTGCGCAGAGAGGTCTCGGGGTACTCCACGGCCGGTGCGCTCACCGCGTCCAGGGCCTCCAGGTGCTCCTGCGAGACGGTGAGGTCGAGGGCCGCCAGGTAGTCCTCGAGCTGCTCCAGGGTGCGGGGGCCGATGACCGGGATCAGCGGGGTGGCCCACTGGCGGGCACGGTGACGCAGCCACGCCATGGCGATCCGGGCCGGCTTCTCGCCGGTGTCGGCGGAGACCTTGAGCAGGGCGTCCAGGGTCGCCCGCTTCTGCGGTGTGTCCTCCTTCTGCCCGATGGCGACGGGTCCGGACAGGCGCCCCTGCTCACCGGTGCGGTACTTGCCGGTGAGCAGGCCTCCGCCGAGGGGCGAGTAGAGCATGACGCCCAGGCCGAAAGCCTGTGCTGCGGGCAGGATCTCCCGGTCGCCGCCGCGGTCGAGCAGGTTGTACTCGATCTGCAGACCGGCCAGGGTGGCCGAGCGGTTCAGGCGGTCGGCCAGTGAGGCGGCGTAGGCCGTTCGCCAGGCGGGGAAGTTCGAGAGCCCACCGTGGCGGATGTCGCCGGCTCGGACCAGGTCGTCCAGTGCGCCGACGATCTCCTCGGTCGGGGTGACCGAGTCGGGCTGGTGCACCAGGTAGACGTCCAGGTGGTCGGTGCCCAGCCGCTTCAGGGTGCCGTGCAGGGCGTACTTCATCGACTTGCGGTTGTTGCCGGTGCGGCTGACGCCCAGATCGGGGTGCGTGCCCAGGGTGTACTTCCCGGCCAGCACGAAGGAGTCGCGGTCGGCGCCGAGCAGTTCGCCCAGCACCTCCTCGGCCTGACCGAAGCCGTACACGTCGGCGGTGTCGATCAGGGTTCCGCCGGCCTCGGCGAAACGGTCGAGGATGCGGCGGGACTGCCTGAGGTCGGCCCCGCCCCAGTTGGTGCCGAAAGAGGCACTGCCGAGCGCGTACTCGGAAACACGTATCCCGGTGCGGGTGCCGAAGGTGGTGTAGCGCATCAGGACTCCTGAACAGAAGTGGGGACGGCGAACAGGCCGGTTCCCTGGAAGGCGTTGCGGTTCGCGGCGACGAAGTCCGCGACGCTGGTCGGTTCGTGGCCGGTGATCTGCTGCACGGCGTCGTTCGTGCCGGCGAAGATCCCGTTGCGGTAGTCGAGGGCCACGTTGGCGAAGTGCTGCACGGTGTGCTCGGAGACGCCGCGCGCGAGCAGACCCGTGCGGTAGATCTCGATGTCGATCGGGTCGTAGCGCACCGGCCGGCCCAGGACCCGGCCCACGACGGCCGCGATCTGGGTGTGGTCCAGCTCTTCCCGGCCGTACAGCCGGTAGGTGCGGCCCGCATGCGGCCGGGGGTCTTCCAGCACGGCGGCGATCACCCGGGCCTGGTCGTCCCCGGTGATCGGGGCGTGACGGCCCTGACCGAACGGCAAGCCGATCACGCCCTCCTCGCCCTGCTCGTACCAGCCCCAGGCCAGCCAGTCGGCGAAGAAGGTGGGCTGCAGGTGCGTGACGGCGAACGGCCCACGATCCAGCAGGCGTTCGCTGAGCCAGTGCTGGCGGGCTGCGTTGCTGGTGGCGTTCCGGCGGGCCGAGACCTGCGACATGTTCACCACGGTGGCCACACCGGCCTCGGCGGCGGCCTGGGCCACGGCGGCCGTGGCCTCGATCAGGCCCGGAGCGACGGGGTAGCAGAAGTACAGGCCCTCGGCGCCGCGGGCGGCGTCGGCCACCGCCGCAACGTCGCGCAGGTCACCCACGACCACGTCGGCTCCCAGATCGGCCAGTGCACGGGAGCGTTCGTCGTCGCGGTGCACGAACGCGGTCACCGCATGACCCTTCTCGCGCAGCAACCGGACGCTGGTGAGGCCGGTCTTGCCGGTGGCGCCGGTGATGAGGAATCGGCGGCTCATGAAAATCCTTTCTCAGGGGGACGGCCTGCCCAGGTCGGGTCGGCGGCCTGGGCAGACTCGGGCTGACTCAGCGGGTGAGCAGACGGGCGATCCACGCGGCCCGGGTCTCGCGGGCGGCCACGGACAGGGCCGCCTCGGGGGCCAGCAGCTCGAACAGGTGGTATCCGCCGGGCCAGATGTGCAGTTCGGCCTCGCCGCCGGCCGCCCACACGGCCGAGGCGTAGGCCACGTCCTCGTCGCGGAAGACCTCGGCCGAGCCCGCCTCGACGTAGGTGGCGGGCAGCCCGGTGAAGTCGGTTGCCCGCAGGGCGGACTCGTACGCGGTGATCTCCTCGCCGCCGCGCCGGTCGCCGAGGTAGAAGTTCCAGCCGGTGTCGTTGCTGGTGCGGTCCCAGATGCCGATGCCGTCAATCTGCCGGGCCGAGACACTGTCGTTGCGCTCGTCGAGCATGGCGTACATGAGCACCTGCCCGGCCAGGGCGGGGAAGCCGCGGTCGCGCGCCATCATGGTGATCCCGGCGGTCAGCCCGCCGCCGGCGCTGCCGCCGATGGTGATCAGGCGCTCGGGGTCGATGCCCAGTTCGGCAGCGTGCTTGGCCGTCCACACCAGCGCGGCGTAGGAGTCCTCCAGGGCGGCCGGGGCGGGGTTCTCGGGAGCCAGGCGGTACTCCACGGTGACCACCACGGCGTTGAACCGCTCCACGTAGTCCACCACCGGGGCGACCCCGACGAAGCGGTCACCGAAGATCATGCCGCCGACGTGGGTGAAGAAAAAGCCCGGCCCGGCGCCCTGGCGGGTGCGCGGCCGGAACACCGAGACCAGCACGTCGGGGGCGCCTTCCGGCCCGGGCACGGTGTGTTCCTCGTGGACGATCGCCCGGCCTTCCAGCAACTGCTCCAGGGAGGGGGTGAACCCCGGGCCGCGCAGGGCCTGCAGGTGCTCGGGGCGCAGGGTCGGGGTGATCGACTGGTTGACCACGTCGAGCACGGTCTTCAGCTCGGCGTCGAACGGGGGAGGGGTGATCATGACATTTCCTTCAGATGGGTGAGAACGAGGTCGCAGACCTCACGCCAGCCGCTGTCGAAGACCAGCGAGTGGCCCTTGCCGGGCAGTTCGCGGTACTGGGTGTTCAGGCCGGGCCGGTACAGGTCGGCGGCCTGGCGGGCCACCACCGCGGGCACGGTGTGGTCCCGGCCGCCGCCGATGATCAGCAGCGATCCGCGGCGGCTGTCGTCCAGGTCCACCGCGCTCGGTGAGGCCGGGTCCTTCTTCGCCGCGGTGAGCTGGAAGATCGGTTTGCCCGGGCCGGGGATGGCGTACCGGCCGTACAGTTCGTCGGCCTCCGCGCGGCTGAGCGCGTTGGCGAAGCCGTAGCGGAACTGCCGGCGGCTCAGCTGGACCGCCTTGTCCAGGTTGGAGCGGCGCCGCAGCACCGGCAGGGCGCTGCGGATCTGGGGGATCGGCAGGGCCCGCACGCCCCGCACCGGTGCCGGGTCGATCGCCACGGCCGCCTCGGCCAGGCCCGCGGCCAGCAGCTTCTCGGCGACCAGACCGCCGAAGGAGTGACCGACCACGATCGGCGGCTCGTCGCGGCCCTTCAGGTGGGCGGCGTAGTGGTCGGTCAGTTCCTGGATACCGGTGCCGGCCAGGCGCTCAGGATCCTGCCGGGTCGCCGGGGCGGTCGCGGCCTCGCCCGGCCAGCCCAGGGTCCAGGCGTCGTAGCCGGCCGCCCCGAATGCCTCCAGCCAGGGCGTCCAGGCCGAGGAGTGGATCCACAGACCGGGGATGAACAGGACGCTGCGGCTCACCTCCGGGCCGCCCGTTCGATCGCGGCGGTGACCACGGCGGGCTTCTGCAGCATGGACAGGTGGTCGGCGCTCACCTGGGTGACGTGCCCGTGCGCCCGCTGCGCCATGGCGAGCTGTTCGGCGGCCGGGATCACCCGGTCGCCGGTGCCGACCACGAACTCGCTGGGCAGCGTCTTCCAGGCCGGTTCACCCGAGGGCTCCTGCAGTGCCCCGGCGGCGATCGGCGACTGCGCGGCGGCCAGGGCCTTGGCGCTCTTGGCGGGCAGGTGGGCGGCGAAGATCTCGCGGAACCGGGACCGCTTGACGTACAGGTCGACGTCACCGGCGGGCATCGCCGGATCCTGCACGACGTCGAACACCGTCTCGACCGGCGCCGCCAGGGCGGAACCGGGCTTGGCGCCGGTGAGCTGGACGATGGTCTCGCCGGCGGCCGGGGCGAAGGCGTCGATGTAGGCGAGCGCCCGTACCCGGGGCGCCTGGGTGGCGGCGTTGGTGATGACCGCTCCGCCGTAGGAGTGACCCACCAGCACGACCGGGCCCTCGGTGGCCTGGTTGACGAAGGCCGCCACCGAAGCCGCATCAGCGGCCAGACCGCGCAGCGGGTTCGGTGCGTTCAGGACCTGGTAGCCGTCGTGCTGCAGGCGCTGGGTGACGGGGGCGAAGCTCGAGGCGTCGGCCCAGGCGCCGTGCACCAGCACGACGGTGGGCTTGGCGCTGGTGCTGGCTTGTGCGGTGGCCGGGACAGCGGTGGCCGCGCCGCTCAGGGCGGCGACGGCGGCCAGGACGAGCAGGGGGCGTTGGGGCTTGGACACGAAGGAAGCCTTTCGCTGAAGAGCGGTAACGATCGTTCCCGCTTGGCTTCAACAAAAGCACGCTCGCTTGAAAGTTTGCAAGCAGCAAAGAGGTTCTGGCCCACTGGTGGCGTAACGATCGTTACCGCTGTACAGTGACGCGATGACGACTGGAGCAACCGCGGTCGGCCCGAGAGAACGGCTGCTGGAAGCCGCGAGCCGGCTCTTCTACGCAGAGGGCATCAACGCGGTCGGGGTGGATCGGGTGCTCCAGCAGGCCAACGTCACCCGGGCCTCGATGTACCGCCACTTCAGTGGCAAGGAGGAGCTGGTCGTGGCCTACCTCAAGCGCGAGGACGTGACCATGCACCAGATCTGGGACGAGGCACTCGCCCAGGCGGTCTCGGCCGATCACAAGCTCGAGCTGGCCATCGAGGGCATCGCCGACGACGCCATGCTGCGCCACACCCTGGGCTGCCCGTTCATCAAGGCCGCCGGTGAGTTCCCCGACCCGGCCGGCCCGGTCCGGCAGGTCGTCACCCAGCACCGGGCCTGGTTCCATCACGATCTGCTGACCATGCTCACCGAGGCCGGCCGCGAAGACGTCGAGCTCAAGGCCTCCGCCCTCGCCATGCTGCGAGACTCGTTGCTGGTCGGGAGCTTTCTCGACGACCGGCAGGGAGCCCGCAAGACCTTCGTCCGCACCGCCCGCTGGATGGCCGGGCTCCGCTGAGCAGCAGCCGGCTCAGCTCAACGGTGGATTTCGCGATCGGCCAGCGTTTCCCACCGCCGACGCGCTGATCTTCGCTGCCACGCTTCGCGTGACAGCGACCCGTCCGGAGTCGCCGACATCTGGGGGGAACCATGAGACGTCTGTTCGCCGGGCTGCTGGGGGCGGCCCTGCTCGCCGCACCGGCCCTCGTCGTGAGTGACGCGGCCCGGGCCGACGTGGCCGCGCCCTGCTCGACCGCTCCGAACTCGCAACTGTGGGTCAAATTCGCCAGTCCGAAGGCCCACTCGTCCACCGACCACGCCGCCACCGGGCTCGCCGTCAACGGCCGGGTCACCGGCAAGCTCAGCCAGAAGGTCACGGGCGTGGAACTCTTCGCCAACGGGACGTCGGTGGGGCAGGCCACCCTGAAAGCCCGCAAGCAGGGCTCGACCCGCATCCGCCTGTGGTCCAGCGGTGACGTAGCCCTCGACGTCGGCCACCACGTGCTCGTGGCCTGCGCCACCACCAGCACCGGCGCGGTGGTGGGCAAGGAGATCCACGCCTACGTGACGGCGCCTCTGGGCAACAAGGTCCTCGCCTCGTCCCAGCCGGGCGACCGTTTCATCGCCGACGACGGCGAGGCCGGCCGGGCACACCTGAGCAGGGGACACCTCGGCTGCTCCACCACCTCACCTCTGGGGGTCTGCCAGGGCGGTTCGTGGCCCGATCCGCTGGTCGTGCCCAAGATCTGGAGCCACGAACTGACCCGTGACGGGCAGAACGTGCTCACGTTCACCAAGACCTTCACACTGACCGCCGCGCAGGCCGCCCAGCCCGGAGTGGTCGCGGGCTGGGCCGACGACTCGTTCACGGTGCAGCTGAACGGCACCGAGGTGCTCAGCGGCGCCAACTGGAACAGCTCGTTCACCACCCCGGTGACCCTGCTGCCGGGCAAGAACAAGATTGTGGTCACTGCGACCAACCTGGCTGGTTTCGACCAGCAGGGCAATCCGGGCGGGGTGGCCTGGAAGCTCTACCAGAACTGACCGCCGACCAGAGGGCTGCACACGTCTGAGGCAGCTCAGTCAAACCCAGAACGAGCTGTGGGTGGCGACCATCCACAGCTCGTTCGACACTCTCAGCCGTTGATCAACCGTCCGTGCGGGCTGGTTCCAGCGAGGAGTGCACCGCGGGCAGGCGCACGAGGAAGGTGAGGAACCCGGCGAAGGGGCCCGCCGCGAACGCCAGGGCGGCGACCCAGGTGAGGATGATCGGCGACTGCGCGTGCAGCTCCCAGCCCGCCACCCCCGGCCAGCCGCCGTCGCGGAGGTAGGCGGTGGCCATCAGCAGCAGGACGGCACCGCATCCCATGGTGGCCACCGCCACCTGCCGCGCGGTCAGTGCCGTCCCGGCCACTGCACATCCGCCCACCAGAAGCGCCCAGCCCAGCATGCCCATCGGCTGAGGCGCATTCGCGTTCATCATCATGGGCACCTGCGCGGCCAGGGACACGCCCGTGGCGAGGATGTACAGGGCGGTGCCGGACATCAGCGGCCGCCTGCACTCAGGTGGGTCCGGATCGGCCAGGACGCCGATGGAGTCGAGGTGACGCGTCGCCCACCAGGTGCCCGTGCCCAGGATGGCCAGCACGATGCCTGCGACCAGCGCCCGCCACCAGAACACGGTGTCGACGCCGTTGCCCAGGGCCAGTTGTTCGGACACCGGCACGGCGACGAGCGCCATGGGTCCGATGGCCGCGCCGATCAGCGTCGGGGCGGCCATGGCGGCCCGCCCGCGCACCACCAGAACGCTCGCCACCATGACCGCAATCAGCCCGATTCCGGTCATCGACGCGGTGTGCAGGGGCAGCGAGTACATCTCGAAAGAGCTGATGTCCTCGGACGCGAGCCAGAAGCGGTGAGTGCGCTGGGCCATCCAGGTGATACCGGCGACCCCGATGGCGAGTGCGGCGCCGGTCAGCAACAGCCCGGTCGCCACGTCGGCGCGGCGGGAGGCCAGGGAACGAGACTCTTGGACGTCGTCCATCCCACCCCCTTCGGCAGGAGGGCCGCGCATCTGAGGAATTTTCGATCCCGCGCGTACAGACCCACGAAAGCCCTCCCCGACGTCCATCGGTTCTGCTCGTCGGGAAGGGCTTTCAAACTATGGACGGCGGTGGGCCCCTATCGCGGAAGCGTCAGGTACCGTCCGTCGTTGCGGTACAGGCGAACCCCGTCCGAGTACGGCTGCGTTCCGATCACGGTGGTCTTCCAGACGCCGTTGCACTCCTGGGAGCTGGGCGAGGTGTTCTTCCAGCTGTTGGAGTCTTCGGAGTAGTACTTGGCCTGCACGCAGTAGCCGTCGGAGGCCTCGTCGCGGGTGCGGACCTTCCAGCCGACCCCGGCGCCGACGCACAGCTGCCCGCCGCCCCAGGACGAGTGCACCTCCGCCCCGCACACCCAGGTGACGGCCTGGGCCGAGTTGGCGGTGCCGACACCGAGCCCGGCGAACGCCAGAGCGCCGGCTGCGGCCAGGGAGAGGGATCTGAGTCGGGTGAGCATTCCGTTGCCTCCGATCGAAGACCTGTGAGGGTGATCATGCTGCTGCCGCGACCTGCCTCACTCAAGCAAACCCGGAGCGCTGTACCCCCATCTCCGCCCTTCGTTCTGATGCAACACCTTCGCGCCGGACGGTAGTGGTGCGGCCGGCGCCGTCGTATTCGATCATGGATGCATGACACGACCCGGTCTGCCCTCCCGTATCGTGCGTTCCAGTTCGCGGCTCGGCTGGACCGCGGTCCGACTGGACGAGTACGAGGACCCTTTCGTCGCGGAGCCTTTCGCCACGCGGTCGCCGTCCCTGACGCTGGTTCGGGTGTCCAGTGGCCGCTATCGCATCGCCAGCCGGAACGGGCGCCGCTGGACCAGTGACGACTACCGGCCGGGGTCCATCGGGATCACCGCCCCCGGTAAGGAGAACGTCCTGCGCTGGCAGGCCACCGCCCCGGCACGGATGCGCTCGCAGCACCTGCACCTGGCTCCGTCGCTGGTCCCGGCCGGCGTCACCTTCCCTGATGCGCTGACCTTGGACGACGCCTACGTACAAGCTTCGCTGCAGACTCTGGTGTCCGCTCTGGACGACGAGGCCCCGGCGGTCTATGCAGACTCCGTCGCGGCTGCTCTGGCGGCGCACGTCGTGTACCGCGTGGCACCCACCTCGCTTCCCCGGAGCAGGCCGGGCCGGGCAACGCTCAGCGCCGGGGAGGTGGACCTGGTCGTGGAGTTCATGCACGCGCACCTGGCTGATGACATCTCCTTGGAGCAGCTGGCCGAACTGCTGGGGCTGAGCAAGTTCCACTTCCTGCGGGTGTTCCGAGGCGCCACCGGACACACGCCGGCCCGTTACCTGGGCAGACTGCGACTGCGGCAGGGGGCCCGGCTCCTTCGCAACTCCGACCGGCCGGTGGCGGCAATTGCCGCCTCGTGCGGCTACCGCAGCCCGGGGCAGTTCGCAGCGGCCTTCCGCCGGGAGTACGGCTGCACCCCCAGGGCGTACCGGGCCCGGCCCGGGCGGTAGCGCAATAGCGGGCGATAACGGAGCAAGAACGGGACGTTGGGCCGTTCCCGGCTTGCGGGAGAAGGGCGTTCGCACTGTGCTCGGGAACTCCAGGAACCGCGGAGATCTTCGAGGAGTGATGGGCGGATGCAGAATCGGGTTGCGATCGTCACCGGCGGGTCCGGCGGGATCGGGCAATCGGTGTCGGAGCGTCTGGCCGCCGACGGGATGAGCGTGCTGGTCGCCTATTCGGGTGGGCCGGAACGGGCTGACGAACTGGTCAGGTCGATCACGGACAAGGGTGGCTCGGCGGTCGCCGCCCGGGCCGACGTGGCCCGGCCGGACGAGGTGGGCTCGCTCTTCGACACGGCCGAGGCCGAGTTCGGCGGAGTGGACGTGGTGGTGAACACCGCCGGGATCATGTTGTTGTCACCACTGGCGGAACTTTCCCTGGAGGATCTGGACCGCACGTACCAGGTCAACGTGCGTGGCACGTTCGTGGTGAGTCAGGCTGCGGTGAAACGGCTCCGGCCGGGTGGGGCGCTGATCAACTTCTCCTCTTCGGTGGTGAAGCTCGCCCTGCCCACGTACTCGGCCTACGTGGCCAGCAAGGCAGCGGTGGACGGCATCACCCGGATCCTCGCCCAGGAAGTGCGGGGTCGTGACATCACGGTGAACGCGGTCGCCCCCGGGCCCACGGCCACCCCGCTCTTCCTGAACGGCAAGCCGCAGGAGGTGGTCGACCGGATGGCCGCTCAACCGCCGCTGGAGCGGCTGGGCGAGCCGGCCGACATCGCCGAGGCCGTCTCGTTCCTGGCCGGCCCGGCGCGGTGGGTCAACGGACAGGTCGTCTACGTGAACGGAGGCATTGCCTGATGGGCGTCGTCATCGTGACCGGGGCCTCGAGCGGGTTCGGGGCCATGACTGCCCAGGAACTGCTCAAGACCGGGCACACCGTCTACGCCGGCATGCGTGACGTGGCCGGCCGTAACGCAGCCGCTGCGGCCGACTTCGAGAAGCTGTCCGAAAACGCGGTCACGGTCGAGATGGATGTGTCGTCACAGGAGTCGGTGGATGCGGCGGTGGCGCGGGTCGTGTCCGAGGCAGGGCGGATCGACGTGGTGGTGCACAATGCCGGCCACATGACCCTGGGTCCGGCCGAGGCCTTCACCGTCGAGCAGGTGGCCTCGATCTACGACACCAACGTGCTGTCCACCCATCGCCTGAACCGGGCTGTCCTGCCGGTGCTGCGTGCGCAACGCGACGGGCTGCTGGTCTGGGTCGGATCGTCCAGTGCCCGGGGTGGCACACCTCCCTATCTGGGCCCCTACTTCGCGGCCAAGGCGGCGGAGGACGCGCTGGCGGTGAGCATGGCGGCCGAGGTGTCGCGCTTCGGGATCGATTCGGTGATCGTGGTGCCGGGCTCGTTCACCTCGGGCACCAACCACTACGCGCACGCGGCCCAGCCGGACGACGGTGAGGTCCGGGCGGCCTACGAGGCGGAGTACGGCGACGACATCCAGATGTTGCTGCAGCGCCAGGCGCAGCAGTCGCCGGCTGACGCCGATCCGGGCGAGGTGGCCCGGGAAATCGCGCGGGTGGTCGCGCTTCCCAAGGGCTCGCGGCCGTTCCGGCTGTACATCGATCCGGCCCAGGACGGGGCCGAGGAGGTGTTCCGGATCGGGGACCGGGTGCGGCGCGACTTCTACCGCAACCTCGGCTTCGCAGACCTGCTGAAACCCGTGTAGTTGCGGCCCGGCCCGGGTGCGCCCTGGAGCACCCGGGCCGAATCAGAGCGGCTGTTCCTGCCGTGGCGTCATCGTGCGGGCCCAGGACTCCTCGACGTCGGCCAGATTCAGCATCACCGTGACGTTCTCGAGCATGCCGGCCCCCAGCCACTGGCGTACGGCCTCGTCGTCACCCAGCAGATCGCGGGCCAGGGTCACCTGCCTGGCGTAGCAGGACCGCACGGCCTCGGCGATCAGGGGTTCCTCGGCCGCGCAGTTGGCGTGCATGAGAAAACGCATCACGTCACGGTTCTGGATGAGTTCGCGGTAGCCCGCGCGTGCTGCCTGCATGGCGGCCTGCGGTGTCCGGGGCCCGTCCTCGGCCCCGGTACTGAGGGCGGCCGTGATCAGGTCGGAGACGTGCAGGACGGCGCCGGCGAACAATGTCGCCTTGTCCGCGAACAGCCGGTAGATGTACGGCTGGGAGATGCCGGCCCGCTCGGCGATCTCCGCTGTGGTGGTGCCGTAGAACCCTTTACGGGCGAAGCAGGTCACGGCCGCTTGCAGGACGACCTGTCGTCGTTGGTCGCTCTTGTCGCTGGAGCCAGGGGCGGGCATGGCTGCAGTCAATCACGGCCGGGCTCGGGTCCGGTCAGCCGCTACGGGCGGGTGCTCTACACGGTGGGCTGGTCGGCGGGGGTGAGGGCCTCGATCGCCACCAGCGGGTTCCAGTAATCGACGAAGCGGGTGATCCGCCCCTCGCCGTCGGTGCGGACCACGGCCACGACGGTCTGCTCGTAGGGCTTGCCGGTGGGGATCGCGGTGCCGGTGGAGCGGAACTCGGCGATCGCGGTGTGCGGGTCGGTCAGGTCGTGGAAGACCAGGTCGACGAAGCGCACGTCGAAGGTCTGCGGGAACGAGCGCATGTGCTCCAGCAGGGCCTGACGGCCCTGGACCCGGGTGGGGACGCCGGTGGGCGCGAAGGGGAACTCGATGACGCCTTCGGGGGTGTACAGCTCGACCCACTCGTCGATCTGGCCGGCCGAGACCAGCCGGAGGTGCTCGGACAGGGCGTGCTGGGCGGGGGAGGGCTGAGTGGTAGGGGACATCGACTGCTCCTGTGTTTGTGACTGACCAATAACAAACGTACGTCAGGAGTGTTCGCCGGGCAAGCGAGGCGCCGCCGGCGTCCCGTAGGTTCGGCTCATGGACGAACGGGATGCCGCGATCCTCACCGAACTGCAGAAGGAGGCCCGACTGACCAACCGCCAGCTGGCCTCCCGCGTGGGCCTGGCGCCCTCCAGCACCCTCGTGCGCACCCGGGCCCTGGAGCAGTCGGGTGTCCTGGCCGGCTACCACGCACGCGTCGACCTGAACCGGATCGGCCGGGGCGTCCAGGCCATGATCGGTTTCCAGATCCGGCCGCTCAGCCGGGAGGTGATCCAGAACTTCAAGGCGTTCGCCCTGCAGCAGCCCGAGGTGCTGGCCGTCTACGTGGTGGCCGGTGGTGACGACTTCCTGATGCACGTGGCCGTGCCCAGCGTGGACGCCATGCACACCATGCTCGTCGACCGGTTCAGTGCGCGCCGGGAGGTCATCACCTTCCGCACCTCACTGGTCTACGAGCACACCGCGAACCATGCCGTGCAGCCGGCCCAGCTGGACGACAGCGATTGATCGCCCACCCGGGCATCGAGCCGAACAAAGTTCGGCGAAGGCCGTCCGGGATACCGTGTTCACGAATGTTGTTCAGCGGAACGGGTAAAGCCGCTGTGCGGACCTACTTTCACGGCTGTGTCTACTTCGGCTGAACACCAGCAGTCATCACAGGAACACGCCGCGACCGGTACACCCCAGCTCGGGCTCCTGGCTGGAACCGCTCTCTGCACCGGGGCTGTGCTGGGACCCGGGGTGATGGTGCTGCCGGCGCTGGCCGCCGGCGCAGCCGGCCCCGCCTCGCTCGTGGCCTGGATCCTGATGCTGCTCTTCAGCGTGCCCATAGCCAGTACGTTCGCCGCCCTGGGAGCGCGGCATCCCGACAGCGGCGGGGTGGCCACGTTCGTCACCCGGGCGTTCGGGCCCCGCTGGGCCGTTCCGGTCGGCTGGTGGTTCTTCGCAGCCGTACCCGTCGGGGTGCTGTCCGGTGCCCTGGTGGGAGGGGAGTACCTGGCGGCGTCCCTCGGCGGCGGGCCAGCCGTGGCGCGGTCGATCGCGATAGCCATCCTGGCAACCGCATTCGCCACCAACTACGCGGGACTGCGCCTGTCGGGCCGGGTCCAACTCCTCCTGGTCGTCGCCCTGGCCGTCCTCCTGCTGCTCACGGTCGTCGTCGCTGCACCCGCCGGCCGCTCGGCGCACTTCACCCCGTTCGCACCACACGGCTGGGCGGCCGTCGGAACCGCCGCTGCCGTCCTGTTCTTCGCCTTCTCCGGCTGGGAGGCAGCCAGTCACCTGTCGGCCGAGTTCCGCGACCCACGACGGCAACTGCCGCTCGCCACCGGACTCACCCTGGCTCTGGTCAGCGTGCTCTACCTGTCCTTGGCCGTCCTGACCATTGCGGTGCTGGGAAACACGGCCGCCACCACGTCGGTCCCACTGAGTCTTCTGCTGGAGGTGGCTTTCGGGCCGGCCGGGCATACCATCGCAGCCGGCGCAGCAGTCGTCCTCAGTTTCGTCGCCGTGAACACCTACCTGGCCGGCGGTGCACGCCTGGGGGCGGCGCTGGGGCGTGACGGCGGAATGCCCCGGGCCCTGGCCAAAGGTGGCGGCGTGGGCGACGTACCCCGGCGCAGCCTGAGCGCTCAGCTCCTGTTCTGCCTCATCGCGGTACTGGTCACCACCGTCATGAAGATCGAGCTGGACACTCTCATGCGGACCACGTCTGCCTGCCTGGCCGCTGTCTCCTGCGCCGGAATGGCGGCGGCTCTGCGCCTGCTGCCCTCCCGCACTCTCACCTGGTACGGCGCCCTGGCGGGGATCACCTTCACAGCGGTCGTTCTGCTGTTCTGCGGGGTCCTGCTGCTGATTCCGATCGTGCTGGGGGCCTGTGCACTCCTGTGGCCGGGTTCTGACGGAACTGGCCGCGCCGGTAGGTGAGCCGGTCGCCGTCCGTCCTCGCAAACGTCCTCAATCAGCCGCTGGAATCATCGAAGCGCAACTGGGCAGTGATCCGGTAGCGGTCGCCGCGGTAGATCGAGCGCGTGTACTCCACCGTGCGGGCCTCGGCGTCTTTCGTGGTGCGCGCGAACAGCAGGGCCGGGGCGTGCACCGGCACCCCCAGCAGGGCCGACTCGTTCACGTCGGTCACCGTGGCCTCGGTGGTCTGGACCGCGGTGGCGACGTGGACGTCGAAACGCTTGCGCAGCACCTGGTACAGCGAGCCGGCCTCGAAGTCCGCCGGGGTTATGCCCGGGACCAGCCCGGCCGGCAGAGCGATGTGCTCGATCGCCATCGGCTCGTCGTCGGTGATCCGTAGCCGCAGCACGGTCAGGACCTCGGTGGCCGGCGAGATGTGCAGCCGGGCGCCCAGTCTCGGGCCGGCCGGAGCGATCTGGAACTGCTCGACCCGGCTCAGCCAGGCGCCGTCGGCCGGTGGGACCGCGAACCCGGACGACCCGTCCAGGCCCGCCAGTGGCTGCGACACCGGCCGGGCCGTGGTGAAGGTACCCCGGCCGGGATGCCTCACCAGCAGGCCGTCGCGGGCCAGCTCCTCGATGGCCGCGCGCAGGGTGGGCCGGGAGACGCCGAACTGCTCGCTGAGGTCGCGCTCGGACGGGATGAGTGCCCCCGAGGGGTTGTCCTCGATCAGCTGGCGCAGCTGGTCGCGGACCCAGATCCGTTTCATCCCCACCTCCTGGGACCCATCATGCCGTACCTGACCAGTGGTCAACTCATCACTCCAGCTCAGGAAAAGTAAGGGCTCTTGACATTTACCAGTGGTTAGCCCACCGTTTGAGTGGTTCGTCCGATTCGCCGGGCGCATCCGGCCCGGCTCAGAGCACGATCCCTGCCCCCTGAAGGAGATCTGTGATGACTGGAAGTGCCTGGAGAAGAACCAGATTCGGCGCGGCCGCGATGGGTGCGGCGCTGCTGGCCTGTGGTGTGCTGACCGCCGTGATCGGTGGTGGCGGCGCCGCCAACGCGGCCGCCAGCACCTGCGGTGTCCTGTTCGACGACTTCAGCTACGCCTCCTCGACCGACGCGAAGTTCACCGGCAACGGCTGGGTGGCCCGCAGCAACGCGGGCGGTCCGGGAGTACCCGGCGCCACCTGGAAGGCCTCGAACATCACCTTCCCGACCGTCGACGGGCAGAAGGTGGCCCAGTTGGAGAGCAGCACCGACGGCACCGCGGCCGGCACCGTGCAGTCCGAGTTCCTCACCGCCGAGCGCAGATTCAAGGAGGGCACGTACGCGGCGCGGATCAAGTTCCACGACGCCCCGGTCTCCGGCCCGGACGGCGACCACGTCAACGAGACGTTCTTCGCCATCGGCCCGGCCCAGACCCAGACCTTCGACCCGCTGTACTCCGAACTCGACTTCTCCGAGTACCTGCCCAACGGCGGCTGGGGCGAACAGGGGCCGATCAACTACCAGACCAGCTGGAACGGCTACCAGGACGACCCCTGGGTGGCCCGCAACGCCCACGACCAGCAGCGCACCAGCATCGCCGGCTGGCACGACATCATGGCCACGGTGTCCGGCGAGCACGTGAAGTACTACATCGACGGCACGCTGGTGGGCGACCAGTCCTACGACGACGCGACCGGCACCTACCCGGTCTGGCCGCGGGCGTCGATGTCGGTGAACTTCAACCTGTGGTTCATCGACACGGCCGCCCACACCGGCGGGAACAGCGTCTACCAGGAGCAGGTGGACTGGTTCTTCCACAGCAAGGACACGGTGCTCACGCCCGCCCAGGTGGCCTCGGCGACGGCCGGCTACCGCAGCGGCGGCAAGACCTTCGAGGACACGCTGGGCACCGGGACCTGCTCGAACCCGCCGACCACCCCGCCGGTCACGCCCCCGGTGACGCCGTCCGCCACGCCGACGGTGACCCCGACCACCCCCGGCACCCCGGACAACTGCACCTCGGCCCGGGCCTGGGCCTGGTCGCAGACGTACCTGTCGGGTGACCGGGTCAAGCACAACGGGCACCTGTGGCAGGCGAACTGGTGGACCCAGGGCTCTGAGCCCGGCCTGACCGCGCAGTGGCGCGACCTCGGCCCCTGCTGATTGTTTCGCCGATGCACTGCCCCAGAGTTCCGGGGCAGTGCATCGGCTGCGTTCCGGTCAGGCGGAGCGCGGAACCAGACGTTCCAGGAGTCGCTCAGCCGCGTGGCCGTCTTCCAGGTAGCAGAACTTCTGCTGGAACCGCTCGTACGCCTCGCCGTACTGCTTGCGCATCCGGTCCAGGTCGCTCAGCTGCCCGATCAGCTCGTCCTGGGTGCTGACCATCGGGCCGGGCGGGTCGAGGGACAGGTCGAAGTAGAAACCCCGCACCTCGGCCGCGTAGCGCTCCAGGTCGTAGGCGTACAGGGCGAGCGGCTTACCGGTCACCGCGAAATCGAACATGGCGGAGGAGTAGTCGGTGACCATCACGTCGGCCGCCAGGTACAGCTCGGCGATGTCCGGGTAGCTGGTCACATCGATCCAGCCCTGCTGCGCCCCGGCCAGCCCGCCCAGGATCTTGCCGTGCAGCCGGACCAGGAACACGCAGTCGAGCGCCTCGGCCACCTGCCCGTCCAGCGCAACCGCGACCGAGGCGTCCGCTCCGTTCTCGAAATAGGTGTCGTCACGCCAGGTCGGCGCGTAAAGCACAGCCAGACGTCCCTCTTCGATACCCAGCGAACGCCGTACCCGCGTACGGATCGTCTCCGCATTCGGCGACAACAGCACGTCGTTACGCGGGTATCCGGTCTCCAGCACTGTGCCCTCCCACCGGAAGGCCCGCCGCAGCATCTCGGTGCTGTAAGCGTTGGGGGAGAGCAGCACGTCCCAGCGGTCCACGTCGAGCGACAGCCAGTCCAGCAGGCCGTCCGGGGCCAGCAGCACGTCGTGGTGCACCCGCTTCAGCGGGGTGCCGTGCCAGGTCTGCACGTAGGTGGCGCCGGGCTTCTTGGTCCACTCCAGTTCGATGTGAACGTCGGAGACCACCAGGTCGGCCGACTCCAGCACCTCGATCGCGGCGGGGGAGTCGATGGCCACCGTGGTCGTGCCGGCGGGGAAACCGCCCTCTCGCCCCGGGTCGGCCAGCCACGTGTGCTCGTGGGAGTCGCCCCGGCGCAGCAGCGCCTCGTAGATCGCCTTGGGGTTGTCCGAGTAACGGCCGTACCAGCTGTTGTAGACGATCCTCAAAAGTGTCCTCTCTCAATGACACCAACAAATGGCGTCCCTAGAGAGTAAGTCGTCCTTTTCGAGATGTCGGCAGTGCGCCGATCAGGCCGCGGCCGCGAGCAGGACTTCCGCGGTGGCGCGGGCGTCCTCGGCGGCCGAGGGCCCGGCGCCGGACTGGGCGGCCAGGTTGGCCCCGTCATAGAGCTGGACCAGCTGATTGACCAGCCGTTCCGGATTCCGGTAGCCGCCCTGCTGCACCGGCACGGTGAACAGTTCGTGCAGCCAGGCCCGGAACTTCCGGATGCCCAGTTCCTCGGTACTCCCGGGCTGGACGACCCCGGTGTGGTGGAACACGCAGCCGGCGTACCCCGGATCGGCGAAGATCTTGCCCAGCGCCTCGAACACCGCCAGGATCCGGGCGTGCGGATCGCTCTCCTGCGCCGCGCGCGCGTCGATCGCGGCCACCCACCGGTCGTGCTGGCGCAGCAGGAACTCGCGGACCAGATCGTCCTTGCCGCTGAAGTTGTAGTACAGCGAGCCCTTGGCCACGCCGGACTCCTCGAGGATCCGGTCGATGCCGACCGCGTGGATGCCCTCGTAGTAGAAGAGCCGGTCGGCCGTCTCGAGCAGGCGCTCACGGGCTGAGCGTCTGCCCGGACCGGCCGCCGATGTCATGTCTGCATCCTATGTTCAGTCGGGAAGCCGGGGCTCCACGGCACTGAGGCCACCGTCCACCGGGATGGTGGCCCCGGTCACGAACGCGCTGTCGGGGCCGGCCAGGAAGGCGATCACCCGGCTGATGTCCTCGGCCTGGGCGATGCGCCGCAGCGGGGTCACCGGGATGTAGCCCTGGTAGAACTCGGCCGGGACGCTGGTCAGGACCGGGCCCGGGGCGACCGCGTTCACCCGCACGCCGGCCGGCCCGTACTCAGCCGCCCAGGCCCGCGTCAGCGATTCCACCGCGGCCTTGGTGGCGCCGTAGACCGCGTTGTAGTCGCCCGAGATCCTGGCCGCCCCGCTGCTGACGTTGATCACGCTGCCGCTGCCCCGCTCGGCCATCTTCGGCGCGAGGGCGTTGGTCAGGACGAAGACCGCGCGCAGGTTGCCCTCCAGCATGGCGTCGTACTGCTCGCCGGTGATGGTGGCGCTGGGGCCGAAACTGCCCAGCCCGGCGTTGTTCACCAGCACGTCCACCTCTCCGGCCTGCTCGGCCAGCCGGATCACGTCGTCGCGGTTCGTCAGGTCGGCGGCGACGAAGCGCGCCGAACCGCCGTCGGCCTGGATCTTCTGCACCACCTCGGCCCCACGCTGGGCGTCGCGGCCGGTCACCACGACGTCGGCCCCTCGTGCGGCCAGCGCGAAGGCCGTGGCCCGGCCGATGCCCGTGGTCGAACCGGTGATCAGGGCGGTCTTGCCGGTCAGTTCGCTCATGACTCCACTCCTCGTTTAGACAGGTCTGTCTAAGGACGAGTATTAGACGGACCTGTCTAAAAGGCAAAGTGGGCTGCGTTACACGCCTCATGGGCACGCAACGGGTCGCCCCGATCGCCGAGGTGACCCCGCTGACGCCAGGGCAATGGTGGCGACCTGACAAACCTCGGGCGCCGTCGCCTCATGCAAGACCCAGCCTTGACCGCGCCGCTGATGTCAATCCTTTGGGCCGCCAATGGTTTCCCTCCCGAGCAGCCACAGGGGCGGCAGCGGCGGGGTAGCGCCGAATGTCGGTCTGGCAGGCTGGCACGGTGGACTTCTGGTGGCCCGGCGCCGCACGCCCGGCCCGGGCGATAGCCCTCGTCGGCGCTGTCGCCCTGATGTACGGCACCCTCGTGCACCTCACCCAGTTGGCTGCTGGGGGTTGGGACCCCTACCCGTCACTGCCGAACTGGCTGGCGGTCTGCTTCGTCTCCCTGACCGTGCTGGATCCCCTTGCCGCCGTCCTGCTGTTGCGGCAGCGACAGGTCGGTCTCGTGCTGGCCTGCGCCGTCCTGTTGAGCGACTCGGCAGCCAACGGCTATGCCAACTACATCCTGGACAGCTCCCCAGGCATCACCACGGGCCGCATCGGCCATGCCGTGGTCACCGTTCTGGCCGTGACCTTCACAGCAGCAGCCACGCAGCTCTGGTCAACTGCGCGAAGCCAACCGCACGGACGGAAGGCCTCGTCGCTGCGCTGACACCGCTGGCGAGGCAGGCGGCCGCTGCGCCGATCGCCAGCGCCGGTCACACGGAAGAAGGGTTAAGTGGTAGGCGGATCCGCTACTGAGTCGAACAAGGCCCAACCGTCCAGCTCGTAAGGTCCGGCAGATTCGCTCGACCAACCGCGGTCCAGGGCAGCATCGAGCAGCGCGCGGACGGCACCCGGTTGGTTCAGATTCAGCCCTCGCCCGTCTGCGTGCTGGACCGCGCCCACGTGAAGCAGGCCGTCGGCGACGTAGTGGCCCTGGCCGGTGGTGAAGACCGCCAGCAAACACCCCGGCGAGCCGTCTCGGCGCAGCCGCACCACCTCGCGGCAAGGGTCGTGCCGGTGACTCAAGGTCCAGAAGAAGCGGGTGCTGCCAACCACCAGCACCCGGGTCCTGCGCCGACCCACGTCAGGATGACGGAGCCGGGACGAACGCGTCCCTTGTTCCGCCCGCGCTCTCCACCACCGAGGTGGCCCGGCACGGCACCTGCAAGGACAGGAGCGGGTGAATCACTTGTTCTCGAAATTGCGGAAGACACCCTGACCGTCGACCGCGGCGGCGTACTCCCAGAGGTCCATGTTCGCGACGGACAGGTTGGCTGTGATCGCCCCAATGCCGGGTGCGGTGGACCGGAAAACCCCGCCTCGCTGGGGCCATTCGTTCTCCCAGCCGCGACCTCCGGCGGCGGTCTCCTCGTCCCACTGGCCCAGTCTGCGGAGGGATGCTTCCCACTCCTCGTCGCTCTCCTCCAGGCTGACCACCAGTAACAGACGGTCGGGCGTGGTCATCGTCACCGAGTCGGCGAGCACCACGATCGTGTGCGGGTAGTCGGCCGGCGCCATGGTCAGGAACTTTTCCGGGCCGAGCCCGTCGTAGGCCGGGTCGTCGATGATCTCGACGTAGATCTCGAACTCTTCGCCCCACTTCTGGGCCAGGTCCGCCTGAACTGCGGCCCACGCTGACGGGTCGGAGAAGTCGGTGCGGATCACCAGGTGGTCCTCGGTCATGGGCAGCGTGGGCATCGGTCGCTCCGGTCTTGGGCATCATTCGCCACGAAGAGGGAAAAGTGCTCCGGTGCCTCCGTTACGGTCCGGGCCGTGGGGCGGGGCGCCCGTTCGATCTGGAAATCAATCGATCTCCGTGCGTCGTGCCTCCCAAACGTCGTAAGGCGCCTTGAGGAGAGTGCCGCCGCCGATTACCCAGGCCACGTACTGCGGCGCTCCATCAGTGAATGCCACTACGACGCCTGCCAGGGCGAGCGCAACAGCGTCATACGTAAGGGTCTTGGCTACCGGTGACATGGCTGGATCATGCCGCACGGTTTGTCCCGATCGGTGAATCAAGGTGCTTTCCGGTTGAGCACCGTTCCCACGTCAGAACCGGAGCAGATGTCGCGCATCACGCCGGGCGCGGCCACGTCGAACACGTGCATGCGCAGGTTCTGCTCGTTGGCCAGGACCATGGCACTGGTGTCCATGACCCGCAGACCGGCCTGCAGTGCCTCGTCGTAGGTCAGCCGCGCGTACCGCTGAGCACCAGGATTCGTCTTCGGGTCGCTGTCGTACACGCCGTCCACCCCGTGCTTGGCGACCAGAAGTGCGTCTACCTCCAGCTCCAAAGATCGCTGGACCGCTGGATAGTCGGTGGTGACGTACGGCTGGCCGATGCCCCCGCCCAGCACCACGATGGCGTTGTGCGCCAGATGGCGCTGAGCACGCAATCGGATGAACGGTTCAGCCACGCTATGGATCGGCACGGCCGTCATGACCCGGACGTCAGCCTCGGTCCTGGCCGTCAGCGCGCCGCGCATCATCAGCGCATTCATCATCGTGCCGAGCATCCCGATGTTGTCGGCCTCGGCTCGCCCGATGCCCCAGCCCTCGGCCATCCGGCCCCGGAAGAAGTTTCCGCCTCCGACCACGACGGCGATCTGCACCCCAAGGTCATGAACGGACAGGATTTCCTGAGCCAGATTGGCCAGGCTGACGGGGTCTACACCGGTCCCCGCATCACCGGCGAGGGCTTCCCCGCTCAGCTTCACCAACACTCTGCGGTATCGGGCCATGAGATGCGACTTCCTCCCTGGCCACCCAGACGGCGACCAGACAGACCCTACTAAACCCGGGGCCACCCGTCGCCTAGCACGCCCACTTACCCTCTGAGCTCATCCGACGCCCTGGACCACCGCGCGGACCGTCTCGCGCAGCCACCGGTGAGCCGGATCCTGCTCGTGGCGGCGGTGCCAGAACTGGAACAGCGAAACCGGGGGCAGGGGCAGCGGCAGGGGACGGGTCGCCAGGCCGAGCATGTCGGTGACGGGCCCGGTCAGGTGCCGCGGTACCACGGCGAGCAGGTTGCTGCGCGAGACCAGATGCAGCACGGACGTACTCGTCGGCCCGGCCACCAGTACCGTCCGGGTCAGGCCGGCCTCCTCGAGTGCGTCGTCGACCGGATCGCGTAGCCGCCCCCGGCGCGAAACGGTGGCGTGCTCCGCGGCGGCGAAGCGCTCCAGGGTGAGATCGCCCTGAGTAAGGGGGTTCCCGTCCCGCATGACTACCACCAACTCGTCGCGGCCCAGCAGTTCGGACTCCAGGTCGGCCAGCGCAGGCACCGAACCCCCGGCATGCAGATCGATCTCGCCCTGCCGGACGTCGCCGGTGTCGGTGGCGGGTTCGGCCAGGAACCGCAGCCGCACCCCGGGCGCTTGCGCGTGGACCCGGGCGGTCAGGTCTGCGGCATAGGCGGTGATCACGGCGTCGTGCCAGCGCAGGGTGAAGGTCCGGGCCAGCCCTCCGAGTTCGAGCTCCGCCTCGGGGGACAGCACCGCGCGGGACTGCCGCAACAACTCGGTGACCTGCGAGCGCATCGCCAGCGCGCGCGGGGTGAGCACCATCTCGCGCCCGGCCCGCACCAGCAGTTCGTCGCCGGTCGTGCGGCGCAGCCGGGCCAGCGTGCGGCTCATGCCCGGCACCGACACCTGGAGCCGCTGCGCGGCACCGGTCACGCTTGCCTCGCTCAGCAGGGCATCGAGGGCGGTCAGCAGGTTCAGGTCCACGCCGCATAGTTAACACCAGTGGTAAGGACTTCTTAGCGAGGTTGTCATTGCTGACAACTCTTGATCGCTTCTAGCTTGGGAGCACACCACCTAAGGAGATAGCAACCAATGAACGCCAACCTCTTGGACCAGGTCCGCACCGCCGTCGAAACCACCGGCCGCCATCTGGCCGACGCTTTCACCGGCCAGCACGACCTCACCACCTGGGACGAGGTCGTCGCCGCGATCGCAGCCGCCGACCAGCGCTCGCTGAGCGTCCTGCGCCCGCTGCTCGAGCAGGCCCGCCCGCAGGCCGGATGGGTGGAGGACGAACTGGAGGAGGGCCCGCTGCCGGACGGCGAGTGGTGGCTGACCGACCCGGTCGAGGGCGCCATCAACTACGTGCACGGCATCGACGAGTGGGCCGTCACCGCCACCCTGGTGCGCGACAACCAGCCTGTCCTCACCGTCGTGCACCTGCCGCTGGCACAGGTCACCTACACCGCCGTGGCCGGCGAGGGTGCCTACCTCAACGGCAGGAGGCTGACCGTCTCGGGCAAGAGCGAACTGCGGGGAGCCTTCGTCGCCACCGGCCAGGCCAGCCCCCGGGAGACCGCGGAAACCTGGGAGAAGATCGGCCGCTCGCTGACCGCCATGATGGGCGTCTCCGGCGTCACCCGCGCCTCGGTGCCGCCCACCCTCCTGCTGGTTCAGCTCGCGGCGGGCCGGCTGGATGTGTTCTGGCAGCACAGCTCCGTCCGGTCCGG
This sequence comes from Kineosporia sp. NBRC 101677, assembly GCF_030269265.1. Taxonomy (NCBI): domain Bacteria; kingdom Bacillati; phylum Actinomycetota; class Actinomycetes; order Kineosporiales; family Kineosporiaceae; genus Kineosporia; species Kineosporia sp. NBRC 101677. Next base: position 108,278 of record NZ_BSTA01000016.1, read on the forward strand.
TCTGCTGGCCGGGGCGCTGCTGGTGGCCGAGGCCGGCGGCACGGTGAGCGACCTGGACGGCCGGGCGTGGAGCCTGGACAGCACCGGGTTCCTGGCCTCGACCCCGAAGATCCACGCCGAGGCCGTCGCCACCCTCTCCCGGCTGGGCTGAGGCATGCGCATCGCAGTCCTGGCCGCGAACGGCCGCACCGGGAGAGAACTCGTGGCCCAGGCAGGCGCCCGCGGCCATCAGGTCGTGGCCGTCTCCCGTCGCCCGGACCCCGAACTTCCGGCCTCGGTCGGCGCCGACGCCACCGACCCGATCGCCCTGGAGAAGGCCCTCCAAGGAGTGGACGCGGTGGTCTCGGCGGTAGGTCTGGTCGCCGGCAGCCCACCCGACCTCCTCACCAAGGTGGCCACTGCCCTGACCGCTGCCACCGATCGTCCTTCAATTTGGCTCGGCAGTTTCGGGACCGGCGCCTCGGCGATCAAGGCCAACCGGCCCTCCCGCGCCGTGGTGAAGCTGGCTCTCGGGAGAGAGATCCCGGACAAGGTGAACGCTGAGCGGATCATTCTGGATGCCGGGGGCACCGTCGTGCACGCGGGGCCACTCACGGGTGGCCCCGTCAGCCGGAGTCTCCGGGTGGTTCCGTTAGATCAAATTGAAGGACGCGTGTGGTTCCGTCCCAATTCCCGCGCCACCGTCGCGGTGGCCATGTTGGATGCGGCCGAGCCGCAGTGGCCCGGTGCCGGGGGCGTCGCGGTGATCCGCTGAGGTGATCCGAGCCCGCCGGGCGCCGGAACGGGATGAATGAATTTCAGAAGATCCGACTCGGTGGGGGCCCGAATTCAGGCCCCCACCGGGCGATGCTGGGGTTTCGTACCAGCTCAGAGAGGGTGAGCCGGACTCCTGCGGGTAACGCTTTCCCGGACGTGGCCGAGCGGTTGCACTCCGTCGTTGACACGGGTGAAACGCCTCAGCAACCTGCTCGTAGCGCTTGTCGCTCGCACAACAGCAAGCGTCACCCGGTACCGCCGAACGGAAGTCAGGACGCGGTCATTCGCCGTTGCGGTGGTTCGAGCCATCAGGAGAATCGTATGAACAGGTTCAAGCAGGGCGTGAAACATTTGCGCCCGCAACGCGTACTGGCCGCCACAGCGGCCGTGGCAGTGGCCGGCGCAGGAATGTCGCTCGTATCCATGGGGACGGCCGCCGCCGCCCCCGGGTGCTCGGTCGCGTACACGGCGAACTCCTGGGGCAGCGGATTCACCGCCAGCATCGACATCACCAACTCCGGTGACCCGATCACCAGCTGGGCGCTGGAGTTCGACTACGCCGGCAACCAGGCGGCCGGCTCGGCCTGGGGCGGGACGCTGACCCAGACCGGCAAGCACGTGAAGATCGTCAACGCGGCCTGGAACGGCAGCCTGGCCTCGGGCGCCAAGACGAACGTCGGCTTCAACGGCACCTATTCGGGAACCAACACCAAGCCCACCGACTTCACCCTGAACGGCGTCGCCTGTAACGGCGGCACCACGAACCCCACGCCGACCACCACGGTCTCCCCGACCGTCGAACCGACCGTCGAACCCACGGTCGAGCCGACGGTGGAGCCCACCCAGCAGCCGGGCGAGCACCTCGACAACCCCTTCGTGGGTGCGAAGTGGTACGTGAACCCGGACTGGTCGGCCAAGGCCGCCGCCGAGCCGGGCGGCAGTGCGGTCGCGAACCAGCCGACCGCCGTCTGGCTCGACACCATCGCCGCGATCAACGCCCCGGCCGGTTCCGGCTACACCACCAGTCTGCGCAAGCACCTGGACAACGCCCTGGCCCAGAACGCGACCCTGGCCCAGTTCGTGATCTACAACCTGCCCGGCCGGGACTGCGCGGCCCTGGCCTCCAACGGTGAGCTCGGCCCGACGGAGATCGACCGCTACAAGAGCGACTACATCGACCCGATCGCCGCGATCCAGGCCGACCCGAAGTACAAGTCGATCCGGATCGTCAACATCGTCGAGATCGACTCGCTGCCGAACCTGGTCACGAACGCCGGCAGCTCCGCCGGTTCCACCCAGGCCTGCCGGGACATGCTGGCCAACGGCAACTACGGCACCGGCATCGCCTACGCCCTCTCGAAACTGCGGGCCGCAGGCTCGAACACCTACAACTACATCGACGCCGCGCACCACGGCTGGCTGGGCTGGGACAGCAACTTCGCCCCGGCGGCCAAGTTGTTCGCCGACACCGCGAAGAAGGCCACCGGCGGAGTCAACACGGTGGACGGCTTCATCACCAACACCGCCAACTACTCGGCCCTCAGTGAGCCGTTCGTCAAGATCAACACCAGTGTGAACGGCACCAGCGTGCGGCAGTCGAAGTGGCTGGACTGGAACCAGTACACCGACGAGCTGACCTTCGCCCAGGCCTTCCGTAACCAGCTGGTCTCGGCCGGTTTCAACTCCAACATCGGGATGCTGATCGACACCTCCCGCAACGGCTGGGGCGGCTCGGCCCGGCCGACCGCGGCCAGCACCTCGACCGACCTGAACACCTTCGTCGACGCCTCCCGCATCGACCGGCGCATCCACGCCGGTAACTGGTGCAACCAGAGCGGTGCCGGTCTGGGCGAACGGCCCAAGGCGGCCCCGGCCAGCGGGATCGACGCCTACACCTGGGTCAAGCCTCCGGGTGAGTCCGACGGCTCCAGCTCGCTGGTGCCGACCGGTCCGAACAACCCGGGCGGCAAGGGCTTCGACCGGATGTGCGACCCGACCTACACCGGTAACGACCGCAACGGCAACAGCCTGAGCGGTGCCCTGCCCAACGCTCCGGTCTCCGGAGCCTGGTTCTCGGCCCAGTTCCGGCAGCTCCTGGCCAACGCCTGGCCGGCGCTGTAATCACGGAAAGAAACCCCGCCTCGACCGAAAGCTCGGTCGAGGCGGGGTTTTCGTGTGTCCGGTGCGGTTCAGGTGGAAGAGCGGATGACCAGTTCGGTGTCGAGGATCTGGTCGTCGGCCGGACCGGAACCAGAAACTACCTGTTCGAACAGCAATTCGGCGGCCAGGGCCCCGAGCCGCTCGACCGGCTGACGAACCGTGGTCAGCGGTGGATCGGCGAAAACGGCTGCTGTCACATCATCGAAACCGATCACCGCGACGTCCCCCGGGATCTGCCGGCCGGCCTGGTGCAGGGCAGTCATGGCGCCCATGGCCATCGGGTCCGATGCGGCGAAGACCGCGTCCAGGCCGGGAGCCTGGTCGAGCAGCAGCCGCATGGCGTTCATGCCACCCCGGGGAGTGAAGTCCCCGGCCGCGACCAGCGGCAGGCGACCCGCTTCGGCCAGCGCCTCGAGATAGCCGTTGAGCCGGTCCCGGGCGGCCGGGAGGTCGGAAGGCCCGGCGATCATGGCAATCCGTCTGCGGGTCCTCAGCAACAACTCCACCGCGGCCCGGGCCCCGCCGCGGTTGTCCACGTCGACGAAGGGCAGCTGCACCTCCTTGACCGGCCGCCCCGCCGCGCGGATCGGCAACCGGGTTCCGGCCAGGGTCAGGGCGAGCGGATGCCGGCCGTGCACGGAGACCAGCAGAACCCCGTCCGAACCCCCGCCGAGCAGGTGCTTTTCCGTCGAGGCGAAGACCGGGCCCGGCGCCGAGATCAGCGGCAGCGGAACCCCGCGCCCGGACAGGAAAGTCTCGGCCCCACTGACGAAACGCACGAAGAAGGGGTCATTGAACAGCCGGGTGGTGGGCTCGCAGATCACCGCCGAGATGACCGGCGGGTGCCGGCTGTCGCCGGGCCGCTCACCACGGCGCAGGTATCCCAGGCGCGAGGCCGCCGCATACACCTGCTGCCGCGTCAGGGCGCTCACCTGTGCCGAACCAGTCAGTACCCGAGAGACCGTGGCCGGAGAAACGCCTGCTTCCGCGGCAACTCTCGCCATAGTCACGTTCTTGGCCGTTGTCGTCTCCTTTGACGACCTGCATGGAAGTCATGCAGGTTGGGCAAGCAATACGCGAATGGTTCCACGGCCTCCGGGCATCGGCAAGACATGGTTGCTCACTGAATGTTGCTACGGGCTAACTAAATTCAGTCAGAAATTTCTCGGTGTCCGGGGCAACCTTTTGCGGTCGCCGAACGACCGTCACGGTAGGGGCATCGCGTGCGTCTTGCTCAGGTCGCCCAACCGGTCCGGATCAACTCCCTGAGGCCGGTCCGGGAGGACTTGTGGGTCATGAGGGCGCTCGAGACCCAGAGGGCAGCAGCAGGTCCCGGCCCGGGTCTGAGGGCGGGCCTTGCCTTCGCGCTGAGCTGCCCGGAGGACTCGTGGGTTGTGGCGATGTACCCCTGGCAGGTGAGCGACGGCGGCGATAACTGCTCGCTGATCGCCACTCGCAGTGGACTGAAGGCCGTCTCACCCGAGGTCCTCAACATCTGGGCCGGTGCGGCCGCGGTTGAGAAGGGTGCCGAGAGCGACGTCATCATCCTGGCCGTAACCGGCACGCGGCAGACCCGGGCGCCAAGTCCAGTATCCCTGGTCGGATCGCCACCCCGGTGTCGAGGGAGCTCAGCTCGGGGATCGGTCTGGCCGGGCCTTACGGATGGCTGGGGAAAGGGGCTAGAGAGCCCGCTGCGGAGCGTGACAGCGCTGCGGTGGTTGGTATGAACCACTGTGTCGCATACGTAACTTGCCGCTGTGAACAAGCGGCCTTGCGGCGGACCGGACTACCACACTGGCCTAGACTCAGGCTGCGGTGCCACACAGACCGGGCGCCGGCCAAATGTTGAAGAGCGCTCGGAAGGGATGCAGTCGATGACCATGTCGCACGCCGCCAGCGGCGGACCGCTCATACCGTTTCCCGAGCTGTCTCTGCCTGCTCTCCGGCAAGCGGTCGCAACCCTGGTCCCCTCCCGCCTGCCTGAGTTCTTCGAGAACATGCAGGCGGCCTTTGTTCGGGCCGGCGAGGAGGACAGTGTGGTTCCGATCCGCATGTTCTATCGCCAGTGGGGCGTCGTGATCGAAATCGAGCGACACCCTGACACTGCTGCTCGGCTTCATGCTGCCGAACACGCGATCGACGACCCGGACCCGGAGATCCGCGCTCAGGCCATCAGGGAGGCGGGGGAGATCGTCCGGGCTGCTCACCGTGTGGTAGCCGGTGGCTGACTGGCATTGGGACTGCGACCCGAAAGACCTCCTCGACGACCTTGAAGACGCCGTGCGCCACGAAGTGGAACGGCTCGTCGGTGAGATCGCCGTTCGCGACTCGATGGTTTACCAGGACGGCGCCGCTTACACCGGTACGGGCCCAGGTTTACAAATCGAGAGCCGGGGCCGTCTGATGCTCACCTACCTCACTGACATCCGTGGGGAGCGGATCATCATCATTCAAATCACCTGGCTGGGTTGACGCTGCGTGGATGCGCTGTGCTGTCGTCCTCAGACAGGTCCTAGCGAACGACCCCCCAAGCCATCAGTAAAGTCTTGAGAGTCAGACCAGACTTCTGCCTCGCGTAGGTTCCCGAGCAGTCCTGGCCGCGTCGGGCATCACGTCAGGAGATCCTGCGTGGCCTGGCCGGAGGCAGGGATGTCCAGCGTGGACGTGACCCCTGGTCCTGCTCGGCATACACAGCACCTCCGGCGGGAGCGTTCTCGAGGACCGGCCGGTACAGCTCCTCCGCCCTCGACGTTCCGTCCGGGCGGCGCCTTCCGATTTAACGGCCGGCAGGTCGGGACCAGGTCCGCCGACAGGAACCGTCAGTGCCCCGCCGCCGTGTCGATACCGACCAGGCTCAGGACCTGGTGGGCGACCGTGCCGGGACTGCTCACCACCTGCACCGCGACTCCGGCCTTCCCGGCCTGTTCCAGGCGCCGCCGAAGGACGTGGATGGCGGCGCTGGACAGCACGGTCACCTGTTGCAGGTCCACCACCAACGGCACCACGCCGGGCACGATGTTCAGTGCCAGTTGCGCATCCAGTTCTGGCACACAGGCCGCATCGACCGGTCCGAGCACGGTCATGATGGCCTGCTCGTCGCGGTGCTGGGTGTAGGTGTCGAAGAGGCCCGGCACCGGCCGGGGGGACTGGGCGGTGGAGCCGTGGGAGTCCTTCCAGGGCGTGAAAGTGACCGTGACCGTGGTGCCGTCCGGTGAGTGGTCGACCTGTACCTGCTCGGCGAAGTCCTGGGCGATGGCCAGTCCCAGACCCCGGCCGGGCACGGGATGACCGCCCCGGGGCACCCAGGAGCCCTCGTCACGGATGATCAGCGTGATGGTGCCGAGCTCGTCGAGGTGGGCCCGGACGGTGACCGTGCCCCCACCGTCGGGGCGGGGGTAGCCGCCGGTGTAGGCCTCCGAGTCGCCGTAGGCGTGCTCGACGACGTTCTCCAGCAGCTCACCGAGGATCTCGTCGAGCTGGTTCACGGCGTGCTCGGCAGCGCGGTCGGTGCCCAGCCAACCCCGCAGCTGCGCGCGTACCGCCGGGATACCGGCCCGGTTCAGCTGGGTGTGCACGTGCAGGTCGGGCAGCACGTCGGTGGGCTGGATGGCCAGCAGCGTGATGTCGTCGACCGAGCCGGTGGCGCGGGTCAGCCGCTCCAGCGTCTGCGCAGTGACGCGATCGACGGCCGAGGGCAGGGTGAACACCGGCATCAGGTCATCGGCAGCGGCCGCAGCCTGGGACAGCTCCACAGTGCCGGTGGTGGCGGGCACGCCCGGACGTTCGACGATGCCGTCGGTGTACAGCAGCACCAGTTCCCCAGGGCCCAGCGTGCTGCTGAGGACGCCGCGCACGATGGCGTTGCCGTGGGCGTCCTGAACGGTGTGGCTCAGGGGTGGGGCGCCGCTGGGGTCCAGGAAGCGAGCGCCCCCTCGGCCGTCGAGGACCAGCGGAGGAGGATGGCCCGCGGCACAGTACGTCACGGTGCGCTCACCCGGTTCCAGCACGAGCACACACACCGTCGCCGAGCGGGCCGCCGGCACGACGCGGGTGAAGCAGTCGAGCGCTTCGACCGTCTGGGCCGGGCCGACCCCGGCGTTCAGGCGCTCCAAGGCGACCGCGCGGAGCTGGGCCATCACCGCCGCCGCCGCGACCCCGTGCCCGACCACGTCCCCGACGACCGCGGCCACCTGCCCGTCCGGGCGGGGTAGCACGTCGAACCAGTCCCCACCGGCGGCCTGTTCGGTGCCGCCGACGACGTAGCTGGCCGCGACCTGCACGGCCGGCAGCACGGGCAACCGCGTCGGCAGCAGTGCGTGCTGCACCTCCTCGATCACGTCGGTGGCGCGCCGGTAGCGTCGGCCCAGCTCGAGCGCTGCGGCGGCGTCGGCCTTCTCTCGGCGCACGGCGGCGGTGACGTCGCGCCCGGCGCCGAGGACACCTACGATCTGCCCGTGCCGGTCCCGGAACGGGCTCACCTCGAAGTCCAGGACAATCTCCTGCTGGTGCCCGTTCGGTGTCACCACCCCGATCCGCATTCGATGGAACACAGCCTGCTCGCCGGCGTAGGCGCGGTCGAAGATGTCGATGATCCCCTGCGCCTCGCCGCCGCCCAGGTAGTCGACAGCGCGCATACCTGTGGGATTGAACCCGTCCAGGATGTTCAGGAACTCGCTGTTGAGAGCCGCGACCCGGTGCTCAGGACCCTCGTAGACAATGACGTACCACGGCAGCTGATGCATGGCTGCTGAGCGCACCCGATCACTGCCGACCCCCTCCTCGAACGGCAACTCCGATTCGCGCAGACCGTCCCCACCCGGGTCTCCACCTGCATCGTTCACCCGTGGTTCCAGCCCACGGCAGAGCAACCGGTGACCGAGCACCGGGGCGCCGGGGCCACCCGTCGCCGGAGCAGCGCCGCGTCGCTGCCGGTCGGCGTTGTCCTGCTGCTCACGGATGCCGGGCTGACCGAGGCCGACTGCGGTGGCTGGTTCAGCATCGTGACACCTGACTGTAGTGAACCTCGGAGCCACCGCCTGGACCCGCCTGTCCCTCACCGAAAATATCGGGTCCGGGCCACCTTCGCCCCTTGGTTCGGACCTGAGCGACGCCGGTGTCCCCGTGATCCTGATCGCGCCCCCCAACCACACAGCATCGCGTGGTGTGATCCCATGGCGAGGCGGTCGCCTGGACGTTCGGGGGGCCGTCCCGCCCTGGCGATCACTCCTGCGACAGCCCTCGACAGTTACGCGAAGAATTGGGCCTCACGCAGGTTCTCCAGCAGTCCCGGCCGCACCGGGCGCCAGGCCAGGAGATCCTGGGTGGCCTGGCTGGAGGCGGGGATGTCGAGCCCGAACAGCGGCCCCAGCCAGCCGAAATGATCAGCTGCCTGCTCGACCGGGATCGGGCGGACCGGGAGGTTCAGCCCGTGCCCGATGGCCTCGGCAATCTGCCCGGACGTGACCCCCGCGTCCTGCACGGCATGCACGACACTTCCGGCGGGGGCGTTCTCGAGCGCCAGCCGGTACAGCGCTGCCGCGTTCACGGCGGGCCAGCGGTTCGAGCCACCACCCGGGTAGGCCGAGAAACCCTTCTCCTTGGCAGCGGCGATCAGGAAGTGCACGAAGCCCATCACGCCGGGCCCGTGCACCACGGTGGAGGGGCGCACCGAGATCGCCCGCACGTCCTTCTCGGCCCACTGCAGCGTCTGGGCCTCGACCAGCCCCCGGCCCTCCAGAGGAAACGGACGGACGTCTTCAGTCAGTACTGCACCGGGCCGGATCGCGGTGGTTCCGTAGGTGGTCACGAACGGCTTGCCGCTGCCGGCCAGTTCCTCGCCGAGCGCCTGCACCACGGCCAGGTCCTTCACGGCCGCAGCCGACAACGCCCCCAGGTTGCTGTGGTCGAAGGCGGTGTGGATGACCCCGTCGGCCGCCGATGCCCCCGCGCGCAGGCTCTCCGGCTCGTCGATGCTGCCCCGGTACACCTCCACCCCGGCGGCTTGCAGCCGTTGCGCTCCGCTGTCGGACCGGGTCAGGCCGAGCACCTGGTGGCCGTTCGCCTGCAGTTCGCGGACGACGGCACCGCCGATGAACCCGGTCGCACCGGTGACGAATACCCGCATGATGACTCCTTGCTCGATCGTGCTGACCCCTCAACGGTGCTCCGGCGGGTGGCCGCACGTCCAAGACCGGTTCCGGGTCGCGCCATGCAGTTCAGGCATCGCCGCTGATCAGAGGGCTATCCTGGGCAGATGAACGACCTGGATCTGCGGCTGGTGCGGTACTTCGTGGCAGTGGCCGAACACCAGAACTTCGGCCGGGCCTCGCAGGCCCTGCACGTGGCTCAGCCCTCGCTCAGCCGCCAGGTGCGGCGGCTGGAAGAGGTGCTGGGCGCCCGGCTCCTCGACCGCACCCCGCAGGGCACCCACCTGACCCCGGCGGGCAGCGCCTTCCTGCCCCGCGCCGAGGCCTTGCTGCGACTGGCCGATCAGGCCGCCAACGAGGCCCGCACTGCCGCCGACCCCAACCGCCTCATCGCCGGCTACACGGCCCACCTGATCATCACCCCGGTGGTGGCCGAGATGCGCCGCCGCCACCCGAAAGCCACGATCGAGGCCCGGCACGTGGAATGGAACCAGCCCCGAGCGGCCCTGCTGGAACACCGCGTGGACGTTTCCGTCACGCGCCTGCCGCTGAACACCGACGGGCTGCAGGTGAGCACGCTGTACGAGGAGCAGCGCGCGGTCCTGATGCACTCGGGTCACCGGCTGGCCGACCGGCAGTCGCTGACCCTGGACGACATCATCGACGAGCCCATGCCCCGGGCCCCCGAGAACGCCGACCCGCTGTGGACCGACTTCTGGCGGCTCGACCCGCGACCGGACGGCCATCCCGCCCCGGACGGGCCGGTGATCGAGACCGTCCAGGACAAGTTCGAGGTGGTCGCCTCGGGCCAGGCGATCGCCATCGTGCCGCTCGCTTCCAGCTACGGACGACCGGACCTCGTCGGGGTGCCCCTGCTCGGCATTCCTCGTGGCCGGGTGGCGCTCGTGACGCGCGCCGGTGATTCCCGGACCCTGGTCGGCGCCTTCCGTGAGCTGGCCCGGGCCATGATGAAAGGCGCTACCGGTAGCTAGATCGGGAGCAGATTTCAGGCGCTACCGAGCAGGGTGCGCCCCTTGAGGAGAGTGCCGGGGCGGAACTGCAACTGGTTCACGGCCCACCAAGGTTCTCAGGTCGTCGACGGGTAGCCGCCGCGAACCTCCTGCACCGACGTCGCCAAGGACTCCGCCGCCGCGGGGCTGTCGCTACCGCGGTCGGACCGGAACGACTGCAGCTGTTGCTCGGCAGCGGCCAGCCGCTGCCGCACCCCGGACGGATCGGCTGCCGGATCACCGAGCAGGCTGACCCGCAGGCGCCACCCGGTCAGCTCCAGTGCGGTCGAGTGGACGACCAGGACGTCCTCGACGTCTCGATCGCTGCCGGTGTGCTGTTCTGCCGCTCGCGCCAGTTCGATGTCCAGCTCGGCGAGGGCGTGGTCAAGGTCGGCGACATAAGCGGCCCAGGACTGATGGTCGACCGAGGCGCACTGGGCGTGCGCCTGGTGCAGGCCACCCTGCAGCGTCGTCAGCACCCGGCGGATGGCGCCGGCGTGAGCGGGGTGCCGCAGGGCAGCGGAGTTCTCGGCCGCGGATACCCGACGGCTCACTTCGGCGATCCGGTCCTGCTGCAGGGTTGTCACGTGAGCAGAGATTACGGCTGAGGGCAGCACGGCACACCGTCGCCGGCATGAACATCGGGTGTGCGGGGGCTGCCCTGGTTGAGAGATGGACGAGGCCGAGCCCGGGCTCGCAGGCGGCGCGGCGTTGTTGAAGTGTATGTGCACGCTCCGCAAGGATCGGTAGCCCCAAGTCACATCAGACGCGAGGTGCCAGTCATGACCAGCATTGACCCCACGACGGACGACATGAGCCACGCCTTCCGCTGGTGGGGGTCCCTGACCAGGGACGAGGCGAGGCAGATGCTGGCCTGGTGTGCCGACGAGGACTCCGTGGAAGAGCCGGAGTCGGCTCTGGCCAAGCAGATTGGCGCCGGACTGCTGGCTCGGGGGGATGATCCTCAAGACGGCCTCGACGAACAGGGGCGGCGGCTGGTCGCCTTCTTCGCTGACAGCGGCTGGGCGGAGCAGGCCGTCGGATGGACCGAACTGGAAGAAGGCCGGCGAGCCGCGCTCATGGCCGCCGCGGACGACCCGGCTCCCAGTGAGCAGGTGGTCGACTACCTGCGCGAGGCCGGCATGTACGGCGTGGACGAGAGGGAGACGGGCCAGAGCAAGTGGCACCCGGCGGCGCAGGCCTTCCTGCAGTGGGCGAGGGCTGCGAAGCGCTCTTAGCGGCGGTACTGCCGGGTCGGCCGATCGGAAATTAACCGAGAGCGTCGCGCAGGTCGCTGCGGCTAACCTTTCCGAATGATCACCGCCGGAACCCGTCTGCTGAACGTCGTCGACGTGGAGGCCACCTGCTGGGACGGCCAGCCCCCGGTGGGCTCGGCCAACGAGATCATCGAAATTGGCCTGACTGTCGTGGATCTCGAGGCCGTGGAGCGGGTCGGGCGGCACCGCCTGATCGTGCGGCCGCGGCGCTCTCAGGTCAGCGCGTTCTGCACCGAGCTCACCGGGCTCACCCAGGCTGAGGTCGACACCGGAGTGAGTTTTGCTGAGGCGTGCCGGTGGCTGGCGGTGAAGCACCAGGCCGGGCAGCGGGTGTGGGCGAGCTGGGGTGACTACGACCGCAACCAGTTCATCCGGCAGTGCCAGGCGAACGGCGTGGAGTATCCGTTCGGCCGGCGCCACGTCAACACCAAGCTGGTCTTTACCGAGGCTCACGGCCTGCGTAAGCGGCCGGGGATGGCGAAGGCGCTGGAAGTGGCCGGTCTGCCGCTGGAGGGGCGCCACCACCGGGGTGAGGACGACGCCTGGAACATTGCTGCGCTGATCCTGGGCCTGGCGCGGCAGGAGAGCTGGCCGTCTCTGTGATCAGCTGGGTCTCGTTCCTCTCTGTCGCTGTCACGGCTGGCCTCGGGACTTGCCGGGCCTCAGCTGAGCTGGGCGTGAAGGACCTGTAAGTAGCTGCGCCCCATGACGAGCTTCCCCTACTCTTGAGCTGATGTCTGGTACGGGGAAGCGCCGAGGTGGTGGGCCAAGGGCCTGGATTCCACCTCTGGTTCACCTGTGCAGACACGTCACTGTCAGGCTCCTTCTGCTGGGAGCTCTGCTGGCTGGGCTGCTGGCCATGCATGCTCTCAGCAGCGGCCACGGCAAGCACGTCGTGGCACCGATCGCCTCGCCGTACAGCGGCGAGCACGTTCACGGCCGGGACCATCACAGCGCAGAGACAGCGGGGGTGGGCGCCGCCCATGACGCTCTGACGGGGGACGCGTCCACCCCCAGACCTGCCGTTCTGGGCTTGTCCCTCCACGAGGGCGGGCCGGTTTCGGCCCTGGGGCAGGCCGGTAATGCGGTCCTGACCTCATCGCTGGCTGAGCCTGTTGATCCGGCGACATCTCATGACCTGTGTCCGGACTGGCTGCCAGGACACTGCCCGTCGGTGCTTTCCCTGGCGCCGATGTGCCAAGCCGTTCTCACCGGCGCGGGCCTGTCCCTGCTGCTCGTACTCGCTGCCCGAGGGTCTGGGTGGCTCCTGACCGTGTGTGGGGCGCTGGCCCAGGCCGAACGAAGGCGCTGGAGACTCTCTCCGCGTCGACCGTCGACCTTGTGCCCCTCCCTGGCTGAACTCTGCATCAGTCGCACCTGAGATGCCCCAGGCGCGCATGCCCGCCCGCCTCCGCGCCGGAGTCGGTGATGCGGTTGAGCGCCTTTGCCGTTTCAGTGCCAGCAGACTCTCGATGCCAGGAGTTTCTTCAGCATGCGCGCAATGCCAACCAGCAAGTTCTGTATCGCTCTGCCGGTCGCCGTCGCCCTTCTGGTGGGTGGGTGCGGAGGCGAAGACGAACCGGCCGCGGGCTCGGCCCACTCCGCCAGTTCCAGTGGCACCACCGGCGCGGCGCAGGCCGAGCCATCGTTCAACAGCGCTGACATCGACTTCGCCAAGGGCATGATCCCGCACCACGTTCAGGCAGTCGAAATGGCGGACATGGCATCGGAGAAGGCCATCAATCCGAAGGTCAAGGAGCTTGCCGCTCAGATCATGACCGCCCAGGGGCCGGAGATCGAGACCCTGTCGGGGCTGCTGTCGAGTTGGGGTGAGCCGGTCCCCAGCTCCGAAGACAGCGAGTCCATGGACGGTATGGACCATGAGGCCGCCGGCCACTCCGGGATGATGATGTCGGAGCAGATGGACGAGCTCGAGGCGGCCGACGGCGCAGAGTTCGAGCGCCTGTGGGTGGACATGATGGTCGAGCACCACGAAGGTGCCGTCGCGATGAGCGAGGCCCAGGTACGCGACGGCTCCAGTGCTGAGGCCAAGCAGCTGGCTCAGACCATCGCCGACACCCAGACCGAGGAAATCGCCGAACTTCGAAGCATCGACCTGGCCTGACCCTTCGTCCCCCGCCGAACCCGGCGCGGGAGTCCGCCCGAGGTCCGGGTCACCAGTCGGGCAGGGCTTCATCCTGGCGGTGAGGCTCTGCCCGGACGACCCGCACCCGGACGCGCCCCGCCTCCGTCGGCATACAGAGGTTCCTGACGTGAGGCGTGTTGCGCACAGGCTCACGTTGCGATGCCCAACCACGTTCTTGGCCCCGGCAAGGAGCGACATGATCAAGCAAACTGCAGCCCAGCGTTCACCATGGCCTCGTCGGCTGCTGTTGGTGTTCCTCGTGCTGACGGGAAGTCTCATGGTGGCGTACCCGGCCGCCGCCCACCTGAAGCTGGTGTCCACAACCCCGGGCGACGGTGGGACCCTGAAGAACCCGTCGGCGGGCGTGAGCATCACCTTCAGCAAGGAAGCCACTCCCCATGGGAACGGGTTCGCCCTCTACAACTCCGCCGGGACATCGGTACCGGTGCGCACCCACACCACTGACGACGGCCTCACCTGGAAGATCCAGCCCACCAGGGCACTGGAAACAGGCGGTCGCTACGGCCTGACCTGGAGCGTGGTCGCCGGCGACGCCCACCCCAAGTCCGGCACGATCACGTTCCGGGTAGCGCAGCAGTCGCCCGCCGACGCCACGAGTGCGGCTGTGCCGCAAACATCTTCTGCACCCTCCCCTCACACCGAAAGCCAGCATCCGCCCTCGGACCCTGATGCCCATGCGGAGACGCCCGGGCATATGAGTAGCGAGCACAACGCAGCCGGGGACGGGGCGGCGTTGGATGCGCTGTTGTCCTCTCAGGAAGAGGAAGGGGCGTCGCTCGTCGCTGTTGGCGCCGCGGGGGCCCGCTGGGTGAGCTTCGCGGGAGTCCTTGTCGCTGTAGGAGCCCTGCTTGTTGTTGTGACGACCTTGGTCGGGTCCTCAGGGGATGTGCGGCTGGCCGAACGTGTCGTGCGGGTGGCGGCTGGCCTGGCGGTTGTCGGTGCTGTGGCTGAAGGAGCCCGCCTGCTGGGGGAGACCGGTACGCCGGTGCCGTGGTCGCCCGCCGTGGCCGTTGCGTTGCGATTGCTTGCTGGTGTGGCCCTGATCGTCACCCTCCGCCTCGTGCCGCGCAGTGCAGGTGGGCGGCGTTCGCACGATGTACCAGCTCTGCCTGGAGCCACTGAGGGAGGTAGGTACGGTCCGGTCGACGATGGGCAGCGTCAGGTACGCAGCAGAACCCAGGACTTCAAAGGCCAGTCGGCGCAGCTGCTGCTGACGCCCCCGGTGCGAACGGGGCGAGTTCGAGGGGTTCCGAGTGCGCCCGGGACGACGGCCGTGATCTGTCTGCTGATGCTGTTGTCCTTCGTGTTCGACGGTCACACCGCGAGCGTCGGCCCGAGACCGGTGACAGCGGCGGCTGATCTGGCTCACACCGCTGCCGCTGCCGTGTGGGTCGGCGGCGTTGTCCTGCTGGCTGTCCTTCTTCTGGTGCGCGCCCGGGCCGGGGTGCCGACCGGGGCAGGGGAGTTGGCGGTGCGGTTCTCGGTGCCGGCCACTGCCGCCGTGGTCGTGGCCGGTGTGGCCGGCACCGTTCTGGCCTTCTTGATCGTCGAGAGCCCGGGCGATCTGATCGGCACCGACTGGGGACGCGTGATGATCGCCAAACTGGTCCTCGTCGGGGTCGTCGCCGTCATGGGTTACGTCAACAACCGCTATGCGCTGCCCGCTCTGGACGCCTGGCGGCCCGGCACGGCTCGTCTGCTCAGACGTACGGTCGCGCTGGAGGCCGCAGTCATGATCGCGGTCCTGCTGGTCACGGCGGTTCTTGTCGGCTCGCAGTCGTGACCCGCGCCCGGCCGCCTAGCGGACCAGCCGGGCAATGGCTGCACTGGCTTCTTTGATCTTGATGTCGGCGGCCTCCTCGTCGTTCGAGCGGGCGGCATCCAGCACACAGTGTTTGAGGTGGTCGTCCAGGAGGCCGAGGGCCACCGCCTGCAGGGCGCTGTTCAGGGCGCTTATCTGCGTCAGGATGTCGATGCAGTACTTCTCGTCCTCGACCATCTTGGAGATGCCACGCGCCTGACCCTCGATGCGCTTGAGCCGGTTGAGGTAGCGGCGCTTGTCGGTGATGTATCCGTGGTGGTGCTCCTGGGAGGCATCGAGTTCGGGCTGGTCATCGGGGGTCGACGGCATGTGGGCGGTCCTTCGCGGCTTCTAGCGGTCCAGGACCGCGCGGGTGCTGGCTTGCGGGCTGAGGTCGATGCGTCGCAGCAACGGGGCGTTGAGGGCGACCACGACCGTGGAGGCTGACATCAGGATCGCACCCACCGACACGGGCGGCACAACCCCGATCCCGGCCAGGGCCCCGGCCGCAAGGGGCACGGCCAGGAGGTTGGAGCCGGCGGCCCACCACGGCTTCTGCTCCATCTTGCGGTAGGCGGCCCGGGGTGTCGGGCTTGGTCATGGGGTCATTCCCTACGGGCCGTCGGGTAGGTGAAGAGCGGGCCGGCGCCTCAGCGGGCGATGCTCTGGAAAGTTCGCAGGCGCAGGCTGTTTCCTACGACGAACACGCTGGACAGGGCCATGGCGGCTCCGGCGAGCATGGGGTTGAGCAGGCCGGTCGCGGCTACCGGGATCGCGGCCACGTTGTAGGCGAAGGCCCAGAACAGGTTGGACCGGATGGTGCTGAGGGTCTTGCGGGACAAGGCGATGGCATCGGCGGCGCTGCGCAGGTCGCCGCGCACCAGGGTGATGTCGGAAGCCTGGATCGCGACGTCGGTCCCGGTTCCCATGGCCAGGCCGAGGTCGGCCTGGGCCAGGGCGGGAGCGTCGTTGACCCCGTCACCCACCATGGCCACCGTCCTGCCTTCCTTCTGCAGACGGGCCACGACGTCGAGCTTGTCCTGGGGCATGACCTCGGCCACGACCTCCTCGATGCCGACCTCGGTGGCGATCTGCCGGGCGACGGCCTGGTTGTCACCGGTGAGCAGGATCGGGGTCAGACCCAGGGCCTTCAGTTGGCGGACGGCTTCGGCGCTGGTGGGCTTGAGGGTGTCGGCGACCACGAGGATGCCTCGTGCGTGGCCGTCCCAGCCGACCGTGACCACGGTCTTTCCCTCGGCCTCGGCTCGTGCCTTGGCAGTGCGCAGGTCGGCGCTCAGATGCTGTGACCAGTCGACCAGCAGCGATTCCCGGCCGACGACAACGGCTTTGCCCTCGACAACACCGTGCACGCCCTGACCTTCGACGTTCATGAACTGCTCAGTACCCGGGAGGCTGCCGATCTCCTGGGTGGCGGCCTTGGCGATGGCCTGGGCGATCGGGTGCTCGGAAGCATCCTCCAGCGCTCCGGCCAGGCGCAGCAGGCTTGCCCGATCGACGCCGGGTTCGGGAACGGCCTCGACGAGGGTCATTCTGCCGGTGGTCACGGTGCCGGTCTTGTCCAGGACGACGGTGTCCACCCGGCGGGTCGACTCCAGGACCTCGGGTCCCTTGATCAGGATCCCCATCTGCGCGCCGCGGCCGGTTCCGACCAGCAAGGCGGTCGGCGTGGCCAGGCCCAGGGCGCAGGGGCAGGCAATGACCAGGACGGCGACGGCAGCAGTGAACGCCGCGCTCGCCGGGAACCCGGCCCCCAGCCAGGCACCCAGTGTGACGACCGCCAGGCCGATGACGATTGGTACGAAGACTCCGGAGATGCGGTCGGCCAGGCGCTGTACCTCGGCCTTGCCGGTCTGCGCGTCCTCCACGAGCTGGGCCATCTGGGCCAACTGCGTGTCCGAGCCCACCCTCGTGGCCCGCACCACCAGTCGCCCGCCGGCGTTGACGGTGGCCCCGGTCACCGCATCACCGGCACCGACCTCGACCGGCACGGACTCACCGGTCAGCATGGAGGCGTCCACGGCCGAGGTACCCGAGGTCACCACGCCGTCGGTGGCGATCTTCTCCCCGGGACGAACCACGAACTCGTCGCCGACGACGAGGTCGGCAACGGGGATCCTGATTTCCTTTCCGCCTCGCAGGATCGAGACGTCCTTGGCGCCCAGGTGCAACAGTGCCCGCAGGGCGGCGCCGGCCTGACGCTTGGAGCGCTTCTCGAAGTAGCGGCCGGCGAGGATGAACATGGTTACCCCGGCCGCGACTTCGAGGTAGAGGTTCGCGGCGCCGTCGGTGGGTGCCAGGGACAACTCGAACGGGTGGGTCATGCCTGCTTCTCCGGCGCTGCCGAAGAACAGGGCGTACAGCGACCAGCCGAACGCAGCGGCTGTGCCCAGTGAGATCAGCGTGTCCATGGTGGCGGCGCCGTGTCTGAGGTTGGTCCAGGCGGCTCGGTGGAAGGGCCAGGCACCCCAGACGATCACCGGGGCGGCCAGCGTCAGCGAGGCCCACTGCCAGTTGGTGAACTGCAGGGCCGGGGCCATCGCCATGACGATCACCGGCAGACTCAGCGCGACCGACACCAGCAGGCGCTGGCGTAGAGATGCGAGCTCCGGGTCCTCCGCGACGTCCCCGGCCCCGCTGACCTCGTCCTTCTCGGTGACCGGCAGCGCGGCGGTGTACCCGGTCTTCTCCACCTCGGCGATCAGCGCGGCAGGGTCATAACCCTCCGGGACGATGACCCTGGCCTTCTCCGTCGCGTAGTTCACGCTCGCGGCGACACCCTCGAGCTTGTTCAGCTTCTTCTCGATCCGCATCGCGCAGGACGCGCAGGTCATCCCTCCGATGTCCAGCTCGACGGACGAGCCCACGGCTGGCGGGTTTGATGCGCTCACCGAAATCCTTCCTCCACTGCTGTCGGGTGCGGACCACGGATCAGTGGCCGTGTGCCTCATCCGTGTGCGTGCCGTCGTCCTCAGCGTCTGCAACGTGGCCGCCGTTCCCGGAGGGCACGTCCAGGACGAACTGAGCGGTGTGGACTCGACCGTCCACCTGGAAGTCCAGGTAGAGCAGGTACCGGCCGTCGGTAGGGGCCTGGGCCGCGAACGAGATGTCCGGCCCCGTCGTGCTCTTCGGGCCGGGGGCTTCGCCTTCGGCATGAACGTGCAGGTACGCCAGGTCGCCCTCGCGTAGCGCGACCAGGTGCCCATAGGCCCCCAGGTACGGCTCCAGGGCCGAGACTGGTTCGTTGTCACGACTGACCGAGATGGTCAGCGTCCGTGACGTGCCGACAGCGAGATCCCCGGTGATTGCCACGTCGAAGCCGTCCACGTGGTCGGTCCGGATCGCCGCAGGCGGAGGTTGCGGTGTGAAAGGGCCTGCCACATCGAAGGTTCGCCGCAGGGTGACCTTGCTCGGTGCGCCCTGCGCGGCCGGGACAAAGTCGGTCAGGACGCTGTACGTGCCGGCCTGGGCCCACTGCCAGGGAATGGACCAGGTGCCGGTCGCCGGATCGAGCGCGGGGTGCACGTGCCGGAATTGAGTCCCGTCGTTGCGCACCACGATCAGGTGCAGATCCTTCTCGTGCGAGGTCTCGTACGCGGTCAGCGGCGATCCCTCTGTGTCGAGAATGGTGAAGCTCAGGCTCCCTGCCTGACCGGCCCGGTCCGGAGCACTGATCGTCCCGAGGGTGTAGCCGTCCTGAGACAGTGACAGTCCCGCCACAGCCGTACTCATGGATGCGTCGTTCCCAGCGGGCGGCTGGGACTGGCTGCCATGGCCGTCGCCGTGAGCAGGGTCGGCCTTGTCCTGCCAGGAGGCCACCGCGTTCTCCGGTACGACGAGGGCCGCGATACCGAACGCGGCGGCGAAGGCTGCAACCAGACCCGCCGTATACAGGCCCAACCGCCCCGCCGGGCTCACGAGACGCGCTCGGCCGCGTAGCCGGCCTCGCCCACGGCCGCCAGCACGGCCGCGTCGTCGACCACCCCGGGTGCGGTCACCACGAGCCTGCCGGTCTGTGCGCTGACCTCGACCCCCTCGACGTCACTGATCCGGCCGACTTCCTGAGCCACCGCCGTCTCGCAGTGCCCGCAGGTCATCCCGGTCACCCTGTACTCGATCGAGGTCATGTCCGCTCCGTTCGCCGCAATACCCCCTATGGGTACCTCGCCAGCGTAACACGGGTACCCCCTAAGGGTATTCCTGGCGGATGGCGCATGGGAGCGCAGAGAACCGTCAAACGGCCGCAAGCTGGAGAGGCTTCCTCGGATGCGGTCACTGACGGGGCAGAGCGGGATCTCACGACCCGTCGTCCGCCTCGACATGGGAAACCTGAGAGCGGGATACAGCTGTCGGTCGGCTCGATCCGCAGACCGTGATCAGGACGAACCGCCGCAGCCCCCGCTCTCACCACCTTCGACGTCGGTGGAGACGTAGGCGCCCAGCTTGAACGGGCGTGCACCCCGGACCGTGCTGACCGTTCCGGCGAGAGTCCAGTGGTAACAGCCCGGCCCCAGGTACTTCCCGTTGCTGCCGGTACCGTTCCAGCGCAGCCCGTTCAGGGAACCGTGGGGAGCCCGGCCGCGGATCACCCGGACCTGACGCCCGCCGGTGATCCGGAGCTTGGCGTTCAGCACCGGCCCGGCGAAGTCGAACTGCGGCCGCCAGATCGTGCCCTTGGAGAAGAAGGGCTTCACGTCCGAGGAGATCAGCAGCGGCCGGCTGGGCAGGAAGGGAAGCGCTCGCACCCGCACCTTCCCGGTCTGGTCCATTCCCGCGATGAGCCCGTTGTCCACCGCGTAGGGCGCCTGCAGGACGGAGCGGCGGGGCTTGGCGTCCGGATCGGAAATGTCCAGCAGGCCGACCTCGCCGCGGACGTTGGCCCAGGACAGCAGACCGCCGTCGAGCTGCAGCTCCGTCGCCCGGGTACCGCGGATCAGGCGGTCCTTGCTGCCGTACCCCTCGGACAGGTGGATCACGTTGTTGGTGTCGAGCCAGGCCGTGACGTGGGCCGACACGGCGATCGGCCCGGCTCCACCCCGGGCAGCGAGCACCTCCGGCTTGGGCGCCGGCCTGATGCCGTAGCCCGGGTTCAGCTCCAGGGTCTTCACCTGCCCGGAAGCGGTGACCCAGGAGACCTTCGAGCCGAACAGGTCGGTGGAGTCGGTCGATGTCCGGAACACCTCCCGCACCTGGTTTCCGGGCGCCGGGCGATAGACCACCCCACCGGCCAGCGAGTACCGGCCCGACTGCCGGATCCGGGTGAGCTCCGGATCGGCCGGCGCCAGATTGATCGCGGGCCGGTCGCCCACCCGCAGCATGAAGCCGTTCTGCGAGTCGGCCGTGAGCACGTAGTCGCCCGAGACCTCGACCTGGCCACTACTGGGCGGCTGCTCGTCCAGCATGATCGGCTCGACCGCGCTGATCTGGCGAGCCGTCCCTACCTTCACCGACCCCGACGCCGTGATCTGCTGCAGATCCCGCGCCACCACCGTGATGCGCCCACCCGGCGTCTGCGACTGTGAGACCAGCAACCGCCCGCCGCCCAGCGCCACCTCAGGCCGCGGCACCCCGTACGACGTCGTTCGCGGCGGTTGCGCGGTTTGATCTGCTGCCTGAGCTGGTGAGTCGAGGGCACTCAGAACCGTGACCCCCACCGAAGCCAGCCCGACCAGCATCAGCCGGCGTCGTCGTCCAAGCATGAAGCACCCCCGCCTCGTTGCTCACCTTGCCCCCACAAGGCAACGCACAACGTAGCGGAGCGACCAGCCCTCCAATCGCCGGTATTGACCAGGCGGCGTGTCTTAATCCATTGCGGGCGTGCGCGGGCCTCACCCAGGGTGGGGTCATGGATGATTTCGATCCGGCGACCAGCTTTGCCGGCCAGATCGCTGAGCACTACGACGACGCACCACGGGGCGACGAGGCCGCGTGCACCGCGTTGCTGGCCGAGCTGGCGCACAGTGGCCCGGCCCTGGAGTTCGCGATCGGGACCGGGAGGGTCGCCCTGCCTTTGGCGTCGCGCGGTGTCCAGGTCAGTGGCATCGAGCTGTCCGCGGACATGGTCGCCCAGCTCCGGGCCCGGCCGGGCGGGGCACAGGTCCCGGTTGTCCTGGGGGACATGACCACCGAGGTCGTCCCGGGCCGGTTCGCGCTGGTGTACCTGGTCTTCAACACCGTGTTCAACCTGTTGAGCCAGGACGCCCAGGTGCGCTGCTTCGAGAACGCAGCCCGGCACCTGGACGACGACGGGGTGTTCCTGGTGGAGGCCGCCTCGCCCTGGGCCTGGACCCCGCGGGGCGAGCGGACCCGTGCGGAGTGGGTGAACCAGGACAGCGTCGGCCTGGACGTCTCGCGCTATGACCCGGTGACCCAGCTCCTGGAGACGAACCACGTGAGCATCACGGAGCAGGGCAACCGGTTCTTCCCGATCGTCCTGCGCCTGGCCTACCCAGCTGAGCTCGACCTGATGGCCCGGCTGGCGGGGCTGAAGCTCGTGGATCGCTGGGGCGGCTGGCACCGGCAGCCCTTCACCGCCGACAGCGTGCAGCACGTCAGCGTGTACGCACGAAGTTGAGCGCCGGGACGCGCTGATCCAGTGGGGTGGTCGACCCGCGCCAATACCGTCTACTGAAAAGACCTCAGCGCTCGCCTCATCGCCTCGTGAGCCGGCGTCGGATGCCCCTCGTCGAACAGGAGGTCGTGACCCTGCTGCAGGGCACCGTCGTCATCGATCCACCAGTCGTAGCGGTCGTCCACGCCCCAGGTGGTGTACGAGACGCAGGTGCTTGAGCGCAGACAGGTGGCCAGCACCGTCGCGTACTGCTCCGCCTGAACGTCCGTTCCCTGGTCGTCGGTGACGTCGTTCTCCGAGATGCGCACGTGCAGCCCGGCGTCCTCGAAGAGGTCGAGGGTGTCGGTGAGGTCCTCGGCAGAGATGGCGTCGGTCTCGAGGTCGTAGACGTGCGACTGCAGGCCGACGCCGTAGATGTGACCGCCCATCTCGTTGGCCTGGAGTGCCAGTTCCAGGAGGGCGTCCTGGCGCTCGCCCGGCACGTCGGCCCCGTTCTCGTTGATGAACTGCCTGACGTCGGGGTCGGCGTCGTAGACGGCCTGAGAGACGATCGCCGGGTAGTCGGGCCCGAAGGTCTGGTACCAGATGTTCTCCTGCAGGCTGGTTCCCTGGTCGAGGTCGAACGGCTCGTTGACCACGTCGAGCGAGGCGATCCGTCCCTTGAAGTGGCCCACCACGGTGGTGACGTAGTCGAGCAGGGCATCGGCGCTGGCACGACGATCCTCCTCGGAGCCGGTAGGCAGCTCCTGCATCCAGGCGGGCATGGCCTCGGTGAAGGCGATGGTGTGCCCGTGCACCGTCAGGCCCTTGCTCTCGACCATCGCAAGGATCGCGTCGGCCTCGTCGAAGGTGTAGACGCCCTGCTGCGGGGAGAGGAACTGCGGCTTCATCGCGTTCTCGGGGGTGATGGCACCGAAGTTGCCGACGAACTCCCGCGCGTAGTCCTCATCCGAGGCGAGTGGACCGAGCGCGACCGCCGAACCGATCCTGAAGTCCGGACGGGCCTGGTCGGCGAGCGCCTGCAGGCCCTGCGCCGACGGCTCGGCCTGCGCGACGGCCGGGCCTGCGGTGCTCAGCGAGGCTCCCTCGGCGGCGGTGGCGGTGAGGGAGCTGACCCTGAAGGAGCCATCGTCGCTCGACAGTCCCAGCCAGAGCTCTCCCGACTCGTACACCTCACCGAAAGGCACTGAGGCCAGGGTTTTCCCGTCGCTCGCGATCTCGAGGGTGTCCCCGGCTCGGCGCACCGAGATGGCGGCCTGCGGATCGGGGAGCGTCACGTGCTCGTCGTACACCGGCTCGGGGTCGCTCACGTCCTGCTCGGGTGAGCCGTCGAAGACCATGACCCCGAGGTCGTCGCCGTCGAGGGTGAGCCGTAGGCCGGCTGGTTCGATCCGGAACTCGTCGGCGATCACCGGAGGGCTGTCGTAGACGGCCCAGGACGCGTCGGCGGTGACGTCGCTGAAGAGCGCTTCGAGGGTGAAGTCGCCCTCGGTCACCAGGTGTGTGCCGGCCAGGTTGAGTGGCGGGTTCGGCTGACGCCCTCCGCTGTCACGGTCGACGATGGTCCGTCCCGTGGCGGTGATCCGTAACCCGTTGCCGTCGGCCGCCACTCCCGATACGTGCTGCCAGTCCTGCTGCAGCAGGTCGACGACCGTCTCTTTCGGCTCTGGGGCGTGCGAGGTGCATCCCGCGACCGCGAGCAAAAGCCCTGACGCCAGGGCAGTCAGTCGGTACGGGTGCCTGGCCCTCGGATTTGTTGACAAGAGTGCTTCAGTGCCGAACACGCCCGCATACTAGGGCAGGCCCTCTACCGTCATCGGCGATGGTGGGGCCTGCTTCGGGCGGTCTGAGCCGCCCGAAGCAGCGAATCCTCCTACTGGTAGACCCGCACGTAGTCGATCAGCATCTTCTGCGGGAACCGGGTGCTCGCGTCCGGGGCGCCGGGCCACTCGCCGCCCACGGCGTTGTTCAGGATCAGGTAGAACGGGTGGTCGTAAACCCACGGCCCGCGGGTGGTCTCGACCGTCTCCTTGTCGGCGGTGAAGAACGCCTTGCCGTCCACGGAGAAGGTCATGTGGGTGGCGTCCCAGTCCACCGCGTAGGTGTGGAAGTCGTTCGCGAAATCGCTTCCGGGAACGGTGAAAGGCTGTCCGTAGCCCCCGCCGCCGTAGTAGGCGGGGGCGTGCAGCGTGGAGTAGACGGTGTCGGGGACCTTGCCGACGTGCTCCATGATGTCGATCTCACCCGAGCGTGGCCATCCCACGGTGGGGAAGTTGGCGCCCAGCATCCAGAACGCCGGCCACAGGCCCTGGGTGCCGGAGACCTTGATGCGGGCCTCGGCATGGCCGTAGGTGAAGGTGAACGTCTTGAGCGTGTTGATCCGGCCGGAGGTGTATTGGCAGCCGGCGCACTGCGGTGGGGTCTCCTTGCGCGCCTCGATGACCAGGTTGCCGCCGCCATCCATGGTCGCGTTCTTGTTGTCGGTGTAGTACTGCAGTTCGCCGTTCTGGCCGGTACCCGGGTCGGCCGTCCACTTGCTGGTGTCCGGGGTGCTGCCGACCGAGCCGTTGAACTCGTCGTTGAAGACCATCCGGGTGGCCGGGAGGGTGATGTTGGGGATCTTGGTCGGTGGGGTGACGGGGTCGCCGCCGGTGCCGAACACCTGGAACTCCCACATCGAGTAGCCGTACCCGTTCGAACGGGCGGTGCCGTACACCCGCACGTAGCGGCCGGTGCCGTTGAGGCCGCTGGCGGTCTCCTTGTGGCCCTTACCTGCGCTGACGGTGTGGATGGTGGTCCAGTTCGCGGCGTCGTTGGAGACCTGCAGCTGGTAGGCCGTGGCGTAGGCGGCGTCCCAGTGCAGCACGACACGGTGGATGTTCGCGCTCTTGCCCAGGTCGACGTAGACCCACCCGGGATCCACCCACCCGTTGGTGGAACTGGTGGCCCAACGGGTGGTGACGTCGCCGTCGGTCACCTTCGCGGCGGTGCAGGAGGAACAGGCGCCGTCGTTCTGGAAGGTCGAGGCGGTGGCCGGCTTGGTGTACGAGAGTTCGACGTCTCCACCGGGCGTGCCAGGGTCGGAGGTGCCCGAATCCTCGCCGTAAACCTGGAATTCCCACAGGGAGTAGCCGTAGGCGTTGGAGCGAGCAGTTCCGAGCATGCGCACGTAGCGGCCGGTGCCGGTGACGTCGAGAGTCTGGTTTCCGCCGACCCCGGTGGTGGTGGAGTAGACGTCGGTCCAGCTGCTGGCGTCGTTCGACACCTGCAGCTTGAACGCCTTGGCGTGCGAGGCCTCCCACTGCAGCGTCACTTTGGTGATCTTGCGGGCGGACCCGAGGTCCACCTGGAGCCACTGGGGATCGCTGAACGCGCTGGACCAGCGGGTGCCGGGATCGCCGTCCACGGCCGCCCGGGCCGGGAAGGCGGCCGCGTTCTCGCTGGACGAGGCGGTGACGGGTTGTCCTTGAGAGAGTAGTTTCTCGGCGGCCTGCGCCTGCATCGGCGCGACCACCGCCAGGGCGGTCACCATAGTGGCGACCACCCCGGACAAGCCGAGTAGCTTCCGATTTCGCACTGTGGGCACGGTGAACTCCTCGAAGCGTCAGGGGGTTCGGGCGTGCTGAGTGTCATCTCGTGGCCCAGGGGCGTCAATAGGACCTTATGCCTATGAAGCTGGCGCCAAGGTGCACCGTGTGATCACGCCTCTCCCAGGCCAGAAGGGGATTATGGGGGGCTGGGGCCTGCGCTCGCGGAAGGCATTGAACCGTCGCCGGACGGTTGCTTGCCCCGGACCCGTACTGCGGATTGCCTGAAAAGCAGCGTCTCCGAAAACTTTTAGGCTCGTGATCCCAACATCAGGACGGCCAACAGAGTTGGTCCCCACCTACGCGGGTGCGGGCTTCGCGATCGGGGCCCACCAACGTCATCAATGAGAGACGTTTGTGGGCCTCGGGCAGTTTCGCCTGGGTGGGCCGTGGGCACACCGACGAGGCCGGCCGGCGCAGCGCCGGCCGGCCTCGTAGTGAATCGTCAGCAGGTGCCGCGGTAGGCGACGATCTTGACCCAGAAGTCGCCGAGCAACTGGTAGCGGCCCGGTGGGAAGTCGGCGCCGGCCCGCTTCCAGAGCGTCGAGTTCGTGGCGATCCTGGTCGGGTACGTCCAGCGTTGCGCGCAGTACCCAGGTCCGATGTACACGCCCTGAACCCTGTGAGGGGCTTCGACCGACTGGCTGTCGGAGTACGGCGGGATGGTGAAGTCGTAGGTGCTCGTCTGCCCGGGCCAGACCTCGATGAGACCGATGCTCAGGGTGCTGCTGCCGTTGACGACGCCCTTGTCAGGGCTGAGCGCCCTACTGGGTTCCGCCGTGGCGACCAGGCTCAGCGCCGCGGCCAGGGCTGCCACGAAACTGAGGATCAGGCCGCGTACCCGCAGCCGCTCTCCCACCGACAGATCATTGTTCACCGGCTCGTCCTTTCGACATTGAACGAAACTCATCGCTGAAGCGGGCTTGCCGCGGCCACCGTTGCGGGTGACCACCTCGCCATCAGTTCAGCTCAGGCCGGTGTTCAGACGGTTGACCGGACAACTCCGGAATAGACCTGACACTCACCGGACACTCACCTGACACGAATCAGGTGCGTCCGGGTCGGGATGGTTGCGGCGCCGGGCTGAGGCCCCCCGCGCGCCTAATCAGTGGTGTGCCTCGAGCCACTTCTGGACGTCGGCAACGACCCGCTGGTCCGGCTCGCCCAGCTCGTCGTCGAACTTCGGTGACGCGTTCATGGTGTGGGCGAGGCCGGGGTAGATCACCACTGTGTGGTCTTTGTTGCCGGCTGCCGCCACCGCCGCGTCCGCGGCCAGCGCCGCCCGGGCCGGCGTCTCAAGGTCGTTCTCGCCGTTGAGCAGGAGCGTCGGGCCGGAGAACCGAGGCAGCGCCTTCCCGGCGTGCGGAAAACGGGCGAGATCCTTGATGTAGCTGACCAGGAAAGTGCTCAGGCCGGGGATGTTCGGGTACGCGTCGATGCCGGTCAGGTCGCGCAGCACCGGGCCGGCCTCGGTATCGATCGCGATGTGGCCGTCACGGTTCTTGTCGGTGCCGTCCTTCAGCTTCGTACCGTTGAGCAGGACGGAGCGGAACAGGTCGGCGGTCTGCTGAGGCTGTCCCACCAGGCCGTCGGTCGCCTCGATGGCGGTCAGTTGGCCGTCGCCGTCGAGGTCGAACTCGTCGTGCAGTTGCAGCAGCAGGCGTCCGTAGACCTGGAACGTCATCAGCTGTTTGACGGGCTTGCCGATGACAGCCATCGCGATCACCCCGGCCGGTTTCGGGATGCCGAAGCTCTTCGGGGCGGCGGCGAGGTTGGCGGCAACATTCGTGCCCTCGCTGTGGCCGAGCAGGAAGATCCTCGACGGGTTCACGCGAGGCGACCCGGCCGCGAACCGGATCACCGCAGCGGCGTCCTGCTGGGTCCGGTGGTAGGGCTGTTTCGGCTCCAGCTGAGCCGGATCGGTGGTCAGGACCGGGCCGATGTCGTTCACGGCGCGCTTGTTGAAGCGCAGAGTCGCGTAGCCCGCATGGCCGGCGGCCTGCGCGAGCGGTACGAAGGTCGAGCCGTTGCCGCCCGGCAGCGTCTGGTTCATGTCGTTGCGTCCGCTGCCGTGCAGGAACACGACCAGCGGCAGGCGCCCCTGGGCGGCGCTCGGATAGGTCAGCTCGGCCTTCGTGACCCAGCCCGCACCGAGGTCGATCCGCACCTGCTCACGAGTGATGCCGTCCCAGCCGGAGGCCGCGGCGGGCCTGGCGCTCGCGCCGGTGGGTTCGCCGGCGACGGAGACCCCCACCGCGGGCAAGATGGCGGTGACAGCGACGGTGAGCGCCAAAGGAAACTGATTCTTCAGAGTTTTCATGTCGAAGGTCTTTCTTGGGTGACGGCGACATCGCAGCAGTGGGTCAGGTCAGTGGGCGCTGCAGAGGGCGTGGTCGACCAGATCAGTGGTGATGTCCACCGCGGGCAGCTTCACTCCAGGCTTCGGCTTGAGCGAGTCGGTGTTGATCGACACCATGACGCTGCGCGAGCCGTCCGGGGTGACGCCGTTACGGGTCATGAATCCGGGGATGTCGCCGCCGTGGCTCCAGTAGCCACCGCACGAGTTCTCCGCCCACACGATGCCCAGGCCGTACCGGGCGCCGGGCCACCTGGCCCGCAGCTCGTCGTTGGTGGCCACGGTGCGCTGCATCTCGGCGAGCTCGGCGGGCCTCAGCACCTTGCCGGAGACCAGTGCCCGCAGGAAGGTGTTGGCGTCGTCGGCGGTGCTGATCATCTCGCCCGCAGGGCCGGCCAGGGACGGGTTGAGCAGCGTCGCGTCGATCGGCTTGCCGTAGCGGGGATCGGTGGGCGTCGCGTCCGGGCCGGGGAAGCGCTGGTAGCCCACCGCATGCGGGCGAGGGATCGTCGGCGTAGTGCCCGGCAGATAGGTGTGGCGCAGGCCCAGCGGCTTGACGATCCGCCGGTGAACCTCCTGCTGCCAGGACCGGCCGGTGACCTTCTCGATGATGAGCGAGGCCACGACGTAGTTGGTGTTGGAGTAGCCCCATCCGGTGCCCGGCGCGAAGCCGGACGGGAACTGCATGGCCAGGGCGACGAGTTCAGGGTTGGTCCAGGTGCGCAGACGGGTCTTCTGGAACCCCTCCACGGTGCCCATGGACGTCATGGCGTTGGTGTATTCGGGCAGGCCGCTGGTGTGCTGCAGAAGCTGTCGCACCGTGATCTTGCGACCGTCGTTGCCGTTGGCGCTGATCAGGCCGGGCAGGAACTTCTCGACCTTGTCGTCCAGGGACAGCTTGCGCTCGCCGACGAGCTGCAGCACGGTCGCTGCCAGGTACGGCTTGGTGAAGCTACCGATCCGGAACTTCGCGTTCCACGGGACCGGGGTGCGCCTCGCGACGTTGCCGTATCCGCTGCGCACCCGCACGTCGCCGCGTGCGGTATCGAATTTGACCAGAACACCTGGCGCGCCGTAGTTCTGAAGTACATCGGCGTCGGACTGCAGGGTTGCGGTCAGGCCCGGCCGGGAGGTGGCCGCTGCCGGGTCGCCGGTGGTTCTGGCCTGAGCGGCCACGCCGCCGACGATGGCGGTTCCTGCCAGTGTCGCTGCAATGACGCTCGCTACAAATGACTTCCTCATGCCGATGACGCTAGGGATCTCACCTCCCGAAAACGTCACCCCAGGGTGGGCATTTGGACGGTCCCTCGCGCGGGGGACACCTGCGGCGATCAGTTCTGCGGGCGAGCCTTCAGCACCCACTGCACACCGGCGACAGCGCAACAGCCGGCCAGAGCCGCGGCGGAGAGCGTGATCAGGAGGACGGGCGCTGGGCTGAAGCTGGGGTCGTAAGCGAACAGCCATCGGGTGTAGAGCCCGGTGATCACTGCAGCTACTACGGCCGCCAGTGCCTCTAGGCTGGCCGCGCTCAGTCCCGGCCGGAGGGCGGTCAGCGGTGCCAGGACGAGGAAGGTGACCAGGGCGGGCACGATCGCAAAGACGGACCCGAGGCCGGTCACCACGCCCAGGGTGCGCAGCGTGTCGATGCCGAGTAGAGGATCGTCGTTGACGAAGTCGACCCAGCTCAGGCCGAAGAACAGCAACCCGATGCCGACGGCCGCGAGCAGGCCGGTCAGGGCTCGGGTCACCGGGGTCCGGGCGAGCACGCCGTGCGCGCTCAGGCGCCACAGTGCCACCGCGAGCACGATGAGGACGGGAGCGCTGGCGATGACGGTCTGGGTGGGGGAGGGGTCAAGGCTGTTCTGGGTGGCCCACACCATGCAGGTGCCCGTTCCACCGGCGATTGCCGAGAGCAAGGCGGCCAGCGCCAGCCGCCCGGTCTGCCGCTGAGCGGATGGTCTCAGAGTGCTGTCAGTGCTGTTCATGGCGTACCCCTCCCCAGGTCTGGGCCAGATGCCCGGACCCCCAGAACCAGGACACCACTGATTGCCTACTTGATACGTAATGTGCGACATGCCGAGTGCATCCGTCGCAGCGAACGCTCCCCGGCGCTGGACGGTTCTGACGGGTCGGGCAGTTGGGGATCCGGCCGGTCGGCAAGACCTTTGAGGTGAACGGCGGATATTGGTTCACCGCGGGTAATGCGTTGATATACGTCCTCAACCCTGCAAACGTACGCTCGGTTCATGACCACATCTGCCGCCGGAGGGGTCGCTGAGCACAGCGAGCTCAGACGCTCGATCACGGGTAGGCAGCTCTACTTCTACGTGGTCGGTGATGTCCTCGGCTCCGGCATCTACGTCCTGATCGGCCTCGTGGCGGCGTCCGTGGGTGGCGCCTTCTGGATCGCCTTCCTGGCCGGGGTCGCGGTGGCCGCGGTGACCGGGCTCGCCTACGCCGAACTGGTCACCAAGTATCCGCAGGCCGCCGGGGCCTCGCTCTACGTCAACAAGGCGTTCCGGCGCCCGGTGCTCACCTTCTTCATCACGATCTGCATGCTGTCGGCCAACATGGCCGCCGTCGGCTCGCTGGCCTCGGGCTTCGTCCGGTACTTCGCCGGGGTCGTCGGGATGTCCGAGGACGCGGTCGTGCCGACGCTGCTGATCGCGCTCGCCTTCATCACCGTGATCACCCTCATCAACCTGATCGGGATCAGCGAGTCCGTCGTGGTCAACGTGATCATGACCTTCATCGAGATCAGCGGCCTGCTGCTGATCATGGTCATCGGTGCGATCGCGCTGTTCACCGGTGTCTCCGAACCAGGGGTGCTGCTGGAGTTCAGCGGGGAGGGCAGCAAGGCCATCGCCGTGGTGTCCGGGGTCTCGCTCGCCTTCTTCGCAATGACGGGCTTCGAGAACGCCGCGAACGTGGCCGAGGAGACCATCGATCCCTCCCGGGCGTTCCCGAGAGCCCTGATCGGAGGCATGCTGACGGCGGGTGTCGTCTACGTGCTGGTCTCGATCGCCGCCGCCCTGGCCGTGCCGATGGAGACGCTGTCCGGCAACACCCTGCTGGAGGTGATCCGGGCCGACCTGCTGCCGCTCTCGGTGGACTTCATGCTGATCGTGTTCGGCCTGATCGCCATGACCGCGATCAGCAACACCGCTCTGGTGACGGTGATCGCGCAGTCTCGGATCCTGTACGGCATGGCCCGCGAGGACGTGGTGCCCTCGGTGTTCGCCCGCGTCCACCCCACCCGCCGCAGCCCTTATGTCGCGCTGCTTTTCGGTTCCGGGATCGTCGGGGTGCTGCTGCTGATCGGCGCGCTGATCCAGCTCGGCGGGTCGGACCTGGACATCGTCGACCGGCTGGCCACCATCACCGTGGTGTTCCTGCTGTTCATCTACGCGCTGGTGATCGTGGCCTGCCTGAAGCTGCGGGGTACCGACGAGACGCCGGACACCTACCGGGCCAACACCGCTCTGCTGGTCCTGGGCATCGTCGGCAACCTGGTCGTGCTGGTCTACACCGTCTACGACGACCCGGGTTCCCTGCTGTGGGTGGCCGGTCTGCTGGCCATCGGCCTGGTGCTCTTTCTGGCCGAGCACTTCTTCGGCAGGGCAAGGACATCCGGCGCCGAGCCGACCGACAAGGGGTTGTGAGTCATGCACGTGATCGTCGCCACCGACGGATCGGTGGCCTCCCTCGCCGGGGCCCGGCAGTTCCAGCACATCGCCGACTCCCGCGAGATCACCGACGTCACCGTCGTGGCCGTGGTCAGCCCCTACGCGGCGGTCCCGTTCGCCAACGAGATCACCGAGCGCCGCAACACCGAGCCCACCGACTTCAGCTTCCAGGCCGAGGCGGCGGCCGCGGTGGACCTGGTGGCCGGCCTCTTCGAGGACTGGGGCCCGGTCATCCACCGCCAGGTGCGCAGCGGTTCACCGGCCGCGGAGATCATCCGGGCCGCAGAAGAAGCTGATGCCGGACTGATCTCGTTGGCCTCGGGCGATCGCGGGCTCACGACGACGATCCTGCTAGGATCCACGGCCTCTCGGGTACAGCACTCCGCGCCCTGCCCCGTCCTGATCTGCCGGCCTTCGCGCACCGGTCGCTGACCTGCACCGACGGGCGGCGGGCGCGCGCACGCCGCCCGTGGGGAAGACTGGGAACGGATGGCCACCTCGAACGTCTCGATCAGCTGGAGCGCTCACCGCTGCGCCCTGCCTGTACACCGTTCGGCGGAGACCGTAGCTCGCGCGTTCGTCCCTGCATGTGGGGGTTTCACCCTGAGAGGTGCGGTGAGCCCTATTGCTCAGCCATGGGTGACGTACTGGACTTCCCGGAACTGACTTGCGGCTGCCCTCCTTTCGCCATCTCTTCTTGCCTCTGGTCCTCCACTGCTGGCGGTGGCGACGGAGTCAGGTCTGCGCGATGCCCATCCGCGAGGCGATGTGGGAACCGTTGAACGGCCTGGACGATCAGGCCACTGTCAGGGACGCCATGAGCCGGTTGGGTGTGCTGGTGGCGCAGGAGCTACGGGCCGTCCAGGCCGCTGAGTGCCAGGCAGTCCGCCGCAGTGGCGCGCGGAGCGCATAGGAAAGGCTTCTGGGAGACCGGCTTTTGCGACAACTGAGCCCTTCCTTGGCCGTACACCTGGCCGACGTCGCCACGGCCACCGTGCTCGGTCTATCCCCCCGAGGTTCCCGTGACCAGCTGCAGTCAGGGCGTTTTGCGGTTTGCGGTGAGCACCCGGGGCGATTCGTCGAGCAGAGTGCGAAGGCGCTCCGGGGACAGGGGCGCCCCCTGGTCGCGGAAGTCCACCTCCATCGGTGAGCGGCCGGCCGCGATCAGCTCGGCGACCCTGATCAGGCCCGAGTCCAGGGTTCGGACGTCGGCGAAATAGGCCCGGGCGCTGGCTGGGGTCTCGGGTTCGAAGCGCCAGCTCTCACTCAACAGGCCCACGTCCACGGTGTCGTACCCCAGGCGGCTGATCAGCTCCGCCGCCGAGGCCTTGGCCCGAAGGCTGTCACCGGCGATCGGCATGGCTGAGCGATCCCCGGCACCCTCAGGTCGGGCCAGGGGAAGTACGTGCTGGTCACTGATATTGGCGAACGCTTTGACCAGCAGGGCCTCCGGCAGGGTCTGCTGAACGAGCTCAGAGGTGGTCATCTTCCCGGAGTCGAGCACCTCGATGTAGCCGTCGCGCCAGGACGGGTAGTAGTTGGTGGTGTCCAGGACGACCTTGCCGGCCAGCGCGGCCCGGGGGAGCTGTCCCACCACAGCGAGGGGGACGCTGAGCAGGACCCAGTCACCGGCTTCGGCCGACTCGACCGACGTTGCGGCGTGGGCTCGTTCGCCGAGCTGGGCCACGGCTGAAGTAAGGCTCTCGGGCCCGCGCGAGTTGGACAGCACCACCTCCAGGTCCGCCGCGATGGCGAGCTGGGCAATTTTGAGCCCAAGGTTGCCGGTGCCGATGACGCCCAAGGTTGCCAACGAAGTCAACTTCCTCTGTCAGACAATCTCGATCATGGGACGACATTGGCCCACCCGTAAAATGACCGCACGGTCATGTTGTTGGAGGCTACGGCAAAAGTGACCGGGCGGTCAAGATAGTAGGATCGCGTTCGTGCCTGCCGACCCCCGTCCGCCCCGTGCCGATTCGGTTCGCAATCGTGCGTCGTTGCTAGCTGCGGCCGAGATCGAGTTCGCTCAGCGAGGCAGTGAGACCTCGATCGCCGACATCGCGCGGCGGGCCGGGGTGGCCAAGGGCACCGTCTTCCGCCACTTCGCCACGAAGGAAGACCTGATCACGGCCGTCGTGGGTGCTCACTTCAGCAGGCTCACCGTCGCCGCCCAGCAACGATGGGACGCCCAGGACCCGGGTACGGCTCTGTGGGAGTTCCTGGCCGAGGCCGGGGAGAGCCTGCAGCGGCAGGACGTGGCGTTTCTGCAGGCCACCGGCGAAAGCGACGCCGCGGTGGCGGCCGTCCTGGTAGAGCTACGTGCGGCCGTAGAGGTGCTGGTCGACCGAGCTCGTACCCACGAGGCCATCCGGGCCGATGTCACGGGGGCGGATGTCCTGATGATGCTCTGCGCCGCGGTGCACACAGCCGGTCTTCAACCTGACGCGCCCGCGGGACTGTGGCGGCGCTACCTGGTCATCGTCATTGACGGCCTGAGCCCGGCCGGCGCGACGCCGCTACCCGAGCTGATGCCGAGGTGACCGGCCCTTTCAGACGTCACGCTGCCGGTTTGCCTGAATCTCGTCGTGGTGCAGCACAGTCCACCGGACGAAGGCCGAAGCCGTGTCCAGGAAGCTTTCTCCCAGGGGTGTGAGCGAGTACTCCACCCTGGGAGGCAGTTCCGCGTAGGCCTGCCGCCGCAGCAGTCCGTCATCGGTCAGCTGCTTGAGTGTGACGGTGAGCATCCGCTGTGAGATGCCCGGTACCACCTTCACCAGTCCGGAATAGCGGTGGGGCTTTTCTCGTAGGTGACCCAGCACCAGCAGGCTCCATCTGTCCCCGACCCGGTCCAGGATCTCCCGGACGAATGCCTCTTTGTCGGCCAGCAGAATCCCGCAATTCTGGACTCGAACCGCTTCGGTGTCTGCCATCAGCCAACCGCCCCTTCACCACGCACACCGATGTGTGTACTAGAACGCACTCCAAAGTGCCTTTTGTAAGGCAGAAAATCCTGTCGCATGATCGGAGCGTGCACAAGTCGTGCGCGTCATCCACGGAGTGAGAATCATGTCCTACCTGTTGCACATCGACGCCACTTTGCTGAACGCCGAGTCCCTTTCGCGTCAGGTCGCCCGCACGTTCCTCGACGCCTGGGGCGGCCCGATCGTTCACCGGGACCTGGCCGTCTCCCCTGTCCCTCACCTGAGCGCGGCCGGCCTGACCGCCCGCCTCACCGACCCATCGACATATAGCCCGGAAGTCGTTGCGGCTCGAGGTATTCAGGACGAGCTGATCGACGAGTTCCTGGGCGCGGGCGGCTACCTTTTCACGGTGCCGCTGTACAACTATGGCCTTCCGTCGGTGTTCAAGGCCTGGATCGACCAGGTGGCCGTGGTGGGACGCACGATTGCTATGTCTGAAGGCGCCCCGGCGCAGGGCCGACCGGCTCTCGTGGTCTCCTCGCGTGGTGGTGCCTACATGGAAGGTGCGCCGCACCATGGACGTGACCACCTGGTGCCCCACCTGCACACCATGTTGGGTCTGGAACTGGGGCTGGACCTGCACGTCCTCACCCCCTCGTTCGGTCTGGCCCCCGTGGTTCCACTGATGGCCGACCTGGTCCCGATGTTCGAGGCATCGATAGCCGAGGCCCATGACCAGGCTCGCAGGCTTGGCAGATCCTTCGCCTTCCGCCCAGGGAACGCCGCGTGACCTGAACCGTCACCGCCCGCCCGGCCGTTTGAAATGCCATCCGCCGGGGCCGTTCAAGCAAGCAGGCTGCCGGAATCCACGATCGACACAGTCCCGGTGACGGCGTCGGCGTCCATCAGGTGCAGGTAGGTCTTGGCCACGTCCTCGGCGGTGGGTACGCGCCCGGTCAGGGTGTGGGTGGCGGCCTGGGCGAAGAACTGCTCGGCGGCCGATTCGGGTAGGTCAGACCACAGCGGGGTGCGGACCAGGCCCGGTGCCACCACGTTGACCCGGATCGGCGCCAGCTCAATGGCCAGCGAGCGCCCAGCGGTGATGACGCTGCCCGCCACTGTGGCGCCCAGCAGTCGTCCGGCACCACCTGCGTAGGCCCCTGCGCCGGAGGTCAGGGTGATCGAGCCGTTCTTGCGGAGGGTCGGCAGGGCGAGTCGGACCGTGTCGAGGGCCCGGAAGAAGCGGACCTCGAAGAACTCCTTGGCCTCTTTGGGGGAGTACTCGGCGATGGTGGTCCGGGCGAGAGCGTCGCCGGCGGTGTACACGAGGTGATCGAACTCCCCGGCCTGGGCGAAAAAGTCCACGAGAGAGGCGGAATCTGTGACGTCCGCCTGCCGGGTGGTGAGTCCTGCGGGCTGGGCGGACGTCGGCTTGCCGGATCGGGAGCCGACCAGCACCTGCGCGCCCGCTGCGGCGGCCGCGGTCGCTACCGCCAGCCCCATTCCGCTGGTGCCGCCCAGGATCAGGACCCGGGAGGAAGAGGTGAGTGCCATGCGCAGTTCCCTTGTGTCGAGACGTTCGTGGACGCCGCTTAGGTTGCGGTGGCGCGGGCGACGACGTCCAAGACCGGTCAGGTCCCAGTTGATGCCGCATCGGCATCGATACGGCCGGAATAGACGCCGGCCGGAATCGACTGCGCGATCCGCTCGAGATCCTGCAGCACTGCGTGGTTGCGACGAGCTTCGGTCACCAGGCACACGTCGGCCGCGGGTAGATCGACGACCGGCACGTAGCGCACATCTGGGTGTGCGTAGTAGCGCGAGGTGGAGGTCGGGAGGACCAGGATGCCGCGCCCGCCGGCAACCAGCTCCAGCTTCTCCTCCGTCGTGGGAGAAACGTCCTGGGCAGGATCGAGTGGCTGCGGTGGTTCGGCGTACCCACCCGGCCACTGCGCAAGAAAACCACGGGGCATGAGCAGGAGATCACCG
>NZ_BSTA01000017.1:0-89905 GCF_030269265.1 Kineosporia sp. NBRC 101677
CCTCCGGTGAGCCGGCGCCCCCGGCGACTTCATCGGCGACCTTCCCGTCAAAGCCGACATCCACCCGGCAGGCCTGCCCATCAGCACCTCCACGATCGAGGTGTTGCGACGACCCATTGAATCCACCTTGCGTTCCGCGGTCAGCGTGAAAGATGACTCCGCGCGGTGGCCGGCGACGGCGCAAGGCCATGTCCAGGGCCTCGGTCACGAGGCTGGTCCTCATGTGATCAGCGATGGCGTAGCCGACGACGGCGCGTGAGTACAGGTCGATGACCGTGGCCACGTAGGCCCAGCCGGCGCCGGTGCGCACGTAGGTGATATCGCCGCACCAGCGCCGGTTCGGTGCTGTCGCTGTGAAGTCCCGGCCGATCCGGTCCGGGGCGTTCACCGGCTTCTCGCCGTGGATCGTGGTCCGCTTCCAGGCCCGGGGATGTCGTCCCCGCAGGCCAGCGGCCCGCATGAGCCGCCAGACCCGCTTGTGCGAGACCCGGTGACCGGCCGCCGCCAGCATCGCGCGCATCCGCCGCACACCCGGATTGCCGCGGGCCAGGACGTGCAGGCGGCGCATCACCGACAGCAGGCTCAGCTCCTGCCGGGCGCGATCGGAGGTTCCTGCCGTGCGCCAGGCGTAATATCCCGACCGGGACACCCCGAACTCCCGGCACATGAAAGCGACCGAATAGTCGCCTGAATCAGCCCAGCCCGCGATCGCAGCAAAGATTACTGCTGGTCTTTCGCGAACCAGGTCGCAACTTTTTTTGCGAACTCGACCTGCATCTGAAGCTCGCTGATCTTGGCCTTGTCATCCTTGGCCTGCTGCCGCAGACGGATCAGCTCCAGCCGCTCGTCATCGTCCAGCGCCTCAGCAGCTGCTGGCTGTGACTCCCGTTCCTGCCGTTCCATCCTCACCCACTTGCCGAGCGTGATCTCATGCACGCCGATGTTCCGCGCGACCTCCGCGATCGAGCGTCCCTCGTCGATCACGTACGACGTCGATTGTGCCTTGTACTCGGCGGTGTAGGAACGCCTCGTTGAACCCATCCCGAAAACTCCCGACAGATCGGGCAGTCACACCGGGTGTCCACTCAAACGGGAACGGTCCAACCGCCCCAGCTGCCCGGTCGGCACGCGCAGGGCCACGGTGTACGACTCGGGGCAGTGGATTAGACGGTTGCTCCGGCTCAAGTCCAGCAGCGCGTTCTTCCATGCCTGAACCCGCGCCGGGGTTCTGGTGCCCGAAGATCCAATTGAGGACGAGGGTGCGCTGCGTTCTCGGGGCATCGGCGCCGAGGAGTGCTTCTGGGGTTCGTAGACGATCACCTGGACCTGACCGTCGTCGCGCACCTGGACCTGACCGTCGTCGCGACGCACCCTGGGAGGGCAGCGCGAGGATCCCTCCGCGGCGTGCGGCCCAGACGTCGGTCACCCCGTAGACCCTGGAATGGTCACCCTTCAGGTACTTCTCGTACGGGCCTTGCGAGCTGCGCTCGAAGGCCCTCCTGCCCGCGCAGGAACGCCGGAACCTGATCGCTGTCCGGTGGGGCATCGCGGTCATTCTCGATGCTGTTCTCGTCGTTCCCCGCCCGGCCGTCGGCCACCTGACCACCGCAAACCCCGAATCCTCCGCGGCACGGCAAGGCCACCTTTGCCATCCACGACAGTCCTGCCCGGGCCAAGCAAGCATGCCCAGTCACGAGCGTCCTGGAGGTCGGCCTGCACGAGGCCCTGAAGGCCCCCGAGCTCACCGGGTGCTCGAGACCCTCGACCAGCGCCTGGCCCAGGCCCGCACTGCGCGTCTGGCCCACACCCAATTCCTGCAACTGCTATGCGACGAAGAACTAGTCCGCCGCCTGACCTGGGCCCGGTTCGAGGCCGGCCAGGCCCCCTGGAAGCCTTCGACTTTGCCACCAACGCCAAACTTCTCACCGCCGCGATCCAGGACCTGGGCGCCCTGCGATGGCTGGACGCCGGAGAATCCGTCATTCTCTACCGGCCGGTCGGAGTCAAAAGGAGCCCTTCGCACAAGCACTGGGCCACAACGTTATTCGCCGCAGAAAGGACGCCAGGTTCGCCAGGACCGGACGCGTCCTGGCCGACCTCGCCAGCGGCCACGCCGACCGCACCTGGGCCAAACGCCTACGCGGGTACTCCCGCCCCGCCATGCTCATCCTCGATGACTTTGCCATGCGCGCCTTCACCGGACCACAAGCCGGCGACCTCGACGAACTCACCAGCTAACGCTCCGCCACCGGAAATCTTTTGATTACCATCAGCAACCGCGCACCCACCGAATGGTATCCGCTCTTCCCCAACCCCGTCGTCGCCCAATCACTCCTGGACCAGCTGATCAACACCAGCCATCAATTCCTGGTCGACGGACCCAGCTACCGGCCCCGCAAGCGACCCGGTTCCACCAAGCCTGTCGCCTCAACACTCGAACCCGACAACCAGTAGAACCAGTAGAACCAGCACCATAGACCACCTGAGGAATTACCTGAGCGACGACACTGCCCGGGCCATCGCCGCCGAGCTGGCCCGCGAGGGCGTCAGCATCAGCGTGAGCAGGGTCGGGCGGTGGCTGGTCCGCCTGGGCATCAGCCGCCGTCGGAGCATGGACCCGGCCGGCGCCTCGAACCGTCAGGCCGCGCGCAAGATCATTGCTCGCTATTCCGGGCATGAGATCCACGTCGCTGTGAAGAAGGTCAGGCGCATCTCGAACGGCGGTGGCTGGCGGGCTCATGGCAAGGCAGCAGCCCAGGCCGCGCCACCCGCCGCACCCACACCGCCTCGGCCAACGCGGGCGTCCGCACCGGTTACGTGTTCCTGTACTCAGCCGTGGACGGCTTCTCCCGGCTGGCCTACACCGAGCACCTGCCGGACGAGAAAGCCGTCCTTCGCCATCGCCCTATTCGCTTTCGTCGGCGGCGGCGTCGGCATCTGTCGGATAGACCATCCGCATGCGCCGCGACTGGTACAAGTACTGGCCGATGAGCCTGATAAATTCATCGGCCCGCTCATTCTCGCCGGTCAGCGCGCCGGTTAGCTTGCCGAACGCTCCCTCGTTGAGCACAGCGGCATCAGTCAGCGTCTCGCGCAGTTCAGGT
The DNA here is from genome assembly GCF_030269265.1 of Kineosporia sp. NBRC 101677. Classification (NCBI taxonomy): domain Bacteria; kingdom Bacillati; phylum Actinomycetota; class Actinomycetes; order Kineosporiales; family Kineosporiaceae; genus Kineosporia; species Kineosporia sp. NBRC 101677. The sequence continues at coordinate 3,105 of NZ_BSTA01000017.1, forward strand.
GAAGCCACGAACTGGTCGACGGCGTTGTGGTCGATCTGAGCGGCGATGCGCTGGTCCTCCTCGGCCATTCCCGCTGCAGCGATCACAAAGCCCTCGATCTGCGGGTCGGCGAACTCCGCGCCAAAAAGCGAATTGATCCGGGCGACGACCTCGGAGAGCAGCTCCTGCTGCGGGTCGGGGCGGGAGGCGCCGGATCCGACGCCGGTGATGCCGGACAGGCCGGGCGTGTCCTGATCCCCAGAGAGGCCGATGCTGGCCTTGCCCTGGTCGATCTGGCGGACGCGGCGCAACTCGAGCCCGGAGACGTCCACGTCCGCGCCACGGTCGTCGGACGGGAGCAGCCGCGCGAGCTGCCTAAGGAATTCGGCCAGTTTCTCCAGATCGCTGGTGCCGTAGTCGACGACCTGCGACATGAAGTCGTGCAGCCTAACGTACGAGCCACAGTCCTTGCGGAAGGTCCGCAGCTCGTCGAGGGCGTGACTGTCCTGGGCTTCCGTGGCCTTGGCCCACCTACTCACGAATTCGTCGCGCGCCGGGGTCACCGCAGCAGCCAGTGCGGCGTGGGACTGCGCCGGCGTCCACCACGCCTTTGCGTAGCGCTCGACATCCTCGGACGTGTATATCCGCGGCTGGGCCAGCTTGGTAGCGAGCCGGTGGACCAGGTTCGGGTCGGTCTCGGTCTCGACGTGGGCCTCGAGGTAGTAGGTAAGGAACGCCTCACGGATCTCCGCCGGATCGTTGACGAAGTCGAGGACGAACGTGCGGTCCTTGAACTCGCCCGACGGAGCCCGGTACGTGCGGTTCAGCCGCGACAGCGTCTGCACCGCGTGCACGTCCGGAAGCTTCTTGTCCACGTACATCGCGCACAGTAGAGGCTGGTCGAAGCCGGTCTGGAACTTGTCGGCGACGAGCATCAACCGGTACTCGGACCGACGGAACTCCCGTGCGAGGTCAGAGCCAAGTCCGGGGTTCATCGACGCCTCGGTGATGTCAGACAGGCCGTACTCGTCGTCGCTGATCTTGCCAGAGAACGCGACGATCGACTGGTACCCGTAGCCCTTCTGCGCCAGATACCTATCTACCTCGACCTTGTACCGGACCGCGGCCTGCCGGGAGTTCGTAACGACCATCGCCTTGGCGTGGCCATCGAGGAGATGGGCGACGTTTGCGCGGAAGTGCTCGACGATAATCTCGACCTTTTGGCCGATATTCGTCGCGTGGAGGTTCGCGAACCGCATGATCCTACGGGTCGCGACCTTCGGGTCCACCAGCCTGTCACCGTCGTCGACTATGCCGGTGACCACGCCATCCTTGCCGCGCTGCTCGATCTCGAACGCAGTCTTATACGTCTGGTAGCCGCGCAGTACGTCGAGGATGAAGCCCTCCTCGATCGCCTGCCGCATCGGGTAGACGTCGAACGAGACCGGCTTCCCGTCGTCGGCCTCACGGCCGAACAGCAACTTCGTCTTAGTCTTCGGGGTTGCCGTAAACGCCAGCAGCGAAACGTTCCGAGCGCCAGCGCGGGCCGCCGTCTCGGCGGCGATCTGAGCCTCGCGCGCGTCGTAAGCCTCGACAATCTCATTTACGACGTCCTGGGAGTCGATCTCCTCGTCGGTGGCGATCTCGCCGCCCTCGGTGAGGACCTTCTTCAGATCCGCGGCGGTCTTGCCGGACTGGGACGTGTGCGCCTCGTCGACGATCACCGCGAAGTTCTTGTGGCCGAGCGTCGTCTCCAGCAGCCCCTTGACGTAGGGGAACGTTTGAATTGTCACGACGATGATCAGCGCTGGGCCGGTCAGCGCGTCCAGCAGCGCGCGGGACTTCGAGCCGCCGGAGCGGCGCACGGCCGCCGAGTCGATCACGGCGACGGTGCCGACGGTGTCGTCGACCTGCTCGACGGCCTGCTGCAACTGGGCGTCAAGGACGCGGCGGTCGGAAACGATCAGGACCTTGTCGAAGACCTTCTCGTTCGCCTCGTCGTGGAGCCGTGCGAGCCGGTGTGCCGTCCATGCGATCGTGTTGGTCTTGCCCGACCCTGCGGAGTGCTCTATCAGGTAGCGCTTCCCCGGCTTCTCCTCGGCAATCGTCTCGACGAGTTTTTTCACCGCGCGCCACTGGTGGTAACGCGGGAACACCAGCGTCGTCGACCGCTTGAGCCTGCCGGTGGCAGGGTCGTCGTCCACCTCGGTCTTCAGGAAGATCTGCGAGCCAAGGATGGCTAGCCAGTTGTCGCGCCGCAGGACCTCCTCCCACAGGTAGGACGTGGCGGCCCCATCCGGGTTCTGCGGGTTGCCAGCAGCACCGCTGTCATCGTGGCCCCGGTTGAACGGCAAGAAGTAGGTCTTCTCCCCCGCGAGCCTTGTGGTCATGTGGACCTGGTCGTCGTCGACGGCGAAGTGCACCAATGCGCGGGTGCCGAAGCCGAGCAGCGGCTGCCCCGCCGGGTGCCGATCGTTCCGGTACTGGCTGACAGCCGTGCGCCATTCCTGCTTAAAGAACGACTTGAGCTCGATCGTCGCCACCGGCAGGCCATTGACGAAGAGCACCAGATCGATCGAGCGAGAATCACCGCGCTTCGGAGAGAAGTGCACCTGCCGGACGACGCGAAGGCGGACCTTGCGGTAGTTCTCAGTGACGTCCTTATTGAGCGTGGTCGCCGGCCTGAACTGGCACATCCGCAGGTGCGCGGTCGCACCGCGGGTGTGCGAGAACCTCCGACGGAGCACATTCAGCGTGCCGCCCCCCGAGCTCATCGGCATGTCCAGCCGTGACACCAGCGATGCCAACAGCGCCTCGCGGTCGGCCTGCTCAGCGCCTGTGCCGACGCGCACAACCTTTGCGTACTCGTCGGGCTGCGTCTCGCTCAGCCACCAGTGCACGTCCTCGGGCCAGATCGCCCGTCCGGTGTCGTAGCCATCGTCCGTCTCGCTGTACTTCCAGCCGTACATGGCGAGGTATTTGGCAATCTCAATCTCGAACGCCGCCTCGTGGGTACCGTCGGGTGCCGCCATGATCAGCTCGCCTTCCGTGCTGTGCGTACGTTGACCTGTCCTGTCACCGCCGCCGTAATCAGCGCCGAGCGCCGCTCTTTGGCGAGGGCGATGTGCTCTTCGGCCTTCGCGATCAAGGCATCAATTCGCGAGGTCTGTACGTCGATGTGCTCGACGATCGCGCGCTGCTCGTCGATCGGCGGGATGGGAAGGGGCAGGTTGTCGAGGTCGTTCTGCTTGATCCGACGGTCAAACGTGGTATTGGAACGCGTATACAACCTGTACTGGTCAAAGTATGGTGCGGAACGGAGAACTGCGTGTAGGTACCAAGGGTCCAAGGCTCCGATGACCTCGAACACGCGATAATCGGGGCTGACGGCTCCTCGCTTGTCGGACACCCCAATCGCGCCGCCGATCAGCCACATCGGGTTGACGACGAGGTCGCCCGAACGCGCCACGAAATACCGAGGGATAGACGCGCCTGAGGCGTTCTGCTGGATCGCCATAGTCAAACGGTCAACCAGATGTCCCTTCACCGTCAGCGACAGCATCAGCTCGGTTCCCGCGACGTTGCGCTCCTCCCGGGCCAGGCAGACGGTCTTGAACCGCTCCATGCCCCAGGACCGCGGTGCTTTCGCGAGCCACGGTTCGACCGCGAGAGAGCTCCCCCACCGCGAGACGTCGTGTTCGCCCGCTTCTTGGCCCTCGAGGCCCGTCAGCGCGGTGTTCGTTATGACCGCGAGGCGGCGCTCCTCGAGATGACTGATCAGTTCCTCCTGCTTGGCCACGAGCGCGTCGATCTGGGCTGTCTCGTGGTCTAGGTAGTCGACTATGGCGCGCTGCTCGTCGGGAGGCGGTATAGGACAAATAATCGCGCCTAGGACGTCTCGTGAGAGCGATGGAAGAGTGGCGGTGCGATTGTTGGCCTCAATGTAGCCGCTCGCAAGGCAGGCTTTGAGGGTGTAGGCAAGGAATCCCGGGATGACGGAACCACTCCTCTGCCGGACGCGTGCGACGTGGTTCTGGAAACCCCACCCCATGAGGTCATCCTTGAGAAGGTGGCTTCTTCCGTACCCCGCACCACCTTCGACAACGACGATGTCATCCCGCTTCATCGCATACTTCCGCAGCTCGCCCGATGAGAAGTCCATGCGCTTTGAGTCATCGAGCACCAGACGGTCAGGCTGGATTGAACCAGCGGCCAGGTACGGTGCTGAGATTGCGTCAGCGACCTCATTCCTAGCGTTGATCATTTTGCCCAGCATGACCTCGAAGTGATAGCTCAGCGGCGCGTTCGACCACCCTTCGGGGAGACCACCAAACCACCTGCGGGCGTCTTCGCTCACGCTTCCACCTCGCGAAGCAGAGTCATGATCTCGCCGACGACCCTCTCGAGGTCGGCATCAATCTCGTCGAGCTGTCGGGGCGGCTTATAGACGTAGAAGTGCCGGGTGAACGGGATTTCGTAGCCCGTCTTGGTCTTCGACCAGTCGATCCAGGCGTTGTCGATGTGCGGCTTCACCTCGGCATCAAAGTAGGCCTGCACGGTCTCCTTTAGGGCTTCATGCGCTTTCGGGTACCCACCCCAACCGAACGGCACGTTCTCCGTGCCGCGTAGCGCCGCGTCCGGCTCGTGCTCGCCCTTGTTCGCACCCGAGACGACGACGCATATATCGGCGGCCTCGTCGTGCACGCCGATGGTCTGCCACAGCGTCTTGCGCTGCGCGGCGGTCAGGCGCAGGCCCAGGTTGCCAAGGTGCTTGCCGAGCGCTTTGTTGAACTTCTCGCGGTTTAGATATGAGTCGTCGCCGAACGCTTCGAGCGCCTCGGTTAGCCCAGCGATCTTGCCGAGCGTCTTGTGTTCGGCGACGGCGCTGATCGTCTCGGGAGTGCATTCGAAGCGCAACTGCAGCGGGCGCTCAACGGTGACAGACCAATAGGCGAAGTCCTGGTTGGCGAACACCTTCACCGGAACGTGAACGTCGCCGTGGTCGCTCTGCGTGCCGGTGAACGCTCGCACAACCGCCTCGCGGTTCTTCTTCGCAATCTCGACGCGTTTGGAGCCGATTGACTTTCGCAGCTTCGAGCCCAGCCCCGTGGCGTCGATCAGCTGTACGGTGCCCGCGCGATTGGGCGGCTTCGCATTCGACAATATCCACAGGTAGGTCGCAATGCCGGTATTATAAAACATGTCGTTCGGCAGGGCGACGATTGCCTCGACCAAGTCGTTCTCTAGCATGTGCCCCCGAATGTCCGACGGCCCGGAGCCCGCGCCGCCATTGAACAGCGGGGAGCCGTTGAGGACAATGCCGGCCTTACCGCCGCGACCGGTCTCGTCAACATCCCGCATCTTCGAGGCGACGTGCAGGAGGAACAACATTGCCGCGTCGCCGACCGCGGGTAGCCCTGGGGCGAACCGCCCCTGGCCACCGCGATCATGCTCGCTCTTCACATCCGACTCGACGGCCTTCCAGTCCGTCCCGAACGGCGGATTGGAGAGCACGTAGTCGAACCGCCGGTCCGCGAACCGGTCGACCACGAGAGTGTCGCCTTGCCGGACGTTCGAGGGGTCCTGACCTTTGATCAGCAGATCCGCTTTGCAGATGGCGTAGGTGCGCGGGTTGATCTCTTGCCCGAACAACGCTGTGGATGCATCCGGGTTAAGCCCGTGCAGGTGCTCGTCGGCGACGGTGAGCATGCCGCCTGTGCCAACAGTGGGGTCATAGATGGACCGCACTGTGCCGCGGCCGCGCAGTGCTTCAGTGTCATCAGCATACACGAGGTCGACCAAGAGCCGCACGACGTCACGGGGCGTGTAGAACTGACCCGCACCGTCGTTGGCGGACTCGGCGAATCGGTAAATGAGGTTCTCGAACAGGTCGCCCATGTCGGCGTTGGAGACATCGTCGGGAGACAGCGGAATCTTCGCGAAGTGGCGGGTCACCTGGGCAAGCCGGTCGCGCTCCGCCAGCGTGCGGATCACGTTCTCAAAGCCGAAGGACTTGAACACATCCAGGTTGGCGGAGAAGCCGCCGACGTAGTCGATGAGGTTCTCCGCCAGGTTGTCCGGGTCCTGCAACGCCTTCACCAGCGTGTAGGCGCTGGTCGTCCAGAAAGAAAGCCCTGGGCTGTCCTCGCTGCGGGTGGCAATCTTCAGATGCGTGCGCCGCTGCTGCTCGCCGGGGTACCTCTTGACGATCTCGACCATTGCCTCACGGTGCGGGTCCATCACACACTCGAGGCGACGCAGCACCGTGAACGGGAGGATCACCGAACCGTACTCGGCCTCGGCGTAGGGACCGCGCAGCGTGTCGGCGACGCTCCACACGAAACTTGAAAGGACTGACACCGCTAGTGATCCTCCGGATCTGGTTGGCGCTGAACGGGCCGGCGAGACCGGCGGCTTCTGCTCGTCCTCAGACTACCCACGGTGGCGCCGTCGAAGTTGGCGAGGGCGCGTGACTGGATCCACCAGACCAGAGTCAACAGCCGAAATCCGCTATCGAAGTTACATTTGGGCGAGCGTCGGAGTTGTAATCATTGTCAAATCCTCACGGCGCAGTCGGGTAAGGCGGAGCTTGCAATTGCAGTGCGGTCTCGGCGGCGTCTTGGACGGCCCAAACGGATCCGGTAGCCAGTAAAAAGCCGGTTCCCGGCGGCCCGACCCCCGGTAAGGGCACTGGAAGCGGCACAAATCAAGTCTGCGTGCGTAGAACGAGGCTGAGACCTACGGAGCTAAAATCGTGGCGTGGTCAACGCACAGCCGACAGCTTCCCAAGGCGCCCAACTCACGAAAGCACTATGCGATGAGCCCTTGTCAGTAGCGTCCAAGCTATCGACAAGGGCTCCCTGGTCGCTCGGCAACCCCTCTGGACCCCGAAACCGCTGTGCTGATGATCCTGAGTCTAAGGCCCTGTCCAAGGCCGACGAAGTTGATCCGCTACCCGCTCCTACGCACCGGCGCCCGCCTGCCCCGCACCGGCCGACGCACCTTCCCGCGCCCGGCCTAGGGCTCATCGTCCTGGCCAGGGCCTTCGCCACACTTCGCCAGTACCGCTGTCAGTCTGAGAAGCCGCAGCTTACAGGATTAGTCCGCGACCTCGCGAACAGCCCGCAACCGACCGCCCAGTAGACCTCGGGGCCCTCAGCCCAGCCCCTAAGCAAGCACTCACAGCCAAAGAACCCCGAACCCGAGTTGATCTTCGATCGGCCCGGTCACGTTCGTTGCAAGTGCGAGGCTACGTTGCCACAACCAACCGAATCTGATCGCGATAGTAACCTGCCCAGTCAGCAGAAAAATCCAGTGTAGTTAAAAGAATAGCCGAAAGGCCTGACTTTACCGATTTCGTACTGATTGGATCATTGGCAAATCGCATCTTAAGTTCATACAAGAGAAAGCCGCTGACTAGCTTCCCTTTGACTAGTCGCCCCAGCTCCCCACGAGAAGATAAATTATTTATCCTAGCTTCCATGCGTTTTAGTTTCAATTCCTCGCCAGTCTGACATTTACTGCGCAGTAATTGTTCGGCGGCCCGGGAAGCGTTGGGGTCAAGCTGACCGTATTTGTCACCGTTAATAGGAGAAGGATCGCTAGGCTTAAAGCCTGTTCTGATACCCAAAAGGTGGGAGGACTGTGAGATCTTTATCCATTCTTCCCAACGGGCACTTAGGCTGTTAAGCGCATCCGTCACATCCCTCGGAAGGGCCGCAGCCTCGGCCTTACTTAGGGAGCAAGCAATCCGAACCGCTTCAGCGATGTTGCCGTGACCAAACAGTTCCGATTCAACGTCGGCGTGGCAAGTGTAGATGACATGAGGTGACCGAAGCCGTTTATTAGCCACAAAATCGCCATCATCGTCGAGCATGAAGATGATAGATTTAATATTTCCCGAGCCAGTTACTTTTAACCTACCTTGCTGCTTCAGAAGTCTGAATAGCTCTATTGCGGCCGGCTTCCCACCAGCTTGGCTATTGGGCAACGCAATTTGCTCTCTGAGCCAAATTTGAAACCCACGTTTGGGTTCGCCCATGCTCTCAATTATGCCTTCGTAGAAGGGTACATCATGGTCCCGTCCTTCAACAATGACGAACAACTCATCTGTACTCATCTGCACCCGCCGCACGAACGCACCTGCCGAGTACGCAAGCCGCCTCATAGTTCGAAAATGGTGCTGTCGGAGACCTCAGCCATTACTTCCGGTGAATGCGTAGCCAGAATTAGTTGACAGTCCGCATTTACGGTAATCATTGAGTTCACAAGGCGTCGTTGCCAATCCACGTGCATTGAGAGCTCCGGTTCATCCACAATTACCGTTCCTTCACCGCTAGCGAGCGCTTCCAAAAGAATCTGCAGAAGTTGCCGCTCTCCGGATGACAGCGACTCCAGCGCGATCCTTTCGTCACCGGACTTAACATAGATCCCCGCGGCGCTCAGCGAGATACTCTTATCGCCCGAGTAGAGTTCACTGATGAGGGCCTGAAAATTCCTTTGCGGTAACATGGCTCTATCAACTTCGCTCATGACTTGGCGAATTCGCGCGACGACGTCTTGCATGTCTTGCTGACGCTTGTAACGACTTTCGAACGATTTCTCATCGAAGCGAATTTTCAGTCCTTGTCGTCGCAAGAAGGTAGTCACCAAGCCGTATGCATCGGCCACGTCTTCCGGTTCCGCAGACGCTGTGCCCCGCTTCGAGCTTCCGCTGAACAGTACGGACAGAATCTCAGCAAGGCCCTGCTGCTGAACTTCCTGAATTACCCCTAGGGCTTCGGTGTTATATGCGGTCCATCTTCTCTTGACTTGATCGGCAAACACCGCATCAAAGAGCGAGTCACTAATTCCTTCCCGAGTAGAGGTGCGTTGAAAGTCGCGGACTGACGGCCTCCATCTCGCGTCCCCACGCTCTGCGACTCTGGAAATTGGCAGATAGCTATGCGGAAAATATTCGGGCAGCCCTCTGCTTTTCACTGAAGTTCGGGCCGCCTCCGAAGAACGTTGCGCTAATCGAGTGCGCCAGACCCTCCGTGCAGACTTCGATGGAATGCGTATTTCATATCGTGAAGGATCTTCATCATCAAAGCTAAATATGGCCTCTTCTGGATACTCATCATCCGCCCGCGTCATGTCAATAGTTCGAATGAAAGTAGCCCCGTACCGTTCGTCGTAAATTGTGACGGTGGCCTTTTCGAAGGGCACTTTTGCAATCGTCTGACTATCGTTCTGCAGGGCACTGTGGAGTATCCGGAGCAAGGAAGTCTTGCCCGATCCATTCAGGCCCCAAAAAATGTTCACGTCTCGGTTTAGTCGGAAGTGAAGCTGACCTCTGCGGCCCGCTAGTCCATCGACCGTGAATTGCGTTATATACGACAAATTTTCCCCCCAGGTGAGCGCTAGGTACTTCCTGACGTGAGGGGGTCAGACTACGACGTGACGTGCCGCGCGCGATACATTTTCTGCGAATTGTTATGTAGATGCGGAAGAGGACTGCCCCAAGCCAGCTGACATACGGGCTGGGTAATCAGGCAGCAAGAGTATGCGCGGTGACGGCCTCACAGCGCACCCGAGACCAAAAGCGCTTCTGAGCAACCAAGTGGTCAGCAACGTTCCCGCCTCAGGCCTGCGCCGCTAGGACCGATGCCCGGACCTGAATTATTGCAGGACGGCTCCTGGAGCAGACCATGAACCCGGAAGTACAGCTGATCAGCGACGATGACGGCCTGGCGGTCATCGGACCGCAGCTGTCGAACATTCCTCGCCTCGCAGGGCCTGCCCTCGAAAGACCTTGGCCTGGCGCGCGTGAAGTCCGTACTGCAAAAAAGTTCGGTGGTCTCTGAGGCCGGGGCCCTCCCCGCCGTCAGTAGCGGACGCTGGGTCGAGCTCACCGCCGACTCCACCGAGCGGGCGGAAGGATGGGGGTTGCGCAACAGCGCCCAAGGTTTGGCCACCGGCGTCCTGAGAGGAGAGGGTGGCCAGATCAGCGGCTTCGTTGAGTTCGCCAACGGCCCCATCTCCTGCCCGCCAAACCAGCCGTCCTTACCAGGCCAGGGCGTGGACGGACGTGGCCACCGACGTGATATACCGGGCCTTCGATGCAGGCGCCCAGGGCGTCAACGCTGCCAAGAACCTCGGCAGTCAGGCCTTCACCATGGCCAGCTCAGTGACGGGCCTGATTCCCTGGAAGAGCCGCCGGGACGGCGATCAGGGCGAGTAGAACTCAGCTCCCCAGAAGCCGGTCGAACTCCCCGTCCTTCGCAGCGCTCAGCCACGCAGCAAAGCCTGCAGAACCAAGTTTGAGGACGCCGGTGCTCGCGTTTTTGGAGTCCCTCACCAGAACCGTGTGGTGGAGTCCGCACATCTCCACACAGTTACCGGTGGCGTCACTCTTCGAGGCCTTGATCCACACCGCTTTGTCGCCGTTCATCGTGCACACTCCCCGATCGGTATCGACATGCCCAGGATGATGTCGAGACGTTCCCTGAAGTCCTCGACAACGTCCGGGTCCTCACTGCACTCCGCTCCGCTGTAGCCCTCAGCGTACGAGAAGGCCGGCTCGTCCTCGTGGGCCGGAAAGGTCAGCACGGTGAACTCCCCTCGCCCGCCGGGATGCGCCCCGGCAGTGAACGGCAGCACGAAGATGTTCACGTCCGCCCGGGCATCCAGTTCGCTCAGGTACGCAACCTGCTCCCGCATCGTCGCTGGGCCACCGGCCTGACGGGTCAGCACCTCCTCACCGAGCACCACCCGGAACTGCGCTCCGTGCCCGATCACGCGTTCCTGGCGCTGCTTGCGGATGTCGGCCAGACGCTGGGCCGCCGACATGGTCAGGCCGGGCGCGGCGTCGAAGATCGCCCGCTGGTAGCCAGGTGACTGCAACAGCCCAGGGACCAGCAGCGGGCTGAAGATGTCGATGTGCGAGGCAATCTCCTCCAGCTCCAGCAGCGTGGTGAAGCCGGGCGTGGTCGGCAACGCCCGCCCCTGCTGCTCGTACCAGGTCGGTCTGCTGCTGACCCCCGCCAGCTCGACCATGCGCTCGCGCAGCTCGTCGTCGGCCCCGAGCTGCCGGCACACCCAGTCGACCGTGGCCTGGCTCGGCAGAGACTGCCGGTTCTTCCAGCGATTCCACGACGAGCGCCGGGGCAGACCCAGCCCCGTCAGCTGATCGTAAGTGAGCCCCGAATCGTCCTTCAGCTTCATCAGATGTCGCACCAGTGCGCGTCGCGCACTGCCCGTCCGTCCCATCGTGGCAGTCCCCGTCATGCCCCCTGATCGTAGAACGAACCAGGACATCCACCGCCGAAAGCGGTCTCACCAGTGTCCCGCGCCGACCAGGTTGCGACGGGACAGTGACCACGGCACGCAAGCCCCGCCACGGTCATGACCGGGAACACTCAGCGGGACGACCGAGACCACGGATGAGCTGCGAGAACGCAGTCTGGCAATTGGCGCACAGGTACCGCAGATGGTGTGCAAATTGTCTGGTAGAGGCTGGCTGAGATGTAGCGTAGCGGCGAGCGCCCAGGCGCCGACGCCAGCTTTGGACGCGCCACCGTGGGGGTCCCAGGACGTTCTTGGCCACTCTCAGCTGCTCGCGAGGTGAGACCTCAGAAGAGCGGCGCATTCTGCCCCAGCGCCTGCGTGTACTCCCGGATCATGGTCGAGTCGATCACGGTGTGCCCCAGGTGCAGCAGGGACCGATGACTGTCCGGCGCAGCCATGAGCCGGGTCACCAGGTCACGGTCGTCCTGCTCGGTCCGCGGCACCGTGACCACGGCGGAGCGCTTGTCCCGCAGTGCCTTACGGGCAGGAGCATGCGCTCGCTCCAGAACGGTGGCGCCGCCGGCGCCTTCCTGGACCGGCGCGTAGCCGGCCGACCGAAGAGCTTCGAGCAGACCATCTAAGGACGTCGTCGAGGCCAGGACCGTGGGTGCGAGCAGGGTGAGCTGGTGGGCACGCAGGCGCCGGTCTGCCGCTACCTCCGCGAGCAGAGACTCGTCCTCTGATCTGATGTAGGAAACCGCCGAACCAGCGCGCAGGGAGCCGTGTTTGCGGGCCACGTCGCGGACCAAATAGTTCAGGGGCTGAGGCACGCCGGCCGTGCTGATCGCGTCCAGGTCGGCCAGGATCTGCTCGGCGACGGCGCCGGTGTCCAGGGCCCGGCGGATCGATGCCGGGGTGAACCGCCAGACCGCGGCCACGGAACGGGACTCGCGGTCGGCCAGCCGGTCGAGGGTGGTGGTCAGCGCGCCGCCGGCCTGGCCGAGCACGGTGGCGGTCAGATCGGCCTGGAGCACGACCTCGCGCTGCACCTCGCCCATCAGCGTCTGCAGGACGGCTTCCACGGATGCGCCATCTTCCTCAGCGCCGCTCACCATGGCTTGTCCCAGGGAGCTGAGGGCTCCTTCTGCGACGATGCCGAGGAACGCGGCTTCGGTGAGCATTGCCTCCAGGGCACCGGACGGCGACTCGTCCTGCACATCCATGTCGTAGCCATCCGTGTCGTAGCCGTCCCATCCCACCTGGATGGTGACCCCGGTCGGCGCCCCGTCGATCGGCCCGTACAGCGAGCGCCCCAGGAGCACGGGGCGCTCCCAGGTCAGGAGATCGTGGAGCGTGGTTGCCTGTGCAGCCGCGCAGGGGTGCTCCGCCAGCACGTGAAGCATCGTGCGGCGCAGATCCGGGACGCCGGGCCGGTCCGACGGCAGCCAGGTCAGGTCTTCCTGGTCGGCGGGGATGTCCGGCAGGGTCATCCAGGCCGACAGGACGGCGGTCAGGGCTTGAGCTGGTTCCAGTTCGGCCCATTCCAGGCCTTCGGCCGTCACGACCAGGTCATCGTGCAGTTCGACGAGGCGCGCGGCATAGGCCAGGCCCAACAGCATCGGAATCCGCTCGGGCGCTCCACCGACTGCCTTGGCCAGCCGCCGCAGCTCACGCGCCCCCACCGCACCGTCCTTGCGTCGCTTGAGCGGTATGCCGTGCAGGAAACGCAGCACGTCGCTGAGCGCCTGGTGCGCCGCTCCGACGGCGACCGAAGCGCTGGAGTCGATCTGGCGGGGTTGCAGCTGCTGCCATTCTCCGTCGGGCCGTTTCGGGGTGAAGGGCGCATGCCAGCCGACCCCACGCAGGGCCAGCGCCACCGGGTCGGGCATCTGCACGGAGAAGGCGTCACGGCGGACCAGGATCATCCGCTCCAGCGCCCAGGTCAGCGCCTGTTCCCTGTCGTTACCGCCGCGCGCCGTGACCCCGTAGAACGATCCGTAGCCGGTGGGGACACGCAGGCCGAAGGCCGCCTGCTCCAGGGTCTCCAGAAGTGCGCGGGGAGCCTTGGCCACCTCGGTCCGGATACGGGCCGGATCCGCGAACAGCTGCTGCAGGGCGTCCACCAGAGTCATCCGCCGGGGCTGCTTGCCGCCGGTGACGCCCCATGCCGCCGCGACCTTCTGCAGCTCCGGCACCGTCCGGTGCTCCAGCTGCGCCTTCAGCGGGACCCCCAGCTGCAGCGGCGTCGCGTACTGCTCGGCCAGCAGAGGTTCGAGCGCCAGGCTGTCCGGCGGGAGCAGGCCGAAACGACGCAGCCGGTCCAGTTCCTGGTCCAGCGCCTCTCGGCGCGCGGGCGTGCCGGCTCCCAGGAGTTCGGCCAGCGCCGTTTCGTCGGTGTGAGGGCCGAGGGCGGCCAGCGCCTCGAGCACTTCAAGCGCCGGCTGGGGCAGCCTCGACAGCGCCCGGCTCAGTGACACCGGATGCCCCAGCCGTGCGGCCAGCTCGACCAGGGTTAGCGGCAGCACCGGCTCGAGGACATCGGGGCGCTGACGCAGCACCTCGGTCACGTAGTCCGGGCCTGCGATCCGCAACATGCTGGGAGACGGCACCAGCTCAGACTAGAGCCCGCCGACCTGCGCCATTCCCGAGCTACATTCGGCGGAAGCTGCATGCAGGGCATACCTACCGGATGCGTGACCCCTCCCCCTGCAACCGGGTTGCGATCGTAAATGAGTTGCTGCGCGGTTCGCCTCGCCAGTCTGAACCCATGAGCAACGAATGGCACAACAACCCCGTCCCCCGCCACGCCAACCCCGGCCAGTACGAGGCCGGACCGGCCCCGCAGTACTACGGCGGCCCGCACTACCAGCCGCAGCCTCCGAAGAAGTCCCACACGCTGCGTAACACTCTCCTGGTCCTGACCGGGCTGTTCGTCGTGGGCGGCCTGGGTTCCTGCGCGGCCATGGTCCTGGTCGCCGGCAACGCCGTCGACGAGGCCGTGACGGCCGTCGAAGAGGAGGACGCGCAGCCCGGCGGCCCCGACAACCCGCTCGAGATCGCGATCGGGAAGGCCTTCGAGGTGAACGGGTTCGAGTACCACAAGGGCTGGAAGGCGAGCCCTAACGCGTTGGGGAGCGTGGACGTCCGCAAATTAAGGGTGACCAACAACCGCGGCGACAAGGACTCCGCGCTCGTCGACATCAAGTTCTGGAAGGGCACCGAGGTCGTCGCGACGAGCAGCTGCACGTCCGACCCGATCGACGTCTGCACCACCGTGTCGCTGTCCTGCTTCTCGGCGGACGACTGGGCGAAGGGCTACGACCGGATCACCATCAACGACACCTTCTGAGCGGCGGAGGAGTTCCCTGATGAATCGCCGCCGTCAGGCCAGCAAGGCTGCCCGCCCGCCGATCCCGGCTCAGCCGCGCCGGCGGGCGTGCGGGAAGAGGTACTTCGACGACCGGATCGCCGCGGACTTCTCACTGGCCACGATCCGCGCCAAGGGTGCCGCGCTGCAGAAGGACCCGGTGCGCTCCTATGCCTGCCCCCGCTGCCACGGCTGGCACCTCACGTCCGTGCGGGACGAGCGGGTCCGCACCTTCTGGAAGTAGCAGCAGTTCCGGCGAAGAGCTGCTGATGAGTCGAGGGCCTGAGGCGGCGCGCCGCAGGCCATCGCAAGGGTCGAGAGCATCGAACAGGGGAAAGCAATGTCGAATGCACCGTCCAAGGATCTGATCTCCACCGTGGCGCAGGCTCTGAGCGCCACCGGCGTCAGCGACGACGTGGGACTGCTGGTGCTGGCCGCGTTGCAGGGCGAGCAGGAACTGCACGAACTGCTCGAGGGAACCGCGAGCGAGACAACAACAGGGAGCGCGGGACAGCCGCATTCGGTTCCTGAGCCGGCCCGGGCGTATCTGTCGGCGATCGAGGTCGAAGGATTTCGGGGCATCGGTCCGCTCGCCCGGCTGGACCTGCCGGTGGGTCCGGGCCTGACCGTGATCTCGGGCCGTAACGGCTGCGGTAAGTCCAGTTTCGCCGAGGCGCTCGAGGTCGCGCTGACCAGCAACAGCTACCGCTGGAAGAACCGCACCGCAGCTGTCTGGAAGGAAGCCTGGCGCAACGTCCACCAGCCCGAAACGGCGCGCATCACGGTGGAACTGGCGGTTCAGGACCAGCCGCTGACCACCGTCGGCGCCGAGTGGGACAAGGACGCGACGCTGCAGGACGTGCGCACGTGGACCCAGGTGCACGGGCAGAAGCGCCAGGCCGGGCTGTCCGGGCTGGGCTGGGCCGGCGCGCTGGAGGCCCACCGGCCCCTGCTGTCCTACGACGAGCTCAGCTCGCTGGTCGCCGAGCCGAGCAAGCTGTACAAGGCGCTGGCGCCCATCCTGGGTCTGGAGCAGATCACCGACGCCCAGGCACGGCTGAAGCAGGCGCTGGGCAAGCTGCGGGTGCACCGGGAGGCGGCGAACGACCAGCGCGCGGCGCTGGCACCGTTGCTGCGTGCGGCGAAGGACGAGCGGGGCCAGCAGGCCTTCGAGCTCATCCACCAGCGCCGGCCCGACCTCGATGCGGTCGCCGCGCTCGTCACCGGCAGCCAGGACCACGGCTACGTCGAGACGATCTCGGTGCTGGCCCAGCTGAACACGATCAGCCGCCCGAACGCTGGCCTGCTGCACGGCATGATCGACCTGTACCGGGAGTCGCGGCAGGAACTGGTCGATGCCCAGGGCTTCTTCGAGGCGTCGGCGGCGCGACGGTCCCAGCTGCTCAGCCTTGCGCTGGAGCACCACGACCAGGGCGGTGACACCGTGTGCCCGGTCTGCGAGGGCGCGGTCCTGGACTCCGCCTGGGCCGAGCGTACCCGGGCCGAACTGGACCAGGAACGGGCACTGGGCAAGCGGCTGAGCCGGGCCCGCGCCGCCGCCGCCCACGCCGAGCAGGCCCTCCTCGCGCTCATCACTCCCCTGCCTCGGGTGCTCCTCGAGCTGCCCGGTCTCGGCGCCGACGTCGCTGCCGCCTGCCAGGCGGTGCGCGAGGCCTGGCAGGACTGGGCGGGCCTAACTGAGGTGGACCAGATCGCCGAGCACGGGCCGGCTGCCTGCGAGCGCCTGGACGCGGCCGTCAGCGAGCTCGGCGCGGTCGCGAACGCCGCACTCGAGGCCCGGCACGATGCCTGGCAGACGCTGGCGTTGCGCCTGGGCCGGTGGCACGCCGACATGAGCGCGGCCGTGGCGCTCGAGGAGCAGGCACGCCTGGTCGACGTCGCGCACACCTGGGTCAAGGAGCAGGCGCAGACGTTGCGGGCGCAGCGGATGAAACCGCTGTCCGAGCGCACCCGGGCCATCCGGTCCGCGCTGCGGCACGAGAGCAACGTCGACATCACCGAGGTCGTGCTGCAGCCGTGGGGTTCCTCGGGACGGGTGCACTTTCCCGCCGCCGTCGACGGTGAGGAAGCCGCCGCCCTCGCCGTGATGAGCCAGGGTGAGGCCAACGCCCTTGCCCTGTCGGTGTTCCTGCCCAAGGCCACCCTGGCCGACAGCCCGTTCGGGTTCCTGATGATCGACGATCCGGTGCAGGCCATGGACCCGGCGAAGGTCGACGGCCTGGCCCGGGTGCTGCACGAGGCCGCGCGGGAGCGTCAGGTCATCGTGCTTACCCACGACGACCGGCTGGCCGAGGCGGTGGGGCGGCTGGGACTGCCCGCCACCATGCTCCAGGTCACCCGCGACCTGCGCTCGGTGGTGAGCGTGCGGGAGACGGCTGACGAGGCACGGAACCTGCTGGCGGATGCGCTGACGGTGGCCAGGGACCCGGGGATGGACGACACCGTGCGCCGCCACGTTCTGCCGACCCTGGTGCGGGGCAGCATCGAGTCGCGCTGCCACAGCATGTACTTCAACCGCATGCTCCGGGCCGGGGTTCCTCGTGTCGAGGTCGACGCCGGCTGGTCAAGGGCGCAGACCACCAAGAGCAAGGTCGCTCTGGCCCTCTCCAGCGGGGACGCCGGCATTTGGAAGCGGGCGCGCCCTCACCGCAACCGGGCCCTGGACATCTGTGCCCGGGGCCACCACCAGGGTCTGAGCGGCGACCCGCTGACGGCCGTCGACGACCTGCGGGACACACTGGCCGATCTGGAGGCGCACCGTGGCTGAGCAGCAGGATGCAGCCCTCGCTCTGCTGGGCGCGGCCCGCACTGCCCTGGGTGCCCAGTCACCGTTTCCGCCCGACCGCCGGGCCCGGGCCGCGGCAGCGATGGCCAGAACGGTGCTGGAGGGCGAGATCGACCGCTGGCTGGCGGCTCTGGGGCGGCCCTACGGAGCCGGGCCCCACGGGCCTGGCTTTCGCGGAGCGAGCAAACTCATCGCGTTGCGGGCCCTGGACGGGACGCCGGCCTCACGCCAGGTCACCTACGCCTGGAACGCCCTGTCGAGGGCCTGCCATCACCACGCCTACGACCTGCCCGCCTCGGCGGCCGAGGTACACCACCTCGTTCTGATCGTCGAGGCCCGGGTCCGGGCCGGCCTCGCGCCCGGGCCGGCGATCGCTGAGCCGCCGACAGCCACCGCCGTCGCCGTCGCCGCCGGGCATGCTGCCGGCCGGTGAACTCATCGAGCTCGTGGTCGGCCGCCGGCAGTGCCGCCCCGGGTTTACGGATAGTCACTTCCACACCACCAGAACCGGATAAAGTGCGGGTGATTTGCCGGTATGGCCGGGCTCTCACCCTGATCAGTGAGCTGGGCAGCCGGGCATTGCGCCATGCCCGCTCCTCAAGCAGACCGTTCGCCGCTCGTCACGAATGTGAAGGATCCCCAGGTGCCCGACCGGAACCACAGCGCTGATCAGGACGTCGTGCTCGACCGCACCCGCCGCTTCCTCGACTACCTGGGCTCGGTGGCCCGCGAGCTCAAGAAGAAGGCCGAGCGCGACCTGCGTCAGGCCGCCGCCGGCACCCCGCTGTGGCCGGACGCCGTCCCGGCCCATCACGCCGTCGCGCTGGGACCCGCGCAGGGGCGCGACGCCTGGCTGACCGTCAAGAAGGTCAACGAGCCGGCCCGGCCCGCGCTGCCCAAGCGCCTGGCCGACCATGTCGAGGCCGCTTCCCTCAACGACCTGGAAAACGGGCCTGTTCTGCGCACGCCGGAACCGCCGCACGAGCCTGCACCGGCCGACGACTGCACGGCCGAAGAGCTCGAGGCCTGGCTGGCCCAGCAGCAACTGCACGAGGAATGGCTCGAGCTCGGCGCACACCTGCAGACCTGGACCCACCAGGTATGGAAGCCGTGGGCGCTCAGCATCCCGCCGGCCCGCGCCGCCCGCGCGCTGTACTCGCACCTGTTCGACCTCAGCCTGCTGCTGAAGGAGAACCAGGCCACCCACGAGCTGACCTGGGGTCACAGCGTCCTGGGCTGGCAGGTCGGGCAGCAGACGATCTTCTCCCCGGTGCTCACCACGCGGATGACGATCGAGAGCGACAGCGGCGACGGCACCCTGCGGGTGCTGCCCGAGCGTTCCACCGAGCTCGAACTCGACGCCCTCGAAGGCCTCGGGATCCCCGCGGTCGCCGAGCTGGCCAAGCTGCGTGAACGGCTGCGCTCCAGCCCGCTCGACCCCTGGCTGGAGGACTCCCTCCAGAGCGTCAACCTCAGCGTCCTGGCCCCGCTGGGCCTGGACGCCAAGCTGAACGAGGCGGGCGAGGCGGCACAGCCCGACCGGCAGCCGGCGCTCAACCCGACCTGGGTGCTCTACCCGCGCAAGCGCGCCCTGCGGCAGGAACGCTTCTACCAGGAGCTCGCCGACGTCATCGACGAAAAGGGTTTCATCCCCGAGGGCGTGGCTGCGATCGTCGCCGACGAGGAGACGATCACCGCCGACCGGGAAGCCGGGTCGCTGGGCTACGGCAGCCGCAACACCTCCGAGTGGACGGCCGTGGCGGACTTCCCCCTGCTGCCCCTGCCCTCGAACGACGACCAGGACCGCATCATCCGCCAGCTGGGCCGCAGTCGCGGGGTCACCGTTCAGGGACCTCCCGGCACCGGCAAGACCCACACCATCGCGAACCTCGTCAGCCACCTGGTCGCGCACGGCAAGCGGGTCCTGGTCACGGCCCAGAAGGAGCAGGCCCTCGAGGTCCTGCGGGACAAGATCCCCGAGGAACTGCGCGATCTCAGCGTCGCCGCCCTGGGATCCTCCCCCGAGGCGATCGACCAGGTGCACTCGGCAGTCCAGGCGATGAGCAACATCGTGAGCAGGCTGGACGTGGAGCGCGAGACCCGGAAGGTCGCCGAACTGAAGGCCCAGGTCGAGGACCTGCGCATCCAGATCCGCCAGAGCGACCTGAAGTCCGTTGAGGCCCTGCGCACCGAGCAGAGCGAGTTCCCCCTGCCCACCGGCCCGGCCAAGGCCGGCGACGTGGCCCGCTGGGTGCACGATCACGCCGAGACCATCGGCGTCATCGCCGACCGCATCCCGGCCGGAACAGCACTTCCCCTGAACCAGGCCGAACGTCTCACGCTGCACCGCCTCTGCCGGGACCTGCCCGCCGCCGACATCCGCGCGCTGCGCCTGGACCGGCCCGCTCCCGGAGATCTTCCCGTCGGCTCGCAACTGCGCCAGGACCACGAAAAGCTCTACCGGATGCGCGATGCACTCGCCGACCTGGAAGCCGAGGGAATCGACTTCGAGGGTGTCGACAGCCTCGGCGAGGACGAGCTGAGCGAGCTGGCCGACCTCGCAGCCACCGCCGCCGAACGAGTCGGGCGGCTGCAGGAGCCCTGGCTCCTGGGCATCCGCACCGCCGTGCGTGACTCCCCTGACCTGGCCACGTACTGGGACGAGCAGGCCAGGCAGCTCCAGCACCGCAGCGCCCAGTTGATCGCTCTGCGAAAGAGCACCGTCGGGCACACCTTCGACGTGCCAACGGGGGACGTCCGTACGCACCACGGCTTGCTGGATCAGCTCGAACAGCGGATCGCCAAGGGCAAGGGCGTACCCAAGCTGTTCAACGGGCCACTGCGTGAGTTCCACCAGAAGGCCACCGTCGACGACGGCGACATCCGCACCATCGAGGAGCTGAACCTCGTCCGTACCTGGATCGACCTGCGCGCGCAGACCTCAGCGGCGCTGCGGTACGTGCAGCAGCTGGCCGACGAGTGCGGGATGCCGGTACCTGCCGCCGGGGGCACGTTCACCTCGGCCGTCAGCCAGCTGGCCCAGCAGCTCCAGGACGCTCTCGTCTGGGAGAACACCGAACAACGGACGACGGTGGCCCGCTTGCGCACGGCCCTGTCGTCCCTCAGCGGCCTTCCAGACCCCGAAGACCTCTCCAACGCGGCACGACTTCTCCACGCGGCCGCCGAACGTCGCCAGGAACGCGCCCTGACCGCCTCCCTGGAATCTCACCGCGAGCACCTGGAGCTCCAGCGGCAGACAAGCACCGCGTCCCCCCTCTGGGACCTGCTGTACACCGCCTACATCAACCGCTCCTGGCACGACTGGGACGCAGCCCTGGAGGAGAACGCTCGCCTGAGCGGGCTCCTGCCAGACCTGGAACAGTACGACCGGCTGCTCGGGCGTCTGACACCGATCACCTCCCGTTGGGCTGAACGCCTGGCCGCTAATACCCACGTCCTGGACCCCGAACAGTGGCAGGACGCCTGGGTGTGGGCGCAGGCCGACACTTGGCTCCAGGAACTGCGCTCGAACGGCGCGCTGGAGCACTGGCAGCAGCGCAGCGAGGCACTGCGCGACGAGCTGTCCCGCACGGTCGTCGACATGGCCCGGCGCTCGGCCGAGATCGGGCTGAAGCACAACCTGCGCGACGGCCAGCGCCGGGCCCTGAAGGCGTGGCTGGGCGCTCTGGGCAAGGTCGGCAAGGGCACCGGGAAAATGGCGCCGCACTGGCAGGAGACCGCGCGCCAGCAGATGCCCGAGGCGATGGGCGCAGTGCCGGTCTGGATCATGCCGATCCACCGGGTGCTCGACAACTTCGACCCCCGCCGCAGCGACCTTTTCGATGTGGTGATCGTCGACGAGTCCAGCCAGTGCGACCTGCTGTCGGTCGGGGTCCTCGCCCTGGGCCAGAAGGTCGTCGTCGTGGGCGACGACAAGCAGACCAGCCCGCCGGGAGTGGGTGTTCTGCGGGAGCGGATCGTCGGCCTGCAGCAGGCTCACCTGGACGGCGTTCCCCAGAAGGAACTGCTGACGGTCGACGAGAGCCTGTACGGGATCGCCGAGCGGGCCTACGGCGACGTGGTGATGCTGCGGGAACACTTCCGCTGCGTTCCCGAGATCATCGACTTCAGCAACCGCTTCTACGACAACCGGATCCTGCCGCTGCGGGAGAAGACCCGCGAAGGTATCGGGCCGGCCCTGCGTGCGGTCCACGTCCCTGACGGTGCGCTCGTCGGAGCCGACTCCACGCGAGCCAACCGCCCGGAGGCCGCCGCACTCGTCCAGCAGGTCGTCGAGTGCGCCAGCGATCCGGCCTACGAAGGACTCAGTTTCGGTGTGGTCGTCCTGCTGTCCGGCGGCCAGCAGAAGGAGATCGAACGTCAGCTCAAGTCCCGTCTGGGGCTCGAGCTGTTCCAGAAGCTGAACCTGCGGGTGGGCGACGCCGCTGCCTTCCAGGGCGACGAGCGAGACGTCATCTTCGTCAGCGTCGTCACCGACCACCACCGCTACGCGGCCGTCCAGAAACGCGACAAGCAAGCCATCAATGTCGCCGCCTCCCGCGCCCGCGACCAGCTCTGGGTCTTCCACACGGTCGACCCGGCCACCCTCAACGCCGAAGACCAGCGGCGCGCCCTGATCGACTACGCCCGCAGCTACGGTGACCGCCGCAAGGAGGCGCAGGACCTTCGTGAGCGGTGCGACTCCGGCTTCGAGCGCGACGTCCTCGACCAGCTGCTGGCCCACGACTACAAGGTCAGTGTGCAGCACCGCGTCGGCGGGTACCGCATCGACATGGTCGTGCACGGCGAGAAGGACCGGCTCGCCGTCGAGTGCGACGGTGACCGCTTCCACGGCCTCGAGCAGTGGGACGACGACCTGCGGCGTCAGCGGGTGCTGGAACGGCTCGGCTGGAAGTTCTGGCGGGTGCTGGCCTCCACGTACTACCGCTCTCCCGGCGAGGCGTTCGCCGCCCTGGTCACCCGCCTCGACCAGCTGGGTATCACCCCGATCGCCGGCACTGCACCCGAAGTCTCCCCGCCGCCGGTACTGCCCACCGCCGACCTCGAGCAGAAGGTGATCATCGAGACGCCGGCTGAGCCCGTCGCCTCGGTGAACGTCGTGGCCCAGACCGCAGGGCAAGAGGCCCTCATCACGATCCGGCCGAAAAACGACGCCCCCGACGTGACACCCACACGTACACCAGCACCGGAGGCGGCACCCAAACGCGTCTCGGCACTGACCAGCGTCTCCGCCACGACGTCGGTATCCGTCCCATCACTTATGAAGCCCGCCTCGGTAGAGGTACCCGTTCCAACCGGCTACCGTCTGGTCGGCTGGATCCGGCCCCATGAGGCCGCAGCCGCGCTCTCGGCCCACCGGCACCGCACCGACACCCCGATCCTCGACGAGAACGGCAGGGAATGCGGCATCGCCCGCTTCCACCCCGACGACTCCCCCGAGGCCCAGCGCTACCGCTCGAACGTCGAGGTCCGCCGGCGCAACGGCGTCCGCGAGCGCATCGTGGCCTGGCTCAAGGAAGCCGAGGCCACCGCGATCGTCCAGGCCGCCGATGCCCAGCAGGACGTCCACGTCCATCCTGACCAGCAAGGCCAGAGCGGTTTCCTGGTGCAGTACTTCGCCCCTGAGTCCACCGAAGCAAAGACGTACCGCAGCACCACGCGGCTGCTGCGCACGTCCATCTGAAAGGAACAATCAGGCCATGGACCACGAAGTACAGCTGATCAGTGACGGTGAAGGGCTGGCAGTCATCGGCCAGCCGGCCGACGTCGAGCGCTTCCTGACCTCAGAGGGGCTCACGTCGAAGGATCTCGGGCTACCCCGCCTCAAGTCCGTACTCCACAGCGGATCCGTTGTCGCGCAAGCCGGTTCGCAGATCGTCGCCAACACCGGCCGATGGGTCCAGCTGACTCCTCAGTCCGCCGCGAAAGTAGCAGAGTACGGACTGCGCCAGACCCCCAAGGGGCTCAGCACCGGAGTGGTCAGGGGTCCGCACGGCCAGATCCGGAACATCGTCCAGTTCTCCAAAGGCCCCGTGTCCCCACAGGCTCTGGTCGCCAACCCGGCGGTTCTCGCCGGGGCCGCCGGGATCATGGCCCAACTGGCGATGAAACAGACCATGGACGAGATCACCGACTATCTCGCCGCCATCGACGCCAAGGTCGACGCTGTTCTGCGCGCCCAGAACGACGCCGTCCTGGCCCGCATGATCGGCGCCGGCCTCGTCATCGACGAGACCATGACCATCCGCGAACAGCGGGGCCGCGTCGACGACATCATGTGGTCCAAGGTGCAGACCGCGCCCACCACGATCGCCGACACCCAGGCCTACGCCCTGCTGCAGCTCGACGCCCTCGCCGACAGGCTCGAGTCCAAGACCTACATCAACGAACTCGCCGCCACCGCCAAGGAAGCCGAGACCGTGGTCAGGGAATGGCTGGCGGTTCTGGCCCGCACCTTTCAGCTGCAGGACGCTATCGCGGTGCTGGAACTCGACCGGGTCCTGGACGAGTCCCCCGATGAACTGGACGGTCACCGGCTGGGGCTGAAAATAGCCCGGCAGAAACGGCTCACCCACATCTCGGACAGTACCGAGCGCCTGCTGAGCAGGATCAACGCGGCCGTCGAGACCGCCAATGCGAACGTGCTCATGAACCCCTTCGACACCCCGGCCGTGGTGCGCTCCAGCAACCACGTCCTGGCCGGCGTACACGACTTCCGTCGCGCCCTCAGCATCGAATCGAGCCACGAGGCGTCCGAAGCCAGGGCGTGGACCGATGCCGCCACGGACGTAAAGGACAAGGCCCTCGGCGCAGGAGCGCACGGCGTGAGCGCCGCCAGGAACCTCGGCAGCGAAGCTATCAGCCGGGCCGGTTCAGTGACGGGCCGAATCTCCAGCGGCATCCCCTGGAAGGGGCGCCGCCGCAACGACGGCTGACCACATTCAATCCTTGCACTGGATGACGCATCTCACCTACGTAGCACCACTGGCCTGACATCATGTGCTGTCGAGGCCGGCGGAGCAATTGAGGGGCACGAGTTGGACACACACGTTCGGACGCCACTGACGATCTTCAGCATGCCGCAGCAGCTGGTCGTGCCTCTGTTCCAGCGCCCCTACGTCTGGGACGAGGAGGGGCAGTGGGCCCCGCTCTGGCAGGACGTGCGCCGCCTGGTCGAACACCACCTCGACCACCTCGGATCGTCGGCCACCCACTTCCTGGGGGCGGTCGTCATCCAGTCGATCGGCACCACCCACGGGACACTTCAAGGCTGGTCGATCATCGACGGCCAACAGCGGCTTACCACCCTGCAAATCCTCTTCGACGCTGTTGGGGTGGCCTGTGAAGAACACGGGCAGGACCAGCTCAGCGGACAGCTCGAGGCCCTCACCCACAACCAGGCTCACTTCCTGGGCCCGAGCGACGTGCCCCTGAAGCTGCGACACAGCAACCGGGACCAGGCCGTCTTCGACGAGGTCATGTTGGCCGACCCGCCGATCCCCTACGAAACCCTCACCGGGCACTCGTCCCTCATCGCCCAGGCACACCGATTCTTCACTGCCCAGGTCGAGAAATGGCTGATTGCAGGTTATTCCACCTTCAGCCTCGAGCAGCGAGCTCAGACACTGACCACCGTCCTGACCCAGTCGTTGCAGCTGGTGGTGATCGACCTCAAGGCCGACGAGAACTCCCAGGAGATCTTCGAGACCCTCAACGCTCGCGGCACTCCCCTGACCTCGGCCGACCTGATCAAGAACTTCGTGTTCCAGCGGCTGGCCGCCGAGGGCGTGGACATCCGGCACGCCTACAACGAGCTGTGGCCCTTCGAGTCCGCGTTCTGGGAGAAGGAGGTCAGCGTCGGGCGGACCCTGGTCAGCCGCAGCTCGCTGTTCTTCAACCAGTGGCTGATCTCGCGCATCGGCGAGGAGCTCAGCCCCAAGTCGACATTCGCCCGGTTCAAGCACCACCTCGAGTACGAGGCCAAGGCCTCCATGTTCGACCTGCTCACCGTGATCCGTACGCAGGCGAACCAGTACGAGACCTGGACCAAGAACGCCACTGACCCCGACCGCGACCTCGACCCGCTGGAGATGGCCTTCTACCGCATGCAGGCCGCCCAGACCGAGGCGCTCAAGCCAGCTCTGCTCTGGCTCACCGAGCCGGCCGGCGCCTACCCGGAGCCGGTCGTTCGCCGCGTGGTGCGCAGTCTGGAGAGCTGGCTCATGCGCCGGCTGATGCTGCGCCTGACCTCCGCCGACCACGGCCGCGTCGTCGCCGACCTGATCCAGTCGAGCCAGGGCCTCAGCGCTGACAAACTCCCCCAACGTGTGGAAGCCTTCCTCGCTCGCCAGAATGCCGAAAGCACCTACTGGCCGGGCGATGCCGAACTGGAGAAGGTGCTGGCTGAGGAACCGGTGTACCAGCGGCTCAAGCGCAGCCGGCTCCGCATGCTTCTCGAGGCAGCAGAGGACGCTCTACGCGGCTACGCGGGAACCGCAACCTCCAAGACGGGATCGCGAGTGCGTCGGACCGGGCTCCCCATCGAGCACCTGCTGCCCCGTTCCTGGAAGAAAAACTGGCCCGTCCCGGATCTGGCCGCCGAGATCGACCGTGCCGCACACGTCCACCGGCTCGGGAACCTGACCTTGCTCACCACCGGGCTGAACTCATCCGTCTCCAACTCTCCCTGGCTCGGTGACGGCGGCAAGCGCATCGAACTCGACAAGCACGACGTCCTGCTGATGAACCGTGAGATCTACAAGTCCTCGATCAACGGGTGGGACGAGAGCCTCATCGACGAGCGCACCCACCGGCTGGTCGAGCTGCTGGCCCTCACCTGGCCGGTGCCGGACGGGCACGCTGGTGCGGTAGTCGATCGGGACGTCTCTGAGGAGAGCAAGGCAAGCCTGAAGGAATTGGTTGCCTCTGGAGCGCTGCCCGCGGGGACGACTTTGACCGCGCGCCACGGAAGCTGGGGAGCCGTGACGTGCACCGTCACGGCAGAGGGCCGGATCTTGCTTGACGGGCAGACCTTCTCGACTCCGTCGGGCGCAGGTAAGCATGTGCGCAAGAGCCCCACCAACGGATGGTGGTTCTGGTCGTTGCCGGATGGGCGGCGGTTGAAGGACCTGCGCAGCACTCCAGCGTGATCCGCTGAGCCCTCGCACCGCCCGGGCGCAAAACCACGGACAGGAAGCAGGTCATGGTCGACCAATTGAACACGCTCACTACAGTGCTGAGTGAGAAGTTGCTCCAGATCGCCGACTACCAGCGCCCGTACGCCTGGGAAGACAAGCAGCTAGGCGATCTTTGGGACGACCTCGACCTCCTGGGCACCGAAAGCCACTACGCCGGAACCCTGGTGCTGCAGCGCACCACGGAACCGACCCGGCAATCGTCCTCCGGCGAAGACCTGGGAACGTACGAAGTGGTGGACGGGCAGCAACGCCTGACCACTTGCCTGCTTCTCCTCGACCGGGTGCGTCGAGCACTCAAAGCCTACGTCGACACGGACGAGGGGGCCGACGACGCCGTCCGCGACATCAGGAAGCTTCTGACCGTGCAGATCGGCGGCGTCCGGACCAGACGGCTGCAGCTGGCCGGCGACCTGGGTTCGTTCTGGGACAACATCATCCTGGGCGAGGACCCGATGGACGGAGTGTCGCTGTCCGAGGGCCAAAGACGCCTCGATCGGGCGCGCCGCTTCTTCGACACGCGGATCGCCGACCTGACCATCGACGTCGACGACTCGGTCAAGGTCAAGCGCCTGATTGATCTGCGCACCCGGGTGAACTCCCGCCTGCGGTTCCTGGTCTACGAGGTCAGGTCGAACGCCGAGGTCGGAGTGCTTTTCGAGACGCTGAACGAGCGCGGGCAACCACTGTCCGAACTGGAGAAGGTCAAGAACTACCTGCTGTACCTGGCCCGGCAGATTTCCCCGCAGCAGAGCGACGACCTGGCCAAGAAGATCAACCAGGCCTGGTCCGTCATCTTCGGCAATCTGGCCGGCCTGCCGGTCGACGACGACGCTCTGCTGAACGCGCACTGGCTGGCCACCAAGGACCACCGGCCCAACGAGTGGAAGCGGACCGCCTCGATCAAAGCCCGGTTTCCGCGACACAAGTACGTGCCCAGCGCCGATCGCCTCACGTCGACCGGTGCGCAATCCAGCGAGGCCGACTACGGCAAGGCCTGGCAGGAGCTGTACGACGACGTCAGCGACTACGTGAGGTCGCTGCAGCTGTGCTCAGCCTTCCTGCGGGACATGCACACCGACGGCGCCAAGTACCACGACTTCACCGAGCACGATGCGGCCCGCGCCCGTCGCGCCAATGCCGCCTTGGTCCGCGGCGACGTCTGGTTCCCTTTCCGGCCCCTGATGTTCGCCGCGCGGCTGCGCTACCCGCAGGACGGTGCTTTCTACGCCGAACTCGTCGAGCTCTGCGAGACCTACTCCGCGCGGCTGTTCGCCATCTGTCAGTTCCGCACCAACGCCGGCCGGACCACCCTGGCCAAGGCTGCGTTCGACCTGCACTCAGGCCTCGACCGCCAGGAGATCCTCGAGACCATCCGCTCGTGCATCTGGAACTGGGCACCGGACGAGGCCGTCAGCTCCGAGTTCGTGCCCGAGAAGAACTGGTACCACCGGCGCAGCCACAAGTACGTTCTCTACGAATACGAGCTGGAGATCAACAAGGAGATCGCCCCGTTCCGCGACTTCATCCAGACCGGACGACGTAAGACGACCGAGCACGTCCTGCCCCAGACCCCGGAAGAGGGCAGCCAGTGGCTGGTCGACTTCGGCGAGAACCACTCACGTCTTGTCCACGGCATCGGCAACCTCGTTCTCACCTACGACAATTCGTCGTACGGGCGCAAGGAGTACTCCCAGAAACGTGGATCCCTTGGCACCGCCGAGCCTTGCTACCTGGGCACGTCAGCCCTGAACCGTGCACGGGAACTTGGGAGCCTGTACGAGACCTGGACCCCGGCCACTGTCGAACAGCGGCTGCAGCAGATCCGGGCCTGGGCGCTGCAGCGATGGGCCGTCGTGCCACCCAACGACATCGATGCAGAGGAGCTAGACGCCGACAGCGAGATGGATGACGCTGCTGACGAAGCCACCGTGCTCAGCGGGCAGACTGCGTGATCGCCGCGCGCCTACGCGGCTAGCGTCAGGTGCCTGACAGCAGCCTTCCGCCGGGTCACCTGCAGGGCAAGGCCTTGCTGTGCACCAGTCAGCTCGCGCGCTTCGCGCGGGGTATGGCTTGTGCACAGCCCGCCCGGCGGCCCGCCTTATCCGGGAAGGTGGCCGGCTCGACAACCACCACGACATCAGCCCCAGGGCCACACGCCATGATCGGGGGTATGCACCCAGAGACGCACACTTTGCGTCCTTCCACAGACCTGGGCGTAATGGCATCAGATGCGAACTCGACACCCACGGATAATCGGGACCGGCAGCGGGCCTCCACGCCCACGGTCTGCGCCGCTGCTGCGCTTCATGCGGGATGGACTCTCGCCGGGGCCATAAGTGGTACCTCGAAAAGTTCAACCCCGCCCGCAGGACACAGCGAGCGATCATGGCCTATCTTCCCGACAACTTACCGCGCGCTGCTTAACACTCCACCGCGGCTTCTTCCGTCGGGAGCGAGGTCGCGGCTGAGCGTCCGGCGCGATGTGTGAACTGAGCCACCCCTGGAGCGCTGCCGGGTCACGCACCCGCGCCTCCCCCTGCCACCGTGCCCATCCGATACTGCCTGGGTGGTCGACCCGCACCACAGTGAGGTGCTCGCCCCCTGCGTCGAGGAACTCCAGAGCCAGGTCGCCGGCGCACATGCAGGCGAAGTCACTCAAACTACTTACGGCGAGGGCGCGGCGCAGTCCTTGCGCCGCCTCGTCGTCGTGAACCTCGACGAGCACATCGTCGCTGAAAACCACCGTCTTCGAACCCGTCGGTCCCGGAACCCGTTCGGGATCCCGGTCGTAGACCAGGAACCCGCGGGGGATGACACGCACGCTCCGGGCCCCGGCCAGCACCCCATCCAGCGCGAGGGGATCGGCGGTTGGCTCTCCAACGATCGGAACCTTCATCACCGCACTTTAAGGGAGCCGTCCAGGCGTACCGAGGACGCCGCCCCGCACACCTGACCGAGAGGGTCAGCGATAGGCGTCAGGTGGAATACGCGCCTGCACCAGTAGTCCGCCCGGCACGGGTCTGGTCCCCGGCCCGGCACCTTGCTGTCGGGATCGGCCGGAATCCGAGCCTGAGGACGAAGGCTACGTTCGCTGTAAATCATCCCCATCTCGGAAAGTGCTGCCGCAGCGATCCCAGAAGATATATTTTTCACCAAGATTCACAGGAGCGTAGGCATCAGCTGATCCGGGGCACGGACCTGAACGACGGGCAGTCAATTGCGACCTGCCGCAAGTTGCGGATCTAGCAGACTGCGACCGGTCGGCATGACACGCCTCGGACTGCCCCCCGCGTTCCAGTCTGCACGTCGTGCGCGCAACTTTGACCAAGGCTTAACCGATGAGAGAACGGTTTATCCGAACCAACACTGTCTGGCCAGATTACCTTTGCGCAGGTCTCCGTGCTGCAACAGCACGCCGTCTCAACATTTCGGCCGTGTCCAGCGATGGAGCCAGAAGCGCAAACCAACGGCGGGCCGGCAGGGGAAAACGATGAGCTATCGGACGCGCAAGGCGCTGGGTCGTCAACTGCGCTCCCTACGTGAGCAGAACGGACTGCGTCACCTGGACCTGGAACTGATCGGGTCCAGAGCTAAGTCGTCTCGCATCGAGAACGGCGAGCAATCAATCCGCAAGTCACCCAAAGTGGACGATTGCGACGACCGGGCGTGGCGGGCGGATCGGTGGCCGCGTTCGCGGTGAGCTTGTGAACCCCCGAGACCGTTGCGGCAATCATGGCCGCGATCGGGATCGAGGGCATCAGCCCCGCACGTTCGCAGTTCGCACCACCGTGCAGGATCCCGACGCCTCGTTCCCGCCCGACTTGATCCTGCGGCAGTTCCACCAGGGACGATTGAAGGCCGCATGGCTCACCGACATCACGTATCTGACGTGCGGTGAAGGCGACACGTTCCTGTGCGCGATCCGGGACGACACTTCCGACGCGTCCTGGGCTACGCCATCAAACGACCACTTTGACGCACCCACGGCCGCCCGGGCCATCGACGCCGCGGTGGCCACCCGCACCGCCGAGGCCACACCGTGGTCAAGACCACCTGCAGTCCGAGCGCGGCGGCGAGTTCACCGGCGCCGTGACCGCGGATCCTTGTCAATGATCTTATGCAAAAGGCGAATTCGCGGTTGAGCGCGGGGAACTGAGGGACAGGGCTTGGGCCGTCATCGAGCCTCTGCTGCTTCCGGGACGTAACCGCGAGGAGATCGCACCGGCGGGTGCTCAACGCAACCCTGTGGAACGAACGCCCCGGTGCGCCTTTGGCGTCACCTGCCCGAACACCACGGCCCTGCAGGACCACCCACGAACGACTGCCGTCACAGGGCGCCGACGGAATGTGGGAGCGGCCCCGGCAACACGTCCTCCTCAATCAGGACTCCATCCGAACCGTCGAGAACAACGAAAAGATCATTGAGCGCACGCTCACTGCACTGGACTTCGGATATCACCTCATCAGAACGGAGAATCCGTACGGTAGTCGTCGTGAGATTCACAGCCATGACCCCTCGATGTCTCCACGACGTGAGCACTAATTCACGGCCCCTTGATCAGGACCCGGCGGTACCCATCCCTCGTCGACCAGTTTTCGGTCCGGAGTGCATCGTCTCCAGGCCTGGCCTGCCAGCGGCCGGCGCCGCTCAGCGTTGTCATCGTCCCCGCAATGCCGAGGCCGCCTGATGACCCAGAACCCTGAGCGCGGAGGCCCGCGTTACGACCGGATGATGCGCAGGATCGTCGAAGAGGGCAACTTTCCCGGCTTCTGCGACTGGTTGGGAGTCACGCTGGAGGGCAAGCCGCAGTTCGTTGCCGGCAACTTCCCCAGCGAAACCCTTTACACCGACCTTCTGGCCCGGATCAGCCCTGGCCGTCTACTCCACATGGAGTACATGGTCCGCCCAGCAGCAGACGTCCCCGTCCGGATGCTGGGCTACCGAGCACAGATCATGCGCCGCTATGCCGGCGATCAGGTCACGCAGATCGCGATCGTCCTTGGCGAGGGTTCCCTGCGAGATCTCGACGACCCGGAGTCAGGCTTTCGACTCGGCCTGCGCACCGTCCACGTCCGCGACGCCGACCCACAGGTTCTCCTGGCGGACTCGGCCCTGGCACCCATGGCCGTCCTCACCAGGGGCAGTACCTCCGCGCGCCAGCACCGCCTCGCTCAGGCCCTGCTCCAAATCCGGAAAGAACCACCAAATAGCCGCTCAGCCCTGGTCGAGGCCACCCTCGAACTTGCCCGCATCGTGCTCGACCGCCCTACCATTGACCAGATCCGAAAGGAGACCAAGATGACCGTCGAGGAGACCGCGGACTTCTACAGCGAGTCCGACTGGGCCCAGGTCCTCAGGAACCGCGGCCGCCAAGAAGGCCGCCAGGAGGGCCGCCAAGAAGGCCGACGAGAGGGCCAGGCCCGAACCCTGCTCGCTCTGATGCGCACCCGGTTCGGTGACCACCCGGGCCTGGCTGCGCTGGCTGACGCGTTGAGCCAGGCCGACGATGTGGCGGCGATCGAGGCCATCACGCGCGCGGAGCGGTTCGAGGACATCAAGGTTCCCTGATCGCGCGTCCCGAACATCGGACGGGACCCGGCCGGACGACGATGAACGTCCTGCGCAGAACGTGATCGTCTGCCGGGTCCCGAACGTAAGTGTGCGGTAACCCCGTTGTTACTCGACCAGCTCGGCGTTCTTGGCCTCCAGCTGCTCGATCCGGGTGGTGGTTCCCGCCGGTCGTCCCCACCGCAGAGATGGCCGGCCGCCGACTGCGTCACCGTCCTGCTGCGCTGAGCCCTGGCCGTCGGTCGGTGCCGACTTCCGCCGCGCCCTCAGCATCGCATCGAGCCACGAGGCACCCGAAGCCAGGGCATGGACCGATGCCGCCACGGACGTGAAAGACAAGGCCCAAGGCCCTCGGCGCAGGAGCGCAGAGCGTGGCGAGCGCCCCTGCCAGGCACAAGGGGCCCTTGAGCATCGCTGTCGATGCCTGATCGACCGTCGTGGCTCATGGGAGCGTTCTCCTGTCGCAGCGGCAAGGGCTCGTTGGCTACCTGATCGGTGTTCAGGTTCGGTGAGCCGACCGCGATGAGTCGGGGGCCGTCCGCCAGCCGTACAGGCGGAAGAAAGTCGGACTCGGCACAAGGCGACGTGACGCTGTTCGGATCCCCGGATCACATTGCGGAAGATGAACCCTCGTGGTCTGACCATCCATGGATGGTGAGGCCGGGGCCGCTGTCAAGGTATCCCCTCAGGCCGGCTGCCGGGTAAGGAATCAGTTCCTGGGGGAGGTCGTGGATCGTGAACCACTGTAGTTGTAGGCATTTTTCGGGTTCGCGGTTCACCGGGTCGTTCTGCCATTCGGTGGCCTCGAAGAAGAACCCGATGCGGTCGCGGGCGCCGCTGCCTTGATGGTGGTGCACGGTGTGGACGAGGCGGATGTGCTCGGGGTCGACGATGACGCCGGTTTCCTCGTAGGCCTCTCGTGCGGCGGCCACGGTGAGTGGCTCGCTTGGGTCGAGTTTGCCGGAGGGGGCGTGCCACTGGCCGTATCCGTAGGGGCCGCCGCGCTGAGACAGCAGGATCTTGTCGCCGTCGCGCAGAATCAGGTGCACATCGATGACCGGCCCGGCCGCGTCGCTGGTGCGGGTGCTAGTGGGCTGTGTGCTGTCGGTCATGGGGTGTGTCCAGGATCGGGGGCAGAGCGGGCCGGAGCGACCGTAGCGGAGAGCAGGCCGCTGTTGTGGACGATCGCGGCCGTGACTTCGTCGGGGCCTGACGCACCGGCATCGACGTGGGCCACGGTGAGAGGCAGGCCGGCCAGGATACGGGCGGCCTCCTGATAGAGGTCCAGTTCGCGCTGGACGTTGCCGGGGTCGCGTTCGAAGCGGTGGTGGGCGGTGAGCCGGGCCGTGATGAGGTCGGCGTCGGCGGTGAGGATGACGGCCAGGTCGGGCAGGTCGATGTCTGCGTTGGCGGTCTGGATGAGGCATAGGTCGACGCCGTCCAGCGCTGCAGGACCAGGCTGGAGGCCAGGTACCGGTCGCACACCACGGTGTGCCCCTGCTGCAGATGAGGGCGGATCTCGGTGCTCAGGTGGTGTCGGCGGTCGGCGGCGACCAGCAGGGCCAGGGCGTGGCCGTGCACCTCGTCGGCCAGGCTGCGGGTGACCTTTCCGAGCGGACTGTGGGGAGGGTTCGGCGGCCGTGTGCCCGGCCGCCCGCAGGCGCCGGGCGACGGCGGCCACGGTGGTGGGTTTACCGATGCCACCAGGGCCATCGACGGTGAGGAAGAACCCAGGCCGGCTCACTGGGCACCGCCCGTGTTCCCGCTCTCGCGCGCAGAATCTGTTGCAGTGTTCTGCTGGGCGTGGTGGTTGCGGGCGTGCTGCAGGCGGGAGAGGTCGCCCCGGTGCTGGTGGATTACCGGCAGCGTGGTTTCGGACAAGGCGATACCGACGGGCCTCCCTCGTCAACTGGACTGCCGCGATCAACGCCTACCCGAACCGCATCACACCGACCTACTGACCCGAACCTCAGCCAAAACCACTGACTGACAAGCAGAAAGCTTGACAAGCTCACGTAGTGCACGACTTGCTCGGTGGCCAGCCAATCCAGGTCCGCCCGGACGGTATGCAACGCGTCGAAGGTCACCACCGTGACCTGCTCACCACCGCCCGGCCCGGCCGCCGGCTTCAGGTCCAGGTCGCTCAGGGCTTCTTGGAAATGGCTGGTCTCGTTGTGCTTGGCATCGATCTGGACCTGCCCCAGCGAGCGACCGCTGCTGTGCTTAACCACGCCCAGATAACGGATATGGCGGCCCCCCAGGCGGCCCGGGCACTCCTGCCGTCCAGGCTGATCCCACGAATTCTTGCCATCAACAACGCCTTACGCGCAACCTCGGCACGCCGCGCCTGGTACTCCTGCACCTGCTGCGTCCGCCGCCCATCTCATTCGAGGGCCACCGTGCGCCGCCGTGGCCCCACGGCCCAGACCGGACCTACCGGCTTCACACCGGAGGCCTGCTAGCGGACACGCCGGGGTCGATCACGAGAATCTTCGATCTTCGACCCCGGCACGCCATGGAATTGAGCCGCTATCAACGGGCCTCGATAGCGATACCGCCATCGGCTTGGGCCACGATCTCGCCCCGAGCACCTTCGAACATGCTGAGTTCCCCAACAAGCAGCGTGATCAAAGTAGCCATACCGCCGCTGCTCGAGCCGTAAGCGGCCTTTTCGTCCTTGGCGAAGGACGAAGCAAGCGTGGAAAGTTCCGCGTCGGAAATATTCCACCACACCTGCGTATCGGAGGCATCTGCATTGGCAACGTGGAAATGTATCGACCGACCGCCAACGTTGACGCGGAACCGGGCGTCGCCCTCGAATGCCTGAACAATTTCAGCTCTTGCTGCCATCACTCCATCCTAGCAGCCCTTTTTTGGCGGGTACGCCGTGATGATATTCTGCGTCTTGCGCGCGACCGAAACAAAGGAACCGAAAGAATCGATCACCTTCCCCTTGTTACTCTTGATCTCGACATTGGCGAGATACTGAAGGGTGTCGTTCGAGCTACGGTAGTCCCTGGCGCAGGGGTGACTCAGCGACTGCGTCATCGACCAGTGAGCAAAATCCTGCCATGTTGTTCCGATCATGACAGCCTTCTTTTCCCAGTCGCCCAAATGACGCTTCTTGATGTGCTTGTAACTCCAGTTCTCAGTGCCGCACCGCAAATGTGCAGATGCGCCCGTGTACCCGGCCATCTTCTGACGCTTGTACTCGCGCGCCAGCTTATGCTTTGAGTCCTTCACGCCACATTTCTTCCACGGCGGCGTTGCAGCCGCCGCCTGGACCTCAGCAGAGTCCGCGACCCGGAGCCTTGCCTCCGGTGCAACCGTCACCGACCTATCGGACTCAAGATCTTCAGCCGTCTCAGGCAGTACGTAGAACTCATCCCCGGAAACGGCATAGAACTGCCCCGGCTCGAGCGCTGCCTGAATCTGATCCTCGATGGGATCTCCGGAGGCTTCCTCCGAGACAGAGACTTCCTCTTGACTCGCTCCAGCCGGAGACTTCCCGACTAGAAACTCCTCGCCCGCGACTGCATAGTTCTGCCCTGCGGAAAGACTCTCCTGAAGAGCAGCCTCCTCCGGGCCTACTTCGCGCTCGTTTCCCTGTCTCCCTACCACGGAAATCTGAGGGTACCCATTGGGCGCCGCCATCGCAGCCCCGCCCACGAATACCGGGGCGATGGCCATCCCTAGCACGGCCAACCCCAGTGCAAGAATTCGTCCGTGGCCTTGCATTGAAACACTTCCCATCACGGTGGTGAACGGCGTGGAAGACAGAGTTCTAGCCGCTCCCCCGCCGCCGCTGGCCCCTCGCCAGGAAGATCACTCTAGGCATATTCATGGCCGAGCTACAGGGATAAACGACAACTGTTGCCCTGATCACGGGGGTCAGTTCTCATCGCGCAAAGGGCGCCGAAGACCAGTGCACCCCTGCACGGACAGCCGATTCCCTCCTTAGCAAAGGCGTCTGTCGCTTCATCCCCGGCGACGCAGGCTTACCGCTACTTGCGCGAGGCTCTGAAAGTGTTGGTAGCGCCGGCTCCGACGCCGAAGCAGCGGTTCAGACGGCGGTCAAGAAGACCTGTGTGATCCTCGTCGGCACGCTGCTCGCGTCGGGGCCAGCCCTCACGACCAGGCCGAAACCGACGACACCTGCATCTCTGGTTCTTGTGCGGGCCATCACGTTGGAGGGTCAGCGGCCGAAACTGAGTGACCTGGCGGTCCGGGCCCAAGGCCACTGCACCTGACCTTAGGGTGCGGCCACTCAGGACATCATCTGGTCGGAAGCTACTCCTCTACCGGTGAGCAGACCGTTGCTACCCGAGGTGGCGTCCTGCTTCTCCAGCCACGTCAGGATCGCCCCGCCTGTCTCCTGCGGATTCTCCTGCTGGATCGAGTGACCGCAGTCGAGCCCGACGACCTCTACGCGGGGTACGAACTCGCTCAGTCTCGGGGCCCGCGGGATGACATCCCGATCCCCGTAGATCATGAGTGCGGGCTGCCGGACGATCGGGACCACATCCGCCAGCAGGTGCCAGTTGCGGTCGAGGTTGCGGTACCAATGGATGCTGCCCGTGAACCCCGTGGACTCGAAGGCACAGACGAGGCCGGCAAGCTCCTCATCACTCAGGACAGGCTCGCCGAGCGCCGTCTCCGCGCTGGCCAGATCGACCATCAGCATCCCGCGACGAGGCTCGTGAGGCGGCTCGTTCCTCCGGTACAGGTTGCGCAGGAACCGGGCCATGTTCTCATCCAGCACGGCGCCATAACCCCCCGCTGCCGGTTGAAGTCGGCGACAACCGCTCGCAGACGCTCCAGGTCCTTTCGGCGCTGTCGGCTCGACTGCGCTGATCTTCGAGCTTGCCCACCTGCACCGAGCCCGTCGCCCTTCTCATGCTGGGCGCCGCTGACACTTGCTCCAGGAAGCTGGACGAGATGAGACACACGCCGACAGGCACACGTGCACCTCCGTTGACTCGGCAAATCACTGACAGAACCCCCAAAACGCAAAAAGGCCGGGCACTGGGTGACTGGGTGACTGGGCGCAGGAATCATGTTTGCGGCGACCCTGACGAGGTGGTGCCCGGAGCAGAGGGCTTCCATTGCCGCTCCGGGTCACTTCCTGCCTACCTACCTTCCTTGTCTCTCCTCACATCAGCAACGGTGAGGCGTCAACCGAGTGGCCGTCGGAGGCGTCCGACGGCCAGGCCCAAGGCCTGCCGGAGTCCTTCGACCTCGTCGTCCTCAAGCATCACGTCGGTGATGGCGTCGAAAACCACGGCATGGGGGCCCGTCTGAACCGTCTGCTCAAGGACGGTCACCGCAACCCGGTACCTGCGGGGCGCTGAGGTCACGGCCGTCGAAGCGACTGGCGGAGTCGTGCCGTGGCTGCTGCCGGCAGTGCGCTGGTGCTGAGCCTGCACGTACAGGGGCACCACCGTCAACGGCAGCCGGCTCTCTTGCTCACACAGGGCCTGGGCGTAGGCGTGGGCCTGCGGGGAGAAGGCGAACAGGTGGACGGCGTCGATGCCGGCTTCGTGTTCAGCCGCCGTGGCGAGGATGTCGGCCTCGGCCTGAGCCCAGGTGTTCCGCGCCTGATCCTGGCTGTCCTGGCTGGTTGGGGTGCCGCCGGGGGTAGATGTGGCTGCTTGCTGCGGTAGGCGGATCGGCAGCACATAGTGGCTCCCCTGCATGACGGCGACGGCGAACACCTCACCGGCGCGGGCCTCGGCGCGGTGGGTGGCGGTGAGCATGTCCTTCAGCCGGGAGATCTCGTCGTGCTCGGCGGCCGGTGGACGGGTGGGTGCTGTGTCTGCGGTGCCGTGGTGCTGCTCGGCCGGCGGATCGTGGCGTTCGTCCTGCCCGTTGCTGTCGTACGGATTGCTGTTCGTGTTCTGCTGCATGGCTTCTCCTGGTCAGGAACGCCGAAGGGCCTGCGATCGGCAGTGATCGCAGGCCCTTCGGCTGTGGGGTGGGGCTGGGGCTCAGCCGCGTTCGAAGTCGCGGCGCAGGTTGGCTTCCATGTCGGCGAGCTGTTGCAGGCTCGGGCGGACGATGGCGTCGACGCCGAACGGGCCGATGTTCTCGGCGATGAACATCTGCACGGTTCGGACGACCCGCTGCAGCGGGGTGGCGGAGTCGCTGTGCCGGCTCTCCTGCGGTCCGTTCTGCTGGTGCCCCGGTGTCGTTTCGCCCTGGACGGTTTCGGGCGCGTTCTGCTGGGCGATCGCGTCGGCCTGTTGCAGGGCGGTGGCGGCGCCGTCGCGGTCACCGCTCTGGTGCAGGGCGCACGCCAGGACGGCGCCGGCCATGCCGTTCAGCGGCGCGGGGGCGGTGGCGGCCAGGTGCTGCCACAGCCGGACCGAGGCCGGGTCCCTCCAGGTGAGGCAGCCGATCGGGACGACGGGGTCGCTCAGGGCGTCCTCGCAGTCCCACTGCCAGGCCTCGGGCAACCGGCCGTCAGGGGCGTCGGCGAGAACCCTCCGGGCCTCCTGCAGGTCGCCGTAGCGCTGCTCGCGGATGGCGGTGCCCAGACGGGCGGCGATCCGTTGCCTGCGGGCGGTGTCGTCGCCGGGCCTGGCGGGGATGCTCAGGCGGGCCCCGGTGATGTCGGCGTGGACGATGTGCCAGCCCATCTCCTCGGCCTGGGGCCGGATCGTCTCGGCGTACTGGCGCGCTTCGGTGGAGTAGGCGAACAGGTACGTGTGCCGCACAGGGTGCCCGACGGTCCGGGCGCTGGCCTGGACCTTGTGGTCCACCAGGGGCCAGGAGCGGCGGGGGCGCACGGTGATCGGCACCGTCTCGATGTGGGCCATCGTGGCGAACACTCCGGCCACGTACAGCTGTGCGGGCCGGGCCAGGGCCTGGTGCCACTGCATCAGGCCGTGGTGGACGTACACGATCCCGGCCTCGGCGTGCTTCAGGTGTTCGTTGCCGTCCTGCTGGAACTGGTTCACAGCGCATTCCTTTCGTGGGTGGGCATGAAGAAGGGCAGACCGTGATCGGTCTGCCCTGGCATGTGTGGCGATGGCTGACTGCGGCCGGCGACGACTGGCGACGGTGCTGAGCGGTCGCAGCCTGGCGACGCTGTGCGGCCCTGCTCAGTCGAGGGGGTGCTCCTTCACGACGTCGTCGATCAGGGCCGGGATCCCGTCCTTGCCGACGAGTTCCAGGACCATGCGGGACACCAGGAACAGCAGGCGCTGCTGCTGGAAGCGCAGCTGCCGCTGCCCCAAGGTGGCGGCAGGCAGGAGAAGCCCTGCGAAGCTGGTGACCGCCAACTCGGGGACCAGGGCCTCGCGCGCCCGGAGGAAGGCCGCCTCCGCCTCCCGCAGTTGACCTCGCAGGTATCGCGCCCCGGCCAGGAGCGTGTCGGCGGTGGGCCGCACCGGCGCGGGCCCGGAGGCCGCGACCGACGTCCACAGGGCCACAGCCGCGTCGTCGTCCCAGTTCAGGCACCCGAACTGGATCCACGTGTCGGTGAGTGCCTCACTGACCGCGGCGAGCACCTCGCGGGGCAGCTCCTGCTCACCGGGGTTGGCCGCCAGAAGCGCCCGGGCGTGCTCGACGGCAGCCAGGCGCCGGTCCAGAACGCTGCGACCGGCACGTTCGACCTTGTCCCCCGGTGTGGGTCCGTCGACGGCCGGCGTGGCGGTGGTGTCGATGCAGCCGGTCTCGTCGCCGTAGACGATGTGCCAGCCCCGGGCCTCGGTCTGCTCACGCACGCGCTCCACGAACTCCTGCCCTGCGGCGGAGTAGGCGAACACGTACAGCTGCTCCACAGCGCCGCCGCTGGCCTGTGAACCGTTCGTGTCCTCCTCCAGCACGCGGC
Source organism: Kineosporia sp. NBRC 101677 (assembly GCF_030269265.1). NCBI lineage: Bacteria > Bacillati > Actinomycetota > Actinomycetes > Kineosporiales > Kineosporiaceae > Kineosporia > Kineosporia sp. NBRC 101677. The sequence continues at coordinate 43,146 of NZ_BSTA01000017.1, forward strand.
TCCAGCGCGTGGCCTGCTCACTGTCCGGGCCGGCCGTCAGATCCTGCAGGGGGATCGACATGACGGCGGCGACGCGCCCTCCGTCAGCGACGACGAACAGGTCTCCCGAGCGCTGGATCGCTTCGAAGGCGCCCACGAGCGCCTGGTGGATCTCCAGCAGGTCGGAGGGCCGTGGGCCGGCCGGGCCCGGGCTTGGTTGTTGCGGGACAGAGTTGTTCATGCCGTCCTTGTCATTCATGTCGTTCTCCTTCTCGTGTGGTCGAGGCGATGGGCCGAAAGACCCGCCCGGCAGGGCCTGCGATGAGGCCGGGACGCCGGCCGGGCTCTCTGTCCGGGTGGTCGGGGTGGTCGAGGCATTGCCCTGGCTCGTCCCGAACCAGTCGAACGGGTCGTGCTCGGGGCGCCCGCAGGGGCATGACGGCGAGGACATCTCTCTCCTGTGGTCGGTTTGGCGCTCAGGGGGTGAGGGCGGTGCAGGGACCAGGTCGGTGGTGTCCGCTGCAGATAAGGCAGTCCCCGCAGGCGGAACAGCCCCGTTCGTCGGCGGGCACGGCGGACAGGCACACACCGCACTCGCGCACCCGGTCACCGGCTATGGCGTACCGGCCGTCGAGGCCGTCGTGCTCGCCGCCGCCGAACCCGTTGCTGCCGAGACGGTTCTGTGCCGACGTCGTGTCCAGGTCGTGCCAGGCAACCTCGAGCAGCGGGGAGGGCTCGAAGGTGTCGTTGGAGTACCAGGTCCCCCGATGCCAGATCCCTGCCTCCTCGTTGAGGATGTAGGCCCGGGCGGCATACCGAGGGTCGACGGTGAGGATCACGATCTTGTTGAGCCGGCCCATCCAGGTGCTCAGCCGCCGTCTGCTCCTGGCGGTGTGCAGGGACCCCAGGCGCCGGGGAATGAAGTTCTCGGCGCAGATCCTGGTGTCGGAGCGGATGTCGTCCCTGGCCGGGACGACGTCGTTGGGCAGCATCCCGTTGTGTGCGATGACCGTGCGCGGGTCCTGCCCCACCGGGAAGGGATGGCAGTTCGCGAGGTGCACGTCGCCGTCGGTGGCCAGCCGGGAGTGGAACAGCGCCGGGCCGTCCGGGTGCTCGGCCCGGTCCCTCTCGAACCCTTCCAGCACCGCCTCGGCGCCCATGCCCCGGTGCACGAGAATGCGCTCGCCGGCGACGATGGCGTAGCCGTGACCGTCCCGGTTCCAGAAGGTCCCGTTGTACAGGGCCTGCATATCCGGCTGGGTCCGGGGCGGTAGGTAGCTCAGGAGGCACATGTCAGCCTCCGCATCCGCTCGTCCAGGGCGGTGTACTGCGGGCGCTGGGCCGTCCAGGTCCGGAAGGCATTCCAGGACCAGCCGCCGTGATGGCGGATGTCGGCCACGGTGAGGTCCTGGGTGTAACGGACCGAGGCGTCCGCGAAGGCCAGGAATGCCTGGACCGTGGCAACGTCAAGGCTGGAGGCGAACACCCTGAGCTCGAAGGTGTCCTCGTTGCAGAGGTTCACCGCCCGGTACCTGTAGTCGGAGGGCGTCTTTCCCTTGAGTTCGGCGTTGACCAGGGCCCGCTCGTCCGGGGTGAAGCGGGCGTAGGTCTCGCTGACCCGTCCGGCGAACGTGGTGACATCTGCCTGGTTGCGGTAGATGAACTTCAGCCACCGGTAGCGATGCAGGTCGTCGGCGAAACCGGCCCGCGACAGGTGGATGTGGATCCCGGTGTTGTCGGGTGTCCAGCAGCCACAGTCGCGAAGGTCCCGAAGCATCCGCCAGGGGAAGTTCTCCATCGCCCAGGTGAAACTCATCGGCTGGGTGACGATCTCGAAACCGTCGTCGAGGGACCCGTCCTCCTTGAGGTAGCCGAGGTCGGCCAGCCACCCGTCGGCCAGGTAGGCGCAATCACCTCGGCCGCCCTCGCCGACCTCGAGCTCCAGCTCCATGCCCAGGTAGAGCGGGCCCTCACCGTGCATCATCGGAACAGGCTTGAAGGATGGGTCTTTGATGTAGCTCTCGGCGTCGTGTACCTCGGCGTAGTCACTGTCGTCGCAATCGTCGCAGTCGTCGTCGCAACCGTCCTGGCCGGTTGCGGCGCGGTTGTACGCGGCCATGCAGGAGCTGCAATCGCACGGTGGCGAGTACACGTACTGCCAGCTCCCGGGCGGCTCCTGGGCCTCCTGCTCGCTCGCGGTCGTCTTGCTTTGGTTAGGGGACATTGCCTCTCCTGACTCGTGCCGTCGCCGTGCGGCGGTCACGTGGTGGTGGTTGCTGGGCTGAGCCGGTCCGGTCGCCGGCAGCACCGAGGTGCGTGGTGCGGCGGACGTGGCCGGACCCGGCCGGGCCGAATGCGCGCACTCCCTGCCGGGGGTGTGAGACATCCGGTCCGGCCGGCGCCGGCCGCGGTGTGGTGGCGGTTGCGGGCACAGCGAAAAGCCCGTGCACGGATGTGCACGGGCTCGATGGGGTGCTGGGTGGGTGCTAGATCAGCCGGGGCTGACCGGTTTCAGGTCAGCCGCGGCGCGCCGGCACGGGGCGTGGCGCTGGTACGGCGGTCAGGCTACGTGGCCGACTGCGGGCCGGCGACGGCCGGGCGTACGCGTCAGCGGCGGTTACGCTGCCGGGGTACCGAGAAGCGCCGCCCGGGGCGTGCTCTCCTCACCGGCGCCATCTGCGGGCGCACCGGTTCCTGGGGTTCGGGTTCCTGCGCGCCGCGGGATCCGCGCCGCCGTTCGGGACCGTGTGCGCTCTTGACGGTCTCGACGTGGACCGGCGTGTGTCCCTCGCGCCCGTGCTGTTTGGCCGCGTACATGGCCACGTCGGCGGCGTGCAGGAACCGGTGCCGGTGCTGCTCGTCGCCCGGTTCGATGATGGCTACGCCGATGCTGGCCTCAGGCCGCAGATGCGCACCGTCGATGGTGACCGGCTGGGCGCTGAGCAGCATCAGGATCCGCTGGGCCTCGGCGGCGGCCTGCTCGTGCGTGACCTGGCCGGGGCTCATGGCGCCGGTGACGCCGGGGACGTGGTGCCAGACCAGGACGAACTCGTCGCCGCCGAGGCGGGCGGCGATGCCGCAGCCGTGCATGGCCTGGGCCAGGCGGTGGGCCACCGACACCAGAAGGGCGTCGCCGCAGGCGTGCCCGTAGGTGTCGTTGACGTCCTTGAACTTGTCCAGGTCCACCAGCCCCACCATGAGCGGGCGGCCCGACCTGGGGTCCGACAGTTCCTGGTGCAGGGCCCGGCGGTTGGGCAGGCCGGTCAGCGGGTCGCTCTGGCACGCTGCTTCAGCCTGTCGCAGCGACTGACGCAGCCGGGTGCCGACGAGTGCCTGCCACGCCGTTGCGGCGCCCAGCAACAACCACAGCAGGGTGCCCAGGCGCGGGGCGTGCACGCGCTGACGACCGGTACCCGGCACGGGCGCGACGCTGCCGGCATGGGACGGGCGCAGCTGCTGGGCTGCAGTAGTGCGCGGGCGGTTCGCTTTCATGAGTGTCCTTTCTGAACAGGCGTATCGGACCGGTGCGGTGCTGTCCCCTTCCTCGGTGGGTTGTATGGACGGGACGGGAGGGCTGTGCCGGGGCCGCACATCGCGGGCCCGATTTCAGGCGTGGGCCGCGACGACGCGCATGTGCCGGGCCGGCCCGGACAGGCCGCTGAGGCGAAGGCCGTGCTGGTAGGCGTCGAACCAGTCGCCGTGTTCGGGCACGACCAGCCGGAACGGGCCCTCCAGGGTGGGGGCGACCTCGACCTGGAACCGCCGGGCGTTCAGCAGCAGGTCGATCAGTTCGGCCGGGGCGGAGGTGGACTCGCCGTCGGGGCCGACCGGCCCGTGCAGGACGGCGGGCCCGGCGATGACGTCCTGGCCGCGCATGAGCTCGTTGTGGGCCCACGCCAGGGTCGTGGCCCGCTCGTTGAGCTCCATACCGCGCAGCTTGGCCTCCTCGTTGACGAAGAAGCTGGCGGGCGGGTTCCGCAGGTCCAGGGCCTCGATCGGCCCTTGCACCAGTTCCTGGTACACGCCCAGCCGGTCGTCCTCGAGCGTGAGCGCCCGCAGCGGTTCCTGCAGGCGGGCGGGAATGACGATCACGGTGATCATCGACTCTCCTTCTGTTGCGTTGCTGGAACGAGGAAAGACGCCCCGGTCGGGGCGTCTCAGGTGAGGGACGGTCAGGTCCGCCGGCGCAGACGCCGGTTCAGCAACTGCGCCATGCGCACGCGGCGGGGCGCCGGCTGGAGCGCAGCGGGCGTCGTCGGCACGTGCTGGTCTGTCCGGGTGGGAGGACGCTCAGGCCAGCCGTCGATGCTCTGGTGCATGTCGATACGCGTCAGGTCCACCGCGGGCAGGGGCCGGGGGCCGACTTCAGCGGCCACGCTGACCTCGACGCCTGCGATCCCGCGGTCCAGGATCACGTTGCGCCAGCGGTCCCGGGCGCCTATGGCCGTGCTGCGGCTGTCATAGACCGGACCGACCTGTTCGCCGGGGCCCTGCGGCCAGCGGCGAACCTCGACCCAGAACCTGTTGGCCCGTACCAGCTCCGTGACCAACTCCGGTGACACCGACGTCCACAGACCCCGCCCGTCCCGGAACCCGACGATGACGGCATTGCCGAAGATCAGGGTCTGCCCGCTGGGAGCGATGAAGGAGTCGGGCAGCAACTCCAGGACAGTGCCGTTGAGCAGCTCGCCACGGTTGGCCGCGTCGTCGTCGTACAGCAGGACCGCCATCTGGCGGTCGAGGCCGAACGCGCTGAGGCCGACCGTCGCAGCGGCGGCCCTGTCGTTAATGAACGCGGCCAGGCCGCGGCGGGAGCCAGGTTCGAAGTCCACGACGGCCGCTGGCTGGCGACCGGCCGGGATGACGATGGCTTTGGTCATGCTTCTCCTTGTGTCGTGAGGCAGGGGTGGTGCGGCAGGAACAGCCGAAGACGCCGAGCCGGAGATGTTTTCCGTGTTGTCGGTGTTGCCGGCGTCGTCGGTGTCCTGGATGTGGGCGAGTACCTCACCGGCTGGCCGGCCGGTTGAGCAGCCGCGGCCACGGGCCGGGCCCACTGGGCGGACACTGGCCAGGAACGGACTCGGCCGGCACCTGAAGGGCGCTTCTGGCGCTGAATCGTTCGTGCCAGCCGTCGACGGCCCGCTCGACATCGGCCACCAGCTGGTCCCTGGCCGGTGGCGGCGGGCACGCCCCGACCTCGGCGGCCACGCTGACCTCGGCGCCCAGGATCCCGCGGTTGCGGATGAGGGCGCGCCAGTGCTCCGCGTAGGCCAGGGCGAGCGCACGCTCGCCGAAGACGGGTCCCACCTGTTCGTAGGGATCCTGCGGCGAGGGCCGTACCTCGATCCAGAACCTTTCGTGCTGGACCAGCTGGGTGATCAGGTCCAGCGGGGCTGACGCCCAGTGGCCCTGTGCGTCGCAGAACCCGACGATGACGGCCCCGCCGTGGATCGACCTTTTGCCGCTGGCAGAGATGAACGAGTCCGGCAGCAGCTGCATGACGGTGTGGTTGCGCGGCTCGCCCCGCTCGGCGGCCCTGTCGTCGTACAGCAGCACCGCCATCTGGCGCTCCAGACCGAACGTGCTGCCCAGGTAGTGGTTGACGACGTTCCTGGCATCGTGATCGGGCAGGCGCGGGTGGGCTGCGCCGTCGAAGGACAAGGCGCTGGCGGGGCTGCGATCAGCCGGGATGTGAATGGCTGTGCTCATAGTTCTCCTTCAGTTGGATGGTTTTCAACCGCCGGCGGTGCCGGGACGTGAGCGGGGCACGAGCAACGGGCTGCGAGGACAGTCCTCGGGCTGGTGGCTCGTGAGGTGGGCCGGGCTGCCGTCGGTGTCCCCGCTTGGGGGACCGCAGAGGCAGGACGGACAGGGTGGGCCAGAACAGTCAGGCGCGCCGAGCAGAAAGTGCCGGCAAGAGTGGCGCCCGTGTGTGGATGCCGTGGCGGCGACTGAACTGCGCCGGTGCGGACGTCGGTGAGAGGTTCACCGTGCCTGGCTGAGGCCACGAGCGGAAGCACTGCCGTGTAGCCAATCCGTGCACGGGTGCTGCATCGCGGCGTCCGGTTCGCAACGCCTTGGGCGTCGTGAACAGTGGCCACGTCTGGCGTGTGGACGATCGCCCGGAGCCCGTGACTGCGGGCGGCCTGGGGCACTGGCCTGTTGGTCAGCCGGCGAAACAGCCGTATGTGGTGGGCCGTTGGGGTCGGCAAACAGATGAGCTGGGCCCGGAGGCTGCAGATGCTGGCATCCGGTGCGTGCGACGTGCGCTCGGTTCTGCCGTGCAGGTGGGGCGAGTTGACGTGCGAAGGGAGCTGGTGGCGCAGAGCGCCGGTTCGTGAGCGGATGTTCCGGTGCCGACCGCGGGGGTGGGCGGGCCGGACGTCCGCTGGGTGAACCGGGGAGCCGGTCGTGCGTGGGTGGTGCTGTGCTAAATGAGATTTCAGGATCGGTCGCCCCCGCAGGGCGGACAACTCACCGGTGGCGCCCGTTGGTGCTGTTGGTCCTGCTCAGGGCAACAAGAACCCACCATCGGCCCCCCACGTAGGCAGGCATCGCTACGGTGCCCGGTGTGAGCGTGCCGGTGGTAGCCGCAGTGAACGGTGCAGCCGCTGCTGACGACCGCCCCGTGTCTGCCCGTGTCTATTGATGCAGGGACGGGTTCAGGCGCCGGTCTCGGGGGTGAGCCCGAAGTCGGGGTGCGGTGGCCGGGGCTCGACGCCCCCATCGACCCGGTAGGGCGAGTCGAAGCCCAGGGGCCGGTCCGGGCCGCGCCAGGGTTCGCCGTCGAGGCGCACGTCGATGGTGCGCACCCAGTCCTTGCGCGGCTCGAGGTCCTGCGGGGCCCAGTAGATGAGGGTGGAGGGCCGGCCGTCCTCGGTGAGGGCCCAGGCCTGGAAGTCTCGGGCCACGCCCAGGTGACGCCACCACAGGCGCACGGTCACCGGGGCAGGGTCACAGAACTGGGGGTCGGGGTCGGCGTTGGCGCGCAGGATGCGCGGGACACTGGGCATGGCGCTGCTCCGGGAATGCTCTCCGGCGGCGCCGTGCCGGGTGGTGCTGCGACCCGCCGCGACTTTATCGGTGCCCGCCCACGTGTTGGATCGGCCGGGCGGGTGACGTCGCCGGGCGGCCCCACGGCGACGGCGCCACCACCTGGCCCGCCCCACCCCGGGCGTCGAACTGGCGGGAACTCCTCATGCCCGTTGTGGGTCACGGGGCCGGCGGCCACCCGGCCGCAACGCTCAGCCGACGCCCATACCAGCGGGCCGGGTGGCACCGAGGAGGTTGTCCCACCGGTGGTCCTCGATCCGGACGACCGCGCCGGTGTGCGGGGCGTCGATCATCTGGTTCTCCCCCAGGTACAGGCCGACGTGGTCGACGTCGGCGGTGCTGGAGCCGAAGAAGACCAGGTCACCGGGCTGCAGGCTGTCCAGGGGTACGTGCGGTCCGTGTTCGTACTGCAGCTGGGCGGTGCGCGGCAGGGCGATCCCGGCGGCCCGGTAGGCGGCTGCGGTCAGGCCGGAGCAGTCGAATCCGCGGTCCCCGCGGTCGGGGCCGTTACCGCCCCACTGGTAGGGAAGCCCGAGCTGCTCGCGTGCGAAGTCCAGCGCCCGGCGCACCTCGGTGCTGTCGGTGCTGTTGGTGGCCTGCTGCCGGCAGGAGCCGCTGGTCCACGGACGGGCCGCGGCCCCGGCGAAGGTGGCGGTCACGAGCCGGTCGTGTGGAGCCTTCGACAGGTCGGTGTCGGCCACGTATCCCATGACGAACACCAGCGCGGTCTCCATGTGCTGGGCGTAGGCGCCGGGATGGGCCGAGCGCTGGACGGCCTGGGCGGCGCGGCCGGCCTGCGCCGGGGTGATGAGGGCCGAGTCCCGCCAGCCGGGCACGTCCAGCAGACCGGGCTGACCGCCCTGCCCGCCGGTGAGGAACAGGGCGGTGGCCGCGGCCGGGTCCATCCGCAGCCCTTCGGGCGCCCACGCGGCGCGCTGCTGGAACAGCCCCCGCGAGTCCGGGCCGGCCGTGTCGCCGTGGCCGACGTTGCGCAGGCTCGATTCCTGGATCGCGGTGGCCACGGCGATCACCCAGGCGCGAGGTGGAGCGCCCACCTGACGGGCGGCGGTGATGACGGTGACGGCGTTGGCCCGCTGTTCCTCGTCGAACACCTCGACCAGGGCGGCCAGCTCGTCCAGGTCCTTGGCCCCGTCCCAGATCCCGGCCACGTCGAGGCAGCCGGTGTCGGTCGAGGATTCGCTGAACACGGAGCCGAGAAGCCTGGCCGGCCCGGACAGCAGCGAACTGAGGGCGCTCTGGGCGAGCGCTGCCATCAGGAACAGCGACACCACCATGAGCGCGGCCGCCGCCGCGAGAGCCGGCACCAGCGGGCGATCGTCCATCTGAGGCCTTCCATCGAAAAGACACCCGTCCGCCCCGCGTCACATGGCCCCAGGCGCCGCGGTGCCCTCACGACGGGTGGCGGAAGGAGTGCTGACGCCGGCTGGTGGTCGCCGCGCGAGCGCGTCGACAGGGCTGCGGCGCGGTTGCCTGCCCTGGATCGCCTGCAGGCAACCGCGCCGTGAGCCCAGTCCGTCAGGTCAGTCAGTCGTCGCCGGGGTCACCGGGGTCACCGGGCGCGGGAGCGGTGCACGGGAGCTCCACCGGCGGCAGGTCGGCGTCGGCGGGAATGGCATCCACGCGGTAGTACCGGACGCTGGAGGTCAGCAGCGCCTGGTCCCACTCGGGTGTGCCGTAGTGGATGAAAGCAGCGCGTGCGCGCCGCCAGGCGTTCGGCCCGGCCGGGCGACTGCGTTCGCGGTCTGCGGTGGGAGCGGCGTGGACACCGAACACGCCCAGGCCCCCATCCAGGCGGGCGCAACTGCGCGAGTACGCCGCCTCCAGGGCGGTGGCCGGGCGCATGAACTGGCCCTGCCGGGCGTCGGGAGTGAACACGTAGGTGTCGTAGCGGAACAGGTCGCCGTAGGTGCTGCGGCCGGCTGCTGCGCCGGCCTGGGCAGCGATCAGCTCAGAGACGTCTTGGCGCAGGATCTGCGCCCGCACCCCGTGTTCGCTCAGGACGTGCACCAGGTCGTCGTCGGACACCGACGCCGACGTCTGGGGAAAGCGCTCGCGCAGGGTGGCGAACGCCTGGGGCTCGTCGGCCACCAGGTAGGTGGCGAGCATCTGCCCGGGGGCATCGAGCGTCAGACTGGTCAGGTGCACGGTGGTTCCTCTCGGTTCGGTAAGGGGATCAGTGGGCAGCTGTCGCGACGGGCCGGGCGGCGTGGGGCCAGAAACTGCGAAAGACAGCGAATGGACGTCCGTCAGTCCGCCAGCGCCTGCTCGGCCCGTTGCCGGACCTGGCCAGGATGCTTGGTTGAGGCTCCTGACAGGAGGTTTCGTTGACTCGGTGGGATTCCACAGACCAACGAACCCCTCCTGTTGGAAAGTCTGTTGGTCTGGTTGACGCCGACGATCTGCCTCGGCGGGGTGAAAGTGCTACCGCAAGCGCGGATCCCATGCCAACTACCGGGAAGCCAGAGGCTTTTCGGAGGCAAGGAGCATCAGCCGGCCCGGACCGGTCGGATGGTCCATCTGCTTGGCCTGTCAGGGCGGGAGAAAGAGCCGTTTCCGTTGGTCTGGCTAGTAGTCCATGATGTGGCGCTGCAGGTACCGGCTCGATGTGTCATGTTTTCTGCTGAAGGAGATCCTGGTGGACCGCCCCGCCATCGATGTGACTGACCACAGCGAGTTCGACGCCTTCGTCGTGGTGCGCACCGACTACGACCGTCCGCAGGCATGGGCCGCGATCCAGCAGGAGCTGGTCCCGGCGGATGCTGCCGAAGGCCATATGCCCATCCCGTTGCTGGTCGACGATCCGGTCTGGGCTGGCGCGGGGTTGCAGGCCGTGATCGAGGCCCTGGCCATCCCTGCCGGCGAGGAAGGACCCAGCGTCGTGCTGCTGGCCGACTCCATCGCGATGACGTCCGACACGCATCAACTTCTGGCCGTGGACATCCGCCGGCTGCTCGATCCGCACGAGGACGAGGAACCTGAGGATGACGAGCTCGAGGAGGACGAGGACTGGGAGGAAGTTCCGTACTTCGGAAGGATTTCGGCGGCCCGGGCCGCATCCATGGCTGTCAATATTGCCTTGGCCAACATGGACTTCTTTGAACTGATCGAGGCCGAGGCCTGAGCACCCACTACCTCTGAGGGCGGGGCGGTCCTGGGTCGAGGTACCAGCGCAGCGCGCGGGTGGCCGGTAGCTGGGCCAGCGTCAGCCGGGGCCCGCTGCCGGGCCCGGCGGGCTCGCCGGTGCCCGGGGTGTTTCCGGGCCAGGGTGGGGGCACTCGCCACCAGACGGCTCCTGCCGGTCCCAGCGGCTCCTGGTCGGCTATCTGGTGCTCATAGGTGGTGAACACCTGCAGGTCGCTCCAGGTGAAGGACAGGTTAAGCGCACTGGGCAACCGCCGCGTCGGCATCCTGCACGGCTGCCTAAGCCACCACACCAGCTACGAGGAGACGGTCGCCTGGGCCAATCAGACCGCTCAGGACCAGGCTGCTTGACACGTTAGAACCGTGGGATGTCTAGAGCCTTCGAAGGGCAGCAAATGGACGTCGCCCAGCCCGGCAGTGCCCAGCTCGGCTTGGGCGCCGGTCCTGCCCAGGATTTTTGGTCCTGGCTGCTGACGGGAGGTTTGGTTGGCGCGGTGGGCGTCTCCGAACCAACGATGTTCTCGTTGGTGGGTTTCTGTTGGCCCGGTTGACGCCAACAATCCGCTACGGGGGATCACAAGGGGCATCTCGAGGGCAGATCCCGCGCACCGAAAGGTTTTTCTCGCGCAACGCTGCTGCATCGTGCAGGAGAGGGCGGTGCTGGGCCCGGATGGGCACCGGGTCACCGGTCAGCTGTGCCGCGCAGTAGTCCAAGATGTGGCGATGTAAGAATTGGCCCGAATGGGAGCGTTCGCTGCTGAAGGAGATTCTGTTGGACCGCCCCGCCATTGACGTGCGTGACCACAGCGAGTTCGACGCCCTCGTGGTGCGCACCGATTACGACCATCCGGACGCCTGGGCCGCGATCCGGCAAGAACTGGCCCGGCCGATGGATATCCCCGAAGCCGACCCGCCCAACCCTCTGGTGGTCGACGATCCGGCCTGGGCCGGGGCGAGCTGGGAGGAAGTGATCGCGGCCCTGTCCGTCCCCTCCGGCGAGGAAAGGCCCAGCGTCGTGCTGCTGGCCGACTCCATCGCGATGACGTCCGAGACTCATCAGCTTCTGGCCGTAGACGTCGACCGACTGCTCGATCCGGAGGAGGACGACGACGAACCTGACGGCGAGGAACTCGAGGATGACGAGGCCTGGGACGGGCGGGAAGCGCCACTTGTGGGCAGGGTTTCAGCGAGCCAAGCCGAATCGATGGCCGTCAATCTTGCTCTGGCCAACATGGACTTCGACGAATTCATCGAGGCTGAGGCCTGAGCAGGCCCTATCTCTGAGGGCGCGGTGGCCCGCCGGTGCGGCGGGCCTGTTCCCGTAAGGGGTGCAGGGGGTCGTCGGTAGGGCGGGGCGGTCCTGGGTCGAGGTACCAGCGCAGGGCCCGGGTGGCCGGTAGCTGGGCCAGCGTCAGCCGGGGCCCGCTGCCGGGCCCGGCGGGCTCGCCGGTGCCCGGGGTGTTTCCGGGCCAGGGTGGGGGCACTCGCCACCAGACGGCTCCTGCCGGTCCCAGCGGCTCCTGGTCGGCTATCTGGTGCTGGTTGGTGGTGAACACCTGTAGGTCGCTCCAGGTGAAGGACAGGTTCAGCACGTGTCCGCTGCCGGAGAGCGGGAACCCGTTCAGAGCCCGGTGCACGTTCAGCTCCCGCCCCGGCGTGGGCAGCACGAACAGCAGCAGCCAGTCCGGGCCGACCCGCTCGTCCCGAAGCCGCTGGTAGACGCCCACCTTGCCCACCACGCGCTCGAGAGTCTCGGTCCCCCGGTCGTACTCCAGGTAGAAGCCCACCCGGTACGGCCGCGGCGAGCCGGGCAGTTCAGCGGCCGGCGGCCCGGCTGGATCCGGGGAGTCATCGTCGCCGTCCGACCCACCGGCGGAACCAGGCCCGGCATCCGGCGCCAACTCCTCGTCAGGGGCTGCAGTGGACTGGCCCGCTGGCGCGGGCTCCGAAGCGGAGCCGAGACTGAGCTGGGCGGCCACGGTGCTGGGCGGCTCAAGGCTAAGCGGTTTCGTGAGAGACGGTTTCGTAGCTGACGGACCCGTGCCGGGCGAGTCCGTGCCAGGCAAGTCCGTGCCAGGCAAGTCCGTGCCCGTCGAGTCCGCGCCGGCCGGGACCGTGCCAGGCAAGTCCGTGCCCGTCGAGTCCGCGCCGGCCGGGACCGTGCCAGGCAAGTCCGTGCCCGTCGAGTCCGCGCCGGCCGGGACCGTGCCAGGCGAGTTCGTGATAGGTGGATCCGTGGCGGGGGCATGGCTGCTGGGCGCCCTGGGTACGGGGCCGGTGCGGTGGTACTCCCAGACGCCGTGTCCGTCGGGGCGCACCTGCAGGTCAAGGGTGTTGGCCGTGTGGGCCGGTGACCACCAGCGGGCCAGCCGGTAGCAGCCCGGCGGATGCTGCCCCTCCCCCGGCTCCTGCGCCGATTTCATCCAGGAAACCGGTTCCGCCTGCTGCGGGGGCACCGCGCGGCCGAACCGCCCACGGGCCGGGTGATTGCCGGTTCCGGGCGGCGAATCGGTGGTCTCGTCGTCGGGGCCGCTGAGGATGCGCCCGGCCCGGATCAGCTCGACGAAGAAGTCGTGGATGCCGTCGGTGTGGGCCAGCTGCGAGCTTCCGGCCACGGCTTCGTTGCGGGCCTGCAACTGCCGGGCCGTCATGGGTTTGTCGTGCTCGTAGGAGGCCGCCCAGCGGTTGCCGAAGTCGGCTAGGACCCAGTGCACGGGCAGCAGCAGACCGGCCCGCCGGACCTGGAAACGGTCGATCCATCCCTGGCGCTGCAGCAGGCCCAGCCGGCGGCGGGTGGCGTGGGGCGAGGCAGCGACAAGGTCACCGATCTGGGCGGTGGTCAGGGTGGCGTGGCGGTACAGGTGCAGCAGGATGACCTCGTCGCGGGCCTGGAGATGCCAGGCCTGTTTCAGCCACTGCCCCACTGCCTCCCGGCCCGGCCGTGCCCGGCGGGCCGCAGACTCGCGTTTGCGCGGCGCCCTGGGGGCCGGCGGGCCTGTTCTGCCCGACTGTCCCGCCTCTGCTCCGTCCGTTGCCGGGGTTGCCGGGGTTGGGCCTGCGCTGGCGGCCCGGTCTGGTGCCGGGGTCAGCGGCTCAGGCAGTTCGTCCTTCACCAGGGCCTCCCACCAATGGGATCGGCAACGCACGCACCGGCCGCCCCGAAACCGCCCCCGGCCACTCAGGCAGTCTCACCGGCCCGGCCGCAGGGCACGAGCCAGGCCGGTGGGGCTGGTTCATGCGCGTGAGCAACCAGCCGATCCGGCGTGCGTGCAGTGCGGTGTGCTGGGCCGTGTACGGCACTCCCTCCCGGGGTATCTCCCTCAGAGATAGTCGGACCTGCCCGCACCGCGGTCGGCGCCACACAACCGGCCCGTGACCTGCCCTGTTGGCGCTGTTGGTGGGACGGCTCACGGACCGGGGGCGTTCACCCCGGTGCGAAGGGATCTGAGAAGGGGTGAACGCAGGGGCCTGAGAAGGGGTGCGCAGGCGGCAGTGGGCGCCCTCTCTCGCTCGTTTCATCACCACGGCTGCCCGTCGTGCGATGCCTGCGGCGACCTTATGGAGGGGCCGGGCGAGGACTGGGGCGCCGGCGCGGTGGCGGCGACGTGCTGGCGCCATCTCATCCGGGCGCCGGGGGCGATCTGGCCCAGCGGGACGGTGCTCATGGTGAACGGTTGCGCCACCCGGTTGCCGGCCAGGACCCGCACGGCCGCGGTGTAGGCCGACAGCCGGGACAGGTCCCGTTCGCTCAGGTAGGGCTCGGTGTGCTGGGCCATCTGGCGGGCGTCACGGGGCGAGGCGGTGAAGAAGACCTTGGTGCGGGCGTTCGCGGCCAGGGCCTGCTGGCCGGCGGTGTCGAACTGGTCGAGGTTCTGGTGGGCCAGGACCATCGACAGGTGGAAGGCCCGCGCCTGGGGCAGCATGTCCTCGAGGCTGGTGTCCAGGTTCAGCATGGTGTGGGCCTCGTCGACGTACAGGGCCGCGTCGCGGCGCTGCGACTCCGGCAGGGCGGCACGGGCCGTGGCCGCCTGCCAGACCAGCGACACGATCAGGGATCCCACCAGGCGTGCGGTCTCCGAGCCCATCTCTCCCGAGGGCAGGCGGCAGATGAGGATGCCGCCGTCCAGGACCTGGCCCATGTCGAAGGTCGAGGTGTCCCCGGCGAAGGTGTGGGTGGCAAAGGGGCGCATCAACACCTGCCGCAGCCGGGCCCGCGCCGAGCCGGTGTGCTGCTCCACCGCCCCGGACAGCATCCACGTCTCGAAGCGGTTCCAGAAATCCTGCAGGCCGGGGTTGTCGGCGACGTTGGCCGTCAGTTCCCGGCGCAGCGCGGTGTCGGTGAGCAGGCGGGGAATGACGTCCAGCCGGTTGCGGTCCGAGCGCATGAGGGTCAGGCAGCAGGCGCGCAGGGTCTCGTCCATCCGTGGCCCCCAGTAGTCGCGGAAGATGTTGCGGAAGATGCTGACCACCGTGTCGACGGCCACCTCCGGGTTGTGCCGGCCGGCCTCCAGCGGGTTGAACCGGGCCGACCCGCCGCCGTGCTCCTGCTGGCCGGGGTCGATGAGCGTCAGCCGTGGCAGGGCGCCGGCGGGCAGCCGGTCCAGAATGTCCAGCGCCAGGTCGCCTTTGGGGTCGATGACGACCACGCCCCGCCCGGCGTGCACGTCGGCCAGGACCATCCGGGCGATCAGGGTGCTCTTGCCGACGCCGGTGGATCCCACGACGTGCACGTGCTGGCGGGCATCAGTCACGCTCAGGCCCACCGCCTGATCGCCCAGGTTGCTGCGGCCCAGCACTTTCACGTCCCGGCCGCCGGAGAGCACCTCGGCGGGCGGCGGGACCATGCGCGCCCCGGCCCGCTCCAGCCCCAGCACGGCCAGGCCGGTGGGAACCGCTGCCAGACGGGCCAGTTCGGGCAGGCCCAGGACGAACGGCCGGCCCATGAAGCGCCGGTTCACGGCCTCGAGCGGCTCGTGCAGGTCACGGCCGGCGAACTGGTTGGTGGCGTTGTGCACCCCCAGGGCGTCGGCCATCGCCCGGGCCTTCAGGCTCACCGCCGCCTGCGCAGCAGGATCTGCACCTGCACGGCGAGCCCCACGAGCCGGCCACCAGGTGCGCCGGGCAGGGCCCGGAACCGACTGCGTCACGGCGTGACCTGCCCCGTCACGCGCACCGGTGACCTGAGCGGAGCCGCCGGCTCCCTCGTCCAGCGGGCTGGTGCGGCGCTGGCCAGGTGCGCGAGCCACGACGACGCGCACACTGACCTCCAGCCAGGGCCCGATCGCAGCCTTCTCCACCGCGTCGCGCCGTTGCCGGGTCGCGACCGGATCCAGCACAGGCCCGGACGTCCTGCTCCCGTTGGGCCCGTAGAGCCCTGGCGATGCGGAACCGGAACGAACCGAGGACGAGCGCGAGGAGACACTCCGCGCACCACCAGAAGGGCCCGGGATGACCGCATCGAGGATCATCCACAGCACCGTGAACGCCGCCTCCGCCGCGACCATGAGGGCGCGTGCGCTCCAGGTCAGTCCGGTCTCCATCGCCCGCAGTCCGACGGAACCTGCCCCGAACGCGTCACTCCTGCCCCCGGAAGCGCCCCGCCGCAGCCGGGACTCGGCCCGGTAACTGGCCAGGCGCACACAGAACTGCACGCAGGACGTCTCGTTGCGCTGGAGGCGGGCGCCCTGCTCCAGCAGGGCCCGCATCGGATCGATCGATGGGCCCTCCTGAACGGCGAACGGCATCCAGTCGGCCCGCCGCGTCTGCAACCACAGGCCTGCCTGCGCGAGCGTCCCCTCCCGGCCTCCGGAAGCACCAGCCTGCACGGCGATCGCCGGTCCGGCGTCACGGATGCGGGTGTCCGCCCCGTCCCAGGCCGCCCTCAGGGCTGCCGCGAACGCCTGCGCGTCCAGTACTCCCGGCACCCAGACGACGATCTCCAGGCGCACGCCCACCCGCCGCAGCTCCATGCTGACGTGGGCGGGTCCCAGCCACGGCCGGCGGCGCGGCAGGTGCCTGAGCAGGGTGGCGACCTGGCTCCACCACAGGTGCGCCCCGGCCGGGTCCACCTCCAGCGGCAGGTACAGGACGATCTCCTTCGCACCGTCCACCAGCCGCCGGTGACGCCACGTGCGCCAGCGGCGCAGCAGATTCAGCGACAGGACGAGGAGGAGGGCGAGCAGGATGCCGGTCAGCACCCCCAGCACGACGCTTCGGCCGGGATGCGCCTGAGCCCACAGCACGACGCCGCTGATGCTCTCGCGCCACTGGTCCAGGCGTTCACCGACCGGATCCGAGGGCCGGGGAACCTCAGCCGACGAGGGTGGGGCGAAACGCGTTTCCACGATCACGGTCTCTCCTTCAGGTGGACTCGGTGCCCGGCGGGGCAGGTCGACAGGACCGTGCCGATGGGCGGGCTGGGTGAGGCGCTCTGGCGAGCGCCGGCGGCCCGATGGCCCGTGTCTCGGTGTCTGGCGTGTAAGTGATCGGCCGCCCCGGCCGCCCCATCTGCCCGGCCGCCCCCGGTGGATCCGGTCGTCCTGGTGGATCCGGTGGATCCCGTGGGCCCCGTGAATCCCGTGGGTGGGGCCGCTGTTGGCCGGTGGATGTGTGGGTGGCGTTGACCGGAGCGTTGTTGCACTGGTTGAAGCTGGTAGCCGTGTTGGCGCAGTGGGTCCGGTGACCGTGTTGGCTCGCTGGCCTGTTGGTCGGTCGGCCTGTTGGTCGGATGGCCTGTTGGTCGGATGGCCTGTTGGGTTGTTGCTCTGTGGGCTCGTTGACCTGTTGGTGGCTCGGACGTCATTCAGCTCAGCCACGTCAGGCCGGCTCGTGTGGGTCGCGCGGTGGGGCGGCTGCGATCTGGTGTTCCAGCGTCGAGGCAACGATCTGGACCGGTACCCGCCCCTCGGCCAGCAGGAGTCCTTCCCCGCGCCGGGCCGTGGTCAGGAACCGGGCCTCGCCGGGGCTGAGGGCGCACGCCCGCGTCAGGTCTCCGATGGCCTGCGGGGCCTGGTGCAGCAGCAGGACGCTGGCGGCGTTGGCCAGGATCACCTGCCCCAGTTCGCTGCCCAGCAGGTCGACCACGTCGGGGGTGATGAGGGTCAGCCCGGCCTGCCGTTTGCGGGAGGTCTTGGCCAGGCGGGCCAGGAAACGTGCCCCGGCCGGTTCGGACAGCAGCAGTGACGCCTCGTCGACCACCACGACCTGCCGCGGGCGAGCACCCGCCTGCGCCCCCGGTGCCCCCGGTCCCCCTGCCCTGCCGTCCGGGGATGGGCGCGCCTGCGCGGCCGCGGGCTCCTGTAGGTCCTCCCGACTCATGTCCCCGCTGCCGTGAGTGTTGTGCGATCGGTGACCACGGACGTCCGTAAGCCCTTGGTCTGTGGAGGCGCCAACGCGGCCCGGCGGGGTGCGGCGGTCCACCGAGCGCCAGATCGCATCGACGGCCAGGAGCATTCCGGCGGGGCGCAGTTCCTCGGCCAGCAGGCGGGTGGACCAGACGACCAGGTGCCCCTGGTCCGGGTCCAGACCTTGCTCGCGGTGCCGGTCAGGATGCGTGTCGATGTGCCCCCGCCGGGGTG
This sequence comes from Kineosporia sp. NBRC 101677, assembly GCF_030269265.1. Lineage (NCBI taxonomy): Bacteria > Bacillati > Actinomycetota > Actinomycetes > Kineosporiales > Kineosporiaceae > Kineosporia > Kineosporia sp. NBRC 101677. Next base: position 60,917 of record NZ_BSTA01000017.1, read on the forward strand.
CCACCGCCCCTGCGGTGGCGGGCATCTGGTGCCCGTTGCGGTCCGGGCCGGCGGTCTGCGGCGGTGCCCCTGCGGGGTCGTGGAACAGCCTGCTGAACGAACCGGTGACCCACGGCGCGAGGCGTGCCGCGAGCGTCGCCGCGGCGCCGGGCGTCCCCGGGACGCCCGTCCCGGGGGCGCTCACCGGGTACTGCGCCCCGCCGAGCTGCGCCCTGCCGAACTGTCCCTCTGCCGGCGTGCTCGGTGGTGCCCCTGCAGATCCGCTCGAGTGTGCCCCTGTCCGATGCCCCTGACGGTCGGAACCTGTGAGCTCGTCCGTCCCCGTGACCCCGCCCCTGGTGCCCTCCCCCTCGAACTCGTCGTCCCAGGCTCGGCCGGCCGGTGCCCCCACAGCCGCGCCCCACGGTGCCGTGCGGGGTGCCCCTGAAGATGTGCCCTCCCAGGGGCTCCACGGGGTGCCCTCCCAGGTGCCCACCGGGGTGTCATCCGGGATGCCTTCGGGGGCGCCTGCCGGGGGCCGCTGTGCAGGGGGCGCGTCGTCCGCAGTTCCCTCGGCCTGGTCCTGCAGGGCGGCGAGGAGGTCGCGCATCGTGGGGGCGGCCTGGTGCCAGGTGCGGGGGTCAGCGGTGATCCCCGCCCGGGCGTAGGCGCCCCGCACCGCCACGTCCAGGACAGCCCTCTCGTGCGGGGGCAGGGGCTCGCCGAGCAGGACGTCGACGAGGGTGTGCAGGAACAGGCAGCGGCGGGTGTAGGCGTCCGGGTCGCCCGCCGGCAGGGTCAGGGGGTTCAGGTGCACGCCGGGGGCGCCCAGTTCGATGACCGTCCCACCGACCCGCTCGGCCAGGTGCAGGTACTCACGTTCGGGGTCGATGACGGCGACCCGGGTGCCCCGGTACAGCTCGCGCAGGATCGACACCTTGACCGCGTACGACTTACCGGCACCCGAGCGGGCCAGGACGACCATGTTGTGGTTGTCCAGGCTCCAGCGGTCCAGGCCCACCACGGCGCCCGAGGCCAGGTTCAGCCCGACCAGGACGCCGCCGACACCGACATTGGGCACGTGCGGTTCCAGGGGCAACGGGCCGGGCAGGTCCGGGCTGGACAGCGGTGAGGCCGCGGCCAGGGCGTCGGTGTCCATGATCCGGCGGGTGCCGGCCTGGTTGAGCCCCAGCGGCAGGGTGCTCGTCCAGCCCTGCTGCTGGCGCCAGGTCATCACGTGGGTCCGCAGCAGCATGGCCGCCGCAGCCGCCTGCAGGTCCTCCACGTCCTCCTGCAGGGCCTCGCGGCTGCGGGCGTGGACCGTCAGCACCACCGAGGTGAAGAACAACCGCGACTCGCCCCGGGCCACCTTGTCGGCCAGGTCCTGCGCGTCCTGACTCGCGGCCTCGGTCAACGGGTCCTCCAGGGCGCCGCGCTCGGCCTGCAGGCGCCGGGTGGACTCCATCCGAACCCGCTGCCGCCGGATCCGGGCCGTGGCGGTGGCCGCCGGGATGGGATCGACGAACAGGCTGACGTCCACCACGCCCGGCCACGAGGTCAGGGGCCGCAGCCAGGCCATCGACACCTCGGCCGGGAACCCGTCGACCATCAGGCTCGCCGACCAGCCACCGCCTACCCGCAGGTGGTCCGGGGCCACGTCGATCAGCCCGTCCCGCAGGACGTCGGCGGGCGGTTCGTTCGCGAGTGGTGCGGACGGCCCGGGATGTTCGCCGCGCACCACCGGGTCCCCGGCGTGGAGCGCTGCGTGCGGGACGCTGGGATAGCGGATAGGCGCCGGGGTAGGTGGCGTGCTGCTCTGCCGTCTCATCGCCGCGAGCCCCGTCCGTGGTGGGCCATGCCAGGGTGGGGCTGGTGGGCCGATAGCTGTGTGCTGTGCTGGTCGCCGGGCCCGTGACGATGGACGGGTGCCTCCAGGCCGTTGAGGTCACCGGGCTGGTGTGGTCGATCCGGTACGTCCGCGGGCCTGGCCCCTGGTCCCTGTTCCGGCCGGTGGAACTTCTCTTCATCGGTGAGGTGGCCGAAGGCGCTGAATCCGCGCGCCGGGCCGGGGTCGGCGGCCGGTGGTTGCGGTGCGTTCTCGTCGTCGAACGGGGCCGTGGCGAAGGGATCCCAGACCGAGTCCAGGACGTCCAGGACCTCCTCGGCGTCCAGCACCTTGGCCCGCGCGCCTAGGGCCTGCAAGTGCTCGACGGTGCGACTGGCGTTGGCGAGGGCCTGCGAGGACGCGGCCGCCGTGGCACGGGTTCCCGGGCCGGCGTGCCGGGCGGTGTGCGTGTCACCCCGCCCGGGCATCAGGGCCCGCAGACGCTCCAGAGGGTTGCGTACGGAGAAGGGCGTGAACGTGTTGCCCGCACAGGCGATGAGGACACGCCGGCGCAGCGGCTGCTCGTACTCGTTGATGTCGAGCAGGAACTCGGCGTGATCCAGCGCGGCACGGGCCAGTTCGGGATGGGGCAGGTCGCCGGCCCGGGCCGCCAGGTCCAGCGCCGTCCCGGTCAGGTCGGTGGGCCTGCTCTGCAGGAGAATCTGCACCGGCCCCGACAGCGAGTTCAGCCACTGGGCGCTGCCGTCGGCCAGGACGGCGTCCTCGGCGTTGGTACTCAGGATCGTCGCCAGGGTGGTGCTGCCCACGAGCGCGACGCAGCGCCCGTCGTCCAGGACGATCACCCCGCGCTCGTCGACCTGGTGGACCGGGTCCGGCAGCAGGAAAACTGTTTCCGGATGAACTTCTTCGAGTTCCGGGCCGAAGACGTCCGCTCCGGCAGGGTCGGCGTCCCACTGTTCACGCCCGTTCAGGTACTTGCGCCGGATCCGGTAGCGCAGGCACGCCAGCACCCAGGCGTCCAGGCTCAGCCCGTCGCGGGTGCCCACCACCGCGGACAGGGCCAGGGCGCCCACCATGACGCTCAGGCCCAGCAGGAACTGCCAGGGCGCTCGCTGGCCCAGGTGCTGCCACGCCAGCAGCACCGGCAGGCCGGCCAGGGACAGCACGAGTAACTGCCGGACGGTGAGCCCGGCCAGGATGCGGTCGGGAGCGTCGAGATCGGCGGGGATACGGGCGCGGACGGGTTGTTCGTCGCGGAAGTCGTCGTGGGCCAAGGGATCCTCTCCTCACAGTGTTGTCTCCTCCGGACGGCCGCAACCGTTGGAGGAGTGGCGGGCCCGTGCGTCCGTGGTGGTGTCGTACGAGCGCACGGTTCCGCCTGACCAGGGGGTTTGAGATCGGAAGGCGTTCGAGGGTGCGGTGACCCGGCCCAGCCTTCGGTTGAAGGGCTGGATTCAGCTGTTCGGGCCGCCGCTTTCGCGGCGCCGGCGCCGCCGGGGGATCTGACCTTTCTGCGGCTGACGTTGCGTACCGGAGGCGCTGCCGCGGGCCCGGCGGTCACCGCGCGGCTTGCCGAAACCGAACCTGCGCCAGCGTGAGGGCTCACCGGTGCCGTTCGCGGCGCCCGGATCGCGCTGCGCATCGCGCCATGCCTGCAGGGACTGTGAGGTGAGCGGTGGGCGCTGTTTGCCCTGCTTGGCGCGACGCTGCTCCTGTGCCTTACGGCGGCCGGTCTCGATGTTGCGCACGTAGTTGCGGCGCTTGGTGGCCGCCTTCCGCTGGCGTGCCCGGCGCGCGATCTGCGCCTCAACGGTGACCGGGCGACGGCGCCTGCCCCTGCCGGTGCGCCTGGCCGCACCAGCTGCCTCGGCGCCAGGAGGGCCGTTGAGCGTGGCCACCACGGTCTCGCCGGAACCCCCGGATCGGCCACCGCGCCGGATGTTCGGCCGGGACGGCGTCCGTCTGCTCGATCCGAAAGCAAGACCGCCGCGTGTGGGGGAACCGCTCGGAGAGCGCACACCGTCAGGTGCGCTGCGCGCCCGCATGCCGAAACGTCGCCAGCCCGCCACGCGGCGTCCCATCGCCCAGTCCGCGCCACCCAGCCCGAGCCTCCGGGCGACCAGGGCAGCTCCGGCGGTGGCGACGTGACGGGCCGCCACCACTCGCACCATCGCCCCGAGGAAGCCGAATCCGCCGCCACCACCGCCGGATGGGCCGGGCAGGGCCCGATTCACGACGCCCGGGACACGGAGCACCAGGATCAGCAGGCACACGGTCAGCAGCAGGTCGATGAGCATGTCGTCCTGGTCAAAAGCTTTGAGCTCCGGCGCCTGCGGGCCCGGGTCCAGGAACAGCTGGATGCCCAGGTGCATGGTCAGGGCCTGGCCCAGCACCGTCAGCATCACGGCGCTGATGTTGCGCCACCAGGCCTGGGCGATGGGATCCAGCCAGGGCACGGCATGGCAGGCCAGCGCGAGCGGCCCCAGTCCGGCGGCCACCGACAGGCTGGCGAAGCGGATCAGCCACGTCACCACCAGCCACAGCAGCAGGAACAGGATCAGCCCGTACAGCAGGCTGCTCAGCAGGATGTTGACCGGCGCGAGACTGCTCACGGACGACTCGCTCGTGCCCAGATCCCCCAGCGCATCCATCCCACCGGGTGCCAGTGCCTCGATGAGCGTGTTGGTGATCCGGGTGAACTGGCGCAGGATCCACGCGGACTCGTGAGCGGCCACGAACCCCAGCACCATCCGCTGGATGACGTCCTTGGCCGAGAACGTCCCCGACAGCCCGCCGACCCCCATCGCCAACAGCACGGCGATGAGCGCCAGGACGATGTAGCCGGCCTGCACCATCTGCAGGGACCGGTACGACAGGTCGATGACCGGCTGCTGCCCGGTCACCTCCGGCACCCGCAGGATCAGGCTCTTGGCCCACAGCAGCACGACGTACAGCGGCGCGGTGATCCGGTCCATCAGGAAGTCGAACAGCTCCTGGAAGAAGAAGTTCGGCACCGCCGCTACCCCACCCCGAGGATCGACTGCACGACCGTCAGGATCTGCGGGGCCAGCAGAGCCAGCGCGTAGCCGGCCACCGCGGCCCCGGCGAAACTCTTGGCCCGGTCCACCGACTGCGGATCGCGGGCCATCAGATAGAACAGCCCGGCCAGCGTCAGCGTGCACGTGGCCACCACTACGACGATCCCCCGCAGCCACTCGGTGGCGTTGTTGATGACGACCGGCAGCTCGGCGGTCTCACCCGGATCCTCGGGCTCCGGAAGGACCTGCCCTGACCTCGGCGTCCGGGCTGCGGCCACGGCGACAACCGCTTGCCGCCCGACCGACGGCAGCGTGCTCACCCGAGGCAGGGCAACCAGCTGACCGTCCCCCGCCCGGGCATCCGCCGGGCGCCAGGCCAGGCCAGTCCTGTTGTCTGTCATGGCAATTCCTGACGTCTGCGGCGTCGAGACGGCAGCGGACGCGCGGCCTGCGCCGATGACCAGGAACAGGGCGTAAGCCAGCAGGGCGACGCCCAGCGCAGCCATCAACCGGACCGTGCGCCGCCGGCTCCATCGACGGCTCAATCGTCCAAGTGCGACCCCGGCTCCCTCAGTCCACCACCCGAACCGGCGTCCGGCCGGGCTGTCGTCACCAACAAGTCGCCGGTCCACTCCCCCGCTGCGCGCCTGCTCCAGACGCAACCGCCAGTGCTCCTTGACGTTCCACAGGGCGATACGCCAGTCCCACAGCACATGCAGCATGCGCCTGCGCCTGCCCACCAGGACGGGCGCAACCGGCCGCGCACAGCTGCGGCGGGAGCCGGCGACTTTCACCCTCGAGCGGCGCCTACCGCTGGAAAGGCTGCGCGCTGAGAGGCCGCCAGCCACGTGCACCGGCCCGGGGCGACACATGCAGACCTGAGCAGATCGCGCACGTGAGCGCCAGACGCGTCTATGCGGCTGCGGATTCAGGCGGATGTCGCACCGCTGCCGTGCCAGGGCTGAGCTACGACCAGCGCCCAGCGCAAGCAGGCAAGCGCCGCATTCATGACTGTGGACGTGGCGTGTTGAAGGGTCGGGCTGATCCGGATCATTCGGCATGGGGCTCCTCCGGTTCCGGCCGTGGGCCACGGTGAAGGCCACGGACAGAACAGGTCGAGGCCTGGCTGCCTCTTCTCCACAGTCGCGCAGAACAGGCCTCGGCCAGGCAGGACATCAGGACGGTTGCGACGGTCCCGCGCCCCGCCCAGACACCTGGACGCGCGCGAGACCCCAGAAGCCGCCTCATCAGGCGGGGGTGACCCGGCGTGAACCGGGAACGTCCCTGAGATGCGGCAGCTTCACCCTGCAATGCCCACGTGTTGCCCAGCCCACCGCCAGCGCACGAAAACCCCTGGTCACCAGACCAACCGGGGAGAATCTCGAGGATCCACAGAGGGCTCGTTGGGCCTGTTGCCCCGTTGGGCCCTTGGGCCCGGTTGGCCAGTTGGCCCCGCTGGCGGGATGGCTTGTTGGTCCCGTTGACGCGGTTGACGGCGTTACGGCGTCGCGTCAGCCGACACTCCACCAGCTCAGATATTGCCCTCTCGGATCGCCGCCACCAGATCTGCTTCGGCACGGCGTCTCTGGACCGAGGCCGTCCGAAACCCCGTGCCTTGCCGAACGGCCTCGGCCGCGAGCGGGTGCCGTTCGAGGCGAGTGCGCGCGATCAGCTCACTTTCCTCCGGCCCGAGCACGCCGGCCCTGACCGCACGCCACAGCACCACCTCCGGATGCCCGGCATCGTGAAGACCGAGAGCCGGTTCATCCGGTCGGTCCACCCCGTGCGCGATCTCGGTGCCGGCCTGGCGCAGAACCCGCCGAGCTCGGCGAACCCCCGCATCGATCAGTCGCCCGCAGACCCGCCGCTGGGTGGTGTCGTCGACGTCCAGCGTCCCAACGCGCTCCAGGAAGCCGAGGATCAGCTCGGCTTCGACGTCGTCTCGTCCCAACCCCTGTCCGTGGCGGCCGCTGGACAGTTCACAGGCCTGACGGGCCAGGCCCGGCACCGCTAACGCCAGGCACACCTGCTTCCAGTCCACGCCGCAGCCCGTCGTGGCCCCACGTGCCAGACGAACCAGGCACCGCCACACCTCATCGCGGACCTCCAATGACAAGGCATCCGCAAGGAGCATGGCGCGCAGCTGAGACACCGTCATCGGCTCGGGGGCCTCACCCCAGATAGACACCGAGGTCTTCAGTGGAACGGCCGTCCAGGCGCTCGCCGCAATACGGAGGTTGTCGGTGTTCCGTTCGACGACCGCAAGGGGCGCTCTGCTCCAGCCTGCTCGCTCGTTCGTCTCTACTGTTCGTTGCTCCGGCTGGGGAAGCGATGAGATGGACGCGGCCAAGCTGCACCTCCAGGTCTCGGTGGACGCGCCGGTTTTCCGGCAGCCTGACCATCCGGCCACCGTCCGGCCTCGTTGACCACGTCCACGGCACCAACCGGCGTCACGCGACCAACCGCACCCACCAAGTTGCTCGTCCACTGCGCCTGTCGGAAGCCGAAGCCAGGTGATCAAACTTCGGATGCGCCCCGCTTGGCCTCGGCGCCCCAGGGGGAGAGCAAGCAAAGCCCGGCGAGCCTGGCACATCAGGTAGACGGGTCCGCGCCTCGAGCTCACGAGGGATCTGACGAATCTCTGCCCTGGCCACTGTTTGAGGACGCCGGTGGTCACCTGCGATCGTGAGGTGACCACCGGCGTCCTGCGTCCACGGAGCCGGGAATCCGGGACGGCCCGAACCCCCTTGCCGGCCGGGCAACCACCGGTGCGATTCGCCGGCCGACGAGGGTACTCAACCGGCCCTCTAAGCTGACCGCCGTGCCGGACGAAACCCCACCAACGCCTCGAAATTTCTGGTCCGGAGCGATCCTGTTGACCTTTGCGGTCACCCTCGCCGTGCTGTTGCATCCACCCGGCCTCCCAGGGTCGTGGGGGTCAGTGGCACCGGTGGGCCTGCTGAGCTCGAGCGGGCTACTGCCGCCGGTGCTCCTGCTCATGCCGGTCCTCTTCGTGGCGCTGGTCGCTGGCCTCGGCTATGCCCTGATCGCCCCGCACCCCCCGCGCGCGACGGGTGCCACCTTCACCGCTGGACAGGTCATCCTGGGGGCCGCCATCGGCAGCCGGCTCGACCTGGGCTCGATCAGCTCGCTGCAGACCGACTGGTCCGCCGTGCTGGTGTCCAGTTCGGCCATCGTGGCGCTGTGCGTGGGCGCCGGGTACGTGCTCTGCCTGAAAAACGGGATCTCCACCGCCACGGCAGTCTTCGCCATGCTCGGCGGGGCGCCGAGCCTGACGGCTACCGCGCGCACGCTCGGCGCCGACGATCGCGTGGTGACGGCCGCACAGTACCTGCGCGTGCTGATCATCGTCGCCGCCATGCCGTTCGTACTCAACGAACTGCTCAAGAACGACCCAGGGTCGTACGGGGCCGGGATCATCCTCTGGGTCGACGAAATGCCCACCCCCACCGAGACACTGCTCGGCACAATCCTCCACGCCGCGCCCGGTCTCCTTCTCGTCGCCCTCGCCTTCCTCATCGGCGTGCCCCTGGCCCGCCGGGTGCCCCTACCCGCCGGCGCCCTGATCTTTCCGCTGATCGTCACCGGGCTGCTGACCGGCACCGGTCTCCTCGACGCGAGCGTCCCGAACACGCTCGCGAGTGTGGGCTCTGCGCTGATCGGGCTGCAGGTCGGCCTGCGCTGCACCCGGGAGAATCTGCGGACCCTGGGCAGCCTGCTGCCCCTGGCCACCCTCACGATCGCCGGGCTGATAGCCCTCAGTGCAGGTCTCGGCTTCGTCCTGGCCCGGGTCACCGGACACACCCTGACCGACGGCTACCTGGCCACCAGCCCCGGCGGGCTCTACCCGGTCCTGGCCGCAGCCGTCAGCAACGACTCCGACGTCACCTTCGTGCTGAGCGTCCAGATCGCACGGCACACCCTCATCCTGCTCAGTGTCCCCCTCCTGACCCAGCTGATTTCCCGCCGCGCGAGCCAGCCAGCCGGGTAAGGCGTCAGACGTCGCCTGAGACCACCATCCTCGCCTAGCGGGATATGACCTCCGGTATCTGCTGTCACTGCTGAAGGTGATGGTGCTGCCAGCGAGCAGCGCAGACCTGGGCTGGGCTGGGCTGCGGCGTCGATGAGGAGTCGAGTGTCGTCGTGGTGTCGCCGGACAAACCGCAAACCGACTGCGATCACGTCGCGGCGAACTCCTCAGGACCGACCGGTTCAGCGATGTCCGCGAGGGTCCATGGCGTCAGGCTGGAGCTCTGCTGCAGAGCGTCGGCGACGCGCTCCCAGCAGAGCATCGTCGTCGAGGCGGCGAGGTCTCAGGGACTGTGGACAGTTATTTGAAGACTGTCCTTCACGCAGCTTTTCAGCGGCGAGGGAGCCGTCCCGGCCCCCTTGAGCATTACGGGGTTCAGGCTGCCGCTGGTTCGGCGGTTTGAAGCGGGTTTCTTCGTCGTAGCCGGGGCTTGGGCCTGGTCAGCGGTGGGCTGCCGGCTGCCGCCCATGCCTTCTCCGCGGCCATTCCACGGGCACGGATGTTACGGGCGGCATTGGTGTCGGCGTGCTCGTACCAGCCACAGGCGCCGCAGTAGTACGTCTGCCGGTTGACCCGTGAGGCAGCGTCGATGACGCCGCAGGCCGAGCATTGCTGGGAGGTGTGTGCGGGGTTGACCAGCCAGACGCGGTGTCCCAGCCCGGCGCTTTCAGCCTTGACTGTGATCCATCTGGCCAGCCTTCCTGGCGCAGCCTCGGCCAGGGCCCGGTTCAGCCCCGTTTTCGCCGCGACGTTCTTTCCTGGTTCCTGGATCGTTCCCTTCACCGATCTGGTCATGCCCTGCAGGTTGAGGTCTTCCAGTACCAGGACCTCATGCTGGGCGACGAGGGCTTTCGCGGTGTGCCGGGCCCAGTTCTCCTCGATGTTCGACTGCCGCCGGTGCAGCCGCCGGATCCGACGCGAGAGCTGACGCCAGGCCCGGCCGTACTTCTTTCGCGAGGAGCGCTGGCGCTGGAGTTCCTCGATCTGCGAGCCGAGTGCGGCCAGGTTCGTCATGAGGTCGTCAGTGTGATGCAGAAGCTGGCCCTGATCGTCGGTGTAGCTGTCGGCGGCCGCGGTGGCCAGGAGCACGGCGACGCCCCGGTCGATGCCCACCACCGAGCCGGCCGTGGGAGCCATGCGCGGCGTCTCGACGGCGAGGTTCTTGAAACCGATGCTCGCGCGCCAGGCCGTGCCTTCCCGGTTGATGCGGGTCAGCGTCAGTGTCGTCGGGACACCACCTCGGGTGGCATACCTTTTCAGTTGGCGGATGGCGGACTTCGACAGGGGGATCGACCCGATGCCCTGGACATACAGGTGAGGCCGAAACGTCCGGGCAGCAGCCTTGTTCCCTGGACGCGTGGGCGCGTCCAGGTGCAGGCGCCAGCCAGTGGTTTCGTCGTAGCCGATCGTGTCCCACCGGGTGAAACTCTTGAACCGCGGATACCCCGGCGTCTCACCCGCCACGACCCGACGAAAGAACCCTCCGAACGCCTCGTCCAAGCGGCGCAGTGCCCACCGCAGCGGTGAGATCCCCCAGACGAGCACATCGTCCCGTGCACCGCGCAGATCCTTGATCTGGTTGAACTGGTCGAACAACGCGATCCGGGTCTGCGACGAATGCCGGTAAGCATCCCGCCGCTCCTGCAGGCCGGCGTTGTAAACATCTCGAGTGGCATCCAGAAGTGCCAGCAGCGAACGCTTCTGACGGGCACCGGCGGGCTTGAACGCGATCTGCGCTTTGCGGAAGACGGTCTCGTCGCGGCCGTCAACCACGAGCTTGCCACCGGCCCGGCCACTGCCGAACCGGGGCGCCTTGGCCACCGACGAGATCATGCGACCTACTGTGCCAGACCCCACCGACAAAACCGGAAACACCAGACCAGACCGCAGGTAACCCTCACCAGATGGGGCCGAGACCCCCGGCCCGCCCTCACACCAGGCGCAACATCCACCCGACCGCGGCGACCTGCATCCACGCCGTCGCCGAAGCTGTCGTCGCCTCGAACGAACGCCCCAGCCGCCTCCACCGGCCCAGCTCCGAGAAGGCCGCCTCGACCTTCCACAACGGCCGCAGCGGCCGGAACTCACCCTTGGGCCGATCTGGATCGTGCTTGATCACCGTCTGCACCCCGTAAGCTCGTTCCAGTGGACCGGACATCCTCCGAAAGCCAGCATCGCCCATCACCGTGCTAACCCGCTCAGCGCTCGGGAGGACCTCGGCCAAAAGCTCCTGGGCAGCCCGCACGTCGTGCATCCGGGCTCCGGCCACCCGCACCGCTACCGGCAGGCCCAGGTAGTCGATCGCGATCGTGCGCTTGGCCCCGTTGAGCATGTACTTGCCATGACTCTCATGGAACGAGGCGCCTCGCTGGCCGCCTTTGGCCACCTGACAATCGACCATCAGCAGCGACGGCTCCTCCATCCGACCGGCAGCCACGCGCAGCTTGCGACGCAGTAGGTCCATGACGTCTTGCCAGGTGCCCCGATCCCGCCAGCGAGACCAGGTCCGCCAGATCGTGTTCCAGTTCCCGAACTCGACCGGCAGCATCCGCCACTGACACCCCGTCTTCGCCTGATACAGAATCGCATTCACCATCGCTCGGCGATCTACCCGAGGCGCCGGGCCACGGCTGCCGCCACACCCCAGCAACGGCTCCAGCAACTCCCACTGCTCATCCGAGAGATCAGTCGCGTAAACCATTCCTCACACATCGGCTGGAGAACCTCGGTCATGAGCAGAAACTGTCCACTGTCCCTAACGCTCACCCTGCCGCATGACCCGCGACCGTAACCACACCCACCAGCAGAACGAGTAGCCCGGGAACAGGTGCGCAGCGGCGGTTTGGGCAGCCAGGGCCAGTAGGCCTGCTCGTTCAGCACATGGTTACGCCGGTGTTCATCCTCAAAGCTGGCGGCGCCTGATCCGGGCCGGCGGGTACCAACTGACCACGTGGCTGCCGCTCGGCCCCACCCACCGCACCTGCACCGCAGTCTTCGTCCATGCAGTGGTGACGGCTTCTTTCCACTGCGGCTGCGCAGCGTCCGCCGGCGCGATGTTCGCCCAGCACGTCAGCTCTTCAGTCGGAATGGTGATCACTTCGTGGTCCTTCGGCACAGTCGTGCCGGACCATCTCTCAACGCCGCCCATCGAACAACCGTACGAGGAACAGGCCAGGCGACATGCCGAACCAGCGAGTACGAGTCGCCGTTCAGACCCGCCGAGCATGCGACAGGTCTCGAGCTCGGCGCCGAGAAACGCGGGCAGGATTCACTGATGAGCAACACCCGGGCCCAAGCAGTGGGCGTCAGCGATCCGGGCACGGGCATGAGCCAACCAGACCGGCGCCGTCGCGAGGGCATACCCGGATCCGCTCAGCACTCCGAAGACCAGGTGAGGGCGGCGTACCCCACGCCGCAGCAACGCTGCCGGCGCCCGCCTCTCCAGCGGCCACACCACCGCCGTCGCTACCAAGGCCACCAGCCCGTACCGGCGCAACAGCGTGAGGTCCTCGGCATTCCACAGCTCGACAACACTGTGCACGTCACGCGGATCAGCGCCGGGGTCAGGCTCTACCGTTGCGGGGGCCGGTGGCTGCCATGACAAGTCCGCCACCCCTTGAGCCGCTGCCGTCACGGCCGCCGCAGTCGTTAGCAGGACTCGTACCCGGCGCCGGACACGGGGCCGATCGTCCAGTTCGCGCGCGGCGTACCACCCCGCAACCACGGCACCGTCCAACGCGATCGACGAAGCCGCGAGCAGGTACGCAAACGTAGAACGACGCATCCCAGCACTATAGGGATGGTCCGGTCTCCTTCTTCGCGTGGTACTCAACGGCTGGACAGTCGCGGTCGTCACGTCCGAGAGATCGAGGCCGCCGGCCCACCGGTTCCCGCGCCGCACCATCGGCGTCGACCTCTTCTGGAACTGGCCAGCCCCCGGCCTGCGCCCACGCCAGCGCGAACGTCACCACCGCTGACTTCGAGCAATTGATGGATCACAGCTGCGGCCAGGATCTGGCGTCGCCATCGGGTCTGGGTGCACACGGTGGGACACTCGGACGCCGCCATGCCTTCAGGCGGCCCCAGACTCCAGACCTGACGCGGTTCTCAGCCTGCTCCTGCGGGCACGAACCACCCGTGAACCTCGTCTGGGTCCAGCGCATTGGCGTCGTAGCCACCGCGGCAGTAGCCACCGCGGTACGAACATACCGACGTCATCGGCCGCGTTCTGGGCGTAGCTCCTGATCAAGACCCCGTGAATCACCGTGCGGTCGCGCAGGGCACGACGCAGCAGGCGGACCGAGTCGGCGTCGATCAACTCGTACAACCGACCGAAATGACCCAACGACTGCAGCGCGTTCGCCCTGACTTGCGGGTGCCGTGAGCGCAGCCCGCGCTTGACCCGGGCGAGCACGGCATCTGCCGGCTCGCAACAACCGAGGACCAGCGTCAGCAACGCGAGGCCAGTATCCGGTTCCTCGTCGCCAAGCGCCGCATCGGCCTGACTGAGGCAGTCACAGGAATGGGAAGCAGCGTCGACGGTCACCGAATCACTGTCTCAAAAGTCCCAACCCTGGTCGCACCGCGTGTGACAACCGTTCCGGCGGCTGCGCCTGTCGACGGCCGCTGCATCCTGGCTCTGGCGCCCAGGACACAGCAGCTTTCACTGTCCTCGTCGGATGAACGCCTCCACTTCAGCCAGGGAGCTTCACGGTGACCATCGTGGCCATGAGCCCGGACATCCGACGGACACGTATTCGCAAGGTGTGGGACCTGACGGGTCGGCTGTCACAGCGCTAGCCATTCGCTGGTGACGCAGCCCTCGCTGTATTCCCAGCTGCCGTCGCGTTCGCCTTCGCGCAGTCTGTCGACGATTGCCTGCAGGTCGGCGTCGGGAGAGATGTCTAGGGCGACGAGATGGAAGGTGGGCGCGGCTCCCTCGCCGGAGACGCCAAGGGGGACGAACATGTCGAGCACGGCTTGCAGGTCACCGTTGAGAGGGCCGCTGCGGAAAGGGATGACCTGCACGGCAAGGCGTCCACCGTGGGCGATCTTGCGGGTGGCCCAGAGGACACCGTCGCTGTCGGCGACAGCTTCGACGACATCTGCGGCGGCGAGGTCAGGGACGAACCAGGGCGCGTTGTCGATACGGAAGCGGCCACCGCCCAGAGGCTCGGCCCACAGTCCCTCACTCTCGACGGGAGGCCAACCCTCATCCGGCTCGAGTTCGAACCGCACCTTCACGCGATTGGTCGTCACGTCCTCATGGTCCCAGGACGGCAGTCCAGCACCCAAGGACAGCGACCACGACGACCGCTGAGGTTTTCCCAGGGCGGTGGTGGACCGTCAGGACCCCGAGGCGAGGCGCTCAGCCAGCCCGCAAGCACGGCTCGCTCTCGCCTGCCCGAGGTCAAGCCCGAGCATCTGCCGGCCAGGACGTGGCCGGAGCGGTAGCGACGTCTGCTCGGCCAGTGAAGAAACAGGTGCTGCCCCGGGTGGCCTCCCGGGGCAGCACCTGAGCGAACGCCGGCTACTTCGAGATCGTGACCCAGTCGATCGACTCGGTGAAGCCCTTGGCCAGCGGCTGGCTGCCGGTGACCAGGCGTGGGCCGAGGATCAGGCTCATCGGATCGGTCGGGATGTACTGCTTGTCGGTGATCGTCTCGAGCAGCTTGCCGTCGAGGTAGAACTTCACCGCGTTCTTGTCGTACTCCAGCGTGGCCTCGTGATACTGCTCGTCGTAGAGGTTCACACCGGTGTCGACCCTGATGGACGTGGCTCTACCGCGCTTGGCGCTCTCGAACAGCAGCTGGGTGTTCGTGAAACTCTGGTTGGTGGTGTAGCCGAAGTTGATCTCATTGAACTCCTTCATGCCGGCCACGGGACCGTTGTCCCACAGCGCGACACCCCACCAGACACCCTTCTTGTCGTCCACCAGCTTCTTCGGCCGGTCGGTCAGGGAGAACCGCACGGTGAACTTACCCGAGGTGAACTTCTCCTTCTTGTACTTCGCCTTGGACCAGGAGCCGTACTGGTCCGGCTTGATCCCGGACTTCAGCCGGAAACGGGCCTTTTCACCCTCGATCACCGGGCAGTCGTACTCGCAGCTCCAGACGCTCCTGTCGAACGTCGTGAAGTCGTCCCGGAAGTCGGCGGTCGCCGATCCCTTGACCGGGGCCTTGACCGCCGGCTCGGTGGCCTGGGCCTGCACCGCGGTGATGGCTCCGGCGGCCACCAGAGCGGCCGCGACAGCACCGGAGATCCGCCATGTCCTGGCGTTCATTGACTCCCTTTCGAACCAGTAGCCGGCGAAACGTGTGTGCTCGCCGATCCTTACACCTCGGTTCTATCGGGACCTGCATCGCGGACAACTCAAGGGCATCGCAAGCTGTGGGCAAATCCGGCTTGAGCCTGACCTTTACGTGCCGAGGGATCGGCGATCCGCATACTCGTGATCAGCTGCCGTCACGGACGGGCACCGAGTCGGACCTGCGCACCGGGGCCGTACTCCCCCGCACGATGAACTCCACCGCCGGGAGCCGGACCGGCTCCGGCTCCGTGCCCTCGACGATAGCCACCAGGGTGCGGGCACATTCGCGCCCCCAGGCGAACACGTCCTGGCGAACGGTGGTCAGCGGCGGCACGGCGTACGGGGCCAGCGGGATGTCGTCGAACCCGACGACCGACAGGTCCTGCGGCACCCGGAGACCCCTGTCGATGGCGACCGACATTCCCGCGATGGCCATCAGGTCGTTGGCGAAGACGATCGCCGTCGGTGGCTCCGGAAGGTCCAGCAGCTCGTGGGTGGCCCGTGCACCTCCGGCTCCGGTGAAGTCGGCGTCGACCACCGGCCCCTGCGCCAGACCCAGCGCGGCGAGTTCCTCCGCCCACGCCTGACGCCGCGCCTGTGAGTGCACGTAGCGTTCCGAGCCGGCCACGTGGGCGATCCTCCGGTGTCCCAGGGCCGAGAGATGACGGACGGCGCGCCGGATCCCTGCGGCGTCCTCCATCCCGATGGGCTCAACCGCGCCACTGATCGACGAGGCCGGGCCTACGGGCACGAAAGGCAACTGCAGATCGGCCAGCCGAGTAGGGCGTTCGTCGTCCGTCCGCAGATCGGTCAGGAAGACGCCGTCGACGCGGGCTTCGCGCGCGAACCGCTGATAGGCGTCTGCCTCGCTCTGCTCACTGTCCACGACCTGCAGGACCAGGGCGTAGCTGACGCCGGACAGGCCGCTCTCGACACCCGCGACGAACTGCGGGAAGAAGGGGTCGGTGCTCAGGAGTTCAGGGTCGCGCCGCATGACCAGACCCAGGGCCTGGGCCCGGCTGCGGGACAGCGCCCGGGCCCGGGCGTCGGGCCGCCAGCCGAGTTCCTTCGCCGCCTGCAGGATGCGCTCGCGAGCAGCGTCACCGACACCGGCACGACCGTTGAAGACGAAGGAGACCGAACTCTTGGACACCTTCGCGCGAGCGGCCACGTCTCCGATCGTCACGCGGCGCCCTCGCACCCCTTCGGCCGCGTTCAGGGTGCCGGAATCAGGGTGGACGGCGTCGTCGCTGCCGGGGCGGTTGGTCACGCAGAAGATCCTAGCGCGCTTCGACCCAGCCGTTTAATAAACCCTTTGCGGGCCGCCCAAGTGCTCGCTTGCCCGCACCTCACACTGTTTGACCCCCCATTACAAAACCGGTTTACTAGCCGCTTATTGCTCCTGGGGCCGCGACCGACGGCTCCCACCAGGCGCACCAAGGAACCCGATGGTGAGGAGTGGTCGCGATGATGCGCACCAGCCGGCAGACGCAGACCCGGACGCCAGGAGGCGGTCCCGCACCGAGCAGACCGAACAACACGGTGCGACGGTGGCTGGGCGAGAATCCGCTGGGCCTGGTGCTCAGCGCCCCCTACACCGCCTTCGTCGTGGTGGTGCTCCTGATCCCGTTCGCCTTCGGCGTCTGGATGTCGTTCCACGACTTCTTCTTCACCGCACCCGGTGTCGCCGTGCCGCACCCGTTCGTCGGACTCGAGAACTACTCCGAGGCCCTCAACGATCCGGCGGTACGCCAGGCCTTCGGCAACCTGCTGATCTTCCTACTGATCAATGTGCCACTGACGCTGGTGCTCAGCCTGGCCCTGGCTTGCGGGCTGGACGCGGTGGTGCACTGGAAGGGCTTCTTCCGGGTCGCCTACTACGTCCCCTACGTCACGGCCTCGGTCGCCACGATCGCGGTCTGGATCTTCCTCTTCAACGGCAACGGGGTCGTCAACTCGCTGCTGGGTGACCTCGCACCGACCCCGTCGTGGCTGGCGAACCGCAGCCTGATCATGCCGCTGATCGCCGTGTACGTCTCGTGGAAGAACCTGGGGTTCTTCGTCCTCCTGTACCTGGCCGCGCTGCAGAACGTCCCCAGGGAACTGCACGAGGCGGCCCAGCTCGACGGGGCCGGCCGGTGGCGCCGTTTCCGTTCGGTCACGCTGCCCGGTGTCCGGCCCGTCACCTCACTCGTGGTGCTGCTCACGATCATCACCACGGGCCAGATCTTCACCGAGCCCTACCTGCTCACCGGCGGCGGTCCTGACGGCGCCTCGATGACCCCGGCGCTCCTGATGTACCAGAAGGGCATCCAGCAGGGTCAGCCCGACATCGCCGCTGCCATCGGCATGGTCCTCGTCGTCACGGTGCTGATCCTCTCGCTGGTCGCCCGGCGCGTCACCGAAGGGAAGAACTCATGAGCACGACGAGCACGCCCGCCGCCACCCGCCCCACTACCCGCCCTGCAACCCGCCCTGCAGCACGACCGCGCGCAGCGCGCCTGCTGCGAGGCCTTCGCTTCGCGCTGCTGATGCTCGGCGCGCTGACCGCGCTCGTGCCCTTCTACTACATGATCGTCGGAGCCCTGCAGCGCGAGCGCGACACCAGCCTGCAGGGCATGCTCCCGCTGCCCGGGAAGCTGACCCTCGACAACTTCGCCGAGGTCAACGAGTCCATCAGTCTGGGCCGGTCCCTGCTGAACTCGCTCGTCATCACGGCCGGTGTGGTGGGCTGCACCCTCGTGCTCGGACTGCTCGTCGGCTACGCGCTGGCCGTGCTCTCGTTCCGTGGGCGCGGTCTGGTCTTCGCGCTGGTGCTGCTCGTGCAGGCCATTCCGTTCCAGCTGCTCATGGTGCCGCTGTACGTGATGGTGGTGCGCTACTTCGGTCTTGCCGACACCTACATCGGCATGATGCTGCCGTTCGCCATCAACTCCGTCGCCGTGCTGATCTTCCGGCAGTACTTCCTGCAGATTCCGCGGGAGATCTTCGATGCGGCCCGGGTCGACGGGGCGAGCGAGCTGCGCATCCTGGTCTCGATCGCTGTGCCGCTCGTTCGCCCGGCTGTCCTGACCGCCATGCTCGTCACCTTCATCGGGCCGTGGAACGAGTTCCTCTGGCCCTTCCTGGTGACGAAGGAAGCCGAGCTGCAGCCCCTGGCCGTCAGCCTCGCGAACTTCTCGCAGTCGAACGGGACCTTCGTCGACAACCCGATGGGGGCCGTTCTGGCCGGCGCCTGCGTGCTGGCGGTGCCGGTGGTCGTGCTCTTCCTGCTCTTCCAGCGACACTTCACCTCCGCGAACCTCGGATCGGCGATCAAGGGCTGAGGGCCCTGACTCGCCGTGCCTTCCGAGGTTGCCCCGAATGTAAAGGCTCTGGCCATGAATCACGACACGACCGTTCCTTACTCCCTGCGCCGGCTCGGAACCCTGATGACGGCCGAGCCCGGCCATCCGCTGGAGGTCGAGGGGGTCCTGAATCCCGGTACCGCATGGGGCCCGGACGGACAGCTCTACCTCTACCCACGGATCGTGGCGCAGGGCAACGTGTCCCGGATCGCCCGCACCCGGGTGATCGTCCAGGACGGTGTACCGGTCGGGATCGAACGGCTGGGTGTCGTGCTGGCACCTGATGAGGGCTGGGAGCACGGGCGTCAGAACGCCGGCGTCGAGGACCCTCGGATCACCTTCGTCGAGGCGCTCGGCTACCACGTGATGACCTACGTCGCCTACGGCCCGCTGGGCCCGAAGCCGGCTCTGGCCATCTCGCACGACACCGTGAACTGGCGCAGGCTCGGGCCGCTGCACTTCGCCTACCAGCCCGAACTCGACACCGATCTGAACCTCTTTCCCAACAAGGACATCGTGTTCTTCCCCGAGCCGGTCACCGGCCCCGACGGACGGGCCGCGATCGCGCTGCTGCACCGCCCGATGTGGGATCTCGACTGGCTGCGCCCCGGAGAAGGCGCCCGCCCCCCGGCCGGGATCGACGACGACCGCCCGTCCATCTGGATCGGCTACATCGATCTGGAAGCCAGCCGGCGCACCCCGGCCGCACTGACCACCGTGCACAGCTCGTCCATGATCGTGGCGCCGGAAATGGCCTACGAGACAGCCAAGATCGGCGCCGGGCCGGCTCCGCTGCGGGTGCCCGAGGGATGGCTCATCCTGCACCACGGAGTCTCCGGTGCCGTTCCCAAGGGTTTCGAGCTGGCTCACGGATCGAAGTACGCCGCCGGGGCGATCCTGCTGGACGCTGACGACCCCCGTCAGATGATCGGCCGGACCGCAGAACCACTGCTCGAACCGGAGACCACGGACGAACTGCACGGCACCCTGGGCAATGTCGTCTTCCCGACCGCGATCGAGAAGATCGGCGATCGGCACTTCGTGTTCTACGGCATGGCCGACTCCTCGATCGGCGTCGCCGAGCTGGAGAGAATCTAGGACAGACGCCAGAAGCGGCGGCCGGGAAACCGGCCGCAGCTTCTGCGTTTGGACTCTGGTGGGGCTCAGTCAGCCACCAACACCTCACAGCGGCCCACTTCCTGCCCGTTCGCATGGGTCAGCAGGACCGCGGTCTTTCCTGCGGCACCCGAGCCGCGACGCAGGTCCACCTCGATGCGGCCTGAACCGTCAAGGCGGGCCTTCCCCTTCACCTCTGCCACGTCCTCATCCAGCGAGTAGGCCGAGACCACATCGCCCTTCTCGGACGGGGTGATGCTCGCCGTCAGCGTCGCGGTGCCCTGACGCGGGACCTCGACCGGCTTGCCTGCGCAGGTGATGGTGTATCCGCCGTAGAGCTCGAACTCGTAGATCGACAGCCCGTACCGGGTGACCGGCAGCCCGATGACGCGCACGTAGCGAAGCTTCGTGGGCGTCAGGTCGACGGCGTTCCGCAGCTCGTCCGAGGTCTTCTGGACCCGGGCCAGCTGCTCCCAGGCCCGGCCGTCCGGTGAGCCCTCGATCCGGTAGTCGTTCGCGGTCGCCGCCTCCCAGGAGACCACGGCCTGGCTCACCTGCTGGGCACTACCCAGATCAACCTGGAGCCAGCGTTCCGTGGTGTAGGGCGCGTCCTGCCTCAGCGACGCCCAGCGGGTCCCCGGGAGCCCGTCGTTGGCGTACGCGGTCTGGATGTCCTGATGGGCGAACGTGGAGTCCGCCGTGATCGGCCGGCCGAGAGCAAGGTTCGCCCGGCCTGCCGGCGCGGTAGCCGATCCTGCCTCGGCATGCTCATAGACCTCCAGCTCCCACAGGGACACCCCGTAGCGGGTCGTACTGCGCTGGCGGGTCTGCACGCGAACGAAGCGGGCCTGCTCCTGCAGCTTGACCGCATCCAGCGCCCCGTCGCTGCCCGTCCCCGTCGTTCGGTAGGCATCCCGCCAGTCCTTGCCGTCGTCCGAGACCTGAACGCTGTACTGCCGGGCGAACGATGCCTCCCAGGCCAGCCGGACCGCACCCACCGGCCGGACAGAACCCAGATCGACCTGGATCCAGGAGGTGTCGGTGTTGTTGGCGCTCCAGCGCGTCGTCTGGTTCCCGTCCGCGACCGCGGCCGGCGTCGTACCTCCCGAGGCCGTGACGGTTCCCCCGATGGCCAGGTTCGCGCTCGAGCGGACGGCGAACTCCCGGACCCAGTAGCCGTTGGCCTTCCCGTCCAGCATCAGGATCCGGACGAAAGCCGCTTCGACCGGGCCCAGATCGATCTTCTCCTGATTCCCCGTACCGTTCTGCACCAGGCGCTGGTCGGTCCACGCCGTTCCGTCCAGCGACGTCTGAACCAGATACGTGGCGGCGGGCTTGGACCCCCAGTCGATGTCGACCCCGGTGACCAGGCGACCACCGCCGATCGTCGCGGCCAACCACGCCGTGGCGGTCTTTCCCGAACGCCAGACGGTCTTGGGACTTCCGTCCCCCGCCAGGGCCGCGGGATGCCCGTCGGCCGAATCGCTTGCGGAGTACAGCGACTGACCCCCATCTGCGGGCGACAACGGCGCCGTGACCGTCTTGCCGAGGTTGGCCCCCGTACCCAGGACGAACGTGCCCTGGGCGTCGACCCTCTCCCCCGAGACGAGTGCGACCTGGACGATGGCGTTCGGCCGATCGGGACTGGCCACGCTCACCACCGGCTCGGCCCCCGACTCGTCCAGGATGAGAATGCTCGGACCGCTCACCCGCAGCCTGCGTCCATCTCCCAGGTCCAGATCGCCGGCCCGGAAGAAGGTCGCCATGGTCCGCTGCAGCCCGGCGTGACGCACCGCCTGTACGTCGGTGGTGTTGCTGAGCACCTGGACGGCAGGCTTGGCGGCGTACGCCGCGACCTCCTGCGGCTTCTTGGCGGGCAACACGATGTACTCGTAGCCCGCGCCTTTCGGCTGCACCCCGTGATCGAAGTGCAGCGTGAACGCCTGAGCCTCGACCGGCTCCCCGTTCAGCCAGCTGCCGGTCTGCGTCGCGTTCGTGACCTGCACGTCCTGGCCGGAGGGGAAGACGTAGCCGACCTCGTCGTTGTAGGCCCACTGCGGATCGGCCACGCTCTGGTCCGAGACGCCCGCGGCGACAGACCGGCCGTCGATGCTCGCGTTGCTCTTGGCGGCAGCCTGGTTGACCACAGAGTGCACCGGGGACGCGCTGGTCGATTCGATACCTGTTCCGAGCGCCACCATCTCGTCGTCGAACGAGAAGTAGCTCTTGAGTCCCCGGGTGGCGGCCCGGTCGAGGGTGTGCACGCTCGCCCCGTAGCGGCCGTCCGAGACGCCTCCGGTGAAGCTGCCACCGTTGCTCGTGCGCCCGGCGGGCCCGGTCGTGGAGTCCTTGACGTACGGGGCGGTCACCCCGGGGTAGTGGAACCAGTCGAACGCCGGACCCAGATCCAGATACTCGCGATTGTTGACCTGGATCGCGGTCGCACCCGCAGAACTCCACGCGATCTCGTTGCCGACCTTCGGGCGGATGGTCGAACGGTACTCGCTGCCGACGGTACGGCTGGAGTTGAGACGGGTGAAGATGCCGTACTCCTCGCGCAGGTGCGAGGAGAACTCCGAGCGCCAGAAGTAGCGGTTACCCGTGACGCCGTTGCCCCGTGTCCTGCCCCGGATGCTGTCGGCGAGCTCCCGGTACGCCGTGGCGTAGAGGGAGTCGGTGCGCGCCATCTGGTCCAGAGGGTCGAGGAACTCTGCCGCGTACCCGGTGACCCCGTCCACCGTCTTGGGCGGACGATAGCCGAGGTACAGCATGCCCACCTCACCGCGGATCATCCAGCGGGTGCCGGAGACGATGTAGAAGGCGATGGCGTCCAGCTGGGCCCTGGTGAAGGCCAGGTCAGTGCTGCGGGCGGCGTCGGCCCAGATCGCGATGTTCGCGAACAGGGCCATGCCGTAGCCCTCGCTGTACAACTGTGCCCCGTGCGCCCAGAAGCTGGCGTCCGGCTGCACGGCCTCCTGCACCGTCCCGCTGTTGTCGACCTCGACGGTCTTCACCATGGTCGCGAATCCGGTGCGGATGTCGCCGATGTCGGCCTTCGCGACCGCTTCGAACAGGTAGTTGGTGGTACGCCAGGCGCCGTTGGCGCCCACCGGATCGAGCCTGCCGGTGTTGTGCTCGAACGCCGCCTGCAGCGCCGGTCCGGAAAGGACATCGCCCAGGAAGACGCCGATGCGGCCCATCGCCATCGACTCGCCGACCTCGGTCTCCCACCAGTTCTCGTTGCCCGGATCCACGGTGTCCCAGTGGACCAGAGCTCGCTCGAGCGCGGTGACCAGGGCAGGGTCCTCGAAACCGGCGGTCTCAGGGTCGCGGTAGGCCTGCGCCATCGCCAGCATCCGGTAGAGCGCGATGTACGACGACCAGGTCCTGCCGTTGGCCGAGCTGGTGCGATCGGCGTAGTCGACGTCCGGCCAGGAGCCGTCCGTCTCCTGACTGGCCACGTAGTCCAGCGCCTCGGACGATCGGGCGAGGTAGACGCCGTTGGCGATGATGACCTCGTCGCCCTGCTCCAGGTAGTACTCCTGCAGACGGTCGATGACGACGGCCACGTCGGCTTCGTCGGCAGCTGCGGCGGTTGCGGTCGGCGCGGTGGTGAGGGCGCCGACGCCCACCATCAGCGCGAGAGTGAAGGCGAGAACGCCCCGGGCTCGTTTCATGTGCGGCTCCCTTGCCGGTTTGCACGCTGTGGATCATGAGGAGGCCCGCCGTCCCGGGCGGTGACGCGACGGGCGCAAACGACAGGGCCCCGGGCACGCACCTCAGTGCATGTCCCGGGGCCTGTGAATCAGTCCTTGCCGGCCAGGTCGTTGATCTCTTCCGCCGCCGAGTTCATCGTGCCGGCCAGATCGCCCTCGCCGGACATCACCGCTCCGCTCCAGGCATCGCGGAAGGTCTGCCAGATCTCGGTGGCGTTCGGGATGTTCGGCACGTCGACCGTACGTGCGACTTCCTCCGAGAAGGTCGCCAGGACGGGGTTCTCGGCCAGGTAGTCGGCCGCCACCTCGCTGATGTCCGTGCGGATGGGGAACTGGCCGGTGGTCTCGAGCAGCGCGTTGTCGTTCCCCGCGTCCATCGAGAACTTCACGAACTCCCAGGCGGTCTGCTGGTTCTCGCACGAGCTGTAGAGCCCGACGTTCTTGGAGTCACCGAACGTGTAGGTCTCGTTCTCCGGGACGCCGTCGGCGGTCGGCAGCGGAACGACGCCGTAGTCGACCTTGCCGTCGAACTGCGCGGCGCCCCACGGCCCGGCGATACCCATGGCCGCCACCCCGTCGGCGAAAGGGCCCGCCCAGGCATCGCCGCTGTAGGCCTCGGGCGAGGAGAACCCCTCGCTGTAGAGCGTCTTCCAGAACTCGAGCGTCTCGAGCCCCTCCGGACTCGTGAACGTCGCGCTCCCGTCCTTGACCAGCTGCGTACCACCGGTGTTGGCCAGATAGAGCGGGTAGAAGTCGAAGAGGGAGTTCGTGTAGTCGCTCGAGGCCGGCGGGTACAGGGCGAAGTCGGCCGCACCGGAGGTCTTGATGGCCGAGGCCGCCGCGAGCACGTCGTCGTAGGTCGACAGGCTCGGCTTCTCGGGGTCCAGACCGGCCTTGGCGAAGGCCTCCTTGCTGTAGTACAGCATGAAGGGATTCGCCTTCCAGGGGACCTGGTACAGGTCGCCGTCCGGAGAGCGGAACCCGTCGGCCGCGTCACCCGAGCGACTGGTGATGAACGACTCCGCGTCATCAAAGGTCTTGGAGAGGTTGACCAGCCCGCCCTGCTTCTGGAACGCCGGCACCGCGGCAGGGGCGGTGTTGTACACCAGGCACGGCGTGTTCCCAGCGGTGATCGCCGCCGCGATCGCGTCCTCCGAGGACTTGCCGGCCGGAATGGCCTCGGCCTTCACCTGCGCGTCCGGGTGCTCGGCGTTCCATGCCTTGACCACCTCCTCGCCCCAGGCGATCTCCTGCTCGTTGGTGGAGTACCAGATACTGATCGGCCCGGTGGTCGGTTCCGATCCGCCACCCCCGCTGGACCCGCATGCTGCCAGCGGCAGCGTGATCGCAGCCAACATGACGGCTCCTGCGTAACGCTTCATTGCGCACTGCTCCTTGGTTCCGGCGCCCCCTCGGAGCGTCCCGATGTTGCTGTGACGGCCACCATCCGCATCCCGCGGTCGCGCTGCCACGAGCCAGACCCTCGCAGCGCGGCCAGTTCGCCACCCCGCGGAACCGCGACGTGTGCAGACGAAGTAGGTGAGGCGAGTAAACCGGTTTGGCTAAACGCTGTCAAGAAGTCGCGCGGCCAGCCACGGAAATGGTCTTCGGACCCCTTGTAATGCCGGTTTGCCAAATCCGCGGCAACTAAACTCAACTAAACACTAGAAGGAGGGTCCAGGTTCGAGGTCGCCCCCAGCGGTGACGGAGCCGGGCAAGGGGGACAGACCCGCTCGCGGGCGCCTCCAGGCCGCGCGATCTGGCCGAACTACATCCGGGAACAAGCTCTCCTGCGCCGAACCCGTCAGGATCCAGATGCGTGCGCTCATCGGCGACAGCTCCCGTACCGCTACCGGCCCCCACGGCCCGGAACGCCCGACCGCGGTGGGACAGCAGGCCGATCACACGCCGGCGCTGACGCGCCGTCCCCCGACCAATGGCTAAGGATCGAGGGCACCTGGGTGCCTGAGGACCCTTCCCTACCCGCCGTCAGCCGGCTACCGCAGAGCGATGCCCCCCAGGTGGTCACGGCCACGAACCCACGGAACCTTACGGGTGGAGTCAGCCGTCCAGGCTGTTACGCAACAACTAGGGGGCCTCCCGTAGAGAGGGCCCGTACCAGGTCAGATGGCGCCCGCTGACCAGAGCGCACGCAAGCGGCGCGAAGTCGGGGGGGCCGTCCTCAGCGGTGAAGGCATACGGTTCGTCCGGCAGCACCACCAGATCTGCCCCGCACGAGCGCAACTCATTCAGCCCGACCTTGGGGTAGCGCTCCGGATGATCGGCGTACACGTTGTCGACCCCCAGGCGAGCCAGGACGTCACCGGTGAAGGTGTCGCGCCCGACCACCATCCACGGCCGACGCCAGATCGGGATGATCGCCGAGCGCCGCGCCTGACCCGTCGCCGGCAACCGCCACTGTCGTTCGGCATCGCTCAGCCAACCCGGAACGCCGAGACCACAGGCCACGGCGAGCATCTCCCTCAGGCTCGTGAATGCCTCGGGGACTGTGCGTATGCGGGTGACCCACACGGACAGACCTGCCTCGCGCATCGCCTGCAGGTCAGCCGGGCGGTTCTCCTCCTCGTTGGCCAGCACCACATCCGGACGCAGGTCGACGATGCGCTGCAGATCGGGGTTCTTCGTGCCCCGCACCCGCGTCACGTCCAGATCCGGTGGCTACGTGCACCAGTCGGTCGCACCGACCAGCAGGTCCGGGGCCGAGGCCGCGACGCTTTCGGTCAGCGAAGGTACGAGAGACACCACCCGGCGCGTAACGGTCACGCAGACCAGTCAGCCACTCGGACCGGCACAGCGCACCAGCTTCGCCGATCGGCCGGTCTCGGGTTCCACCTTGATCGGCAGGCATGTACAAGAACACCGTGGTGTGCAACGGCGTGGGCATCGCCGTCCCACACCCCGGACCTATGTCGGTATTCCTCGAGAATCACGAATGGCCTCGCGCCGAGCCATCGATGGGAGCGGCGGACCTGGGCCTCCCGGAAACGGCGCCGGTCCTCGTCCGTCTCCGGGGCCAGGGGGCAACAGCACGAGGACGGCTGTCCTCGTCGATCGCAACCATCACCACGTAGGCCGGGGCGACGTGTACGGGTGGCACGGAGCGCAGGGGGTGCCGAGATCGTCGCGTCGGGGGGAACAATGATGCAGTTCGTGACCACGCGGCGCCCGCAGTTCGGGCCGGACGCCTTGGACCTGGCGTATCAGCAACTGTCTCTGTCCTCGAGTATCGGTCTCCCCGAGATCGACCTGGCCCGGATTCTGTCTCACGTCGATACGTGGTTCCTTCATGATCGTCCCTGAACAACCGGCTTGGGCAGATCGCGTTCCTCGAAGCCCGTCACTCCGGCTGATATGGTGCGGATTTCCTGACGGGCACCCGCTGGGTAGCTATGCAGGGCCCTGCCAAGTCCGTGGGGCAGCTCGCAGATGCGTAGATTGATCGCGACCCAGGGAAACAGCTATGGCATTGCCGGATCGATCTCAGAGAATTACCGAGAACCTCCTGGTCTCCTTCGACGTGGACTGCGGCGAGCTCGTGCCGGGGCACCATTTCATAGCACGCGGGCTGAGCGATCAGGGCTTCTCGCGGGACGACTTCACCGACTCAGACCCTGCGGGGCGCGAGGAATACCGGATGACGTGCCTGGAGTACGAACTGGTCCCAGGTCTCACGCCTGAAGAGGTTGCGGCGGGCCACGTTGGGTACCAGGCCATTGACGCTGCCTACGCTGCAGATGTCCCTCCGTCTTGGGATACCGGTGATTCCCGCAGCGGGCCAGGGTCTCTCTACAAGGCGACCGGTGGCCCCAGCACGGAGGGGCAATGCGGCCCACATCCCCTCCCCCAAGAAGCTCAGCGTGTCTCATTCACGCTCTTTCCCATCACTCGCGAAGGTATAGCCAAGGGGCGTCGCGCCGCAGTGGACGAGCCTGCGGGAACACTCGCCATCGACCTCATTGCGAAGAGTGCTGTTTGGCAATCCCGGAACTAGTGGCAGCCAGCCGCGCCGGTGAGCCTGTCAACGGCCATGCGTTTCAACTACGCTCGGATTGAGCAGGAGATGCGTATCGAACATTCGCGGCACTGGAGTGTGGTCGTTGGAGTCGTTCAAGCACCTTGGACCGTTCAGTGATCTGGTGAGTTTCAGCGAGACCGCCCGGGCTCACTCCTCACTGCCGGCGCACTCCCTGACTCCCGCCCGGGTACGTGAGTTGCTCGGCGTGGACCTCGATCCGCAGCCTCGCGATGTCCAGGTGCACGGGCGTTGGACGAGCGAGGGCGTGGACGGCGAGGAGGTGTCGTGGTCGGTCGGCTACGGCCCGCGCACCCAGGCCTGGGTGCTGCGACCGGCCGGCCACGAGGGCGCGCTGCCGGGGGTGCTGACGCTTCACGGGCACGATGCGTTCAAGTGGAACGGCAAGGAGAAGATCGCCGACGGCCCCGGTGAGAGCTCACCAGAGCTGACCACCCTGCGTCAGAAGTTCTACGGCGGGCGAGCCTACGCGAACGAACTGGCCCGGCGGGGATTCACGGTGCTGGTGCACGACGCAACGCTGTGGGGTTCCCGGCGCTTCCCCGCCGATGACATGCCCGAGCAGGGCTCCACGCCCCCGGAAGACCGCTGGATCGCCCCGGAATCCGAGGGGGACGCTACGGATGTGCAGTGGTACAACCGCCTGGCGGCTCGCCATGAACATGTGGTGGCCAAGTACTGCACCCTGCTCGGGATCAGCTTGGCCGGCCTGGTCAACTACGAGGACCGGATCGCCGCCGAGTATCTCGCCGGACGTCCCGACGTACGAGACGGTGGCCTGGGGTGCATGGGGTTCTCCGGGGGCGGGTGCCGGACGGCTCTGCTGCAGGCGACGTCCGAGCAGGTCAAGGCTGCAGTCGTCACCGGGATGATGTCGACCTACCGAGGGCTGCTCGATGCTCATGTCGCCACCCATACCTGGATGCTGTTCCCTCCCGCCCTGACCGCCGTCGCCGACTGGCCCGATGTCGCTGCGACCCGGGCCCCTTCGCCGTTGCTGGTCCAGTATTCGCTCGACGACTCGCTCTTCTCCGTGCCCGGAATGCGAGCGGCCCACGAGCGGCTGCAGCACCTCTACGAGAACGCCGGCGCGCGAGACGCTTACGTGGGCCAGTTCTTCCCGGGGCCGCACCGGTTCGACGTGGCCATGCAGGAAGCCGCCTTCGAGCAGCTCGACAGATGGCTGGCGGGCGTCTAGTCGTCTCCGTTGAGAACGAGCGGTGACTGAACCTTCGGCTCGTTCCTGGTCCGGAAGGTCTTTTCGATGCCGATCCCCGCATGTTCTTGCCGTTCGCGAGCGGCGGTCAGGACGGTGAGGGCGACGGTGAGCTGGGTTTTCGATAGCGTCTGAACCGACGATCCCTCGTCGACGGTTACGGGAGCCGGCGCCCGGCGTCATCAAGACTGATGCTCCTATTGCTGTCAAGCCGTGGTGAGCCAGGTTCGGTAGCGGTCGGCGAGGTCGTCGTCGCGTTGTAGTCCTCGTTCGAGGCGGGAGATGGCGGTGGGCCAGAGCCCGAAGTGTTGGGCTG
>NZ_BSTA01000018.1:0-70502 GCF_030269265.1 Kineosporia sp. NBRC 101677
CAACACTTCGGGCTCTGGCCCACCGCCATCTCCCGCCTCGAACGAGGACTACAACGCGACGACGACCTCGCCGACCGCTACCGAACCTGGCTCACCACGGCTTGACAGCAATAGGAGCATCAATCTTGGCGGGCCGGATCGCGGACGTCGGCGGGCGGCCGGCCGGTGGTTCGTGGGGGTCATGCGAAGCGTCGGCGTGATCGGCGGCCTCGGGCCGTGATGGGATGACGGTCGTGAACGCGGACGAGATCGAACGGGCGCTGGACGACCTTTTCGACCATGCCCTCGTGTACCACGGGTACACCGACTACATGCGCGACTACGAGTTGATCGTGGCCGTGCAGGGCAGTGCCCATGGCGAAGCGCCGCAGAGCTACCGGCGCTATCTGTTCAGGATCTGCCCGCGCGTCACGGTGACCTCGACCGTGGGGCAGGACGTCTGGCCCAGATCTCTCGACGAACGTCTGCTTCAGGCCGCGGTCCCCGACGGCGGGGCGTATGCCTGGGGTGTGCGTTGGCAGGTGCTCTACCCGGGCGCGGGTCGGCTCGAGACCAGCCGCGAGACCAGACGATGGTCGTCCCGGCTGGGGGTCCCGTTCTACGAAGTAACGCTCGAGGGCAACTGCCACGAGTTGCAACTGCTGTTCTCCGACCTGACGGTCGCTGATCTTGAGGCGGGGTACACGCCGTTCGTGGTGCCCGCCGGAGGTGTACGAGCATGAATGTCGATCGCTGCCCCTGTGGTTGGGGAGACCCGTACGCCCAGTGTTGCGGCCGGTACCACGCCGGTGAGGCCGCGCCTACAGCCGAAGCGCTGATGAGAAGCCGGTACTCGGCCTTCGTGCTGGGCGACGAGGACTACCTGCTGCGCACCTGGGCGCCGGAGAGCCGCCCGGACGACCTGGATCTCGACGAGGACATCGACTGGCAGCGGCTGGTGGTGCTGGAGCGTACCGGGGGCGGGCCGTTCGACGACGAGGGCACCGTGGAGTTCCAGGCCTGGTACCGCTACGACGGCCGGCGCGAAGCCCAGCACGAGGACTCACTTTTCCGTCGTGAACAGGGCCGATGGGTTTATGTCGGACCCCGCGGCTAGGTTGGCCGGACAGCCGACCAGAGGAGTTGTGCCGTGACCACTGCTGAGAACGAAGCCCGGGCCACCGTCGGGTCCGACACCGACACCGACACCGACACCGGCGCCGAGGTCGAGCTGGATCCGGCCCTGCTCTCCGTCCGCGCCGACTACGACAGGGTGGCCCCCGCCTACACCGATCTCCTGCGCGACAACCTGGCCACCAACTGGGCCAATCAGGCCATGCTCCGGCTCTTCGCCGACCTGGTGCGCGAGGCCGGCCCCGGCCCCGTCGCTGACATCGGCTGCGGGCCGGGCCGGATCACGCCGTACCTGGCCGGGCTCGGGCTCGACGTGTTCGGGGTCGACCTGTCGCCGGGCATGATCGAGGTGGCCCGTCGGGAGCATCCCGGACTGCGGTTCGAGGTGGGCAGCATGACGGCACTGGGGCTCGGCACGCACTCCCTGGCCGGTGCTCTGGGCTGGTACTCACTGATCCACCTGCCCGACCACCTGGTGCCGGTCGCCCTGGCCGAGTTCGCCCGGGTGGTCCGGCCCGGTGGGTATCTGATGCTGGCCTTCCAGCACGGGCAGCAGGTGCGGCACATCGAATCGGCCTACGGGTACGACGACCTCTCGCTGGACCTGCACCGGCGAACCGCCGAAGACTTTGCGCCGCTGCTGACCGAGGCCGGGTTCGAGGTGTTCAGCAGCACGGTGGTGGCCCCGTCGAACGGGGAGCGTGAGTCGCAGGCCTATGTGATCGCCAGGGCGGTGGGGTAGCCAGGAGTCTCAGGCCGGGTGTTTCGCCAGCCATTCGTCCCGGGACACGGCGTACTCCACCTCGCCGTGTTCGTAGCCGGCAATGGGTTCGTCCCAGGTCTCGTGAAAGGTGCGCAGGTAGCGTAGGCCGATCTTGGACATCGTGGCCCGGGAGGCCTCGTTCACGGCCATGGTCTGGGCGATCACCCGCTGCAGACCGAGGCCGGTGAAGGCCTGGTGCAGCAGGGCGATGGAACCCTCGCTGGCCAGGCCCTGGCGCCAGAAACGGGGCAGCAGGCGGTAACCCACCTCGGCCTCGTCCGGGCGGGCAACGCCGTCGTCGAGTACCGGCAGCAGCACCCACCAGCCCACGAAGGCGCCGTCCAGGAAGCCCGTCCAGTAGCCGAGGCCCGGGTGGTCCTGGGCTACTGCGAGCCGCCGGTGGTGCGCCTCGACTATGTCGGCGCGCGGACGCGGGTGGCCGTTGAAGAGGTAGCGCATGACCTGGGGATCGGTGTCCAGCTCGATCTCGTGGTCGAGGTGCTCGGGGGCCAGGGGAGTCAGGAGGAGGCGTGCGGTGCTGAGGGGCGCCTGCGGCATGAGGCCAGTCTGCCTCAGCGACGAGCGGCCCGAGTCAGGTGCGTTGCGGGGTTCCAGGTGAGCAGTGGCAGCAAGGGGGGATGGTCATGGAACTGACTGGGCGTTCGTCTCCACCGACGTCCCGGCACGTGGGCGCCTTGCCGCCCGCAAACGTCCACAATTCGGGCTTTACGGCCTTACTTGAGGGTTTCGGGCTACATTCGGCTGATGCTCAACGACGGGGAACGGGTGCGGCAGCTCGACCGGGCGTATCGCGAACTGGCCATGTCCACGTTCGTGTTCGAGACGCGTCTCACCCACCGGCTGAGCTATTTCCGCACGTTCGCCTCCCCGCGGATCGCCGGGCTGCTCACCCACACCGGGCAGATGCAGGCCGAACCGCGGCGGCGGGCGTACGACACCGGGCTCATGATGTACGCGCTGATCGAGGCCGGCCTGGAGTCACCGACGGGCCGGCACGCCGTTGCCCGGCTGAACGAGATGCACCGGCGCTGGCGCATCACCAACGACGACTACCTCTGGGTGCTGGGCACCTTCGCGGTGATGAGCGTGCGCACGATCGAGCGGATCGGCTGGCGGGCGATC
Source organism: Kineosporia sp. NBRC 101677 (assembly GCF_030269265.1). Taxonomy (NCBI): domain Bacteria; kingdom Bacillati; phylum Actinomycetota; class Actinomycetes; order Kineosporiales; family Kineosporiaceae; genus Kineosporia; species Kineosporia sp. NBRC 101677. The sequence continues at coordinate 3,020 of NZ_BSTA01000018.1, forward strand.
ACCGAGGCCGAGAAGCAGACCGTCATCGACTGGCACGTCGAGCTCGGCACCCGGATGGGCATCACCGACATCCCCACCGACCACGCCACCTTCGATGCCTGGTTCACCGCCTACGAGGCCCGCATGCTGCGCCGCACCGACGCAGGCGAGGAACTGCTGCGCCTTGCGCTGGAGGTGGTCGGTTCGCAGATCCCGCGCCGGATGCGGCGGCCCGTGCTGGCGCTCGCCCCGGTGCTGATCGAAGAGCCGGCCCGGACGGCCCTGGGTCTCGCGCGCCCGAGTCTGCGGGCCCGGGCCGTGGTTGCGGCGGCGGTCAAGGTACGCGCGGTGCGGCGGCGTCGCCTCGGCCCGCCGGCACCGTTCTTCCGCATGGGCGAGGCCAACACCGAATATCCGGACGGCTGGACGCTGGACGACCTGGGGCCGCGCCGGGTGGGAGCCCGGGCTCAGCGTCGCTAGGGCCCGTTCACCGGGAAGTGCCGGGCCAGCACCTCGTCGGCGAGCCGGTCGGCCGCCGGGTCCTCGCAGTCCAACCCGGCGTCGATGATCAGGCGGTAGCTCTCCAGCTTGGCCTGGATCATCGCCCGGTCCTCCTGCAGCTGGGCCAGCTGGGCGTCGATCGTGCTCGCCTGCCGCTCCAGCAGCCCGATCCGGTGTTCCTGGCGCTCCACCGTCTCCGGGCCGGCCTGCACGAACTCGCGCACCTCGGCCACCGGCATGCCGGTGCGGCGCAGCGCCTGCACGGTGCGCACCCAGCGCAGGAGGCCGGGGGAGTAGCGGCGCCTTCCGTCCGGGCCGCGCTCCACGTCGGGGATCAGGCCCTCCTTCTCGTACCAGCGCAGCGAGTCGATGCTGATGCCGGTGCGTTCGGAGACCTCACGGATGCCGATGGCGACGGTTTCTGCGGTCACCCGGCAACGATAGGCGCAGCGTAGGTCAGCGCAGGTCGAGCACGAACCGCCAGCGCACATCGTTCTTGGCCAGCCGGTCCAGGGCCTCCTGGACCCGCTCCGCCGGCAGCACCTCGACGTCGGCGGTGATCCCGTGCTCGGCGGCGAAGGCCAGCATCTCCCGGGTGTCCCGCACACCGCCCGAGCCCGAGGCGGTGATCCGGCGACGGCCCCGCAGCAGGGCCATCGAGTCGACCTCGTAGCGGGGCGGGATGCCGAGCATGCACAGCGTTCCGTCGAAATCCAGGGTCAGCACGTAGGGGCTGATGTCGTGCGGGCCCGAGGCGGTGTCGATGACGACGTCGAAAGCGTTGGCGTGGGCGGCCATCTGGTCGGCCGAGGTGGACAGCACGACCTCGTCCGCGCCCAGGGCAAGGGCATCGGCGCGCTTGCTTTCGGATGTGGTGAACACTGCGACCTGGGCACCGAGCGCCTTGGCGAACTTGACGGTCAGGTGCCCGAGCCCGCCCAGGCCGACTACGCCGACCCGAGTGCCCTCACCTACGCCGTAGCGCTTCAGCGGTTGCCACACCGTGATGCCCGCGCACATCAGCGGCGCCACCCCCGCGGGATCGAGACCCTGGGGGAGTGCATAGACGAAATGGTCACGCACCACCATCTCCCGCGAGTACGCACCGTGGCGGGGAGTGCCATCGCGCCGGTCCACACCGCCGTAGGTCAGGGTGGGGAACTCCAGACAGTACGACTCCTCTTCGTCCCGGCAGGCCACACACTCGCCGCAGGAGTCGACGATGTTCCCGACGGCCACCGCATCGCCGGGCTGGAAGGTCGTCACCGAAGAGCCGACCGCAGCCACCTCACCCACGAACTCGTGCCCCGGAACGAGCGGCACATCGGAGGCGTGGGCAATTGCGGTCAGGTCGCTGTGGCAGACACCGCAGAACGTGATGCGGATACGGACGTCGTCGGGGCGTAGGTCACGGCGCTCGAAGGTCCACGGCTCGAGTCGGCCGCCGGGGGTCAGAACTGCGTAGCCGGTTGTCGTGGTCATGCCGGGAACACTAGGAACTGGAGTGCACTCCAGCGCAACTCCGGTGAGCCGCGCCCGTCTCGACGCCGGACACCGGGATAGTGGCCGTAAGTTACCTGACGACCACTGGAGCCGCTGTGAGAATCCCGCGCATCGCGGCCTTTTGCCTCATTCTGGTGCTGGCCGGGTGTGGCACCTCCGCACCCACATCGACCACGAAACCTGCTCCGGTCATGTCGGCGGAGACGGTGGCCGAGGCTGAAAAGGGGCAACTGCCGCAGGGGTGGCGCTGGGAGACCTCGGGGCGGGTGCAGTTGGCTGTTCCGCGCCAGTGGGGCTACGGCACCTCGAACCGGCCCTGGTGCACACGTTCCACGAAGGAGAAACCGTTCGTGGGGCGGCCAGGGTTCGTCAGGTCGATCGGCTGTCCCGAGCACGACAAGAAGGGCCAGATCGCCGACACCGCGCTCAGTTCCGGCGGGCAGTTCGTCTGGTTCCACGTACACGAGGACGGCGAGACCCGGGCGGCGTCCGAACGGGAACAATTGACGTCCTGGGTCACCGAGGGCGACCGGGTCACCTTCGAGCTGGCCGGCCAGAGGATAGCGATCCAGGCGCCGGCACCGCTGCGCGAAGAGATTCTCGAGACGGTGCGGGTCGTCGAAGTCGACGAGAACGGCTGTCCCGTGGCGGCGCCCTTCCAGAACGACCAGCAATGGCGTCCCCGTGGGGCGGCGGTGACCGAGATGGGCGAGGTGCGGTCGGTGTCGGCCTGTCGGTACGGCGGTGCCCAGCTCGCATCCTCGGTAAAGGTGAGCGGGGCGAAGGCTGCCCGGGCCATCCAGGCGATCGCGGCGGCTCCCAAGGGCGGCGGCCCCTACACGCCCGCCGCGAACTGCTCCCAGCCCGAGGATCTGGTGGCAATGGAGCAGATCGTGCTGATGGTCGACGCGGCCGAGTCGGGCATGATCGGGCTGCGTTGGGACGGCTGCCGGCACCGGGGTCTGGACGACGGCACCACGGTGCGACGGTTGACCCGCGCGGCGGTGCTTCCGTTCGTGAGTGGGCCCAACCGGATCACCTCGTGGACCGGCGGCTCGCGGATGGCCCGGATCCTCCTACCCTGAACCTTCCCCTTGGCCGAACTGCCGATCAGGTCGGCTACGGCTCGGGCCGAATCATTGACGAATCCGGGAGCCGGAACGTCGATGGGTGCGTCTGAGAAACATGGCCGGGACACGACGAACAACAAATGGACGGCTGGCGGCGTCACTTTTGGTGCTGTTCCTGGCCGGATGCTCCACGTCGGCCCACCAAGAGGTGGGCGCACGGGTGGCCGACGAGCACTCCGCCGTCAGCACGCCAAAGGGTGGCGAGCCCATCGACAGCCTTCCCGAAGGATGGCGTTGGGAGTCCTATCGGGACGTCCGTTTGGCCGTACCGGCTGACTGGGGCTACGGAGTCACACCGAGCCGGATGTGTCGTGGCAAGACCGAAACAAGGCCCCATGTTGGACGTCCCGTCGTAAACCCCGAAGGTGGCCGTTGCGAAACCTCAGACGAGAGGTACGGCAGCACTGGTCAGTTCGTCTGGTTCGGCGTGGAAGAGCCGGCCATGGAGGTCGTGCGCCTCGAAAAGGTGAAAGGTAGAGCTGTCGTTCACCGCGGCCGGGCGGCGATCCAGGTGGGCATGGTCCGCGTCTACGTACGAGCGCCCGAGCCCATCCGTCAGCAGATTCTAAACAGCATCGAATTCACCGACATCGACCACAACAGCTGCCCGGCCCAGGCCCCCTACGCCGGTGACCCGAGCTGGCGTCCGGACGGGCCCGACGTCACGAAGTACCAGGAAATCCGGAGCATCTCAGCCTGTCGGTACGCCGACGCCGAACTGGTCTCGTCCCTGCGGCTCACCGGCGAGAAGGCCACAGACGCACTCGCAGCGATCGCCCGGGCCCCCGAAGGCGGCGGGCCGTTCCACCCGGCTGCCTCCTGCGTCCCCGTCGAGGTCGAGGCCGAGGGCATCGAACAGCTCGTGCTCCAGGTGGACGCGGCCACGTCGGGCACCATCAGCCTGCGCTACGGCGGCTGCAGCAGCACCGGCCTGGACGACGGCGTCACCGTACGCACCCTGACCCGGGACTCGGTGACGCCGTTCCTCCAAGGGCCGAACCGGCCCACCCAGGACTACTGGGCGCTCATGACCCTCTGATACTTCTGCCCGTCGCCGTCCTGACCGCTCTGGTCCTCGCCCAGGTCGAACCGTACCGAGTGCACCAACCCAGCCAGCGCATTGTCGAGCCGGGCGTACTCCGTGCTCACCGGCGTCCCTAGATCGACACCCACGTTGAGGGTCTCGTCGAAGGAGAAGTAATAGGGGATCGTCGCCTCCACCCGCCCCTTGCCGTCGGTGACCCCGTCGACCGAGAGCTCGACCGAACCGCCCAGACCGGCGCCCACCCCGTCGTAGACGAAACCCATCCGGATCTCGTGACGGCCTGTGGTGAGCGGGGTCTCGGTGCGCACCGTGAATCGCTGCAGCCCGAAGTAGTTGTAGTGGTAGGTCGGGCGGCCCTCGACCAGGTAGAGACTCCAGCCGCCGAAACTGCCGCCCTGGGCAATGATCACGCCGCTGCTGCCCTCGACCACCTCGATGTCGGCGGTGATCGTGTGCGAGCGGTTCTTGATGTTCGGCGTGGTCTCCTCGGTGAGCCGCCGCATCCCGCCGTGGTAGGTGATCGTCCGCCGGCCGCCCAGCAGGTCGATCCGCCCGGCCACGGTGGGGTTCTCGCGCTCGGTGACCCGGTCGTCGAGCGGGAACACCTGGTGCTTGGCTGCTTCCACCAGGAACAGGTCCTGCAGGCGGCGCAGCCTCGCCGGGTCCGAGGCGGCCAGGTCGTTGGACTGGGTCCAGTCGGTGGTGAGGTCGTACAGCTCCCAGACGTCGTTCTCGAAGCGGCGTTCCGGGTCGGGGATCATCTGCCAGGGGATGCCGTGACGGGTGACCGCCATCCAGCCCTCGTGGTAGATGCCGCGGTTGCCGCACATCTCGAAGTACTGCGTGGTGCGGCGGTCGGGCGCGCTCTGGTCGTGGAAGGTGTAGCGCATCGAAGTGCCCTCGACCGGCTGCTGGTGCACCCCGTTCACCAGCACCGGCGCGGGCACGCCGACGCAGTCGAGGATGGTCGGGAGCACGTCGATGACGTGGTGGAACTGCTGGCGCACGCCACCGCCGCCGGCGATCCCGCCGGGCCAGTGGATGATCAGGCCGTCGCGGGTGCCGCCGAAGTGCGAGGCGACCTGCTTCGTCCACTGGTAGGGGGTGTTCAGGGCCATCGCCCACCCGGCGGGGCCGATCGGGTAGCTGTCGGGGGTGCCGATCAGGTCGATCTGCTCGATCATCTGCTCCGGGTCGTCGGCGATGCCGTGGCCCAGGCGGTGCTCGTTCAGCGTGCCCTCGACCCCGCCCTCACCGGACGCGCCGTTGTCGCCGAGCAGGTACACGAAGATCGTGTTGTCCAGTTCGCCGAGCTCCCGCAGGGCCTCGACCAGACGGCCGACCTGGGTGTCGGCGTGCTCGGTGAAACCGGCGAAGGTCTCCATGAACCGGGCGGCCAGGCGACGCTGGACCGGGCTCAGTTCGTCCCAGTGCGGAAGCCCCTCGGCCCAGGGCGCCATGGCCGCTTCGGGCGGGACCACGCCGAGTTCCTTCTGACGCTCCAGGATGCGCTCGCGTTCGACGTCCCAACCCGCGTCGAATCGTCCTTCGTACTTCTTCTGCCACGCGGGCGCCACGTGCAGGGGCGCGTGCGAGGCGCCCATGGCCAGGTAGGTGAAGAACGGACGATTGGGGGTCAGGGCACGCTGGGTGCGGATCCAGTCGATGCTCTGGTCGACCAGGTCCTCGGAGAGGTGGTACCCGTCCTCGGGACGACGGGTGGGCTCGAACGGCGTGGTGCCCCGGTACAGCTGCGGGTACCAGTGGTTCATCTCGGCGCCCATGAAGCCGTAGAAGGTGTCGAAGCCCTCACCGGTGGGCCAGCGGTCGAACGGGCCGACCGCGCTGATCTCGCGCGGCGGGGTCTGGTGCCACTTGCCGAACGCGGCCGTGCTGTAGCCGTTGCCCTGCAGGATCTGCGCGAGGGTGGCGGCGCTGGCCGGGCGGAAGCCGCTGTAGCCGGGGGCCGCGGTGGCCATCTCGGTGGTGCCGCCCATGCCGACCGAGTGGCAGTTGCGGCCCGTCATCAGCGACTGCCGGGTGGGGGAGCACAGGGCGTTGACGTGAAAGCGGTTGTACCGCAGGCCCTGCTGGGCCAGCAGCTCCGAGGTGGGCATGCTGATCGGGCCACCGAAGGCGCTGGACGAGCCGAAGCCCAGGTCGTCCAGCACCACGATGACCACGTTCGGCGCCGCCGGGGGTGGGGTGATCGGGCCGATCGCCTCGAACGGCTGGTTCTGGTCGTGGATCCCGACCGCCGTGACGACCGTCTGCTTGCGCTCAGGTACCGGTAGTACGTGCCGCCCGGCCTCGAATTCCGCCATGGCCCTTCCGTCGTCCACGCGACGGTCACCCGCCGCAGAAAATCCCGACGTCTGAGCAGGCGTGCGGGTCAGGGTTTCTCAGGCTGGCACGGCCGACCTGGCAGGACAATGTACGCCACACCGGCGAGGCATCGCGGTTTGTGATGGTTGGTAGAGATCACCGCTATGTCAGCCCACCTGCTGGGGCTCAGGCTGAGGGTGCTCCACCGGCCGGCGGGACGAAACGGTGGTGGTGCGGATGATCCGCGGCCCGGTCAGCGTCGGGCGGGCCAGGACGAAGAGAACGAAGGCGACGGCCGCCAGCGCGGCCCCGATCAGGTAGGTCTCGCGGTAGCCGAAGCCCTGGGCGGCGCCCAGGATCGGCCCGGCCAGCATCGCGCCCACCGGGCCGGCACTGGTGAACAGGGTGGAGGCGTGCCCCGGCCGGCTGGGCACCAGGTCCTGCACGTAGCTGATGCCCAGGCCCTGCAGCAGCGCGATGGCCGAGGCGTTGATCAGCTGGGCGGCGGCGATCTGCCAGGTGTCGGTGGCGGTGGCCACCACCAGCGCGTAGGCCAGGCTGAGCAGCGGCCCGGCCAGGATCAGCAGCCGCAGCCGGTAACGGGCGGCGAGCAGGCCGAAGCCGAGCATCAGCGGGATCTCGATCGCTGCGCACAGGCCCAGGATCAGGCCCGCCTCGCCCAGCCCGCCCTGCACCTCGTCGCGCAGGAACAACGGCAGCGCCTGCAGCGAGAGGTTGCCGGTGCACTGCAGGAGCACGAAGGCGGCGATGGTGAGGACGATCACCCGGCGGCCCTCGTCCCGGCCCGGTGAGACGGTGACCGAGGACGAGCCGGGCTCGGTGGCGCCGACCGCGGCCGGGACGTTGGCGGGGATCATCCGCCAGGCCACCAGGGCGGCGATCACGTACATGGCGGTGGCGAAGCCGTAGACGGCGACGAAGTCGCCCAGGCTGAGCAGGACGGTGGCCAGGAACGGGCCACCCACCCAGGACAGCGACAGGATCGTGCGCAGGGTGGTCATCGTCATCACGGCGTGGGGTGAGCCCTGCAGGCTGACCCGGGCGTGCGCGAAGACCTGGGGAACCAGGGCACTGGCCGCGGCGGTGGCCGTGACGGTCAGCGCCAGGAGGATCCAGAAGTCCCGGACCGACGCGGTGAGCAGTGCGCCCACCGCCCCGATCACGGCGGTGGCGATGATCAGGCCGCGCCGCGAGGGCAGCCGGTCGGACCAGTGGCCCATCGCCATCGAGACGACCACCGAGGACAGCGGGGCCGCGATCAGGAAGATCGTGACCTGCAGGGCCGAGGCCCGGACCGCGTCGGTGAGGAAGAGGGTGAGGAAGGGGACGGCCATCGCACTGGCCAGACCGACACAGAGGAAGACCAACGCCAGCGGGACATGCCGGCGGACAGGGGCGAACACAGCAGACCTCAAGACTGATGAACCGGAATGAGCAGATTCGAAGGTGCCTGCCGCCCTGCAGGCACCTCGAATTACAACGACACGGGCCGCAGAAGTGTTACACCCCCCGACGAGCTGGGGGACGCTGCGGTTGCCGATCCCCGGCGGCGGGCCACGGTAGAGACCGGAAACGGCACTCTGACCTGCTAGGAGGCTCCGGTGGCGAACACCTCGGCGCGCATTCTGTACAAACCGTTCGGTCTGGCCGGCAGCGTCGGCGCCGGTCTGGTGGCCGGGATCGTGTTCAAACAGGTGTGGAAGCGGGTGGCCGACGCCGAGGACGCCCCGGAGGCCAACGACCGCCGGCACAGCTGGACCGAGGTCCTGCTGGCCGCCGCGATCCAGGGCGCGATCTTCGCTGCGGTCAAGGCCGCCGTCGACCGCGCCGGCGCCGGGGCCTTCGAGCGCCTGACCGGTGAGTGGCCGGGCGAGGAGTAGCCGGTCAGTTCTGGGCGATGATCTCCCGCGCGACCTCCAGCGCCCGGTCGACCGGGACGGCGAACCCGATGCCGATGTTGCCGGCCGAGGCCGAGGTGGTGGCGATCGCGGTGTTCACCCCGACCACCCGTCCGGCCAGGTCCACCAGCGGCCCGCCGGAGTTGCCGGGGTTGATCGAGGCGTCGGTCTGCACCATCGGCCGGGCCGCACCTCCGATCCGGGAGGTGCGGTCCACCGCGCTGACGATGCCCGAGGTGACCGTGCCGGACAGGCCCAGCGGGGAGCCGACCGCGATCACCGGCTGGCCGATCCGCAGCGACCGGCTGGTGCCGAGCGGGGCCGCGTCGGGGGCGGAGCCGGTGATCTGGAGCACGGCGATGTCCTCCTCCTCGTCGCTGCCGACCACCGACGCCCGGACGGTGCGGCCGTCGGCCAGTTGCAGGCCGACCTGGGAAACACCCTCCACCACATGATGATTGGTGATCACCTGGCCCCGGTCGTCGAACACGAAACCGGATCCGGTGCCGCGGCCGGCCCGGACCTGGACCACGCTGGGCAGGATCGCCGCGGCCGCGCTCTCGGTGCCGGCCTGGTTGCCCGGCGGGGCCGGGTCCGCGTCCTGCTGCACGATCGTGGGCACCGCGGTCTCGGTGGTGGCCCAGGCGATCGCGCCGCCGGTGGTGCCACCGGCCAGAACGGCGGCGAGCAGGAGCGGTGCAGCTCTGGCGGTTCGCGGCTTGTGTTCGATTGAGGACGTCGGTGCTGGGCTCTCCGGGGACGGTTCCCTCTGCGGCAACGGGGGTTTGCGGCCGGGGTTGAAGTCCGGTCCCCGCGGTGTGCCGATTCCCGGCCAGGTCCGGGCCATGGTGGCCTGCCAGTCGGTGGTTCCGGAGGACGATCCGTTGCTGGACGGCGTCGTGGGCATGCATACCTCAGACCAGTCGGGCGAACCAGCGCAGCGAGAGCGCGGCCGCGATCAGGGTGAACAGGAAGGCGGCGGCCGCGAAGTAGGGCGCCAGTTCGCGGGGTTCGGCCACCCAGCCGATCGAGGAGCCGATGTCCTCGTAGACCGCCTGCAGCTCGTCGCTGCTCTCGGCCTGGTAGGCGGTGCCTCCGGTGGACTCGGCCAGCGCGGCCAGGGCCTCGGCGTCGACCGGCACCCGGATCGGGCGTCCGGTGCCGCCGTCCACCACGCCCTCGGGGGTGCCGTAGGCGATCGTCGAGACCGGAACCCCGGCCTCACTCGCCGCCGCGGCTGCTTCCGAGGGGGAGCGGCCGGTGGTGTTGGAACCGTCGGAGAGCAGTACGATCCGGGCCGGGACGTCCTCGCTGGTGGCGGATTCGCGCACCTGCTCCAGTGAGGCGAACACGCCTTCCCCGATCGCCGTCATCGGCTCCAGAGTCAGTCCGGCCAGCGCGTCCTTGACTGCTTGATGGTCGTTCGTCGGAGTGGCCAGAACCTCTGCGTTGCCGGCGAAACCGACCAGCCCCACCCGGAAGTTGTCCGGCAGGCCGTCGACGAACCGGGTGCCCGCCTCGATCGCGGCCTCCAGCCGGCTCGGGCTCACATCGGTGGCCTCCATCGAGACCGACTGGTCGACCACCACCATCACGGTGGCCTGTTCGCGCGGTACCCGGACGTCGGCCTCGGGGCGCGCCGCGGCCATCACCAGCATGGCCAGAGACAGCAGCCCGAGTCCGCCGGTCAGATGGCGCCGCCAGCCCGGCCTTTCGGGGACGACCCGGTCGAGCAGCGGCAACGCGGCGAACCGGACGGCGTAGCGATCGCGGCGACGCCGCATCAGCGCGGCCGCAATCACCAGGCCCGCCAGAGGAATCAGCAACAGGAGAAACCACGGCGACAAGAACGTCATCTGTTCGACCTCCTTCTGCCCCGGCTCCGGAAGCGGCCGGAGCGGACGGCCCGCAACAGGTCGGCGAGCCAGTCCTGATCGGTGCGAAGTTGCAGGTGCACCGCCCCGGCGTGCCGCACGGCCTCGGCCACGGCTGCGCGGTGGGCCGCTGCGGCCTCGGCATAGCGAGCCCGCAGCCGGGGATCGCCGGTGTAAACGTCTCTTCGACGTCCGGTTTCCGGATCCTGCAGCACCACGTGCCCGACGTCGGGCAGCTGCAGTTCACGGGGATCCACCACCTCCAGCACGATCACGTCGTGCCGGGAGGCGAGCCGGCGCAGAGGCTGTTCCCAGTCGAACGGCCGGCTGAAAGCACCCTCGGGAGAGAGCAGGTCGCTGACCACCACGCACAGACCTGGCCGAGCCGCTCGGCGCGCCAAGGCATCGATCATCTCGGCGAGCCCGTCGGCTGGCGTGCCGTGGCGTTCCGGTTCGTCCTGGGAAGCCAGCCGCATCAACCGCCGCGCCGCCACCCGCGCGGCGACCGGACGCGTCCACACCGGACCTCGGGCCGAGAAGGCGAGCGTGCCCATCCGGTTCCCGGGCTGGTCGGCGAGCAACCCCACGGCGGCGGCCAGTTGCCCGGCCAGGTCCGCCTTCTCGGCCTGCGCGGTGCCGAAGGCCATGCTCGCCGTGCGGTCCAGCAGCAGCCACGTGTCCAGGGCGTGCTCCGCCCGCGTTCGCCAGACCTGGGGCTCCGAGGCCCGGGCGGTGGCGTTCCAGTCGATCCGCCGGATGTCGTCGCCCGGCCGGTAGCGGGTCAGCTCCTCGGTCTCGCTGCCCGGCCCCAGCCGTAGCCCGCGATGCTCCCCGGCGAGCGGGCCGTCGATCCGGCGCTGCACCATCAGGTCCAGCCGGCGGAAGGCGCCGAAACTGCTCACGCCACCTCCTGCTGGTGTTGTTGCAGCGGCGCCACCTCGGGCACCGGCTGGCTGGCCACGACCTGGGCGATCACGTCCCGCGGTTCCACGCCGTCGGCCAGCGCGTCGAAGGTCAGCACCAGCCGGTGGGCCAGTACGTCGGGGGCCAGGTCGGCGATGTCGAAGGGCAGCACGTAGTCGCGGCCGCGCAGCAGGGCCAGCGCCCGGGCCCCGGCGACCAGGCCGAGCGTGCCGCGCGGGCTCACCCCGTGCTCCAGCACGTTCTGCAGCCCGGGCAGCCCGTACTCGGCCGGGCGGCGGGTGGCCATGGTCAGGCGCACCACCCACTGGGCCAGGGCGTGGTGCACGAACACGTCGTCGGCGGCCTCCTGCAGGGCCAGCACCTGGGGCAGTGAGAGCACCGGCCGGGCCGACGGCGGGCGCACGCTCATCCGCTGCAGGATGCTCAGTTCCTCCAGCTCGTCCGGGTGCGGCACGTCGACCTTCAGCAGGAACCGGTCGCGCTGGGCCTCGGGCAGCTCGTACACGCCCTCGGTCTCGATCGGGTTCTGGGTGGCCAGCACCAGGAACGGCGCGGGCAGGGGATAGGTGACCCCGCCGATGCTGACCTGCTTCTCGGCCATCGCCTCGAGCAGCGCCGACTGCACCTTGGCGGGGGCCCGGTTGATCTCGTCGGCCAGCACCAGGTTGGCGAACACCGGGCCGGGCTCGGTGTCGAAGCTCTCGGTCGAGGGCCGCCAGACCCGGGTGCCGACGATGTCGCCGGGCATCAGGTCGGGGGTGAACTGCAGCCGGTGGAACGAGCCGCCGACCACCTCGGCCAGGGTGCGCACGGCCAGCGTCTTGGCCACCCCGGGCACCCCCTCGAGCAGCACGTGCCCGCGGGCCAGCAGTCCCACGGCCATCCGCTCGACCATCCGGTCCTGCCCGACCACCACCTTCTTCACCTCGAACAGGGCCTGCTCCAGCAGGGGGCCGGGCTGGGCCAGGGCGCTCACAGCTCGGCCCGGGGATAGGTGAGGGTGGCGGTGCCCTTCTCCGGGCAGTCGTACGTCCGGGTGGCGCCGTCCACGATCATGTAGCCGCTCTCGACCGGCTCCGGTGTGTCTTCGGCGTAGGCGAACGCCAGGCCGGTTCCGCCCGCCGTCAGCACCGCGGTGACCGCGGTGACCAGCAGGATCTGTCGTGTCCGAGGCTGCGGGGCAGGCATCTGATCAGTTCTCCTCAAAGGGCTTCTCGACCGGGGAACCACCCGGGCCGCGGAAGCGGCTCCGCCAGCGGAGTGCGGCCCGGGTGGCACCGGGTCCGCCCTACCGGAGCAGCGGTCGTGGAGAACCCGGTGACCGCACTTCATCAAGAAAGGGCGAAAACCCCGGTAAGCCGGGACGAAAGCGGACCGAAAGCGAGGTCGCCCCTCGTACCGGAGCAAAGTTAGATTGACCCGGTGAGGTTGCTGATCGTCGAGGACGAGTCCGGCCTGGCCGGCGCCCTGCGGATCGGCCTGGAGCGCGAGGGCTACGCCGTCGACCTGGCCGATTCCTGCGCCCAGGCCCGCGAGAAGCTCTCGGTCTGGGACTACGACGTGCTGCTGCTCGACATCAACCTGCCCGACGGTGACGGTTTCACCCTGGCCGAGCAGATCCGGGCCGGCCAGGCCGGGTCGGTGGCCGGCCCGGACATGCGCATCCTGATGCTGACCGCCCGCAGCCGCCTGCCCGACCGGGTCCGCGGCCTGGACTCGGGCGCCGACGACTACCTGGTCAAGCCGTTCGCCCTGGCCGAGCTCAGCGCCCGGCTGCGGGCCATCCTGCGCCGGGAGGTGCGGGCCGTGTCCTCGTCGGTGATCGAGGTGGCCGACGTGCGGCTCGACACCGCCCGGCAGCTGGCCCGCCGCGGCGAACGCGAACTCCCGCTCACCCGCAAGGAGTTCGCGCTGCTGCGCTACCTGATGAGCAAGCCCGGGCACCTGGTGGCCGCCGAGGAACTGCTCGAGCACGTCTGGGACGAGAACGCCGACCCGTTCACCCAGACCGTGCGGGTCACCGTGGGCACGCTGCGCCGCAAGCTCTCCTCCGAGGGCGAGCCCCAGCTGCTGGAGACGGTGGTCGGGCGCGGCTACCGGCTGCGCGAAGAGCCACCCGGCGCCGCCTGATGGCCCGCCCCGCCCTTCCCGCCTGGAGCCGCACCGTCCGCGCCCGGATCACCCTGCTCACCTCGGCCCTGCTGGTGCTCGCCACCGCCGTCATCCTGCTGGCCGTGTACCTGGTGCTGTCCTGGACGATCGACGCCGAGCCGCTCGACCCGGTCACGGTGAAGAAGTACTGGCGCTCGGCCGACGGCGAGTACCACTACAAGCCCGGCGCCGAGTTCCAGGCCGCCGACATCGCCGACCTGCAGCGCGCGGTGAACTACAACACCCTGGAGCGGCTGCGCACCTTCTCGTTCCTCGCCCTGGCCGTGATGTTCCTGCTCAGCCTGGTGATCGGCTGGTTCGTGGCGGGCCGCACGCTGCGCCCGGTGGGCCGGATCACGGCCACCGCCCGGGAGATCAACGCCACCGACCTGACCCGCCGGATCGGTGCCCAGGGCCCGCACGACGAGCTGCGGGGTCTGGCCGACACGATCGACGCGATGCTCGGCCGCCTCGACGACGCCTTCCGGGCCGAACGTGACTTCGTCGAGGACGTCTCGCACGAGCTGCGCAACCCGGTGGCGGTGATCCGGGCCAACGTGGAGGCGGTCCTGGCCGACGAGAGCTCCACCCCCGAGCAGCGCCAGGAGGCCACCGCCGTGGTCACCCGCGCCACCGACCGGATGTCCCGCCTGCTCGAAGACCTGCTGGCCACCGCCCGCCGCCGTTCCGGAGCCTTCGAGGACGTGGACGTCGACCTGGCCGCGGTGGCCGCCGACGCGCTCGACGAGCACCGGGTCCTGGCCGCCGGCCGTTCGCTGCACCTACGCGAGCGCCTGGCCACCGGCCCCACCGCCTACGGCGAGCCCGGCATGCTCAACCGCGCCGTGGGCAACTTGCTGTCCAACGCGATCCGCCTCGCCCCAACGGGTTCCACGGTCACCACCGCGGCCGGCAGCCAGGCCGGCTGGGCCTGGATCGCGGTGCGCGACGAGGGGCCCGGCATCCCCGAAGACGAACAGGAGCGGGTATTCGACCGGTTCGTCCGGGGTACCAACGGCTCCAACGGCACCAACGGTTCTAACGGCAATGGCCACCACGTGGGCACCGGGCTCGGGCTGCCGATCGCCCGGCAGGTGGTGGAGAGCCACGGCGGGCGCCTGGTGGTGTTCAGCGAAGTGGGAGTGGGCAGCACCTTCGTCATCTGGCTGCCGGATCGCGCGGTGGCCCGACAGAACAATGGACGCGAGTCAGGACCACCGTCGAACGACCCCCTTGGGTCGCGGGCCGGGTAGGTACGCAGGAAGCGCTCCGCGCCGGCCTATGGGTCGAGGCTCGAGTTGAACGTGTACAGATGGTCCACCTGGTACCAGGTGTACACGTCGCGAGGGGTCCGGAACGGAGGCGCCACCCCGGGTGACTGCCGATTGCGTTCGGCTGCCACGCGCCGTCCAGTACCTCGGTATGTCCGTCACATCCGGTACATTCGGTGCTCATGGCCTCCCGTATCAGCGAACTGGTCCTCGGCTGTCGCGATCCCGAACTGCTGGCGCGGTTCTGGTGCGAGGTCCTCGACTTCGTGATCCTCGACCGCGAGCACGACGGCACGCTGGAGATCGGGCCGCGGGAGGGCTTCGGCGGCGCCCAGCCCACGATCATCCTGAGCGCCCGCGCCGAGCCCGAACCAGGAAAGTCCCGGCTGCACATCGACATCAACGCGACCGACCGCGACCAGGACGCCGAGCTGGAGCGTCTGCTCGCGCTGGGCGCCCGCCGGGCCGACATCGGCCAGGGCGACGAGGACAACTGGCACGTTCTCGCCGACCCCGAGGGCAACGAGTTCTGCCTGCTGCGGGCCCGGCTCGAGCCGCTCCCCTAGAGGTCCGGGGTCCCGCCCCGGCTGTTCCAGGCCGGTTAAGGTTTTCGCCGTGGAACTCCTCCTGCTCTCCAACTCGACCAATCACGGCGGCCGTCCCTGGGCCCACGCCGCCTCCGAGCTCGCCGAGTTCGCGGCCGGCGCCGACACCGGCGCCGGCGTGTTCGTGCCCTACGCCTTGGCCGACCATGACGCCTACACCGAAGCGGTGGCCAAGCCGTTCGCTGCGGCCGGCGTCGAGCTGACAGGCGTGCACACCGCCGAGGACCCGGTCGCCGCCGTGGCCGCGGCCCGGTTCATCGTCGTGGGGGGCGGCAACACCTTCCGCCTGCTGCGCGCGCTCCAGCGTTCGGGGCTGATCGAGCCCCTGCGTCAGGCAGTGGCCGGCGGGGCCCGTTACGTCGGCGCCAGCGCCGGTACGAACATCACCGCGCCGACCATCCGCACCACCAACGACATGCCGATCGTCGAGCCCGACTCCTTCCGCGCCCTGGAACTCGTTCCGTTCCAGATCAATCCGCACTACGTCGACGCCGATCCGGACAGCCGGCACATGGGCGAGACGCGCGAGACCCGGTTGCGGGAGTTCGGCGAGGAGAACGACGTGGCCGTGCTCGGGCTGCGCGAGGGTACCTACCTGCGGGTCTCCGGCGACACCGCGAAGATCGGCGGAAAGGCCGTGTCTGCGCACGCGCCCGGCCCGGCCATCCTGTTCCGCCGCGGCGGTGAACCGGAAGAGATCTCCGGCGACGTCAGCGGTCTGCTCAGTTTCCCGGCCGAGTTCGACGTGCCTGAGGAGCTACCGGCCTAAGGGCGGGCGGTGGCCAGCAGTTGCTCGGCGAGTTCCGACCGCCGGTAGAGCACCGAGCGGCCGTGCCGGACCGCGACCAGCAGGCCCGCTGCTCGCAGTGCCCGTAGGTGCTGGTTGACGGCGGTGGGGGTGACTCCCAGGCCCACCGCCAGTTCGGTCGAGGACGCCGGTGCCGCCAGCCGCTGCAGCAGGGCGGCCCGGTGCGAACCAAGGACGCCGGCAAGGGCTTCGGGGGCGGGTGGGGGAGCGCTCTCCCAAACGGTGGCGCTGCCGCGGGCCAGGTAGATGATGGTCGGGGGTTCCGCGGGGGAGACCGGGACGCACGCCGCGCTGGTCCAGAGGGTGGGAACCAGGGTGAGACCCTGGTCGGCCCGGCGGACCCAGCCCGACCCGGAAGGTGAGCTGACCTCGACCTTGTCCCCCTTCATCCGCACCCGGTCCGACAGGTCGGCGAACATGCCCGAGAGGCCGTGCTGCGCGATCTGCCGCCCGCGGTAGGTGACATCGGCCTCCAGCACCGCTCGCATCCGCGGCCAGTCCGGGGCGAAACACAGCCGCCAGTAGTCCTCCAGGGCGCGGACCACCCGCTGCACCGCCTGGCGTCCCCGCAGCACGGCCGGAATTCCGGCGTCGCCCTGGTAGGCCGCCCTCAGGTCGTGGCGGACCGTCGAGGCCGGGACACGCTGCAGCCGGGGCAGTTCGTCCTCGAAGCGGGTCAGCGGCGAATCCGGTTGCGGGGTGAGGAAGTCCGGCACCCATCGGCGCGGTGAGACCAGCGCCTGCAGCACCTCGGTGTCGAGCTGTTCGTGCAGCGGCCGGGTGCGCCGGATCCAGGGCAGGTGCAGCGGGTACCGCCCCGGATCGCGCCAGCTGCGCAGCGACAGCACCAGCTCGTTCAGGGGCGAGATGCCGAACCGGACGTCGCCCAGGGCCGAGCCGGTCAGTTCGTAGCCCACCACCATGAAGCAGAACGCTACATCGATCGCGGCCCGCGGGCCGACCCCGCTGCACTGTGCCCATGCTCTCGTTGCCCCTGCTCTCGTCCCGACTCAAAGCGCCGGCCGGGCGGCGGGACCCGGTCCTGTCGGCGCTGTTCCTCTCCTCGGCCGCCACGGCCACGGCTCTGGGGCTCGGCTTCACCCTGAGCGCGCTGTACCTGACCCGGGTAGCCGGAATCCCCTCCCGCACGGTCGGAGTCGGGCTGACCGTGGCCGGTGTCTTCGCCATTGCGACCACTTTCCTGGCCGGAAGGCTCAGCGACCGGTACGGAGCGCGGGCCGTGATGATCGGGGCGGCGCTGGTCCAGTCCGCCGCCCTGGCCGGGTACTGCCTGCTGGACGGCAATGTGGCCGCGTTCGTGCTGCTGGCCGCCGCGCTGCTCGGCGCCCAGGGCGTCCACGGCACGGCCAAGGTCACGCTGGTCGCCCAGGCCTTCTCCGGTGGCGACCGGACCGCGACGCGAGCCCGGATCCGGGTGGTCACGAACGTCTTCGTGGCCGCGGGTTCGGGTCTGGGGGCGATCGTGCTGGCCATCGGCACCGCGTCCGCCTACCGGACCGGCCTGGTCGTGGCGGCGCTCCTGGTGCTGGGCTCGATCCTGCCGCTGGCCTCACTGACCATGGAGGCCGCCGCGCCGGTGACCCCGGCCCACGCCCCGAGCAGCTCGGCGCCGCTGCGCGACCGGCGCTATCTGGCCGTCACTGCTCTCAACGGGGTCATCCACGTGCAGTTCGAGGTGCTCACTCTGGGTCTGCCGCTGTGGGTGGCGGGGCACACCGAGGCCCCGGAGGCCCTGATCGGAGGGCTGATCGTGCTCAACACCGTGGTGGTGACCATGCTGCAGGTCCCGGCCACCCGATGGGTCACCGACGTGGACCGGGCCGGGCGCACCGTCTTCGGCGCCACCGGGATGCTGGCCCTGGCCTGCGTCCTATACCCGGTCGCGGGCGCTCTGGGAGCCCTGACCGCCACGGCCGTCCTGGTGGCCGCGGTGGTGGTGCACTCCCTGGGGGAGGTGCTGTCCGAGGCCGGGGGCTGGGAACTGGCCTTCGAGTTGGCCGACCCGGCCCGTCCCGGCGCCTATCAGGGCGTCAGCCAGACCGGTGCGGCCGTGGGCGCGGCGCTCGCCCCTGCCGTGATCACCTCCAGCGCACTGGCGTACGGGCTGCCCGGGTGGCTCCTGCTCGGCGGTGCCTTCCTCGCAGCCGGGGCGGGCACCCGGGCACTCAGCCGGGACGCTCGTCCCTGATCTTGATCTGGGGCTGAGGAACGGTTGATCCGGTGAGGCCGGGGCGGCGAGTAACGTCGCGCCCCGTTCAGCCCCGTCCCTAGGGAGTTTCCGCAGTGGGTACCACGCGTCGCCGTACGTTCATCGCCTCCGCCGTAGCCGTTCCGCTCGTCGCCACCGCTGTGGGCGTGCAGCGGGTGGCGGCCGCCGAACCGGAAGAAGGCGCGGCCAAGGCCGCCTCCGGGGCCGGTGACGTGGTCGGCAAGATCACCGTGGGGTACCAGGGCTGGTTCGCCTGCACCGGCGACGGTGCGCCGATCAACGCCTGGTGGCACTGGGCGCCCGATGCGCAGAAGACGCCCTCGGCGGCCAATCACGGCATCAAGGCGTGGCCGGACATGAGCGAGTACGAGAACGCCTACGAGACCAGGTTCTCGGCCCTGGGCAACGGTAAGCCGGCCACCCTGTTCTCCTCGTACGACCAGCAGACGGTCGACGTGCACTTCGCCTGGATGGCCGAGAACGGTTGCCACACGGCGGCTCTGCAGCGGTTCAACCCCACCGGGGGTGAGGGCCCGACCCGCGACGCGATGACGCAGAAGGTGCGAAAGGCGGCCGAGGAGAGCGGCACCAAGTTCTACGTCATGTACGACGTGACCAACTGGGACGACATGGCCACCCAGTTGCCGCAGGACTGGACCGCCAAGATGAAGGCCTACACCTCGTCCGGGGCCTACGCGGTGCAGAACGGCAAACCCGTGGTCTGCATCTGGGGTTTCGGGTTCGACGACGACGCCCACGACTGGCCCGCGCAGGACTGCCTCAAGGTGATCACCTGGCTGCAGGAACAGGGGTGCTACGTGATCGGCGGGGTGCCCACCTACTGGCGCGAGGGCAAGAACGACTCGCGCGCCGGGTTCTCGGACGTCTACCACGCCTTCGACATGATCTCGCCGTGGATGGTCGGCCGGATCGGTGACGCGGCCGCCTCGGACTGGTTCTACCAGAACGTGAACCGTGCCGACCAGGCCGACTGCGAGCAGCACGGGATCGACTACCAGCCCTGCGTGCTGCCCGGCGACCTGAGCGAACGGCAGCGGGCGCACGGCGATTTCATGTGGCGGCAGTTCTACAACCTGGTGCGGCTGGGCTCGGCCGGCCTCTACGTCTCGATGTTCGACGAGTACAACGAGGGCAACCAGATCGCCAAGACCACGCCCACCGCCGCCACCGTCCCGGTCGGCTCGGGCTTCCTGGCCCTGGACGAGGACGGCACCGCCTGCTCCTCCGACTACTACCTGCGCCTGACCGACGACGGCGGCAAGATGCTCAGGGGCGAGATCGCGCTGACCGACCAGCGTCCCACCTCGCCCCTGGTCGGGGCCGCACCGGGCGGCGGCGACGAGCCGAACCGGGTGGTGGCCCTGCGGGCGAAGGCGAACGACAAGTTCGTCACCGTCACCGGGAACGGCCTCGTCGCCTCGGCGGCCACCGACGGCGCGGCCCAGAAGCTCGTGCTGATCGACCTGGGCGGCGGCAACGTGGCGCTGAAGGTCAAGGCCTCGGGCAAGTTCGTGTGCGCCGAAGACGCCGGGAAGGTGGCCCTCACGGTCGACCGGGACGCGATCGGCGGATGGGAAACCTTTGCCCTGGTGGAGAACTCCGACGGTACGGTGAGCCTGCGCTCCGGCGCCAACGGCCGCTACGTGTGCGCCGAGAACTCCGGGAAAGAGCCGCTGATCCCGAACCGCGACGCGATCGGTCCGTGGGAGTCGTTCACCCTGGTCGAAGGATCCTGAACAAGCTCTGTTCCCGACTACGGTCAGCGCATCAGGTAGCGCTTCCACACCCGGAACGTGCCGTCCTCCTGCTGCACCGAAGCGTCCTGGATCGCCAGTTCGTGGTGATAGTCCCAGCGCGTGCGCAGGTCCCAGATCGCCGAGGTGAGTTCGACGTTGAACGCGGACACTCCGGTCAGGTCGGTGCCGCAGAGGTTGGCGCCGGTGAAGTCGACCGAGGAGAGCTGGGCGTCGCGCAGGTCGGCACCGCTGAGGTCGGCCCGGTCGAGGTGCACGTTGCCCGACCGGGCCGAGCGGCCCATCATCACCCCGCGCATCCGGCTGGCCCGGAGGTCGGCACCGCTCAGATCGGTACCGCCGAACGTGGCCCCGGTCAGGTCGGCCTCGCTCAGCCGGACGGCCGAGAGGTTGGTCTCGGTCAGGTGCGCCCCGGCCAGGCTGGCGTGCTCCAGGTCGGCGTTCGAGGCCTCGGCCTTCTTCAGATCGGCCCCGGCCAGCCGCACCCAGGTCAGCCGGGCCCCGCGCAGGTCGGCCCCCCGAACGGCGGCATCACCCAGATCGGCGTGGTCGAGGTCGGCGTCGTGCAGGTCCGCATTGCACAGGTCGGCCCCGTGCAGGTGTCCCTCGTGCAGGTCGGCCCCGCTCAGCTGGGCGCCCTTGAGGATCGCCCAGGTGAGCACCGTGGAGGCCAGGGTGGCGCTGGTCAGGTCCACCCCGGCCAGGTTGGCGCCCTCCAGGTTCGCCCCGGTCAGGTCGGCACCCTGCAGATCGGTGCCGCGCAGGTCCGTGCCCTGCAGGATGCAGCGGCTCAGGTTCGCGCCGTTGAGCTGGTAGTCCTTGAGCCGGGCGTGCCGCAGATCCCGGCCGGCCAGGTCCTGGCCCCCGACGCTGTTCACCGACATGCCAAACAGGTTCGGCCAGCGCGCAGCGGTCGGCTAGCCGAACACCCGCTCGGCGCAATCCCGCTCCAGCAGCGCGCTCAGGCCGCTGAGCAGGCTCTCCAGCCCCAGGCGGAAGGCCCGTTCGGCGCGGTCACCGGGCTGGGCCCGGGCGGCCGCGATCGCCCGGGCCAACCGGGACTCCCCGTCGCCGCGGGCGGCCCAGACCTCCACCGGCGACCCGGCGTCCAGCGCCGAGCCCAGGATGAAGCAGTCCAGCACGGTGACCGCGTGCAGCAGTTCGTCGTCACCGAAGCCGGCCTCGTGCAGGACCTCGGCCAGGACCTCGTAGGAGGCCAGGGTGGCCGGATGGCTGACGGTCTGCGCCGTCATCAGCGGCACCGCGGCGGGGTGGGCCGCGAAGGCCGTGCGGTAGGCGCCCGCCCACCGGCGGGTGAAGTCCTGCCAGCTCTCGCCCGGCTCCCGCTCGCAGGGCATGCCCTCGCTGCTCAGCAGGCCCCGGATCGACTCGACCACCTCCTCGCGGCCGCCCTTGAAGTGGTGGTAGAGCGACGAGGTGCCGACGTTCAGGTCCCGGGCCAGCTTGGGCAGCCCGAGCGAACCGGTGGCGTCGATCTGGGCCAGCGCCGCCCGCAGGATCTGCTCCCGCGACAGCAGCGGGCTCTTCGGGCGGGCCATCAGGCCGGCTGCTGCTGGGTGATGCAATGGATACCGCCGCCGAAGGCGAAGATGTCCCGCGCGTCCACCGGCACCACCCGGCGCCCCGGGTAGGCCTTCTCCAGCACCGCCACGGCCTGCTGATCGCGGGGGTCGTCGAAGGCGCAGGCGATCACCACCGAGTTGGCCACGTAGTGGTTGACGTAGGAGTGGTCGACCAGCTCGCCGTCGACCTCGTGCTGCTCGGGGGCGAGCAGTTCGACGACCTCCAGACGCTCGCCCCGGGCGTTCTCGGCCTCGCGCAGCAGTTCGGTGACCTCGCGGCTGACCTCGTGGTCGGGGTGCCCCGGATCGGGCTGGGTGTGCACCACCACGGCGCCGGAGGCGGTGAACGCGGCCACGATGTCCACGTGCCCGCGGGTGCCGAACTCGCCGTAGTCGGCGGTCAGGCCGCGCGGCAGCCAGATCGCCTTGCTGGTGCCCAGTTGCGCGTGCACCTCGGTCTCCACCTGAGGACGGGTCCAGCCGGGATTGCGGTCCGGGTCCAGTTGCACGGTGTCGGTGAGGAGAACGGTGCCGTGCCCGTCCACGTGAAAGGCCCCGCCCTCCTGGGTGAGTGAGGAGGAGCTGACCGCCGTGCCGGTGAGCCCGGCCACGGCCTGCGCGACGAGAGCGTCGCGGTCCCAGCGGGCCCACGACTGGGCCCCCCAGCCGTTGAAGATCCAGTCGACCGCCCGCGCCTGCCCGCCCTCGGTGACGAAGGTGGGCCCGGAGTCGCGCAGCCAGGCGTCGTCGAGCGGCACCTCGGCCCGGGTGATGCGGGGATCGAGAACGGCCGCGGCGGCGGCGCCGTCACCGGGGGAGACCAGCACCGTCACCGGCTCGAAGGCCACCACGGCGTTGGCCACCGCGGCCCAGGCTGCGCGCGCCCGGGCCAGGTCGGGCCCGCCCTCCTCGCCGAACGTCGGGTTGGCGGTGGGGAAGGCCATCCAGGTGCGCTGGTGGGCCTGCCACTCGGCGGGCATGTGCCGGGCCGTCGCACGGTTCTGGGTCACGGGTTCCTCGTCCTCGGGTCGTCGGGGTCCACCGGCATTGTGGCTCAGCCGCGGTGCACGATCGAGCCGTCGACGATGGTCAGCGGCACCGGGCTCTGGGCGAACTCGTCCGGGTCGGCGGTCAGCGGGTCGAGGGCGAAGGCGGACAGGTCGGCGCGCAGGCCCGGCCGCACCGCCCCGGCCCGTCCGGCCAGGCCCGCCGCCTGCGCGGCCTGGCTGGTGTAGCCCTCCAGCGCCATCCGTGCGGTGAGCGCCTGGTCCGGGCCCACCGGTTCGTGGTGCGGGTCGCCGGCGATCCTTCGCAGCCGGGCGTCGGCGATGATCGCGCGCGGGTCGAAGGGGGCGATCGGCCAGTCCGAGCCGAGGGCCAGTCGGGCGCCGGCCTCACGCAGGTCGCGGGTGCGGAAACCGCGCGCTGCCCGGTCCTTCCCGAGTCGCTCCGACCAGTTGTCGCTGCCGTCGGCCCGGGTGTAGTGCGTGCAGTGGGTGGGCTGCATGCTGGCGGTCACGTCGAGTTGGCGGAACCGTGGCACCAGGTCGTCCGGCAGCGTCTCGATGTGCTCGATCCGGTGCGGGACCCGCGGCCCGGTGCGCAGGCCGGCGACGGTCTCCAGCACGTAGCGGATGCCGGCGTCACCGATGGCGTGCGTCACGGTGGGCACGTCCCGATCGGCGAGATACCGCACCGCATCCCGGTATTCCTGCGGGTCGGGCCAGAACGGGGCGGTCGACCCGCCGTGCGTGTCGGCCTCGTCCAGCCAGGCGGTGCCCCCGTCGATGGTGCCGTCGATCATGAACTTGGCCCCTTCGACGGCCCAGCGCCGGCCCCGCAGGCGCTGCTGCTGCACCACGTGCTCCAGCCGCCCGCGGCCGTGCTCGGGCAGCACGAACGGCGCGAACCGCAGACGCAGCGGCAGGTCGCCCTCCGCCTCCAGCGCGGTGAACAGTTGCTCGGAGTCGCCCTCGAAGTCCATCGCATTGACCGCCGTCAGCCCGCTGGCGGCCATGTCCTGCAGCAGGCCGAGCAGACGTTTGCGGCGTTGCGGGCCGCTCTCGGCCGGCAGCAGCCGGGAGACCAGGCCCATCGCCTCCAGTTCGAGCAGATGACCGGTGGGCGTCGCGTCCGGGCCCAGAACGATCTGGGCGCCCGAACGGAACTCCTGAGGGCCACGGATCCCGGCCAGCTCCAGGGCTTTCGGCGAGACCAGGGCCGAATGGGCGTCGAAGAGAACCAGATAGACGGGCACGTCGGGGCCGAGGGCCTCGACCAGGGGAGCGCTGGTGATCGGGGCACCCTGAAAGGCGTTGGGGTCCAGCCCCCAGCCGCGCACCCAGCCTTCGGTGGGAAGTGCGGTGCGCAGCGCCTGCACCAGCTCACGGGGCGAGCGGACCCCGGTCAGGTCGATGCCCGCGGTGAGGTCCAGGCCCATCACCGGGTGGACGTGACCGTCGACCAGCCCGGGAGTCAGGGTGGCCGCGCCCAGGTCGAGGACCTCGGTGTGGTTGCCGCGCCAGGCGGACACGTCGTCGCGGTCACCGACGGCGGTGATGGTCCCGCCGGAGATCGCCACCGCCTGGGCGGCCGGGCGGGCCGGGTCAAGGGTGTGCACGTGGCGGGCGATCAGGATCAGGTCGGCTGCGGGCACGCTGCCCTCCTCGGTGCTGGGTAATGGTTTCGGGGGTTCAGGACTCGGAACCGATCCGGGCGTACTGCTCCGGTCGGCGGGCCCGCAGGTATCGGGCGGCGAGCACCCCGGCGGCGAACACGGCCGGGACGATGGCCACCAGGACCTCGTTGGTGGAGGTCTCGGCGCCGGTCAGGTAGGCGACGTTGCGGATCAGGTAGTACAGGACCACCACCAGCAGCACGGTGGCGGCGCCGGCGGCCAGCAGCACGCCGGGGCGGGTGCCGCTCTGGCGGCGTAGGTAGACCACCACGGCCACCGAGGTGATCAGCTGCAGCAGGAGCACCCCGATCGCCCCAGGCGTGTTCACCAACAGGACCAGCTGCAGGTACGGATCGGCCTGGGCCACCGCGAAGGCGCCGACCACGGCCACCGCGAGCAGGCTCTGGACGGCGCCGGCCCGGGAGGGCGAGCCGTAGCGCGGGTGGGCGTGGGCCAGCGCCGAGGGCAGGAGGCCGTCCTGCGCCAGGCTGTAGGAGTAGCGGGTGATGGCGTTGTGGAAGGCCATCTGCGAGGCCAGGACGCTGGTCAGCACCAGGACGTACATGAGGTCGCTGGCCCAGGTACCCACGTAGGCGTCCATCACGGTGAAGAACAGGTTGACCGGGTCCACCCCGGCCGCGGCGGGGGCCCCGGCCTCGCCCAGCGCCTGCACCACGACCCACACCACGAGCGCGTAGAACAGGCCGAGGAAGGCCACCGCGGCGTAGGTGGCGCGGGGGATGGAGCGGTCGGGGTCGCGGGCCTCGCGCCGGTACAGGGCGGTGGACTCGAATCCGGCGAACGCGGCGAAGCAGAAGCCGAGGATCCCGGCCATGCCCGGGGCGGTGATCGCAGACGGGGTGAACGAGGTGAGGTGCAGGCCGTCCCGGCCGCCCCTGAGCAGCACCCCGGCCACCAGCACGACCAGTATCAGGGTCTCGGCCACCAGCAGCACCCCGAGCAGCCGGGCGCTCACGTCCACACCGCGTCGGCCGAGGGCCCAGACGATCAGCACGGCGGCTCCGGCGAAGAGCCACCAGGGCAGGTCGGCGCCGGTGAAGCGGGCGAAGGCGGCCTGGAACTGGGTGCCCAGCAGGCCGTAGACCCCGATCTGCAGGGCGTTGTACGAGACCACGGCCAGGATGCCCGCCCCGGCTCCGGCGCTGCGGCCCAGGCCCAGCGTGATGTACGAGTAGAACGCGCCCGAACCGCCGGTCAGCCGGGTCATGGTGGTGAAGCCGACCGCGAACAGGGCCAGCACCACGGCCGCCCCGAGATAGCCGGCCGGGGCGCCGATCCCGCCGATGCTGATCGCCAGGGGAGCGATCCCGGTCATCACGGTGAGCGGGGCGGCGGCGGCCACGACCAGGGCGGTGATGCCCGGGGCGCCGATCGCACCGGCCTTCAGCCCGGGGTCGTCGCTCGCGGCCGGGCCGGCCAGGGGGGTGGGCGGGGCGGAGTCCATGCGATTCCTCCAGGACGCGGGTGCTGCACCTCGTTGAGCTGCACTGACAGCACCATAACCGAAATGGTTTCGGTTATGGTGCTCGCCGTGTGTATCCATCGTGTTTCGTCGCTGATCCGTTCTCGTGTCGGCCTGCGCCCGGCCCTCGCCCCGGCCGGTTAGTCTCCGCGGCATGCGACTGACGCCCACCGAACGCGACCGGCTGCTGATCTTCACCGCCGCCGAGCTGGCCCGTGCCCGGCGCGCCCGCGGTCTGCGGCTGAACGTGCCCGAGGCGACCGCGCTGATCGCCGACACGGTCTGCGAGGCGGCCCGGGACGGCCGCCGGCTGGCCGAGGCGATGCAGGCCGGGCGGGCGGTGCTGGGGGTGGACGACGTGCTGCCGGGGGTGCCCGAGGTGGTCGGTCAGGTCGAGGTGGAGGCGGTCTTCGACGACGGCAGCCGGCTGATCGTGGTCACCGACCCGTTCGGAGGCGCCTCGATGGGCTCCGATGCTCCCGGGGCCCTGCTGCCCGGCCCGGCCGAGCCGGTGCAGTTCACGGATCTGAGGACGCTCGTGGTCACCAACACCGCGTCGGTCCCGGTCAGTGTCACCTCGCATTTTCACTTCTTCGAGGTCAACCCACGGCTGAGTTTCGACCGGCGGGCGGCGTACGGAAGGCGGCTGGCGGTGGACGCGGGCGCCACCGTGCGGTTCGCGCCCGGCCAGACCCTCGAGGTGCAGCTGACCCCGATCGGCGGGGACCGCGTCGTCATCGGTTTCGCGGGTCTGGTCGACGGCCCGCTCGACGCACCGGGCGCCCTGGACGACGCTCTGCGGAAAGCCCACGCCTGCGGCTACCTGGACACCGAGAACACCGAAAACACCGAAATTGCTGAGAACACCGAGAACACCGAGAACACCGGGGAGCAGTCGTGAGTCTGAGCGGGAACGACTACGCCGGCACCTACGGGCCGCGCGCCGGAGACCGGATCCGGCTCGGTGACACCGGTCTGGTGATCCGGGTCGAGAGCGACGCGCAGCACCCGGGCGAGGAGTTCCTGGCCGGGTTCGCCAAGACCGCCCGCGACGGAATGCATCTCAAGGCCGCCCGGGTGAGTGAGACCTGTGACGTGGTGATCTCGAACGTGGTGGTGATCGACGCCGCGCTCGGCATCCGCAAGGTCTCGATCGGGATCCGGGAAGGGCGGATCAGTGCGATCGGCCGGGCCGGCAATCCGGACACGCTCGACGGGGTGGACGTGGTGGTCGGCACCGGCACCACGATCGTCTCCGGTGAGGGCCTGATCGCCACCGCCGGGGCGATCGACACCCACGTGCACCTGCTCAGCCCTCGGATCATGGAGGCCTCTCTGGCGGCCGGGGTCACCACGATCATCGGCCAGGAGTTCGGCCCGGTCTGGGGCGTGGGGGTCAACTCGCCCTGGGCGCTGCGGCACGCCTTCAACGCTTTCGACGCCTGGCCGGTGAACATCGGCTTCCTCGGCCGGGGTTCGGCCTCCGACCCCGGTTCGTCGGTGGAGGCGCTGGTCGAGGGTGGGGCCTGCGGGTTCAAGGTGCACGAGGACATGGGGGCGCACGCCCGGGCGCTGGACACCGCGCTGCGGGTGGCCGAGGACCACGACGTGCAGGTCGCGCTGCACACCGACGGGATCAACGAGTCCCTGTCGGTGGAGGACACACTGGCCGTGCTGGAAGGCCGCACCATCCACGCCTTCCACATCGAGGGCTGCGGCGGGGGACACGTGCCCAACGTGCTGCGGATGGCCGGTGAGCCCAATGTCATCGGCTCCTCGACCAATCCGACCCTGCCGTTCGGCCGTGACGCGGTGGCCGAGCACTATCACATGATCGTCGCCGCCCACGGCCTGAAGGAGGACATCCCCTCCGACGCCGCGCTCGCCCGCGACCGCATCCGGGCCGGCACGATGGGCGCCGAGGACGTGCTGCACGACCTCGGGATCATCCCGATCACCTCCTCCGACGCCCAGGGCATGGGCCGGGCCGGAGAGACGGTGCGCCGCACCTTCGCCATGGCCGGCAAGATGAAGGCCGAACTGGGGGCCGACGGCGACGGTGACGGCGATGACAATGCCCGGGTACTGCGCTACATCGCCAAACTCACGGTGAATCCGGCGATCGCGCACGGGCTCTCGCACGAGGTCGGCACCCTGGAGGTGGGCATGCTGGCCGATGTGGTGCTCTGGCAGCCGGCCTACTTCGGGGCCAAGCCGGACCTGGTGCTCAAGGCCGGGTTCCCGGCCTACGGGGTCACCGGCGACCCCAACGCGGCCATCGACCGGGCCCAGCCCCTGGTCTACGGGCCGCAGTTCGGCGCGCACGGCGCCACCGCGGCCGACCTGTCGGTGGCGTTCACCTCCCAGGCCGCGGCGGAACAGGGCAACGACTCGATGACGACGCGGCGCCGCCGGGTAGGGGTGCGCAACACCCGCGGGATCGGGCTCGGGTCGATGAAGCTGAACTCGCGGCTGGCGTCGGTGCGGGTCTCACCCGGCGGCCTGGTCACCGTGGACGGCGAACCGGTCACCTCCGAACCCGCCGAGTCGGTGTCGCTGAACCGCCTCTATCACCTCTGAGCGGACCGCCGGCTGGCCGATCGGCTGGTGCACGGCAGCGCATCGGCTGATCCCGGCGCGGTGAGACCGGCGAAGACTGGCTGCCATGGCGATCATCGAGGTGCGCGGGCTGCGCCGGACCTACGGCGAGGTGACCGCGGTCGAGCACATCGACCTGGACGTGGCCGAGGGCGAGATCTTCGGGCTCCTCGGCCCGAACGGCGCGGGCAAGACCACCACGGTGGAGTGCATCGCCGGCCTCACCCGGCCGAGCGCGGGCACGGTGCGCGTGGCCGGGATCGATCCGTACGCCGACCGGGTGGCGGCGACCAGCCTGATCGGTGTGCAGCTGCAGCAGGCCGGACTGCAGGCCAAGCTCACCGTCCGGGAGGCGCTGGAGCTGTTCGCCGCGTTCTACCCGGATCCGGCCGACGGCCTGGCGATGGCCGGGCAGCTCGGTCTGGGGGAGAAGCTCGATGCTCGCTACGCCAGTCTTTCCGGCGGGCAGCAGCAGCGGCTCGCCATCGCCCTGGCCCTGGTCGGCCGACCGCGGGTGGCGCTGCTCGACGAGCTGACCACCGGTCTCGACCCGGCCTCGCGCCGCACCGTGTGGCAGCTGGTCGAGCAGGTCCGGGCCGAGGGCACCACCATCGTCCTGGTCAGTCATCTGATGCCCGAGGTGCAGCGGCTGTGCGACCGGCTGGCCCTGCTCGACCGTGGCCGGGTGGTGGCCCTGGACAGCCCGGCCGGGCTGATCGCCGCTTCGGCCACCCCCACGGCGATGTCGTTCAGCCCGGACGCGCCGGTGGACGTGGCCCGGTTGCGTTCGGTCGAGGGGGTCGCCGAGGTGCGGGAGCGGGGTGGGCGGCTCGAATTGCTGGCCGACGACGCTGCGGTGCTGGCCGTGCTCGGCCTGCTGGCCCGGCTCGACGTCCGGCCGGAACGACTGCGCGTGACCCAGTCCACCCTCGACGAGGCCTATCTGAGCCTGGTCGGCACCGACGAGAGCGAGATCTGACATGGCGAGCCCGGCCCGGGCGGTGCTGCGCACCGAGTTCCGGCTGTTCCTGCGTGAGCCCGGGG
This sequence comes from Kineosporia sp. NBRC 101677, assembly GCF_030269265.1. Lineage (NCBI taxonomy): Bacteria > Bacillati > Actinomycetota > Actinomycetes > Kineosporiales > Kineosporiaceae > Kineosporia > Kineosporia sp. NBRC 101677. The sequence continues at coordinate 32,445 of NZ_BSTA01000018.1, forward strand.
CACTGTTCTGGACGGTCGCATTCCCGCCCGTCCTGTTCGTGATCCTGGGTCTGATCCCGTCCTTCCGGGAACCGGTGCCGGAGTACGGCGGGGCCCGGGTGATCGACCTGTACGTGCCGATCACCATCCTGGTCACCGCGATCATGGCCTCGGTGCAGTCGATGCCCGCGGTACTCTCGGCCTACCGCGAGCAGCGGGTGCTGCGCCGGATCGCGACCACGCCGGCCCGGCCCTGGCACGTGCTGGCGGCCCAGTTCGTGCTGCACGGGGGCGCGGTGGTGGCGGGTACCGCGCTGGTGCTGCTGATCGGCGGCCTGGCCTTCGACGTGAGCCTGCCGGGGGCGGTGGTGCCCTATCTGCTGGTGCTCGGCCTGGCCCTGGCTGCGGCCCTGACCATCGGTGGGCTGGTGTCGTCCTTGTCCCGCACGGCCAAGGGCAGTGCGGCGGTGGGCAGCGCCGTGTTCATCGCCATGATGTTCACCTCCGGGGTGTGGTTCCCGGTGCAGGCCATGCCCGATCCGATGCGGATGGTGGTGCAGGCGACTCCGTTCGGGGCAGCAGCGCGGGGGATGGATCAGGCGGCTCTGGGCGAGTGGCCCGACCTGACGCACATCGCGGTGCTGCTGCTGTGGACGCTGGGCCTGGGTGGCCTGGCCACGCGATACTTCAGATGGCAGTGATCGAGCGGGTCGTCGGGCGGGAGGTGACGGGCATGCCGTTGGGGCCGGAATCGCTGGCCTTGCGCCGGGGGCCGTACCTGCTGCTCGTCCTGGCCGTGGTGCTGAGCGTGGTCACCGCGGGTGCGCTCGAGGTCGAGGAGGGGCTGCCGTATCTGCTGGGGCTGAGCGTGGTGCTCGGCCTCCTGCACTATGCCCTTGCCGATCGCCGTTGGCAGCGCACCGAACTGAACGACGCCACCGGCCGCACCTATCTGGTGGTGCGCACGGTGCTGGCCTTCCTGGCCACCGCCCTCAACCCGTTCTTCTCGGTCTTCGCCACCGTCGGCTACTTCGACCAGCACCTCTACGTGTCGCGCCGGTGGGGGCTGGTCACGCTCACGGGCACGGCGGTGACGATGGCCGGCTCGCAGTCGGGCGGCTTTCCGCCGCGCAACCCCTGGCAGTGGGGCGCGTTCGGGGTGCTGCTGCTGCTCAACCTCGGCCTGGTGACGGTGTTCTCGCGGATCGCGGAGAAGGAGCAGAACCTGGCCGCCGAACGGGACGGCACGATCGCCGAGCTGGAGCGGGCCAACACCGCCCTGCAGGCCGCGCTCACCGAGAACGCCCGCCTGCAGGAGGAACTCCTGGTCCAGGCGCGCCGCACCGGGGTCCGCGACGAGCGGGAGCGGCTGGCCCTGGAGATCCACGACACGATCGCCCAGAGTCTGATCGGGGTGGTCACCCAGTTGCAGGCGGCCGACGATTCGGCAGAACCCGACGCGGCGGGCGAACACCGGCGGCGGGCAGCCGATCTGGCGCGCGAGGCGCTGGGCGAAGCCCGGCGTTCGGTGCAGGGGCTGCGGCCGGCGCAACTGAACCAGGCCACGCTCGGGGCGGCTCTGAAACGGCTGGTCGAGGAGTGGTCGCTGGGCAGCGCGGTGGCCGGGGAGTTCACCGTCACCGGCGATCCGGTCCCGCTGTCGGCCGAGCTGGAGGCGACGGTGCTGCGGGTGGCCCAGGAGTCCCTGGCCAATGTGGCGAAACATGCAGCAGCACAACGGGTCGGGGTGACGCTGTCGTACATGGACGGCGAACTGGTGCTCGACGTGCGCGACGACGGCGCCGGGTTCGACCCGGCGGCGGTCACTCAGGCGGGCCGGTCACCCGAGAGCGGGGGAATGGGGCTGGACGGTATGCGGCAACGGGCCGAGCGGTGTTCCGGCGTGCTGGTGGTGGAATCAGAGATCGGCGGCGGGACGGCGATCTCGTTGCGCGTGCCGGCCGGGCCCGACTGGGTGGCGGCCCGTGCCTGAGCCGATCCGCATCCTGATCGTGGACGACCACCCGGTGGTGCGCGACGGCCTGCGGGGGATGTGTGCTGCGGTGCCCGGTTTCAGCGTGGTCGGTGAGGCGGGGGACGGCGTAGAGGCGGTGCGGCTCACCCTCTCGCTCGATCCGGACGTGGTGCTGATGGACCTGCGGATGCCCGGCGGGGGCGGGGCCGAGGCGATCGCCACCCTCACCCGGCGCGGCGCCCGGGCCCGGGTGCTGGTGCTGACCACCTACGAGACCGACCGCGACATCATGGCCGCGCTCGACGCCGGGGCCACCGGCTATCTGCTGAAAGACGCTCGCCGCGAGGAACTGTCCGGGGCGATCCGGGCGGCCGCGGCCGGGGAGTCGGTGCTCTCCCCGGCGGTGGCCACCCGGGTGATCTCGCGGGTGCGCTCGGCCGGGGCCGAGGCGCTCAGCCCGCGCGAGATCGACGTGCTCACCCTGGTGGCCCGGGGCCGGACCAACCGCGAGATCGCCCGGGCGCTGTTCGTCAGCGAGGCCACGGTGAAGACGCACCTCGGGCACGTCTTCGACAAGCTCGGGGTGAAGGACCGCGCCTCGGCCGTGGCCGCCGCCTACGAACGCGGCGTGCTGGGAGCTCAGTAGCTGCCGGTGGCCGTGCTGCCCTCGAGAACGGCGCGGGCCGAGGACAGGCCCAGACGGGAGGCCCCGGCGGCGATCATCGCCTCGGCGTCCTCCCGGGTGCGGATGCCGCCGGAGGCCTTGATCTTCACGTCCGGGCCGATCGCGGCGGCCATCACCTCGACCGCGTGCACGGTGGCGCCGCCGCTGGGGTGGAATCCGGTGGAGGTCTTGACGAAGTCGGCCCCGGCCCGGGTGGCGGCCTGGCAGACGGCGGTGAGCTGCTCGTCGGTCAGGGCAGCCGACTCGACGATCACCTTGAGCCGGGCCGGCGCCGGCACGGCCGCCCGCACGGCCGCGATCTCGGCCTCGACCAGCGCGAAGTCACCGGACACGGCGGCGCCGACGTTGATCACCATGTCCACCTCGTCGGCCCCCTCGGACACCGACAGGGCCGCCTCGGTGGCCTTGACCTCGGCCTTGACCGCCCCGCTGGGGAAGCCGCAGACGGTGACCACGGCCAGTTCCGAGCCCGCCGCAGCCTGCTTGGCCACGGTGACCAGGCTCGGGGAGACGCAGACCCCGAACACCTGCAGCTCCCGCGCGTCGGCGACGAGCTTGCGCACGTCGTCGGGGGTGGACTCGGGCTTGAGCAGGGTCTGGTCGATGTAGCTGGCGAGGTTCTCGGTCATGGACCCAACCCTAGCGCCGCGCCACCGCCGACCAGCTGGCCAGCAGCTTCAGGGCGTCGTCGGAGGCGCTGCCCGGCTCGGCGGTGAACATCAGCAGGGTCTGTCCCGGGTCGGCGACCAGCGGGGTGCTCTCGAACGGCAGCACCAGCTCGCCGACCACCGGGTGCCGCAGCCTCCGGACGCCACTGGCCGGCACCCGCACCTCGTGCCGGGCCCAGTGCTCGCGGAAGTCGGCGCTGTGGGTGGACAGCTCGTCGACGAGGTCGGCCAGGGCCCGGTCGCAGGGTTTGCTGCCGGCCGCGACGCGCAGCCGGTTCGCGGTCTCGGTGGCCACCGGCTCCCAGTCGGGCCAGAAGTCCCGGGCGGCCGGACCCAGGAACACGGCGCGGGCCAGATTGACGGCTTCGCTCCCGGTTCGCACCGGTTCGAGCAGGGCCGTGCCCAGTGCGTTGGCGCCGATCACGTCGAGACGCCAGTTGTGCACCAGGGCGGGCGTGGTGCCCATCGAGTCGAGGATCCGCTGCACCGGCGGCCGCAGGGCCGGCCGGTCGACCACCGGGCACTCGAAACCGTCGGCCGGGCGGAGCAGGTCGAGCAGATGGTCGTGCTCGGCGGCGCCCAGCCGCAGGGCCCGGCCGATGGCCTCCAGCACGCTGCCGGACACGTTTCCGGCGTCTCCGCGCTCGAGCCGGATGTAGTACTCCACGCTGATCCCGGCCAGCGCCGCCACCTCTTCCCGCCGCAGGCCCTTGACCCGGCGCCGCCCGCCCACCGAAGGCAGGCCCGCCTGTTCCGGAGTGAGCCGCGCCCGCCGCGTGGACAGGAACTCCCGGACCCGGCGGCGCATGTCGGCCTGAACATGAGGACCACTTCCCATGCCCCTGACGATAGGCGGGCGGGTCAGGCCGAGACAGTCACCCGCAGTACCCCGATAGCAGAATCTGTCACCCCTCCCGGTCCCTGCGATCTGCTGATCCGACACACCTATCAGCAGGAGACCCAGTGCAGAAGAAGATCGACTCAGGGTTCGGCCGGAACACCACCGCGGCCGAGGTGCTGGCCGGGATCGACCTGACCGGCCGGGTGGCGATCGTCACCGGCGGATACTCCGGGATCGGGCTGGCCACCACCCGCGCCCTCGCCGACGCCGGCGCCCACGTCGTGGTCCCTGCCCGGCGCCCCCAGCTCGCCGGGCAGGCCCTGGCCGGTCTCCCGGATGTGGAGATCGACGAGCTGGACCTGGCCGACCTGAACAGCGTGGCCGGCCTCGCCGACCGGTTCCTCGCCTCCGGGCGCGAACTGGACATCCTGATCAACGCGGCCGGCATCATGGCGGCGCCGTTGCAGCGGGTGGGCAAGGGCTGGGAGTCTCAGTTCGCGGTCAACCACCTCGGCCACTTCGCCCTGACCAACCGGCTCTGGCCGGCCCTGCGGGCCGGGAGCGGGGCCCGCGTGGTGGCGTTCTCGTCGCTGGGGCACCGGTTCGGCGGGATCCGCTGGGAAGATCCGCACTTCGACTCGGGCGACTACGACAAGTGGATCGCCTACGGCCAGGCCAAGACCGCCAACGTGCTGTTCGCGGTGCACCTCGACGCGCTCGGGGCGAGCTCGGGGGTGCGGGCCTTCGCCCTGCAGCCGGGCACGATCGACACCGGCCTGGTGCGGCACCTCGAGCAGTCCGAGATGGTGGCCCTCGGCTGGATGAACTCAGACGGCACGTGGGCGCACCCGGAGACCATGAAGACTCCGGAACAGGGTGCGGCGACCGGGCTCTGGGCCGCCACCTCACCGCAGCTGGACGGCCGGGGCGGCCTCTACCTCGAAGACGTCGACGTGGCCGGGATCGTCGGCCCCGACGACCTGCTCGATGCTCAGGTCGCCGGACTGGCCACATGGGCCGTCGACCCGCAGGACGCAGCCCGGCTCTGGGACCTCTCGGCCGAGCTGACCGGCGTCAACGCGTTCGAAACCGACTGAACCACCAACCAAAGGACGCTTGTCCCGGCGCCCGGGACAAGCGTCCTTTGGTCGGTTCGCACCGAAACACCCACTCAGCCGAGCACGAGCACCAGATCGCCACCGTCCACGCTCTGGACCCCGGTGAGCGCCAGTCGCTGCACCACACCCTCCACCGGGGCGGTGATCGAGGCCTCCATCTTCATCGCCTCGATCGTGGCCACCGTGTCACCGGCCGAGACCTTGTCGCCCTCGGCCACCACCACGGTCACCACCCCCTGGAACGGCGCCGGCACGTGGCCGGGCACCGCCGGGTCGGCCTTCTCGGCGGTCGGGATCTCGTCGGCGATCCGGGTGTCCCGCACACTGATCGGCCGCATCTGGCCGTTCAGCCGGGCCATCACCGTGCGGAAACCCCGCTCGTCCGGTTCGCTGATCGACTGCAGCCCCATGATCAGCGTCTTGCCCTCGTCCAGTTCGACCACGTGCTCGTCACCCCGGCGCAGGCCGTACAGGTAGTCCAGGGTGGGCAGCACCGAGGTGTCGCCGTAGGTCGACCGGGCCTCGGCGAAAATCCTTGTGGGGCCCGGGAAGAGCAGCTCGTTCAGGGTCTGGCGGGGGTTCGCGGCCAGCGCCTCGGTCTGCTCGGCGGTGAGCTCCTCGGCCGGGGCGTTCCAGCTTCGGCCCTGAAGCGCCTTGCTGCGGAACGGCTCCGGCCAGCCGCCGGGCGGGTCGCCCAGTTCGCCGTTGAGGAAGCCGATCACCGAGGCCGGGATGTCGAACGAGCCCGGCTGCTCGGCGAAGTCCTTCGGGTCGGCGCCGGCGGCGACCAGGGAGAGCGCCAGGTCGCCGATGACCTTGGACGAGGGGGTCACCTTGGGCACGTTGCCGAGGATGTCGTTCGCGGCGGCGTACATGTCCTCGATCTGCTCGAACTTCTCGCCCAGCCCGAGGGCGATCGCCTGCTGGCGCAGGTTCGACAGCTGCCCGCCGGGGATCTCGTGCCGGTAGACCCGCCCGGTCGGCGAGCTGAGGCCGGACTCGAACGGCGCGTACACCCGGCGCACGGCCTCCCAGTAGGGCTCCAGGGCGTTCACCGCGGCCAGTGACAGCCCGGTCTCCCGCTCGCCGAAGTCGGTGGCCGCGACCAGCGCCGAAAGCGGCGGCTGAGAAGTGGTTCCGGCCATCGAGGCGCTGGCTGCGTCGACCGCGTCCACCCCGGCGGCGATGGCCGCGGTGAGGGTGGCCAGCTGACCGCCGGCGGTGTCGTGGGTGTGCAGGTGCACCGGCAGGTCGAACTCCGAGCGCAGCGCCTTCACCAGGCGGCCGGCGGCGGGGGCGCGCAGCAACCCGGCCATGTCCTTGATGCACAGCACGTGCGCCCCGGCCTCGACGATGCGGGCCGCGAGGCGCAGGTAATAGTCGAGGGTGTAGAGCTTTTCGCCCGGGTCGGACAGGTCGCCGGTGTAGCAGAGCGCCACCTCGGCCACCGTCGTCCCGGTAGCGCGCACCGCCTCGATCGCCGGGCGCATCTGTTCCACGTCGTTCAGTGCGTCGAAGATCCGGAACACGTCGATGCCGGTGGCGGCGGCCTCGGCCACGAACGCGTCGGTCACCTTGGTGGGATAGGGGGTGTAGCCCACCGTGTTACGCCCGCGCAGCAGCATCTGCAGGGCGATGTTGGGTACCGCTTCACGCAGGGAAGCCAGGCGCTCCCAGGGGTCTTCGGCCAGGAAGCGCAGCGCCACGTCGTAGGTGGCGCCGCCCCAGGCCTCGATCGAGAACAGTTCGGGGGTGGTGCGGGCGACGTGCGGCGCCACGGCGAGAAGATCACGAGTGCGGACGCGGGTGGCCAGCAACGACTGATGAGCGTCGCGGAACGTCGTGTCGGTGACGGCGACGCGGTTCTGCTCCCGCAGCGTGCGGGCGAACTGTTCCGGGCCAAGGGCTTTCAGAAGCTGGCGGGTGCCCTCGGGGGCGGGCGCGTTCAGGTCGGTGGTGGGTAGCTTGCGGGCCGGGTCGATGGTCACCGGGGCCGCGCCGTGCGGCTGGTTGACGGTCACGTCGGCCAGGTAGGACAGGAGCTTGCTGCCCCGATCGCCGGAGCCGCGGGCCTGCAGCAGGTGCGGGTGGGTCTCGATGAACGCCGTGGTCACCCTTCCGGCGGCGAAGTCCGGGTCGTCCAGAACCGCCTGCAGGAAGGGAATGTTGGTGGAGACCCCGCGGATGCGGAACTCGGCCACCGCCCGCCGGGCCTTCTCCACCGCCTTGTCGAAAGTGCGGCCCCGGCAGGTGAGTTTGGCCAGCATGGAGTCGAAGTGGGCGTTGACCTCGGCGCCGGTGTAGGCGGTGCCGCCGTCCAGGCGCACCCCGCCGCCGCCGGGGGAGCGGTAGGTGGTGATCACGCCGGTGTCGGGGCGGAAGTTGTTGGCCGGGTCCTCGGTGGTGATCCGGCACTGCAGGGCGGCCCCGCGGATGGCCACCGTTTCCTGCGAGAGGCCGAGGTCGGCGAGGGTCTCGCCGGAGGCGATCCGCAGCTGGGACTGAACCAGGTCGACGTCGGTGATCTCCTCGGTGACGGTGTGCTCGACCTGGATGCGCGGGTTCATCTCGATGAACACGTACGAGCCGTCGGGGGCCAGCAGGAACTCCACCGTACCGGCGTTGCGGTAGCCGATCTCGCGGGCGAAACGTACTGCGTCGGAACAGATGCGCTCGCGCAGCTCGGGATCCAGGTTGGGCGCCGGGGCGATCTCCACCACCTTCTGGTGCCGGCGCTGCACCGAGCAGTCCCGCTCGAAGAGGTGCATCACGTCGCCCTCGCCGTCGGCCAGGATCTGCACCTCGATGTGCCGGGGGTCGACCACGGCCTGCTCGATGAACACGGTCGGGTCACCGAAGGCGCCGTCGGCCTCACGCATGCAGGTCTCGATCGCCTCGCGCAGGTCTTCGGGCCGGTCCACCCGCCGCATGCCGCGACCGCCACCCCCGGCCACCGCCTTGACGAACAGGGGATACGCAAGGTGCCCAGCGGCGTCCACAAGCTCTTCGGGGTTTCTCGAAGGGGGAACGCTGGCCAGCGTGGGGACGCCGGCGGCCCGGGCCGCGGCGATCGCGCGGGCCTTGTTGCCGGTCAGTTCCAGGACGTCGGAGCCGGGGCCGACGAAGGTGATCCCGGCCCGGTTGCAGGCCTCGGCCAGCGCCGGGTTCTCGGAGAGGAATCCGTAGCCGGGGTAGATGGCGTCGGCGCCGGATCGGACCGCGACCGCGACGATCGCCTCCGGATCCAGGTAGGCGCGCACCGGGTGGCCGCGCTCACCGATCTCGTAGGACTCGTCGGCCTTGAGCCGGTGCTCGCTCCAGCGGTCCTCGTAGGGGAAGACCGCCACGGTGCGGGCTCCCACCTCGTAGGCGGCGCGGAAGGCACGAACGGCGATCTCGCCGCGGTTCGCCACCAGAATCTTCGAGAACACGGGCGATCTCCCTGCCTCTTAACAGCTTGGTGCCGGGGGTAGCGTCGTTGGGCAGGATAAGTCGGGGCCAGGAGAGATAGAGGCCTTCGGCCGTGGTGTGGGTCACGCCGGGTGGGGAAGGATGTTCGGCAACCCAGTGATTGTCCACTATGGGTTGATGTCGTTCCCTGATGTGAAACCTGGAGAGTTCGTGCCGACAGTGCGGTACGCCGAGGCTGCTGAGCAGCGGTGGCGCAACGGTGGGGGAGTCACCCGCGAGCTGTTCCGCGACGAGCGGTGGCGGCTGAGTGTGGCCACCATCGCCACGCCTGGCCCGTTCTCGGTGTTCCCCGGCCTCGACCGGGTCTTCGTGGTCGGGCGGGGCGTGGTCGAACTCACCGTGGACGGGCAGCGGCACCGGCTGACGGCGGGTGAGATGCTCGGCTTCACTGGGGAAGCGGCAGTGTCGGCGGTTCCGCAGGGCGCGGTCACGGCCGTGAACGTGATGACGCACCGGCCCGGCCGGGCCCGGGTGCGGTTCGGTACCTGGCCCGAGAGCAGGGCGGTGGCTGTGGTCGATCCGGCCACCGGAGACGCCTGGCTGGACGTGCCCGGCCCGGACGGCCCGGACGGCCCGGACGTGCCGGTGATCGGCCCCGTGGTCGTGGTGGAGGAGATCTCATGAGTTCCGGTTCGGTTCTGGTGGTCGGCGGCGGTCTGGCCGGGGCTTCGGCGGCCTGGCGGCTGGCGCAGCGCGGCCTCGACGTCACCCTCGTCGAGCGGGACGTGCCGGCCAGTGCGCACGGCAGCTCGCACGGTTCGGCCCGGATCTTCCGGTTCGCCTACCCCGAGGGCCTTTACGTGGATCTGGTCAAGGCGTCGGTGGCGGGCTGGGGTGAACTGGCGGCGCTGCACGGCGCCCCGTTGGTCACCCGTACCGGCGCCCTCGACTTCGGCACCGACCGCGACCCGCACGGCCTGGCCCGGGTGCTGGCCGAGCGTGATGTGGAGCACGAGCTGGTAGAGCTGGAGGCTGCGCGAGAACGCTGGCCGCAGATCGGTTTCGACACCGACGTGCTGTTCCACCCCGAGGGTGGGGTGCTGGACGCGGAGAACACGGTCCGCGCGATGATCGCGGCGGCCGAGGCTCTGGGCGCGCAGATCCTCACCGGTTGGCCGCTGGCCCGGCTCGAGCGCTCGGGGGCCGGTTTCCGGGCGATCTCGAACGACGGACGGGTGGTGGAGGCCGGGCGGGTGGTGGTCAGCGCCGGTGGGTGGTTGCCCGAGGTGCTGGGCCGGCTCGCCCTGCCGGAAGCGTTCGTGAAGGCGTTCCCCGACCTGGAGGTGCGCGAGGAGAACGCTTTTCACTTCCCCTACCGCGAAGGCGCCGACAACTGGCCCACGCTCATCCACAAGCGCCCGGAGATCTGCGTGTACGCCCTGCCCGGCGGCCGGGACGCGCAGTTCCGTGGGCAGAAGGTGGCCGAGTACAACGCCGGCCGGGTGCTCTCCTCGGCCTCGGCCCGCACCGGGCTGATCGACCCGGCCAACCGCGCCCGCGTGGTCGAGCACGTGCGCCGGTTTATGCCGGGCCTGGAGCCCGAGCCCTACGCCGAGACCACCTGCCTGTTCACCAACACACCCACCGAGAACTTCGTCATCGACGGGATGGAGGGCGTCACCGTGCTCTCGGCCTGCTCCGGTCACGGCGCCAAGTTCGCTCCGGTGCTGGGCGAACTGGCCGCCGACGTGGTGCTGGGCACGGCCGAGATGCCGCGGGAGTTCCGGGTTTCCGCCTAAGCGACCAACCCGACCACCAACTAAAGGACGCCGGTCCCGGGTAGGCGGGCCGGCGTCCTTTAGTTGGTGGTTGCTTTTCAGGAAGGGGCGGGCACGCAGAGCACGGGACGGGTGCTGCGGCGCAGGAGCTTGTGCGGCACGGCGCCGAGCATCGCCGCCCGCATCGGGCTCTCCGAGGTGGCACCGACCACGATGAAGCCGGCGTCGTGATTCTCCGCGGCCTCCAGCAGGGCCTTGACCGGCTTGCGCGGCAGCAGTTCGACGGTGGCCTCGGCGCCGGCCTCACGGGCCCGGGCCACGCCCTCGTCCAGGGCGCGGTGGCCGATCTCCTCCAGGGCGGCCCGGTGCGAGGACATCTCCTCGCTCACCCCGCCCGGCACCCCCGCGCCGTAGACCAGCACGAGCTTCTCGTCGAGGCGCTTGGCCAGGTCGATCGCGACTTCCAGGGCGGCGTTCGCGGCGGGCGAGGAGTCGTAGCCCAGCACGATGCTCATCAGGGTTCCATTCCATCGGGATCCGGTACGGCGGACTTCAGCCCGTGCACCACGTCGGGGTCGGGCAGGCTCGGCCGCTCGTGCCAGTAACGCCGGTCACGGGCCCGCCACACCAGCATCAGCACCGCGCCGACCAGGAAGATACCGACGCCGATGACCAGCGGCGGGCCGACACCCAGCCAGGCCGCCCCGCTGTAGGAGTTCTCCGGGTCGGCCATGTCCCGGGCCGAGAGCACCAGCAGCCAGATCAGGAGGACGGCACCGGTCAGCGGGGCCACCCCGATCAGGATCAGGCTGCGGGCCGATTCCAGCAGGTGCTTGCGGTGGTAGACGGCGCAGGCGATGCCGCTGAGCGCGTAGTAGAAGGCGACCAGCAGCGACAGCGCGGTGGCCGAGTCGTACAGCGCGTTCTCGCTGAGCAGGTAGATCGCCACGTACCAGGCGATCGCGATGCCGGCCACCCACCAGGTGCTCACGTCGGGGGTGCGGTGGCGGGGGTGGATCCGACCGAAGCCCGGCGGCAGGGCGTGCCGGCGGGCCATCGACAGGCCGGTCCGCGAGGCCGGGATGATCGTGGTCTGGGTGGAGGCGATCGCCGAGACCGCGACCGAGGCCAGCAGCACCCAGTCCCAGCCGCCCATCACCTGACCGGCCAGCAGGGCGAAGACCGCCTCCTCCTCGTCGGCGTTGTCGGTCAGCCAGGCGGTGCCCGCGAACGCGACCACCGCGGTGGCCACGCCCAGGTAGGTCAGCAGCAGGATGAAGGTGGACAGCAGCGAGGCCCGGCCGGCGGTGGAGGGACCGCCCCGGGTCTCCTCGTTGAGGTTCACCGAGGCCTCCCAGCCCCAGTAGGCGAACACGCCCAGCAGCAGGGCGGTGGTCAGCGGGGCCCCGCCCGCGCCGAACGGGTTGAACCACGACAGCTCCGGGTGCAGCGGCTGCAGCGGGCTGTCGTCGCCGAAGAGGCCGTAGACCCGGCCCAGGGCGACCGCGGCGAACACCAGCAGGGCGCCCACCTGGATCAGGATCATCACGTTCTGCACCCGCGCCGACAGGTCCGTGCCGAGGACGCACAGCCAGGTCAGGAACAGGATCAGGGCGATCGCCAGGGGCATCCGGACCCAGTTGTTCTCGGCCGCCCCGTCCTGGCCGATCATCCGCAGGAAGAACCCGACCCCGACGTCCGCCTGGGAGCCGATGATCAGCACGCCGGTCATGGTGATCGCCCAGCCGCCGATCCAGCCGAACCACGGGCCCATCGCCCGGGTCACCCAGCTGAACGTGGTGCCGCAGTCCTGGTCCACCCGGTTCAGGTAGAGGAACGCGGTGGCGATCAGGGCCATCGGCACGAACGAGGCCAGCAGGGCGCCGGGCGCGTAGATGCCGACGGCGGCGGTGATCGCGCCGATGATCGCGGCCAGCGAGTAGGCCGGGGAGGTGGCGGCCAGGCCGATCACCACGGCGTCGACGAAGCCGATGGCCGAGTGGTTCAGCTCGGGCGGGTGCTCTTTCGCGGCAGGACTGGTCAATGGGGGCCTTTCCGGAACAGGGGAGTTCAGGAGGATCTCATGCGCTCTCAGGAGTCGAAGCCCAGTCCAGCGGCGTCGAGCGTCCTGAGGAACAGATTGCGCCTCCCGGCGCGGTGATCGGCCCGGTCCAGCGACCAACGGGTCAGTTCGATGCCCACCCCGGCCAGCGGCTCCGGCGGGAACGGCAGGGGCAGGCGCCGCACCATCGACAGCCGGGTGCGCTCGGTCTGCTCGCCGGCCAGCCGGTCGAGCATCACATTCGCGGCGAAACGGGTGGCCCCGACCCCGAGCCCGGTGAAGCCCGCCGCGTAGGCCACCCGCCCACCCCGGGCCAGGCCGTGGAAGGCCGTGAACCGGGTGCAGGTGTCGATCGCCCCGGCCCAGCGGTGGCTGATCCGGACACCGGCCAGCTGGGGGAAGGTGGCCAGCAGGTGCGAGGTGAGCCGGGCGTAGGTGGCCTGCCGGTCCTCGTAGGCCGAGCTCAGCCGGCCGCCCCGGTGGTAGACGGCGTCGTAGCCGCCGTAGAGGATCCGGCCGTCGGCGGTGAGCCGGGCGTAGTGGAACTGGTTGGCCAGATCGGTCAGCCCCTGGCGGTGCTCCCAGCCGATCGCGGCGCGCTGCTGGGCGGTAAGGGGCTCGGTCATCACCACGTAGTCGTACACCGGAACCGTCATCGGCCGGGTCCGGCGCAGCAGCGAGGGGAAGACGTTGCTGGCCAGGGCCACCTTGGCGGCCCGCACGGTGGTGCGCGGGGTGTGCAGGACCACCGGCCCGCGGCGCCCGCCGGCCAGGTCGACCACCGGCGAGTGCTCGTGCACCTCCACGCCCAGCTCGACCGCCACCCGGGCCAGCTCGTGGGCCAGCCGGGCCGGATGCACCAGGGCCGTGTCGCGCCGGTTCCAGGTGCCGCCCAGGAACAGCGGCGAGGCGATCTCGCCCCGCACCCGGCCGGCGTCGAGCGCGTCCGGCCCCAGCCACTGCACCTGGTGCGGCTCGACCGCCACGGCCAGGGTGCCGGTGCGTTCCCACTGACAGTCCAGGCCGAGCTCGCGCACGTCCCGTTCGAAGCCGTCCAGGTTCTCCCGGCCCAGCCGCTCCAGGGCCGAGTACTCACCGGGCCAGCGCGAGCGCCCGTTGTCCTCGCCGTGGGTGATGCTGGCCTCGCAGAAACCGCCGTTGCGGCCGGAGGCGGCCCAGCCGATGGTCTCGGCCTCCAGCAGCACCACCCGGGCGCCCGGGGCGCGGCGCTTGGCCTGCACGGCGGTCCACAGGCCGAGGTAGCCGCCGCCCACCACGGCCAGGTCGGCGGTGGTCGCGGCGGTGAGGGGTTCGTGGTGCGGGCCCGGGGCGTCCTCGAGCCAGAAGACCGCGTGCCGGCTGCCGGCCAGGGCCTGCTCGACCAGACGGGGGTCGGGGGCGTGTCGTTCGTAGGCGGTGCGCTGAGCTGCGGGTGCCACGATCGTCATCTTTTTCTCTTATCCGCTGGAAGAGCCCTGATGAACCGGATTTCCGTCGATGAAGGTGAGATCCACCGTGGCGGCGCCGATCTCGTCGGCCGGGAGCGCGAACAGGTCGCGGTCGAGGACCACGAGGTCGGCGCGGTGGCCAACGGCGAGCGTGCCGGTGTCGTCGCGGTGGTTCACGTAGGCGCTGCCCGCCGTGTAGGCGGTCAGAGCGGAGTGCAGGTCGATGAGCTGCTCGGGCAGGAACACCGGGGCCTGCTCGCCGTGGGGGCGGCGGTTGACCGCGGTGTGCACGGCCGCGATCGGGTTCGCGTCGCTGACCGGCCAGTCGCTGCCGGCGGCCAGCCGGGCCCCGGCCCGCAGCAGGTCGCCGAACGGGTACTGGTGGCGGGCCAGGTCGCCGCCCAAGAAGGGGATGGTGAGCTCGTCCATCTGCGGTTCGTGGGCGGCCCACAGCGCCTGCAGGTTGGCGGTGGCCCCGAGCGCGCCGAAGCGGGCCACGTCGGTGGGGTGGATCACCTGCAGGTGGGCCAGGTGCGGCCGGGTGTCTTTGTGCCCGTTGGTCTTTCGCGCCGCCTCGACCGCGTCGAGTGCCTCGCGCACGGCTCGGTCGCCGAGGGCGTGGAAGTGAATCTGGAAGTCGAGGGCGTCGAGCGCCGTGACGTATTCCCGCAGGGCGGCCGGCTCGACGAAGCTCAGCCCGGCGTTGCCGGTGGAGCACCCGCAGGCGTCCTTGTAGGGCACGGTCATGCCGGCGGTGAAGTTCTCGGCGACGCCGTCCTGCATGATCTTCACGGTGGACGAGCGCAGCCGCCCCACGGTGAAGATCTCGCGCTTGTGTACCAGTTCGGCGATCTGCTCGCCGCCCCGGTCACGGTCCCACCAGAGTGCCCCGACCACGTCGGCGGTGAGCAGATCACGCTCGGCGGCGGTGCGGTAGGCGTCGGAGACGTCGGGAAAACCGTTGCGGCCGCAGAGCATTGCGTCTTGCCAGGCGGTGATGCCGAGCGAGTGCAGCAGGCGCTGGGCCCGCAGCAGGCCGTCCAGCCGGTCCTGCGCGGTGGGCTTGGGCACCAGATCGGCCACCAGCGAGATCGCGCCCTCCTGCAGGGCGCCGACCGGGCGGCCCTCGGCGTCGCGGTTGACCAGGCCGTCGGCGGGGTCGGGGGTGCCCGCGTCCAGGCCGGCCCGTTGCAGGGCCCTCGTGTTCACCCAGGCGCCGTGGTGGTCGCGGTTGTAGAGGAACACCGGCCGGTCGGGCACCACGTCGTCGAGCAGGTCGGCGGTGGGCACGCCGCCGGGGAAGCTCTCCATCGACCAGCCGCTGCCGGTGATCCACTCGACCTCGGGGTGGGCCTGGGCGTAGGCCGCGATCCGGCGGCGGTACTCGGCCACGTCGGTGGTGCCGGTCAGGTCGCACTGGGCCAGTTCGAGCCCGCCGAACACGGCGTGCACGTGGGCATCCTGGAACCCGGGCAGGAGCAGCCGGCCGGCCAGGTCGACCACCTCGGTGCGGGAGCCGATCAGGGCCTGGGCCGGTGCGCCCAGGGCCACGATGCGCCCGCCGCGCACGGCCAGCGCGCCGGTGCGGGTGCGGGCCGCGTCGAGGCAGGCGACGGTGCCGCCGGTGAACACCAGATCTGCATCGGCCACGGTGCGCGGTCCTTTCCCGAATTGGTTATCTGGCAATGGAACCCGGGACGTGGCATTCTCGTCAATGGTGTTGTCATAAGTTTACGAGGAGAGGCTGGGGAGACTCGGTGGCCGACGAGCGCCTGGTGACCAACCGCCGCCGACGCCCCACGCGTTCGGGGGTGGTGCTCAGCCACGAGCTGATCGTGCAGACCGCCGTGCGGCTGGTGCAGGAGCACGGTGCGGCCGGCCTGAGCATGCGCCGTCTCGGGGCGATGCTGGGCGCCGACCCGACCTCGATCTACCGCTACTTCCGCAGCGCCGACGACCTGGTCCGGGCGATGGCCGACGACCTGATGGGCCGCTGCCTGGACGGCTTCGACGGCGACCGGCCGTTCCCGGAGGCGCTGCGCGACCTGGGCGTGCGGGTCTACTCGGCGCTGGTGGCCAACCCCCGCATCGCCTCGCTCACCGCCGCCCGGGTCACCGGCCGGCCCAACGAGATCCGGATCATCGAGACCGGCCTGGGCGTGCTGCGGGCCGCCGGTTTCCCACCCGACGTGGCGGCCCGCCACTACCACGCGTTCATCGACCTGACCCTGGGCTTCGCCGCCCTCGACGCCACCGCCCTCACCCTGGCCCAGTCCGAGGCCGACCCGGACGTGCTGGCCTGGGAGACGGTCTACGCCCACCTCGACGCGCAGGGCCACCCCAACATCGCCGCCAGCGCCGGGGCGCTCGGCCGCACCATGCGGGTCAGCGCCTACCCGCACGCGTTGAACGTGTTCCTCGACGGGTTACAGGCCCTGCGCTGAGGTCAACGCCCGGTCGAGCATGGCCAGGCCTTCGCGCACCACGTCGTCGGGGGTGTTCAGCGGCGGCACGACGTGGATCCGGTTGTAGTTGGCGAAGGGCAGCAACCCCTCGGCCCGGCAGGCCTTGAGCAGGGCCGCCATCTGGGGGCTGCTGCCGCCGTAGGGGGCCAGCGGCTCACGGGTGGCCCGGTCGGAGACCAGTTCCACGGCCCAGAAGGCGCCGGTGCCCCGCACCTCGCCGATCCACTCGTGCCGCTCGGCCAGTTCGCCGAGCGCCGGGCCGATCACCTCGGAGCCGAGGCGGGCGGCGTTGCCCACCACGTCCTCGTCCTCCATGGTGCGGATGGTCGCCACCGCCGCGGCGCAGGCCAGGGGATGGCCGGAGTAGGTCAGACCACCGGGATACACCCGCTGGGCGAAGGTTTCGTAGATGGCGTCGCTGATCGCCACCCCGCCCAGGGGCACGTAGCCGGAGTTCACGCCCTTGGCGAAGGTGAGCAGGTCGGGCACCACGTCGGCATGCTCGATCGCGAACCACTTGCCGGCCCGGCCGAACCCGGACATCACCTCGTCGGCCACGAGCATGATGCCGAACCGGTCGCACAGTGCCCGCACGCCGGCCAGGTAGCCCGGCGGCGGGACCATGATGCCGGCGGTGCCGGGGATCGACTCCAGGACGATCGCGGCGATCGTGGCCGGGCCCTCCAGAGTGATCACCTGCTCGAGGTGGGCCAGGGCCCGTTCGCTCTCCTCTTCCGGCGTGCTCGCGTGGAAGGCGCTGCGGTAGAGGAAAGGCCCGAAGAAATGGACGGTTCCGGTCGAGCCGTTGTCGTTCGGCCAGCGCCGCGGGTCACCGGTGAGGTTCACGGCCAGCTGGGTGCCGCCGTGGTAGGAGCGGTAGGTGGAGAGCACCTTGTGGCGGCCGGTGTGCAGGCGGGCCATCCGGATCGCGTGCTCGTTGGCGTCGGCGCCGCCGTTGGTGAAGAACACGTGGTCCAGGTCGCCCGGGGTGTGCGAGGCGATCAGCCGGGCGGCCTCCGAGCGCGCGCCGTTGACGTAGGCCGGGGCCACCGTGCAGAGCGTGGCCGCCTGCTCCTGGATCGCCGCCACGATCCGCGGGTGCTGGTGGCCGAGGTTGGTGTAGACCAGCTGGGAGGTGAAGTCGAGCAGGCGCTGCCCGGCCCCGTCCCAGATGTACGGGCCCTCGGCCTTGGTGATCACCATCGGGTCGAGCGTGGCCTGCGCCGACCAGGAGTGGAAGACGTGCGCCCGGTCGAGTTCGTAGGCGCGCTGCGGGTCCTGGGTGTTCTCGAGATCAGACATTGCGCGGGAATCCCAGCTGCAGGCCGTCGGTCGGTCGGTTGGCCGGGTCGATCCAGCGGGTGGTGACCACCTTGCCCCGGGTGAAGAAGTGCACGCCCTCGGTGCCGTGCGCGTGGGTGTCGCCGAACAGCGAGCGCTTCCACCCGCCGAACGAGTAGTACGCCACCGGGACCGGGACCGGCACGTTCACGCCGATCATGCCCACCTGGACGTCCTTCTCGAACCGCCGGGCGGCGCCGCCGTCGTTGGTGAACACCGCGGTGCCGTTGCCGTAGGCGTTGGCGTTGATCAGCTCCACGCCCTCGGCGTACGAGGAGACCCGCACCACGCTGAGCACCGGCCCGAAGATCTCCTCGGTGTAGATCTCCATGTCCGGCGTGACGTTGTCGAAAAGCGTCGGCCCGAGCCAGAAACCGTCAGCCGCGCCACGGGCCTCGACCGTCCGCCCGTCGATCACGACCTTGGCCCCGGCCGCCTCGCCGCTGTCGATCAGCCCGGCGATCCGGTCACGGTGCGCCCGGGTGACCAGCGGACCCATGTCCGCCTCCTTCTCGGACCCGGCCGCCCCGTCCCCGATCACCAGCGTGTTGGTGCGCTCGGCGACCCGGGCGACGAGATCGTCCGCAATCGAGTCCACCGCCACCAGAACGCTGATCGCCATGCACCGCTCGCCCGCGCTGCCGTAGCCCGCGCTCACCGCCGCGTCGGCGGCCAGGTCGAGGTCGGCGTCCGGCAGGACCAGCATGTGGTTCTTGGCGCCGCCCAGGGCCTGCACGCGCTTGCCGTGCCGGGAAGCGGTCTCGTACACGTAGGAAGCGATCGGGGTGGAACCCACGAAGCTGATCGCGGCCACGTCGTCGTGCGTGAGCAGCGCGTCGACGGCCACCTTGTCGCCCTGCAGCACGTTGAACACGCCGTCGGGCAGACCGGCCTCCTTCCACAGCGCGGCCAGCCAGATCGAGGCCGAGGGGTCCTTCTCGCTGGGCTTGAGCACCACCGCGTTGCCGGCCGCGATCGCGATCGGGAAGAACCACATCGGGACCATGGCGGGGAAGTTGAACGGGCTGATGATGCCGACCACGCCCAGCGGGACCCGCTTGGAGTGCACGTCCACGCCGGTCGAGGCGCCCTCGCTGTGCCCGCCCTTGAGCAGGTGCGAGATCCCGCAGGCGAACTCCACGACCTCGAGGCCGCGGGCGATCTCGCCGACCGAGTCGGACAGCACCTTGCCGTGCTCGGCGGTGATCAGCTCGGCCAGCTCACCCTTGCGCGCGTTCAGCAGCTCGCGGAAGGCGAAGAGCACCTGCGTGCGCCGGGCCAGCGAGGTCTCGCCCCAGGCCGCCTGGGCCCGCACCGCCGAGGCGATGACGTGGGCGGCGTCGCTCTCGCCGGCCAGGGCCACCCGGCCGCTGACCTGGCCGGTGGCCGGGTTGGTGACGTCGGCCCACAGGCCGGAGGAGCCGGCGAACCGGGCGCCGTCCGCCCAGTGCACGATTTCGGAGGTCATGGGGCCATGCTGCCTCCTCACCGGCATCCGTGGGCCCGACAGTGTGTCGGCAGTTCTCCCGCCGGTCCGGCAGACTGCGACCTTCTGACATGCTGACTGGGGTCCGGATCGCCCGGGCGGGTCCGGACAAGGAGCGGGTTTGAGGTCCAGGCATTTCGCCGTGGCTGTGCTGATGCTGGGGCTGGCCGGCTGCAGCGGCGACAACGACGAACCGGCTGCTGCGTCCACGCCCTCGGTCAGTGTGAGCACCACGACGCCCGAGGCCACCTCGCAGGCCCCCGAGCCCACCTCGTCGATCAAGGTCGAGGTGGCCGATCCGAAGGCGTTGTCCGAGGTCGAGGAGTCGATGCAGGCGCTGAACGCCGAACGCGAGTCGCTCGACACGAACGAGTACCTCAACCGGGCCAACGAGCTCACCGCCCGGGCGGCCGCCGCCTACGGCCCGGAAGGGCTGGGGGCGTTCAGTTGCCAGATGGCGGTGGGCATCGTCTCCGGCGCCCAGGGAGCCGAGCCGGCCGCTGTGCGGGTGGGGCTGGGCAACACCCTGAAGGTGATCGTGCGCAACGCCACCGGTGAGCTGAACCAGACGCTGGCCGGGGCCGACGTGGACGGGCTGATGCTCAAGACCTGCCCCGACGTGCGCACCGCGGCGCTGCAGGCCACCGGGCTGAAGACGCTCAACGCGCTGTGAAGCCGCCTCGGGTGTCGAGGTCGAGCACGGTCAGCCGGGCCGAGGGCTCGGTCTCGTCCCCGCGGGGGAAACCGAAGCGGGCCGCGATCCCGTCGCCGTAGGTGCTCGCGAACTCGTGCGGCAGCACCACTCCGGCCAGGATCGTGGCCCGGAGGTAGTTGCGGCGACGGTCGGCGATCTGGTCCAGCACCTGCTCGGCATCGCCCTGGGCGGGCAGTCGCAGCAGGGTGAGGTCGGCGCGCTCCAGGGGTTTGGCGTAGTCGTCCAGGTAGCGCCGGCGAGTGTCCAGGGCGGTCCACTGCTGGCGGCGGGGATTCGCCTGGGCCTCGGCGGTGGCGGCCGGTTCCGGGTCGGCCGGCATCGACAGTTCGTCGAGAACACCTACGGCCAACAGATGACGGCTGTAGCCACGTTCGGTGGCGATCGTGCGGGCGGCGCGTTGGGCCACCGAGACGGCGAACCCGTAGGCCCGCCGCAGTGAGGCTGAGCGTACGTAGAGCACATGGGCCGGTTCGTCGGACCACCGGCGGGCCTCCTCCAGCACCGGCGAGGGCCCGGCCACCTGGAACGCGGCCTCCAGCGCGGGCCAGCTGTGCCCGGCCCACTCCGGGCCCACCGTGTCACGCCACCAGAACTCGGGTTCGCTCATGGGCTCATTTCTACCCAGTCGACCCCCGGCCGGGGGACCCGGGCCATCCCTCCGCTTATCCCCAGGCGAGGACGAACCCGGCCGTTACCACGGCGGTCAGTCCGAGAGCGAGGGTGATGTTCACCGACCCCTGCAGGCGCCGGGTCACCATGCCGCCCAGCAGGGCCAGGCCGACCAGACCGCTCAGCGTCCAGTACACCGGGCTGGTGCTCTGGCTGACCACGGTCAGCCCGTACACCGCCTCGCCGAGGGCGATGCCGCTCAGCGTGGCGGTGGCCAGCGCGGCCCGCAGGTCGCGCTCGCGCAGCCAGGCGGTGGCGATGCCGACGAAGGGCCCGACCACCAGGCCGACGATGCTGAAGAGGGTCGGGTCGTAGGTGAGGCCCCGCACCGCCGAGGCGGCGCTGTAGCCGACCGTCAGCAGCACGAAGGCGGCCGCGCCGAGCATGGCGGCGAGCACCGGCCGGGCCCGCACGCTCCAGATCAGCAGCACGGTGACCAGGGTCCAGCCGCTGGCCGAGTTGGCGAAGGAGCTGAGCGAGTCCGGCAGGAATCCCTGCGCGTAGGAGGTCAGGGCGCCGGCGAAGAAGCTCAGGGCGGCCACCCCGGTGGCCGCGGCGATGTCCGAGGTGGCGTCGTCCGAGGTGATCACCGAGGTGGCGGTGCTGTTGCCGGTGTTGCTGAAGGCCATGCCGACGATCCTGGCCCGGCTCTCAGGCCGGCGCGTCATGCCCAGGTGCCATCTTGCTGTCCCTCAGAAGGAGGTTGTCATCCCGTGGTCGGAGACCGGGTCGCGGGCCTCGATCTTCTCGAAGGCCTGCCGCACCGAGCTCAGGGCGGCCCGGCGCACCTCGTCGGTCTGCCGGGCCGGAGCGTGGGTGACGATCGGGCGCAGCACGTCGTAGCCGACGAAGCCGAGCATGCCGTGGTGGATGTGGAAGAGGTGCCGGTCGAGGTCGCCGTACGGCTGGTCCGCCCCGAAGTGGCCGGCCGCGCCGCCGGTGGTGAGCAGCAGCACGGCCCGTCGCCCGGTGAGGGCACCCTGGTCGAAGATGCCGTACGCACCGCCGAAGACGCTGCCCATCACGAAGACCCGGTCGACCCAGCCCTTGAGCACGGCGGGCACGGAGAACCACCACAGCGGGAACGACAGCACCAGAAGGTCGGCCTGGTGCAGTGCGTCCAGATGCCCGGTGATGTCCAAAGGGAGAGTGCCTGCGGCAAGGGCCCGGGCCTGTTCGGCCTGCGGCTTGAAATAGCCTTCGGAGCCGGGGAAGTCGGCCCGGTCGAGGGTGGCGTTCCAGCCCAGGGCGTAGAGGTCGAGCACCTTCACCTGGTGGCCGCCGGCCGCCAGCGTGGCCTCGGCCTCGCGCATCTGGGCGGTGGTGAACGACCCGGGCTCGGGATGGGCGTGCACGATCAGCGCGGTCGGCGGCATGCGGACCAACATATCGTCATATCGCGATCTGACGCTATGTTTTCTACAGGTCGCGCCCCAGGGCCGCGACGAACCCGGCGATGCGTTCCTCGTCGCGGCGGTAGTGCCGGTACTTGCCCACCCGGGCCGAGCGCACCAGGCCGGCCCGCTCCAGCAGGGCCATCGCGGCCGAGGTGGTCGACTGGGCCAGGCCGGACTTGGCCTGGATGTGGGTCACGCAGACACCGAACTCGGCGCGGTCGGCGATCGGTTCCCACTCGGCGAAGTTCTTGTCGGGCTCGCGCAGCCAGTTCAGGATCTCCAGGCGGGCAGGGTTGCTCAACGCCTTGAACACCTCGGCGAGGTCGGCCCGGTCTGTACTCATGTGACCACTCACGTTACCCGGCGGGCTGACGCCGGCGGTTGACCAGACCGGTGACCTGCGTGACCAGCAGCACGAGGACCACCGCGGCGAGCACACCCTGCCACGGTTCGGGGAACACGCTGCCGCCGACGGTGCCGAGCGCCACGTAGACCACCGACCACAGGGCACAGGCCGGGGCGTTGGCCACCAGGAACGTGCGCCACTCGAGGCCGAGGAACGCCGCCGCGAGCAGCACCGGAATGCGGCCCCCGGGGATCAGGCGGGAGATCAGCAGGGTCTGGACGCGGTTCTCCCGCAGTCGGTCCTCCACAGCGCCGAGCTTTTCCTCGTCCCGGAGCCAGCGCAGCCGCCTGGCCAGCGCCTTGCCACCTACGCGGCACAACCCGTACGTACCCAGATCGCCCAGGTATGCCCCGGCCGCCCCGATCGCCACCACCACGATCAGCACCAGTGGCTCGTGATGCCAGGCAAAGGCGGCCACACCGCTGACCGCCGCCCCGGTGGGGACGATGGGCACGATCGCGCCCAGGGTCACCGTGAGAAAGAGGCCGAGCAGGGCGGCGACCCCCAGCGAGGTGGAGACGTCGACGGTGCCGTCGGTCAGGCTGGTGGTGGCGGGCACCGTGAATTCCTCCGGGGGACGTCGTCGGTCGCGTGTTGCTGGGCGGGGAGCATGCTTGCACGGTGACACCCGAACTGCCGACCCCCAGCATTACCTGGCTGGGGCACTCGACCGTCGTGCTGGACATCGGCGGGGCCCGACTGATCACCGATCCGCTGCTGCGTAAGCACAACTGGCCGCTACGCCGAAGGGGTGGGCGCCCAGCGAAGGCTTCGTGGTCTCAGCCCGATCTGGTGCTCCTGTCGCACCTGCACCACGACCACGCCGAGCTGCCCTCCCTGCGGCTGCTGAGAGACGTCCCCGTGCTGACCGCTGCCGAGAACGCGGTCTGGCTCCGGCGCAAGGGCCTGAACGGGCTCGACGCGGAGGGCAAGTGGTACGACCTGCCCGGGACCGACGTGCGGGTGCGTCTGGTCCGGGCCGACCACGGCCACCGACCAATGCCGCACCGACCCAACTCAGCCGGCGGACACCTCGTCCAAAAGCCGGGGTTCACTGTTTATGTCGCGGGCGACACCAGCCTTTACGACGAGATGTCCGATCTACCCCAGCTGGCCGAGGCTCCCATCGACGTGGCGATCGTCCCCATCGGTGGTTGGGGCCCCCGTCTTTCGGGTGGGCACATGGACGCCGAACAAGCGGCCCGCGCGTGTGCCCTGATCGGCGCGAGGGCGGCCATTCCGGTGCATTGGGGGACGCTTCACGCGCCGGTGGTGGGTCGGTTCCCCCGAGGGTGGATGGACTTGGGCGGCCCGCTCTTCCAGCAGGCGTTGAGTCGGCATGCCCCCGACTGCCGGGCCTGGGTTCTTGCTCCCGGCGAAACTGTCAGCGTCCCCTGACAGCGCATCTCAGAGAATGACAGCGGCGCGTGCGTCGGCTGACAGTCTCTGCCCCGAATCTCAACTCTCGTGACCTCTACTACGCCTGCAACCTTGACTGCGGGCCTCTCGCCCAGCCGCACCTACACCTCCCTACGCGCCGCCTGGATCCCCCTGGCCGCCCTCTGTCTGGCCTTCTTCGTCGAGATGGTCGACAACACGCTGCTCTCGATCGCCCTGCCGACCATCGGCCGCGACCTGGGCAGCGGCACCACTGCGCTGCAGTGGGTCACCGGCGCCTACTCCCTGACCTTCGGCGGCCTGCTGCTCACCGCCGGCTCGATGGCCGACCGGCTCGGCCGCCGGCGCGTGCTGCTGGTCGGCCTGGCGGTGTTCGGGCTGCTCAGCCTGACCGTGATCGCGGTGACCGGGCCCGGCCAGCTGATCGCCCTGCGCGCCTGCCTGGGCGTGGCCGCCGCGGCGATGGCGCCGATCACCAACTCGCTGGTCTTCCGGCTCTTCGACGATGCGGCCCTGCGGATGCGGGCGATGACCGTCATGATCACCGTCGGCCTGTCCGGCTTCGTCCTCGGCCCGCTGCTCGGCGGCACCGCCCTGGCCCACTTCGACTGGCAGTGGCTGCTCATCATCAACGCCCCGATCGCCCTGATCGCCTTCATCGGGGTGCGCCTCGGCGTCCCCGCCGACCGGCGCGAGGACCTCACCGACGACAAGCTCGACCTGACCGGCGCCGTGCTCAGCGTGGCCACCATCGGCCTGGCCTGCTACTCACTGACCGCCGGGGTGGAGTACGGCTGGGACTCGCTGGTCACCATCGCCTCGGTGCTCGGGGCCGTGATCGCCGCGGTGACCTTCGTCCGGCACGAACGCCGCACCCCGGCCCCGATGCTCGACCTCAGCCTGTTCTCCGGCGGCACCGTGCGCGGCGCCGTGATCGCCCAGCTCGGCACCTCGATCGCCATGGCCAGCGTGATGTTCGGGCTGATCCTGCACTTCCAGTACGCCTACGGCTGGAGCCCGGTGCGGGCCGGCCTGGCCAACCTGCCGATCATCGTCACCATGCTGGCCGCCTCCCCGCTGTCGGAGACGCTGGCCAAGCGCTTCGGGCACCGCATCGCCTGCCTGATCGCGGCGGCGCTGCTGGCCGGCTCCCTGGCCGGGCTGGCCTGGGGCGTCGGGCACGGCTACCTGCCCATCGCGGTGTCGATGGTGGCGATGACCATCGGCCTGCGCACGGTCATGACGATCTGCGCGGTGGCCCTGATCGACGCCATGCCCGCCAACCGCACCTCGATCGGCGCCGCGCTCAACGACACCGCCCAGGAGGTCGGCTCCAGTGTGGGCACCGCCCTGGTCGGCACCCTGATCGCCGCCCTGGTCACCACCCAGCTGCCGGCCGGCCGCTGGAGCGAGAGCCTGATCGCCTCGTTCTTCCACGGCGAGCAGATCACCTACTCGGTGCTCGCGGTGGTGGTCGGCCTGATCGCGGCGGGCGGCGCGCTCACCCTGACCGACTCCCGCTCCACCGACGAGCACCCGGCCTGAGATCAGCCGGCGGTGCGGAACTCGCGCGGCGGGGTCGTGCTCAGCGAGAGCATGTCCAGCAGGTACTTCTGGAACCCGGCGGCGTCGATCTCCTCGATCACCGTGGCGTTCGGCGCCAGCCCGTGCACGCCCCACGACATCGCCGCGTAGCCCCGGGTCAGCTCCGAGCCGGTCTCGATGTCGACGTTGTACTCGGCCGAGCGGGTGATGAGCTCGGGCCGCAGCAGCACGGCCACCGAGAGCGAGTCCGGGTGGGTGGTGCCGGGGATGCCCACGCTCTCGTCGAAGGCCAGGGTGGCCGAGCAGACGCTGGTGAAGAAGCGGGCCAGCGGGGTGTCGATGGCGGCGATCCGCTCGAGCACGTCCCGGCCGAAGACGGCCTGCTGCAGGGTGAGCGGGGCCCAGGGCACCACGGTGATCCGGAAACCGGCGTCGAACACGATCTTCGCGGCCTCGGGGTCGACGTAGAAGTTGAACTCGGCCGCCGCCGTGATGTTTCCACGGGCGTTGTTCGAACCGCCCATCACCACCAGGTGCTTCACCTGGGAGGCGAACTCGGGACGCTTGCGCACGGCGAGGGCGATGTTGGTGAGCGGGCCGATCGCCACGATGTTCAGCTCGCCCTCGGCCTCCTCGGCCAGGCGCAGCAGGGCGTCCACCGCGTGCTCGGTCTCGGGGGAGTAGCCGGTGAAGTCCATGTCCAGACCGCCCGCACCGTCGCCGTGGACGTTCTCGGCAGAGGCCCAGGGGCGCACCAGGGGCAGTCGGCTGCCCAGGTACATCGGCACCTGCTTGTCGGCCACGTTGAAGGTCATGAAGGCGTTCTTGACCTGACGGTCGAAGCCCACGTTGCCGGCCACCATGGTGATCGCCCGCAGATCGGCCTCGGGGGTCAGCAGACCGGCCAGGATCGCCACGCAGTCGTCCTGCGCGGTGTCGGTGTCGATCACCAGGGGGATGGTCACTTCCGGGCTCCGTTCTTCGTCTGGTCTGTCGGCGGCAATCTAACCCTTCGGCGGTGCGGACCGGCCGACCGGCTAGCCTCGTGCGGTGCCGAACGGGCTGAGCATCTCGAGCCGTGACCTGCGCGACGCCCTGATCGGCCTGGTCCCGAACGCGGCGGCGCTGCTGGTCTCGTCGTGGATCCTCGCCGGGCTGGAGATCGCGCACTGGTGGTGGGCCTTCGCCGTGGCGGCGGTCACGGCCGGGTTCGACGCGCTGGTCCGCCCCACCCTGCGCCTGATCGCCGGGTTCGCCGGGGCGATCACCGCGCTGGTGCTCGGCCTCAGCGCCCAGGTGGCCCTGATCACGGCGGCCTTGGTGCTGGTGCCGGGGGTCTACGTCAGCGGGGTCGAGGCCGCCGCCCAGGCCCTGCTCCTGGTCGCCCTGCTCGCCGCGGTCACCCGCTGGCTGGTCGGCGTCAACGACAGTTCCTACATCGTGGCCGATCTCATCCGGCGCGGGGAGTCCCGTCGGCGCCGCAGAGGACGACCGGTCGACGAGGATGCCCCCTGTGGTGTGGTCATCGTCCAGATCGACGGCCTGCCCTACCCTTTGCTGGGCAACGGGATCGTCTCGGGTGTGCTGCCCACGCTTTCGCGGTGGGTGCGCTCGGGCTCGCACGAGATGACGCCGTGGTGGGCCCAGGTGCCCTCGACCACCCCGGCGAGCCAGGCCGGGATCCTGCACGGCCGCAACGATGGCATCCCGGCCTTCCGCTGGTACGAGAAGGACACCGGACGGCTCGTGGTGGCCAACCGCCCGGACGACGCGGCGACCATCGAGGCCCGCCTGTCCGACGGGCACGGGCTGCTGGCCGACGGCGGGGTCAGCGTCTCGAACATGTTCAGTGGGGACGCGCCCACCGCCCTGATGGTGATGAGCCGGGCCGCCCGCCGCGGTGACCTCGGACCGGGCAGCTCCTACATCCGTTTCTTCTTCAGCCCTTTCGTCCTGGCCCGGGCGCTGGTGCTGACCGCGGCGGAGATCGTGAAGGAGCTGTACCAGGGCCGCCAGCAACGGGTCCGGGGGATCGAGCCGCGGATCCGGCGGCGCGGTTCGTACGTGGCTCTGCGCGGTCTCACCAACGTCGTCCTGCGCGACCTCAACGTCGCGCTGGTCGCCGAGCACATGATGGCCGGGGCTCCGGTGATCTACGTCGACTTCGTCGACTACGACGAGATCGCCCACCACGCCGGGGTGATGCGCCCCGAGTCGATGGACGCCCTGGCCGGCATCGACCTGGTGCTGCACACCCTGCAGCGGGTCGCCGACGCCGCCCCGCGCAACTACGAGTTCGTCGTGCTCTCCGACCACGGCCAGAGCCAGGGCGCCACCTTCCGGCAACTGACGGGACGCACCCTGGAAGCCGCGGTGCGGGAACACTCCGGAGCCGCGTCGGCGGTCGCCGAGACCGGGGACGTCGAGGGCTGGGGCCCGCTCAACGCCCTCCTCACCGACGTTCTGGCCACGGCTCGTCCCAAGACCCGCCGGGCGCTGAGACGCATGGACCGCGCCGACGAGGCCGGTGTCATCGTCGGCCCCCAGCGTTCCGGCCCGGCCGACCTCAGTGAGCGCCCGGAACTGGTCGTGGTCGGCTCCGGCAACCTCGGCCTGGTCTGGTTCCCCCGCCTTCCCGGCCGCGTCACCGTCGAGACGTTCACCGAACAGCATCCCGGCCTGATCCCCGGCCTCCTCACCGAGCCCGGCATCGCCTTCGTGGTGGCCGACAGCGCGCGTGGTCCCCTCGTGCTGGGCCGCTCGGGTGTACGAGTTCTGCTTGAAGACGTCGTAGAGGGGCACGATCCGCTGTCCGGCTTCGGCCCGCGGGCCGCCGCAGACCTTCTGAGGGTGGCCGAGATGAAGGTGGCACCAGACCTTTACGTGCATTCCACGTTGCATGCGCGCACCGGCGAGGTGCATGCGTTCGAGGAACTGGTCGGCTCGCACGGTGGACTGGGCGGCTGGCAGAACCAGGCCGTGCTGGTGCACCCCGCCGGCTGGGAGATCGACGAGGACCTCCTGGACCGCAGTGTTCCCGGTGAGGAGATGCTCTACGGCGCGGGCAGCGTGCACCAGCAACTCGTGCGCTGGCTCGAACGAATCGGCGCCCGGCGTGCTGAGCCTGTTGATGGGGTTCCTGGACCAGGACGACGTCATCTCACCGACACCATGTAGGTGCCCAGCCTCCAGATCGCCCGTAGCAGTAGCGCGAAGAAGGCAGCGGTCACGCCGGCGGCCAGGAAGATCACTACGTTGACGGCGTCAGGTACCAAGCTCTTGCTGCTTCCGTCTGTATAACGGCACTCGGCCCTCAGCGGGAACAGCTCGGTGCGCAGTTCCAGAGGGCGGGCGGACGGCGCCCAACCGCAGGTGTGCTCGATGCCCTGAAGGCCCCCGTCGAAGGCAAAAACGCAGGCGAACCAGATGGCGAGGCTCGAAAAAGCGCTGAGTACAGTGAGTACGGTGTACAGGAGGACCCACCCGAAGGGATGCACAACAGCACGCTAGGGCGGGCACCGATCGGGCGGATCATCCTGCGGTACCGCGGGCTCGTCCTCACGTATTGCTCTGCCAGGAAGTTGAGATCCGGTTCGGTGAGACCACGGCATCGTCGGTGAGGAACGACGAGGTGCTGTGCCCACCGGGTGGCCTCACGACACGGGAGGGGTCGAGCTCAGGACCCTCTCCCAGGGACAGGGTTCGGACCAGTCGAGTGGATCGGTCTCAGGCCCGTGGGCGGATGCCGTCCAGGGCCATGGTCAGCACCCGTTCGCGCTGCTCGTCGTCGCTGTACGCGGATCCCGA
The DNA here is from genome assembly GCF_030269265.1 of Kineosporia sp. NBRC 101677. Classification (NCBI taxonomy): domain Bacteria; kingdom Bacillati; phylum Actinomycetota; class Actinomycetes; order Kineosporiales; family Kineosporiaceae; genus Kineosporia; species Kineosporia sp. NBRC 101677. Next base: position 61,639 of record NZ_BSTA01000018.1, read on the forward strand.
GATGCCGCTGATCAGGCGCAGCACGTCCTCGAAGGAGACGTCGGGCCGGGCCTGGCCGTCGGCCTGGGCGCGCTGCAGCAGGGGGCGCCCGGCCGAGTACATGATCTCCCGGCAGGCGGCGAACATGGCCGAGTCGCGGTTGAGTGCTTCGTAGATGGCCCGCTTGGTGGTGGCGTAGCTGACGAACTGCCGCAGCCAGGCCACGAGGGCCGCCCAGGGCTCCAGGCCGGTGAGTTCCTCGGCGCGGCGGGCCAGGGCCTCGACCTCGTCGACGTAGACAGTCTCGAACAGGTCCTGCCGGGTCGGGAAATTACGGTACAAGGTGCCGATGCCCACCCCGGCGCGGCGGGCGACCTCTTCCAGCGAGGCGGACGTGCCCTCCTCGGCGAAGACTTCACGGGCTGCGCCCAGCAGGGCGTCGAAGTTGCGGCGCGCATCAGCCCGTTGCGGCCGGCGCACCGAGACGTGATGGGCCTGGCCGGGTGCTTCGGTCACCGGGGAGTCCCTTCGCCTTGATTCCGGAGGGCCCCCTCCGTTACGGTGGAGGCACCCCTCCACTTTAACAGTCACCGCAGCCTGTCCAGGCCCAGGGGTAATTCCTGCACATCCTTCTCCGTCGCGTACGAAGGATCACTCATGTCTCGATCCACCGACCGGCGCGTCTCGCCGCTGGTCATCTTCGCCGTGCTGGCCAGTGCGACCGCCTCCATCTCACTCCTGCAGTCGCTGGTCACTCCGGTACTGCCGACCATCCAGGCCGACCTGAACACCTCCACCACCACGGTGACCTGGGTGATCACCGCCTGGCTGCTGACCGCCTCGGTGGCCACCCCGTTGCTGGGCCGGGTGGGTGACATGGCCGGCAAGAAGCGCACCCTGCTGATCGCCCTGGCCGCCATCGCCATCGGCTCGGCGGTAGCCGCAGCCGCCCCCTCGGTGAGCGTGCTCATCCTCGGGCGTGTGCTGCAGGGCATCGGGGCCGCGGTCTTCCCCCTGACCTTCGCCATCATCCGCGACGAGTTCCCACCCCACCGCCTGCCCGGCGCAGTCGGCGCGATCGCCGCGGTGATCGCCACCGGCGGCGGCGCGGGCGTCGTTCTGGCCGGCCCCGTCGTGGAGAACCTGAGCTGGCGCTGGCTCTTCTGGATCCCGGCAATCGCTGCCTCGGTGATCTGGCTGCTGGCCCTGCGGCTGGTCCCGGAATCAGCGGTGCGCACCCCGGGCAAGGTGAACATCGTTGCTGCTGCCTTGCTTTCGGGCTGGCTGGTGTGCCTGCTGCTGCCGGTCACCAAGGGCAACGCCTGGGGCTGGACCTCGGCCTCGGTCCTCGGCGGCCTCGCCCTGGCAGCGGTGCTGCTGGCCACCTGGATCTGGGTGGAGCTGCGCTCGTCCACCCCACTGATCGACATGCGGATGATGCGCCTGCCGGCGGTCTGGACCACCAACCTGGTGGCCCTGCTCTTCGGCGCGGCAATGTTCGTCACCTACGCCTTCCTGCCGGTGTTCATGCAGGTTCCGGCGTCCACCGGGTACGGCTTCGGCGCCTCGGTCACCGGCGCCGGTCTGCTGCTGCTGCCGATGCTGGTCGGGATGGCGGTACTCGGTTTCGCCAGCGGGCCGATCAGCAGACTGGTCAGCGCCAAGACGCAACTGGTGGGCGGCGCGGTGCTGCTCACCCTCTCCGGCCTGATCCTGGTCTTCGCGCACGATGCCCGTTGGCAGGTGTCGCTGGCCGCCGGCATCGCCGGAGTCGGCATGGGGCTGGCCTTCTCGTCGATGGTCAACCTCGTGGTCAACGGGGTGCCGCCGGAGCAGACCGGGGTGGCCTCGGGAATGAACACCAACCTGCGCACGATCGGCGGGTCGATCGGCACTGCGGTGGTCAGCTCGATCATCGCCTCCCACACCACATCCGGCGGCCTGCCCGCCGAGTCCGGTTTCACCAGCGCCTTCACCCTGATGACGGGGCTGGCGGCGGTGGCGGTGGGCGCGGCCCTGCTGGTGCCAACCCGGGCCCGGATCGACCGGCGAACCGTTGTGGTCGCCGAAGAAGACCCTGCGGTCGCCGTGGCCACCAGCTGAGGGGGAGGGACCCGGTCCGAACCCTCTGCGTACGAAGGGTCGGCCGAGACCGCGGCGGAGAGCTCAAGGGGTGAGTGAGCCTGGCCGAAGTGGTGACGATGGGGTCAACGCTGGTCTGGAGGGCGCGCGACCTGCCCCTCGGACTCAAGATCGTTGCCGCCGCAGTGGCCGGCTCGATGCTTTTCGCCGCCCTCGGCCTGGCCGGTGCGATACGGCTGCGGACCCTGGCTGCCGAGCAGGACCGCGCGTACAGCACCAACGTCCAGGCGCTGATCTACATGACAGAGGTCAGGTCGGCCATAGGAGGACAGCAGGAGGCCGTGCTGTCGTACGTCCTGGCTGATCCGGGCCCGTACCGCCGCACCTACCGCCAGGACATCGCCGCGTCCGACGAGATCCTCAACAGACAGCTGGCGGCCCTGGCCGCAGTCGACCTGCCGGACCACATACAGAGGCAACGGCGGGCGGTCAACATCGACATAGGGGTGTGGAGAAGGGCCCGGGACACCTCGTTGGCGGAGGCGGCCAACGGTGCTGACCGTGCCGGGGTCATCTACACGGTCCAGCGGCTGAACACGATCGTCGCGGCGGCCAAGCAGTCCGCCGACCGACTTATGCAGGAGCTCGTGACCGGCGTCGCCGCCGGTACCAAGCGGGCTTCGCAGGCCAGTGGCAGGACCGCGCAACTGATGCTGGTGCTGGGGTTGGCCAGCGCGGCCGTGGCTCTGGCGAGCGCTCTCCTGGTCGCGCGTAGCCTGGCCAGGCCGCTGGCGGAGGTGATGGACGTGGTGACCAGGGCGGCCGGAGGCGACCTGAGCAAAAAGGTGACCTTCCGGCGTAAGGACGAGATCGGCCGGATGGGCGCGGCCCTCAACGACACCATGGCCATCCTGGAGCGCACGTTCGGAGAGATCGAGCACCGCGCCAACCACGACAGCCTGACCGGGGTGGGAAACCGCGCGCTCCTGCACCGCCGCCTGCTGGAGGCGGAGGAGGCCAGCACGATGGGGCAGGCCTTCGGGATCGTGCTGCTCGACCTGGACAACTTCAAGCAGGTCAACGACCGGCACGGGCACGCAGCCGGTGACCATGTGCTGATCGTCGCCGCCCAACGGATGACGCAGGTGGTCGGGACCGCGGGCACCGTTGCCCGGCTGGGAGGGGACGAGTTCGCTGTTCTCCTGGAAGGGCCGGCCGAACCGGGCGGGGTGGTCACCGCTGAGGCCCTGCGGCGTCTGGCTGATGTTCTGACCGAGGCGCTCGAGCAACCTACGGTTTTCGACGGCGAGATCCTCACCCCGAGGATCAGCACAGGTCTGGCGTTGTGGAAGGAGGGCCAGACCAGTGAGGCCACGGTGCGAGCGGCCGACGCCGCGTTGTACGCGGTCAAGGCGAGTCGTAAGGGGACGATGTCGTCGCACCAGCGGGAGCGCCTGGTGAACCTGGCTGCGGCCCTTCCCGAAGCCGTCGCCGAGGAACAGTTCGAGGTGCTCTACCAGCCCCTGGTCGACCTGCGGACCCGTGAGGTGATCGGGGTCGAGGCCCTGATCCGCTGGCATCACCCATCTTTCGGTACCGTCTCCCCGCTCGAGTTCATCCCGCTGGCCGAGTCGACCGGGTACATCGCCGAGATCGGTCTGTGGGTGCTGGAGCAGTCCTGCCGGCAGGTGCGCCGTTGGCACGAGGAGAACCCCGGGAAGAAGAACCTGTACGCCAGCGTCAACGTCTCTCCGGCGCAATTGCGGGACCCCAGCTTTGTCCAGGACGTCTTCGCCGTCCTGGAGCGGACCGGGCTGGCGGCCTGCCACCTGGCCCTGGAGGTGACCGAGTCAGCCATCGTCGACGAGGAGGCCGCGAAGGTGCTTCTGTCGAACCTCCGGGCGCGGGCTGTGCGCATCTCCATCGACGACTTCGGTACTGGCTACTCCTCGCTCCGATACCTGACGAGTCTGCCCATCGACGTGGTGAAGATCGACCGGAGCCTGACCGGCCAACTGGACGGCACCCCCGAGCACGCCGTCCTGATCGATTCGGTTCTGCGCCTGGGCCGGGCGCTGAACTTCACCGTCGTGGCCGAGGGCGTGGAGACAGCCGAGCAGGCGGACGAGCTGGAGCTTCTGGGCTGTTCCGCGGGGCAAGGGTATTTCTGGGCCAAGCCGTTACCGGCTTCCAGCATGGGGGAGAGACTGAGAGCCGCGAGCTTGAGCGACGCTTCGGGGTGAGTGGATCTGGGCAGCCCACATGGCCGACACAGCGGCGAGTGTCGTCAAGTGATCTGGCCCCGTTGTCGTCGCGCTCGGCGTGCCCCTGCCCCCACACGAGCGCGCCCTCCTGGACGAGGGACGCGGGGTGCCTGCGTCCGGCAGGCGTCACAGGGTGCCCCGAGCACCATGTAGCAACCCGGCCCCATCGTGCGTGCCCTCAGAGACGACCTGCCCAAAGCCCCGCCGCTGAACGGGGCCCAGCCCAGGTGCCCCTGAAGCCGCCCCTCCAGGGGCACCTCCGGCAGGGGCACTCCGCCCCGGGCAAGGGGCACTTGGTGGCGTGGGTCCACCCGCCTGCTGGCCGAACTGCACCCGCCGGGATGCCCCTGTCTTCTACGCGATCTGGCCGTCGGTCGACCGCCGAACAGCAGCAACCGCTCGAGGCGGCCCCCACAGACCAAAACTTAGGGACGTCGGTGGGCACGTACACGCGCCCACGACGGTAACGGTGGGGAGCTCGCGGGGTTCCCAGAAGTCCCAGAAGCACGTGCCCGCTCGACGGCCGCATTCGGTGCCTCGGGTGTCCCCGGCCCACGAGGCACGCGGTCGGCGGCGCCCGCCGGGGTGGTGGCCGGCGACCTGGGGTAGGTGACCCTCGTCGACGCTGCGAGCGTCATGCCCCTGCCCCTGCCCCTGCCCCTGCCCCTGCCCCTGCGTCCTCCGGCCACCGGTGTCGGGCGCCTCAGCCCTGGGACACCCGATCGCTGCCGCCCCACCTCGGGACTCGCACGAGTCGGCCTGGCCACGTGGCCCGGGGCGCTGGTCTGTCTGCCGACTGCCGGAGCGATGTTGACTCCGACCCGCACGACACGGCGGATCTACCGGTCAACGAGACCAACAGCGTCCACCACGGCAACCGGACCAACGCCGCGGGTACCCGGCAGATCCAGGGACCAACAGCGTCCACAAGCGCTTGTGAGCGACCGCGTTCCGTTTTCAACAGCGTTCGCCGGGCCAACCAGCCAACAGCATCCACTGGCCAACAGGTGCAACGGTGCCCACTGGTCGACTGACCAGATCACTGCCTCGACTTTCCGGCTTGCTCTGTCAATCCAAGTTTGCGGGCGCAGCCGTTCGTCAGGCACCGCTGAGGATGCCGACGAAATGACCGGGGTCGGGCACTGAGATTGCCGATGCCGCAGAAGCTTAAGGTTGTTGGTCGGCACCGCCACCGTCCCGACCTGCACCGGCCGTGCTCAGGAACTTCGGTGTTGGGTCCAGATGCCGGTCCGGGCGGTGGTGCCCCGGCGCTGACGTGCTCGTGTCCTTCTCCGCACCGGGCGGTCTCGGCTGATCAACACGAGTTGGGCCCGGGGCGAGGCGTCGCCTGGTAGGCAAGGGTGTCGCCCATGAAGGAGCCGCCCGTCGTGATCATCACTGCCGGACCGGGCCGAGGCCGACCTGCAGGCCGGGTCCCTGGCCTGCCCGGCCTGTGGTGGACGCTTACGCGCCTGGTCCCGGGCACGCTCACGCACCGTGCGACTGCTGGCCGCCGGCACCCGCACCATCCGGCCCCGGCGGGCCCGCTGTCAGGACTGCACGCGTACCCAGGTGCTCCTGCCCTCCGCGTGCCTGCCCCGCCGAGCCGACGCCACCGAAGTCATCGCAACCGCGTTGCGCGCCACGGCATCTGGGAGCGGATACCGGCATGTCGCGGGTTGACCTGAACCGGCCACCCTCCACCGTCCGGCGATGGCTACGCGCCGCTCGCCCCATCCATCTGGCGTGGCTGCGCCAGCAGGGCGTCCAAGCCCCTCGCGGCGATCGACCTCGACCTGCTGAACACGATCGACCTGGTCCCCGCCGATTGCGGCCCAACCGCTGCAGCCCCTGCGTCAAGCGCTGAATGTCCTGGCCGCCGCGGCCCTGGCCATCCGCTGGCGCCTGCCCGCGCCACCCAACGACATCTGGACCCTGATCGGTGCCATCGCCCGAGGCCAACTCATCCCCGCCGCCCGCTCAGGCTGAGATCTGCGCCGCTTGCGGCCCCTACCTGGCGGCACCCAGCCGTCACCATGCCGACGACACCATCACCAGGCCGACCCAACCATCACGAGGCCGACGACCCGAGCCCCATCATCGGCATCCGCAACGACGCCATCATGGGCACGCTAAACGCCGCCGAACAGCCGTTCGCGATGAGCGCCGTGCCCATGGGGGAGGCCACCTCGGGGCCTGCTGGCGCTGGCCCGAACACGTCGCCCATGCCGCCCCTGAACACGTGGCCCGCGCTCGCAGCGCACGGCCCCGGTAGGTAGGCCGCAGCAGTGATGATGCGAGCGCGAGGCTGCGCCTACCGGCGCGTTCACACCCCTTCTCAAACCCTTCAACAGACCCCTTCTCAAACCCCTTCTCACGGGGGTGAACGTGCCTGGGCCAGGCGCGTTCGCTCCAACAAGACCAACAGAGCAGGTCAGAGGCCAATGGTGAGGTCTCGCCGGGAGTGCAGCCAGGTCCGACTATCTCTGAGGGAGATACCCCTAGAGGGGGTGTCGTACACGGCGCAGCACACGGCAATGCACGCCCGCCGGCTCGCCACGCTGTTCGGCCCGTCGCCCCGGGCCAGCGTGGTGTACCAGGGGAGAAACTCGGGAAACCTCGTGGAGGCCCTCCTGCGGTCGCCCTGCACTGCTCCGGGCCGACCCCGAAACCTAGGTGGCTGCCGGGACTGCAGGTCAGAGCAGCTAGACGCGGGTGCGGAACAGATATCCGGTCAACTGTGCGGGCAATAGCGCCCCCTCATCTCCTCAGCTGGGAGCTGCACATGCTTGATCACCGCCCCCGCACCCACGCATCGCGGGACTCAAGGAACACCCCGCCGCCGAGTCCTCACCTTCGCGCTGTGAGCAGCCAAGAACCTCTGGCGTGGGTGGCTTCGTCAGCGCATTCGTCCTGATCTTCCCGGCCTCAACTGCCACTGACTCCGAGGCGCGGCTACGGGCGGACCGCCGATGCGTACACGGGCGGTCGCCCCGTTCACAGCCATCGGCATCACGGCGATCGACGCCTTGGCGAAGGCTTTCAGAGCACGCTGCGCGCCTGGCCGAGGGGACCGGAGTCCGCCGACCGGGCGGACCATCGCCCCCTCATCGACGCCGTTCTGCACGGGCGCTACGGGAGCACATGGCGTCGCCCCCAGCGCCGCCAGGAGCCCGGGTTCTCGCTCAGTGCGAGGCAATTGTGTGGAACCGGGAACAGCGGCTCAGACTCATGCATCTCGGGCTGCTTGCACCAAGACCTCGAACGACGCCGAACGGATCGCGAAGCAGAAACGAAGCACCTGCTTCACCAGTCGTTGAACCCCCAGTCCCTGTCCCTCACCCAAACCCACCCTGACAAAAGACGTCGTCCGTCGTCTTCTCGTCGACGCACCCCGCGGTCGGTCAGCGATCAGTCCTCACGGCATCATCGGCCGTCCAGGACCACGGGGTGGACCGTTCCCGCTTGAGTGGACACCTGGTGTGACTGCCCGATCTGTCGGGAGTTTTCGGGATGGGTTCAACGAGGCGTTCCTACACCGCCGAGTACAAGGCACAATCGACGTCGTACGTGATCGATGACGGACGTTCGATCGCGGACGTCGCACGGAATATTGGCGTCCACGAAATCACGCTTGGTAAGTGGGTGAAGATGGAACGGCAGGAACGGGAGTCGCAGCCGGCGGCGGAGCCGCTGGAGGATGACGAGCGTCGGGAACTGGTGCGTCTGCGGCAGCAGGCCAAGGACGACAAGGCGAAGATCAACGAGCTGCAGATGCAGGTCGACTTCGCAAAAAAAGTTGCGACCTGGTTCGCGAAAGACCAGCAGTAATCTTTGCTGCTATCGCGGACTGGGCTGATTCCGGCGACTATTCGTTCGCTTTCATGTGCCGGGAGCTTCTGGTCTCACGCTCGGGCTACTACGCCTGGCGCCAGGTCCAGCACGCCGAGGTCTCGGACCGGGCCCGGCAGAAGCTGAGTCTGCTGTCGCTGATGCGCCGGCTGCACGAGCTGGCCCGCGGCAATCCGGGCGTGCGGCGGATGCGGGCAGCGGCCGGGCACCGGATCTCGCACAAGCGGGTTTGGCGACTCATGCGGGCCACTGGCCTGCGAGGACGCCATCCAAGAGCGTGGAAACGCACCACGATCCACGGGGAGAAGCCCGTGAGCGCCCCGGACCGGATCGGCCGTGACTTCACCGCATCGGCCCCGAACCGGCGTTGGTGCGGCGACATCACCTACGTGCGCACCGGCGCCGGGTGGGCCTACGTGGCCACTGTCATCGACCTGTACTCACGGGCCATCATCGGATACGCCATTGCCGATCACATGCGCACCAGCCTCGTGACCGACGCTCTCGACATGGCCCTGGAACGCCGCCGGCCACCGCGCGGAGTGATCTTCCATGCTGATCGCGGAACGCAAGGTGGATTCAATGGGTCGTCGCAACACCTCGATCGTGGAGGTGCTGATGGGCAGGCCTGCCGGGTGGATGTCGGCTTTGACGGGAAGGTCGCCGATGAAGTCGCCGGGGGCGCCG
>NZ_BSTA01000019.1:0-69043 GCF_030269265.1 Kineosporia sp. NBRC 101677
GAGAGAGTTACGGCGATCATAGCGGCAGGGAAACGCCCGGTCCCATTCCGAACCCGGAAGCTAAGCCTGCCAGCGCCGATGGTACTGCACTGGTTACGGTGTGGGAGAGTAGGACATCGCCGGACAACTTCATAGATAGTGGTGGCGGCCGCTCCGGTTTCATGGCCGTGTTCACCCGTCGAATCCTCACCCGCGCTCCGCGCAGGGGCTAACGAGGGTTCCGGGGTAACGGACACGGCCCGAGGAGCAGGCCGCCACCACTGTTTTTTCATGCCGCCATTCGGGCCCTCCGGGGTGCGGGCGGCGAGAGCAGTGCCAGGCTCGTGTTGTACTGGTACGTCTTCTGAACAGTGGTGGCCGCCGGTACCCGGTGGAGCTGGGTGTCCTCGATGTGGCGCGCCCGCCTGGCCGAGCAGCTTCCGCGTGCGACGACGACGTATCGATCACGAGCACCACGAACGAAGCACCATCAGCAATCACGAAGGATTGGGAGTCATGGCCGGCGAGCCCGACAGGCAGCGTCCTCGAACGAACGACTACGCCAAGGGCGGTCCCAGCAGAGGATCGGCCGGCCCCCGTGGTGGTCGGGACGGGCAGTCGCGTGCGGGCGACCGTGACCGCGCCCCGTCCCGTGGTGGCAACAATGCCCGTTCCGGTGGCCGGGTCGCCGGCATGCGCAACTCCCGTTCTTCCGGTGAGACCCGCGAAGGTGGCTGGTCACGCGACGGTGAACGCTCCCGTCCGTCCGGCGACCGTGACTTCCGTTCCGGCCAGGGCCGCGACGGCGACCGTGGTGGTTCCGGCGGCTACCGCTCCGGCGGTCCCGGCGGCGACCGCGGTGGCTCACGTCCTGGTGGTTCCGGCGGTGGCTTCCGTTCTGGCGGTCCCGGCGGTGACCGTGGTGGTTCCGGCGGTGGCTTCCGCTCGGGTGGCCCCGGTGGTGACCGTGGCGGTTTCCGTTCCGGTGGCCCGGGCGGCGACCGTGGTGGTTCCGGCGGTGGCTACCGTTCCGGTGGCCCCGGTGGTGACCGTGGCGGTTTCCGCTCTGGCGGCTCGGGCAGTGATCGTGGTGGCTCCGGGGGCGGTTTCCGTTCTGGCGGTCCCGGTGGTGACCGTGGTGGGTTCCGTTCCGGTGGCCCGGGCGGTGACCGTGGTGGTTCCGGCGGTGGCTTCCGCTCTGGTGGTCCCGGTGGTGACCGTGGTGGGTTCCGTTCCGGTGGCCCGGGCGGTGACCGTGGTGGTTCCGGAGGCGGTTTCCGCTCCGGCGGTCCCAGCAGTGACCGTGAAGGGTTCCGTTCCGGAGGCGACCGCGGTGACCGCGGCGGTTCCGGCGGTGGCTACCGTTCCGGTGGTCCCGGTGGTCCCGGTGGTCCCGGTGGTGACCGTGGCGGTTTCCGCTCTGGTGGCCCGGGCGGTGACCGTGGGAATTCCGGCGGTGGTTTCCGTTCTGGCGGTCCCGGTGGTGACCGTGGCGGATTCCGCTCTGGTGGCGCGGGCGGCGATCGTGGCAATTCCGGCGGTGGCTACCGTTCCGGTGGCCCGGGCGGTGACCGTGAGAATTCCGGCGGTGGCTACCGTTCCGGTGGTCCCGGTGGTGACCGTGGCGGGTTCCGCTCCGGTGGCCCGAGCAGCGATCGTGGTGGCTCCGGGGGCGGTTTCCGCTCCGGCGGTCCCAGTAGTGACCGTGGCGGTTTCCGTTCTGGTGGCCCCGGTGGTGGCCGTGGTGGTTTCCGTTCCGGTGGCCCGGGCGGTGACCGTGGTGGTTCCGGCGGTGGCTTCCGCTCTGGTGGTCAGGGTGGTGACCGGGACGGGTTCCGTTCCAGTGACCGCGGCGGCGACCGCGGCGGCGACCGGGGTGGATTCCGTTCCGGCGGTCCCAGCAGCGAGCGTGGCGGATTCCGCTCGGGCGGTCCTGGCGGCGACCGTGGTGGCTCTGGTGGCGACCGTGGCGGGTTCCGTTCCGGCGGTCCCAGCAGCGAGCGTGGCGGATTCCGCTCGGGCGGTCCTGGCGGCGACCGTGGTGGCTCTGGTGGCGACCGTGGCGGGTTCCGTTCCGGTGGTCCCGGTGCTGATCGTGGTGGCGACCGTGGTGGTTTCCGTTCTGGTGGCCCGGGCGGCGACCGCGGGGGTTCCGGCGGCGGTTTCCGTTCCGGCGGTCCCAGCAGCGAGCGTGGCGGTTTCCGTTCCGGCGGTCCCGGTGGTGACCGTGGCGGTTCCAACGGTGGCGACCGTGGTGGCTTCCGCTCGGGTGGCCAGGGCGGTGACCGTGGTGGTTCCGGTGGCGGTTTCCGTTCCGGCGGTGCGGGTGGCGACCGGGGCGGATTCCGTTCGGGTGGCCCCGGCGGTGACCGTGGTGGTTCTGGTGGCGACCGGGGTGGTTTCCGTTCCGGTGGTCAGGGTGGTGACCGCGGCGGTTTCCGTTCCAGCGGTCCCGGTGGTGACCGTGGTGGTTCCGGAGGCGGCTTCCGCTCCGGCGGTCAGGGTGGTGACCGTGGCGGTTTCCGTTCCGGTGGCGACCGTGACGGCCGTTCCGGTGGGTTCGGCGGCGACCGCAACGACCGCAATGACCGGGGTGGCTTCCGCGGAGAGCGTGATGGCCGCAGCAGCAGCAACTTCCGGTCCGGTGGGCCGGGTGGTGACCGTGGTGGATTCCGCGGCGACCGCAACGACGACCGTGGTGGCTCTCGCTCCGGCGGTGACCGGGGTGGTCGTTCCGGGGGCTTCGCCAACCGCGAAGGCTTCCGCGGCGACCGCAACGACCGCGGCAGCTTTGCCGGCCAGAAGCGTGGTTGGGGCGAGGACAAGCCTCAGGAGGCGCGGTCCGGCGACAGCAGCACGCCTCGCGACGACGCGGCGCCCGAGCGCAGCGAGCGTAATGACCGTCCCGAGCGCAGCGACCGCGGTCCGCGCCGGGAGCAGTCTCAGGGCTGGGGCGGCCGGGAGCAGCGGGACCGCTCCGAGCGTCGTCCCGCCGCGACCACGCGTACCCAGCGCTCCGACGACGGCCGCGCGCTGCGTCCGATGCAGGTGCGCAAGGCTGCCGGCCGCGACCCGGAGATCCCCGAGGGGATCAACGCGGGGATGCTCGACAAGGCTGTCCGCCATGAACTGTCCGGCCTGACCCGCGAGGTCGCCGTGCAGACAGGGGCGCACCTGGCCGCCGTCAACTACTTCATCGAGTCCGACCCCGAGCGGGCCTGGCAGCACGCCGAGGCCGCCCGTAAGCGCGGGGGACGCCTGGGTGTGGTGCGTGAGACCGCCGGCCTGGCTGCCTACCGCACCGGCCGCTACGCCGATGCCCTCGCCGAGCTGCGCACCGCGCGCCGGATCACCGGGTCGAACGAGCACCTGGCGATCATGGCCGACTGTGAGCGCGGTCTGGGCCGGCCGGAGCGCGCGCTGGAGCTGGCGCGCAGCGAAGAGGCCAAGACCCTCGACGCCGACAACCGGATCGAGCTGAAGATCGTGGAGTCCGGGGCGCGGGCCGACCTCGGTGAGTTCGACGCGGCCGTGGTCGTGCTGCAGATCCCTGAGCTGGAGAGCAACCGTCGCTCGCCCAGCCTGGCCCGGCTGCGCTTCGCGTACTCCGAGGCGCTCAAGGCGGCCAAGCGGCAGCAGGAGGCCGAGTCCTGGCGCAGCCGGGCGATCGCCGAGGACCCGGACGGCTCCGCCGGCGTGAACGACCTGGACGACGACGAGCTCGAGGTCTACGACCTGGAGTGGGACGACGACGAGGACGGCGAGCAGGACGACCAGGACGGCCAGGGCGGGGACGACGCCCCCCGGTCCGCCGACCGGCAGAAGCCGGCCCAGGACGCCCACGCCCAGGACGGCGAGATCGACGAGGACGACGACCTCGAGGACAGCACCGACGACCTCGACGACCAGGCCGACGACCTCGACGACGACGATGACGAGGACGACGACCTCGACGACGAGGATGACGAGGACGATGAGGACCTCGAGGACACCGAAGAGGCCGACTCGGACACGGTGAGTGCTGGGAGCACCGCTCCGAGCCAGGGTTCCGGTGACGCCAAGGCAGAAAATGCCACAGGAACACCTTTCGAAGTGCGCTTCGAACACGGTGGGCGCGAGGATGCCGACAGGAGCGCCGACCGGCAGGACTGATCCGTTCCGTCCCTGCCGGGGCCGGGTGGCACTTCGCCACCCGGCCGCACGGATGCCGGCGCCGGCCAGGGATGGAGAACGGCCATGGTCAGCTCCACGGACGCAGGGCACGACGGATCCGCAGGCAACGAGTACGACGGCACCACCTACGAGGGCGGTGGTGAACCGGCCGACAGCCTGGAGCTGGTCACGACCGCCGCGCCGGAGGCCGAGCCCGAGCCTCTGGCGCAGTCAGCACCTGAGCAGCGCACTCTGGTCCTCGACGAACCCGGCCCCGTCGGGAACGAGACCTCACCGATCGACGACCCCACCACGTCCCCAGTTCCTCATGACGACGTCTACGTGGGTGACGGCGACGAGATCGACCTGATCGACGGGGTGGACCCCGAGCCGGTCTACGAGCCTGCCCTGATCGACCTGGACGACGAGTCGTTCGTGGTCGAGGCGCCCGAGACCGACGCCGGCACCGACGTCGTCGATTCCGTCGAGGTGCCGGACACCCTGATGCCGGTGGACGACTACGGTGACGTCCTGTGAGTTCTTCCTCCACGCTGATCGGGCTGGACCGCGCGCCGTCCGCCGAGTTCGACACCGTCCTGCTCGACCTCGACGGGGTCGTCTACATCGGGCCCGAGGCGGTGCCCGGTGCTCCCGAGGCGCTCGACCGGGTGCGGGCGGCCGGGGCCCGCACCGCCTTCGTCACCAACAACGCCTCCCGCCCGCCGCGGGTGGTCGCCGCTCACCTGCGGGAACTCGGCGTGCACGCCGAGGACGACGACGTGGTGAACTCGGCTCAGGCTGCTTCCGCGCTGTTCGCCAAGCGCCTGCCCGCGGGGTCGCCCGTGCTCGTCGTCGGCGGCGCCGGCCTGTATGAGGCGCTGGACGAGGCCGGGCTGAAGCCGGTCGGGTCGATGGACGAGTCCCCGGTGGCCGTGGTCCAGGGCTTCACCCCCGACATCGACTGGAAGCTGCTGGTCGAGGGCACCCGCGCGGTGCGGGCGGGTCTGCCCTGGATCGCCACCAACATGGACGCCACCGTGCCCACGCCCTACGGGCCGGCCCCCGGCAACGGCACCATGGTCCAGGCCGTCATCACCGCCACCCAGGTCCAGCCCGAGGTGGCCGGCAAGCCCCAGCCCACGCTCTTCCTCGAGGCAGCGGCCCGTTACGGCAGCCAGAGGACGATTGTGGTGGGCGATCGTCTCGACACCGACCTGGAGGGGGCACGGGCGGCCGACATGGTCGGTCTTGTCGTTCTCACCGGTGTCCACCGCGTGAGTGATCTGATCGCCGCTGGTGCCCACACTCGTCCTCACTTGATCGCCCGTGACCTGAACGGGTTGATGGACGCGCACAATGGGCCGCAGATCGACGGTGCCGTGGTCACGGTCGGTACTTCGCGGGCCCGGGTGGAAGACGGGGCGGTCACCGTGCTCGAAGCAGGTGAAGACGCCCTCGACCTGGTGCGCGCCGGAGTGGTTGCGGCGTGGGAGCACGCGGATGCCTCAGGGGAGACCCCGGACGGCCAGGAGCTGTTGAAGGCGCTGTACGCCAAGGAGGGCGACGGTCCCTGGGGCCGGTAGCGTGACGCCCAGCATGACTATTCATCGCACCGCCAACTTGCCGGAGGGCACACCGTGACGAGCGCGTACCCGCCCGTCGACGCTGGTCTGCCCGAAACGGTCACCCCTGAGGGGCCGGAGAGCAGCATCACGCCGGAAGAGCCCGCGGCCGTACCCGAGCCGCCCGCCGCCGCGCCGAAGCCGCCCGTCACCGGCGACCAGGCCGTCGACGAAGCGATGGAGCTGGTCTCGGACGCTTCCGGTGCCGATCTGGACTTCCAGCTCGAGGCCTACGAGTCCGCGCACCAGACGTTGCAGGACCGCCTCGCGGACGTGGAGAGCTAGTCGGCGATGGCACGTCTACGAAGGCTCGACGCCGAACTGGTGCGCCGGCAGTTGGCCCGTTCCCGTGATGCAGCGCAGAAACTCGTGCTGGAGCGCCGGGTGCTGGTCTCCGGCACGATCGCCACCAAGCCCGCCACGCAGGTCGATCCGGCGGTGGCGATCGTCGTCAAACAAGACGACTCCGACCCGGGCTACGCCAGCCGTGGCGGCCACAAGCTGGCCGGCGCGCTGGACCATTTCGCCGAACTGAGCGTCGAGAACCGGCGCTGTCTGGACGCCGGGGCCAGCACCGGCGGTTTCACCGACGTGCTGTTGCGTCGGGGGGCCGAACACGTGGTCGCCGTGGACGTCGGCTACGGCCAGCTGGTCTGGGCTCTGCAGCAGGATCCGAGGGTCACGGTGCTCGACCGCACCAACATCCGCGAGCTGACCCCCGAGCAGGTCGCACCGGCGCCGTCGCTGGTGGTGGGAGACCTGTCCTTCATCTCCCTGCGGCTGGTCCTGCCCGCCCTGATCGCCTGCACCGCCCCCGACGCCGATCTGCTGCTCATGGTGAAGCCGCAGTTCGAGGTGGGGCGTGAACGGCTGGGGTCGGGCGGGGTCGTGCGTGATCCCGAGATCCGGGCCGACGCCGTGCGAACGGTCGCCCAGACCGCTCTGGAGCTGGGGCGGGGCGTCCAGGGTGTGGTGGCCAGCCCGCTGCCCGGGCCCAGCGGGAATGTCGAGTACTTCCTGTGGTTGCACGCGGAGGCGCCGCCGCTGGACCCGGCCGCTCTGGACACCGCCATCGCGCAGGGACCGAGCTGAACCACGTACCTGCCGAGGTTCGGCACAGACTGACTGAGGGAGCTTCATGAGCACACCCGATCGCCGGGTGCTCGTCCTGGCCCACACCGGCCGGGAAGCCGCTGTGGCCGCGGCTGAGGAACTCGTCCACCTGCTGGTCGCGGCGGGGATCAAGCCGATCGTCATGCCCAGCGACTCCGAGGGCCTGACCGACAAGACGATGGAGCTGCTGCACCCGGCCGGCTCGGCCGACCCGCTGGAGGCGATCGAGCTGGTGATCGTGCTCGGCGGCGACGGCACCATCCTGCGCAGCGCCGAGCTGGTGCGCGGGCACACCGCGCCGCTGCTCGGGGTGAACCTGGGGCACGTCGGGTTCCTGGCCGAGTCCGAGCGCGACGACCTGGCCTACACGGTGCAGCGGGTGGCGGCCCGGGACTACGAGGTCGAGGAACGGATGACGCTGGACGTCGCCGTCGACCTGGACGGTGTGCGGATCGCCGATATGTGGGCGCTGAACGAGGCGTCGGTGGAGAAGGCCAACCGGGAGCGGATGATCGAGGTGGTGATCGAGGTCGACGGCCGCCCGGTCACCGAGTTCGGCTGTGACGGGGTGGTGATGGCCACCCCGACCGGCTCCACCGCCTACGCGTTCTCGGCCGGGGGACCGATCGTCTGGCCTGAGGTGGAGGCGCTGTTGCTCGCCCCGCTGAGCGCCCACGCGTTGTTCGCCCGGCCGATGGTGGTGGCGCCGACCTCGGTGCCTGCCGTCGAGCTGGTTCAGGACACGCCCGGCCGGGCGATGCTCTGGTGTGACGGCCGCCGCAGCATGGAACTGCCGCCGGGAGCCCGGGTCGAGGTCCGCCGCTCGGCGGTCCCGGTGCGGCTGGCCCGGCTCGCGCGCCCGCCCTTCACCGACCGGCTGGTGGCCAAGTTCGGGCTGCCGGTACACGGCTGGCGGGGCCGGGCGACGCGCGGTTCGCACGGGCCGGTGGGCGGCTGGGGTGCCGTGGCCCACTCCGATTCGTCGGGGGCTCAGGCAAAAGGTCCGGAATATCCTTCGAACACCGTTTCGAACGGCGGATCCGGGAAGAACCCGGGCACATCCGGGCCACCGACCTCGCCGACCGTCGAAGAACTGCCCTAGAGTCGTCGACGTGCTTCAGGAGATGCACCTGCGCGGTCTCGGTGTGATCGACGACGCGGTGCTGGAATTCGGACCCGGCCTGACCGTCGTCACGGGTGAGACGGGCGCCGGTAAGACCATGGTCGTGACCGGACTGGGCCTGCTCATGGGCGGGCGGGCCGACCCCGGATCGGTGCGTGAGGGCTACCAGAGCGCACTGGTCGAGGGGCGGCTCACGCTCGACCCCAAGGGCCCGGCGGCCACCCGCGCGGTGGAGGCCGGGGCGGAGCTGGACGACGGCGACACGCTGGTCGTCTCGCGCACCGTCGCGGCCGAGGGCGGGCGCTCGAAGGCCCACCTGGGCGGTCGCGGGGTGCCCGTCGGGGTGCTCGGTGAGCTGGCCGGTGACCTGGTCGCGGTGCACGGGCAGAGCGACCAGATCCGGCTGCAGTCCACGGCCAAGCAGCGTGAGTCGCTCGACCGGTTCGGCGGCACCACGGTGGCCAAGGCCCTGGCGGCCTACCGCAAGACCTACGGCGAGCTGCGCAGGACCGAGAAGAAGCACCAGGAGATCACCCAGCAGTTCGCCGAGCGGGCCGCCGAGGCCGAGCGCCTGCGGGCCGGGCTGGAGGAGATCGAGAAGGTCGCCCCCCAGCCGGGGGAGGACCACGAGCTCAAGGCCGAGTCCCAGCGGCTGTCGCACGCCGAGGGCCTGCAGCAGGCCGCGGCCACGGCCAACCAGGCGATGTCCGGCGGCGCCGAGGCCGGTGGCTACGACGTGGCCGGGCTGATCAACACCGTGCGCCGGGCCCTCGAGGGTGGCGCCGCGCACGACCCGGCGCTGGGCGAGCTGGCCCGCCGGGCCACCGAGATCGGCTACCTGGTCGACGACCTGTCCACCGAGTGCGCGTCCTACGCCGCCGGTGTCGAGGCCGACCCGGTGCGGCTGGCCGCGGTGGAGGACCGCCGGGCCACGCTGAGCCATCTGGTGCGCGGCTACGGCGAGGACGTGGACGCCACGCTGGCCTGGGCGCAGCAGGCGTCGGTCCGGCTGCTGGAGCTGGACAACGACGAGCAGGCGGTGGACGAGCTCGCGGCCCAGGTCGCCCAGCTGCGGCAGAAGCTGGCGCAGCAGGCGGTCACGCTGACCAAGGCCCGGCGGGCCGCGGCGGCCCGCCTGGGCAAGGCGGTCACCGCCGAGCTGCAGGAGCTGTCGATGGCCGGTTCACGGCTGTTCGTCGAGGTCTCGCACCGGCCCGACGAGGACGGTCTGGTGCTGGCGGCCGACAGCACGATCGACCTGACCGACCCGGCCGGGGACACGGCGACGATGCTCGGCGAGGGGCCGCCGGTTGCGTTCGGCCCGGACGGCGCCGACGAGATCGAGATGCTCCTGGCACCGCACCCGGGCGCCTCCCCGCGGCCCCTGGGCAAGGGCGCCTCCGGCGGTGAGCTGTCGCGCGTCATGCTCGGCCTCGAGGTCGTGCTCGGCGCGGTCGACCCGGTGCCCACGTTCGTCTTCGACGAGGTCGACTCCGGCGTCGGGGGCAAGGCCGCGCTCGGCATCGGCCGCCGGCTGGCCCGGCTGGCCCGCAACAGCCAGGTGCTCGTGGTCACCCACCTGCCGCAGGTCGCCGCGTTCGCCGATCAGCACCTGCTGGTGCGCAAGGCGCACTCCGGCGAGGTCACCAGCAGCGGGGTGCACACCCTCGACACCGACGGCCGGATCCGTGAGCTTGCTCGCATGCTGGGCGGCCTGGAGGACTCGGGGTCGGCCCAGGCGCACGCCGAGGAACTGCTGGAGATGGCCGAGGCCGATCGCCTGCTGGTGTAGGACCGGACGGCGCTGAATCGGGTTCGGGAACGGGTGATCGGTTCCGAATCGTTGTCATCCGGAACCTTCCCCGGCCGAGGCACCGTTCCGGACATGGCACGATCGTTCCCGTGAAGCTGCCGTCCCTGCCCCGAGGCCGCCGTCCGGAACCGGCGGAGGGTCCAGGGGTGCACGGGGTCGCGAAGGTCGACAAGCGCACGAAGGACCTCACCAAGCGGCTCCGGCCCGGTGACATCGCGGTGATCAACCACACCGACATCGACCGGGTCGCCGCCGACGCGCTGGTCGCGGCCAAGCCCGGCGCGGTGGTGAACGCGGCCGCCAGCATCTCCGGCCGTTACCCCAACCTGGGCCCGCAGATCCTGCTCGCGGCCGGGGTCCCGCTGATCGACGGGGTGGGCGAGTCGGTGCTCACCACGATCACCGAGGGCACCCGGGTCCGGATCGACGGCAACGAGATCTGGGCCGGCGACAAGGTGGTGGCCCGGGGTACGAAGCAGGACGCGGCCACGGTGTCGGCGGCGATGGACGACGCCCGGGCCGGGCTGAACGTCCAGCTGGAGTCGTTCGCGGCCAACACCATGGAGTACCTGAAGAAGGAGCGCGACCTGCTCCTGGACGGGGTCGGCGTCCCGGACGTGAAGACCTCGTTCGAGAACCGTCAGGCGCTGATCGTGGTGCGGGGCTACCACTACAAGGAAGACCTGGCCACGCTGCGCCCGTACATCCGCGAGTACCGTCCGGTGCTGGTCGGGGTGGACGGCGGGGCCGACGCCGTCCTGGAGGCCGGCTACACCCCCGACATGATCGTCGGGGACATGGACTCGGTCTCCGACAAGTCGCTCACCTGCGGCGCCGAGATCGTGGTGCACGCCTACCGGGACGGCAACGCGCCCGGTCTGCAGCGGGTGCGCGACCTCGGGGTCGACCCGGTGGTGTTCCCGGCCACCGGCACCAGCGAGGACGTGGCCATGCTGCTGGCCGACGACAAGGGCGCGTCCCTGATCGTCGCCGTGGGCACCCACGTCACCCTGGTCGAGTTCCTCGACAAGGGCCGGGCCGGCATGGCCAGCACGTTCCTGACCCGGCTGCGGGTGGGCAGCAAGCTGGTCGACGCCAAGGGCGTCTCCCGGCTGTACCGCCAGCGCATCAGCAACTGGCAGCTGGCCGTCCTGGCGATCGCCGGGCTGGTCGCGCTGGGCGTGGCCCTGGCCTCCACCGAGGGCGGGCAGACCTTCTACTCCCTGATCGGGGCGCGGTGGGACGACCTCACCGCCTGGGTGCGCGGCTGGTTCACCGACCCGATCCCCGAGGCACTGACGCAGAACTGGCGGGGAACTCTCAGCACATGATCGACTTCCGGTACCACCTCGTATCGCTCATCTCGGTGTTCCTGGCCCTGGCCGTGGGCATCGTGCTGGGCGCCGGCCCGCTGCAGGACTCGATCGGCTCCACCCTGACCGAGCAGGTCAGCGTGCTCCGGGCCGACCGCGACGAGCTGCGCGAGCAGGTCGACACGGCCTCGGCCGCGGTCACCCACCGCGACGAGTTCGCCGAGGCCACCACGCCCGCCCTGGTGGGTGGGGCGCTCACCGGCCGCGCGGTCGCCGTGATCGCGCTGCCCGGGGTCGAGGACGACGTGGTCGAGCCGCTCACCGAGGCGATCGGCACGGCCGGGGGCAGTGTCACCGGCCGGATCCGGCTGACCGAGAACTGGACGGCCGCCGACAAGGAGGCCGACCGCACTGCGGCCCTGTCCACGCTGGCCGGCGAGCTGCCCAGCGGCTACGTGCCGACCGAGGGCACCACCGCCGAGCGGCTGGCCCAGGTGCTGGCCACCTCCACGGTCTCCGCGGCCGGCAGCACGCTCTCCGGCACTGGCTCGGCCGATGCCGCCACGGCACTGAACGGCCTGTCCACGGCCGAGCTGATCGAGGTGGAGGGCGACCTCGACGGCCTGGCCTCGGGCGCGGTGCTGGTGGTCCCGGCCAACCCGGAGGCCACCGGCCAGCCGGCCGCGACGGCGGCGGACACCGACGAGGTGGCCCCGGCCTACGTGGCGCTGGCCGGACGGCTCGACGCCACCGGCGGCGGCGCGGTGGCCACCGGACCCGCCTCGGCCGCCACCGGCGGTGTGATCACCGCGATCCGCGACGACGAGGCAGTGAGCGCCGACGTCTCCACGGTCGACACCGGTACCACCGCGATGGGTGTGGTCACCGCCGTGCTGGCCCTGGAGGAACAGCTCTCCGGGGCGACCGGCGCCTACGGTTTCGGCGAGGGCGTGGACGGGATCCTGCCACCGCTCGCCACCCGCACCGAGGCCACCGACGCCGCAGGCAAGGGAGACAACCCGTGATCCGTCGTCTGATCGGTACCGCCTCGCTGGCCGCCTGCGCCGCCTTCGCGGCCCGCGACGCCTGGAAGCTGCTCAGGAAGTTCCCGCCCGGCGGCGCCGAGCTGTGGGAACGGCAGAACCACCGGGGCGAGACCCTGACCCTGCTCGAGGGCCCGGCCTACACGGTCGGCACCGCTGCGGCCGTGCTGATCGCGCCGGGCGTGCCGGCCCGCACCAAGGCCGCGGCAGTCGTGGCCACGCTGGGCGGCGGAGTGTTCGGCGCCATCGACGACCTGCGCGAGACCGGCAAGAGCAAGGGCCTGCGTGGTCACCTGGGCGAACTGGCGCGGGGCAACGTCACCACCGGCGGCCTGAAGGTGCTCGGCATCGGCGCCACCGGCCTGGCCGCAGCCCTGCTGGTGCCCGCCCGTCGCGACCTGGCCGACGCCGGGGCCTTCACCCGTGGCCTCAGCCGCACCACCGACACGCTGATCTCGGGCGCCGTGGTGGCCGGCTCGGCCAACCTGATGAACCTGTTCGACCTGCGGCCCGGCCGCGCGATCAAGGTCATGCTGCTCTTCGCCCCCGCGGCTTTGGCCCCGGAGAAGGCAGGCAACCTGGTGGCCGTGGTCTGCGGCGCCGGCGCCGGCCTGCTGCCGTTCGACCTGGCCGAGAAGGCGATGCTCGGAGACACCGGTGCCAACGCGGCCGGCGCCCTGCTGGGCACCGCCGCGGTCAGCGGACTCGACCGCAAGGGCCAGCTCGCCGTGCTGGCGGTCGTCGGCGGGCTCACCCTGGCCAGCGAGAAGGTCAGCTTCACCAAGGTCATCGCCAACACGCCGGTACTGCGCGAGCTGGACCAGCTGGGCCGACGTCCCGCCCAGTGAGCACCTCGGAATCCTCTGAGCCGGACGAAGAGCGGCGGGCGGATCGCCACGACCTCGTCGACCGTGCCCAGCACACCGGTCAGGGTCTGGAGGGCGGCCACGGCGGGCCCGCTGAGGCCGGTGGGTCGCCCGACCATGTCCAGGCTGCTGCGCTCACGGGCCAGGCTGAGCCCGCCACTGCGGCCGCTCCGGTCGTCCGGGGGCTACTCGCCTCGGCTGCTCTGATCGCGGCGGTCACGGCAGTGGCACGGGTGGTGGGGTTCGGCCGCTGGCTGGTCTTCTCCACCCAGGTCGGCGCCGGCGGAGTGGGCGCGGCCTACTCGGCTGCCAATCTGCTTCCCAACCTGCTGTTCGAGGTGGTCGCCGGTGGGGCTCTGGCCAGCGCGGTGGTCCCACTCCTGGCCGGGCCGCTGGCCCGTGGCCGTCGTGAAGAGATCAACAAGATCGTCTCTGCGCTGATCGGCTGGGTGCTGATCGTGCTGGTGCCGGTCTCGATCCTGCTCGCCGTGCTTGCCGTTCCGTTGTCCAGGCTCCTGATCGACGGCGACGCCCAGGCCGGTCCGGCCCGGCAACTGGAGCTGGCGGCACAGCAGGATCTGGTGGCTCGCATGATCACCGTGTTCGCGCCGCAGATCGCGCTCTACGGCATCGGGGTCATCCTGACCGGCGCACTGAACGCCCACCGCCGCTTCTTCTGGCCGGCCGCGGCGCCCCTGCTCTCCAGTCTCGTGGTGGTCGGCGCCTATCTGATCTACGGCTCCACCAACGAAGGCGTCGACGCTGCCCGAGGGCTGCCCCGGGCGGCGGAAGCATGGCTGGTCTGGGGAACCACGGCGGGCGTCGCGGTGATGACGCTGCCCCTGCTGTGGCCCACCTACCGGGCGGGAATTCGTATCCGCCCCACGCTCACCTTCCCCCCGGGGATCGCCCGGCGGGGCCTAGCTCTTGCTTCGGCGGGCATCGCAGCCCTCCTGGCGCAACAGGCCGCGTTGCTAACTGCCTTGCTTCTGGCCAGTCGTAGCGGCACCAATGCTTTCCCGGTGTTCCAGTACACCCAGGCCGTCTACTTCCTGCCCTACGCGGTGCTTGCTGTTCCCCTGGCTACGAGTGCCTTCCCCCGGCTGGCCGAAAAAGCCTCACAGGGGGACGAGGCTGGGTTCGCAGCGACTGCAGCCTCCAGTACGCGTGTGGTCGTGCTGGTTTCGCTCTTCGGTACCGCCGTGCTCGCAGGTGCCGCAGTGGCGGTGGGCGAGTTCTTCACCGTTATCGACACCACCTCCGGATCGAAGGCGATGTTGGGGGAGATGGGCAACGCCCTCACCGTCATGGCCCCCGGCCTGGTCGGCTTCGCGCTGATCGCCCACATCGGCCGCGCCCTCTACGCCCGCGAACGGGGTAGAGCGGCCGCGGTGGCCACCTCCCTCGGCTGGGGCACGGTCATCATCGGCTCTGTTGTAGGGGCACAGTTGGCGCCTGTAGTCACAGGATTGGCCTGGGGTAACACCGTCGGCATGGCCGTCGCGGCGTTCTTGCTGGTGCTCGCCCTGCGTCGGGTGGCGGGGGCCGAGTCCGTGGCTGGGCTGGGCCGCCTCCTGGTGCTTTCCGGCATCGCCGCACTGGTCGCTGCGCTGGCCGGTCGGGAAACGTCCTACCTGGTACTGGACGGGCGGGAAGCGTCCGTGATCTTGTCGCTGTTCGCCGGCGTGGTCGCTGCGACTGTGTCGGCGCTGGTCTTCACCGCGCTGCTCGCGGTGCTGGACCGCCGGAACCTGGGCATGCTGATCGGACGGATCACCCGGAAGGCTTAGGTATGAGTGCGGATCGTGTGCTGTTGGTGGCCGGGCCGGCCACCGGGGGAGTGGCCGGGCACGTGGCCGGGCTCGCTGCTGGGCTGGACCAGCTCGGCTGGGACGTAGGCGTTTTCACCAGTCCCATCACCGCCACCCGGTTCTCCGGGACGAAGCTGGACGTGGTCCCGGAATGGCCGGTGGGCCGGCACAACCTGAGCGCATCGCTGAAGACGCTGCGCCGGCTGATCGGTGAGGCCAGCGTCGTGCACGCCCACGGGCACCAGGCCGGTCTGCTCACGGTGCTCGCGGCGGCGTCGGTGAAGCAGCGCCCGCCGGTGATCGTGACCTGGCACAACGCCGTGCTCGGAGGGGGGCCGAAACGTCGGGTCCTCGCCGCGGCGGAGAAGATCCAGGCCACTCGCGCCGACCTGCTCACCGGCGCCTCGTCCGACCTGGTCGCCCGGGCCGCGCAGCTCGGCGCGAAGCGGCCGGAGCTCACGATCGTCTCGGCCGAGCCGCTGGAGGCGAGCGTCCAATCGTCCATTGTTGGTTCTGATCTGCCGCCCCGCCGTGGCCCCCTGGTGCTGACCGTCTCGCGTATTGCCCCCCAGAAGCGTCTGGACGTGTTGGTAGACGCTGCCGCCCTCCTGTCCGCAGACGTCCTCGGGGTGCAGTGGGTTGTCGCCGGAGACGGCGATCTGGAGCTGCTTGACCAGCTCGAGCTACGGCGCAACCGGGTCAACGCCCCAGTGACCTTCCTGGGCCGCCGGGAAGACATACCTGCCCTGCTGGCCGAGGCCGACGTCTTTGCGCTCACCAGCGACTGGGAGGCCCGCCCGCTGGCGGTACAGGAAGCGATGGCCGCCGGGGTTCCGGTGGTCGCCACCGCGGTGGGTGGGGTTCCCGACCTGCTTGAGGACGCGGGTGCGCTCGTCGATCCCGGATCGGCACCAGCGCTTGCTTCCGCCGTCCGCGATCTGCTCACCGACCCCACCCAGGCGGCCGAGCTCGCCGAACGGGCCCGCGCCCGGGTCGCGGCGCTGCCGACCGAGGACGAGGTCACCCAGCGTTGGCACAACCGTTACCAGCAGTTGCTCGGGCGGCCGTAGTGATGAAGATCCCCTCGCCGATAAAGGGACTTCGGTAGCCCATCCGGGCGAACGAGGCGGCTGAGGTCACGACGGCCCGCAGACCCTGATAACGTGAAAGCCCGTGGCTCAGCGGATACCGGAACTCACCAAGCAGATCTTCGTCACGGGTGGCGTCGCCTCCTCCCTCGGTAAGGGACTTTCGGCGTCCAGCCTCGGTCACCTTCTCCGGGCTCGTGGACTGCGCGTCGCGATGCAGAAGCTCGACCCCTATCTCAACGTCGACCCTGGCACGATGAACCCGTTCCAGCACGGCGAGGTCTTCGTGACCGACGACGGCGCCGAGACGGACCTGGACATCGGTCACTACGAACGTTTCCTCGACGTGGAGTTCGGCCAGTCGGCCAACGTCACCACCGGCCAGGTCTACTCCTCGGTCATCGCCAAGGAGCGCCGCGGCGAGTACCTCGGTGACACCGTGCAGGTCATCCCGCACATCACCGACGAGATCAAGTCGCGCATGCGGGCCCAGGCCAGCGTGGCCGACGTGATCATCACCGAGATCGGCGGCACCGTCGGCGACATCGAGTCGCTGCCCTTCCTCGAGGCGGCCCGCCAGGTCCGCCGCGACGTCGGCCGCGAGAACGTGCTCTTCATCCACGTCTCGCTGGTGCCCTACCTGGCTCCCAGCGGCGAGCTGAAGACCAAGCCGACCCAGCACTCGGTGGCCGCCCTGCGCAACATCGGCATCCAGCCGGACGCGCTGATCTGCCGCTCGGACCGGGTGATCCCGGACAGCATGAAGCGCAAGATCGCGCTGACCTGCGACGTGGACGTCGAGGCGGTGGTGAACGCGGTCGACGCCCCGTCGATCTACGACATCCCGAAGGTGCTGCACTCCGAGGGCCTGGACGCCTACGTGGTGCGCCGCCTGGGCCTGTCGTTCCGCGACGTGGAGTGGGACAGCTGGAACGACCTGCTGCGCCGGGTGCACGAGCCGGCCCACCAGGTCGAGCTGGCCCTGGTCGGCAAGTACATCGACCTGCCGGACGCCTACCTCTCGGTCACCGAGGCGCTGCGGGCCGGCGGGTTCGACCAGGACGCCAAGGTCAACATCCGCTGGGTCGCGTCGGACACCTGCCAGACGCCCGAGGGTGCTGCGAAGGCGCTGCGCGGTGTGGACGCGATCTGCGTGCCCGGCGGGTTCGGCGTGCGTGGCATCGAGGGCAAGCTCGGCGCTCTGCGCTACGCCCGCGAGAACCAGATCCCGACCCTGGGGCTGTGTCTCGGCCTGCAGTGCATGGTGATCGAGTACGCGCGCAACGTGGCCGGCCTGGGCGACGCCAGCAGCACCGAGTTCGAGCCGGAGACCCACTTCCCGGTCATCGCCACGATGGACGAGCAGAAGGACATCGTCTCGGGCGAGGGCGACATGGGCGGCACCATGCGGCTGGGCGCCTACCCGGCCGTGCTCGCCGAGGGCAGCATCGTGCGGGAGGTGTACGGCAGCGCCAAGGTCTCCGAGCGTCACCGGCACCGCTACGAGGTCAACAACAACTACCTCAAGCAGCTTGAGGACGCCGGTATCTCCTTCTCGGGGATGTCTCCCGACCGGTCGCTGGTCGAGTTCGTGGAGCTGCCGCGCGAGGTGCACCCCTACTACGTGGGCACCCAGGCGCATCCGGAGTTCAAGTCCCGCCCCGACCGTGCGCACCCGCTGTTCGCCGGCCTGATCGGTGCGGCCGTCGACCGGCAGCGCGCCGAGCGCCTGGTCGAGGTCGAGACCCCGCGTCAGGCTTCCGAGCACGCCGCTCCTGCGGAGAACGCGGCCCCGTCGGGCAAGGGCGCCTCGAAGAAGGCGGCTGCGGGCAGTAAGGCTTCGGACAACGCCGCCTCGGTGACCGCGTGAGCGAGGAGCTGGAAGACTTCCTGGCTCCCCGGCCGGTGATCGCCCACGACCTGATCCACCAGGGCAAGGTCTGGAACATCGTCTCGGAGAAGGTCGACCTCGGTGAGGGCGGCCAGGTCACCCGGGAACTGATGGACCACCCGGGAGCGGTGACGGTGCTGGCCCTGGACGAGTTCGACCGCGTCCTGATGATCCGGCAGTATCGGCACCCGGTGCAGATGGAACTCTGGGAGCTGCCCGCCGGCCTGCTCGACGTGCCGGGCGAGGACCCGGTCGAGGCGGCCAAGCGGGAGCTGCTGGAGGAGGCCGACATCCGGGCCGGGCAGTGGGACCTGCTGGCCGAGTGGTTCAACTCGCCCGGCGGCAGCAACGAGGCCCTGCGCTGCTACCTGGCCCGCGGCATCTCCGAGGTGCCCGAGGCCGAGCGGTACCAGCGCGGCGAGGAGGAGCTGAACATGCCCACCCGCTGGGTCCCCCTCGAAGAGGCCCGTGACGCCGTGCTCGCCGGAAAGATCCACAACCCCGGCGCAGCGATCGGCATCCTGGCCGCAGTGGCCGCCAAGGCAGCGGACTGGTCCACCCTCCGCCCCGCCAACGCCCCCTGGCCCGCCCACCGCCACTACCGCTAGTGAAACCCCCTCGGGCTCCGGCGTGCATCTCGCCGCCGGGCCCGAGTCGGGGTCTATGAGGGGCTCTGAGCCGAGTCGGGGTCTATGAGCGGGCCGAGCCGAGTCGGGATCTATGAGCGGGCCGAGCCGAGCCGGGGCCTATGAGCAGGCCGAGCCGAGCCGGGGCCTCTGGGCGGGCCCTTGCCCACCAAGTGGCATTCGAACAGGGTCGGTCTCCGCGCCGAGCCAATCGCTCTCGGTCCGTGATGACGCATAGCCAAGCGTGACCTCAGCCGGGACAGGGAGTTTCTCGAGACTGTGCTTGGACGTCCAAGTATTCTCTCGGCAAACTCCCCTTCCTCCCCTGCGGGCGCTCAGAGTGATGTTGGCGTGCGCATTGTGAAGACCTGAAGGGGTGCCAGAAGGGCGCGGGACTCGTGTGCCTTCTTCAGATGCGCAGGGTGGGAGCGCATCTACGCTTTGTGGCCATGCAGAGATTTACCCGGGACGGCCTGACCTTCGACGTGCGCGACAGCGGGCCGGACAATGGAACGCCGGTGATCCTGCTGCACGGTTTCCCGCAGACCTCCACGTGCTGGCTGAAGCTGGAGCCGTTGCTCCATTCGGCGGGTATGCGCACGATCGCGCCGGACCAGCGCGGCTATTCGCCTGGCGCACAGCCGGATTCACGACGCAGGTACGCCATGGGGGAGCTCATGGACGACGTCTTGGCGCTGATGGACGCGGTGGGGCACAAGACAGCGCATGTGGTGGGACACGACTGGGGCGGGGCAGTGGCCTGGGCATTGGCCGGTCGGCACGCCGACCGATTTCGCTCGGTGACCGTGCTCTCGACGCCGCATCCGGCAGCACTGGCGAAGGCCGCCCGGAGCAGTGCGCAAGGCCTGAGGTCCTGGTACGTGGGCGCTTTCCAGCTGCCAGGGGTGCCGGAGCTCGCCCTGCGCGGTGATCGGGCGCAGCAGATGCTGCTGCGGACAGGGCTGCCCAAGCCATTGGCCCAGAGGGACGCCAAGCGGCTGCAACAGGGAAACACCCTCACCGGCGCGCTCAACTGGTATCGCGGAGTGGCGTACTCACGATCGACCCCGGCAGGCCGGGCCAAGCTGCCGCTGACCTACGTCTGGGGCTCGCAAGACCCCTTCCTGGGCCGCGCGGCCGCCGAGGCATCTGCCGAATACGTGGTGGAGAGCCACCGGTCCAGCTACCGATTCGTCGAACTGGACGCCGGCCACTGGCTGCCGGAGACGAACGCGGACCAGGTGGCCCAGGCGATCATCGGCCGGGTCGGCGCCGGCAGCACTCCCAAGCGCCCGCGCCCCCACTCGGCCTAAGTTCGCGCAGTGGGCAGATCCGGCCGTGATCGAGGGGTGTGGCCGGGCTGGCCGTTATCGAGGGGGCTGAGCCGGCCGTGATCAAGGGGTGGGGCCGGGCTGGCCGTGATCGAGGGGTGGGCCTGGTCGCGCGGTGTGCTGGGCGGACCTATTTGAGGCCGGCCGATCTCAGTTCCAGGGCGGCGAGGCGGCGGACTACCTCTGGGTCTCCGGTGCGCCAGCCCTCCAGGGGGTCGGCGGTGATCTTCAGGAGCTTGGGCATGGGGCGGTTGGCGAGGGCGCGCAGGGCGAGCAGGTCGGCGCCGCCTTCGGTGTTGGCCAGGGCGGCGGTGGCGCCGGCCCGGCGGGCGAACCGCAGGCGCAGCAGCAGCCAGGGCACCACGAGCGCCAGGATCGGCGGTACCGAGACCGCCAGCGCCAGCAGGATGGCCAGCGCGGTGGCCTTCTCGTCCAGGCCCTGGCCGGCATCGGCGATCTGCTGCGCGGCCCCGGCCGCCGCGTTCAGCGGTTTCGCCAGTGCGTCACCGGCCAGCGGGATGTCGCCCGCGCTGTCTCCGGCGCCGTTCAGGTTGCTGCGGATGCCGTTGGCGCCGCCCTGCACGTCGGCCCCGACCTCGGCGATGGCGGACAGGGCCGAGTGCACGGCCTTGGCCACGTAGTACCAGGCCACCACCCACAGCAGCACGCTGATGTCGGCGACGACCTGCACGATGGCGCGGCCGGGTGTGGCCGCATACGGAACGAACCGACCGCTCATGAGAAAGATCGAATCACACGCCACCGACAGTTTCCGTTCCAGACGCGATCCGCAGCGAATGATCTGCCGACGGCGTCGCGTCACACGGTGCCGGTCCGACGTCCGTCCTAGAGTGGCCCTCGAAGCGATCATCTGGGGTCTGCTGACGAGAGGCGGCTGATCGAGTGAGGGTCGGCGTTCCGCGCGAGATCAAGAACCACGAGTACCGGGTCGCGATCACCCCTGCCGGGGTGCACGAGCTGGTCCGGGCCGGGCACGAGGTCATCATCGAGAGGGCCGCGGGGGAGGGGTCGTCGATCTCGGACGACGCCTACGTCGCGGCCGGGGCTCGGATCCTTCCCACCGCCGACGAGGTGTGGGCCGGGGCCGAGCTGGTGCTGAAGGTGAAGGAGCCGATCCCGGCGGAGTACGAGCGGATGCGCCCGGGGCAGGTGCTGTTCACCTACCTGCACCTGGCCGCCGATCGCCCGCTCACCGAAGAACTGCTGAAGCGCCAGGTCACCGGCATCGCCTACGAGACGGTGCAGCTGGCCGACCGGTCGCTGCCGTTGCTGGCGCCGATGAGCGAGGTCGCCGGCCGGCTCGCCCCGCAGGTCGGGGCGCACACGCTGATGCGGGCCGAGGGCGGGCGGGGCATCCTGCTCGGCGGTGCGCCCGGTGTGTACGCGGCCAAGGTGGTCATCATCGGGGCCGGGGTGGCCGGGGCCAACGCGGCCGCGATCGCGCTGGGCATGCAGGCCGAGGTGGTGCTGCTGGACCGCAACATCGAGCGGCTGCGCGAGATGGACCGGATCTACCAGGGCCACCTGCAGACCGTGGCCTCGAACTCGCTGGAGATCGAGACCGCGATCCGCGACGCCGACCTGGTCGTCGGCGCCGTGCTGGTGGCCGGGGCCAAGGCGCCCAAGCTGGTCACCAACGAGCAGGTGGCCACCATGCGGCCGGGCAGCGTGCTGGTCGACATCTCGATCGACCAGGGCGGCTGCTTCGAGGACTCACGGCCCACCACCCACGCCGACCCGACCTACAAGGTGCACGACTCGGTCTTCTACTGCGTGGCCAACATGCCGGGCGCGGTGCCGCACACCAGCACCTACGCGCTGACCAACGTGACCCTGCCGTACGTGCTCGAGCTGGCCGGGCGAGGCTGGCGCGAGGCCCTGCGTGCAGATCCGGCGCTGGGCCTGGGGCTGAACACCTACGACGGGGCGGTGGTCAACGCTCCCGTGGCCGAGGCCCACGAGATGCCGTTCGTCGCCCTGACCGAGGTGCTGGCCTGACTGCGCCCCCGACGTCCGCCCCGGGGGCGCGGGCGTCGAAACCTCGCACGAAGTCGCCTTCTCCGGTGCCGGGCCTGCCGGGCCAGGCACCGGGGAAGGCGCCGCGCCCACCCACCCCGCTCGACGAAGCGCTGAGCGGTTACCTGGACCATCTCGCGGTGGAACGGGGGCTGGCCACCAACACCCTCGGTGCCTATCGCCGCGACCTGCGCCGGTACGTCGACTTCCTGCTGCACCACCACCTCGACGATCCGGCGCAGGTCTCCGAGCGCGACGTCACCAACTTCCTCGCCGCCATCCGCACCGGCGAAGACGGCGCCGCCGCGCTCTCGGCCAGTTCGGCGGCCCGGCACGTGGTGGCGGTGCGCGGGTTCCACCGGTTCCTGCTGCTCGAGGGGCGCACCCAGATCGATCCGGCGGGCCAGGTGCAGCCCCCGTCTCCGCCCAAGCGGCTGCCCAAGGCGATCAGCCTCGCGGCGGTAGAGAGCGTCCTGGCCGCCGCCGGGCCGCCCGAGACCCCGACCGGACTGCGCGATCGGGCACTCCTGGAGCTGCTCTACGGCTGCGGCGCCCGGATCAGCGAGGCGGTCGGCTGCGCGATCGACGACCTCGACCTGCAGGCTGGCCTGGTCCGGCTGAGGGGCAAGGGCGACAAGGAGCGCATCGTCCCGATCGGCAGCTACGCCGTCGCCGCGGTCGATGCCTACCTGGTGCGGGGGAGGGCCGCGCTCGCCGTAAGGGGGCGGGGCTCGCCCGCCGTCTTCCTCAACGCCCGAGGTGGGCCCCTGTCCCGGCAGAGTGCCTGGGCCGTGCTGGCCGGTGCTGCCGACCGCGCCGGCCTGGCCGGGAGGGTCTCTCCGCACACCCTGCGGCACTCCTTCGCAACGCACCTTCTGGAGGGCGGCGCCGACGTCCGGGTGGTGCAGGAACTACTCGGACATGCCTCCGTAACCACCACACAGCTGTACACGCGTGTCACTGCGGATACGCTGCGTGAGGTCTATGTGGCGGCGCATCCGAGGGCGCTACAGGCCTAGAGCGCCGCTCATAGCGCGGAACTCGGCTTGAGTACCAGGCGACGCGCCGACTAGCCTCGCCTGGTCCCGACCGGCGACGCGCGAGGATGGACATCGACGAAACGCCCGGTGTCATGTCCGGATGTCGGCGTAGGAGTCGACGAGCGCTACCGAGGAGACGACGTGACGAACAACACGACTGCTGCGGCATTGTCCGACATAGCCGTGGAGCGGGGAGGCGGCGACGGCCTGCTGCTGGTGAGCTCCGGCGGTGACGGGCCGACCGGCCGCCCCATGCCGTCGTTCCCCGAACCGGTGCCGCTCAGCGCGCACGGCCCGGCGCGGATCATCGCCATGTGCAACCAGAAGGGCGGCGTCGGCAAGACCACCTCGACGATCAACCTGGGCGCGGCGCTGGCGGAGTACGGTCGCAAGGTCCTGCTGGTCGACTTCGACCCGCAGGGTGCGCTGTCGGTGGGGCTCGGCATCAACCCGCACGAGCTGGACAGCACCGTCTACAACGTGCTGATGGACCGCGCCACCCCGATCGAGGAGGTGGTCCGGCCCACCGCGATCGAGAACCTCGACCTGCTGCCCGCCAACATCGACCTGTCCGCGGCCGAGGTGCAGCTGGTCAGCGAGGTGGCCCGGGAGACGGTGCTGAGCCGGGCCCTGCGCCCGGTGCTCGACGACTACGACGTGGTCCTGATCGACTGTCAGCCCTCGCTGGGTCTGCTCACGATCAACGCGCTCACCGCCGCGCACGGCGTGGTGATCCCGCTGGAGTGCGAGTTCTTCGCGCTGCGCGGTGTGGCGCTGCTGGTCGAGACGATCGAGAAGGTGAAGGACCGGCTGAACCCCGGCCTGGAGGTCGACGGCATCCTGGCCACCATGTACGACCCGCGCACCCTGCACAGCCGCGAGGTGGTGGCCCGGGTGGTCGAGGCGTTCGGCGAGCGGGTCTTCCACACCGTCATCGGCCGCACCGTGAAGTTCCCGGACGCCTCGGTGGCCGCCGAGCCGATCACCACCTACGCGTCCTCGCACGCCGGCGCCTACGCCTACCGCCTCCTCGCGCGTGAGCTGATCGCGCGCGGCGACGCCGCCTGAGTCCGACAGCTGCATCCACGTTGACCGATCAGGAGAGTTCCACCGCGCAGGAAGCGCCCGTCGGAGCCACGATCGATCTGACCGCGGCCGACGGCAGCGTGGCGATCGACCTGCGCGAACGCCCGGAGAACCGGGAGAACGAGAACGGCCAGAACGAGAACGGCCAGAACAGAACTGAAGACGTCGGTGAGCACGCCGATGTCGTGCCGGGTGGGGTGCTGCCCGGCCGTTCCACCGGCTTCGAGGTGCACCTCGACAACTTCGACGGCCCGTTCGACCTGCTCCTGGGCCTGATCTCGAAGCACAAGCTGGACGTCACCGAGATCGCCATCGCCCAGGTCACAGACGACTTCCTGGCCTACGTCAAGGCCCTGGGCCCGGCCTGGGACCTCGGCGAGGTCAGCGAGTTCCTGCTGGTCGCGGCCACCCTGCTGGACCTGAAGGCGGCCCGGCTGCTGCCCGCCGCCGAGGTCGAGGACGACGAGGACCTGGCCCTGCTGGAGGCCCGCGACCTGCTGTTCGCCCGGCTGCTGCAGTACCGCGCGTTCAAGGACGTGGCCAAGACCCTCTCCACCAAGATCGAGGCCGAGACCCGGCGCAGTCCTCGGGACGTGCCGATCGAGGAGCACCTGACCAAGCTCCTGCCCGAACTGGTGCTCGGCCTGACCCCGCTGCAGTTCGCCGAGATCGCGGCCAAGGCGCTCACCCCCAAGGAACCGCCTAAAGTCAGGCTCGACCACCTGCACAACCCCGCGGTCAGCGTGCGCGAGCAGGCCGCCCTGATCGTGGAGCGTCTGCGCCGGGCCCAGACCGCTAGCTTCCGCCAGCTGGTCAGCGACGCGGAGGGCAAGCTCGTGGTGATCGCCCGCTTCCTGGCCCTGCTCGAACTGTTCCGCGAGGCCGCCGTGGCCTTCGACCAGGTCTCGCCCCTGGGCGAGCTCACCGTGCGCTGGACCGGCGCCGACCTGGACACGATCGAGGTGGACGAGTTCGAGGGCGTCGAGGCCCCGCCGGAAGAACCCACCGAGGGGCCCGACCCGAGCAACTTCGTCACCGAGGAGGACCTGCGCGCCCTGCGGTGATGTCAGGCCCGGGCGCTGGACAGGGCATGATGGAGCGGTGAACGACGAGGAACAGCCGGGGGAGAGCGAGGTCCCCGATCTGGAGGACCTGCCCGGCGGGGCCCGGGCTGCGCTCGAGGCCGTCCTCATGGTGGTCGAGAACCCGGTGGAAGAGGTTCAGCTGGCCGCCGCCCTGGACCTCACCGTCGAGCACGTCACCGAACTCCTGGCGGGGCTGGTGGCCGAGTACGACAACGATGCCCGCGGCTTCGAGCTGCGGCGGGTGGCCGGGGGCTGGCGCATCTACAGCCGTCCGGAATTCTCACCGGTCCTGGAGCGCTTCGTCCTCGACGGGCAGACCTCCAAGCTCAGCCAGGCCGCCCTGGAGACCCTCGCGATCGTGGCCTACCGCCAGCCGGTGAGCCGGGCGCGGGTCTCCGCCGTCCGTGGGGTGAACGTGGACGCGGTGATGCGCACCCTGGTCACCCGCGGGCTCGTGGAGGACGCCGGCAACGACCCGGAGACCGGCGCCACCCTGTACGTGACCACCCGGACCTTCTTGCAGAAACTGGGCCTGACCTCGCTGGACGAGCTGCCTTCCCTGGCGCCGTTCCTCCCCGAGATCGACGCCCTCGACGACTTCCCGGCAGGTGTTTCATGACTCCCCCCAAGCCCCGTAAATCCGCCCATCGCGGCCAGCAGCCCAAGGTCCCCGGCGCCCGCACCACCGCGCGCGGCGGCCGCGACCGCAGCGGCGCCCCGATGGGCTCCAAGCCGATGTCCCGCGCTCCCCAGGAGCCGGCGGTCGACGTGCACGACCCCGACGGCGTGCGCCTGCAGAAGGTCCTGGCCCAGGCCGGGGTCGCCTCCCGCCGGGCCAGCGAGGACCTGATCGCGGCCGGCCGCGTCCAGGTCGACGGCGCCACCGTGCGCGAGCTCGGCGTGCGGATCGACCCGAAGAAGTCGGTCGTCCACGTCGACGGCGTGCGCCTGCAGCTCGACCAGTCGCTGATCTACCTGGCGCTGAACAAGCCGCCGGGTGTGGTCACCACGATGAGCGACCCGGAGGGCCGGCCCTGCGTCGGCGACATCCTCTCCCAGCGGCCCAACGCCCACGACGAGCGGCTCTTCCACGTCGGCCGGCTCGACACGGCCACCGAGGGCCTGCTCATCCTCACCAACGACGGTGACCTGGCCCACCGGCTCACCCACCCCAGCCACGAGGTCCCCAAGACCTACCTGGCCGAGGTGGCCGGGCCGGTCGCCAAGGACATCGGCAAGAAGCTCCGGAGCGGGATCGAGCTGGAGGACGGGCCGGTCAAGGCCGACTCCTTCCGCATGGTCGACTCCCGTCCCGGTAAGGCACTCCTCGAGATCACCCTTCACGAGGGGCGTAACCACATCGTGCGACGCATGCTCGCCGAGGTGGGCTACCCGGTCCTCCAGCTCTGCCGGACCCAGATCGGTCCGGTCCAGATGGGGGGCCTGCGCTCCGGCCGCACCCGGGCCATCCACGGCGAGGAGCTCAGTCAGCTGTTCGAGGCTGTCGATCTCTAGCAGACCGCCGGGGGCGCAACGCTTCTCGTGAAACAGATCTCAAGGAGGAAATGTGGCTGTCCGGGCTGTCCGGGGGGCGACGCAGATCGACACCGACGAGCGGGACCATGTGCTGGAGCGCACCCGTGAGATGGTGTCCGAGGTGATGGTCGGCAACCAGCTCGACCAGGACTCGATCATCAGCATCGTCTTCACCGCCACCCAGGACGTGAAGAGCGTGGCCCCCGCGCTCGCGGCACGTCAGCTGGGCCTGAACGACCCGGCGCTGATCTGTGTGCAGGAGATGCACGTGGAAGGGGCCATGCCGATGCTGGTCCGGCTGGTCGCGCACGTCGAGACCGATCTCGCCGCCGACCAGATCCGCAACGTCTACCTGCACGGCACCGAGCGGCTGCGGACCGGCGTCCCGCCGATCCCGCTGGGCTGATGAGCCTGGATCCGGCGGCCGCGGCCGAGCTGGGCACCGTCCGCGTGGTCGGCACCGGCCTGCTCGGCACGAGTATCGGGCTGGGCCTGCGCAGCATGGGGGTGCGGGTGCTGCTGCACGATCCGTCCCCCACCGCGCTCGCCCTGGCCCGCGACGTGGGGGCCGGCCGGCCGGATCCGGGCGACGAACCGGTGCAGCTGGTGGTCGTCGGGGCGCCGCCGGACGTGACCGCCGAGGTGGTCGCGGCCGAACTGGCGGCGCACCCGGAGGCGGTCGTCACCGATGTGGCGAGCGTGAAGGGCGGCATCGCGGCGTCGATGGAAGACGTCGGTGGCGCCGATCGCTACATCGGTGGGCACCCGATGGCGGGCCGGGAACGTTCCGGGCCCACCGCAGCGCGGGCCGACCTGTTCCTCGGCCGCCCGTGGGTGGTCTGCCCGCCCACCGGGGTCGAGGACCGCGCGCAGCACCCCGGCACCGAACTGGTGCGCATGCTGGCCATCGCCCTGGGAGCGACCCCGGTGTTCATGCCCGCGGCCGAGCACGACGAGGCCGTCGCCCTGATCTCGCACGTGCCCCAGCTGGCGGCCAGCCTGGTCGCCGCCCGCCTGGTCAAGGCGGGCGACCCGGCAGTGGGGCTGGCCGGTCAGGGGTTGCGCGACGTCACGCGGATCGCCGACAGCGACCCGGTGCTGTGGGCGCAGATCCTGTCGGCCAACGCACCGCAGGTGGCCGACGTCCTCAAAGATCTGCAGAAAGACCTCGACGGCCTGATCACCGCCCTCGACGCCCTCAGCGAGGGCGAGGCGGTCGGCGCGCGGGCCGCGGTCGCCCAGATCATCCACAACGGCCGGGAGGGCCGCGAGCGGATCCCCGGCAAGCACGGGCAGCCGCAGACCCGCTACGCCGTGGTCACCGCCCTGGTCCCGGACCAGCCGGGGCAGCTGGCCCGGCTCTTCGACGACATCGGCGAGGCCGGGATCAACGTCGAGGAGTTCAACCTGGAGCACGCTCCGGGGGCGCGGGTCGGCCTGGGCAGCGTGGCGGTCCTGCCCACCGTGCGCACGGAACTGGAGAAGGCCCTCACCGCCCGGGGCTGGCACGTCGTCGCCTGAGGCGCCCACACCCGTCCTTACCTGGAGTAGCCGGACAGTCCGTAAGGGTGGCCGCGCTTGCTGGATGTCGGATGTGGCCCGTGACTCGACTAACCTAGGAAGGTCACGTACCTGTAGGGCGTTGTTCACGACCGGCGCCCACAGCCGACAAGCCACCCAACCCCCGGAGGTATCACCGTGTCCGCGCAGTCCGACCGGAACGAAGGCCTGACCGAAGCGCGCCCGCTGGTGATCGCCGTCGACGGCCCCTCCGGGTCCGGCAAGTCCAGCGTCTCCCGCGAGGTCGCCCGCCGGCTGGGTCTGGAGTACCTGGACACCGGTGCGATGTACCGGGCCGCCACCTGGTCGGTGCTGGAGGCCGGTATCGACCTGGCCGACGCCCCGGCGGTCGCGCAGCACGTGCGCGACCTCGACCTGACCATGGTGACCGACCCGTCCGCCCCCGGGGCGTGGGTCGGCGGGACCGACGTGAACGCGGCCATCCGCGAGACCCGGATCTCCACCGTGGTCTCCAAGGTGGCCACCAACCTCGATGTGCGCGCGGAGATGCTGCGGCGTCAGCGCGAGCTCATCACCTCCGCCGCCAAGGGCGTGCACGAGGGGGTCGTGGCCGAGGGCCGCGACATCACCACCGTCGTCGCCCCCGACGCCGACGTGCGGATCCTGCTCACCGCCAGCGAGGCCGCGCGCCTGGCCCGGCGGGCCAAGGAGCTGCACGGCTCGGCCGACGCCGCGTCCGTCGAGGCCACCCGCGACCAGATCGTGCGGCGCGACTCCGACGACTCCACCGTTTCCAACTTCGAGGTCGCCGCGGACGGCGTGCTGCACCTGGACTCCTCGGCGCTCGACTTCGAGCAGACCGTCGACGCCGTGCTGGCCGCGATCACCCGCACCGTCACCGGCTCCGGCTCGGTGGCCGACCTCGACGACAGCGACCGAACTGCCAGGGCTGGTGCCGTTTCCTGATGTCCAAGCAAGGCGAGCAAGACCGTTCCGAAGACACCGTCGTCCACGACGTGGCGGCGGGCTACGGAGCTGAGGAACCCGAGACCCCGGGCCTGGACCACGCGCTGCGCGCCGGTCTGGCCGACTACGACCTGTCCGAGTCCGACCTGCGGCTGCTCGACGCCGAGGGCCAGGACTTCGACGAGCAGTCCGGCTCCGGCCCGCTGCCCGTGCTGGCCATCGTCGGGCGCCCCAACGTGGGTAAGTCCACCCTGGTCAACCGTGTGCTCGGCCGTCGTGAGGCGGTCGTCGAGGACGTCCCCGGCGTCACCCGCGACCGGGTGCGTTACGAGACCGAG
This sequence comes from Kineosporia sp. NBRC 101677, assembly GCF_030269265.1. Lineage (NCBI taxonomy): Bacteria > Bacillati > Actinomycetota > Actinomycetes > Kineosporiales > Kineosporiaceae > Kineosporia > Kineosporia sp. NBRC 101677. Next base: position 29,381 of record NZ_BSTA01000019.1, read on the forward strand.
TGGGCCGGGCGGCGTTTCGTCGTGGTCGACACCGGTGGCTGGGAGCGCGACGCCCGGGGTCTGGCCGCCCGCGTCGCCGAGCAGGCCGAGGTCGCGATCGAGCTGGCCGACGCCGTGCTGTTCGTGGTCGACGGTCAGGTCGGGGCCACCGCCACCGACGAGGCCGTGGTGAAGCTGCTGCGCCGCACCAAGAAGCCGGTGATCCTGGCGGCCAACAAGGTCGACGACACCCGCGGCGAGCTCGAGGCCGCAGCGCTGTGGTCGCTCGGCCTGGGCCAGCCCTACCCGGTCTCCGCACTGCACGGCCGGGGCAGCGGTGACCTGCTTGACGCCGTGCTGGCTGCGCTGCCCGAGGTCTCCGCGATCGGCGAGGAGCGCGCCTCCGGGCTGCGCCGGGTCGCCCTGCTGGGCCGGCCCAACGTCGGAAAGTCCAGTCTGCTCAACGCTCTCGCCGGAGAAGACCGGGTGGTCGTCGACTCCACCGCGGGCACCACCCGCGACCCGGTCGACGAGGTCATCGACATCAACGGCCGCAAGTGGCAGTTCGTCGACACCGCGGGCATCCGCCGCCGCGTGCACCTCACCCGCGGCGCCGACTTCTACGCCTCGTTGCGCACCCACGCCGCCCTGGAGAAGGCCGAGGTCGCGGTCGTCCTGCTGGACTCCAGCGAGCCGCTGTCGGAGCAGGACCAGCGGATCATCTCGATGGTCCAGGAGTCCGGCCGCGCGATGGTGATCGCGTACAACAAGTGGGACCTGATGGACGAGGAGCGCCGCAAGTTCCTCGAGCGCGAGTTCGAGACCGACCTCGTGCAGGTGCAGTGGGCGCCCCGGATCAACGTCTCGGCCTCGACCAAGTGGCACGTCAACCGGCTCACCCCGGCGCTCGACACGGCGCTGGAGTCGTGGGACACCCGGGTGCCCACCGGCAAGCTGAACTCGCTGCTGGCTCAGATCATGCAGAGCCACCCGCACCCGGTGCGCGGGGGTAAGCAGCCGCGCATCCTCTACGGCTCGCAGGTCTCCACCAAGCCGCCCCGCTTCGTGCTGTTCACCAGCGGCTACTTCGAGGCCGGCTACCGCCGGTTCATCGAGCGCCGCCTACGTGAGGAGTTCGGCTTCGAGGGCACACCGATCGAGGTCTCGGTGCGTCCCCGCGAGAAGCGTTCCCGCAAGCAGTAGAACCAGATCAACCAACTAAGGACGTTTGTGAGCCTCGAGGCCCACAAACGTCCTTAGTTGTTGGGGTGGGGTTTTCAGCTACTGGCACTCGCCGTCGGCTGCGGCGCACCGCTGGGCGGTGTGCCCATCCCGCCGGAAGGCGCCCCGCTCGGCGGCGTGCCTCCTTCGCCCGGCCCACCGCTGGGCGGGGTTCCACCACCCTGACCGCCTCCGGACGCCTGAGCGTCGGTGCCCTCGGGATCGATTGCGGCGGTCAGCTTGGCCACGTACCCCTTGGAAACGCTTCCGGTGACGGTGCCCAGCTCCGTCGCCGCGTCGTCGTCCCCGAAGACGTTGTCGTCCTCCAGGGTCACCTGGCTCATGTTGGACACACTCGCGCTGTACCCGTCGGTGGCGTAGACCACCGCGTTGACTTCTTCCGGCAAAGCCATCTGCGACGTCTTACGGATGGTGCCCTCGCCACTGGTCGCGTCTTCCAGCGACGAGTAGACCTCGAAGTGGATGTGCGGCCAGCGACCGGTGTAGCAGGCCGGGAAGATGCTGGTGAAGCTCACGACGCCGTTGGCGTCGGTCTCCTGGATGCCGCGGAGGTAGTTCTCCTCGGTGATGCCCTCGGAGTACAGCGAGTACAGCCCCGCGCGGTCGCAGTGCCATACGTACACCGCGGCCCCCGACAGGGGAGCGCCGGTGAGGTCCGTGACGGTGAACTCGATGGTCAGCGGCACGCCCTCAGCAGTGGTCGTGGAATCTCCGAACGAAGAGGTGATGTCGCTACGGACGATGCCCGACTCCGTGCGTACATCGATGCCGTTCGTGCCGTCGGCGGGGTAGGGGCCGTTGGTCTCGGACTCGATCTCGGTGACGCCGGTGCTGGTGGTGCTGCCGGCGGTCGAGGTCTCGTCGGAGTTGCTGCCGCAGGCGCCGAGCAGGAACACCGCCCCCAGCCCGCCGAGCATCTTGCGGCGCGACATGGTGCGCAGGTCGAATCCCAGGCCTTTGTCATGGACGGCCCGTACATAGGCGGCGTTGTCCGTGACCGGATCGGGGATCTGCTGGTCGCTGCTCACATCGGCTCCAAGGATGGCTGGTTGCTGAACTGTCCTCACCTCATCAACGGCAGCTATGCGCCGGCTGTGGAGGGTCTGTGGCCGGTCCGGAAGTTCTCTGGACGTTTCCTGGGAGCGGATATCCACAGGCGAACGGGCTGCTGCGGCTGGTCCACTAGTCTTGGAAGGTCAACCTCCCGGTTTCGCGTAGATGTTGGACATGATGAGCGAGCATGACGAGCGGCGGGACACCGTCGACCAGATCGACCTGGACCAGTGGGTCAAGGTGTGGGACGAGCAGCGCACCTTCCAGGCCGACGGCCTTACCGACCAGGACGCCACGGCCGGTGACGACCGCAAGCGCTCGTACATCGTCAGCATGTACCCCTACCCCTCCGGCGACCTCCACATGGGCCACGCCGAGGTGTACTCGATCAGCGACGTCATCGCCCGGTTCGACCGGCTGCGCGGGCTCAACACGCTGAACCCGATCGGCTGGGACAGTTTCGGCCTGCCCGCCGAGAACGCGGCGATCAAGCGTGACCTGCACCCGCGGACCTGGACGTACGACAACATCGCGGTGCAGGCGGCGTCGTTCAAGCGGCTGGGCGTCTCGTTCGACTGGCGCACCCGGCTGCACACGTCCGACCCGGAGTACTATCGCTGGAACCAGTGGATCTTCCTGAAGCTGTTCGACCAGGGGCTGGCCTACCGCAAGGCCTCCCCGGTCAACTGGTGCCCGAAAGACCACACGGTGCTGGCCAACGAGCAGGTCATCCAGGGCAAGTGCGAGCGTTGCGGCAGCGTGGTCGAGCGCCGCAACCTGACCCAGTGGTTCTTCCGGATCACCGACTACGCGCAGCGCCTGCTCGACGACATGGACCAGCTGCAGGGCCAGTGGCCCGAAGACATCCTGGCCATGCAGCGCAACTGGATCGGCCGTTCCTCGGGTGCGCACGTCGACTTCAGGATCGTCGGCCGGGAAGAGCCGGTGCGGGTGTTCACCACCCGCCCCGACACCCTCTACGGCGCAACGTTCTTCGTGGTCGCCGCCGATGCGCCGCTGGCCCTGGAACTGGTCACCGACGAGCACCGCGCGGCGCTTCAGGAGTACATCGCCCAGCTGGGCGGCACCTCCGAGGTCGAGCGGCTGGCCTCCGACCGCGCCAAGACCGGTGTGTTCCTGGGCAGCTACGCGATCAACCCGGTCAACGGCGAGCAGATCCCGATCTACGCGTCCGACTACGTGCTGGCCGACTACGGCACCGGCGCGCTGATGGCCGTGCCCGCGCACGACCAGCGCGACCTGGACTTCGCCAAGGCGATGAACCTGCCGGTCAAGACGGTCGTCGACACCGGTGAGGCCGACCCGGCCGAGACCGGCGTGGCCACCGCCGCGCGCGGCACCATGGTCAACTCGGGCGAGTTCGACGGCCTGAACTCCGGCGAGGCGCTGCCCGCGATCATCGCCCAGCTGGAGAAGCAGGGCGTCGGCCAGGGCGCGATCACCTACCGCCTGCGCGACTGGCTGCTGTCGCGTCAGCGCTACTGGGGCACGCCGATCCCGATCATCCACTGCGAAGACTGCGGCGAGGTCGGCGTTCCCGTCGACCAACTGCCGGTCCGCCTGCCGGAAAGCGGCTTCTCGCTGAAGCCCGACGACAACCAGTCGCCGCTGGGCACCGCCACCGAGTGGGTCAACGTCGAGTGCCCGAAGTGCGGCAAGCCCGCCCGGCGCGACACCGACACGATGGACACGTTCGTCGACTCGTCCTGGTACTTCCTGCGTTTCCCCAACCCGGACTACACCGAGGGGCCGTTCGACCCCGAGGGCGTCAAGCGCTGGCTGCCGGTCGACCACTACATCGGCGGCAAGGAGCACGCGAACCTGCACCTGCTGTACGCGCGCTTCATGACCAAGGCCCTGCACGACGCCGGCCTGCTGCACTTCGTCGAGCCCTTCCGGCGCCTGACCAACCAGGGTCAGGTGATCATGGAGGGCAAGGCGATGAGCAAGAGCCTGGGCAACATCGTCAACCTCCAGGAGCAGATCGCCCAGTACGGCCCGGACGCCGTCCGGGTCACGATGATCTTCGCCGGCCCCCCGGAGGACGACATCGACTGGGCCGCGGTCTCCCCGGCCGGCTCGGTGAAGTGGCTCAACCGGGTGCGCCGCCTGGCCTCCCTGGTCCCCGCCGAGAGCCTGGGCGCCGACCCGGCCACCGGCGACCAGGCCCTGCGCCGCCGCGTGCACGTCCTGCTCGACGAGATCACGCAGAAGATGGAGGGCGGACGGCAGAACGTCGTCATCGCCCGCCTGATGGAGCTGACGACGCTGCTGCAGCAGGCCGTTGACGGCGGCTTGGGGGCAGCCGACCCGGCCGTCCGCGAAGGTGTGGAAGGCCTGGTCATCGCGTTGTCCTGTTTCGCCCCGTTCACCGCCGACGACAGCTGGGTCAAGCTCGGCCACGAGCCCTCGGTGGCCACCACCAGCTGGCCGAAGGTCGACAAGTCGCTGACCGTGGCCGACCAGGTCACCTGCATCGTCCAGGTCAACGGCAAGGTCCGTGACCGCCTGCAGGTGCCCGCCGGCATCACCGAGGACGACCTGCGCACCCTGAGCCTGGAGTCCGACGCGGTGAAGAAGGCGGTCGGTGAGGCCACCATCGCCAAGGTCGTGGTGCGGGCCCCGAAGCTGGTCAACATCGCCCTCGCCCGCTGAGGCCCGGCGCACTCCGGGCCGTGCACGAGCACGGCCCGGAGTGCGCTAAGCTAGCGGAGCGTTCTTCGGCCCGGTAACGGGTCCTGGAGGGCGGTTCGGGCTGTAGCGCAGCTTGGTAGCGCACCTGACTGGGGGTCAGGGGGTCGCAGGTTCAAATCCTGTCAGCCCGACAGTGTTACAACAGGTCAGAGACTCGTAAGAGTCTCTGACCTGTTGTCGTTGGGGCACCAGGTGGCCAGGTTGTTGTCCGAGCTCACCTTCGCGGGGGCAGCTTCCAGCCCCACTGCCACGGCCACAGGAAGCGCCGGACCGTGTGCTCCGGCTCGTCGTAGGGCAGGGATGCCACCCGCTCGTAGGCGCCCTCCAGCGCAAGCTCGTACGCCACTCGCTCGAAGGTGAGCGCCGGCGGCACGACTTCGACGGGGTAGACCGAGTCCTGGCCCTCCCATCGCAGGTCTGACCGCACCACCGTCGTGGCTCGCATATTCAGCGCGGCCGACACGTCGATCTCCCCGCAGACCACGCAGAGCAAGATGCCCACCCGTCCAGGCTCGAGGTCAGCCTCGGGCGTGCGTCCCGTCAGAACGTCAACGGCCTTGGGGGCGCTCTCGAGCCAGGAACGGTTCAGCGGGGTGACCAGGTCGCGCGCGTTGTCAATACCCTCGCGCATCGGTACACCGGCGATGATCCAGTCGAGGAAGAACGACCGAGGACTGCGGGTGACGGTGCCGTCGTGAATCGCGTAATCCGCCGAGGCTTCCCTCAGTTCGAAGGACAACGGCTGCGTCTCGTCCACACGCACACTCTGGCCCGTGCCCTCATGAAATAGGTTTCTCCGAGCAAGAAATCGGGACGGTCGCCGGAACCGGTCCGCCGCGTCGTGCACCTTCCGCGCCACCCCATGAGTCGGGCTTGCGGCTCGCGCTCGGCACTTCGAAGTGCGAAAGGATGATCAAAGCCCCAAAGTGTCCGTAGCTACCCATTCACCACGTAGGAGGATGAAGTGACGCAGACGCAGACCCCTTTCGCCGGCACCACGACCACGAGCAAGCAGTCGAATGTGCTGTCGATCGTGTCGTTCGTGCTCAGCGCCCTGGCGGTCGTCATCCTGCCGATCGTCTTCGGGGTGGCAGCGATCATCTGTGGTGGGGTCGCGGTCTCCCGTAAGGAGCGGCTGGGTAAGCCCGCACTGGCGGTCTCCATCGTCGCTACGATTCTCGGTTTTGCCCTGGGCTACCTGGTCTTCGCGAACAGCTGATTTCCCTGACTGCCCGGCCCGACTGAAAGTCTTTCAGTTCGCCACGATTTCAATGGCCAGGAGCTCATCTGAGCTCCTGGCCATTGTCGTGGTCCCTCAGATCGAGAGTCCAGTCCTCGCTCACCAGGGCCTTCCCAAAGCTCGACCCGTCTTCCTGGCTACGCAGGCTGAATCCGGCCTTGGCGTAGATCTTCCGGGCGGAACTGAGGGCATCCACTGTCCACAACCGGATGGATCGGTACCCGATGGCGCGGGCGAAGCTCAGGTACTCGTGCACGAGTTGCGTTCCCACTCCGAGGCCGCGGGCGGTGGGGGAGACGTACAGCAGTCTCAGCTTCGCGGTGTCGGGGTTCTCGTCTGCCATCAGGAAGATGCAGCCCGCGCGCTGACCATCGACCTCAGCGATCCAGCCGGCCTGGCGGGATGCATCGGGCGTGTTCGCGAAGTCAGCCACGACCCGCGCGACGAGCGCCTCGAATCGTGTGTCCCAGTCGAACTGTTCGTGGTAGCCCTCGCCGTGCACCATGAGCACCCAGCCGAGGTCGCCGGGCCGGTCTGCCCGCCGAAGAGCGACGGATCGGGAATCTTGCGGGGTCATCGTCAACGCCTTCCACTGACACGACTGTTTCAGTGCGGTGTAGGTTAGCCACGTGAGTGACGCAAAACCAAGCCCGTCGGCGCGCAAGGTCGAGCTGTTGGAGGCCGCGTACCAGTACGTGCTCGGTCATGGCCTGGCGGACATGTCGCTGCGCCCCCTGGCCGAGGCCCTGGGCTCGAGCCCTCGCGTGCTGTTGTTCCTCTTCGAGAGCAAGGAAGGGTTGATCCGGGCTCTGCTCGAGCGCGCTCAGCAAGACGAGGTGTCGTTGCTACAGGACTTCGGGGTCGAAGCAGCTCGGCCGCCGGGGTTGGCTGCCGCGGTGGGGCAGCTGTGGCAGTGGCTTTCGGACCCGCAGCACGAGCCCCTACTTCGCCTCTGGGCGGAGAGCTACGTGCGCTCCCTCGTCGAACCCGATGGTCCTTGGGCAGGATTCGCGCAGCAGACGGTGGCGCAGTGGCTGGCCTTTCTTGAGCGGTGCCAGGACGAGCCTGCGGGGGCCAACAGCCTGGCCAGCCGCTCGCTGGCCCTGGCGGCGCTGAGAGGTTCCGTGCTGGATCTCCTAGCCACCGGCGATCGTGAGCGGACCAGCGCGGCGATAGATCTGCTGGTCAAGAACCTGCGGTGAAGCTGCCGGGCCGGAAAACCTCACCAGGGGGAGACGCTGTCAGTGCAGTAGGTCAGGCTGCGGAGGGGTGGACAGCCCGCAGGCCCCGAACGATCGCGCGCATCGACTTGAGCGTCTGCTGTCCGTCGAGGGCTATGTCGCGAAGGGTCTGACGCAGTTCGTCGGGTGAACCCTCGTCGGTCTGGTCCACCCGCTGGGCCTGCAGAATCATCCCGCTCATGGTGCTGGCGATGAGGTCCTGCAGTTCGTCGGCGATGCGCAGTCGCTCAGCGGCGATGGTCTCGTCGATCGACGGACGGGTCGAGAGGTCCGGTTCGCCTACGGGCATCAGCGTTCTCGCATGTGAGGTGAAGACGGGGAGCATGGTGACTAGGCCCCCTGGCTGAGGAGGTCGGAGATTTTCACGCGGGTCACGGCGAAGGTGCTCCGTGACGACTCGGCATCCTGACCAGTGGTTTTCGTGGTTGAGGCAACCGGCATGCCGGTGCGGGCGTCGATCACCAGTTGCTGCACGGTGGTGGTGCCGGAGGCGCTCTTCCCCTCCGTGAAGGTCAGCGTGAGTGTGCCAGCGGTGGTCGACTCCTTGAAGCTCACGCCGTCGATGGTGGACATCAGCCGAAGGACGCCGGCCCGCACCTCGGTATCTCCGGCACCGGCGGACAGCGCGTCGATGCTGTTGATCCAGACCATGTTGTCCACGAGCAGATCGAGTTCCTTTCCGCTGGGCGGATTCTCTGGCCACTCGAAGCCCTCCGGCCGGTACTGGCCCGGGGCCCAAGTGGTGGCGTCGTCCCAGATCTCCTGGCGCTTGCTCTCGCTCAGGCCCAGCCCCAGGTCGTTAGGGGTGGCGTTGGCCATCTTCAGGCGGGCGGCTTCGGGGTCGGCGTCGGCGGCGAAACGGGCGGCGGCGACGGTGCGGGCGAAAAGGCCGTCGGAAAGGTCCTCGTCGCGCTCGATCGCCTCGCTCAGTGACGCCTTGTCCTCCCGGGCGTAGTAGGCGCCCGCATCGGTGAACAGGTCGTAGCTGACCGTTGTGGCTCGTCCACCGATCTTCTGGGTCCGCTTGATCAGGGACGCGTCACCGGGAGGCCGTTCGTTGCTGCCCTGGATCTTGAAGGCCAGGGAGACCAACTGGGAGTCGATGACGGTGGCCTGTGTGGTCGGGGCGGCCAGCGATCCCGGAGACGGGGCGCGATCCGGGGTCGATGGCGAGGTCACGGTAAGGGCCACGGCAACTCCGGCAGCCAGTGCGCCGGCCCCCGCACCGAAGGCAATCAGGCGTACTGGGCGCCTTTTGACCGGCGTCAGGACGCGAGGCGCGCTGTCCATATGGGCCACCAGGCGCGCCCGAGCTTCTTCGTTGGTCTCCGCGCTGGGAAACGGAGCGTCCAGGGCCTGCTTGACCAGGTCCATCTCGTCGACCATCACTTGTGCTCCTGTGTGTTGTTCAGTTCGGCCAGCAGGGCTGCGACCTGGGGATCGCCGCGCAGCGCCTTGCGGGCCCGGTACAGCCGGCGGCGGGCCGAACTGGACGGGATGCCCAGCACCCGTGCGGCCTCGACCACGCTCAGATCCTCGGCGGCGACCAGGATCAGCACGTCGCGCTCGTGCGGCTTCAGGCCGGCCAGGGCACTGCGCAAGGCCGCGCGCGCATCCACCCGGGTCTCCACCTCGGCCCAGGGATTCACTCCCTGGGGCCTGGGCATTGCCGACACGTCGGCGACGAGGTCCTCAGGCGGCTGCGTGCGCCACTGTCGTCTGACCTCGTTCACCGCTATGCGGTAGAGCCAGGGCCGGGCGTCGGGAAAGGCGGGGTCGTAACCGGCGCGGGCACCGTAGGCGGCCACCCACACGTCCCCTTGTAGATCTTTGGCATTCTGAGGCCCGACCTGACGCGCCAGGTAGCGGCCGATCACGGCCTCGTGGCGGGTGATCATCTCCACGAAGGCATCGTTGTCGCCGGTCAGTGACCGGGCGATCAGTTCGGCGTCCGAGGCCACGGCCCTCCTCGGCGCAGTCACGATCTTCACTGTGTGTACTAGTCAGCGGGCAGGCAAAGCGCTCGCGGTAGTTGACGTGATCCACATCACACGATGCTCAGGGGCGAGGCCTCACGTGGGAAGCGGAGTCCGGCTGAGCTAGCGACTACGCACTCCACGGGATACGGCGCGGCCGTCGAGCGGATCACGATCAACCTACGCAAAGCGGCGGCTTCGGCCGTCTCCTGCTGAGCGTCGATCCAATTCCCCTTGGAGCTCTCACATGTCCTTCCCGCTTCAGTTCCGCAGAACCACGCCCGGCGTTCTACTGGCCGCGTTCCTGCTCGTCCTGGCCACCGTGCTCGTAGGCTCGGGCCAGTCGTCCCAGGCGGCCGCGCTCGAGGCCGCCGCACCGGCCAAGGCCGCCAAGAAGCCCACGGTCGTGCTGGTGCACGGCGCGTTCGCAGACGCTTCGGGCTGGAACGACGTCACCAGCCGCCTGCAGAAGCAGGGCTACCCGGTCTACGCCTGGTCCAACCCGCTGCGCGGCCTCAGCACCGATGCGGCCTACCTGCGTGACTTCCTCTCGACCATCAAGGGCAAGGTCATCCTGGTCGGCCACTCCTACGGTGGTGCGGTGATCACCGAGGCCTCCACCGGCAACAAGTCCGTCGAGTCGCTGGTCTACGTGGCTGCCTACGCCCTGGCCAAGGGCGAGAACGTGGCGGCGGCGAACGAGCTCGGCGGTGGGCACAGCTCCGTGGTCGAGAACATCGTCGTGCGCCCGTACCCCGGCGCACCGAAGGGTGACGGCGACGCCATGGTCAAGCCCTCCAAGTTCCACGACATCTTCGCCCAGGACCTGCCGCGCTCCCTCACCAAGGTCATGGGCGCGTCCCAGCGCCCGGCGGCCCTGAGCTCCCTGGTGATCCCGGCCGGCGAGCCCGGGTGGAAGACGATCCCCTCGTACTTCCTGGTGGCCAAGAACGACCACCTGATCCCGACCAAGGCGCAGGACGCCATGGCCAAGCGTGCGGGCGCCACGACCAAGCGGGTCGCCAGCTCGCACGTGCTCATGATGACCCACCCCAAGGTCACGGCGGACTTCATCGTCCGGGCGGACCGTCAGCGCTGAGGCCCTGATCCGAACCTGACCCGAAGTGGTCCCATCGTCCCGACCGACGGTGGGGCCATCGTCCATTGTTCGCAGCTCTGAAAGGACCGAACGTGAACGTGACTCATGTGGGCGGGCCCACCGTCCTGCTCGAAATGGGCGGCTGGCGCATCCTTACCGACCCCACGTTCGATCCTCCCGGCCGCCGATACAACTTCGGCTGGGGCTCGTCGTCCCGCAAGACAGTGGGACCGGCCCTGGACGCCAAAGACATTGGGCCGATAGACCTCATCCTGCTCAGCCACGACCACCACGCCGACAACCTCGATGATTTAGGACGCTCGTTGCTTCCGTTGGCAGGGAAAGTGGTGACGACCGTGGCCGGCGCCGGGCGACTGGGGCTGCCGAATGTGGTGGGGATGCAGGCCTGGGAATCCCGCGTCTTTCGCGCCGAGGGCAAGAGTGACCTCAAGATGACCGCGACCCCCTGCCGACACGGCCCGCCGCTGAGCCGGCCCATTGTCGGCCAGGTAATCGGCTTCGTCCTGGAACCGGAAGACCAGCAGACCATTTGGATGACCGGCGACACGGTTCTCACCAAAGCCCTCGGGCAGGTGTCCGCGCAATTTGATGTGGACGTGGTTCTGCTGCACCTGGGCGGTGTTCGTTTCCCGATCACCGGCCCTCTGCGGTATTCGATGACCGGCCGCGACGCCCTTCGCCTGATCGAGCAGGTCCATCCGGGGCTGGTTCTGCCGGTCCACTACGAGGGTTGGGCGCATTTTGCCGAACAGCGAACCGCTTTGGACCGAGTATTCGAAACAGCTCCGGCTTCTGTGCGGGAACGGGTCAAGTGGCTGCCCTTGGGGGAGGCGGTCAGCCTGCCCCGCTCCTGATGCTCGAAGAGGGACCCGGCCGGGCTACGCAAGAATGGGGGACGTCTTGCGGGGCACCTCAACGGACCCAGACGCGCAGGTCACCGACCGCTTCGAAGCCACCGGCAAGGGCCGCTCGGAGCGGCGCCCCGCGCTCGTAGCCCACCATGGGACGGTCGGGAAACAGCGCCGCGACGGCATCGGCGAGCTCAGCCCAATCCAGCACGTGGCCTTCGACGGCGTAGGTGTTGGAGACGTCGACCGCGCCGCTACCCAGGCGGGCCACGGCTCCGGCGACGATGCGCCCGTCCACTCGTCGGGCCAGGACAGCAAAGGCCCCGCGCTGCAGCAGCCCGGGAAGCAGGACCTCGGTGGTGTCGTGCAACGCCGTCCACTCCGCCAACTGCTCGTCGGTCCGCACTCGCGTCCACGGGCTGGGGCCCGGATCCGTAGAGCGGACCGGCGCCGGCCGGCGGTAGATCCAGGTGGCGGAGAACAGGATCCGCATGCCCGCACTGGACAGGTCCAGGGCGGCGAAGCTGTCTTTGACGCCGGCGTTCATGCGGCCCTTAAGACGCTCTTCGATGAGCTCGGCCGTCACCTCCGGCTCCAGCGCGACTGCGTCGGAGTGCAACGGCGGCGGGGCGCTCAGCGAACTCCACACCCCCTGCGAAATCACCGATCCCACGCCGTGCAGCGCGCACAGGTCCTCGTACCAGCTGATGCTGGCGTCGATCGCGGTACGCAGACGGGGATCGAGCGCTGCGGATTCGTCGGGGGCCACCGGGTTGTTGTGTATGCCGCTCATCAGTGTTCATTCTGCGGCACCGACTTCTGGATGCGCTCGTGATTTTTCGCCGTATGCCTGGTTCCGTATGTTCAGGGGCCGGGCCGGTCCCGGTCGTTCAATTGGACATACCCTGTGTGCTCAGACGGCAGGAAGGATCTCGGGTGGACGAGCTGGACGGTGCAGGCCGCTGGTACGAAGTTTTCGCAGACTTCGCCCGGCGGTACGGCGTCGACAAGACCATGGAGCTGATGGCGCCGGAAATTCCCGCCCAGCGCGCTGGAGACGCTGAAGCAGCGGTGGGTGGCCGGGGGAGAAGACCCGGAACTCAGGCTTGAAGACGTTCTCGCTGCCCGACTGCGCATCTCGCGCGATCTGTTTCTGGACGTCTTCGGCGCGGGTTGGGCGAAGCAGGAGCAACAGAATCGCGATTGGCCGTTCCAGCCAGACCGGCAACCTTGGTATGTCGCCGGGACACCCGCCCAGCTCATGCTCCAGATCGACGACGGCATCGCAACGGTCGCCCGGCCGGTGGGACGCTGGCAGGGCGTCGCTGAACTCGTCTATGAACCGACCGGCAGTGTCGTACTCGCAGGTGATCCGGAAGCGGACAGGAAGGTGATCGCGGGCTTACTGGCGGCCCGTCGATCGTCCTTCCGGTACTGCCCTCTGTGCCGGGAGCAGACCCCACCCGAACTACGGGACGGTGGGCTCGAATGCATGAGCTGCGGAGAGAGGTGGCGCGGAATCCTGCACTGATCACGCCGGGGGACGGGTGAATTCGTTGTGCAGATCGGCGATCCGCCCCTGCGAGTCGAGCTGTGCGTGCTCAATCCCGGCGATCGTGATCAGCGAGCCGTCCGTCTTACGCGCTGCACAGACCCATTCCGTGCGCTGGCGCCCGTCGGGCAGGACGGTCGTGGTCCAGAAGTGCTTGGACTCCGCATGGTCCGCCACGAACTGGGCGTAGAACTCTCTGATGGCCTCCGTGCCACGGAACGGCACATCGGCGATCTGAACGACGGCCTCCGGGGCGAAGACCGCGAGCAGCTCTTCGAGAAGCGACTTGTCGGCGATGGCGCGGTCAGTTGCGGCGATGTAGCGGTCCATCGTCAGAGTCATGTTCGCGTGCTCCTTCTCGGGTTTCACGACTGCCTGAGCCAGGGGTAGCGCTCGGTGTCCTTGCCCGCGTAGTCGGGATCGAGGTAGATGAAGCACCGCTGGATCAGGAAGTCACGCACCTCGAACACATCCGTCCACCGGCCGGCCGCCCAGTCGGGAACGCCGGCCCGCCACGGCCCGTCCCGATGCTCCCCGTGGCTCGTCCCCTCCACCGCGAACACGTCGGTGCCGGACATGATCCAGGTGAATTCCGCGTAGTGATGCAGGATCTGCTTCAGCGTGCCGCCGATGTCGCCGAACATCCGGCCGATCTCGTCGCGCCCGGTGGCGATCCCCCACTTCGGGAACATGACCTGAGCGTCCTCTGCGAACAGGTCGACGATCGAACCCCCGGTGGAGGTGACGCCCCCGCGGTCGAACGCCTTGAGGTATTCCAGCGCAACGCTCTTGCGTTGCTCGTCGGTCATGGTCTGGGTGGCGACGGCCATCGTCGAATCCTCACTGGGCGGGGCACCAAGAACATTCAGTGTCCAGGGACCCGGCCGCTGCCGGATCGGTCGGCGTATGGGTCGGGCCCGCAGTGCCTAGTTTCGGATAAATCGACCTGCGATCGGAAAAACCGTACCTTGATAGGTATGCAGCGCATCGGGGTTCGCGAGCTGAATCAGAACACCAGTCAGATACTGGCGCGGGTCAGCGGCGGTGAGTCGCTGGAGATCACTGATCGAGGACGCCCCATCGCCCGGCTCGTGCCGGTCACGGAAGACCAGTCCACCCTGGCTCGTCTGGTTGCTTCCGGGAAAGCTCATCACGGACATCCAGTGAGATCCGGAGAATTCTGGTCTGGGCAAGCCTGAGTGCCTGAAAGCACCTCTAGCAGGGTGGGTATCGCGCCACGCAACGCAGGAGGACCGGTTGATCTATCGGATCGAGGACGACACCTTGCTCATTATCAGTGCACGACGCCAGTACTGACGGCAGGTGGTCCGGGACTGCGGGTCGGGACGGAGTGAGAACCAGCAGTTCATGGGTGAGTCTGCTCGCTGTGACGTTCAGAAGTTGTAGGCCCACGCGACCTTGTTCTTCACGAGAAGCACATTGATCCGCTTCGATTGATAATCGTCGTTCACGGCAGCACCGCAGTCGTCGTCCTTGCCGAGGATCCGGAATCGCCGAAACACTGGCCCCGGCCCCTTGGCCAGCTCACGTACGTCGGCAAGGTTGAGACCAACAAGATCCGGCCGGGCTATCGCTAGGCGGCTTTGCTTCATCACCGCGTCCCAATCCGCGGCACAAGGGCTGGGTACAGCCGGCCGCATCCCAATCGCCGCATTCCTGGCCCGCGCTTCGACAGTGTGTCTGTCTTCGCACACGGCGAAGTCGATCACCGTGACGACCTCTCGGGGGCCGATGCAGATCTCACTGACGACGCCCTCTGAGCCGAACGAGTCCTGGGTGTTGTCGGTCGTCACCTCTACCCGCCCGGAAGTCAATGAGCGGTAGGTCCGGGTGATCGGATCACCTTCGACGGTGAGAAAAGTGTGCTGCAGTCGCGCTGCCTTGTCCGCTGCCAGAGCGCCCAGGAGGCAGTCGGCGGCCTTCTCGCTCAGCCGTTCTCCCTGACTCTGCGTCTGGGTTCCGCAGTCGAGGACAGGTGGCGATGACGCACCCGGTGTGGTGCTCGTAGAGGCTGTAGGCAACGTTCTGCTGCTGCTCTCCGGATCGCTGCAGCCGCCCAGCAATGTCGCGGTCACCGCAGCCAGGGTCAAGCCGAACCCAATGCGCATCCACGCCGATCGGTCGTCGAGCGTCGAACTTGATGCAGTTGCGCTAGGACGATCGCGGCACGCTCAGCAGATCTCCTCCCTTGGACCAAGTGGTCGTGCGCGCATAGGCGGGGTGCCGAACTGGCAGAACTGCGGCAGCCAGGACCAGGTCGGTGAAGTGCGAGCGGTCGGGGTGCGAGCTACGTCCCGATCGACCCTTACATGTTTTAAGTCCTTATCGTAGGGTTGCGATCGCAGAGAGCGACGTTCGGGGGAGGTCATGCATGCTCGATGCCAAACAGCATCAGGGCAAGTTCGGCGAGGACTACGTTCGAGTGCTGGCCTCTGCGGCAGGCTTGCTGGTGTTCGAGGACGATCTTGACGTCGATGGTGTCGACCTGGGCTTTCGCGCGACAGGCATGTACGGGCGAACTTTCTCGCCGATGATCGAGGCGCAGATAAAGACCTGGTCGACGTCCGTGCCTGCGAACTCTGCAGGGCATCTCACGTATCGCGGACTGAACGAATGGCAGTTCAATCGCCTGGCTGGCAACGATTTCACAGTTCCCCGATTTCTCTTCCTGATCTGCGTTCCCGCTGACCACCAGCGGTACACGAGCATCGGGACCGACGGAGTTATGCTTCGGCATCTTGGCTATTTCGTCTCCCTGCAGGCTGAACCTCGCATTGTTGATCCGGACAAGAAGCGAAAGCGCACGGTCAAGGTTCCGATCGCGAACGTGCTGACGGTCTCGGCGCTGCGGAGACTGACGGAAACCCAGTCGGCCTGGTAGGCGACTGTGGCGAGTGCTGTAACGGTGGAAGACATTGTCAGCTACCTCTCGGCCACGGGGTGGACGCAGGACGGCGACTGGCGAGGCGCTAGCGTCTGGCGTCACTCCGGCGACTACCAGGTTCTGGTGCCCGCCCGAGATGGCATGGGAGACGGCGATCGAAGAGTCCGGGAAATACTGCGCTGCTTGTCATCGCTGGAGCAGCGGGCCGAGACCGAGATTGCGCAAGAAATCGCCAGCCCACTCCTGGACAGGCAGTTCTTCCGAACTTTTCCCGTCGCTCACGAGTCCGGCTACACATCCCTTTCATCCGGAGTGCAGACAATCCTGGGGGTTCAGAAGATCCTGGGGTTGGCGGCCCGAACCGTTGCTCAAGGCCCGCACTTCGCCTTCGCTGGCCGCAGGCCGCGAGCTGTGGGGGACATCCTGCAGGCGGTAGAACTCGGACCGTCCCGCGCGGGCAGTTACGTGGTGGAGGTCCGGTTGGCCACAGAGCTGACCGTGCGCACCTCCAGCGGAGTGGAGGTGTCCGGACGCGCTGTCTTGGTGCAGGCGTTGGAAGCCGCGACCATGGCACGAACTGCGGCCCTGGACGACGATCCGGTGACCCTCGAGCAGGCAGTACTCGCTGGCGTGTCGGCTGAGCTGTGTCTTGCGTTAAGTGACCTCTCGGGTGTCGGACGTAAAGAGCCGTTCGAGATCACATTTCAATGGGCGCGAGCTCGGCCTGCCGACCACCCGGCGGACGTGGTCAGCTTTCCCCAGGAGTCGGGCCGTCTGTTGCAAGCTGCCGCGACCAGATTGAAGGGCTTGAACGCATTCGGTCCCGCTTCGGTTTCCGGGTTGATCGAAGGGCTTCACGACGATGCGAACGGCGACGATCGCTGGCGTATCAAAGTGCGCGGCGAGTTGCGCACGGACAGATCCGAAGGACCGCGAAGGGCGGTTTGGGTGCGGCTGGCTGGTCAGGCCGAGTATGACCGGGCCATGTCTGCTCACCGGGATCGCCGCACCATTCATGTGTCTGGCGACCTTTCCAGTGCTACAGGGCGGGTGGAACTCATCCCCGGCCCCGACATCACGCTATGAACCACCTACCAAGCCTGCTTTCGGAGGATCTTGTGGCACGAGAATTCACTGTTCGAGACCGTGCAACGCTGTACGCGCTGGCTGTAGTCGCTCGACCAGCGACCAATCGTGAGCTTAAGGACCTGGTGGGTCTGGAAGTGACGGCCGAGGTTCGGCGCCGCGTCAACGTGGGTGACCCGCTGATTGAAAGCAAGAAGCGAGGAAGTATTCATCGCCATCGACTCACGCCGACCGGACAGCGTTGGTGCGCAGCCAACCTGACTGCCGGCCGGCCCGACGGTGCCAAGTTCCCTGCCGGTGTGCTATTTGCTGTGCTCGAGAGCATCGCGCAGGACCTGGATCACGGCGCACGCAGCTTCGACGATTTCTTCAAGCCGGATATCGAGTTGTGGATCCGCTCTGCGTACGCCGAGTTGACGATTCGTCGCCCCGCAGGAAGCTGGGTGAAGCTTTCTGACCTGCGGTCCTGGCTGGACGGCGTCAAGGCAGAGACTCTTGATTTCGAACTTGACCAGATGATTGAGCAGCCCGATGTGGAGCTGATCGCGGAGCCCGGGCAAAGTGTGCTTACTGAGGAGGACCGCGCAGCAGCCGTGACCATCGGTGGCGAAGCACGGAACCTTTTGAGGATTGGCACGAAGTGAACGCCCTGGACGCCCTGGACGAGGTCGACCTCGGCGTCGCTCCCCGAGCGGACGATGTTTGGGACTCGGTCTCGAAGAGTCACGTGGATGGGCTTCACGCAGAAGTCTCCCGGCGTTTGAAGAAGTCCATCAGAGCCGTTGTTCGTTCGGAGTCCCCGATCGCCATTGTGGTGCAGGGGGAGCGGGGTTCTGGAAAGACGCATCTACTCAGTTGGGCGAGGCAAGAGATCTTCCGCCAGGGCGGGTTCTTCTTCCATATGAAACTCGTCGCGGGGCGGAACTTCTGGGAAAGCGCCGTGCATAGCATGATTGACGGTGTCTACCGACGGGATGACGCGCACATCAGTCAATTGCAGCATCTACTGCGAGGGTTGTGCGCCGTGGCGGATGTCGACGAGGCAGTCGCTGCTGCCATCCTCGGTGGCAGCCAGCTGACACCCGACCATCTCGATCTGCTCGTGACCGGGATCCGGCGGAAAGACCGGCAAGTTGGAAACGAGGCCGCGCAGACGGTACGCGCTCTCACGTTGATCGCCGGTTCCGGTGACATCGCTGAGATCGGAACCGGCTATTTTGCCCTGAACAACGGGGAAGCGGAACGTCGGGCTGCCTGGGGCTTGTCCGCGCAGGCCCGGCCGGCCCAACTTGTGCTGCGCGACCTTTCACGCCTCCTGGCAATGGTGGGGCCAGTGGTCTTTGCTTTCGACCAGCTGGACAACCTCAGAGCAGCCTCTACATCGTCCATAGGTACAGCTTCGACAGCTGACAACCGGACGGCGGTAAAGATGAACAACGACATCACCGCGGGACTGATGGAACTGCGTGAAGAGGCGCGTCGAACGCTCATTATCGTGGCCTGCCAGCCAGGCACCTGGGAGAGTATTTCCCGCTCAGCACTCAAGTCGGCGCTGGACCGCTTTGAGATGCTGCCGCCTCTGACCAACATCCCCGATCAAGACACGGCCGCCGCGATCATCAGTCAGCGGCTACTTCCCGCCTACGAGGCAGTCGGATTCGAGCCGCCTTATCCGACCTGGCCGATTGCCGCGTCAGCGATTGCTGAGGCGCCGCAGCGCCTTACCGCCCGCAGGCTGCTGTTGGCGGTCAAGGGCCATATCGAGGCTTGCCTGAGCGCACGGACGGTCAGCGAGCTCAGGGCGCTGGACGGTTCGGTGCAGCCGCCTCAAGAGCATCCGCCGATTGACGTGCACCCACTGAATGAGTTGTTCGAAAAGCTTCGCGATGAGGCGGACGACAGTGCACCGCTGGACCGAAACAAGGAAGACCGTCTGATCCCCGGACTTCTGGCCGCCGGGCTACAAGCTCTGACGATTGAACTGGGCATTGACAGTTCGAGGGTAGCTGTAGAAACCGGGTTCGGTGGTAAGAAGGCTCTCCACGCCCGGCTTCGGTTCGTCATCGACGAGTCCCGTGAGTCCGAAATTCACTGGTCGTTTCGTTCCAACGCTTTCCGGCGTGGAGACGCAATCCAGACTCGTCTGGTGAATGCGATGGCGGAAGCGGAACTTGCGGAAGGACTGAGTAGTCGCCGCCTGACCATCCTTCGTAACCTGCCATATCCCACGAACACAGAGCTCGTCCAAACGCTGCTGGAGTTTGACCGCAAGGGTGGGCACCGTGTGCCGATCAATGCAGCGGATCTTCGTACTCTGGCGGCACTGCAAATCGTGCTGCAGCAGCGCCCGCCCAGCCTTCACGAGTGGCTAAGAAGTGAGCGGCCAGCAGGCCAGACCGACGTGTTCGCTCCCGTGGCGAAAGATCTGGAAGAGTACGCAACGGCGACGAGGCCATCCTTGCAAACAAGTTCGGCCGTGGCCGATGGTGAGCGCGAGCGGCCGCTCGCGGGGACCGAGATATTGATTGGCCGGACTGTTCGCGGCGACCGTGAATTCACAGTTGCTACGGGGCAATTGAGAAAACATGCGGTCGTGGTCGGAGCGGTAGGTTCGGGCAAGACCGTCCTGATCAGACGTCTGATCGAACAGTGCGCGCTTCACGGTGTCTCAGCCATCGTCCTCGATCCCAATGGAGACCTGGGACGCCTTGGAGATCGATGGCCTATCACCCCCAAAGGTTGGACTGATGAGCACGAGCGGGACGCTCAGCGCTATTTCGCCGAGACTGAGGTGAAGGTCTGGACGCCAGGAATCAATCGTGGACGCCCTCTTGCGTTTCACTCGATCCCTGACTTTTCTTCCGTGGTGAGCGACCGGGACGACTTCTCCCGCCTGCTCGCTTCTACCGTCGCTGCCCTTGCCCCTGACGCGGGGATCCGTGGCACGACGGCTCGTTCGACGCAGCAGCGAGGTGTTCTGCAGCGAGCTCTGGAACTCTATGTTCGCGAGGGTGGGCAACGACTGTCCGGCCTGATCGATATTCTCTCGGAACCTCCTGGGGAAATTGTCAACAGCAGGACCAAGAATTTGGCGACTCAGATGGCAGACACACTGCATGGCATCATGACCACAGACCCGCTGCTGGATGAAGACGTCGAACCAGTGGATGTGGCAGCGCTCTTACGTCCCGGCGCGGGCAGGAAGTCCCGCGTATCGGTGATCAGCTTCCTAGGCTTGCCCGGTGACAGCGGCCCCCGTTTTGTCTCTCAGTTGCAGGGCGCTTTGTTCTCTTGGTTCAAGGCGCATCCCACCAAGGATCCTGCTCTCGGAGGGCTGCTGGTTATGGACGAGGCGCAGAACTTCGTTCCCTCCGGCCGAGCGAATCAGAGTACGGACAGCACCGTGGGGCTCATCCGGCAGATCCGGAAGTACGGTCTGGGCGTTGTTCTCGGAACGCAGGCGCCCAAGGGCATTCACAATGAGGCGCTCGGCAATACCGCAAACCAGTTCATTGGGCGGTTGACGTCGCCTGTGCAGATCGGTGCCGCAGAAGACATGGCACGGGCGCGGAACGCCGTACTCGACAATGTCGGCGGCCTGTCTCGTGGAACCTTCTACGCCACCGGAGAAGGAGCCACCTTCAGTAAAACGCAAGTCCCAATCTGCCTTAGTCATCACGCCGAACCGCTGCAGGAGCACGAAGTGGTTGAGCGAGCTCGTCGCTGAATGAATGATCTCGAACGTCACGAGACCTGGTCAACGGACTCCGCCTCCTGCAAGGTCTGTCGCTCCGATGTGCCTACATACGAGGCCGGAGGTTCCGCGGCATTCATCCAGGCCATGGCCTCAGTGGTGATATTGAGAAGATCAGCAGCTGACGCGGAAGCTTGCGGTGTTCCTGGTGCGACCGCGGCGGCGGAGGGGCTACTCAGGGCCGTTCGTGCAGGAACCAAGCGTTGGTGTGGGCCAGTTCCCAGGCCAGCTGTAGCGGGGGCACGTGCAGGTTGCCGGCCATGGCCAGGTGCTGACGAGCGAGTTCGAAGGCCTCGGGGCCGAACGCGGGTCGACGGGTGGTGACGAACTGGAGCATGGTTCCCCACGAGGCGACTATCTCGGCTCCCCAGGCTTCGTTCCATTGACGCATGCAGGCGGCCAGGTTGGCGGTGTCGTCCTCACCGAAGTAGTAGAGCCAGGCGGCTGACAGCCAGGGGCTGGTCGTCGGCAGAAGTGCCAGGTGCACCTCGGTGGCCTTGTACCAGTCCAGCGCACCAGAGGACGTCTCGCTCTCATCAACGGGACCCAACTGCGCGAGCCGTTCAGGGGCGTCACAAATGTGTTTGAGAAGGTGCTCGTTCAACGTGTAGTCGGTGGTCGGCGCAGGGATGCCGGGTAGCAGTTCTCTCGCCACCGCATCGGAATCCCAGGCCGGACCGGAGCCCCGAAAGTTCAGGAGTTGAGAGACCGTCTCGAGATCGACCTCGTCCATCGACCAGTATTTTCGGTCCAGTTCGGCTTCCAGCGCGTACTTCTCGGGCCAAGGATCGAGAGAATGGACTGCTGTCTCGAGCTCCTGCAGCTCAGCCGCTTCAACTTCGTAGAACTCGTCCCGGAACTCCTCGCCGGCAGCGACGGGGCGACGTCCGGTGACCGCCATGAGATCCCGGGCAGCCTGCCAGCCGGCGAGAAGATTCTTGGGATCCAGCCACGTCACTAACAGTACGTCGCTTTCGGGGACTATCTCGACGTTCAGGCCTTCCAGTGCTGTGCCACGGAAGGCGTCCATGAGTTCGCGAGGTTCATTCAGCACGTGGGCGAGTATGGCAGCCCCGAATCAGGCGCAGTCGTCGCAGATCCCGGTCTTCGGAAGGGCCATTCCGTGGATCGGGCAGACCTTCTCTTCCGCCTCGATGTTCTTGACCCCGCCACCGTAGTAGCGGAACGTCGACAGTTCGTGCCACTCGTGGGTCTCGTTCGCGTACATGTTCGGGAACAGCTCAGATGGAAGCTCTTTCGTGTACGGCCCGAGGCGCCAGGCGACATAGCCCGGGTTGATGGTGAAGACCATCTGGTTGTTCACCCACACGCCGAGGTAGCCGCCGCTCGGTGGGGCCAGGTACGCGCCGCCCTCGATGGCGTCGAGGGCGGCGGCGATACGATCGCGGTCGGCCTGCGACCACGACTCCCGCCAGCTCAGCACCTGGTCCCGGGTCAGCTGCCTGCCTTCCATGGCCATGTCGTTCACCCTTCTGTCTAAGAACTTTCAGGACGATCGGGCTTGCTTCCAGAGGTCGGCCTGCTCCTCGGTGAGCCGGTAGTGCGCTTCGGCCGGGTGCCCGGCTCCGAGTTCGGTGCCCCAGCGGAACTCGAGCATCCAGTCGCGCCCGTCGTAGTGCTTGTTGATGTGCCGGGTGAGGGCGGAGAACGCGCCCTTGAGGTTGGGGCGGGGCACGCCGGTCAGCTCTTCGAGCTGGGTGGTGGAGAAGTAGTCGCCGGGCTTGCCGGCGAGCACGTCGAGCACCTTGCCGATGGTGAGGCTGGTGGCGGTGGGGGTCTCGGCGAAGCGGCTCAGGTCTGCGACAGACCAGGTGGTGGCTGGTTCGGGCAGGGCTTCAGCATGGCCGGCGGCCTCGAGGCTGGCGATGAACCCGTAGACGGCGGTGAGGTGGCGCCGGGGGACGTGGACGGGGACGAGGGTGTCGTCGGGATCGGTCGGCATGGGTTCTCCTCGGGTCGAAGCGCTCGTCTGCTGCTGAGCATCAGTCTGAGCTCTTCGTGCGCTCTGGTCAAGTACATGGTCTGTTTTGGAGTACTTGGAGTATGGACAACAGCGCTACGCGCTGCTACCGATGGGTCACTCACTAAGCTCCGTGGGTGTGCCGAGGATCTGGTCGATCATGGTGACTTCCGTGCTTCTGGTCGCGTGCAGCAGCTCGTCCGAAAGGCCGCCGAGCCGGCGCCGGACGGCGCAGTCATGGATGAGGTGGCGCAGCAGGTGGTGGGTGCCGCGGTTCCCGGCTTCATAGCGCGGATCGATGATGGTCGAGGGGCCGAGCGCACGGCGCTGGGGGTGGCGGACCGGGAGGCCGACCGCGCGATCCAGGCCACCGACCAGTTCCAGATCGGAAGTATCACCAAGGCTTTCATGGCGACGCTGTGTCTTCAGCTGGTGGACGAGGGCAAGGTCGATCTGGATGCGCCGGTCGCGGAGTACCTGCCCGGCGTGGCGCCCAATGGGAAGAAGATCACCGTTCGCATGCTGCTCAACCACACCAGCGGCCTGTTCGACTACATCGACGACGACAAGTTCTGGGCGTCCTGGGAAACGAATCCGGAGCGGCTCTGGACCGAGGACCAGCTGCTCGCGATGGCGTTCCCGCATGGGCCCAATTTCGAGCCCGGGGAGAGCTGGGGCTACTCGAACACCGGCTACATCGTGATCGGAAAGCTGCTGCAGAAGGTGGCCGGGCAGAACCTGCCCGAGCTGGTGGATGAGCGCATCACGGCCCCGCTGGGCCTGAAGAAGACCTATCTGCCCGAGACTGTGGCCACGAACATCGACCAGGGATACGCGCGCGGATACTCGGTGAAGTTCGATGGTGCCTCGCTCGAATACACCGACACCGCAGCTTGGCCCATCGACGGCAGGGCGGGTGCGGCCGGCGCCATGATTTCCGACCAGGACGATCTGGCCGTCTTCGTCTCGGCTCTGTTCGCCGGCAAGCTGTTCTCCGACGAACAGCTCACGCAGCTGAAGACCGTGGTGGACCTGCCTGCGGCCTACCGGTCCGAGAATGCCTACGGCCTGGGTGTTCACAGGGTCGTGACCCCGTGCGGAACGGTCTGGGGCCTTCGAGGTCAGACCGACGGGCACCAGAGTTTCGCCATGGCCACGGAAGACGGGAAGCGTACTGCCGTCAGTGATGTCACCGCAGTGCCGTACGGCGACGAGTGGAACGACGGGATGCGGCGTTGGAGCGAGGTGACCGAGGCTGCGGAGGTCGTGACCTTGTGTCAGATGCTCGGTAAGCCTGCCCCGGCCTCGGTCGGCGCGCGCCTGCGCGGTACACCGGGCTGAACCTGGCCCTTGTGCAAGGAATGCAGGGTTGGAGGGC
Source organism: Kineosporia sp. NBRC 101677 (assembly GCF_030269265.1). NCBI lineage: Bacteria > Bacillati > Actinomycetota > Actinomycetes > Kineosporiales > Kineosporiaceae > Kineosporia > Kineosporia sp. NBRC 101677. Next base: position 53,451 of record NZ_BSTA01000019.1, read on the forward strand.
GTTCAGGGGCGGCTTCGTCGAGTCAGTGCGCGCCAGCGGGGCTGCTCGGTGATCACCACGACGACGCAGAGGGTCGTCACCGCCACCGCGATCCAGGTGGGCCAGAGCGCCCAGGCCGCTGCCGTGGCCGCGACCAGATGAGACAGCAGCATGAGGATGGTGACCGCGCCGGGGACGGCGATGGGGGTGTCGCCGCCGGGCCGGTCGCCGGGAGTGCTGAAGATGGCGGGAGGAACGATCAGCAGTAGGACGACGCCGATGGCCAGAAGGATGGAGTGTGGCCAGAGCGCCCAGGGGGCGGCGATCCAGGCGATCAGTTCGGTCAGGAAGCGCAGACCGCCCGAGAACAGGTCGTGGCCAGGGGGCTTGGAGCCGGAGGTCGGGGTGCGGTCTTGTTCCCTGGGGGTGCTGTCCATGGCGTTCGTCCTTGTCCGGCAGTCACAAGCTTTCTTGATTAGCCTCAAGCTAACTGCATTAGCCAAGGAACGTCAAGAAGCGGGCGGGCACCCCACTGCTTGAGGTGCCCGCCCGCTGTCGGACAAGAATCAGGGGATGTACTGCTCGGCCAGCGACGTCACGGTGCCCTTGTCGCCGTTGGTGTGACGCAGCCACACGGCGACGCGGCGGTTGTCCTTGTCGGCCTGCTTCAGCCGGGTGATCAACTGCTGGCGGGTGATCTTGTGGCGGTTGGTCTGCTGGTCGAACGAGACCAGGTCCAGCTCGCCGGTCAGGCCGGCCTTCTTGGCCACGGTGAACGTGTACTTCTTGGAGCTCTTGTCCACGACCTCGTATCCGCTGACCGACTCTCCGCCGGCGATCTCGTTGGCGGTGCGGCCGGTGTAGAACTCGGCGCGGTCGAAGCGGATCTTCACCACGCCGTTCTTCACCGTGACCTTGTCGATGTAGCCGAAGTCCAGGCCCTTCTTGGCCTTTCCGGCCTTGGTCATGCGGTTGGCCGGGATCAGCGAGTAGTCCGGCTTGGCGGCTGCGCTCGCCACCGCGACGGTGCCGGCATCTTCGGAAACTGCGGCCTGGGCCGGGGTACCGACTGCGAGCAGGACACCGGCGCCGGTCACCGAGGCGGCGAAGGCGGCGGCGAGACGAATGCGCTTGCTGGACACGAACACGGGGGACTCCCTGCTGAGCGGCTGCCGGGCCGGTGGGCCACTGGCCGTTTTTCTTGGACGCAGACTTCGATGCAGCACCCAGCCAAAAAGTTCAGAGTCTGGCCAGAAAGTTTCTGGCCGTGGGACAGGTCACTGCAGCAGCACCCAGCCGTGCTTCACAAGCTCCCTCAGCTCAGCCTGGTAGTCACCCCGGTCGAGCCGGCGAAGGTCGACCACCCGGGGAGGGCTTTCGACCGGGTAGGTGAAGAGCACGGCAGCCAGGCTGAACGCTTTTGGCGTGAGGTCGGCTTCCAGGAGTTCCGGAGGGAGGCCCAGAGCGCCCTCGACGCCAGACTGCGAGCGCAACTGCTGGGCATGCGGCGTCAGAAGGATCAGGTTGTTGTCGTCGATCACCGACAAACCTCTATCCAACGATCATGGCCGTGCCGAGCCGCTCGAAGCCCAGGCGTTGATAGACCCGGGCCACGTTCTGGTCCGCGGCCGAGAGGAAGATCGTCCGGATGCCCCGGGCTCGGGCGTCGGCGATCAGTGCGGCAGTGACGGCGGCGCCCAGACCGCGACGCCGGGCGGTGGGCAGGGTGGCAACGCCGACGATCTCGGTGACATCGCCGACGGGGTTGTGCTGGCCGGCGCTCAGCGGGTTGCCGTCCGGGTCCAGGGCGGCGCAGAAATACGTTGCAGAAGAGCGAAGCTGGGCCTGCGCGCGCTCGATCGTGCCGTCAGCCGTAGCGGCCGCGACCTCGTCAGCCAGATCTGTGTCCTTCCCCGAGAAAGACAACCGCTGCACGGCAATCGCAGCGCCCAAGGCGGGGCTGTCCGCCGTCAGAAACTGCACCGGCGCGGTAGGCGGAGACACCTCGGCGTCGGGAGGCAGGACCAGCAGGGGACATGAAGCGACCTCAAGGCCTGCCTCCCGCGCAGCCTCCGTCAGCCCGGGCGAGATCTCGTGCACCCATTCGAAGGTCTCGGGTATGCCGAGTTCACGCTGGCGCGCTCGTACGGCCTCGATGTTCTGCGCGGCCACCGCTTCCTGGGCGCTCAGGTGGGACGGGCGTAGAAGGGGTGACCGCCGTTGTCGCGGACGAACAGCGTCAGGGGGCCGAAGTCCTCGGCCCGTGCGCTGAGCCGGGGGACGGTGTCGTAATAGCGTTCAAGTTCTTGCAGCGTGGCTTCCATCGGGCCAGTGTCCCGAAACTCATGATCACGGCGCAGCTGGATTATCAGTGCGCGCTCGTCGCCACCCGTAGCCCCAGGCCGATCAGGACGACGCCGGTGACGCGCTCGATGTTCACGCGTACCCGCGGCCGGGACAACACCGCGCCGAGAACACCGACGGCCAGGGAGAACAGGCGCCACCAGGCCACCGCGACGAGCAGGAAGACGGCGGCCAGGGTGGCGGTGGTGGGCAGGGCGGGTTCGCCGGGGGAGACGAACTGGGGGATGAGGGTGAGGAAGATCAGGGCGATCTTGGGGTTGAGCAGGTTGCTGAGCAGGCCCTGCCGGAAGGCGGTGGCGGGGTCGGGGGCGGCGGTCCCAGTCTCCGTAGAAGCCGTCACCGGGGGCTGCTTGCGCGCATGCCACACGGCCAGGATGCCTAGGTAGATCAGATACGCGGCGCCGGCCAGCTTGATGATGGTGAACGCCGTGGCCGAGGCGGCCAGGACCGCGGCCACACCCACGGCCGAAGCAGCGGCGTACACGCTGATGCCTGCGCAGCAGCCCAGACCTGTCCACCAGGCCATTCGCACGCCCCCACGCACGCCGTTGCGCAGCACCAGCGCCATGTCGGGGCCGGGGGTGAGCGTAAGGATCATGACCACGGCCAGGAAGGGCAGGAGTTGCTGGGGCATGCGAGGTCCTTGCGGGGCGGTGGGGATCGGACCCGGGATTCCATCACAGTCGGCCGGGCCGGCCGACAACCAACCCGGTGTAGCTCTGGATTTTCGGCGGCATCACCAGCTATCGTCACTCTGACGAATAATAGTCAGGACGACGAGAGGTGAGCGGGATGGATCTCCTGAGCGACTGGGTGGCGCCACTCAACCAGGCCGTGTTCGACCTGTGGGGGGCTCCCGTCACCTGGGCCGAACTGCTGGGCTTCATCACCGGCGGGCTGTGCGTCTGGCTGACCACCCGTGGGAGCATCGCCAACTTCCCGGTCGGGATCGTCAACTGCGCCATGTTCCTGGTGCTGTTCGCCTCGGCGCGGCTCTGGGCCGATGCCGGCCTGCAGATCGTCTTCATCGCGCTCGGCATCATCGGCTGGTGGCAGTGGTTCCAGGGGCGGAACGAGGTTCAGGAGGAGAGCCCCATCCGGGAGGCCGATCGGCGTACTCTGCTGATCTGTGTGCTCGCGGTCGTCGTCGGGACTGCCGTGCTGACCGTGATTCTGCGCGAGACCCACGACTCCAGCCCGTTCCTGGATGCACTGACCACCTCGCTGTCGCTGGTGGCTCAGTGGCTGCTGAACACCAGACGGGTTGCCACCTGGTTCTTCTGGATCGCGGCCGACTGCATCTACATCCCGCTGTACGTGAGCAAGGACCTGTACCTCACCGCCATCGTCTATGCGCTCTTCCTGGCGCTGTGTCTGGACGGGTTGCGCCGGTGGCGGGCGGCCGCAGCAGTGAAGGAAACGATCCACGCGTGAAGGCTTATCGGCACGGCCTGTTCATCGGCAAGTTCTATCCGCCGCACCGGGGGCATCATCGGGTGATCCGGCAGGCCGCGGCCGAGTGTGAGCGCGTCACCGTGCTGGTGATGGCCTCGATCGCCGAGACCGTGCCCCTGGAGCACCGGGTCGCCTGGCTGAAAGCAGAACATAAGGACGAGTCTCAGGTCACCATTGGTGGGATCCGTTGTGATGCACCGATGGACGTCGGTGACGAGCAGGTCTGGCAGGCTCAGGTCGCGGTGATGCGGGCGGGTATCAGAGCCACTGGGCAGACCGTTCCCGTGGATGCCGTCTACTCGGCCGATGCCTACGGCCCGGAGCTGGCCGGCCGGTTCGGGGCCAAGGCGGTGTCCCTGCTGCGGGACGATCTGTCTGCCACCGCAGTCCGGGCGGATCCGGGCAGCCACTGGGACGATCTTGCTCCGGCTACGCAAGCCGGTTTGACCACCCGGATCATCCTGATCGGTGCGGAATCGACGGGAACTACCACGATCTCGTCCATGCTTGCCGAATCCTGCCGCAGTAAGGGCGGTGTGTGGGCGCGCACCGGGTGGGTGCCGGAGTACGGCCGTGAGTACACCACGATCAAGTGGGATGCCGAGAAGCGGGCGGCGCGTGAGGCCGGTCGGCCGGAGCCGGAACTTGAGGCAATCGTCTGGAACCACGAAGACTTCGACCGGGTGGCGTATGAGCAGACCCGAGCTGAGGAGTCTGCGGCGCGTTCCGGATCGCCGGTACTGATCTGCGACACCGACGCGTTCGCGACCATGCTCTGGGAACGCCGTTACCTGGGCGAGCAGGCCCGGCCGGCCCAGCCCTGGGCCCTGGATCTGCCGGATCGTCACCTCTATCTGGTCACTGACCACGAGGGTGTGCCGTGGCACGACGACGGGCTCCGGGAGGGCGATCTAGCCATCAGGGCTGCGATGACCGGGTGGTTTGTCGACGAGCTGACCGCGGCCGGGCATTCGTGGGTATTGCTCACCGGCACGCTGGAACAACGCCTGAAGCTGGCCGAACGCAGTGTGGAGCAGCTCCTGGCCCGGCGGCTGAGCTTCGGAGAGCCGTTCTCCGGCCCTGGATTCGGCGCGGGCTCACGCTACGCTGTCGAGTATGACTGACGGTCAAATGTCTGTTCAGGTGATCGTGGACTACATCGCCCACGACGGCACCCGGCGCAATCCGGCCTATTTCAAGCCGTTGGAGAAGGAATTCTCCGAAGTGCCCCACCCGGGCGACCTGATCGCGCTGATGGGCAAGGACATCGAGATCATGGGGGTCAGCGCCAGCCCCTCCGGAGAGACCTTCATCAGCATGTCCGACCAGACCGGCCGGGCCCTGCTGATCCAGGGGGAGGTGCTCACCCGCCGCTGGTCCACCCACGGTGTCGATCTGATCTGCAAGCCCTACCCCTCGCAGACACCGATCGAGAACACCGAGGAAGCCATGGAGATCATGGAGACGCTGATCAAGCTCGGCTTCCAGTCGGCCCATGAGCCGCACGACTGAGCCGGATCCGGATAAACAGGGCGGCCCCCAGCGGTCCCGGCGCGTACCTTCGGGTGATGCCCACCGCCGAACTGCGCACCGAACGTCTGCTTCTGCGCGACATCATGCCCGACGATTTCGACGCGGTACACGCCTATGCCGAGGATCCGGACAACCAGGCCTCGGCCCGGGTGCTGGAGAAGACCGGGCTGAGCCTGGAAGGCCGGATGCGGCACCACATGCAGATCAAAGGACGCTGGCGAGACTCGTTGCTGTACGCGCGGCTCGGCGGCGACCCGGCTTGAGATCAGACACCCCGACGCATTGCTCGGGTGGCCAGTAGCACGCCCGCGAAGGCCAGGAGCAGTGCGGCAAGCAGGCCCTGGGCGACCGCGGCGACGAGGAAGTCTCCGTTGAACAGGGCCCGGCAGGCGTCGACGACGTAGCGGCCGGGGTTGAACGCGGAGACCGTTTCCAGCCAGCCCGGGCCGGCGTTGACCGGCAGAAGCACACCGGAGAGCAGGATCACCGGGAACACGAAGACCTGGGTGACGATCCAGAACAGGTTGCCGCTGGGCAGGGCGGCGATGGCCAGCAAGTAGGAGAAACCGCTGAGCCCGACGCCCAGTACGGCCAGCAGGCCGAGGCAGGCCAGGGCACCGGGCAGGTGCAGGTTCAGGCCCAGTGGCATGGCCACGGCGATGATCAGCACGGCCTGGATCAGGAGCACGATCAGGTCTTTCGCGGTGCGGCCGGCCACCAGCGCGACGCGGCTGATCGGGGTGGCCAGGAAGCGTTCCATCTGGCCGCCCGACAGCTCCGTCATCAGAGCGTGCCCGGCGCCCAAGGGACCGAACAGGCACATCATCACCAGGATGCCGGGCACGAACCAGCGCCAGCTCGAACTGTCCTGCTGCAGATCGGCGCCGGAGAGCATCGGCCCGAAAAGCACCAGGAACAGCACCGGCTGGATCATCGCGAAGAGCAGGCCGATGGGGGAGCGCAGCTCTGGGGCTATCTCGCGGGCGAACACGGTGCGTACATCGTTCAGGAACTTAGGCACGGCTGTACGCCTCCCCGGTCTCGTGAAGCCGGCGACCGGTCAGGGCGATGAACACGTCGTCCAGCGAACTGCTGCCCGAAACCCGGCCCCGTAGCTCGGCCGGCGTTCCCTCGGCAACCACCTCACCCTCGTCCACAATCACGATCTGCCCGGCCGCCCGCTCCACCTCGTCCAGATAGTGGGTGGTGAGCACCACCGTCATGTCGTGCTCGGCGCGCAACCGGTCGATCTGCTCCCAGACCCCGGCCCGGCTGTGCGGGTCGAGGCCGGTGGTGGGCTCGTCGAGGAACAGCACGCGCGGCCGGTGCACCAGGCCGAAAGCAATGTCTACCCGGCGCCTCTGTCCTCCCGAGAGCGTGCCGGGCATGCGATTCGCGAGCGCGGCGATCCCGAGCATCTCGAGCGCCTCGTCGGCCCGCTCGCGGGCGACGTTCACCGGCAGGCCGAAACAGCGTCCTTGAGTGGTGAGTTCGTCTCGGACCCGGTAGTTCTCGCCGACCGCGGACTTCTGGCCCACGTAACCGATCTGGCGCCGGGCCCGGGCGGGCTCGGCCACGGCATCGATGCCGCCCACGTGCACCGAACCGGCCGTGGGCGGCAGGAGAGTGGTGAGCATGCGCATGGTGGTGGATTTACCGGCCCCGTTCGGGCCGAGCAGTGCAAGCAGGCCACCGGCGGGCACATCGAGGCTGACATTGCGTACGGCCTCGATCGGCTGCCGTCTGACCATGAACGTCTTACGCAGGCCGCGGGCCTGAACCATCATCGGCTCGTTCATGGATGGAACTCTAGACCTCATAAATGGAACTGCAAAGCTCCATTACTGAACTCGAGCATCCCGTTGCTATCGTGAGCGACGTGTCGACGCCCACCCGCAACCGCACCGAGCGGGCCATTCTCGAGGCCGCGGTCAGTGTGCTGGCCCGTGACCGGGCCGCCACGCTGCCGCAGATCGCTCAGGCGGCCGGGGTCGGGCGCACCACGCTGCACCGCTACTTCCCCGATCGGGAGGGACTGATGGTCGCGGCGGCCGAGCACGCCCTCGAGGCGATGGACGAGGTGACGGTTGCGGCGAGGCTCGACCAGGGCACCCCGCAGGAGGCGATGCGCCGGGCGGTGGCGGCGCTGGCCTCGGTGAGCGACCAGATCATGTTCGTGTTCGGGGACAAGTGCATGCTGACCGAGATCCTGCCCAAGGCCGCGCCGAACCTGTCCACCGACCAGGACCCGGTGATCATGCTGATCCGACGTGGTCAGCAGGAGGGCGTGTTCGACGCCGAGGCGAGCGCGGAGTGGATCCAGCAGATGCTCTGGGCCACCTGTTTCACCGCGTTCGAGCAGGTGCAGGGCGGCGCAATGGCCAAGTTCGACGTGGTGCCCACGGTGGTGCGCACACTGGAACGCGGGATCTCGGCGGGCTGAAGACCCTCAGCGGTAGCCTGTGACGTCGGCCGGTCTGCCCGCGTCCTGCACCTCGACGATGTAGCGCCAGGCGTCAGGTCGGGAGCCGTCGAGGTCGTCGAACCCGTACACCTGGGCGAGCTGCCCGCTGGAGAGCGACTCACCGTTCCAGCGGGCCCGGTCGGGATCGGCAGCCAGGGCCGCGACCGCGCGGCCGGTGAAACGGGGGGTCTCCGAGATGGCGAAGTGCGGCTCGGTGGCCAGCGCGTCGCGCCAGGTCTCTTCGGTGACCGAGAAGTGCTCCAGCATCATCTCCGAGCGCATCCAGCCGGGGGTGAGCGAGACCGCCAGGCAGCCGTGCTTGCGCAGGTCGCGCGAGTGGGACCAGCCCATCCGGTTCACCGCGACCTTGGCCAGGTCGTAGAACGGGTTGAGCCGGTAGTTGGTGGCGTTGTACGCGGTGGTGCCGTCGGTGACCTCGACCAGGAGCCCGCCCGGCCTGCTGATCAGCAGCGGCAGGGCGAAGTGGGCGGTGATCAGGTGCGTGTCGACGGCCAGGCGGAGCAGGCGCAGGCCCTTGTCCAGGTCGTGCTCCCAGACCGCCTTGTCCCACTCGAACAGCAGCTCACCGCCCCAGATGTCGTTGACCAGAACGTCGAGCTGCCCGTGGGCGGCGCGGATCTGCGCGACCAGTGACTCGACCGCGGCCTGGTCGAGATGGTCTGTGGGAACGGCGATCCCGGTGCCGCCGGCGGCCGTGACCAGCTCGGCCGTCTCTTCGATGGTCTCGGGCCGCTGGTACTCCGAGGCCTGCGAACGGGTGGTGCGGCCGGTGACGTAGACCGTTGCCCCGGCCGCGCCCAGCTCTACCGCGATACCGCGACCGGCGCCGCGGGTGGCCCCCGCCACCAGAGCCACCTTGCCCTGAAGGGTCGTCATGCCTCCATCCTGCCTTACTGAAATACTGTTGTCATGCAGTCTCCGGAAGACAGCCCCGCAGACCTTCAGATGCGGCAGTTCGTCGAGCGTTTCGCCGACTCGTGGGCCGCCACCGGCGCATCCCGGATCGAGGGCCTGATCGCCGGCTACCTGCTGGTGGACGAGTCGGACGGGGTGAGCCCGCAGGAGCTGTCCCAGCAGCTGCAGATCAGTGCGGGCTCGGTGTCGTCGTACACCCGGGCGCTGGTGGAGCGGGGTTTCGTGCGCCGGGTGCGCAGATCCGGCGAGCGCTCGCACTATTTCGTGATGGACGAGGACGTCTGGGCCGGATTCCTCGAGCGTGAGCAGGAGTACCTGACCAGCCAGCTGCAACTGGCCGTGGAGACGCTGCCGCACGTGCGGGAGGGCGGGGTGGCCTGGCAGCGGGTGCGGAACATGCGCGACTACATGAGCTGGCTGATCGATTCGCGGCTGGGCAGCGAGTGGGCCCGGATCAAGGCCGAACGCGATCAGCTGCAGCGCGACCAGCAGCAGAACGCGCCCGGACGGTGACCATGGGGGTGCTGCTCTCGGAGTCGGTACCCACCACACCGTCCACCCCGAACACGTCCCGGACCAACTGCTCGCTCAGCACGTCGGCCGGCGCCCCCGAGGCCACCACCTCACCATCGGACATCACCACCAGATGTGAGGCGTAGCGCGCGGCCTGGTTGATGTCGTGCAGCACGGCCAGCACTGTGCGGCCGTCGGCGCGCATGTCCTGGCACAGGTGCAGCAGTTCGACCTGATGAGCCAGGTCGAGGAACGACGTGGGCTCGTCGAGCAGCACGTACTGGGTCTGCTGGGCCAGCACCATGGCGATCCAGACCCGCTGCCGCTGACCGCCGGAAAGGTCGGTCAGCAGTCGGTCGGCATACGCCGTGACCCCGGTCGCGGCCATCGCATCGGACACGATGTCCGCGTCGCCCGGTAGCCACTGGCGCAGCAGCGAATGGTACGGATGACGGCCGCGGGCAACCAGATCCCGCACCCGCAGCGACTCAGGCGCGATCGGATGCTGGGGCAGCGCCGCGACCCGTCGGGCAACGGCTTTCGGCCGCAGGGAACGCAGTTCGTGGCCGTCGAGCTCAACCCGCCCTGAAGTCGGTCGCAGGGTGCGGGCCAAAGCCTTGAGCACCGTCGACTTACCGCACCCGTTGGGGCCGATCACCGCGGTGAACTCACCTTCCGGCACGGCCAGGGTCAGGTCGCGCACCACAGCCGGCCCGCCGTACCCAAGTGTCACGTTCTCCAGTGACAGGCTCACAAACGTCCTTTCTTGTGCTCGCTCAGCAGCAGGTACCCCAGATAGCAACCACCGACCCCAAGCGTGAGGACGCCCACGGGCAAGCCTTCGACGAACGGCACCTGTTGTGCGGCCAAGTCGGCGACGACCATGATCAGCGCACCGGTGAGAGCGGCCGGGAGCACGCCGACATCGGCGGAACGAACCACCCGACGGGCAATTTGAGGTGCGGTGAGAGCGACGAACGAGACGGGACCGGCCGCGGCCACGGCAGCGCCGGCCGCCACGACCGACAGCAGGATCGCGGCCGTACGCGTACGGTCCGGATCAATGCCCAGCCCGGCCGCTGTGTCGTCGCCCATCTCCATCATCCGGATCGCGGCGGGCAGCGTCATCGCCAACGGCAGCACCACCAGCAGGACGACCCCGCTGACCAGGACGTCGTCGACGTTCGCCGCATTGAGCGATCCGACCAGGTAGGCAGCCAACTGGGCCGCCGCGTCCCGTAATTTGACGCTCACCACGTACTGGGTGACCGCGTAGGCCATCGCCGCCACCCCGATACCCGCGATGATCGTGCGGGTGGGGGAGCGGAATCCCATGCCGGTGCAGAGATAGACGATCAGCGTGGCGGCTCCGGCGCCGAGCACGGCCCCGACCGGGGTGGGGATGCCGGTGAACATGAGTGACGAGATAGCTACTCCCGCACCGGCTCCGGCGCCCAGACCGATCACGTCCGGACTGCCCAGGGGGTTGCGGGTGACACTCTGGAACAGGGTGCCGGAGAGCCCGAGCAGGGCCCCGGCCAGCATTGCCGTGGCCAGTCGGGGTCCGCGCAGACGTTCCAGCACGAACTTGGTCTTTCCTTCGGCACCGCCGGTCAGTGCAGAGGGCAGGTCGGCCGGAGAGATGCCCAGGCGCCCGAGCGACAGCGTGGCCACCCCAACGGCCAGCACTGCGAAAAGTGTGCACAGGCTGTAGATCAGGGCCGGGCGATGTACGGGGATGGCTACTCGTGAGCCGAGACGCGCGATCATCGGGCCGCCCACCCTCGGCGTACGGCCACGAGCAGGAACGGGGCACCCAACAGCGCGGTGACGATGCCGACCATGATCTCCTCGGGGCGGGCGACGATCCGGCCCAGGATGTCGGCCACGATCAGCAGCATTCCCCCGAGCAGGGCGGCCACCGGGATTTGCCAGCGGTGATCGCTCCCGGCCAGGGAACGGGCCAGGTGGGGCACGGCCAGCCCGACGAAGGCGATCGGCCCGACGGCCGCCGTGCCGGCAGCACTGAGCAGAGCCGCCGCCAGAATGCCGCCGGCCCGGACCAGCGCCACCGGCGTACCGAGGGAGGTGGCCACGTCTTCGCCCAGGGCCAGGTTGTTCAGCGAGGGGGCAAGGATCAGGGCGAGCAGCAGACCGACGATGAGGGCCGGCGCGATCGAGGCGGCAACCCCGAGGTCGCGCCCGCCGAGCGCACCGATCACCCAGAAGCGGAACGAGTCGAACACTTTCGGGTTGGTCAGCGTCATGGCCTCGATGTAGGCGCTGAGCACGGCCGACACCACGGCTCCGGTGAGCAGCAGAGTCACCACACTGCCGGAGGCGGAACGGCCGCCCACGGTGTAGACCAGCAGCACGGTCAGCAGGGCGCCGACCATCGCCACCCAGATCGAGCCGGCGCCGAAGCCGGCCCCACTGACGGCGGCGGCCGTGACCATCGCCGCAGATGCGCCGACGGTCACGCCCAGCAGCCCGGGATCGCCGAGCGGGTTACGGGTGATGCCCTGGATGACCACGCCGGCGACCGCCAGGGCGCAGCCGACCAGGGCTCCCATCACCGTTCGCGCGAACCGGGCGTCGAGAACGGCTTCCAGGTACGGATCGGGGGTGCCGGTGAGCACGCCCAGCACGGCACCCGGGTCGGTCACCTTCCCGCCGAGGAACAGGCTGGCCACCGAAGCGGCGGCCAGCCCGGCGAGTGCTCCCAGAACAACCAGGGAGCCCCGCACCTTGCTCAACGGTCGAGCTTCGCGACGGCCTCGTCGATCAGCGGGGTGAACCGCTCCAGGGTCCACGGCACGGTCAGCGGGTTGATGATCGAGGACGCCGTGACGAACGGCTGGTCGGTCGGCGCCACCACCGAACCCCGCTGGATCGCCGGGATCTGCTTGTACAGCTTCTGCCCCTCGATCTCCTTGCGGTTGGCCTCGTCCGAGTAGAACGTGAAGATCAGGTCCGAGTCCTTGAGCTTGTCGGCGTTCTCCAGGCCGATCGCGGCCGAGTCGGTGCCCTCGACCTCCCACTCGCCCAGGGTGTCCACCACCGGGTCGACGGTCAGGCCGAGCGCGCTGACCATGGCCACCCGCTGCTCACCGGGGTAGAACACGCCGAGCGTGCCCGGGCCGCTGTTGTAGATGTACGAGAAGGTGATGTCCTTGTAGGCCGGGTTCGCCGCTTCGGCCAGCTGCTTCTTCACGTCGGCGATCAGCTTCTCGGCGTCGGCGCTGCGCCCCATCGCCTGGCCGATCGTCTTGATCTGCTCGTCCCAGGTGATGGTCCAGGGCAGCTTCGGGTACGCGACGGTCGGCGCCACGTCCTTGAGCAGGTCGTACTGCTCCTGTGTGACTCCCGACCAGGGAGCCAGGATCAGGTCGGGCTCCAGCTCGACGATCGCCTCGACGTCCAGCTCGGTGCTGCCGGTGAACTGCTCGGGCAGCTCGGCGCCGCGCTCGGTCACCGCCTCGTGGATCCAGGGCAGGTAGCCCGTGTCGTCGCTGCCCCAGGGGTACTCCTCGATCCCGACCGGCACGGTGCCCAGCGCGATCGCGGTCTCGGTGGAGCCCTGGCCGAGGGTGACGATCCGCTCCGGCTTCTCCGTGATCTCCGCGGTGCCCAGGGCGTGCTTGATGGTGACCGGCTCGAAGGTGGCGGCGCCGGACTGGGCCGCGGCCTCCTCGTCCGAGCCCGAGTCCGATCCGCCGCAGGCGCTCAGGGCCAGGACGGCCGCGGCGATCAGGGCGACCAGGCCGGTGCGTGTTCTCACGTGATGGTTCCTCTCTAGGGGCAGGGGCGAGGGCTTCCCTGCGACCTGAGAGCTTAGCCTTACCTAACCTGAACTTTCAAAGCGTATGAAAGTTCAGCAGGGCGAGACCCTGGGCCGTCGCGCTACCGGGCGCCGCGGTGTGGGTGAGCAGGCGAACGCCGGTGGCGTCGGGCAGGTGCAGCACCTCGAAGCTCAGGTCGAGATCACCGACCACAGGGTGATGCAGCCGGCGGGTGCCGCTGGAGCACAGGCGCACCTGATGGCGGGCCCACAGAGCGGCGAACTCCGGGCTGCGCAGGCTGAGTTCGCCGATCAGCGCGGCCAGGGCCGGATCGTCCGGGTGGTGCGCGGCGACGTAGCGCAGGGAGGCCACCGACGTCGCTGCCTCGTCGGCCCAGTCGCGGTGCAGTTCGCGGGTGTGCGCGTCGAGGAAGAGCATCCTGGTCAGGTTGGGGCGGTCGGGGCCGGCGGCGTCGGGGGCCTGTCGGTCGAGGTGGCCGGCCAGCAGGGCGTGGCCAAGAGCGTTCCAACTGAGGACGTCGTTGTGCCGTCCCAGCACAAGTGCGGGTACGTCGTGCATGGCTTCGAGCAACTGCACCACACCCGGTCCGGCGCGTTCCGGCTTCGGAGGTCGGCGGCGGTCGGCCGGGCGAGGGCGGGCCAGTTCGAACAGGTGGGCCCGCTCGTCGGGGGTCAGGCGTAGCGCCCGGGCCAGGGACTCGATGATCGCGTCCGACGCGGCTTGGGACTGCCCCTGTTCGAGCCGCGTGTAGTAGGCGGTGGAGATCCCGGCGAGCTGGGCCAGTTCTTCTCGGCGCAGGCCGGGCACGCGACGGGTGCCGTAACTGGTCAGGCCCGCCTCGTCCGGCGAGATGCCGGCCCGACGGGTGCGCAGGAAGTCGCCCAGGTCGCGGGCATCGTGGACGGTCGGCACGGAACCAGTGTGCGGCAGGCGCGGGCGGCGTGCCTGACCCTGTGAAGGTCAGGCAGCGGGTGCGTCGGCTGTGCCGGTGGCTGGTTGCCTTCGGGGCCGGGCGCCAGCGTTGGTCGCATGCTTCGAACCTCGCCCCGGGCGACTCTCCCGGTCCTGCTCACCGCGGGCTTCACCCTCGCCGTCGACTTCTCCGTGCTCAACGTCGCTCTACCGGTGATCGGCCGGGACATCGGCCTGGAAACAGCTGACCTGCAATGGATCGCCACCAGCTACGCGCTCTGCGCCGCCGGGCTGACGCTGTTCTTCGGCCGGGTGTGCGACCTGCTCGGCCGACGCCGGATCTTCCTGCTCGGCATGGTGCTGCTCGGTGTCTCGTCCCTGGCCGGCGGGCTGGCCCAGACCGCGTTCGTGCTGCTGGCCGCCCGAGCGGCCCAGGGCGTGGCCACGGCCATGGTCACCCCGGCCGCGTTGTCGCTGCTCACCACCGGGTTCCCCGAGGGACCGGCGCGGGACCGGGCGCTCGGGCTCAACGGTGCGCTGATGGCTGGCGGGTTCACCACCGGAGCCATGCTGGGCGGCCTGCTCACCGACACCCTGAGCTGGCGCTGGGCCTTCTTCCTCAACGTGATCGTGGCGGTGGCCGTGCTGGCGGTCGCGCCACGGGTGCTGCCGAAGGACCAGATTCGGTCCGCCGGCGTGCGGCTCGATCTGCCGGGCGCGCTGCTGGCCACCGGTGCGCTGGTCGCCCTCGTGCTCGGTGCCAGCAGCGCCGGCGAAAGCGGCTGGACCGCCACACCCACCTGGACTGCTTTGGTGACCGCGGGCGTCCTTTGTCTGCTGTTTCTCTGGATCGAAAGCCGTTCCGCTCAGCCGCTGATCGCCCTGGCCATGCTGCGCCGGCGACCGACTGCCGTCGGAAACCTGGCCGGAGCGCTGGCCTTCGCCGCTGAGACCTCGCTGGTCTTCCTGCTCACCCTCTATCTGCAGGACGTGCTGGGCATTTCGGCTCTGGCCGCGGGGGCCGTGTTCGGTGTGCTCGGGGTGGGCACTGTGCTGGGCGGGCTGCTCGCGCCTCGGATTTTCGCCAGGGTCGGGCTACGCCGAGGTTTGACGTTCGGCTTCGTGGTGCAGGGGGCGGCCACGCTGCCGCTGGTGTTCGCCGGGCCCGATCGTGCTTGGGTGATTCCGCTGCTGCTGTTGGTTTTCGTGGGCGGTGTGGCGAATCTGGTGGCGATCGTGGGTTACGTGACCACGGCCACAAGTGGACTGCCCGACCATGAGCAGGGCCTGGCCACGGGGCTGGTGACCATGAGCCAGCAGGTCGGCATCACGCTGGGCACGCCGGTGCTGTCGGCCGTGGTGGTGGCCGGTGCTTCGGTGGAACTGCTGAACGGTCTGCATCTGGCCATCGCGGTGAATGCCGGGGTGTGCCTGGCGGCGGCCCTGCTGGTGAGGCTGGGCCTGCGAGCCTGACGTGATTCTTCAATGCCGCGGACCGTGCGCCTGCCTAGGGCGTGTCCTGCGGATCTTGTTCATGATCGTGTGCAAATGATGGATTCGTGGTTGGACGTGGAGAACTGACGGATAAGGCGTGGGCGGTTATCGAGCCTCTGCTGCCCCTGGAAACAGGGCAG
>NZ_BSTA01000020.1:0-68351 GCF_030269265.1 Kineosporia sp. NBRC 101677
CGGAAGTGCAGGCTCCACCACCGACTGCAGCGTCCCCAGAGCCAACGCCAGGAAACCCAGCACGATGACTGGGAGCCTCCCGATCCGCGGCGGGGCAACTCTTGGTTGCGAGACAGACACAGACACAAACGTCCCCTTCGAAGGGCTCGGGGAAGCCGACCCCACGCCGGCTTCCAATGCCCTCCACCTTGCGTCCGTGACCCCCTGGGCCACATCGTCCGCCGCAACCGCATTGCTCTAGTGCATTTGCACTAGCCTTTGGCCGTTCTGTAAGTCCTGGAGTGAGATGTTGATGCCGGCGATCGGGCTACGGCTTTGCAAGGCCAGCATTGCGTAGCGGGTGGCTTGGGCGCTGGCTGTTAGAGCTGGGGAATGGTGCACGCGCACGTGTGTAGTTCCTGTACGACTGGCCATCGATGGCCGAGAACGATGACGGTGGCGGACTCGGGTCTTGCGGGCGCCCTGGTCACTCGCGACGGGGATGCACAGCCGAGCCGGCGTCTGCGGGCCGGAGCTATTCACGAGGCTGGTGTGCCAGGCCATCGAGCCCACGACGGGGTCTAGAAATTCACGAGTGCCAATAGCCAGATATCGTTTCGGGGTTGGGCGGGTGAGGTCATCAGGACGTTCTTGATGGTGGGGAACTAGCAGCGATGGCCGTGGACCTGGTTGCGTCGGACCTGGTATCCAGGTCCGATGTTGTCGGTACGGACGTCCTGATGGACCCGCTGGCCAAGCAGGGCCTGGAAGCAGCTCTCGAGGCCCAAATGATCAAGCACCTAGGCTACGCCGCCCGACTCGCCGGGCCGCAACGGTCTGCGGGTCAAGACCAACTTGACCGGCGTGGGGTCGGACGCGATCAATGCGGACCGCGACCGCGACGCCTCGATTGAGCCGGCGATGGCGAGGAGGCACTGAAGACGCATGGCCTCGATCGACCAGATTGTGTCGCACCTCAACGCATAGGGTTGACCACCCTCAGGATTCAGCCGCGCGGTGACGCAGAACCTGAGACCTGGGCGCGGTCGTATACACCTTCAGCCTGGTCGTCGGGCATGCTCTCCTAATCACCAGCGCACTCTGCGGCAGGCGAAAGGTCACCCCGCGGGACCCGCGGGGTGACCCTATGAACGGCCGCTCGTCGGCAAGGTGCGTCTTGTGCCTTTGGTCAGGCGTCGGCCTATGTTCCGTAGAAGGGTTGCCTGCGAGACATTCACGCCACTGCAGCGGGCGATCCATCGCCCAGTTCTTGCGGTGACCCTAGGCCGGGAGCTTCTCGGCATGCTTGGTCACGACCGGTTCGGCAGCATGCGAGAACGGCATTGCCACGAACCACGAGTCGGCTGGTCGGCCTTTGGCGCAGGCCTGCCAGCGGCGCCAGGTGTGCTCGGGCATACCAATAAGTCGGTGAACTTCGTGATCGGCATGCCCGCATGGCAGCGGATCACCTCGAGGTCTTCGAAGGTCCACACGTTTCCGACCAACTTCTTCCGTACCCGCAGCTCGACGCGGCCTCGACGATCGTCGCGTTCGAGTCTGCGACTCTGGCCTCGAACTGCTGTTCACAGCTGGAGGCCTGGTTCGAGGATGACTACAGGCCGGCCAGAACCGCTCCCAGGAACTACCGCTTCCAGGTGCCGGCAGACTGCTCGGAGACCTTCGTCTGGCGGGCGCCTGGGCGAGGGTCATTTCGCCGGTCAGAACCGACAGGATGATCCGCCGTTTTCAGGCCGAGGCAGAGACGGTAGACAGGCATAAGCGACATGCTCCGCTGCTGGTGAGAGGGATATGAGAACTACCTCTGCGAAAATCGTGGCGCGCGACACAGCGACGTTGATCTCGTTCACCCCCTGGATATTCGCGGCCAGCAGGCAGCACACCAGGGTGGTTCACCCCGGCAGGGATGAACCACCCTGCGCCCCGTTGCTTGCGGCTAATCTCCCGTCACGGCTCGCACTTGACGTATCGGCCATGTGCCGGAGCCGCACGTAACCTCACGGGACGACCCGAGTCTCCGGGGAGTCGCCGATGTTCTCCTGGAACGGGGCGAGCGCCCGTACCGGGGTCGAGCCCATCTTTGAGCCGCCGGTGGCATAGGCGGTGGCCGTGGCCTCCCTCGCGGGGTCAACCGTGACCATCCCGATGCCCGACTTGAGGTCGACCTCGACCGGCTCTTCTCCCTCGACCGTCACCGTGACCCGGGCCGCGCCTTCGGGAGCCACCACGATGGTCTCGTCGCTGGGCCCGTCCTGCTCCTGCGGGTGGTAGGCGATCGGCCGGGAGTCGGCGCCCTCGGCCGGCAACAGCAACTGGAGACTGACCCCACTTGACGCGGGACCGTTGAAGTGGGCGAAGGCCAGAACCCCCTGACCGGGCTGCTGCAGGGTGAACACGCCGAGCTTCTGACCGCGGAACTTCCCGGCGTAGCGAACCCTGACCTTGGTGCCCTCCAACGGCAGTGCGGCCGACGCCAGGCTGTCCTTCACCCACACCCCGAGCAGGCCCGCGTCGAACTTGCTGTCGCCGAGCGCCGCCTTCGCCTTAGCGGTGTACGCCTCCTGGCTCACGCCCGTCTCTTCCCAGGTCATGCCGTCGCTCTCGACCGGGAAACTTTTTCCGTCCTTATTCAGGGTCGCTGTGATGGAGGGCATGACGGCCGTGGGGGGAACCACCCGCTCGACGATCCCGCTCTCCTCTTTACTGCGAGCGAAGACACCACCCCGCTCGACCTTGCCCTGCGCCGTGTAGTGGGCCTCGACGCTGTTGGTGAGCTCGACGCTGTAGCCCACAGGACCCACCACCACGGCTATGCCCTCGGCGTCGTTGCTCACGTCCGTCTGCGCGCTGGCGGGCCGATCGCCGGGTGCACCCTGGGTCTTGTCCAGCTGTTTCGCGGAGGCTCCACGGGGCCCGGTGAACCAGGACAGGCTGGACTCCTCGGTGGGCTCGTCGTCCAGTGACGCCGAAGGGGCGGCGACGTAGGCCAGGACCAGCCGCCAATCGCCCACATCCGAGGCGTACAGCAGCTTGGCCTCCCGCCCCTGCTCGGCCACCTCCGGCAGCATGGCATTCAGGAACTTCTCGTTCTTGGCCAGGGAGCCGCGCAGTGGACTGTCGACCAGCGCCCGGCCGGGGATCACCAGACTGGGTCTCTCCGGCTCGGAGGCCGGTGCGGAGTGGTCGTCGGACCCGGCTCCTAGGGCCTGCACATTGGCGGCGGCCCCGACGACGGCCACTACGGCGGCCACTACGCTCGCCACCCGGATCCGCCGGGTGCGCCGGTTCTTGCGCTCGCGCTGCAGGAACGCCGGATACGGCTGTTCCCGGTCGCCGGCGAAGGTGGCCTCGTCGACCAGGGCCGTTCGCAGTTCGGTCTCGATGTTCATCACAGCCTCCTCAGAGCACGGTCTTCACGGACGGGACAGGACCGGCGGGACTGGCCGCCATCGTGGTGCGCAGGCGTTCCAGACCCCGCGAGACCTGGCTCTTGACCGTGCCCACCGAACAGCCCATGGCCACGGCGACCTCGGCCTCGGACAGGTCCTCGAAGTAGCGCAGGACCAGGGCCGCGCGCATCTTGACGGGCAGCCGGCGCAGGGCAGCGATGAGCTGCTGACGCTGGTCGATCCGCTCGTAGGGATCGTGGTGACCCGGATCGACCGACAGGCTCGGGATCTCCCCGAAGCTGCGCCGCCGGCGCCACGAGATCGCCGTGGTCACCATCGCCCGGCGCACGTACTCCAGCGGCGCATCCATGCGCGAGACCTTGGGCCAGTGCCGGTGCACCTTCTCCAGGGCGCTCTGCACCAGGTCCTCGGCCCGGTCGCGGTCCCCGCTGAGCAGGAACGCGGTCCGGTTCAGCGAGCGCCAGTACTGCTGCACGAAGACCTGGAACCCGTCTTCGTCACTCGTTGCGGTCGGCACCGGAAAGCACTCTCCAACCGTCATCGTGGGTATGCATCACCTCCTAAGAAACGCGCGGCGACCCTAGAAAGGTTGAGAGGTGTTTGGAACCATCACGCTGACTTCGTTGCGCGGCCGGTTGGCAGGAGAGTGCCGCTGGTTTGGCAGAGGCAAAGATGCAGGTCGCGACACAGTTCCGGAGCTGATCTGCCGTACACCCACCGTCGTGTCAATTCACGTGGCGTCGCTCAGGGAAACGTCTCTCCGGACCTGAGGAGGAGGATGAGGAGCCGTACCCGCTGCTCTGACGGCACTCAAGAGGCGCCGATGATCAGCGGGGTGCTGAACACGGCTTCGGGATGGGAGCCGTCAGGCGGCTCACGCTACCAGCTCAGCAACCGCGACGTTCGTCCTCTCCTGCGCAGCTGGCTGCGCGATCCGCTGCAGCTCCACCGCATTTGCTGAACGCAGTCGATAACCCCACCAGCCGCGGAGGTTTTCGTTCAGTACCCTCACGCAGCACCAGCGCAGAAGCTCCCAATCCCATTCGCCGGTCGTCTCAGCGCCATTCAGTCAGACGATGAAAGACGCGGAACACTAGCAAATGTAGCGGTGCGGCTTGCAGGTGGGGCAGGGTCTGGGCATTCCCGTTCCCGGGTCATCGGGCAGCCAACCCGAGGTGCACGCAGCGCATCCCAGGACAGGCCGGGGCCCGGGTTTGGCTGCTCGTTCGGCAGCTCGCGCGAGCCAGCCGAGGAGCGCTGCCGCAGGGTTGAGCAGGTCTGTATCTGCGTTGTGGATCAGGAAGTTGCGCAGCTCGACATCCAGGTCGCCGTCTCCGATGGCGTTGCGCCACAGCGGCAGCAATTCCTCGAGGGTCGTTTCGCGCGGCGCGTCACCATACAGACGACGACTGACAAGGGCGACAAGAGAAGGGGTTGGGTGTGGGTTTGGGACTGGGGGTTCAGCAGCCGCCGAAGCATCTGCTTCGTTGCTGCTTTCCGGCCCGGCACGGCGACTAGCACCGGATGCTTTGCCTCCTGCTCTGCCGGCCGTTGCCTTTCGTTCGCGCTGCCTGAGGATCTGCGCTCGCGAGCGCTGCCAGTCATACCAGTCGTGGTAGGTGATGGTGTCGGGTGCGGGGATGCCGGGGCAGTGGTGGGGGTCGTGGGTGCAGGTGGAGTTGTTGTCGTGCCAGAGTCCGGCGTCGGTGAGTGCTGTGATGTGTTTGCTGCGTCCGCCTTTTTCGTGGATGAGGGCGAGGGTGATGTGCCCGTCGGTGAGGTGCCTGGAGGACCAGTTTCCGCACATGGTCCACAGGCCGAGGGCGCTGAGTCGTAGGGGTCTGGGGATGGAGAGGGTTTTGGGGTGTTCGGCGAAGCTGTCGTCGATCATGAACCAGACCATTTGTGCTTCTTTCCTTGGATGCTTGGTGCGCACGGGTGTCGGTCAGACGGTGTCGGGGGCGGTGGGAGCTGTCTGCGCGATTCACTGCTCCCGATGGTGTTCGTGTCCCGGCTCACTATCGACGCCCGACGCTATGCGGCTTGCTTGCTGCTGTGCCGGTACCCGTTTCAGTCAAGCGATCTTCGGCGGCGGCCTGAACGGATGCGCGGGGCGTTACGTGATCAGGCCGCGTGATCGGGTGGCTGCCTATGTTTGAGGAGTTCTCGTTTCATGGTGGAACCGCTGACGGCGAAGAAGGAGGACCCGGCGGCGAGGATGGATCTGCGGCTGTGCCCTTCTTGGACCCAGCGTGCAATTGATTCGCTGCGGGACTCTCCTGGCTGCAGGACGAGCTTGCCGGGCGTGCTGGTTGGCTGCGTGTCTGGCTCGGAACTGCTGACAGCCAAATTTCTTGAGGCGTCGTCCGCGTCGATGGGGAGTTGGAGCTCGGGAGTTCCCCGGGAGCGGCCAGAACTCGGGCGCTCGTTCGTGTGGGGTCGTCTGGAGTGTGCGCGGCGTGGGCGGCTTGGCCTGGTCCAGCTTCGGGTTTCGGCTATGGCTGCGACGGAGAAGAAGGACAGGGGCGGGGCGACGGCGAATGCTTCGGCCCATGGGAGAGTGGCGGCCCAGGAGTTCTGGTTGGCTGCGGCCAGGTTGGCCAGGACGATGAAGGCCAGGGCCATCGCGAAGACGAGAGCGGGAATGACCTGGTTCCATCCGCTGCGTCGGCGTACTTCCCAGGCGGCGTAGGCAGCGAGGACTTCCAGGCTGCCAGCGACAGTCCAGACCATCCACCCCTGAACCTGCACGTGTGGGTAGGCGCCCACGTGCAGGACGTGGGTGGCTGACCCGGCCAGGGCGATGGCTCCGAGGCTGAAGCACACGAGCGCGGCCCAGGCGCGATCGACGTCCTCTCGAACCCAGGAGACGAGGTGGATGGGTGCGGCCCGTGGTGTCCAGAGCATGTCCGCGGTTCCTTTCGTGGCTGGCGTTCCCGTTTGAGCCCGGGGAGCGTTCTTTGATCGCGAGGGCTGTTGGCGGCCGCTCAGGAGTGGGGTGGTGTGGGCTGGGCTTGGCCGGTGAGGCGTTCGCCGACGCGGATGATCTGCTGGCGCAACTGGTGGTCGCTGGGGTCGAGTTGGGCTGCGTCGTTAAGCAGGGTGCGGGCCTGGTCCGGGTGCTGGGTGTGCAGGAGTTCGGCCAGGGCGATGCGGGCGCGGGCGCCGGCTCGGTTGATGCGTCGGCGTTCTGGCGGTAGCCAGGTGGCGTCGAGGTTCTTGCGGTCGGCGAAGCGGCCGGTGTGCAGGGCTACGGCTCGTCGTAGTGCCTGCTCGTGCTGGCTGCTGTGCTCTGGTCGGCTCTGCTCAGTGCTGCCACCATCGCGGCCGGCGGCGTTGGCGACGTTGTTGGCGTGCAGCGCAGAGGCGGCCGCTAGGGCGTCCTGGAAGGCCCACAGGTCGATGTCGAGGAAGTCCGCGAGCTGGTAGTGCCCGCCGCTGTTGAGGACGGCGTTGATGTTCTGGTTGCCTGGTTCGCCGAGGGCGTGGCGGACGCTGCGGCGCAGGTTGGCCACCTCGGTGGACAGGCGTCCCATGGCCTGGGTGAGGGTGGCGTCGGGCCAGATGAGCTCGCGCAGGGCGCGTAGCTCTGCCCCGTCGCGGTGTAGGGCGAGGTAGAGCAGCAGGTGCAGGGCGTGCTTGCGGACCCCTGGCACGCGGTTGCCTTGAGCATCAAGGATGGCCGGGTCACCGAACAGTTTTATGTGGGCGCGCGGTTGCGCCCCCTTCTGCACCGCACCGGATGGGCGCGCGTGGGTCAGAGGCTGCCCGTTCCAGGTAGGTGCGGGGTTCACTGGCGAGGGGCCGGGACTGATCGTGAAGGGCTGTTCGCTCCCGGCCCGGGATTGACTGTCGTAGGCACCGAGAGGGGTGGCCGCGTAGTTCCGCGTCGGTGGTGACGACGGGATGCTGGGGATGAGGGCGTGTTCTGGAGCATCGTGTTCGGCAACGTCACTGACGTGTCTGACGTGGTCGCCGGTCTCGCCTGCGGTCTGCGGCACCACGGCGATGGCCGGATCGGCGAGGCGCTGCGGTGGTGTTGCTGCCGCGTCCCGCCGCATCGGTGTTGCCTGCAACACCGGCGATGCGGGGCTGGTCGGCGAGCCCGTTGGTGGGGGTTCTTGGCGGTGCGCCTCTGGGCGGACTCGCACGGCGTGCTGCTGGGCGACCGCGTCGCTGTCCGCGGGCCAGCCGCGCTCATCCGCCTCAGCAGTGTCGTCCGTGTCGTCCGTGTCGTTCGTGTCGTCGGCGTCGCGCTGCGATCGGAACAGCGCTTGGACCGAGTCGTGGATGAGGAGCCGCGCCTGATCGATCGCATCGTCGGTGTGCAGAACACTGACGGTCGACGCGTGCCGCTCCAGGTCTGCATCGGGCTCGAGCGGATCAGCAGCATCTGGTCGTTCATCCTCCCCTTCATCGGCCAAGTTTCGGATGCTGCTGCTGGCTCGGGGGCGTCTGTGCCGAGGCGAGCCTGCGTCCTCATCGTCGGTCTGCGATGCCCGGCGGCCCCGGCGCCGCGATTGGGCGGCGAGCAGGGTCACGGCTGCAGCCGCGGCTGCAGCCGGCAGGGCCCACGGCATGTCCCCGGCCTCCTCCCCCGCGCTCACGCGTGAGGCTGCGTCTTCGATGTCCTCTCGGGCAGGCGGCGTGGCCGGCGGGGTGGAAGGCGCTGGTTCGGGCTTACCGGGCTCGCCATGCGCTTCGGGCGGTGCTTGAGGGGTGGGCGTTGCGGAGCCAGCCTGAGGGCGTGCCACTCCCCCAGCGTGTTCGGTGCGGCCGCGATCGGTCACCGGCGCTGGGATGAGGATGGTGTCCCCGGTATCGATCAGATCGGGGTCGCGAATCGTCTGCTGGTTGGCGCGCTGCAGCGTCTTGTAGTCCTCGAAGTCCCCCAGGAAACGCATCGCGATGTCCCCCAGCCGATCCCCCGCCGCGACCGTGTACAGCAACGACCGTTCACGATCACCGCGGTCATCGTTCGTCCTTGAACTCGCTCCTGCAGCGTCCTGTTGAGGGTTCGAGACAGGAACGAGAACGGTCCATCCCGGGATGAGGACATCCGGGGACTGCATGCTCGAACCGTCCGGTTGCTCGCGACCGGCGTTAAGCTGCCAGATGTCCCTCCAGCGCATTCCGTCGCCAAGATAGTGCTCGGCCAGACCCCACAGGCTCGCCGAGGGCCCCGATGCCGCGACAGTGACCTGGGCGAGCGCTCGAGCCTGGCGTGCGGGCGCAGCCTGCTGCATAGCTGGTGGCCGATCTTCCGGGTGGCCGTCCTGCGCGGCCTCCTCGGCCGCCCAGGTGTGGGCCACGGCCGTTGCCGGAAGTGCCACCGTCGTGGGCAGTGTGACGGGGGCCAGGAGCAGCCCGCCCACGAGCCCCTTGTAGCTCCAGGGGGTGAGGAAGCCTCCCCGGCCTGGGTTCAAACGCGCCTGCTGCCTTGTCGGAGTCCGATCTGTGTCGCCCGTGCGGGCCCACCGGGCTTCTCGATGCACGGCCACCGCGGCCTGAACGATCTGGCAGACGACGGCCGACCACCACGCCCAACCGGCCACATACAACACATGCCACAGGACGGCATCAACCTGCCCAGCGACGATCGCGTCCAACCCATGACGCAGGAGCTGCCAGGGCGGGCCACCCCAAACCACGAGACACGTCGGCGGAGCGACCATCAGGACCGTCAGGAGCACGCCCGACACGACGGCCCTGACCATCGCGACCATGACGCCACCGCGAGATGGTCCCCGCCGAACGTGCCCGCTCCGTTCGAGCTCGCTCAGCACCGGTCAGAGCCGGCCCGGGAGGTGATGGCGCTGTGCCTACCGCAACCCTCCCCGTCTTCCAGGAACTCGCGGCACGCCTGACCGACCGGACACCCACGCCACACGCTACGACCGCGCCGTGCAGGCTCCGCGATACCCCGCCACGGCAAGCACACATCGGCGGACACGGCCTCGGGCGGACAGCTCAAGCACGAACCGGACCCACCGGTGGACGGGTGCAGGATCCTCATCATCGCTCCTCTGTGCTGATGTCCAATACGGACACCAGCAAAAGGCCCAGACCGTCCACGCAATGTTCTACTGACCATTGAGCAGGACCTGAAAGAGAGCGCGCTCGCATGCGCGGACACCGCCGAGAAACTGGGACTGCACCACGACGCCGCCGCCCTCCGGCAAGCCGGCTGGCACCTGCCCACGGGCCCGGACTTCCGTCACCTCCTCACCAGCCCCTGGCACCGGCCACCCGCCCGAGCCAAGACCAGCCTCGCGCCAGGACACCGGCGAGGCGTGCTTGAAGGCATCGCCGGAAGTGCCCTGGCAGACTCCACGCAGCACATTCGCTGGGGCGAATGCCTGCTCCTGGAACGCGCCACTCCGCGTCCCGAAGGGGGAAACTGATCCATGTCCGTGAACACCGACGCCGACCCAGCGATCCTGCGCAACGCGATGGTCGACCGGCTCACCACCGAACTCGACACCACCTCAGGCCTGAAGCTGGATCCGCAGGTGGAGGCCGCGATGCGGCAGGTGGAGCGTCATCGCTACGTCCCGGACTTCCCCCTCGAAACCGCCTACGGCGACACCGCAGTCATTACCCACCCCTCCCCCGAGGGAGCACCGCTCCACCTCAGCTGCGCCTCCGTCCCGACCGTCGTTGCGGCCATGCTCCATGCCCTGGACGTTCGCCCCGGCCAGCGCATCCTCGAGATTGGCGCCGGCACCGGCTACAACGCTGCGCTCCTGGCCACCCTGACCGGCCCCGACGGAGCAGTAACCACCGTTGACATCAACGACGACGTCACCGCCAACGCACGCCGCAACCTTGACAGAAATAGCTCTTCCAACGTGCGGGTCTTTACCCGAGACGGAGCGCACGGCGCGGCCGAGCATGCCCCCTACGACCGCATCATCGTCACCGTGGGCGCCTCCGACATCCCCCTGACCTGGTGGCAGCAACTCACCGACGACGGGCGCCTGGTGCTGCCCCTGCGCTGGCGGGCCACCACCCGCGCCCTGGCCCTGACCAAGACCGGAGGCAACCGCTGGACCTCCAGCTGGGACTTCCTGTGCGGATTCGTCCCCATGATCGGCCAGCCCAACGAGCAGACCATCACCATCGACTCGGACGGCCTCGTCAAGCTGCACTACGACATCGACCAGGCCGTCGACGCCCAACAACTGGGCGGGGTTCTCACTTCCGAGCGCGTCGAGTACTGGAGCGACCAGACCGTACACGGCGAGGAACCTTTGGACGGGGTATGGCAGCGCCTGACCTCCACCGACTCCCGCACCGTACGAATCGAGGCCGACCTCCGAGCCGTCAGCGAAGGACTGTGTACCCCCGCAATCCCGGTGCGCTCCCCCGCACTCGTCGACGGCAAGAGCCTGGCCTACTTCGCCATCCGGCGAGCCCCCGACCAGCCCGGCCGCTGGCAGCTCGGCGCGATCGGACACGGTCCTCTCGGCGCGCAGCTCGCGGCCGCCATCAATGACGGCATCACGGCATGGGGGGCACAGCGAGCCGCCGGCGTGCAGGTGCAGGTCTATCCCCGGGCTCTGGGCCAGCCGCCCGCTGAGGCAGCCATGCTTGTTCCGCGCCCCGAAACGGTGCTGACTGTGACGATGTAGCCCGTGAACCGCGAAGGGGAATGAATGCCCCCGACCGCCCAGCCCTCCGCCACCGACGACGGCCGGGGCCCCGCGAGCCGGTGGACTCACTGCTCAGCCCCGCGGCCGAAGTTGGCGGCCTTTGGCGCTGACTCTCGAGCATGTGGATTAACAGTGCGCGAGGCGCTTGCGGTGCGGGTGATCGAGGTGGTGGCGCAGAGCCGGGCGACCTGAGGACAGGCTCACGTGCGGGCGGAGGTCGAGCGGCTGGCGCGCACCGTCATCGGCCCCGACTGAAGTGTCAAAGCCGTCGATGAGTTTGCCGAGCAGGTCACGGCGCTGGCCCTGCCGCACAGTATCCGCCTGGGCCGCGGCGACCACGACGATTTACAACCCCCGGCGACGCTCGCCCTGGACATCGCCGAAGCCGTCGCCGACGAGCAGCTTCCCGGCCGACATCGCAGAACTTCATTAGGAGTTCAGCAAATAGCGGAGGACATCCTGGCTGGTGTCGCCTTCGCGTTCGCACCCAAAATTTATGTAATCCTCTAGGTTCCATGTGCCATCACGGTGATCGCCCCACGCCAAGTACTCGTCAATAGCCTCTCGGCACGGCACCGTCAGGTAGTCCGTGTTCACCTCACCGTTGGGGCGCGGGGAGTAAGGCTCCCCCGCGACCTCCTGTCGCGAGTTAAGCCAGCCCGCACCACCGACCATGCCCGCGACCAGGAGCAAGCCCCCGATCGTCACGACTGATCCATCCGGTAGGCGGCGCATGACTGTCCTCCTGTGCTCACACCTGCCGCCCGGCGGCATCCGAGGGCCGGACCAGTATGACCATTTCCGGACCAAATGGTGGGCGCGCTTTGAGCCCGGGCTCATCGAGGGCGAACGTGGTGATCCGGGCTCCCGGTCCAGAACTCGATTAACCGGGACGCACCATCCGATGCCACCGCGAAGGTCACCCACCACGCGGAGGCATCAACATGCGTGTCGAACACGAGACTCTGTGCACCGCGTGCGGCGAACAATGGGCGCAAGGCAACCTCGCCGTCTACCGGGGCTGCCGAGACAACCTCCGGGCCGTCCTCGACGACCTGGCCGAGCGGTACCACTCGCTCCTCGAACCACCCACCCGCCGACGCTCCACCGTGCCCAGCCCCGTCCACCGCGAACCGACACCGGCGGAAGATCGGCATATTATTCGCTGGGCGCAAGTGGTGCCGGCGGAGCGTCAGCCGCCCGACGTGCTGCAAGCGACATCCTTCCCACGCCACGAGTTGCCGATACGAAGCTGCAGAACATCGCGAATAGTCTGTACAAGCACACAGCTAACCCCAACGTTGTAGGTAACAGCACCACAATGGATGCCATCCGTCACGAAGTGGCCACGAACGCGGGAACAGGAACCAATGGCACATTCCACACAATCAAGGGGGTTGACTCTCTCCGTGGACTGCAAAACGCTCTCAACCGGAAGAGAGGCCCCTTCCTCGACGATCATGATCGACGAGTCGCGACCAGCCTCGCAAATGAACTGCGAGATGTCATCCCCCGCCATCTCTGGCCATGAATGAGCAGATATCACAGCGAAAGCGTCGCCATGATCGGCGCCCTTATCTACCAGTTCCCGCAGCTTCTTCCATTGTTCAACGAACACTTGGATGACAACGAGGGCGAGGTTCTGCCCAGTCTGGTCATGGCAGATGTTGTTCGCTGGCTGACCGCCAATGTTTCGAAAAACCCAAGAGAGTGCGAGGAAATTCTCGCCTGGTTGGATATGGCCTACAGCCACGGCAGCGATGAACAGCGCACGGTAATTGCCGTCAGCGCCGTCGAAGAGATCCCGGCCCCTGGGGAAGCCGGCTCGGAACTACGCGGAATGTTGAGCCCGAGGCTGGCGGAAAATGACCCTTGGGCTTAGCACAAAGTGGTCTTCGCTCTGAGCTAGGTGTTGCAGCTCATGACGTTGGTGACGCCGGCTCGTAGCCGCTGGGCTGGGGGCTGGGTCCCGGCAGCCGTGTGAACTGCAACAACTAGCTCCGGCAAGGTTCATCGCTCACTCGGGTGGTTGCCAAGAATTGACCGCACAAGCGAAAGCGAAATCACTTCCTTAATAAGCTTCCCGATTCGGCGGACGTTAGTTGAGTCGTTGGCCAACGGATGCAGAATAGTTTTGAGATTCTCTATATTTAGAAGCCCTTGCTCCTCCACGGTTAGCTCGGAAACATAGCGTGAGAAAATTCGATCGATTACCTGACGTGTTTCGTCGATCGAAAGTGCCTGAAAGCCCATAAGCGAGTCAAAGCGAGAATAGAGGGCATCGCCGAGCGCTTCGCGTATTTGACCCTCCGAGCTGTAATTCGAGGTGCAGATAATCAATGAAGGGCCTAACTGCACCCTGTAGTTTTTGTCCTCGAACACGCCGCCGTCAAACAGCTGGTAGAAGGCGCTGTGAAAGATTGAATTCGCCTTGTCGAACTCGTCAATTAGAATGACGCCGGATTCGCGGTCTAAAAGATCGTGGGCAAATGAAGGCTCGGAGTGGTTGCCGCCAAACAAATACGAGGCGAAGTTGTCATTGTGGAACATGGAAAATTGTTTTCGGAGGAGGGTGCCACCGAGGAGGCTGTTAATGAATTGTGCAGTTTCAGTTTTACCCACGCCCGATGGGCCGTAAAACATGAGCACCACGGGCTGGGATCGCCGCTGCGCAGTAAGTGGATAGAGCGCAGCCAGCAATGTTTCCTTGACGGCCCTTTGCCCAATCAAATGACTTTCGAAGCCGTCACGGAACTCTATAAGCGTCTCTCGCGTTACGGCCGGATAGATGTACCGCTCAACAGACATGCTTGGGAAATGTCGCTGCAGCTGGATATGAACGTGAACCGGAGGGTTATGCAGAAACAGGTGCTTTGGTTTGATTGAATGAATCAGCCCAGCAAAATTTGTGATTACGTGCTCGTTTAAACTTGCATAGTCGCTGGAGTCCGCTACCACTCGGTCGGGTGAATCCGATTCCCAACTGTTCAGTTCGGCCTCAGGCTGATCGGGGATGACAACCCGGAGTTGGCGGCGCTCCTCTTCGCGTGCATAGACTATCTCCAGCAGGCTGTCGGATTGCTCCGTTCCAATCTCTTCCTCGAACCACGACAACGGCCCGTAGTAGACAATGATCGTCGTATCATTCGACATACTCGACTCCTGCCAGAAGTACGTCGTACACATCAAGAAGCGTTTTTTCCGCCCTCAAGTCAGCTCCATCGATCAAGGTGAGTGCCGTGACTGGCTCCGTACTGGTGTCATCCGCCATTTCGGCCTGCATTCCGAGTTCGTCTTCACTCGTCTGTCCCACCAGAACGCCGTGAAAGACCAGACGCATTCGGCCAAGGTCTGTAAGGCCATAGTTGTTGCGAAAAGCTTTAATATTGAATCGCAGTACGCACTTATTGCCGTTGGCTGCGTTTTCACCCAGCAGTTCGTAATAGCCTTTCGCGCCCTCCAGTGCTTCATCCAGTCGGGCGAAATCGATGCCTAACTCATCATCCTTAGCAATAATTATCATGTACGGCGTATACATTTTCATGTATGCCATTGAATCTTGGGGCGCGGTCACCTTCAGACCGCTAAGCCTCTTGATTGGGCCGCTATCCTCGACTTTCGCCAGATAGTCGGTAAGAATCGTGTTCGAAAGCGTCTTACTTAAAATTCCCCGGCCGACCTGCGACGCATTCATACCGGCGCCTACCTCTGCGGAGGTGCCTAGGAATGGGAGCCAGCTGAACTTTGCGGCGATGCTAGTCTCTACCCGCGCGTGCATATCTGTAGTTCGTTCCTTGACCTGCTGGCTAGTGGACGCGGTCTTTCCGCCAGCCGTGATATCGAGGTAATCTGATGCAGACTCTTCGTCAAAGTATACGATTTTGATCATTGGCTTCTTTAGCTCATGGTGCTTTGCCGCGGGCATTAGTTCTCATCTCTTCTCAGCTCGCCGGGAGGCCTCAATAATGGTCATGTTTGTGTAACCGGTCTTTATGGCGGATCCGACTTCCTGTCGCTCGCTTCCACTCATTGCGCCACGATGGACACCACACACGCGAACTTGAGACGATGCTAGATGATCGGCACCCTAACGTATGGAACATCCACTGACTCGGTCTGTCATGGCGGGTTGATTCTTCCACCGGCGGCGGTTCACCTATAATCGTCAGGCGAGGCAAACGTGGAGATATCGGAACTCGGGGTACAGGGTTCCGCAAGGCGGGTGGCTAGATCCTCGTCGTTTAGCTCTCGTGGCTCTGGGAGCACGTACTCGTCGTCGACCCAGCCGCAGCGAATGCAGGAGCCACCTTCCATGCGGTAGGAGCCGCAGTGCTCACAGCGCGCGTTGTCTCCGATCGCCCATCGCAGCTGGGCAGCGGTGACCGTGGCCAAGAAGTGGCTTACCGATGCGATCGCGATCTGCGCGTCGTAGCTTCTGGCGTTCTTGGCATGGGTTAGCTGGTTGACGTAATCCCATGTCTCTCGCGCCAGCTTGTTGATGTACGAGCGCAGCTGCTTGTCCGTGGAGGAGGAACTGGCCGCCAGGTGCGTGGCGAGCCGTCCTGTCCATCCCACGACGTCAGCTGATTTGGGAGCCGTCTCGCCGCTCGGCACCAGGTCATCGTCTGCGACCTCCCCGGCGTACGTGATCATGGACTCGCGGAGTCGCACCCCCACTGCTTGGAAGTCTTCGGCCTCACGGCCTCCGTCGAGTGACTCAATCGACTGCTCCCAGAGGCGCCAAGCCTTGGGAAGAAGCACGGTTGCTTCGTTAGTGATCGGCACCTCTTCCCGACTAGCGATTCTAACCATGAGGCCGATGTGAAAGGTCAGCGCGACATCGCGGCTTTTAAACTCGTCCTGCGAATAATAATTGAGAGAGTTGTTGATGGCCCACCACCGACTGCTGGTGCAGTGCACGTCCCAGATGTCGTGCAGCACTGAGCCGACCCGTTCGATGGCTACCTTCTCCAGGTGCACGACGGGGTCGTCAGGCATCTGCCAGGAGAAGTAGTTCCGGATGCTTTCGCGCTCCTGAGGTGACGTCTTCATCAAGTCGCAGTTGTTTCGTGGTCCATGCCCAGCATTCTTCCCGAAGCGATAGCCCGTCGCACCGCTTTAATCCGTTTTGAGGATACCGCTCCTCAGGCGATTCTGGGTATCGTCGCGCAGGCCTACCGCCCAGGCCATCCGCCTCACCCGCTACGGGTTCACCCTCGACCCGGCTCTCTTCCCTGTGCGCACGCTGTCGTCGGGGCAGGTACGCACAACCGCGCCATTCACCGCGGGCCCTTGCCCGCGCAGCCCTGCCGACGAACCGCTGGAGCAGGTTCACCGTGATCTGGCCGCCACCGTGCAGGAACGCACCGACGAGGTGATGTTGCACCTGGCATGGCCCGTGAATACCGGTCGATAATCGGGGCTACGTAGGCCTACCCGGCCGTCGTCCAGGGGCAGGTCCTGATCCTGACGTCCCTGAACGGGCAGATCGCGGTCTACAGGCGGCGATGGCCGAGTACTTTGGCCGGCACCCGGACGCTGAGATCTATCTCAGCCAGCCGGGTCTCGCGCTCGTGCTCAGCGCAAGGATCCTGGGCGAATTCGGCGACGACGCCGACCGGTACCAGAACGCACGGGCGCGAAAGAACTACTCCGGCCAGAGCCCCATCACTCGGGCTTCCGGCAAGAAGACCGTCGTCATCGCTCGATACGCGACCAACCGTCGGCTCGGCGACGCGCTGCACACGCAAGCGTTCTCCGCACTGCAGTGCTCGCCCGGAGCCCGTAGATACTACGACGACGCTCGGGACTGTCCGGTTCCCCGATCAGTCCCGCCTCTGACCTGCAGTTATATGGTCGGGCTGACAAGATTTGAACCTGCGACCCCCTGACCCAGCCAGGTTCATCATGCGCGAAAGCGGATTTTCTGCCGAACCTGATCAAGTCGCGCGAGCGTCCGTGGGGGTAGATCTTCTTCGACTTCGCCGTCGTGCACAGCGATGAGGCGTTGGATCCACCAGTCGGTTTCGCTCGTGCGCCCGAGAGACTCTAGGGCAGCGATGAGGTCGAGGTGGATGGCGTCTTCGACGCTGCCGGCCAGTACTGCTGTGCGGGCGGTTTGCTCGGCGCGGGCGGGGTGACCGGCGGTGAGCCAGTGGACGGCGAGTGTGTGCGCGATTTCGCTGATCATGGCGTTGAGGTCGGTCAGGAGTGGGGTGGTGGTGAGCCAGGCGTATCCGTTGCGTCGTCGTCCTTCGAGGATGGTTCCGGTGACGAGGTCGAGTGCGGTTTGCAGGTCGTGGAGGCCGTCGGGTCCTTTGGCTGCGCCGCGAGCGCGTAGGCGGCGGGCGAGGTCGGCGTCGGTGAGGAGGTGGTTGATGCGGTAGATGCCTCGGGTGTCTCCGCCTTTTCGGGCTTCGGGGAGGTAGGGCTGGCTGGTGTGGGGGTCGGTGCCGAGCCAGCGGCGGACGGCGCTGATGGTTTGGCGGGGCATGGCGCTGGCGGCTTTGGTTGCGGCGTCGTCGGGCCAGAGGTTTTCGGCGAGTTGGTCGTAGGTGAGGCCTTCTGGGTGTGCGGACAGGAGGGTGACGACTTCGGTGAGCCAGGGGATGCGGCGTCCGCCGGAGGGTGGTGTGCCGGTGGCGGTGACGTGGATGGGGCCGAGGAGTCGCAGTTTGGGGCGTGGGCATTGGTCGTTGTGCCATTGTGCGAGGTCTGCGTCGAGGGTGGGGTCGTTTCGGTAGGTGGCCTGGTTGTCTGGGGTGAGGATGGGCGCGAGGGCTAGGAGGTCTTCGGGGTCGATCCCGGTGCGGGTGATGAGGGTGGCGGGCTCGTGTTCGTCGAGAAGGGATGCGCCCGGCGGGGTCCGGGGGGAGATGGAGTGTGTGTTCTCGTCTGTCGGGTCCTGTCTTTCGCCGGTCTCGTGCGTGGCCGGTTGCTGGTTGTGTAGTGGCCGCTCGGGGCGCCGGCTTCGACCTGCCCGGGTGCCTTCTGGGCGTCTGCGATGCGTGTGGGCCGGGTTCTGGGCGGCGGTCGTGGTGGTGGCCGGAGCGGGGGCGCCGAGGACGGTGATGGGAGGCCGGGGCTGGTCGTGTTCGCTTGCGGCGGGTTGTTGTGCCAGGGGTGGTTGGCGGGTGGCGGGTGCTGAGGATGCCTGCAGTGCTGGGCGTAGGTGTGCGAACTGGTCTGCGCTGAGGCCTGCTGCTGTGATGCGGGGTGCTGCGAAGCTGGTGTGCAGTTGCCCGGTGGCGTCGACGACGAGGCGTACCTCGTCGGGGCGTACTGAGGCCAGGTCGTTGGTGAGGGTCAGCACGGTGGCCGCCTCGATGGATTGGGGCGTTGAGGACCGGCTTGGCCTGATGGTGTCGATGATGAGCAGGTCGTAGTGCGGCTCCGGCTGGTCTGTCGCGAAACGGCTGGTGGCCGATGGGGGTCTCCCATCAAGGCTTGTCGAGGTGGCCTGCTGACAGGGGACGCCAGCGGTCGTAGCTCCGGCGCTGGCATTGGCCGCAGAGTCGGCGGGTGCGGCGCCGGTTTCGGTGGGCCCGCTCGTGTGCGGGTTGGTGTGTATCTGCTGGGCGAGGTCGATGAGTTCGTCGGCTGTGGAGTCGATGCTCAGGCGGAGGCTGGCCTGGTTGCTGCTGGGGAACGCTGAGAGGGCCATGGCGCGGACCAGGTCGGTTCCGGTGTGTTCGGGGCCGATGACGCGCAGGACGGGCGCCTGGCGCAGGTTTAGCAGCCAGACGTCGTCCTGGCGTCTGGCCGTAGCTGGGCGACCGCCGAACCGGCTGGATGATCCGATCCACACCCAGGCGCGTGATGCTCGTGCGGCTTCTTCTGCTGGCGCGTCGGCCGGCATCTGCTGCAGGGACATCTGGTCGGTGACAGCAAGGGTCCACCACCTAGCGTCCGGGTCCGCCTGTTCCTGTCGCCATGGGGCGGGCAGTGCGTCGGGTGCGGTCTCGGTGAGGATGAGGTCGATGCGCTGCTCGTCGATGTGGGCGGCCAGCACAGGTGGGTGGGGGCGGTTGGCAGTGGCTGCCTGGGCGTCGAGGTGGTCCAGTGCTTGTTGTAGGCGGGCGCGGACGGCTTCGCCGGTGCGGGCGCCGTTGGAGACCAGTCGTTCGGTGTTGGCGGCGTCGGGTGGGATGGTCGCCGGCAGGCATCCGGGTCGGCGGGAGGCGTTGTGGTGCTGGCGGCGTCGGCGGATGGCCGCGAAGACTCCGGCTGCGGTCAGGCTCAGTCCGACCCCGGAGCCCATCCCCTGCAGGAACGTCTGTCCTGACTCGGCATCGTCGGCCGGGCGGTTCTGCGCGGCGGGGTGCTGGGTGTAGGCCACGGGCTGGGCGCGTAACTGCTCATCGGTGGAGCGTGTGGGGGTGGCGCGGTGGCTCGTGGTGGTTGCTGTGTCGCTGGTGGTGGCCCCGTTGGCCGGTGGCGGTTGGCTGCTGGCGAGGGCGGGTCCGCCGGCGGTGAGGGTGACCGGTGCGGACAGCAGCAGGGCTGCGATGAGGGGCTGGAAGACGTTGCGTTCACCGCTGAGGCCGGGCAGGGGCGGCGGAGCCTGGTCGATGATCTGGGCGCGCGATTCCAGCAGCACCAGCAGGACGAAGTACGCCCAGCCCACCCAGGCCACGCTCGCGCCGATGTGAATGATGACGTCGTCGGAGAAGTCCCCCACCCGTAGGGCGTCCATGTCGGGCAGGGGGTTGCCGAAGATCCAGGCCATCAAGACCGGAAGACCGAACAGCATGCCGGCCAGAGCGGCCGCCGCCAACAGCGCACGCACGTACAGGGCCACCCGGTTCATCGCAGGCTCCCGGACGTCCACACGTTCCCAGCCGCTCGTGCACTGATCCCATTGCCGACAACTGGTACCCGCCGATAGATGCCTGACGCAGCAGGCGTTTTCAGAAGGTTCACCCTCAGGGCCTCAGCGACCGGCCTACTTCTGATCGGCAGCACGTTCTGCGCCAGGGCGGGCGTGATGGGCTGCCCGGGATCGCCGGCTGTTCCGGTCAGGAGGGTGGCGCTGGCCGTGGCTGGGCGGGACAGGTCCCCGTATCCGAAGGCCTTCAGCAGGCTCGCCGGGCACGGGACGCGTGCGGTGACCGTGACGGCGGTGCCGCCGTCGACGACCTCGATCGTGCCGCTGGCGCCGGCTTGGGACAGCCAGGTCTGGCCGGCTTTGTGTGCGGCCTGGGGGTCGATGCGCAGTGCCTGGGGGTTGCCGGTGCGCAGGGACTCCTGAGTGACCTGGTCCGCTGCAGCCCGCGCGGCCTGGGCGGCGACTTCCAGTGAGGCGCCGTGGGCGTTCAGGGAGCGGCTGACGTCCACGAAGAAAGCTGTCAGGACGAACGTCAGGGCCACGAGTGCGATCACGAAGACGCTGGCCTGCCCGCTGGAGTCCTCCGGCTTGCCTGCTGATGCGGCGTTCGCTCGAGAACGCTTTCGTGAGTCGCTGGGGGCTCTACTGACGGGGTTGCGGTGTGAGGGCAGATGTGTGGGCTGCGTTGTCATGGCCGCTCCTTCGAGGAGTGGTAGGAGCGGTGCTGCTCCAGTGGCGCCGCGGAGCTGGCGCTCAGGGTGCGGTGAGCGTCGAACCCGGCGATGGCTACCAGGGAGAGGTTGACGCGGCAGCGCACGGTGACGTTCACGCGGCCTGCGGCCTCGAAGTTGCTCGTGTCGACGGCCACGGTGGGCGCACAGGTGGTTCCGGCTTCGCTCAGGGTGGTGCGGGCCATCTCCTGGGCGGCTGCTGTCGCGGCCGAGGGGCTGGATTCCTGGCTGGCCGCCCGCGCGGCTGCCGCGGCGGCGGCCTCGACGCGGCCGTCGGCCAGGGTCAGCCTACCCGCCCCGATCCCCAGGCACAGGGCCACCACCACGACGGCGCCGAGGATGACCATCTCGACGCTGAGAGAGCCCTTCTCCCCAACGCCCGTACCCGCGCCCGCGGGAACACCGTCCCAGGACCCGTCACGGCCCTGACGTCCCCTGCCATCAGTGTTCTTCATGATCCGGCCGTGAACTGCTCGATCGGGCCGGAGGCGTGGACGCTGAAGCGGGGTAAGTCGATCCCCGGCAGGGGGATCTGACGCGGGCGCGCGGTGATCGTGACGTCGACGCGCCCGGCGGTGCGGGAGACCACGATGGAGGGATCCTGCACGAGCGTCCCGGCGACCTCGCTCAAATAGGTGCTGGCTTCTTGTCGGCCGTCCTCGTTCGTGCCGCCCAGGATCCGGGCGTGGTAGGCGCCGTAGCGGGCTGCGTTGTGGGCGGTTTCGCGGGCCCACGCGTAGGAGAACACCTGCAGGACCATGACGACGATCAGGAGCAGCCCAGGGAACCACAGCAGGAGTTCCACGCTGCTGACTCCAGCCTCCCGGGCGCAGCGTCCCGCCGCCACATCGCGGCGCCTGGTGGGCCGCCGGCGCACCGCGCCGGGCGGGTGAACGGATCGAGCTGTCACAAGGGCCATTTCGGGGTCGTTCACAGGTTGATCACGGCGATCACGCCGGGGAACAGCATCAGCAGGATCACGCCGGCGGCGATGACGAGGACGGCCAGCCGCATGGACTCGTCCCGCTGCCCGGCCTGCCCCAGGGAGTCGGCCAGGGCCCGGCGCCGCATGCCCGCAGCCCGTTCGATGAACGTGTCACGCACCTGCGCCCCCTCGTGGCTGACCAGTTGCGACAGCCGGCCCAGCTCCGCCACGTCGGGCACGCCGATGCGCTCCCCCAGGTCGCTGAGCGCCCGCCAGTGACTCTGCCGGGCCCTGACAGCCCGCTGCAGCGTGTCCCGCAGCACCTGTACCGGCCACGTCGAGCCGGCTTCAGCGGCCGTCACCAGTGCTTCCTGCGGGGCCGCGGTCCCGGCCATCTCCAACGCCACCAGGTCGCACCAGACCGGCAAGGCCTGCACGAAATCAGTTCGCCGTCGACGGGCCTGCGCCCGGACCACGTAGTCCGGGATCAGGTACGCACCCACGGTCGCTGCCAGGACCACCGGGGCAACAGCCAGCACCGGGACCGGAGCCCCTGCACGGAGCAGGACGACCGCGACCGTCAGCATCACCAGTCCCGTCGCCGCAGCAGCGAGCGTCTTGGCGGCCAGCACCGCGTCCGGGTCGTGCCCCGTGACCGCCAGATCGCTGGCGTCGCTGCGCACCCGTGCGCCCCGCCGTGCCGACCACCGACCGATTCCGGGCATCGCCCCGGCGACGCGAGACGCCCTTGCCCGCTGCAGCCACGCCTCCCGGCCACCAAGGCGCACATCGCCGCCTTTACCGAGGCCCCGGTCCCCGGCCGGGGGCGGGGGCCCGGGGACGGGCGGGTGTTCGCGTGGCGGCCACAGCACCGTGAGCAGGAGTCCCGCTGACAGGCCTGCGAGCGTAGCCAGGAGGATCACCTCCACGGCTGCTGCCCGTCCGGTCGGCGGCCGCCCGAGACGGGCGGATGCGTCTGCCCAGCCGTTCCTGCGCCGGGCGTGCGGGCCGCGCCGCCAGCGGTCGTGGTGCCAGTGACCGGTGGGGTGCCGGGCGTCGGCGCATGCGGGCTGTCGTCGGTGGCTGGCCAGTGGGCGAGACTGGCGATGAGGCGGTCCTCGCTGGCGCTCAGGGCGGGGGTGAAGAAGCAGAGCCCGCTGACGGTGGTGTCCAGGCGGGCCAGCCAGACGAAGCCGCCGGCGATCACCGCGATGACCACGGCCAGGACGCCTTGGCCCTGAACGCTGTCGTAGGGGGCCATGTAGGCGGCGCCGATGGTCGCCATCCAGGCCAGGATGCCCAGGGTCACCATGATGATGATCTGCACGCTGCGGTGGATACCGGCTCGGCTGGCCAGGACCTGTCGCCGCTGGGCGACCTCCTGGGCGCAGGTGGCGACGATCCCGGACAGGACGTCTGGCAGCCGGTCTCCTCGCCGCCGGGCCGCCAGCATCAGCGCCGCGGTCACGAAGTCGGCGCCCGGTACGTCCCGCAGAGGCGTCAACGCCACATCGAGGGGCTGGCGCACCAGCAACCGGCCGCGCACCTGTTCCAGGCCCGGGCGCAGCGCCGCCGGGGTTTTTTCGATGCTGACCCCGATGGCTTGCTCCAGGCTGGCCCCGCCCGCGACCGTGTCCCGCAGATTCTGCGTCCACACCAGGACCGCCTCCAGAACAGCGATCTCCTCACGTTCCTCGCGGCGCCCAGCAGTGAAACGCGGCCAGGCCAGGACCATGCCCGCACACGCGGCGGCCGCGACCGGCCACCGCGTCACCCACAGCACCAGCCCCGCCACCGCAATCGCAGCCGCGATCCGCGCCCACGTTCTCACGGCCAGGCCACCAACGACCCTCCCCCATCGCTCACCGCCCTTACCCCACGACCCGGTGCTCTTGCCCGGATTCGATCCTGGGAAGGCGGCGCGCCCGGAGGCCTGGCCTGTGTCCGGGCCGTCGGGAAGCACCTCGTGGCCGCGTAATTCGTTGAACAGCATGGTTCCCGCTGTCACGATCGACACCGAACACAAGGCGCTGATGGCCAGGATTCCGAGCAGGTTCATGAGACGGCCCCCGGAAGGCCGATCTTCTTCCACTCAGGCTCGTCGGCGTCCTGACCCGCCGTCGAGGACCCTCTGGGCTGAGCAGGGCTGAGCGCATGCTCGGTCAACTCGTCACCAGCGGACCAGACGTCGTACTCGTCGTCGCGGCGCCCTGCTTTTCGGCGGCCCTCCGCGCGGCGACCGTGCTGGCGCTCGGCCTCGCGGGTCCGGCCGGGGGAGGCGTCGCGAACAAGGGGATCGATCGCGTCTTCGACGACCTGGGTGGCGCCGGTAGGCATTGCCTCGTCGAGTCGGTGAGCGTGCCGACGGCGGGCTCCCATGTCGATGATCGGCCCGGTGACCGGGTCGGAGTTCCAGGATCCCTCGTGCTGCGCCGCACTCGGGGCACCGGAAGCCTCTATGGGCGGAGGCAACTGGACGGGGACGCGCTCGCCCCGTTCGGCGTCAGACGCTCGATCGGCAGGAAAGCTCAGGACTTCAGGGGGTTGGCGGTGCGCCAGCGGCTCTCCGGGACCACGCCCGTCGTGGGGCAAGCACAGATCTTCCCGGGTGGGGGCGACAGCAGGGTTCAGCGCGGAGTTCAGCTGAGGGTTCAGATCAGGGTTCACGGGAGAGCTCGGGTCAGGCTCCGGTACATGCAGGAGCGGTATCCCGGCCGGGTCGCTGCCACCCGCAGGCTGCTCCTGCCTTCCCTGCCCGAACACCTGCGTCGTTGAGGGGCTGGGTTCCGCCCGGTACACCGGCTGCGCACGCGAACGAGCCGGCGACGCCAGCTTCGTGGTCGCCCGACTATGAGGCTGCGGTGCGCGGCTGCCGCGTCGCCTGGGGGCAGCCTGCAGTTCGGCGTTCAGCCGCTCCCCCAACTCGTCGGTGTAGCCGTGACGTGCCAGCCGACCCGCTCTCTTGATCGGGATGCGCGCATCGCGTCGCGCCAGCTGTACGTCCGAGTCCTCCTGTGGCTCGCCGAACTCCTCGGGCGCCCCGAAAATGGTCGAGCACGAAACGTTCTCACCCTGGTGTCCGGATACCTCGAGGATCTCGGTGACCAGGCGCCGCCCGTCCTCGGCCTTCTGGACGTGAACGATGAAGTCGACGGCCTTACCGATGAGCGCAGCGGCCGTGGCTGGAAGCACCGGTTCCCGCAGCGAGCCCAGGCCGATGATGAGACGGGCGATGGCGCCGTGGGCGTCGCGGGAGTGGATCGTGGACATGGACCCGTCCTCGCCCTGCAGCATGGCCTCCAGCATCGCCCGGGCCTCCGGGCCGTGCAGGACCTCCCCGAACACCAGCCGGTCCGGGTTCATGCGCTTGGAGCGACGCACCAGGTCCGCCCCGTCCAGGCCCCCGGAGCCCTCCGGGGAGGGCAGCACCGTCTCCAGTTCCACCACGTCCGGGTGCAGCTCTGCGTCGCGGCCCAGCCGCAGCTCCAGAGACTGCTCGATCGTGACCAGCCGCTCCCGGGCTGGGACAGCGTTCGCCAGCGCCCGCAACAGGGTGGTCTTGCCTGCCCCGGTCGCGCCGGCCACCAGAAGGTTGGCGCGTGAACGCACCGCCGCGGCCAGGAACAAGGCGGTCTGACGATCCAGCATCCCCAACCCCACCAGGGAGATGGCGTCCAGGCAGTGCCGCGCCGCCTGATCCAGGAACGCCTGCGGGCCCAGACGGTCCCGGCGGATCGACACCTGCGGACGCGCCGACGCCGCCAGCAACGCCGAAACCCGCACCCCGTCCGGAAGCCCCAGATCCAGTTGTGGGTAGGCGCTGGACCAGGGACGGGTGGTGGCGCCGGTGTGCGCAGCCAAGCCCCGGATCAGCTCGATCAGTTCCTCGTCCGACTCCACCAGCGGCGGCAACTGCACGCGCCCCTTGGACGCGTACGTCGCCCACACCTGGTCATAACCAGACAGGTCCAGGTTCTCCAGGTCCGGATCCTCCAGCAGCGGCTGCAACGGGCCGGCCCCGAAGATCGCGGCCCTCACCGCCCGCGCCAGACTCCCGTCCCGCACCTCCTGCGGGACATCCTGCCCCGTCGCCGCCAACTTCGAGACCCACCCCGCAACCGCGTCCGCGATCAGCGACATCGTCAGACGCCGCACATCCTCCGCGCCCAGCGGACTCCCCTCCCGGGAACGGGCACTCGTCTCCTCCGTCACCCGATGCGCCACGTCGGTGCGCAACTGGCGCACCACCTCAAAACTCACAGGGGGTCCGCCGTTACCCCGCAATGCCATGACCCAATCCCCTACCTGCAGGCAGCCGCCCACCGCATCGAGAAATGCTCAGCCAAACCGTTCGCTACACAGCCCTCAAGCCGCGCCGACCTTCATCAAACCCACCTGCCCCCGGCTGCTGGCCACCATCAGCGAAGCACCGGCATCCGGAGCCACCCGCATCGTCACCAACAGATCCCCCGAACTACTCGAATCCTCGACCACGTCCGTGATCAACGCCCCGTCCGCCAAGAGCGTGGCGCTCGCCGACGAACCGAAACCATCCTCATCCGAGCCGTTGTCGGGTTCAGGGATCTGCAGAACCTGCACCCGATCACCAGCCCGCAAACCCTTTGGCGCCAAACCGGCAGCCACCGACACCCCGACACTGGCCTGCGTGGCATTCGGGTCCTGCGCCGGAGCGAGC
Organism: Kineosporia sp. NBRC 101677; assembly: GCF_030269265.1. Classification (NCBI taxonomy): domain Bacteria; kingdom Bacillati; phylum Actinomycetota; class Actinomycetes; order Kineosporiales; family Kineosporiaceae; genus Kineosporia; species Kineosporia sp. NBRC 101677. The sequence continues at coordinate 26,242 of NZ_BSTA01000020.1, forward strand.
GCCTGAGCCTGCAGGATTGCCCCGGCCTCCAACGTGTAGACCGCTCGCTGACCCACCACCTGCTCGATGCTCTCCGCTGAAATTGCGGAAACGTCACCGGCCACAGCCGCCGTGGTCAGGTCCTCCCGGGTGATGACCTGGGACTCCGGTACACGATTGGCCAGGACCAGGACGGGCGTCTTGGCCCCCGAGCGCACCACCAGCAGACCCACGACCGAGGCGACAGCCACACACAACACCAGCGTGGCCACGATTCGGGCAGGTCGCCAGCGCCGCAGGGGCTTTGGCTGACGCCGTGGCGCACCCGGAACACCGAACGGGGACGTCGTCATGACCGACTCACCGAAACCGCCTCCAGCACCGTCACTGCATCCTGTCCCTCAGCCGTGATCACACCCAAGTCCCCACCCGCGCCTCCTGACCCCGTCCAGGAGACGTCGTACGGGACAGCAACGTTTACGTCGAACGTTCCCGACGCCTTGAAAACCAGCGCACACCCACCGTCAGAAGGAGCACCAGCTCCGTCAGTCGGCGTCCACGCACGACCCGGCCCAGAACAGGTAGTCCCGCCCACATCCCCGCCGGCCGACACTCTCATCTCCCTGGGTTTCGCCGTTACTGTCGCCCAGACCGCGCCAGCGCGTGCCGTTGCGGTCAAGTCTTTCCACCCGCCCGGCAACCAGAACCAGGTGTATTCATTGACAAAGGTCTGCCCGCTCGGGGAGCGGCGGCCCTGAGGACGGGGCAGACGCAGGCCGTCTCGCGCCTGCAGCGCAAGCACGATGGGATCCACTAACTCAATCTCGGCCGCTTCCTCGCCAGGAGCCCAGAAGACCGTGGTCAGCGGTTCTGCATCTTTCGTAAACGGACAACCTTGAACATATATTGCCCCCGTTGAGTTTCCACGCCAGACCGGATCACTGTGAGGGGGCTGAGGTACCAACCGCTGCGTCTCACATACATCCCTTTTGCTAATTCGCTGCGGCACTACGGCCTTACCTGTCCCTGGTGAGTCCTTTTCCGTCACTAGGACGAGAGGACCTGTCACGTCTTCCGATTGAGCGGCCGCGAAGCACCGTTTCATGAACTTGCTACACAGCGCCTCTTCCCCTCCCCCAGGCTTGTCAGCCGCCGCAGATTGTTGTGACGGCACGAGACAGAGCAGGGTCAGCACAGCCATAAGGAGCAGCGGCGCGTCACGGCTGGCACGAACCTTCATCACCGACGTCAACGGAGCGCGCACCCCACTTCCCGTCGACTGCGATCATCTCGATCGTTCTTAGGTAGGGACCTTCTAGGTCTTCACCTTGCGTGAGTCGCAGCTTCTTATCTGTGACGGTGCTGTACGGGACGTACTCTCCCTGAGGAACAACACAATCGCCGAGCACCACAGTCGGATAAGGAGATTCACCCAAATTGACCTGCTGCACCGTGACGTTCGACTGAGGCTGTTCTCCTCGAAACTGGGCGCGATACGCGGCAAGCGCATGAACGAAGGCCAGCGTTTCGATTCTGAGCGGATCGAACGACCATCGCTCAAAGTCCGCGGACTTAGGTAGGACCTCACCTTTTGCGACGGGGTGCTCGTGCGCCTGATTGGAGGCGCGTGTGAATTTGTCGTACGCATCCAGGGCCTTCTGCACCTCAGGATCAACACTGACCGAGGGAACTGGCGACATAGTCGGCGACGACGAAGACGCTGGCGGGCTGTCCGGACTTTCAGAGCCCGAGCAACCTGCCGCAAGACCTAGCGCCATGGCTGCAGCGAGCGCTGCGCCGATCCGCATGTGCACCATGTCTCCATTCACCGACAGCAAGATCCATGCTTTGCGCAGTCAATCGTTTACTGTGAGCCATCAATTAATGTCAACACAATTCGGACATCTGTGACCCGCTCGTGTCTTCCGCGCCCATGGTCCGAGGGCGTGTCCAGGGGTGTTAGCGCTGGTCAGGAGCCGCTGATCCTTGCAGAAGACGAAACCCGACCTCGATCCCATCGTCGAGGGATCGCAACCCTTCCCGGGCCGGCTCGACAGCGCCACCGGACTGGATGGCCCAGTGCCCGTGCTCCCAAGTCATGGATGCGCAGTGAACGGCCGCCGGCTGCACCTGGGGTTGCCGAAGACCCACAGCCAGACAGACATCGTGCTTCTGCGACGGCTGTGAGGTGCGGATGTTTCCCATCAGCCAGAAGCGGGCGCCCGAATTCGATGCTCGCACCGGACCACGGCTTCCCTTGGTCGCGTCGCGCAGTGCCGTGAAGGGGACTTCTTGGCCATCTGTGCCGCCAGCTGACCAGGTGCGCAGGATGTGTGCCATCCGATGCGTGGGCTGCTTCAGGATCGCGAGATCGATAGCGACGAGCTGCGCCAGCGCACCCTCGGCCGTTCGCGGATAACCGGTCACAACCCCGTCGGGTCCCAGCGCGGTCGAGGCCGGCAACACGATGGGCGCTGCATCATTGAATGGAAGCGCACCCGCGCTGGTCGGAGCGCTGCGGCCGGAACGCGCCCTCGCCGAGCCTGCCGACTCATCCATTACCGGATCGAGCGTGGCCGCCCTGGTAACGGACAGGCCGTTGACTCGTCCGGGCATCGGAAGGCTGGCATCTCGGTCCGGGTCGTCGCCAGCGCCGAAGAATGAAGCGACGGAGAGGATCAGTCCAACCAGGAGGAGGGCCAGGATGCCCCCGACCCCGACCACGAGCGCTGCGACTCGGCGCCTGGAGGCGCGACCGGTGGCGCGACGGCCCGTCCATCGTGGAGTGCGGTGGTGCAACATCGTGGCTCCTGCCCGTAGCTACTGGATGTCTATGCATTCAGTGCAGCTCGGGGACCGTCCACACAATGTTCGACTGGCCTTTGATCTGGGCTTATGCCGATGCTTCATGCTTGAGCGGAACTGGGCGGCTCTCGCCCCCTATGGCGGGCCGCTCGGTGACGCCGTCCAAGGCGGGTGTGGCCGAACGGCGGTGGTCGCCAACCACGATGGCCTCGAAGGCGATCTCCGAACACGACCAGCGTTGCCCGCTGGAGCTCGCCCCCTCGTTGGTCGCCGCTGGGCGTGGAAGCACCTGGCTTGAGACATGCGAGAGGTCCCCGTCTATATGCCGGGGACCTCTCGTCGAAACCTCAGGATGCGAGGTGGTTGAACTCTCCTCTTGCCGCACCCTCGATCCATGCTGCGAATTCCGCCTGCGTGAAGGTCAGGATTGGGCCGTTCGGGTTCTTAGAGTCCCGAATCTGGATTTGGCCGTTCTGGCGTCGTGCCTCCACGCAGTCGCCGTTCTGGCCAGACTTGGTGGCCTTCTGCCACTGGGTGTCGCCGTTCACTGCCACTCCCTGATGTCCTGTGCGACCGCTGCCGCCTGAGTCGCCGCATTGTCGAACCGCTTGACTATCTCAGGGTCCGAGAGTAACTGACCGCCGTTGATGTGCTCCACGTAGGAGCATCCGCCCTGTGGTGTCTCGATCAATGTGAATGGCCCGCTCATGCCACCGTGTGGTGGGCAGTCGATGGGGATGATGAGGACGCTGACGCCGGGCCGGCCAGCGAGCTCGCGCAACCTGTTGACCTGGCGATCTACGACTGCCGGGGTACCGATCTGGTGTCGGAGGGCTACCTCGGACATGACGAGTTCAAGGCTGACGTCCTTGCGGTCCCAGAAGGCGGCCTGGCGTTCCTGTCGTGATCGGACAGCCTCGTCTTCGGCTGCAGGGCTGTCCATCGGCCAGGCATCGAGCATGGCCCGGTGGTGCTCTTCGGTCTGCACGAGGCCGTGCACCAGATCAAGGGTGACCACTTTCAGTCTGGTTGCGCGTCGCTCCATGCGCAGGTAAAGACCGAAGCGTGCGGGGCTGGCGGCGTTGGCGCCTTCGGCCCAGCTGGTGTCGTCGCTCTTCGTGGCGCGTGCCATCTCCTCCCACAGAGCGCGATGCAGGGTGGGGACGTCGTAGAGGAATCCGAGCGCGGTCATGTCTGAGACCTTCCAGGGGCCTACCCCGTGTTCCAGTCTCCAGAGCTTGGGCTGGCTGCAGATGCCCGTGGCCACGACATCACCAGGCGTCTTGCCGCATCGTTCCCGGGCAAGCCGTAGCTCGTCCGACAGTTCCAGCTTCACCGACCACGCCTGCCCTGATCCCCGTGCCATGAAGTAACCATGTCACAGATTTGGAGCATTCAGATTCGACCATTCATTTTGAATGGCAATTCTGTTCTCCCATCCAAACTGAATAGCCATCAAGTGGAGTTGCCTCCCCCAAGGTTGATGCCAGGTCGCACCGACGGCACCGAATCGGCAGGTGAACATTCGACCGTTCCAGGCAAGTCAAAGGAGTGACGGGGATGGCTTCAACCACCACTGCGGGTGCAGCGACGACAGAGCGAACAAGCCTCTTCGTGGTCTGGACTGGCCAACACGTGACGGCGCTCGTCGATGGCTCCGGCCTCGGAAGCGCCGGCCTGGCGGGAGCCCTCGGACTATCCGTCGCGACCGTCGGGTACTGGCAAGAACACCGGGCGGATCACTCGGTCGGAGAACAGCATCGGTACGGACTGGAGAGCGTCTATCAGCAGTTGTGTCCGGCTCAGAAGCTACGGGTTGGCCGGGCGCTCTACCTCGCCCTTCAGCCACCTGAGGTCGGGAGCGGGGAAGAGGACACAGCGCCTCTGGTGTGGACAGCCGGGAGGCGCACATCAAACGAAACGCATCCTGCTAAGGAGCAATATGGCTTCCGATCCACCACGTGACGAGAAGGCACTCAGACCGCGGACAGTGCCCATAGCGCGACTTGCCGCCTTGGTGGCGCTGATTCGCGTCAACGAGGCACGAGCCCGGGCTTCTGACCGGGACGCCAAGGACAACCCCGAGCCCGTCAGGTCAATGCCGCAGCAGCGCGTTTCCGCTGCCTGACCGACTCGGGCTACTGACTGCCCCGGACCGGAGGCGAGGCTCTGTATCACCCTCGTCACGCCCCGGGGCATCCCACGCCGCCGCCCTGGCCCGCCGCACCGGATCCATGCCGATGCCGCGTCGGGCATCCCTCCGCCCTGGCCGGGGCGGCGGCCCATTGCTAACGCGAACGAAGGAGTTCTCATGTCGCCACAAGCACCCATCGATCAATGGTTCAAGGCCGAAGAGAGCGACCCGGGCACCGACGGTGTCGAAGTGAAGTTCGCCGTTGATGGCTCCATCTACGTTCGCGACTCCAGAGCACGCGGGACCGGCCCCATCCTGACTTTCCTGCCGCAAGCATGGGAGGCGTTCGTGCGCGCCGTCCTGAACGGCGAGTTCGACCGCCCACCCATGTCCATGTTCGATAAGGCAATCACGCATCCCTGAAAAGCGTTACATGTTTCACACGCCGTAGCCTGATGCAAAGCCGCTGCACCACAGGACATCCGACATAACTCGACAAGAGGACGCGGTTGCCTACTAGGGCAAGTGAGCTTGACCTAAGACTGAATCATTTTGTCTCAGATACCTCCTCATGCTTGAGCGAACCCATCGAAATACGAACCAGGACTCGATCAACGTCGCCCCCGCCCCAAGCCGCAAAGACGAGAGCGGGCTTGTACCTGTTGCTGCACGCGCTGGCCGACGTGCCGCAGTCGGCGTGCCCACCAGCACCCAAGAAAGCGCCACCGCGACGGCGCCCCTCCCATGCCCTCCCAACGGTTCCTCCACGACCGCCCATTTCTACTCCCTCAAGGCAGGAGTTCCCCGTGCACACAAAGACACTGAACTGGAACACTTTTGATCCCGAGCGGCCGATCTATTTCGTGGGCGTCGGCGGCTGCAGCATGAGTGGCCTGGCCTTGTTGCTGCTGGAACGAGATTTCATGATCGCCGGTTCAGACACCGGCGCCGAAACAGAACTCCGATACCTTGCCTCGCGAGGTGTGGAGGTCTTCCATTCTCACGACGCCTCCAACATGCGGGCCAGCACCCAAGCCGTCGTCTCCACTGTCGCGGCCATCCCTGCGGACACCCCCGAGCTCGTGCAAGCCCGACGTATGGGCATCCCCATCATCGACCGCGCCGAAGTGCTAGCAGTCCTGATGCAACAGGCCCTCACCCGGGTCGCTGTGGCCGGCACGAGCGGAAAGACAACCACCACGTCTCTGATCGGTCACACACTGCTCGCCTGCGGCGAGGATCCCACCGTCTCGGTCGGGACGCGTGCGGCGCCCTTCACCGAGGGCGGCAACTACTACAACGGGGGCACCAGCACCTTCGTGGCTGAGGCCTGCGAATATCACGAAGCTTTCAGGTATCTGCAACCCACCACCGCGGTGGTCCTGAACGTCCTACCCGATCACGGCGACTACTACCCGGCCGGTACAACGGCCATGGCTGAGGCCTTCCAGCGGTTCGTTTATCGCATCGTTCCCGGCGGAACGCTCATCGTGTCGTCCGACGATCCCCACGCGCGCACTCTGCACACCGAGGCAGGAGTCAGGCGAGTCGGTGTCGGATTCTCCGCGGCTGCCGACTACCGCATCCGCGATGTGCGGTGCGAGGAAGGCCGCTGGACCTTTTCTATCCATAGCCCGCTGGGATCCCATGTCCTTTCACCAGCGTTGCTGGGCAAGCACAACATCACCAACGTGGCTACCGCGTTCGCGGCCGCCTGTGACCTGGGCCTGCCCGCCGAACAGGCCATCACCGCGCTCAACGGGTTCAAGGGTGCGCCCCGCCGTCTGCAACCAATAGGGACCGTGGACGGAGTCAGCATCTGGGACGACCTGGCCTGCACTCCGCACGAAGCCTCGGCGACGATGGACGCCCTGCGCACCGTGGTGGGCCCGCACCGCATCGTCGTAGTTCTGCGGCCCAACAGTTTCACCCGTGTACGAGACCATTTCGGGCAATACGCCGAGGTTTTCCGCCCTCAGGAACGGATCTTCCTTACCGACATCTTTCCCGGCCGAGACCGCACCGATCACGGCATGCACGCCAGCAAGCTCGCCCAGAACATCGCTTCCCGAGGGCGAAACGTCGAGTACGTACCCGACGTCAACGGGCGCCCCGCCTACGACGAACTGCGGCGCCTGGTGCGAGGCCAACTGCGTCCGGGCGATGCCCTCATCACCATCGGCCCTGCCGATATCACGCCGGTAGCCACCGCCTACCGCCAAGCCTACGGGCAGTCTTGCTGAATGCAGGACGTTGAACCAAGGCCGGTGCCCCGTGCACTGGCCTCCTGAACCCGGCCCCGGGGTCCGCCAGACTGACCCCCCAATGACGATCAGCAACGCAGGCACGTGAGATGAGGATCAATGCAACTGTCCAGGATGCTCGCCGGATCCAGCTACCAGGTACTCGCAGGTGAACCCGATGTTGATATCACCGGCGGGGTCATCAGCGACTCGCGCAACATCGTGCCCGGATCCTTGTTCGTGGCCCTGAGCGGCCGCCGCAACAACGGCCACGAACACATCACCGAGGCCGTAGCCGCGGGCGCCGCTGCCTGCCTGGTCAGCGACCGCATCGACGTCTCTGACTCCATTGCCTCGGTGCTGACAGGGGCCTGCATCGTGCGCGTACCGGACACCCTGCAGGCCATATCACTGGTGGCCTGTCGCTACTGGAACGAGCCAGGCCGGCAGATGCAGGTCGTGTCAATCACCGGAACCAACGGCAAGACCTCCACCGCGAGCATTCTGGAGTCCGTCCTGGGACACCTGGGCGAAGGGACTGTAGGGGTGATCGGTACCGGAGGCGCCCGGATCGACGGGCAGCCGGTACCGATCGCCACGAGCACACCCACCACTCCCCCAGCCGCCGAACTCCAGGAGATCCTGCGCTACATGGCCGACCGAGGCGTCACGACCGTCATCGTGGAAGCCTCCTCTATGGCGCTGCTGCAACACCGCATCGATCACGCCTTCACCGATGTCGGAGTCTTCACCAACCTCAGCCCGGACCATCTCGACGACCACGGCACCATGGACGCCTACCTCAAGGCCAAGCTCCTGCTCTTCCAGGGCCTGTCCCAGTCGGCCGTCATCAACAAAGCCGACCCGGTCAGCGAGCGCATCCTGGAGCTAATGCCCGCTGCGACCACCTACGCCCTCGAAACACCAGCTCACCTCACCGCCCGTAACGCTCAAGTCTCCCCCGCTGGGACCCGTTTCGAGCTAATCCACGGGCAAGAGCCACACGACGCCTACCTACCCGTGCCTGGTGAGTTTGCCGTCGCCAACGCCCTGGCCGCGCTCGCCGTCTGCCACCGACTCGGATACGAGATCAAGCCCGCACTGGACGCGCTGAGGCACCTTCCCCAGATCCCTGGCCGGATGGAAACGATCCGCCTGGCTTCCGGGACCACGGTAATTGTCGACTACGCGCACTCCGTTGACTCTTTGGAGAAAGTCCTGCGAACGCTGCGATCCGTCACAACTGGACGCCTCCTCACCGTTTTTGGTTGCGGCGGCGACCGTGACCCCAGCAAACGTGCCCCCATGGGCCACATCGCAGGACAACTGTCCGACCACGTCATCATCACCAGCGACAATCCGCGCTCTGAGAATCCCGAGCAGATCATCGACCAGATCGAAGCCGGGATCCGCCCCACCGCAACGACCTTCGAGCGTGTCACCGACCGACGCCAGGCCATCAGCAAGGCCATCAACCTCGCTGGCCCCGACGACACCATCCTTCTGGCCGGCAAGGGATCCGAGGCCTACCAGCTGATCGGCGAGTCGGTCATTCCATTCGACGACGCAGCCGTCGTGCGAGCACTGACGGGCGCTCACACCTGACCCGGGAGAACCTTTGATCCTCGAAAACCTCCGCACCGTCGTCCTGGGCCTGGGAATCTCAGGCGAATCAGCCGCCGAGATGTGCGCCCGAAACGGCGCACAGGTCACCGTCTACGACCGGAGAACTGCACCACACTTCGAAACCTCCATAACGCGCCTGAACCGCTACGGCGTCACGTTCACCTTCGGTGCCGACGACTACGACCTGAACGGACACCACCTCGTAGTCCGCAGTCCTGGCATTCCTGCCCACCATCCCGTACTGCTCAAGGCCAAGGCCGCCAGCATTCCGGTCTGGAGCGAGATCGAACTAGCCGGCCGCCTCACCCCCTGCCCGATCGTTGCCGTCACCGGCACCAACGGCAAAGGCACGACGAGCGAACTCATCTCCCGCATGCATACAGCGGACGGCCGGACCACGGCACTGGCCGGGAACATGGGCATCCCCCTGGCCGGGGCCATTAACACTTTGTCGCCACGCAACCTACTCGTTCTGGAGGTATCCGCCGGGCAGCTCGAGAATACTAAGACGTTCGCACCGCAGGTCGCGGTCATCACCAACATCAGACCCGAACACAACAACCTATATTCGTGGCCCACCTACCTGGAGCTGAAGTCACGCATCGTGCGTAATCACGACTCGGACAGCTGGACGATCGCGCCGATACACGACCTCGGCGCACGTCAAGTAACAGCCAATGCCCGCGGCAACATTGTCTATACCAGCGCCAACGGCTCTCTTCCGCGGGGAGTCGAAGGCGTTTATCTAACAAAGAACCAACTCATAGCGCGACTGGGTGGCCACGAACGGGCGATCATGAACCGGGGCAGCCTCAAGGCACCAGGCACGCTGCCCAGCGTCATCACCGCGGCTGCGGCTGCCATCGCATCTGGCGCCCCGGACGCCGCCGTCCAGACCGCCGCCTCCACTTTCAACGGACGAGAGCACACCCTGGAATTCGTCACCAGCCGTAACAAGATCACTTTCATCAACGATGCCAAGTCGACGAACCCCTGGTCACTCCTGCACGCCATCAACTCCTTCCCAAATCGGCCGGTCATGCTCATCGCCGGCGGCGATGACACCAAGCAGACAGACTTCACCGCCGTGGCCAACGGCAACCTTGGGCCCCTGAGCAGGGCTGTGCTCTTCGGTAACAGCTCCACAGACCTGGCCGCTGCCCTATCCCACCGTCTGCCCCCTGCCGACATCACAGTCGTCGACCAGTTCCTCGAAGCCATCACGATGGCAGGCCACCAAGCCCGGTCAGGCGATGTGGTCATCTACAGCCCTGGCGTCTACTCACCGAAAGCTGAACCGGACTACCTGACCCGGGGCTCGCTCTTCAAAGAGTTCGTCCTATCCCTTTGATCAGCACGCGAAAGCGCCAGGAGACCGTCAGCCATCAGTTCTAGGGTCTTGTGCGCGACGCTCGTTCCACGTAGCCAGCACCCGATACCCAGCGTGGCGACGTCGGCGGGCAGGCTGGCCGCGGTGATCGCCCGCAGATCCTGAGACTCCTTCGCAGCGTTCACGGCATCCAGCCCGGCGACAACTGCGGCGCAGTCAGCAGTGAACACCTTCGAGACGGCCAAATTTGCCCCGGGCCGCCGAACCGGCTCGTCTCCGCGTAGTTCGTGTCGAGGAGAACGACGATCCTCGCGAGGCCAAGTCCATCCTTATCCCGCCACGTCCCGTTGAGTGCTTCACCCGTTCGCTCGCGCGGGCACACTCTAATTACCTGACTACGAGCCGGTACCACGCCTGTTCTGACGTTCAGCCGCTGAAGATCTGGGCATGCGTCACCCCCTTCGAACGAGCGCCGTCATGGCGGTCATCGCCCTTGGCTTGTCCACCGCCAGCGCTCTCCCCGCCCGGGCCAGTACGGACACCGTCTACGGCGGCACCGTCTCCATCCCCTCCACCGTCGTCAGCACCGACACCTGCATCCAAGTCCCGATGCGCTGGGCCCTCGACGACATTCCCATCGGCTACAACTGGACCCTCGAAGCTAAAGCCAGCAACGACAGCAGCACCTACGAGTCCGGTGACGGACCCGACCGGGGCGAGACCTCGATCTACTGGTGTGACGAGGACCTAACCGGCCGCTTCACGATGGACGGCGTCCTGAACGTTACGAACGACGACTACGAACCCGTCGGCGAGAGCTACTTCAGCCTCACGTTCAACGTCGTCAAGATGACCACCCGGGCGTCTCTGCGTACGACCAAGACGGCGGTGAAGGTCGGGCAGAACTTCACCCTCAAAGGCTGCGTGACGACCCACCGCAAGCGTGATGAGTACCGGGACATCGTCTGGGAGAAGAAGTGGCCGGGCGAGTCCTGGAAGCGCCTCGGGAAGGGCTCCACAGACACGGTGGGCTGCTACTCACAAGTGGCCTACATGGCGCGCACGGGAACGGTATCGCTGCGGACGAAGGTGCCGGGTGACTCGATCTCCAAGACGGGCTACTCCAAGATCATAAAGGTCAAGACGCGCCAGTCATGACGGACGACATGAACCCGGGTTCGCCCAGTCCGCACACGGGCCTTCAAATGAGCAATGAAGAGATGGCCGCTCCCCGGGACTTGAAGTCGACGAACAGACGCCGGCGCCGAATCTACTCGGCCCAGCTACTGCTGCTGTGGCTGCCCGTCTTCGTGTTCGTGCCGCGCCTCTTGGAGCGGTGCTCGAGCGCCGGCACGCCCTGGCCGAGGACAGTAAAGACGCGGCGGCCGTCGTCACAGAGCTTTCAGGGCACCCCGCAACCGCGGACATTCGGACGCAATGACTGCGACGGTAGAGGGATTGAGCCATTCGACAGTAGCCGGCGGGTCGGTGGTCGGGACGGCCCAGGCTCTGCAGGAGGCCCGGGCTGAGATGGAGGCGGCCAGCTGCTCGAATGCGGGCTCGGCGATGACGACGTTACGGTCGTTCGGGATCAGCCGGGTGCGGTGAGTTATCGACGAGGTACTCATGATGGGTGGGCTTCCTTCGGCGCGATGACGCAGCCGGTGAACCAGCGCGGGGCGGGCCGGCTGTTCTGACCGAAGGCGCCCCCGCTTGCCCGGCAGGCAAGGGGGCCAGGCGCGACCAATCGCACCCGAGGCGCCCTTTACACGAGGCGAGCATTGCGCCCACTTGCCGGTCCTAGACCCGGCAAGGCAAGGCTTCACGGGCAGAACCGAAGGCATCGCCGGGCGTCACGAGCGCGCAGCCCAAGGAACGCGCCATGATCAGCCACGGCATCTCATAGCGGCGCAGCGTTCACCTCACCGCAGATGCCTTGCAGGGATCAAGGCCGCCTGAACACCCATCTTGGCCTGTCCATCGACCTGTTCATCGCGGCGTCTGCCGGGCTGCTGGTCCGCGGGCCTGGCCCGCCAGCGGGACATCCACGACGTGGCGCCAGGTGATGTGCCGGCCGTTGTGCGACTGCTGGACCAGGGACAGTTGTGTCACCGCCAGACTCGCTGGTGGCAGGGCGATGTGCTTGTTCATCCAGGCGTTCATCTGCTGTCGTACCACGGCGGGGCGGGTGCTGCCGGTGCCGTAGGCCAGTGTGGTGTGGGGGTGATATTCACCCTGCGGGTACGTCAGCCCCTGATCTCCCATGACCTCGCGGGTGGCGGCCCGGGTGATCTGCCACAGCTGCCGGGCCTCAGGCTCGGGCTCAACTCGGCAGGCGACGCCCACCCGGTCCACCGACGGCGGGTGCACGATGGCCTGCCAGGGGCTGACCGCGGGGCACTGCTGGCGCACCAGCGCGATCATTTGCTCTATCTGTTCAGGACTGGTCTCTTCGACCGGCGGGGCATGCAGCACCGTCAGGTGCACCCACCGAGCAGGCACCGGCTCAACGCCCTCACGGCCGTGCGTTAACCCCTGATACGGCTGCACGAGCACGGACTCGACGACCGCGTTCGGCCACAGGATGTGCCAATGATAGTCCTGGCGACCTACCGGCCACCGCTGCAGGACCGCGTTAAAGAAACTCTCCATTGCCCCACCTCCAACCGGTAATGAGGTGTCGCATTGGCCCTGCCTTCCGAGGCTACGTGAGGAGCAGCAATGGCCGCAGCGATGCGTCGATGAATTGGCGGCGAGCGGGTTTCGCTGCCAGGAGTGTCTCAGGCGTCCTGGTGGGGGCCAGGGTTCGCGCTCTGGGCCAGGGCTGCGGATCGAACTTTGGCGAGGAAGATCTGTCGCTGCTCGTCAGTGGCCATCCTGGTGACGCGCATCAGCGTGCCGACGGGCGGGCGGGCCGCGATGAGGCACGACCCCGGGTGGCGTAGATGCCGGTCAAGCGGAGCCCATCAGGGCGACGGTGTGGCGCAGCGGGGTCTGGGTGACGGTGAGGTCGCCGAAGAACTGCTTGGCAATCGCGCGAGCCGTCTCAAAGTCGTCTGAGCGGACGGACCGATCGGGGCCGTCACCTGGGACGGTGCCCATGGCGTGCCCCTCTCAGCGAGCGGTCAGACTTGCGGCGACTTCGGCAACAGGGTGTCCGGCGAGCATCCAGGCGAGCAGGGTGACGGCGGCAAGGGCGGGAACACGGAGCGCCGCTTCGACGGGTGACCCAGTGCGGATCCGCCAACCCGGCGGCAGGATGTGCCTGGCCTTGCCGCGCCACGGGACGCCGGAGATGGTGCACGCGTCACCTGCGATGCCGGCCGGGACACCGATGAGGACCCCCCACACGATGGCAGCTATGACGATGGGTGGGAGCCCGCTGGGGTAGGCGCCGACGACGGCTACCCCAGTCAGCCAGGACAGGGCGGCGTTCGTGCCGGGGTCGATGCGCAGGCGCCGTCGCCCGAATCGTGGAAGCCCGGTGAGCCACGCGTCGACACCGATCAGGGCAAGGCCGGTGACGAGGGCAACCGCGATCGCGCCTAGGACGTCCGTGGCGACGTCGAGCCAATGCCAGGCGCCGGCTGCAGCAGCCAGGAGCGGGGCAATCAGGCAGACACCGAAGGCGCCGGCGAACGCTAACGGCGCACCGCGGGAGACGTCGTGGGTCCATTCGCGGTGCCCGCCGGCCTTGCGGCCGATCCACACGCACGGGATCTGCGTGAGGGGCCCCCACATGCGGGCCGGAGACGACGAGTGGTGGTCGGTGTCGGGCAGGAGCGCCCCGGCTGTCGCGCCGCTGGCGAGAGCGACGACGACGGCGGGGCGTGGGTCGGTGATGGCGTCGAGGGCTGTAGCGGCAAGGAGCCCGGCGAGGGCTCCGTGAAGACTGTGGCTGCGGCTCATCACCGGCTTGTGTCACCCGACCTTCGCAAGGTGTAGAAGGTCACGGGCAGTCTTGTTCGCGGTGAACTAGAACGAGAGTCCATCGCCGTGCGCCGCGAACCATTTCTGTCAGTCCACCACGTACGCCTTGTCGCCGGTGTGTGAGCGCATCGCGGAGGCCACGAACTCGTAGGAGCCACTGACGAGCTTGTCCTTTCGCGAGTCGTTACCCGTTACGGGCGCCTCGACCTCTTGCCCGAGGATGAGCTCGGTTGCGTCCAGATCGATCCGCGTGGTGCGGAACTGCTCTGGCAGACCATCACCGGACCCGAGGACCGCGTCTTGGTGGCCATCGCGACCAACCCGCCGTTTTCGCAGTGGGGTTCGAGGTCTCCCGGCCCATGGCTGATCGCTGCCATCGTCGACCGCGTCACTGTCAACGCCCACGTCCTCGAGGCCGGAACCCATTCCTACCGCCTACGCACCGGCAAGACGACCAGCCGGCTCAACAAGGCCGATTGGAAGCACCCCGGGCCAATATCCGCGACGACTCCGGGGCCAGATCACTTGACGACACTCAGATTGCAGGAGTGAAGCAGGCGGGCCCGGACCAGCTCGGCGTGGATGCCCGCTGTCCCCGGAGCGGCCTTCGGCGGTGGAACCACCTGCTTCAACTTGGTCAACTTCCACTGCCTGCTCGTGAACCGGTTCCTGAGCCCCGTCACCGAGCAGTGCAAATATCAGCGCCAGCCAGGTTCGGCGGCTCCCTGCAGAGGGCTCAATCCTGCTTGGCTGGCCTGCGCCAGCGTCTTCAGCGTCGACAGCGGTGGCTTGACAGTGCGCCGCTGATCTATAGCCCAGTGACCGGCGTCCCAGGCCATAACTTCGCAGTGCACAGGCACCGTCGCCGGTACAGGCTCACCCACTGCGACAGCCAGGCAAACCTCTTGGGACACAGGGTTCTGCGACGAATTGAAAGTTCCGAGGAACCATAGGCGCGGGTCCCGTGCGTTGCCGCGCTGCAGCGAGTGCAGATGGTCGTCGATGGTCGACACCTTCAGGAAGGTGTCGACACGTGAGGGTTGCGTCGACCATGCCCGCAGGATGACCGGCGTCCAGGACCTGGGTCGTTTCGAGATTGCCAGATCGATAGCGGCCAGTTGCGCTAGGGCACCCTCTGCCGTTTGCGGGTAGCCGGTTGCCACGCCGCCCGGTCCCATGGCCGAGGGCGCCGGGAGGATGATGGGCGACTTCTCCGAGGGGACCTGCGTCGAGCCTGCAGCGTTGCTGACCGTCGACACGTCGCCCCTCGGCAATTGATTATCTTGTGACGGCACTCCCGGTAGCGACAGCACCAGGCCCGTGATTAAGACCGCTGTGATGCCACCGACCCCGAGGATGAGCGTCGCGACTTGGCGCCACGGCGGTTCCCCTGTGAGGGCCAGGTGTCGGTGGTGAGGGTTGCGGTAGCGCAGCATTGGAGACTCCCGCCCGTTGATGCCGGATATCAGCGCATCCAGTGCACCCCAGGGATCGTCTACTCAATGTTCTACGGCCGTCTAACCAGCACCGTTGCAAGGCCGCCGGACCGAGACGGGCACTCCCCCGATCATCCTGCTCAAAAGGCGCTCGTATCCGCTCAGCAGACCCCGAGCGCGAGTCATCCCTACCCCGGGCACCGAACTTGACCTCGTACCTGTCTTCCGCGGCGCTCGGGACGAACGGCATAACGGTCGAACTCGACGCCGCTGGGCACACCTCGAAGGATGAACACCGACCACGCACCAGATCCATGGGCGATCCTGGGCATGGTCAACAGCACCCTTGCATTCCTGGCGTCCCCAGACACTTAAGGCAACCTTGGGAATGAGCTACCGGCCCAGCGGCTACGGGCCGGCGCCACCAACGTCATGAGCTGCTCACCGCCGCATCAGCCTGGACCGCCTCGTGGTCAGGCCGGGGTGGCTGAGCTCGGACAGATCATCCTGGCGACACCGAGCGCCGAGATTGGGCTTGGAATCATCGGTATGGTGCGGTGCAGTCTCGTGCCCTCCCCCACGACCCGCTTCGAGGAGCCTTATCACCGTGGCCAAGCAGTTGCCGTCGCAGCGAGTGCATCTGATCGGGATCGGTGGGGCCGGGATGAGCGTCATCGCTCATCTGCTTCTGCGACGAGGTGCCGTGGTCTCGGGTTCCGACGCTGCTGCTTCCTCAACGGTGGTGGAGCTTCGTGAGGCCGGCGCCAGCATCTCGGTGGGCCACGACGGGAGCACCCTTCCCCAGCAGGACGCTGTGGTCGTGGTCTCCAGCGCCATCCGGGACGACAATCTTGAGCTCGTGATGGCGCGAAGCCGAGGGTTGAGAATCGCGCATCGGGCCGAGGCCTTGGCCTGGCTGATGGACGGGTACCGGGCGATCTGCGTCGCGGGGACGGCCGGGAAGACATCCACCACCTCGATGCTGGGCGCCGCGCTGCAAGGCGCCGGCCTGGATCCGTCGTACGCGGTGGGCGGGCAGCTGAGGTCATCCGGCAGCGGCGCACACCTGGGCAACGGTGACGTGTTCGTCGCCGAGGCTGACGAAAGCGACAGCTCCTTCCTGCGCTACTCGCCCACGGTCGCCGTCGTGACCAACCTCGAGCCCGACCACCTCGATCACTACGGCACCGCCGAGGCCTACACTGCGGCCTTCGACGAGTTCGCAGCGCAGGTCGTTCAAGACGGCACGCTGATCGTGTGCGCGGATGCCCCTGGAGCCCAGGCCCTCGGCGTGCGCGCCGGTCAGAACGGGGTCCGGGTGTTGCAGTACGGGCGTGCGGCATCAGGCTTCGACGACGCACGGCTGCTGGAGTTCTCCTCGCAGGGCGGTGCCGGCCGGCTGCGGTTCAGCTTCCGGGGGCGGAGCTCGAGCTTCAGCTGCAGGTGCCCGGCGAGCACATGGCGGCAAATGCGCTGGCTGCGTTCCTGGCGGGTCAGTGTGCTGGCGCGACGGTCAAGGGCATGCTTAAGGGACTCGCCGGCTACGACGGCGTGCGGCGCCGGTTCGAGCTGAAGGGTTCTGCTGCCGGTGTGCAGGTGTACGACGACTACGCCCACCATCCGAGCAAGGTTAGCGCTCAGCTGCGAGCAGCACGCCAGGTCGTCAGCGATGAGGGTGCAGGCGGGCGGCTCATCGTGGCGTTCCAGCCGCACTTGTATTCGCGGACCAGGGACTTCGCTGCCGATTTCGGTGCGGCGCTGTCCCTGGCCGACGAGGTCGTGATCCTGGCGGTCTACGGTGCCCGCGAGGCCCCGATGCCGGGGGTGAGCAGCCAGCTGATCGTGGACGAGATCAGCCTGCCGAGCGAGCACGTCCACTACATCCCTGCGAGGGCCGAGGTCGCCCATCGAATTGCCGGCCTTGCCCGATCTGGCGATGTGGTGATCACCATGGGGGCCGGAGACATCACCGCTCTGGGGCACGACATCCTGGAGGCGCTCCAGCGGCGCCAGAAGGACGTCGACAACAGCACCTCCCGCCACCCATGACGCCCCCGATCTCTGTAGTTTCGGTCAGCTGATGTAGGTGCGCGCCGTTGGGCCGGAAGACTTTTGGCCTGCGTTGCAGAGCGATTCGGGGTCGACCCCGAGACCATCTGAGCTGGCCTCACCCGGATGGGGCTCACGATGCGAGACAGCCAGGTGCGAGCCCGATATCCATGGGCCGGAGGAACACCAGCCAGGCTGCATTTATGGGAGATTCGAACCCTCGACGGGGCATGCCACAGACTCGTACGGGAAACCGCGGGTCAGGGCCATAGTGACGGCCACATTGCCCGTCACCCGAAACGTTTAACATCCCCTCAGGTGGACCTGCTGGGACGTTATTCGAACAGTTTGCCCTGGTCAGAGGAGGTGTACCGAATTAGCGAGCTATCCGAGAGCCGCAAAGGTGACGTTAAGTTACCGCTCAGCCCGGAGTCGCCGCTGAGGCGGCTCAACGCCGAGCAGGCTTGAGTACTTGTGGAGCGCTACCAGCAGGGGCGGACGACGTACGAACTTGCACAACAGTTTGGCATCCACCGAGTGACTGTGTCGCAGCACTTGCATCGCAGCGGGGTCACCATGCGACGCCAAGGCTTGGGCGACGACGCTTTCCACGAGGCCGCGCGCCTATGCGAAGGCGGTTTGTCTCTTGCCCGTGTTGCAGACCGATTCGGCGTCGACTCCAAGACCATCTCGTCTGGCCTTGGGCGGATGGGGGTGATGATGCGGGACATCTACGGCCAGGTCCGATGACTACAGGCCGAAGTAGCGTCAACCTGGATCGACTCGAGGTAGTTCGCCCCCTCGGGGAAGTTACTAAACCAACAAGAGGCCCTTGTCAGGGCGGTGCCCCCATGTCTCCTACGCGGTGCAACTTGTTGCCCGTCACCGCCGACGGTCGCTTGAACAAGATCGAGAAACCGTGGCAGAGCTGGCTGGCATGCACTAAAAGCAACTGCGCGGAGCTGGACATGGTGCCCAGCCAGTGCGCGATGCCATCACCCGGACCATCACGACGCTGCCGCAGGAGCTGCGCCGGACCCTGACCTGGGACCAGGGCAACGAGCTGCGCCAGTACGCCCAGCTACGTATCGACACCGGCCTGGACATCTACTTCTGCGATCCGCACAGTCCCCGGCAGCAAGGAACGAACGAGAACGTGAAAGGACTTCTCCGTCAATACTTTCCGAAGGGATACAGACCTGCACCTCCATACGCCCGAAGACCTGGAGCCGTCGCGGCCGGTCTCATCGGCCGCCCCCGCAAGACCCTCGGCTGGAAGACACCTGCGGAAACCTTTAACGAGGAGCTACTCTCACTCTCCAATGCTGGCAGTGTTGCATCGACTCCTTAAACCCAGGGGGGTTTCGGTTTCGTGGACGAATAGCCGACTTGGGCAGGGCTATCGACCCCTTTTGAATGGCCACCTCAGCCATAAAGGCGTTACCTGGTCGGCGGCGGTGCGGCGGATTACGCCTCAAGCTCGCGCTGAATTTGGATGGCGCTAGGTGATCCCTGCGCTGCCAGATCATCCAGTAGCTGCCGCAGAGCCGGACGGTGAGCCTCAAGTCCGTCTGTTCGCTCCACAAGCACGATGCGCAGCCAATAGGTGACGTATTGGCTGTCGCTCAGGATCAGTTGAGCATCTGTACCGAGCATGCGCAGGATGAGCCCAACACCGTCCGCGGATGCCACGTGCCCGTACCGCCCCAGGCACTTCATCAGGTGGTCGGCCAGGCCCGGCCGGGCAGCGAATGCATCGATCCACCGCAGCAGGACCCGGGCCCAATCCTGCATCGGCCATTGGGCGTCCTTGGGCCGTTTAGGCAAGAGCGACCGGTCAAGGTCCGCCTCGTCGCTCCGGGATGCCCGATCCTCCCTGGGGCCGGGCACGTGCCGTCCTCCGGGAAGCAACCGGTCCATGACCACCGGCCAGATCGCAAAGAGTCGCTCACCCATCTCCGGCGACTGGGCTTGCTCGGCAAGGATCACCAAGAGGCCTCCGAGTTGCTCTGGCATGGTGGCGAATCCGTCGAGGTACTGCTCCAACAGGGTGTCGTCACCCGACAGGATCTGGGTCGCAATCCAGCAGTCCAGCGCGCCTCTCCAGGCGCCTAACCCGGAGTAGTGCTGCCTGGCCCATTCGACCGGCCAAGCTTGTAGGTCGTGTTCCACCAGCGTCGTTAGGGTGGCTCGGGCCGCCTCGCCGTGCTCGCAGTCGCAGTTTGCCGCCGCCGTCAGGCCGGACAACGCGTCGGCTGCGGTCGGGAGATCGTAGGCCAGGTCCGGCTGGGCGAGTGCCTCGGCGAGTGGTTCTGAAAGTCGCATCCGAGGTCGCTTGAATCCGTTCCATGGACCAATTCCGGCGCCCAGGAGCCATTCGCGGTACACCGCCATGGCCGTGGTGTGGGTATCCTCCCGCACTTCCCCGCTCACGCAGCCGGTTGACCACACGCCGGCCAAGCCGTTCGTCAGGCGCTGGCGCACTTCGCGAGACGTGCTCGTGGCCAGCCGTTCCAGGGCCGCAGCCAGGTCGGGACGTGTCATGTCGCTCGCCGTCAGCAGCTCATCGATGAGGTAGATGAGCGGTAGGGCCGTGGCGGCTGAGCGGTCGGCGCCCATATCCCAGCTCATGTCCCGGCCAGATCGGTAGCTCTCCGGCTCCGGTATCGTCGCGGCTGCGATCGTCACGAGGATCTTGGCGGCTTCGGGAAGTAGCGGCGCTGCGTCGTCGTCGCCAGCCGTTGCCCGCACCACCACGGCCGCAGCGACAAGCGCTCGTGAGTCGTCTTCCGTGTAAAGCGTTGTTGCACCGGGTGTCTCGCTAATGTCTTGCAGTGTTTGCTGCATGCGTGTGAACAACTTCGCGGCGGAGGGCGCAGTCGCTTCGCCGTCACGTAGCTTCACGGCTTCCACCATGTGGTTGCTCAGAGTGAGACTGAGCATCGCTGCGCGGCCGCCCCCGCGGGCGAGTTCCTCTTGCACATCGTCGGGCACTTTCAGCGAAAACTCGATCGCGCCCGGTTGCTCGGTGGATGCTGCCGCCCGGTAAGCGTCCGCGTCGAAGTTGAGCGCTCGTCGCAGCGGGATGACCATCTGCGGGTCGTCATCGGGGAGACCCTCCAGTTGCTCGCGTGCTGCGGCTAAGAGCCGCTCTCCCACTGCCTTGAGCGCAGCCCTGCGCTCAGCGTCCCCCGTCAGCACGAGCCGGCTGGTCACCTGGTCTGGTGACACCCGCAGGGTGGCCTGGTCCTCGGTCGGGGCGCTGAGCGTGCTCTCACCGACGACGCGCCCGATCTCCAAGTCCCAGACATCGGAGTGCTCGAGAAACGCGTCGATCATGTCTCCAGCCGCCGCCAGGTTTGAGACGAGCAGGGAGTAGGCCACTGCTGGAAACGCCACGCTCGTACCCGCCGAGAGCACATCGTCGAGAACATCCGCCAGAGGCCGGGTCTCCAGCTGCGGTCTGGTCCAGGCGCGCAGCGCCATCAGGGCGGACATTGCTGTGTAGGAACCCGTCCCCAGACGTCGGTACCACGCCCAGGCGGTGCCGGGTCCCGTGTACGTGATGGCCTCATTCCAGTGCGGCAGCTTCAAGACGAGCCGGACCGCACCCGGCGGGTGGTCGAACGATTCTTCGACACGCAGCCGCGCGTCGCTGGCCGCATCGACGACGGCCCCCACCAGCCTGAGGCCGTGCGCAGGTGAGGTGGCCAGCAATGCCGCGAAGGGACCCCAGTCTGGTCCTGCCAGCCCAAAGCCCATGCGGAACGACGTACGGTGGGAATGACCGCGCACGCCATCCTCGGCTTCATAGCCAGACAACTCCACGCGCCTACGACGGGTAACGCTCTGAGACCTCGCTCGCGCGGGCCGGCGCACCGGTACCTGCGGATTGAGCGTCAGGGGTAGGTCCAAGTAGTAACTTCCGGCAACCTCAAGGAGTAGTCCGGGGTTGTCCCGTGCCAGCGCCGCCGCCACCTGCGGGTCCTCCGCCACCGCGTCCAGGTCGTGACCGTGTTGCCCGGCCCGGTCGAGCAGGGCACGCCCTTCCGGTGAGAGGTGAGCTCCAAGCATGCCCACCACGGCCAGCGCCGCTTCATACGGTTCGCCGTACCAGTCGTCGGCCGCCCACGCCGCCACGGCGGCACTCAAGACAATAGGATCCGGAATGAAAGCGGTTGCCTGACGCCCGTTCACCTCCAGGCTCACGAGCCAGCGGTGCACGAGCCGTATCGCTAGCACGGTCAGCCGTTCCGGCAGACGGTCAGCGACTGAGCCCAGAAGCGCCACAACGGGGGCCGCCAATACATCGTCAATCTGCAGCGCGTCGCCGCCCGGGTCGTGCTGCGCGGTGGTGGCGTACCGGCTCGTGACACCAATGAGCTTGCCGAGTCTCGCCCCGTCATCAGCCAGCAGGTCTGATGTTAGGGCTGCCAACACCGGCTCCGGGTCGCCCAAGGACACGAGCGCCTCGTACGG
The DNA here is from genome assembly GCF_030269265.1 of Kineosporia sp. NBRC 101677. NCBI lineage: Bacteria > Bacillati > Actinomycetota > Actinomycetes > Kineosporiales > Kineosporiaceae > Kineosporia > Kineosporia sp. NBRC 101677. Next base: position 48,253 of record NZ_BSTA01000020.1, read on the forward strand.
CACAGCCTCCCAGCGGCTGCCGTCCCGTGCGGACAGGCTCGCTGCTAGTGCCTGGGACGCTGTCCACACCCGGCGAACCTCAGCCGGGTCATGCGCCACCTCGGCCAGTTGCTGTTGCGTCGACAACCGCACGGTCCGGATGAGCGAGCGCGGAGCGTTGGCGTTTTCGAGCAATGCAGGTCCATCGTCATCGCTGAGTCGCATAGCTGTGGCGTAGTCCGCCAGCACGTCGTGAGCGAACCGATACGTGGATCTCGTCTGCCTGAAGACGTCGTCGCTTACGAGCCCGCCCACGGCCGTTCCGTCTGCGTTCGGTAGGCGGCTGCTCCCTGTTCCAGCGATGACGGCTTCTGCCAGCTGGCTCCACGCCACGCCACGGTCGTGGGGCGACCCCAATCCAGGAACGAGCCCCCCGCTGCGACGCACAACCTTCTCGTGCACGATGGCCGTGACATCTTCTTCACCGAGAACATCGCCGTCGCCGGGGGATGCCTGAGAACGGACGAGCAGATCCACCAGATATGGTCGGCGCAGCAACCGCTTACTGCGCGGATGGCGCAGCAGGGGCGCGAGGGCAGGGAAGGCGGCGCTGACCTCGTCCACCTCGGGGTCTGACAGTTCGTCGAGCTGAATGTGCGTGGATAGCCGGCCGCCAAGTCGCTCCGCTACCGGGCCCGCTGCGTCCGCGCGGCTTGTAATCACGACTGTCCATGGCGGTGAGCCGGCACCGTCGGTCGGTGCGGCGTCCAAGAGCGATTCGAGGAGTCGTCCCGCATCCGTCAGAGCATGCTCGGCCCCATCAATCAACATGACCCGCGGCCCGGTCGTCGGCGCGGCGGCCAGCACCGTTCTCAGGTGGGAGACACCCAACTCCTGGTGGACAGTTGCTAGCGTGTCGCCGCTACGGGTCGTGAGGCTGATAGCGACGACCGTGGCGCCCGCGCCTAGTCCCTGAACAGCCCGGCGGGAAAGCACCGACTTGCCGACACCGGCGGTGCCGGACACGAGCACGATGCCACCCGCCTGGATGGCTTCACCAAGCTCGCGGGCCGGGGTGGCTCGCTCCAGACGCAACTGTCCGCCCATCTGGTCCTTGGTGCGGGCAAGTTCTTGCCGCGAGAAGTCAAGTACGCGCCCGAGCTCTTCTCGGCGGCGAGGGTCCGCCGTCAGGGGGATACCCCGGACGCTGAGGGCAGCACGGAGCATGGGGGCGTCGATAACACCCGCGTTCGGTCCCCAGGTCTCAGCCAGCGTCCGCAGCTTAGAAAACACGGAGTGAGCTTCAGGGCTGCCGGAGGGCAAGATTGTGGCCAGACGGCTGGTGGCCTCCAGCACGTCGCGACCGTCATCACCCACTTCAAAGATCCAGACGCGCAAGTACTTAAGAAGCTCGTATGTCAGCTCATCGAGTTGAGTGTCATCGAGCATCTCGCCACGTAGCTCATCCGCCTTGGCAACAGCGTGCTTGACATGGGTATAGCGCGTGCGTACGTCTTCGGCCGTGGCACCCGGCTCCAGGACGCCCAGGAACGTCCCGGCTGTTGCATGCGACCGGGCCTGCTCCGTCAGCCGCTGTAATTCCTTTAGCTGCTTGCGTGGTCCCGCAGCACTGAACCCGAGCTGCAGGCGCCCGGCGGCTAGGGCCTCGGATTGCTGGTGCATGGTTTCGAGGCACTGGCCGAGCGTCTCGACGAAAGCAGGGTCAGAAGGAATCGGGGAGGCTGTGCGTTTGATCTGGAAGTCAATGCCTAGCTCGCCTGCGTCGGTCCCAGCCCGCAGCACGAGATCGTCGAGCGTGTTCCCGGCGATACGTCGCTGGAGCGCCACGCTAGTCGGGGGGACAGTGAGTCCCGGTACCAGGTCGCCGGTCAACAGACGGGCCAGCGCCACGGCGCCGAGGCTGTACTCGTCGATGGTGCCGGCGCCGCCCGTGGATTCCGGTGATACCTGGTGCTGTGGAGGCTGGGTGGTCACGTCCGTAGGCTCCTCATCGCCGCCACACTTGGCGAACCTCAACTTCGGGCATCATGCCAGGTTGTTTCCACCTTCCAGTCGAGGCGTCGCCAACCACCCGGCCCGCCAGCTAACGACATTCCATGCGATCGTCGAACGGCGACATCAGTCCTCCAGCCGCGGCGAGGCTCTCTGCCGGGCACCGGTTCCTTGGCTAGCCATGGTGAAGACGGCGGCACCATTGCCCGTATGCGAACCTACGCGCGTTTCAGTTGCTCCCGGTGTGAGATGTCTGGACGGCGGGTACCGAACGTTGGGCGAGGCTTCGAAGGTCTTGAACGATCTGCTCCCATTCGTCGACGACGGCGTCTGGCAGATCGATGAGGCCGAGGTGACCGTGCATCACCTCTGATGTCTGTTTGTATACGTGCCGGGCGCGCTGCACGATTTGACGAGCGGCCAGGAATTCCTGCTCCGGTATGCCGGCCAGGACGAAGAGCAGGCGCGAGGAGATGCGGTTCTGCTGTTCCCGAGTCTGTGGTCGGCAAACTCGGTCGTAGGAGCTGGCGGCCACGCGTTCCAGCGCAATGCGTAAAGTGAGTACTCGGACCCGTTGCTGAGTGGCGTGGTTCACTGCGTCGCTTCGTTCATCAGTTGTTGGCAGGCCTGTCGAACTGCTCTGATTTCGTTCGAATCCGCGTAGGTCAGCGGAGGGTTGCCGTGAGAGGCGCGGTTCCATCCGTCGAGGTAGGGGCCAACTTGGTCCAGGGCGCGGTTTACCGCGGTCCGGGCGACACCGTGCTCGTGACCGATCTCTGCGGTGACCGTCAGGCGGCGGCGCGTTTCCCTGGCCTGATTGAGCCGATCGAGCATCGACGGAACGTCGTTGCTGGTGCGGGACGCCACGCGGATGACGAAATCCCTCAGTCCATCGTCCAGTGCCTGACGGCACAGTCCTCGTACAACTTCGGTCATTCCCGCGACTTCGGACTCGGCTGATCCGCTGACTTCGATCACCGCATGTGCGTCATTGAGCAGGACCTCCCACATGGGCGATCCGTTCTTGATCGTGACCACGCCCGTGGTGTGATCGCGGGCAATCTGGTGAGCCTTGCCTGATGAGCTGACGGCCAGCAGGTGCTCGCGCAGGCGTTCGTCGTGGGTCAGCACAATGACCCGGCGGCTCTGAGCAATTTTGACGATCTCATTGGCCAGCCGGTCGACGCGCAGGCCGTCGAAGGCGTGGACAGGGTCGTCGAGGACGACGAACCCGAAAGGCCCGCCTGCCGTCATGGCCAGAAGAGGTGCCAGGAGCAACGCGTTTCGCTGCCCTGAACTGAGCATGCCCAGCTGGATCGGAGCATCGGAGCGATCGCGCAGGATCAAGTTTCCCTTGGTTTTGCTGATCTCGATGGACTCTAGCTGGATACCGGCATCATCCAGCAAAGTGGAGATGCGTTGGCCCGCCCGCTCTTGCAGGATCGCCGCGCGTTCCGCGCGTAGCGCATTTCCCAGCGTGGCGAGATGCTTTTTTGCGGTGTCCCAGTGATTCTTCCGAACTGCTGCAGGCTGTCGCTGCCGCCAGATGGCAACGAAGTCTGAGACTGCTTCTCGCCGGGCCTTCAGCCGTTGCCGGTGCCGATCACTGACATGAGCAGCATGCTCGAACAGACGACGGCACTCCTGCGACGCGCACCAGTTCACCAGGAGATGTGCTGTGGTGAGTACCACCGTGGTTGGTTCAGTGGAGCGCTCAACCTCTGCCAGGAAGTCCTGAACGAGCTTTCGGGCGTAGCTTGTCTCGACCCCCACCTCGGAGTCGGGAATGACATCCACGACCGACAGAAGTGCCAACAGGTGCGTGCCCGCCGTGGCCTGTAACTCCTTCAAGGCAAGGGTGGCGGCCTCCGATGTGACCGACAGGTGGGCGATACCGGCAACCGCCCCGGCCAGGCCTGAACGCCAGTCGACATGGCCGCTCCCACACACCGGGCAGACGCTGCCGGGGTTGACCAGATGCTCTGCTTCGGCGTGCAGACGAGTCAGGCCGCCAGCAAGATGATCGAGAGTGCTGATCCTCGCGTCGTCGAGTTGAGATATAGCTCTCTTGACTGCCTCGGCCGCGGCCAAGACCTCCTCGTGATTGCGAAGGTCGATGAGCGGTAGTGAATCCCCAAGTTCCGTCAGTTGCTGTGACCGTAGCCAAGCTTCAACGTCATCGTTGACAGCCGGCCATTCGACCGGGGGCAATGCATCGCCGTCGTCGTGAAGACCGTCGAGTTCTTCTACTGCAGTCTGGGCGGCGTTGCGAGCGGACTGCCAGGCGTTGAACGCCTCGTTTGCGGTGGTGCATCGTGCAGCCACCTCCCCGTCCAGTTCGATGAAGCAGCCACCGAGGGCGATCAGCAGATCCAGGTAGCCCTGCAGCTCACCACTCGTCTGGATCCGCCTCTCCAGCGCGCCATAGGCGAAGACAGGTTGATGCCCGATTACGGCTGAGTCCCAGCTGCTGTCCAGGCGCACGACCTCCCGCCGCCCCTGATGCTCGTGCTCGATCGTCCAGGTCTCCATGCCATCGCTGTCATCGATGACCCCGGAGAGGTGAAGCCGTTCGTCGCCGTCAGCCAGAGTGACGTGGATGCGGGCCTCCGCGGCGTCACGGCCACGCTGGACGCGTTCCCACAGAGGGGCTTTACCGCCACTTCCCCCGACGGCCGGGTTAGAGCCGCCTGGACTTCCGTGCAGAACCGAGTCGATCGCGTCCGCCAGGCTCGACTTCCCAGCCCCGTTCGGACCATGGATAACCGTCACCCCAGGCGTCGGGTCGATCGTCAGGTGCAACGGCGGATCGACACCCACACCTTGATAGCCCTGCACATCGACCTGAACGAGCGACCATCGGCGACCAGTCACGGCATCGAAGCCCTGGGAAATGGTCTCCCCGGTCACCTCATCGACTATGTCAAGCAGGGACTGCCAAGCCTGCTTACTTGCCGGGTTGTTGGCCCGCTGCAGTTTGTCCTCGATGCGGATCCGCAGATCTGCGAACGTCACGACAGTCAGAGCATCGGGCAGGACATGCCCATCAGAACCTGACAGAACTTCGTGGCTGATCTCAACCAAGAGTTCCCCCTGGAGGATCCTCGCTCGTAAGAGCGGGAAGAACTGTTTTACTCGCCTGCCCGGCCAAAGTCGAACGCGCCACGAAACCATGTCACTGGCGTGAGGCCTATGGGAAGATAGCTGCCTAATTGCAGTTTGTGGCGTCTGGTAGACCGCCCATTAGATGTTGTGGTGCATGAGGTTGGTGACGGCAGGTCAGTAGGCCGCTGAACTGGGATGGGTCCCTTGGCAGATGATGTGAATCACCACAAGGCACATCGCTAGAACCCAAAGGACCCGTTGTGCACCACCGTAATGCCCCGCTGACCCCGGCCGGACGCCTGCGCCTGATCGAACGCTGCCAGCGCCGCCCGATAGCCCATGTCGCGGCCGAGGCCGCATCAGTCGGCAGTGCCTGTCGAAGTGGGTTGGCCGCTACCGGCGCCTGGGCGAGGAAGGCCTCTTCGATGCCTCCAGCGCGCCCAGGGCCAGCCCCACAAGGACGTCACCACAGGGTCATCGCGCAGATTGAGCAGTTGCGGCGGGATAAGAAGGCGTATCCCCGACGGCGGTGGCTGGCGGGCCCATGGCAAGGCTTCAGCCCAGGCCCGCGCCACCCGCCGGGCCGCAGCCCGCACCCACACCGCTTCGGCCAACGCGGGCGTCCGCACCGGTTACGTGTTCCTGCACTCAGCGATCGACGGGTTCTCCCGGCTGGCCTACACCGATCACCTACCGGACAAGAAAGCCGTCACCGCCGTTGCTTTCATGGCCCGGGCTCGTGCGTTCTTCGTCGCTCACGGCATCAGCAGGATGACCCGGGTCGTGACCGACAACGGGTCGGCCTACCGATCCCGGGTGTTCCTGCGGGCCCTGAACAGCCTGGGCGTCAGCGTGCACCAGCGGATCCGCCCGTTCACGCCCCGCCGCAACGGCAAGGTCGAGAGATACAACCGGATCCTGGCCGAGGAGTTCCTTTACTCCCGGACCTGGACCTCCAAAACCCAGCGCGCACAAGCCCTTCAAACGTGGATCGTCAACTACAACTACCATCGCGATCACACCGCTGCCGGGAACCAGCCCCCAGCCCAGCGGCTACGAGCCGGCGTCACCAACGTCATGAGCTGCAACAGCTGATATGTAGGTCGTTTCTGTCAAGAGGGCATGCCTGCAGGGCAGTCGAGGACTGAGGTCTTCGGCTGCCCTGCAGTTCGTTTGGGCCCGGTCGTGGCGTGTGGGCGTGCGTGTCGTTGGCGACGCGCGGTCAGACTGATATGCGCGGGTTGGTTACCGCAGGACGGGCTGTTCGGCTGGACGGGACCGCAGTTCTAGGATCGAGCGTGGCCCCCGGAGGGGGTGCTCATAGCTGTTTCGCGGGTCCGTCCACGCGCTGCCGCCCGCCGCCACGACCGGGGGTCTTTTTGGGTGGCGTCTGGTCAGTCCTCGAGGACGGCCAGGGACCAGCACCAGCCGGCCAGTTCCCGGGCCACGGCCACGTTCGCCACGACCGGGCGCTTCTTGCGGACGATGAACGTCTCCCAGCGGGTATGCAGCCGGTGGTTGCCGGCATGCCCGCGGGCTGCGGCGGCAGGCGGCGCGAGTTTCCAGCGGGATCTCATAATGAGTCCAGGGTTTCGGTAGGTCTTGCGGTGGTGCCAGGCGGCCTCGACCAGCAGTCGGCGGGCGTGGGTGTTGCCGGTCTTGGTAATCGAGCCCTGGACCCGGGATCCGCCCGAGGAATACTCGCTCGGGGTCAGGCCGAGGTAGGCGCCGATCGATGCGCCGGTGAACCGGTTCCAGTCTCCGATCTCGACCGCCAGACCGAACCCGGTCAGCGTCGAGATCCCGCGTAGGCACTGCAATCTGCGCACCACATCAGTGAACTCGCTGTTGGCTGCCAGTTCCTCGATCGCGGCATCGAGACGGTCGCGGCGGGCGCAGGTCAGCAGGACCGCCTCGTAGTCGGCGTCGAAGGCCTCCTTCTGCCCGGGGAAGGTGAGCGCGGCACGCTGCTCGCGCAGCCACACGTCGTGCGCGCCCGTCCATGCCGGTCCACCTGAGTACACGATTCCTTGACGCAGCAGCAGTTTCGAGAGGCGATGCCGAACCCGCATCAGGTCACCGCGGGCGTCCTCACGGGCCCGGACCAGGTCGCGGGCCGCCTCTTGCTCCCGGGACGGAACGCGCACCGCCGTCAGGTCCCCGATCCGCAGCAAACGGGCCAGCAGCAGGGCGTCACGGGTATCGGTCTTGACCCGGTCTCCCGGCGCCCGGCTGATCTTCGACGGGGCCGCGACCACACACCCGATCCCAGCCTCCTCCAGGGCCCTGGCCAGCCCGAACCCCGTCGGGCCGGCCTCATAGGCCACCCGCACCGGCCCCGCCAGACGCCTCAGCCACCCGATCACGTCGTCGTGATCCGGGGTCAGGCGGGCCTTGATGATCTCTCCGGTCAGGCCGTCGATCGCGCACGCGACCACAGAACGCGCGTGAACATCCAGCCCAACACTCGTACGCTCGACATGCACGGCGCCTCCCATGAATGCGGCTCTACCGACCACACCAGTGTGATCGGCAACCCGCGTCCACCTTCATGAGCGGGGCGCCGGGCACCTCATACCGTCTAGTCCCCCACTCAGGCAAGAATTTTGCTGGGGACCTGTTGGCCCCGACTGGGCAACCCACGGCTTTGGTGGTTGCTGGGGCTCATCAGTAGGTCTCCTCTTGGTCATGGAAGACGGCCCGGACAGCGAGGTTAGCCATCAGGCTCTGCTCTAGCGTCGTGATACCCGCTCTGTTGGCATGGAAAATGACGTGCTGAGCAAGAACCGTACGTAGCCCCCGCTGCAGGTCGCCGGTGTGGTGCAGTTCGGCCAAGTCGCGGCCGGCTTCCTCGAACGCGGTGACCCACGTCCCGGGGAGCTGGGCCGGGCCGCTGATGCGCTCGGCGTCGATCGTCATGAGGGTGCGCATGGCATCGGTGAGTTCGGTGAGACGTTGAGGGCTGTGCACTGGAGGACGAAGCTTTGCGACTCGCTCCCAGACATCGCCCTGCTCGAACCAGTCCAGGCCGGCCCCTCGGCATAGGACGCTGACCAGCAAGATGCAGATCTCCCGCTGTCCCATCGGCCGGTCGGTTGCCAGCCAGGGCAGCAGGTGATGGCTGTCGGCGTGGAAGAGGCGGAGCGCACCCTCTAGGCCGGCGTCGCCGCCGAAAGCGAGCCGTTCAAATTCGCAGACGCTCCACGTCCAGCCCGGTTCACGCAGGTTGGAGAGGCGTCCGGCCAGGGTGGCGGCCGCTGCGGCGTTAGTTGGCAGGTAGCGGAAGCGCCATTGCTCCTTGCGGATGTAAAACCAGCTGGTGATGAGGCCCTGCTGTTCAGCGTCGGCGAGCAGTGGTCCGATCTGGGTGGTGGCTAGGCGGACGGCCTGCTCGCGGCCGGTGAACCAGGCGTTGGCCTGCTGCCAGTCCTGATAGTTGTTCACGGCGGGCACCTTTCACGTCAGCAGGAGGCAGTCTTCCCAGTTCGTCGCGCTCACGGCGTCGTGCGAGGCGAGGCGGTGCACGGCCAGGGCGTACCCGGCGGTCCCTACGAGGTAGCCGGGCGGTTCGCCTGCGGCTGGGGCCTGGTCCAGGAGCAGACCTGCGAGCCGGTCCAGCGGGATGTCGGCCGGGCCCAGGGCGTCGGCGGCGATCGCGCGAGCCGTCAAGTAAAGCCCGGCGGTGCCGTGACACAGGCTGCGGTCGACGACCCGGATCATCTGCTCCGGGTCGTCCAGGCACCCCAGGAGTGCGGCCTCGGCTTTGGCCTGTCGGTCGGGGTCGTTGAGTACGATGCCAGCGAGCTGTTGGGCCCGGGCGATCCCGGGTGTGCCGTAGCACCATGACGGCCGTGCTGGGCGAGCGCGACCTGGTACGCCCAGGCTTGCGTCGGCCTGGTTGATCGTTTCGGGCCACCAGGGCCCGGCCGGGTGGGGTTGTTCCCACTCGTCCAGGTGGGCGCAAATCCGTTGGATGCCCTCCAGGTGGCCCGGCACGGTGATGCCCTGGCGTGCGCAGGAGGCCAGCAGGGCGAGCGGGCCCGTGATCCCGTGCGCCATACCCAGATTGCTCACCCCGCCCGGCGGCTGCGGCGTGCTGGGAGGGTGGGTGTGTGGTCGCGTCCACCAGCCCGCACGCTTGTCGATGGGCTGGGTGAGCCCGACCAGGTAGGTGAGCACCTCAAGCAAGAGGGGATGGGTCGGGTCGAGACGGCGCAGCAGCACGCCAAGGCCGGTCAGCCCGCCGATCAGGTCGAACTCGGCGGCCGCGGGTCGCTCGTCGGCCCAGATTCGGCGCCAAGCGCGGGTCAGATTGTTGGAGGTCACCGCTTCAAGGCCTCGCCGGGCCATCTCGACAGCGGGCCGGTACCCGGGTCGATCGGCATGGTGCAGGACGTAGGCGAGTGCAGGGACACCGTAGAAGAGGCAGGCATTTTCGCCGATATCCAGTCCATCCCGGACGGCCGCGGTCAGCCACCGATGGGCCGGGCCCCAGTCGCTGCCATCAGGCTGGTGGGCGGCCTCGATATGCAGCAAGGCGATACCGGCCGCTCCCCCACTCAGTGATGCACCCGGCTCGGTCACCCGGCTCGGCAACTGCAGCCCGTGGGTGAGCCGGTCGCCCAGGGCGCCGGCTCGGCGGGTCTGGTTCATGAGTGTTTGCCCGTCCTGGTGTGCAAGCGGGTCTGAGCGACCGCACGGGTCAGGCGCAGGCACAGCCGTTCGGAATCCGCGTCGATCCCAGCCATGCGTGCATGGTGCAAGTGCATCAGATCGGCCAGGGCCGCATCGACATCGCCGGGCTGCAGCAGGTCCCGGTAAATGGCCAGGGCGCGACGGCGCTGCGCGAGGAGGATCGGCGGGGCGTTCAGGGCCTGGCCTGCGGCCTCCAGCGCCAGGCGGGGTAGGCGTGGGCCGCGCCCGTGCGGCAACTGCTCCACCAGCCAGGAAAGCGCGTGCTCGCCGAGCAGGCCGGTGGCCAGGTTGAGGCAGTTCGCGGCGGCCGCGGCCGTCGGGTCCGGGCACGCAGCGAGTTGGGCGACGGTGGCGACGGAGTCGGCGGCGAACACACGCTCGGCGGCGGCCAGCAGGTCGCCGGTGCCGTACCGGCCGGTCTCGGGGCGGTAGGTGTGCAGGGTGATGTCCTGCAACAGGCCGGCGTCAATGAGGTCGTCGGCCCATCGGCCGAGGGCGGCCGCGGCGGGCCCGTAGGCGAACGGCTCGTCCAGGCGGAAGCGCAGTCGTAAGTGGTGTGCTGGGCTGGCGTAGCGGATGAACCACCAGCCTTGCTTCGGCCCGTGGCCCCAGCCATCCAGGAGGACGGGCAGGTGCCGGGTGAGCAGGTCATTGTGTCGGCCGGGGGTCGCCCACAGCGCGGCGTACAGCCAGGTCGAGGCACCGGGCACGTGCCGCGGCTTGGGCCTGGGCGCGGTATTCAGGGGCCGGGACGGGCGCGGCGGTGCTGACCCGGCGGTGGTGCTGGCCAGGGTCAGAACGATCTCGTGGGCGCGGCCACCGATCCAGCCCGGGTCGACGTCGTCCTGCAGCAGCACAGCCGTGCCGGAGCTGTGCACGTGGCGGCGCAGCAGGTCGACGTGGGACGGCTCCGACAGGTCCAGGCGGATCCGGACGTCATCGCCGCCGAACAGCACCCGCTGCGGGATCCGCAGGTGTCCCCGGCGGGCGGCGAAGGCCTTGGCCCACGCCTGCGTGCTCGCTTCGGGACCGGGGAGGCTGGTGGCGGTCAGGCTCCAGCGGGCAGGGCTGAGGATGGTGCGGCCCGAGCGCACGCGCGGCAGGTAGGGAAAGTCGCCAGCGACCTGGCCCCAGGTGAAAGGAGTGCACGGCGCGGACCGGCTGGTGCTGATCTCGCAGAGAAACCGGGCCAGCGGGTGCGTGCCGTGGCGCAGGTCGACCGCGTGTGGAATCAGCGGTTCGAGCAGGCGCCCGTCGCGAATCCAGACCAAATAGAAGCGGCGAACGTCGGCGGTCACGGCGACCTCGGCCAGATCGACGTCGGCCGCAGCGTCGGCGCTGTGGTGCTCGCCGATGGGCAGGATCGGCCAGATCGCGGGCGTGCACGCCACGTTGCCCATGCGCGGGGCCAGGGGTGGCGAGGCGATCTGGACGATCTGTGCGCCCGGCGTGCTGGCCGGCAGGGCCGTGTAGGCGGCGTGAAACCGGGCCCGCTGGGCGGGAGTCAGCAGGTGCAGGAACCGGCCGGTCGTGGTGCCGGCAGCGCGGGCGGCGCTGACCACCGACAGTGTGAAGGCGCCGCGGTCCAGATCGGATGCGGCCGCGGCGGAGAGGCTAAAGCGCAGTTCGGTGTGCGGCACGGGTGGCCGGTTCGCCGCACCGGCCGCGGCAAGTTCCGCGACCAAGGTGTCAGCGTCCAGGTCGGCGCCGTCCAGGAGCGCCTCCTGGGCCAGGCGGGCCAGCGTGATGTCCCGGCCCGTCAGGGCGCTCGTCTCCTTGGCCAAGGAGGTGCGGTAGCCGGCCGGGTAGCCGAGCCCGGCATCAGGGTTGACCAGTTCGCGAACCGGCACCACCGCGCCGAGCCCGTACCGTTCCAGGAACAGCGCGTGGTAGGCCTGCCAGACAGGCCGGGCCGGGCTGAGCTGCACCAAAAGCGCAGCGGCCCGCTCGGCCTCGCGCAGGACGGGGCGAGGTAGCGTGACGTCACAGTCCAGGCGAAGATCCACCGCCTGTTCCGGCCCTGGCTCCAGCCGCGGCATCTCCCCCTCACCGGGATGGGTGGCTGCGAGCTGGGCGGCGGCGTACGCGGCGGGGTCCGTGCTGGTCGTGGGTGGCCGCAGGTTAGTCACCAGCACCTGGCGCTGCACGAGTTCGCCGAGCATGGTCTCGATCGTGGTTTGGGATGCCTGCGGAGCCTTGGCGGCCAGCTTGGCCACCAGGTCCTCGAACAGCACAGGCCGGGCCGCCACCTGCAGCACCAGTTCCAGGGCTGGGGTGATGGTGATGGCGACGTCAATTGTGCCGCCCGCGGAGTGTTGGGCCGGTAGGACCCACTCGTCGCCGCGGCGAAAGCCCAGGTTGCTGGTCTGCACCTGCAGCCGGCGCAGCACCTGCGGCTGGGCCTCCAAGCGCTGCAGCGCGCCGAGCAGCTGCTCAGCGTCCGGGCGGGTCGAGACTGTGTGGTTCTGCCCCCACCGGACACAGGCCGGGGCGTCGAGGTGGACCGGGGCGATGCCGGCGAATTTGCCGAAGGGGGTGGCCCGGCTGGTCCAGCGCAGGACGTACCGCATCAAGGCCCGTGCGGCGCGCTCTGTCTGGGCCGGGCTTGGGTCGGCATCTTCGTCCGCGCACAGGACGGTCAGTGCGGCGGCGAGGTCGGGACTGGCCGTCTGGATCACCTCGGCCACGCCGGGCAGCGGCCACACCTGCCGGATCCAGGCCAGCCAGTGTGGGCTGGTCGCCGGGCCCGGCGCGGGCCAGGCGGGGAGGGTGAGGGTGTCGGGGTAGGCGGCGGCACGGATGATGGCGGCGTCCGCGTACTCGTATCCAGGTGCGTCCATGCTGACCTGCCTCCCAGCGGGGCTTCCTATGGGCGAAGGGGTGGATGCTCCCGTGCTCCGGGGCATTTCGGGGCACGGAAGCATCCCGACGTCGCTACGTCGTCAGCTGCAGCTGCAGTTAGCTGACGATGTCGCCGTCGGTGGTGGTGGTGTCGCTGCCGCAGCCGTCCCCGGTGCAGTCGGTCGAGCCCCAGCGGGAGGCCGCCACGGGGGCGGAGTCGACCAAGCGGGTGTTCAGCGTGAAGGCGAAGTCGTCCATGAGCTGTTCCCTTTCATCAGCAGGAGGCGGGACCGGCAGACTGCGCGTCGCCGGGTGACCGCCGTGGGCGTGGTGCTGCCCCCGTCGGGGGCGGCCTGGCAGTAGCCGGCTACTGCCAGGAGATCGTGAGGCGAGTGTGCCGCTTCTGGAGGTGGAAGCCCTCGGGCAGGTCCACGTCGGGGGTGTCCTTGGGGTGCACCGTCAGGACCGGAGCCGGGCGGCCGGCCCCGTCCCAGGCCCTGACCTGCTCGGCCAAGAACTGCGCGGCACGCTCGCTGTCGGGGCCGTGGGCGATCGCGCCGAACTCCAGCCGGGTCCGCTGCTCGTCCACGGGCCGGTTGCGGCGGCGGTAGGCCAGGGTGCTGCCCTCGACGAACGCCGGCATCCCCCACGGGCGCGGCAGGTCCACCGTCCCGGCCTCGATGGCGCGCGGGTCGGCGGTGATCTGGCAGAAGCCCGGCAGTCGGGTGGCCAGCCAGACATCCAGGTCGCTGACGGTCGTGGCACCCGGGATCGTGATGCCGCTCCACACCTCGGCGCGGGGCTGATCCAGCACCCCGGCCAGCTTCTCAGCATCGATGTCTTGGGCCTCGTCGCACCACAGGCCCACCTCCGGCTCCTGCTGCAGCCGGACGCTGGTCCCGGCGCTGGCTCCCTCACCGCGCACCTGCACGAACCCACACAGGACGTTGTTGCGGCTGACCAGGGCGTCGCTCTTACGGTCCAGGGCCCAGGATCGGGTCATGCTCATCGTGCGCAGCGGCACCACCAGGCGCCCGCCTTCGGCCACCTGCGAAACCAGGGCTGCCGGGATGTCCCACAGCCCCACCGTGACGATGATCTTGTCGAAGACCCGGCCGCCGGGCAGCTCGAACTCGGCGTCGTGCTCCAGTACCTCGACGTCGCTGTAGCCGGCCGCGGCCAGGCAGCGCCGGGCTCGGGCCGTGACCAGCATGTCGATATCGATCGACGTCACCGAGCCCGTAGGCCCGACGATCTCCCGGGCCAAGGCGGCGTTGTACCCACCGCTGCCCACCTCCAGGACGTGGTCGCCCGCCTGCACCTCAGCCTGGGTCAACTGCGCGGCCTGCAGCCACGGCGCGGACACCGAGCTGACGGCCAGGCCTCGCGGATCCCGCAGGGTGATGACCGCATCGTCGCCGTAGACCTCCTGTAGAGGCGTCTCGTCCGTGAACAGGTGCCGCGGGACGTTGAGCATGGCCTGCTCCACGGCTGGCAGCAGCGTCATGCCCGTGCGGGCCAGGCGCCGCCTGGTCCGATCGACCATTGCGGCCTGAAGATCGTCGGCCGTTTCCTTGGTGTCCAGCATCGCTTCCCTCTCGACTGCGGGCTCCACAATGCGCGGGCCCTGCTGGGTGACCGGGCGGTCCCGGCTGAGCGTGCTTGTGCTCCCCGCATTGGACGGGCTACGGAGCGTGAGAGCGTCGTGAACACTACCGATGCAGCGCGCTTCCCGTCACAGACAAGGTTGCTCAAGCGCGAGGTGTTACACAGGAGAAGAATTCAAGCTTAGCTCAATCAATAATGTTGGTTAACAATATATTTCACTGATACGCAACCATGTGTACCGCCTCCGTATGAAGCAGTGCACACAGTTCCGACGCGTCGCCGGCTACAGAAATGTTCAGCGTCGGGCAGCCGCCCTCGCTCGCCGGGCCCGGTCGACCGGGCGGCCCGTCCGAGGCCGTGCGGCCAGCTCGGTCAGATCCTGGCGCTCTGATTCGGTGAGAAGCCGTAGCTCGCTCACGCCGAGCACCGTGACCTGGACCTCGCCCTTACCGCTCAGGATCTCCACCGACTGCCACGTTCGGCACCGGGTTACCTCTGCCCGCCACCCGGCCAGGTGCTCCGCGAGCGACGAGCCCGTAATGAAGGCGATCTGCTCGCCGAGGATCGTGACGCGTACCATCTGGCGGCGCGGCTTGAACCGCAGCAACTGCTCCGTGCCGGCGACCGATCGCACGGTGAAGGCCACCCCCGTGAACATGGCCTGCTCCTTCTTGTTGAGTACTGCTAGGCGGGGCGTTGGTTCTAGGGCAGCCGTCTGACACGCACGTAGGTGTACGGCCCGCTCGAGGGCGTCCACGCCAGCCTGCGCAGTCCTTTCAGTTCCTGTGGGGTCAGTGTGTTGGGGCCAACGGCGTCGCCGAGCCTGATGACGACCCTTCCGGTGGTGGTGACGTCGATCTGCAGGTCTCGCCAGCGGCGGCGGCGCCGGGTGCGCAGCCACCAGCGGGAGGTTGTCAGGTGCTCGGTGAGGTCCCTGCCCGGGACGTCCGCAACTGGCATACCCTCGTGCAGGACCCGCACCACATCCCCGTCCAGGCGCAGGAACGTCAACACGCCCACTCCGTCAGCAACACCGAGCACGAAGATTTCCAGGCTCGTGCCGTCCTGACTGAGTACTGGGATCGCCCCGGGGGCAGCTACCAGATCGCTACGTCTGGCCTGAGCCGGGAGTCGCATAGCGTCGCCTTCCGCGAGAGGTGAGTGAGTGGGCGCCGGGACGGGCAGAGGGTGTTGGCGGGTGACTGTCACCCGCCCCGGCGCTTTCTAAGAGGGGGCACAACATTTAGACGTGCCCCCGTAACCGGCGCCTGACCAAGCGGGCCAGGACCAGGGTTCCCGGTAGATCACCGTCGCGACGTTCTTCTCTGTAGGCACTTTCACGCTGAGCTGGGAGAGTTGCCCCGTTACGACCGTCGTGTTCTTTCAGCGGCCCACCTGGGGGCTGGTGTCCGGCCATCCATGGATCCGGCACCAGCCCCCGCTGTCGCCGAGCGCCTCCGGTGGTGGGCGCCAGCGACTCGGCCCCCACTCGCCGCCGGGCAAGGACATGGAGGGACTATCCCGCGGCGGGTGAAGCACGCGCCGCAATGTTGGCCTGGGCGACCGTGACATACAGCAAACCCGAACTCGAGCCGGAGGTCTGCACCTGCGACACCTCGACGACCCCATCGATTGAGCGAATCTGTTGCAGCACATCGTCAGAGGACGGGTTGCACGCCACTACCTCGATCGCCACAAGATAGGTACGGTCTCGGTGACCGGATGTGCTGTGCACGGGTACCCCCAGACGCTTGATCTTGCAATGCAACTCGTGCGGGGTCACCACGTCCACCTCCTCGTGACTATTGCAGACCATGGGTGAGCACCGGCCGGTGCAGTGCCCGAAGGAACACCGGTGCCGCAAACTATGCGGTGCATGTTGAGACTTGCTGGTCCACTGCAACGAGCATCCGAATTCGGGCTGCGACCCCCGAAAGAATGTCCCGCTGCTTCCTCGTTCGAAACGCTTTGACAGATCCATTTGAACAAGGACGAGTGCTCGCTTCAACGGAGTAGATGCGGACTGTGGCCGGTGTCCGCATGATCTGCGCTCAGTCGTGCCCCGTGCTGACGTGGCTCACAGCCCACTCGGCAGGTGGGCTGGCTGGTAGGCGTGACGCGGTGCGATCGAAATGGCAGGGTGGCTTCCATGACCGCCGTGGAAGAGGCTTTGTCCGCCGCGACCTTGCAGCGACGGGTCGACAAAACACGGCTTGACCAGGGCGTTCCTGGCTTGAGCCTAGGCGTCAGCTACCCCAGCGGCGGGACCTTAGTTCACTACTCCGGCACCGCAGACGTCGCGACTGGGCGCCCGGCGGGGCCGGCGACGCAGTTTCGTCTGGGCTCGATCACCAAGACCTTCACCGCGGCACTGACGCTGCTGCTAGTGGAACGGGGAAAACTGGATCTCGACCAGCCGGTGGAACGCTATCTGCCTGGGACCGGTGTGGGCCGGCCTCTGGTGCGTCAATTGCTGGCGCACACCAGCGGCCTTCAGCGAGAGGCCCCTCACCCGATGTGGTCCTCCATGATGGGCCCCAATGCCGGGGAGCTCATGAGCATCCTGGCTCAGGCTGAGTTCGTGGACGAACCCGGCGCTCGTTGGCACTACTCCAACCTCGGGTACGCGCTCCTTGGTCAGGTCATTACTGCCGTAACCGGCCAGTCCTGCGAGGAACTCATCAACCAGGAATTGCTGGAGCCTCTGTCCCTGAACGACACAACGTGGCACCCCACCACGCATGCAGCCACGGGCTATCGCCTGGCCCCCTACCAGGACAGCTTCCACCCGGAACCCCAGATGGATCAGGGTGCGATCGGGGTTGGAGGACAGCTCTGGGGCACCACAGCAGACCTCCTAACCTGGGGTAACGCGCTGCTCGGCAATGCCCCCAACGCGATCCCGGAATCCGTCGTCGAGGCCATGCACCGCCCACAAACCATGGTCGACCGCAACGGGTGGACCCAAGGCTGGGGGCTGGGCCTCATCCTCAACCGTCGCCATGAACGAATCCTCTCGGGCCATACCGGAGCCATGCCCGGGTTCACAGCCTCTATGTCACTCGATCGCAGCAAGCAGACCGTTGTCACGGCCTTCGCGAACGTGACCCGCGGCATTCGACTCGCGGACTTGACCTTGGAAGTACTGGACGAAGTGACCAGCGTGAGCAAAACCGTTGCCTCGGAGGCAAGAATAGACGAGTCGGTTCTCGCGGCTTGCCCTGTTGAGTTGGCCGGCGCGCTCGGCAGGTGGTGGTGCGAGGCCGAGGAAACGATCTTCACTTGGCATGACGGCGCCCTGCATGCCCACCTGGCTGACACACCCACGACGTCCCTGACACGGTTCTCGCGCATCCGGTCAGATGAGTTCCGGGCTTCGGAGGGAAGGCTTCGCGGCGAACGATTGCACGTCAGACGTGACGCCGAGGAGAACGTCATTGGCCTCGAATGGGCGACATACCCCTACAGTCGATCCCCACGATGACCGTCACCTCCAAGGCGTTTGATCAGACAGACCCGTCCAGGACGCGCGCCCGGAGATTCTTCACCTCCCGCGTGTTCTGCCAGGGAACAAGCTTGTTCAAACTTGTTGCCAAACGATGGGTCAGCCGAATCGACGTCGTTCCGGTGGACGCTTCCCAAGCACCCCACAGATCCTCGCAAGCCGGTTCGAGGTCACCCAGCTTCAAGTAGGCGTCACAGCGATCGAGCTGCCAGATCACCCGGTTACGAACGAATAGGCCGTCGGCCGTCTCGTCCTGCGTGGTCAGGGAGATGATGGCGGCGTGCGGGGACTGCAGGTCCAGCAGGCAACTGCCACGATGCCCAGCCAGCGCAGCGTCATCGAAAACAGACAGCCAATCAGGATCAGGCGACGACGACGCCCCTGCGCTCGCAAGATCTAGCTCGGTCGCGGCCGCGTCGAGCATACTCAGGCAAGCTCGGCGCTCACCCGCCTTCGCCTCCACCCGGGCGGCAATTGCCAGCACAAAGCCAGTCAGGCGATGGTTGCCGCTCCTACGAGCAGCTGCCACCCCGATCCTGCACTGTTCTCGGGCAACTGAAAGGTGCCCCACGCTGGCCGTCATGAAGCCGTGGCTGGGGCCTAAGATGTATGCAGCCAGCGCCGGGTCGCCCGATTCCTCGGACAGCGTCCGGGCGCGCGAGAAGGCCGTTTCAGCCTCCGCTACCTCCCCACGGTCGAAGTGCATCCAACCCGCGAGCTGGTGAATTTCTGCCACTACAGCCAAGGCCGACCGCCTAGCCATGCTTGAGCGTGCGGTGTTCAGGATCGTCTCAGCAGCCAGCAATTGAGCCTTGACAATCGCCAGCGCCGGTCCAGATCCGAGCGCATGATCGACCTGCCTCAGACCTCGCAGCATCTCGCGCAGTCCGTCGATCGCTGGATCGACCACTGCAGCGCCTTTCCCCAGGACACTTGGAAACTCCATCGGCAGGAGCACTTCTCGTGGAAGACCGTCGGCCGGGGCGCTGTGTATCAACTCCCCGTCCGCCTGCAACGCGACATCGAGAGCCTGGACAAGCTCAGGAGAAACTCGCCGCTGCGCCTTCTCGATCTTGGCAAGCAAGTCACCGCTGACATGAACGAGGCTTCCGAGGGCAGCAAGAGAGAGCTTTCGCTTGACCCGCAGATCCCTCAGTCGGGCACCGAAATAGGCCGCGCTCGACATCGAGGGATCCAGCTTCGCCGGCCTCTGCGCCATCGCCATCCTGGGCCTGCCCCGTTCTGACGGACATCTGAGATCAGGAGCTGTGAGCTTCTGGGAAGGATGTCCATCATGGATGCCATGGCGAAGAGGAAGCCGAGGGCCCGCAGGTCGTTCACGCCGGAGTTCAAGGCCGAGATCGTGGCCTTGTGCCGGCAGGGCGACCGCACGCTCGGTCAGGTCGCGAAGGACTTCGATCTGACCGAGACGGCCGTCAGGTTGTGGGTCAAGCAGGCCGAGATCGACGACGGCGACCGCTCCGACGGCCTGTCCAGCGATGAGAAAGCAGAGCTGGCGGCGTTGCGACGGGAGAACCGCCGCCTGAAGGAAGATGTTGAGATCCTCAAGCGGGCAACGGCTTTCTTCGCGAAGGAGACCCGGTGAACGTGTATCCGTTCATCGAGGCGGAGAAGCAGAGCAGCGCTGCGGGCGGGCCCGGGAACGTGGCCCGCGCGTGTGAGCTGCTGAAGGTCTCCCGATCCGCCTACTACGCCCACGCGGCCGCCCAGGCCGCCGGCGGCTCCCAGCGTGACCGCGAGGACGCGGTCCTGGCCGAGCAGATCAAGGCCAGTCACACCGCCTCGAAAGGCCGATACGGGGCACCGCGCATCCACGCCGACCTGACCGAGGCCGGCCTGCACCACTCCCGCAAACGCATCGCCCGGATCATGCGCCAGCACGCCATCGTCGGCAAGCACCGCAGACGCGGCTACCGCACCACGATCCTCGACCCCTACGCCGCGGCCCGAGCAGACCTGATCGGGCGCGACTTCGCCGTCGATGCCGGCGCGATCAACACCAGGTGGTGCGGTGACATCACCTACATCCGGACCTCGCAGGGCTGGCTGTTCCTGGCCACCGTCATCGACATCGCCTCCCGCCGGGTCGTGGGCTGGGCCGTGGCCGATCACCTGCGCACCGACCTGGTCGAGCACGCTCTGCGCCAGGCCGTGGCCCGGCGCCGACCACCGGCCGGGGTCATCTTCCACTCAGACAGAGGCTGCCAAGGTGGATTCAATGGGTCGTCGCAACACCTCGATCGTGGAGGTGCTGATGGGCAGGCCTGCCGGGTGGATGTCGGCTTTGACGGGAAGGTCGCCGATGAAGTCGCCGGGGGCGCCGGCTCACCGG
>NZ_BSTA01000021.1:0-64250 GCF_030269265.1 Kineosporia sp. NBRC 101677
GCGCTGAACGCGCGGCCAAGGAAGATCCTGGGCTGGAGAACCCCCGCGGAAGCGCTGAATCAGCTACTCTCGCAGACTTAACCAATGAGTGTTGCGACCACCCCTTGAGTCTGGTCAATACACGTCAGCCCAGTTTGCACGCGCAGCAAGCTATCTCGGTGTTCGTCTCTCCCATGGGCGCAAGGGCCAGTGCTGGGACAACGCCGTCGGGGAATCGTTCTTCGCGACCATCAAGACCGAACTGCTCGAGGAGGTCTCCTGGCCCGACCACGCCACCGCCGCGAAGGCGATCTTCGAATACATCGAGGGCGATTACAACACCCGCCGACGCCACTCCAGCCTCGGCTATCTCAGCCCCAACGCCTACGAACAATCCGCTATCCCGGCTGGCGCCGGGCTAGCCTGACCGACACAACCAATCTGTCCGTCAGAGCGGGTCAACCCCAACACCGCCTCCAAGCTCAACTGGACCGTTGATACGCTCACAGCACTGGCCGACCTCAGGAGAGACGACGTGGAACTGGAACGCCGCCGCGTTCTCGGGGCCGCTGCATACTCCATCGCCGCACTCGCCCTACCCGAGGACACCTGGTGGCAGCAGATGACGGCCAGGAGCCGCCGGCGTGCATCGACCGGCGCCCTCGTAGTCGGCCAGACCGACGTCGACGCAGTCCGCGAAATGATCGCCATGTTCTCCACCATCGATCAACGCCGCGGCGGAGGCCACGCCCGCAGCGCCGCCTACCGCTACCTGACCACCGACGTCGAGATGTACCTGCACGGCGCCTTCCGAAGCGACACCGTCCGCCGGGACCTATTCAGCGCAGCGGCCGAACTCGCCTACCTGGTCGGCTGGATGGCTTTCGACAGTTCCGAGCACGCCACCGCCCAGCGGTTCTTCTCCGTCGCCCTCAAACTCGCTGCAGAAGCAGACGACCCTGCCCTGGCAGGGCACATCCTTCGAGCCATGTCCCACCAAGCCGTAGACCTCGGCCATCCACCACAAGCACTCGCACTGGCCACAGCCTCCGTAGACGGCAACCGCTACACCCATGCCACCCCCCGCGAACGAGCACTCCTTGGCGTCGTCCACGCACGCGCACTCGCCGTCTCCGGCCGGGCCTCAGACGCATCTCAAGCCCTTTTACGCGCATCCGACAACCTCCGCGCCGCCCGGCCCGGAGACAACGACCCCGCCCGCGTATTCTTCTTCGGCGAAGCCAGCCTTTCCCACGAAACAGCCTGCGCACTCAGGGATATTAATGACCCTGCCAACGCGATCAAAGAGTTCAACCACAGCGTAAAGACCCGCAAGGCAACCACGTTCACCCGCACTCACGCCGTGACACTTGGCTACCTCGGCGCCCTTCACCTCCAACGGGGCGACCTTGACCAGGCTTGCAGTAGCTGGTCAGAGGCTCTCACCGCCATGGAGGGGGTTCGCTCCGGCCGCACGCGCCAAGTCGCCTCCACCATGCATAGCCTCCTCTTGCCCTTCCAGCGTCGCAACGTCCGTGTCGCTCATGAGATCACGACCCGGGCCACGACATACCTGCGCGAAAGCCCTACCTAGAATAGGACTTCCTTAAACGATCCCCCCACGGAACCCGAGGAGAGACACCGACATGAATGAGACGTTCGAGGTAATCCCCATCGCCCGCGTGATCGGTGGACGATCCGAGCCCACCGACGACTACTGGGGGGGAACAACCTCCATTATTCGTATCGACGCCGAACGCTTCCCCATCGAAGCCACCGCCGGTCTCGACTGTTTCTCCCACCTAGAAGTCATCTTTCGCTTCCACTTGACCGACCCCACGGACCTCAACCTCGGCGCACGACGGCCGCGTGACAACCCAGACTGGCCCCCCGTCGGCATCTTCGGCCACCGAAACATGCGCCGCATCAACTGGATAGGCGTCTCACGCTGCCGACTCCTCAAGGTCGACGGCCTCGACCTCCATGTCGAAGAGCTCGACGCGGTCGACGGCAGCCCCGTCCTAGACATCAAGCCCTGGTTCGCTGAGATGGGCCCCCGAGGCGAACAACACCAGGCTGCCTGGACGACGACCATGCTTCAGAAGTATTTTGCGCGTCGCAAAGGACATCCCGCATAGGTTGTTCGTCGATCACTACTGGACAGAAGATCGACACTGAAAATGCCGGGCGCACCGGAACCCAAATTTGGGCCGCCACCGCCGCTTCACCGAGCGGACGAAGCCCGGGTTGTAGCCGCGCATCCCCGGGCGATCCTGGACCACCAGTCGGCGACGACCACAACCGGGATGAACAACCGCAGCAAGCCGTACTTGCGAACTAGAGCCCCAACCCGTCCCCACCTGTAAGAGCCCAGAACCTCACTGCTATAACCGATCTACCGACCAAATAGCCCCAAGTTTGACCGAGACCGAGAAATAGGTCGTGTCCCACGGCTGCCGTCCCTTGGCTTCTGAGACCATCCATCCGGTAATAGGAGCACTTCAGACAAGGGGTACGGAGAGCAACGATGCGCATCCGACAGCTGAAGATCGAGAACTTCCGTGGAGTTCGCTCCGCCGTCTGGCAGGTCCCCGCCGAGCAGAATCTGCTCGCCCTAATCGGACCCGGCGACTCCACGAAGACCACAATCCTCGATGCAGTTCACCGTGCCCTGCATGAATCGTGGAACGTGAGCTTCCACGATTCCGACTTTCACAACGGTGACGTGTCACAGCCAATCCGGATCGAGGTGGTACTCGGCGATCTGGAGCCTGATCTGATCCGGATGGACTCCTTCGGACTCAACCTGTGCGGGCTGTCCCCAGAAGGTGAACTCTCTCATGATCCCGGGCCCCTAGATGAAGCCTGCCTCGTGGTGCGTTTGGAGGTTGAGCGCGACCTAGAGCCGGTCTGGACCCTCCACCGTCCAGAAGGCATAGGCGATCCTGTCACCTTGAAGGCGGGCCAGCGAAAGAAGTTCGGGGTGTTCCGGGTAGATGATCGAATCGATACGCACCTTCGCTGGTCCCGATCGTCGGCACTGGGACGCCTGACGGAGGAGCGCCATGGAACCAGCCAGACACTCGTAGATGCCCAACGGGCGGCACGGGCGGCGGTCGCGGCAGGCCTCAGTCCGGAGCTCTTGGAGCTGACCACGGAAGTCGGGCAGGGCCTGCGCTCGACCGGTAGTGGCGAGTTCCCCGGCCTGACTGCGGGCTTGGAGACCGACCTCAGCCATTCCCAGGGAAACCTAGCCCTGTTCGAGGCGGCAGTTCCGCTGACCCGCTTCGGGCTGGGGACTCGTCGGCTGGCAGGAGTGGCTGTGCAGCAGCTCGCCCATGCGGCCCGATCCATCATCCTGGTCGACGAGATCGAGCATGGTCTCGAACCCCATAGGCTCGTTCATCTGCTGACCCGGCTCCAGGCCTCCGGTGCTCAGGTCTTTTTCACCACTCACTCACCCACCGTCCTCACCCATCTCCAAGCCGAAAACCTCGCCTTGGTCCGTTCCAGCGCCGGCGCCACGACCGTACGTCAGCTGCGCGATCTCGAGAAAATGCAGGCCATCCTACGCTCGGTGCCGGCTGCCTTCCTGGCCCGTCACATCATCGTCGGAGAGGGAAAAACCGAGTTCGGCCTGTGCATGCAGCTGATCGATCTGTGGGATACCGAACGGGTGGCTGCCAGGCACCCTCCGAGCGCCGCTTTAGGTGTTGTCACGGTGGAAGGCGGAGGAGCCGAGGCCATTTCGCGATCGATTGGTCTGCGACGAGCTGGTTTTGACGTGACTCTCTTCGCGGACAGCGACGTTCCAACATTCAATCAGAAGGCCCAGGTACTGACCTCATTGGGCGGCAGGACTCTACTATGGGGCGACAATCAGAACGTTGAACAGGTGGTGTGCGCTGCCCTAGATGCCAAGGGACTGACAGCCCTGATCGAAGCGGCCATCGACTGCTCACAGCTGACCGGGAACGTCAAAGCGGCATTCGCACAGCGGCTTCGCGACAGCGGCGCGCCAACGGAATCCCCGCTAGACGTCGCAGCCTGGTCTCCAAGCCATTTTGACCTGATTAGAGCCCAGGCCGTCGTCTCGCACGCCGCTGGAGAAGGATCTTGGTTCAAGCGCGTAGATCGGGGGCGTGAATTGGCTCGCTTCATTCTGCTTCAGGACCCGGGCCCCGAAACAGCTCTGGCGCAGGGACTCGAGCGCTTGAAGGCCGCCGTTTACGGAACTGCGGAAGCAGACGAGACTGACCGGGACGATAGAGCGTGAGCACCACGAACCACCGCGCTGCTGACTTTATCGCGGCTCTCCCAGCCTCCATGCTTGCTCCGGCGGGAGTCGGCAAAACCCATCTCCTCACTCAGGTGATCACCTTGGTATCCGGAGGAACGGAATACATCCGTTCCGGGCAGCGGGTTCTGGTTCTCACACACACGAACGCGGGCGTTGATGTCATCCGACGCAGACTCCAGGACCTTGGCCTCCAGCAGCGGGCCCAAGTCGCCACCATCACCAGCTTCGCTTTTGAGTTAGCTCGGGCTTATCCTGGGATCGGTCAGGTCGTGGTACCGGCACTCCCGGACTGGAATGATTCACAGCGATACATCGAGGCCTCGGTCCGGGTGGCTCGTTCACCACATCTGCAGTGTGTGCTGCGGGCGACGTTCAGCCACGTTCTCGTGGACGAGTACCAGGACTGCACCCGGAGTCACCACGAGCTGATTCTTGCGCTGCAGGCCGCAGTGGACGCCTGCGGCGTCCTCGGGGACCCGATGCAGGCGATTTTCGGCTTCGCCGACCCGCTCGTCGAATGGCACGAGGTCCAGGAAGCGTTCCCATCGTTCACCCAGCAGTGTCAGCCATGGCGGTGGCGCGGTCACAACGAGGACCTGGGGACCTGGCTGCTTGACCTTCGCTCCCGGCTCGTACCGGGCGCCACCCTCGATCTGGCACGCGAGCGCCTGCCTCGGGGCGTGACACTCATACCGGATGTCAAGCCGTGGACCTTGAAGAACACAGCCCTCAGTACGGGAAGTGCCGACGAGAGTGTTCTCGTACTGACCGGCATCGCCCCGGCCATGGTCCGAACTGCTGCCGCGAAACTCGGCGGTCTGTTCTCCGCTATGGAGGAGATCCAGGGATCCTTCATGCGAGAGGCGCTAAGTGATCTGGCAGCGCGAGATCCTGCCCAGTTTGCCCACTGGCTCGCCGTGACCGCGAAAAAGTGTTTCGAAGGTTACGGCGCCCTGGACACCGGAGTGCTCACAGCACTTAACGGCGGCCGAACTGTCTCACACCTGAAACGAGAAGCCATCACTAGCAGCCTTTACGTTCTGGACGAGGTGCAACAGGAACGCACTCTCGAGTCCCTTGCGCGAGCAATGCAGGCTTTGGCTGACCTGCGGGATGCGCGCCTACACTCCCACGAAGCCTGGTACGACATCCGCAGCGCCCTGCTGGAGTCGCTAGCACCCGGGACCAGGCCCGCACCTGACGGTCCCCGTGAGGAAAGTGACCTGCACGATGCGCTCTCTCGCGTTCGCGAAGTGCGCCGGCACGTCGGCCGCAAGCAGCGTCGGCGCGTGGTCTCGCGGACGGTGTTGGTCAAAGGCCTGGAATACGATCACGTGATCATTACCGACATCAAGCAGTTGAGCGACATCTGCAACCTTTACGTGGCCCTGACAAGAGCCCGGAAGTCACTCACCATCCTTGGCCCATCTACCCTTACCCTCAAAGAGACTCCCTCAGGGCCGCGCGCCTCCACTCAACGCCGCCGTGCCTCTTAATCCCTCTGCTGAGGTGGTGAACTAGATGTTTCTGACCATGACGTTGTTGACGCCGTTTCGTAGCCGCGGGGCTAGGGAGCTGGTTCCCGGCAGCGGTGTGATCGCGACGGTAGCCATCGGTGGACACCATCACCTCCGACTTGGTCATCACCCAAAACGACCAGGTGGGCCACTACTGCCAACTCCATCGCGACCTCGCTGACGCTGCCCTGACCACTGCCGACAGCCTCGACTTCCTCGCCATCGTGGCGGAGAACCTGCACAGGACAGGATGACCATCGTGACTGATACCCCCACTTTCCTCACCTGGCGGAAATCCAGCCACAGCGGAGGCGGTGACAACTGCGTCGAGGTGTCGTTCGACCCTGAGGGCTACGTCGGGGTTCGCGACTCCAAGAACCCCAACGGCGGACACCTGACCTTCTCCGCCCACGAGTGGCAGGCGTTCCACGCCGGAGTCCGGGACGGCGAATTCTCCTGACCTGCAGATTCCTCCGTATCTGCTCCCCGAGGACTCGCCCTGGGAAGCAGAACAGCAGAAGATGGACCCATGTCCGATCGGGATGAAGAATCCGGCAGAGTGGCGAACCAGCGGCTCATCCAGGCCCGCCGACGCCTTTCCTCGCCCAGCGGTTCCGGCCAGGAAATGTCTCCTCAGGAACTTGCTGAGGCAATCAACGCTTATGTGTGGAAGCACCATAGACGTCAGGCGAACCTCGACCGGACGTACATTAACAAACTCGAAAACGGCACGCATCACTGGCCGAATCCCCAGTACCGGGAGGCATTCCGAAACGTTCTCGACGCCCCCACTGACGCGGCCCTCGGCTTCTACGCGCGGAACCGATCAGCGAAGCCCTCCAAGAAGGCCGTCCATCTGGACGCAGCCGTGACAACGCCGCCTGCCAGTGCACCCTCGCATCTACTCTCAGACCTGTTGCGTTGCAACATCGTTGCGGGTGA
The DNA here is from genome assembly GCF_030269265.1 of Kineosporia sp. NBRC 101677. Lineage (NCBI taxonomy): Bacteria > Bacillati > Actinomycetota > Actinomycetes > Kineosporiales > Kineosporiaceae > Kineosporia > Kineosporia sp. NBRC 101677. Next base: position 6,739 of record NZ_BSTA01000021.1, read on the forward strand.
ACCCATCGATGCGAATGCACCTGAAACGGATCATCTCCAGTTGAGGGCGCTGGTCGCGCAGAGGAACGTCGCCTATCAGGGCGCTGATTACGAACGGGCGCTGGCCCTTGTCCCCGCGGTGATGAACGCCGTTGCGAACAGGAAGAGTTCGCCATCGGTCGATCCGCGATCAGCCAGCGCCGCCGTTGCTCTGGCCCACCTGGCGCTGTCGAAATTGATGCTGAAGCTCGGTGACATTCATCTTGCCTGGATTTCCGCCGACCGCGCTCGTGCCCATGCCCGCGACGCCGAGGACCCCACACTGGAGACGGCCACACATTTCTCCATCGGCTGTGCTCTCTACGAGCTGCCCGACCGGCAGGACGAAGCTCGTCACTTGGTAGAGCGCGGTCTCGCCACCGCCAGGTCGGGCACCATCAACGATCCAGCGCGCGTCTCCGTGCTGGGGGCGCTGACGCTCCTGGCTGCTGTCCTTGCCTCCCGCCGGCAAGATCTGCCACAAGCCGAGCAGCACCTTCGGGCCGCCCGGAGTCTCGCTGATCAACTCGGCGGTGACCGCAACGAGCTGTGGACCGGGTTCGGGCCCACCAATGTCCTCATCCACCAAGTCGGCATCACCACCGTGACGGACCCCCAGCGCGCCATAGACCTGGGCGAACAGCTGGACACCTCGCGCATGCCGGTCTCGCTGGTCAGCCGCCGGACACAGGTGCACCTCGATCTCGCCACGGCCTTCAGCCAGCGACCCGAAGGCGACCCTTCGGCCCTACTGCATCTGCTCCGGGCCGAAGTGATGGCGCCCCAGCTGCTACGTGTTCATCCACCAGCCCGCTTGCTGATCAAAGACCTTCTGACCAGGGAACGACGATCGAGCACCCCAGGACTACGCGCTCTCGCAGCCCGCGCCAAGGTGGAAGTCTGAGCCGATGAGCAATCGCGTTCTCTACCTCATCGTCTGCGCTGCACCGCCAGCCCGGAACATCACCGAGCTGATCGACCTCCTCCACGCAGACAGCTGGGACGTCCATGTGATCGCGACCCCGAGCGCACTGGAGTGGATCCCCATCAGCAAGGTTGAGGCACAAACCGGTCACCCCGTCTCCCACCGACCGCGCCGTCCCGATGAAGCCCGCACCCTCCCCAAGGCCGACGCCGTCGTTGTGGCGCCAACGACGTTCAACACCATCAACCAGTGGGCCAACGGCACCAACGACACCCTGGCCCTCGGAATCCTCAACGAAGTGCTCGGGCTTCAAGTGCCTGTCATCGCAACTGTCTACGCCAAGCCCAGCCTGACATCACACCCCGCATTCGGGACACACATCGGCCTTCTCACTGGTGCCGGCGTCATCTTCACCGAAACCGAATCCTTGCGGCCGACAGACCCCAGCCACCCCTTTGAATGGCGCACCGTCACTGAACTTCTCGCATCGTTCGCCGACCCAGGGGCCAGGGAGCGCTGACCATGGCTGAACGGAGCTATGCGACCGGGAGAATGGCGAACAGGCGACTCCCCCAGGCGCGCCGATCCATAAACTCTCCCAGCGGGTCAGGGCCGGAGATGTCTCCGCAGAAAGTTGCCGAAGATATCAGTGCCTACGCGTGGAAACGTCACACCCGACTGGTGGACCTTGACCGTTCCTACATCAGCAAGCAGGAAATCGGTAAGCTTCGCTGGCCAAATACCCATTATAGCAATGCATTTCGACGCATCCTGCGGGTACCTCGAGGAGCGAAGCCAGGAATTCTGCTACGGATTCCTGCTGGTAGCAAGCAGCAAGATCAGCAACGTCGCCGAAGCGTATCCACAGGGTTAACCAAGCTGCACCCACCCCTGGTCACCACCCAAGATCCATCCCGCCCTACTCGAACGATCCAGGAACAGATCGCATCATTCACAGCCCGAACCGCTCGATCGGCTACTGGGCGATGACCGCCAAGCCTTCCGAGCACTCAGGGCTGCGCCTCGACGGCGGAAAAATAGTTCTGCGAGATCTAACGTTGCGGGATGTAGAAGACGTCTGGGCCATTGTTGGCGACGACCGCGTCACGTCCTGGCTCTCCTTCGCCTCCCGCGATCGCGCAGGGGCAGCCGCCATGGTCGCGAGCGCAGCGACGTCCGCCGACGTCCGTCCCCGGTCCGAGTACTACCTCGCCGTCACACCTCTGGATAGCGACCACGTCGTCGGCTTCGCCCGGCTCGCTCTCGGTGGAGTTCGCGCAGCCAAGCTCGGATACGCCCTGCACGCTGACCAGTGGGGCCGCGGATACGCGACGGCAGCCGCTCAAACCCTTACCCGGTATGCTTTTTCAGAACTTGACGTCCATAGAATCACAGCGGCTATCGGGCCCGAAAATCATCGGTCCATCCGACTGGTGGAGAAAGCAGGGTTCACTCTTGAGGGGACGCTGCGCGACCACGTTCACACAAACGGCGCATGGCGGGACAGCCTCTTGTACTCGCTCCTGAACGGCGAACAGCAGGGCAACCCTTAAGGCCCAAGGAACCAGCGGAGTCACTTCGCTGGCGCAGAGGCGGGCCTCGCGATGGAACGGGCTACTGCTTCCAGCTGCGAGCAGCCGTGTCTAGGAGCGTCTGTCATGACGACAGAGGTTTCCGGTCATCGCAGAACACGTTGAGGTGCTGAACGTCGCCGTGGGTCCACGCGACCACCCCGTCATAGGCCGCTTCCGGTGGACATTCTGATCCGTACTCCGGCGCCACCGCCGCCATGACCGCCGGCCTGCTCAGCACCTCCCAGTCATGCACGCGATCCTGCCACGCGTCGATAGCGCTCACGGCCCACCGCAGCGGGATGCCCACGACAGACGGTCAGCACACCCCCTGGTCGGCGCCCTACCCGGGCTGCCTACGCAACCGGTCGCATACCGCGGACGCAGCCCTGGTCGCTGGGGCGTTCATTCTCGCAAGAGACCGGCGCCCCCGGATGCGGTCTCTGGTCGAGTACGGCGGGCGAGATCTTCTAGCCAGAGAGCGTGCCGCGCCAGTTCCAGGGTGGTCACTGCTGGCAGGCCTTGGGCCAGAATCTGGGAGCGCACCCGGTTGCAGTGTTTCCAGGACCGCCTGTCCTGCTCAGACCACAAGCTCAGCCCGGTAGCGAACTTGAGCTGTTCGTGCAGGGGCAGCCGCTGGCTGACCTCCTCCCCCAGCGCCTGTGCCAGCCGCGCTCGCAGGGCTTCCAGTGCCTGCTCGAACTGCTCCAGGAACGCGGTCAACGCCGAGGAACCAGGCTCTCTCCTCCACCGTGGCGCCATCTCGTGCACCAAAGGCAGTTGTGCTCGTGCCGGATCCTCGTCATCGGAAACGGCTACCCATTCTCTCCGGCTCACCAGCAAACGGAACCTCCAAGCGTCCAACACTCTACGTGCGGCACACCACCAGGTCGTGATCGTGGCCTCGGCGCCCACCAGGGCGAGCACCAGGAGCAGATGAGCGGTGAACCAGCTGCCCACGATGATCGCTGGGATCAGCCCGACCAGGGCCACCTTCCGCGCGAGGACCACTGACATCGAGCTGGACCGGCCGCCGCTCAAGCGCTGAGCCTCACCGCTGGACCTGCTTCGGGTCGGGACTGATCCCTGACGACGCAGGCCTGCTGGTCCTGATTTCGCTGGGTGTGGGATCGGTGAATGACAATGCTCGGAATTGCCGCCTGGCGCAGGGCGAGAAACCTGGCCCGCTGCGGGGTGGTAGCTCGTTCCAGGACAGTGTCCAGGATGGCCTGACAGGTAGGCGTCTGAGTGAGAGAAGCTCCGCGGGCCTCCCAGTTGGCAACGGCGCGAGTGCTGATACCCAGATGCTCGGCGAACCCGATGACCGACATGCGCAGCGCGGTGCGGAGGGCCGCTGAGAGCTGGCCATCCCAACGCGACACCGCAACCAAATCATCAGATGTCAAGGCAATCCCGCGGGACGGGTCTGGCGCAGCAGGCGGCGAGGACGTTTCAGTGGTCACGGCTTACATCCCCTCAACGGGATCGATGGGCAACTGGGGTGCGACAGAGCGGTCTCTTGGCTGTGATCACGTAGCTGTTGCCTCTGCAAGCCAGGTCCAGACAAGCCCGGCTCTGGCCTGCGAGACCCTGGATGGAACGCGCGAACGGCGCTGTCAGAACACAGCGTCAAGGCGATCTTCCGGCCTTGCCCGCTCGACCTGCAGTAGGCTTGAAAGCTTCTGCAGTTCAGCCAACGTCAGGGTGTTGGTTCCGACATCGCCCGCGATGAGAACCGTAACCTTGCCCGTGCGAACTACCCGAAACTCGAGACGACCCCAACGGCGTCGTCTTCCTCTCCGCCAGTGTGTTCGTCGTACGAGATGCCTGGTCAGGGCAGCGGCCGAGATATCGACCAGAGGATGCCCCTGGTACAGAGCTCGCACTTCGTCTCCGAGCCGAATCAGCGTCAAGGCCTTGACTTCTCCACGGTTGGTGAGGACCTCGATGTCCATGCCCGGCCAACTATTCGTGGATCGCGATCGGGGTCATGGGCCGGTCAAACTCACCGCTGCGTGCACCTCGCAAGAGCGCGTCCCAGGCCTGTGGCAGGAACTCCAGCACCGGTCCCGCGCCTCGTGCACGGGAGTCGCGCAGCAAGACTCGTCCGTCCTCAGTGAACTTGACCTCGACCCCCTCGTCGCCTTCGCTCTCCTCGCATCTGAACCATTCACCGACTGGAGCCTGCGCCAGTTGCATCGAGTTGCCCTTCCCATTCGTTCTGATGGAGGTGGGCCGCCACCCCGGCCCCGCCGGGCGGAGGGAGCCCGGCGTGTGCAGCACGGCCTGGAGTCCGGAGCTGCAGCCGGGGCGGCGGCATGGTGTGCCCCGCCGGTGACAGGCGAACAGCCTCGTCATTGGGGCGGAGCGGTCCAACACTCAGCACCGCTCAGTTAATGCGGTTCCACTGATGCGGGATTCGCCGGATCGGTGCCGAGGGGTTAGGTGGGGAACGGCGAGGCGCACGCTGGCGGGTATCGGATCGACTTCGGGCTACGATTGCCTTGATACGGTCGGCCGGGGCGTCCCGGGTCTGCAGGGCACGCCCCATGCATGGCCATCTGGTTCGGCATTGCGGACAGACGCCCAGCACGTTCTTATGTGCTGCCATCGCCGCCTTTCCTCAAACATAGGATGTGGTGGGTTGTTGGTTCCGTCCCGGGCGAGGGCTGACAGACGCTGCCGGCCGGATTCCTGGCAGCGTCTGTCAGCATCGCCTGTGTCCCTCGCCCGGGACGGTGCCCACCTACCAGCAGCGCGGCATCCCCCGTTTGCCTGCATGCTGCACTGGTGGTGGGGTTTAGGCGCCGGAGCGGGTGGAGGGTGTCGGCGGGTGACTGTCACCCGCCCCGACGCTTCAGGGGGATCGTGCGCCGCCTGCGCCGAGCGGCGCACGATCCCGGCATGGGGTGGCTCAGCCGGGCCTGGCGGCCAGGGTTGCCAGTTCCTTTCTGATTCCGTCGCTCAGTAGGTGATCAGAAGTCTCCCGGCGTAACGTGATGCGTACTTCTCCTCTGCCGCAGTCAATCTGAGTGTCTCCCCAGGTCATGGACTGCAGGCCGGCCCTCCCGAACAGGGCGAGGTGACTGGCGAGTGATGCCGCCGGCATACAGGCGACCTCGGTGCCTGCATAGCGGAAGCGCATCATTCCTCGCCGTCGTGTGACGCGTAGGACGCCCACGTTCCCCTCCTTGTTGAGGATCTGGATTTCCATCCTCGACCTTTCGTTGCGAACCCATTTAGGTGGGGCCCGTCCGAGATGCTCGATGTGAAGCTAGATTTGACCTGCCGCTGATTCCTAGCGGTGCGACTATCATTTACACATCCGGACGGTCGGGCAACATAGCCACGGGATACGCTTTCACGGTTACGTTGGGCAGACGGGAGCGCAGCGTCATGACGGAAACAAGGGAACGCAGGCACCGGTCCAAGGAAGAAACGACGTTCGTCGGCCGCCGGATCGGCGGGCAACTCCGCCGCATGCGCGAGGCACGCGGCCTGACTCGCGAAAAAGTTGGCATCAAGGGCATCTCAATTCAGACCCTGTGGAGGCTCGAATCGGGGCAAGGGCCGTTCCGGGATCTCTACATCCGCGGTCTGTGCAGCAGGTATGGCGCCAACGATGAGCGCTTGGAGAAGCTGCTGACCATGGCCGAACGCTGGGACAACGAATCGTGGTGGGAGCCGTACGGCACGAAGTACGGAATGCTCTTCGACGTCGAGCTAGAAGCACGTCGCATCATCGTGGTGGCAGAAAGCCTCGTTCACGGGCTCCTGCAGACTCCCCGTTACCACGCAGCAGTCTGTGCGGTGATGGGCACGGACGAGCCGGTGCCGGTAGCGCTCAAGCTGCGGCAGGAGAGGCAGGCCCGCTTCTGGGCGCGCAAGCGCCCCCGCCTGACGGTCATCATGCAGGAGACTGCTCTGACACACGACTGGGGAGCCCCCCTCATCATGGATGAGCAGGTTGCCCATCTCTTAAAGATGACTCAAAATCCCGGCGTTGACATTCGCGTCATTCCGTCGACCGTGCCTCACAAGGCCATGCAGGGACCGTTCAATCTGATGGAGATCGACGAGTCGGAAACCCTGGCCTACGTCGAGCACTTGGACGGTAGTCGCTGGGTGACCAATACTGAGGCTGTCAGCACCTACCGGCAGACCGCCCGGGCGGTTCTACGGTCGTCCGTACCGCTACAAGAGAGAGCAACATGATCACGGAGTGGCAGAAGTCCAAGAAGTCCGGCGGCTCTGGCAACTGCGTTGAGCAGCGTCGCAACGGTTTGCACCGGCAGATCAGGGACAGCAAGAACCCCGAGGGCGCGATTCTGACGGTACGCGCGAGCGCGTACGCCGCGTTGATCGAGGCTGCCCAGGACGGCGAGCTTGACAACCTGGCTGATTGATCGGGATGTGGCTCACGTCGCTGTGCGACCGGGCCACTGATACGAGCCCCGGCCGGCATCGGCCGGGGCTCAGTCCTGCGTCAACGTTAATGTGTTCCTCCGACGGTACGTCACTGATCTGTTCACGCTGATCATTTGCCATTTGCTGTGCTCTCGTCAGGGCGGGCGACCACGCTGCATGACGTGGACGAGGCGCTGCGCCGACCGCAGACCTCGACGATCCCGCACCCCGATCTCAAGAAGGCGGGGATCGTCACCACGGCACGGCTGACCGAGCGGGGCCTGCAGCTGGCCCTTGACCTTGACCGGTTCATCGCCGGAGACCTGTCCGGGCTGATCGACGCCGAGACCAGCACCGACCTGGACCTGGACGCTGCGTTGCTGGTGTTCGACACCAGCGCGCTGCCGCACGAGTCTCCTGCCCTGGCGCTGGTGCTGGCCTCTTCGTTCCTGACGGCGGTGTGGGTGTACCGGCCCTGGAAGCGGCTGATCGTGCTGTAGGAGGGCTACCACACCACCCGACTGATGTACCCGGGTACGACGAGCGTGGCGACCATCCTGCGGTCCTTGGCCAAGCGTGGCCGAGGAATCGCTCTTTCGTTCGCGATGGTGATTCGTAACGTATCCGACGTGCCGGCCGACCCCGACGCGATGAGCCTGATCCGCGAGGCCGACGTCATTTACTGCTACCAGCAGTCCCGCTCCGACGACGCCGAGCAGGCCATCGCGCAGTTCCGGCCGCCCGAGCGGGTCTTCGACACCCTCGGCATGCTGTCCAAGAGATGTCACATCCTGCGGATCGGGACCGAGGCGCCCCGGCGGGTGCGGCACATCCGCGCCCGCCGGGAGGAATGGATCACCGACACCGAGGAGGCCATGACCGGCACCCGCCTGCACGACCCCACCCAGACCAGCGCCACCGGGGCGGCTGGCCTGATTGGGGAGGTCAGCGCGTGACCGCACCGGTGGTGCTCTTCGTCCTGCTCTTGCTCGTGGCGTGCCTGGCCGGGTTCCTGCAGGACACCTTCGGCAAGGGACCACGGGCCGGGTCACGCCCGGCCGACGATCCGGCCGGCGTTCGCCTCGCCGCGGCAGGTCCGGGCGGCGCTGTCGCCGGAGACGGTGCGCGCGGCCGGGTCGCAGGTGCGCCCCGGCCTGTCCCCCGATTCATAAGCTCCGTCAGCTGACCAGGCGGGAGATCCACGATGACAACCGTGTCCCCAGCATCCCAAGCTGCTCCTCGTGCGATCCGCAGTGAGGCCGTGGCCGGGTAGGAGTACGGGTACTACCTCGGGGAGCCGATTCGGCCCGTGGCCAACATGAGCTGTGGTCGCGAACGACCAGGCGCTGCGGGTGATCGGGCCAATGGGCAGCTGGGGACCTTTTGGTTACTGGCGCGCACGGTACGTCAGGCGCCGGGGGCGGTGCTGGCCACCTTCACAAAACCGGACGTCATCGAGCTGACCTACGGGGCGCGCGCCGGGCGCGGCCGGGTCGTGAGCGTGGACCCGCAAGGGGTCTGCCCGGGGCTAGAGCCGCTGCGCTGGTCGCCGGTGACCGGCGCCCACGACACCAAGGTCGCCGACCTACGCGCTAGCGCGTTCGTCGCCGGGACCTCCGCCAATGGAGGTAGGGATGATGCGGCGGTGTTCTGCCGGCGCCTGGCGAGCACGGTCCTGGCGTGCCTTCTGCACGCCGCGGCCTTGAACGGGGCCGGCCTTCGGCACGTGCTACGCCGGGCCAGCCGCCTGGACGACCCAGCGCCCCGGGCGATCCCCGAGCACCACCCCGGGGCCGGGCCCGGCTGGGCCGACCGGCTCACCGACGCCACCACCGGCGACGACCGAACCGTGGGCCATACCAGGGCGACCCTGGCCGAGGCACTGGCATGCCTCGCGCACGCCGAGGTTGTGGAGGCGATAGACGTCCAGGCGGACGGGGCCACCGACATCGAGGCGCTGATCGAGGCCGGTGGCACCCTGCACCTGCTGGGCAAGGCCTGCGCGTACGGCTCTGTCTCGCCGCTGATCACCGCGATGACCGAGGTCATTCTTGATCACGCCGAGCAGCTGGCCTTTTCGGCAGCCGTACCGGCCTGTGGATCCGCCCCTGCTGGCGGCGGCGTCGGGGATGCCGACTGGCTTCGGGACCTAGGACCTGTTTTGGAATCCGTTGGCTTCCGCACTGCATGCTTCCGGACCAGTCACCTCGAATCGGATGTCCGGGCGTGGCCAGACCCCCGGACGAGGTGTCTTCCAATCACGTTGCGCGCAGCCTTGTGCTTCACACCGAGGCGATTCGTTGCAGCGATCTGGCGATGGGAAGATCAGCATCATGAGCGACGAGGTCCAGCGCTACCCATCCGACCGGAAAGTTACCGAGATCGGGAAGGCGGTTGCTGAAGCGGCGATCGGGTCCATCCCGCTCATCGGTGGTCCACTCGCGGTGGCTCTGCAGTACGCCCTGGGATACCGGCTAGCGGACCGTCAGGAGGCCTGGCTGAACGACCTCGCGGCGAAGGTAGATCTGCTGATGCCGGGATTGGACTGGCAAGAACTGGTGGATGAGCCACCGTTCGTGGATGCCGTGGTGCAGGCGACACGCGCAGCAGCCGCAACCAGTGAGCAGGCAAAACGTCAGGCGCTGCGCAACGGCGTTCTCCACGTTGCCCTGGGCGATGCGCCGACCGTGGATGAGCAGGCACGGTTCTTCAGACTGGTCGACGAGTTCACGGTGGCGCACATGCTGCTGCTCGACTTCTTTTCCGAGCCCCGGCGCGCATTTGCCGATGCTGGCAGGGCGTGGCCGAACTTCCTCAGCTCGTCGAAGAAGGCTGTCTTCAAGGAGATGTTGAGCCCTTCGCAGGCCCGGGACGACGAGTGGCTGGATCTGATTTTCGCGGATCTTGAACGGGCACGGCTGGTGAACGCCAGTTTTTCGGCGATGTCCAGTGCTGGCGGGCTGGAGCAGAGCAACACCACGCCGTTGGGCGAACGGTTCCTGGCGTTCATCGCCGCACCCCCTGAGCCCCGTCAACAGACCGGCAGCTGAGCTAGTCTGCGCCGAGCTCGATCAGCAGCGGGTCCCGGAGCACCCGCGATGCGAGGTGAAAGTCCGCTGGTTGCAGTCCCTCGGAGATGGGTGCCGTAACCGCGTACGGTGCGGACAATAACGATCCCTGAGTGTGAACCGCAGGTCAAGCATTCATCTCTGAAGCTCTCTTACGAGTCCCGACTATCCAACGAAATGCTGCTCCCAGAACGATCAACGCCATTGTCAAGATTGCCGTCCCGCCGATCCATTCGCTGACCAATAGGAGCGCATGATCGTCAGGCGCGTCGTCCTGAAGCATCCAACCCCGAGTCTCGATGGCGCGATAGGCAATGAACGCAGGCACCGACAGCAGGGAAAGGATCCCTAGGACGCCACCCCGGTGAAAAAGCTTCACCACAAGCCCTACCGAAGCAGCCAGCAGAGACCCGAAGACAACGTAGAGCAAAGCATCCATCACCACCCCGGCGACATCAAAAACCTGGGCGCCACCGATCTCGGTCGCGTACGTCCCCCTCAGCGAATCCGAGACGTAGTACGCGATGACAGCCGGCCAGACAAAGAGCAGACCACTCTTCGTGGCCGACCGCCACGTCGGCATGGGCAGCGCTGCCAGAAGGCAGGCCGTCAGCCATGCCCAGTCATTGCCGATGACCTTGGCCGTGTACTGCGAGAAAGGCCCGAATCCATGGTTGATCGCAGAGTTCAAGGCACCGAAGGACACTCCGGCTATACTCAAGAAGATAGGGCGACTGTTCACTCGGATCTCGGTTCCAGTTTCTCTCAGGCCGGCCTGGGGTGACGACCTCACTCGCCCCAGGCCGACACTGCTTACAGCTCAGAGATTACGGGTTGCTGGTACGCCAGTATGTGTAGCAGGTGGCGGTGGTGTGCTTCGTGACGTACGCGTTCGCCCACGCGCCGGCATAGGTCCACGGCCGGTCCGTCGTGCCACCCATGGTGGCTGTGGCTCCATGAGCCACCCCATTATGGAAGTAGTAGGAGAAGCAGACCTTTGAACCATTGGTGCGTGCGGTCGCTCCGTAGTTCCAGGTACCACCGCCGACCGTCTTGACCGCTCGAGCCCCTGCCTGGGCGGTGTCGTCGATCGTCACCTCGCCGGTGCCATTGAAGGCCACCCAACCGCCGTCCTCCGTCGTACCCTGGTCCACGATCTCGATGTCACCCGTGGTGACGATCTCGACGGAATCCGCATGGGCGGTGCTCGCCCCCGCCATGAGAGACGCAGCTAAGAGCACGCCCGCCATGGCGCCGTTGCGTAGCTTCATTTGACGACCGCCGTGTTCGATGTAGTCATGACTACATACTTAGCGTTACGACAACGATGGTCAATGTCCTAGTTGTCACACTACGCACTCGCAGCGAGGTCTATTTAGACGTTATATGCACTGCATGCGCAGTTAGCCAGGATGTACAGCCGTCTCATGGGCAGCGCCAGCCCTCAGACCTCGGACAACTTCGCGTTCTGCAATCGCTGACTGCTCCAAATCCAGCTCATTGTCAAGCTGCTACGCCGTGGCCCGACGCTGGCGGTCCGTCTCACCGAGACCCCAGCGCTGCCCGCACATACGAATCAGAACCGCAACCGCCGCCGGGGCGTCGACCAGACACACATCGCCGACGCTTTCTCCCGGCGGGTCTGCAGCATCCGGCTCAATCTCTGCAAGCGGCGAGCGCCCATGGCGAAGACACGCTCGCGGGGCCAAGCCAGACGTGCTTCAAGATGGGCATGAACTGGCAACGGTGCTACCTGCAGGACTTTGCGGAACGCGAGACATCCCCAAAACGCAAGTAGGAAACAGCTCTCGTTCTCTGAGCCGCTTACCCCGGCCCGTTTGCGGGTCGGGGCGAGAAGGTGCTGTGGCAGCGCCCAACCTCTTGGGCCCCCAGACTTGTCAGGAAAGTTGCGTTGCGCGTATTAAGTCCCGTAGTTCGATCGATGTTCTTTGGGCTGCAGATTAATTCGGTCTTGGCGCGTTCGAGTGCTTGTTCGTCTTCCGGCTCCAGCGGTGGGGTGGGGCCTCGTCCCCGCCCCACCGCTGGAGCGTGCGGCTGCACTCGGCGACTGTGCTCTGCAGATCCCTTAACGTCCTTCGACGTGAGTCTGCGCCCACATCGTGTACGCATAGCGAGGGCCGTACAGCCGCGACCCGCACCCATCACAGGGCCTGGTGCTGAAGGCGTCCGTCCCGCAGTCGCAGTTTCTATCGCCGTCTCCGGGACAGCCGCGCTCCTCGTGCAGTTCTCGCGGCAGCCCGTAGCTCATATCACCCTGCTCATTCTTGAGAAGCGCCCAGGGAGGCGCGTCGTCGGGTTGGCGGCCCGGGTCAGGTTCGCCGTGCTCACGAGCCAGCAGACAGGCCTGGCACACCCAGATATCGAACAAGGTTCCCTCCTTGGCTGTGCGAATGCAGTGGCCCGGCCCACCGCAAGAGGAGGGCCGGGCCGCAGGGAGTTGCCGAACAGCTACGACCCCGGCGTCGGGGTCCGGTGCCCATACGTTGGGCCCCAGGAACGTCCGTAGCGGGGATGCGCTCGCTTCACAGTGCACGCGGACTGGTCCGTGATCCCGGCATCAGCGGCGGTTCCCCCACGTGGAGCCAGGGGCCAAGGGCCTGAGGCGCTCGGATCCCCGGGGGATGGGCGAGGGCCGGCTCAGCTGCTGCGTGAGCGTGTGTTGCCGCGGTAGATGTCGCCCTCGACGTAGGTGATCATGTCGCCGTTGGGCGCTTGCATGGCACAGTGGTACCAGGCCTCGAACCAGATGTGGTGCCAGCCGGCCTGGGTCAAAGATTCATCCACGCTCCCGTCACCACCGCTGCCGGCGAAGAACCCGTCTCCGGCGACACCGTCGCCGATCAGGGTCAGCGCCGTCTCCCTGGAGAGGATGCTCAGGACCTCGTCGGCTGTTCTTGCTGTGCGTAGTTCGCGCAGCTGACGCTCGATCACGGACCTGAAGTCGTCACTCATGGGGGTCTCTCTCCTTCGTTAATCTTGATGAGGTGGGGCGGCGTCACAACGCCCGAAGCAGGGCCGCAGGTACGGGACGCCGGGGCAGGTCAGCCGTGCTCGCTCAGGAGGGCTGTTCCGTCTGGACTGTCAGGAACGCGTTTCCGTGCGGGTCCTCGCCCACGGCCGAGTCCCAGGCCAGGTCTACGAGGTGGTCGCGTAGGTCTTCATGCAGGCGGTCCTGCTCCGGTTCGCTGCGTGTTTCCAGGAGGGAGCGGCCGTTCTCGTCGTACAGATTGCGCAGCCTGAACCCGTAGAGGTCTTGGTCGCTGGTCTCGATGTGTGCGGTGACCGCGGACGGTACGCGGGAGCGGATGAGTGTGAGCGCTTGCTGGAGGCTGTGTTTGTCGCGGCGCCACTGCGCATGGCCGCTCTCTTCCGCCTCGGGGGGCAGCGTCATCAGGGTCTGAGCCCTTCTGTAGGGGTGCGGTGGGCCGGGCAGCGGCTGGGATAGCGCGCGATGCCCGTCTGGCCGGTGGGTACGGGGTGCGGTGGCCAGACCTGAGCCTGGCCACCGCCTGTGGTGAGGAACCGACCCGTGCCCTAGGGGCGCTCTGGGCCTGCGGGTTCTTCGTTCTCGCGTGACCAGGTCGTGAGGATGTCCTCCACGAACAGGGCAGCGAACAAGACCCCTCCGTCTCGGGTCACGATCATGTCGACGATCTTCAGCAGCGTCTGCAACTGCAGTTGCTGGACTTCGGCGCTCATCACTAGGGGCGGCCGGCTGTGTTCTGCTGTCTGACGGGCGTTACGGGCGTAGAAGCGCGCCCGGTGCAGTGCGGCGCTGGCGTCGAGAACTTCGTCGCGCAGATGGTGTGCACAGATCAGGAGCGCCTCGGCGCGCGCGGCCACGTGTGAAGGTGCCTCTGCCGCGATGAACCGCCACAGCTCGACGGTGGCGTCGTCCAGCCACGTCAGGCAGGCCACAGCAGTCCGGGCATCCAGCAGGGCGTCGTAAACCGCCTGCAGGTGGCCGGAACTCAGGGCGTTCTCTCCGGCAGCAGCCAGGGTCCTGTGAGCCGCGCGTAGATCGGACCACCGTTGTACCTGGACGCTGACACTCCACCAGACGGCGTCCCCGGTCTGACTGCCTCCACCCTGGCCGGTCTCCTGACCTGCACCCTGCTCTGCAGTCTGACCTGCACCCTGCGCCGCACTCTGGCCGGCACTCTGGGCGGCAGTCTTGAAGGGAGCGGGTGTAGCACCGTGGTGGGTGACTGACTCCTGTCCGACGCTGGGGGCCGGGCGGGTGGTGTCTAGTCGCCAGGTGGGGACGTGGGAGACGCGGCAGCCGGTCCTGTCGGCGTGCACGATGCTCCAGCGCTGCGGTTCCTGCTCATCGCGCAGCTCCTCGGCGAAGGACCTGGCCTGGTTCGAGTACGCGAACACGTGGACGGTTGCTGCCGGGCCGGCCAGCGACAGGATCTGCTGGACGCATTCGTCGAGCCGCCAGGCCGCGTTCGCGTCGGCTGGGGGTGATGCCAGCACCAGGTGTGAGGTGTCGGCGGCGACGACGAACACCCGGTCGTCGAGTTCGAGCGCCCGGTACTGGCTCATCAGCAGGTGATGCAGGCCTTCCAGCGACACCGCTGGGGTGTGCTCCTGGTCAGGGGAATGAAACACGTTGTCGTGCTGCATGGTTCTCCGTTTCCACAGATGTTGTGTGGTGGACACATGACAAAGGCAGGCGCGCCGTAGCGGGCCTGCCTGGGATGTGAGGGCGGGGTGAGGGGTAGCGGGCGACCTTCGCTGTGAGGTCGGTGGGCCCCGCTCCTGTTCCGGGTGACTGGTCACGCTCAGAGGTAGTCGTCGAGGTTGGCATCGCCGTTCAGTTCGATGGCCAGTTCCTCTGCCATGTGCAGGTCACCGGCTGACAGCGCCGCCTTGATGCGGGAGCGGGCCCGCTCAGGGTCCGGGGCGGGCTTGTCCCCCACGATCAGGCGTTGGCCCCTGCCGGTCCCCAGACCCCGTCCATAGTCGAGGAAGCATGCCTCGCACATGTTCGCCCAAGGGCCCTTCGTGGTGGCACCGTCATAGTGCGCCTGGACCTTCTCTTGCTGCTCGTACCAGTGGATGTCGCAGTCCACCGGCTTGTTGATGTAGACGTCGTCAGCCATAGCTGACCTCCGTTCCTGGTTAGGTGTCGGGTACGACATGGGCGTGATGGCTGTCCGCCCCCTCCACGCCCGGGACGTGCGTCGTTGTGCAGCCAGGGCGCTTACGGCCTGGGATCCGGAACCGCCGGATCCTGGCCGCGTCACGTCCGGCTGTACTGGCAGGCAGGACGCGGCCGGTGTGGCGCGACTGGTGGACCGCGTGCGGTGGGGCCTGGCGCGGTGGACGGCTCGTTCACGGTTCGGGCAGGTAACTGGTGCCGGAGTGCCAGGTGCCGGTGTGGGTGTCCCAGTGGCCGCTGCCGGCGTTGAGCAGGTATCCGCGGTGGGCGGCTTCGCGGTTGCTGGTCAGCACGACCATGGTGTTGCCCGGGCCCATCCACCGTTCGGCGCGCACCCGGTTGCCCTGATTCAGCATGGATCCGAAGCGCACGAGCCGGCCTTCGGCGGCGATGCGGGTGTCGCTGCGCTCGTCGTGGCGGGAGCGTCGTAGCCCGCGGGGAAGGGTGCCGCTGTGGGCGATGACGGTGTGACGGTCGCCACCCAGGTGGAAGGGGTGGCAGTTTCCCAGGGTGACCGGGCCGCGGGTGGCGCTGCGGCAGTGGAACAGGGCCGGCGCATCGACGTACTCGGCCCGCAGGACCGCGAAGTCGCGCAGCAGCGGTGCGAAACTGAGGTTGTGCCGGACGATGAGACGCTCGCGGGTGGCGATGGCGAAGCCGTACCCGTCGCGGTGGCGGTGAGCGGCTCGCTGCAGATCGTCCTGGTTCAGGAGCGCATCGGCGGGCAGATAGCTCAGCAGGCCCATGCGGTGGCCTCCCGCCGGGCGAGGCGAGCGCACCTGCACGATGCGGGGGCGGATCCCGTGCGCGGCGGACGCCGGGCGCTCGGGTCCAGGGCGTTAAAAGACCTGTGCCTGGCGTGTTTCATGATGTCCTCCAAGGAGTGGGTGAACGACAAGAGCCGCCCCGGAGGCTCCGGAGCGGCTCGGTGTGGCGGTGACAGGAAAGGCCGTTGGTGACAGTGCAGCGCGGCGCAGGTGAGAGGGCCGGGCATGCTTGCCCGGGTCCTGGCCGGCCCTTGGCTCAGTGGCGGTGTGAGCTCATCTGCGTGCTGCGGTGGGGGTTGTGGCGCTGGGCCGGGTGGCGGCGATGAGACTGGACCAGCGGTGGTCCTCGATGCGGACGACGGCGCCGGTGTGGGGGGCGTCGATCATCCGGTTGCCGCCGATGTACAGCCCGACGTGGGTGATGGTGTCGGTGCTGGTCCCGAAGAACACCAGGTCCCCGGCCTGCAGATCGCCTACCGGCACGGGTGGGCCTTGGCGGTACTGCTCCTGGGCGGTGCGGGCCAGGGTGATGCCGGCGGCCCGGTAGGCGGCGCTGGTCAGGCCCGAGCAGTCGAAGCCGTTTTCGCCGTTGGCCGGCCCGTCCCCGCCCCAGAGGTAGGGCTGTCCCAGCTGGGACTGGGCGAAAGCGATAGCGGTGTTCACGGCCGCCGATTTGCCGCCGCCGGGGCACCCGGTGAGGATCCCGGCGGCAGGGGCGGTGCTGCTGTCCCCCTGCGGGTCCCGGGTCGTGATGGTCAGGACCAGAGCCAGTGCCTCTTGGACGTGGGCGGCGTAGGCGTGCGGATGGCGTGAGCGCTGCACCGCCTGGGCTGCCTCGGCCAGGGACAGGCGACTGTCCCAGCCGCGGATGTCCAGCAGCCCCGGTTGTCCGTCCTGACCGCCGGTGAAGAACATGTCCGCAGAGCGCTCCTGATCCATGCGCGCTTTCAGCGGCCCCCAGGCGGCGCGCTGCTGGAACAGCCCCCGCGAGTCGCGCCCGGCAGCATCCCCGTGCCTGAGATTACGCAGGGAGGATTCCTGGATAGCGGCGGCCACCGCTATCACCCAGCCTCGCGCAGGCACGTTCAGGGATTGCCCGACCCGCACGATGGTGCGGGCGTTGCCCAGCTGCTCGGCATCGAAGCGCCCGGCCAACTCGGCGATCTCGCTGCGCGAGGTCAGGCTCTGCAGCAGGTCGGCCCCGTCGGAGTCGCAGGACGTGGCGTCGGCGGTGAACGCCTCGGTCAGTGCCCTGGCGGCTGCCGAGGCCGGGTTGGTGTTCACCACGTGCAGGACTCCCTGCACGAGCAGGGTTACGGCGACCAGCACTGCCACGGTGGCGGCAGCGGCCGCCATCAGGGCCTGACCCCATCGAGACTCATTCATCTGCCGTCCCTTCTGCCTGCCGCCTCGCCCAGGCAGACCGCGGACGTGGCGAGCGTCCTGGCCGGACGTGCTGCCAGACGTTTCTGGCTGAGGCCACTGCATTGCATGGGTCGCACGGACGTCGACGAGCTGGTGGGCTGGGCGGCCTGCCGGTGGCCCCACCGCGGTGCAGGCGCCCAGCCCGGAAAGGGTCGACTTCCCCACCGACGGCCTTCCGGCTTCCGCCCGCGGTGGGGCTGGTTGGTGACCGTCCCGGAGACCGTCCGGGGCCAGCCCTGAACCACTCCGGGGCCAGTCCGGGGCCAGTCCGGGGGCAGTCCGAGGCCAGTCCCGTGCCAGTCTCGTGTGAGCCCCGGGGCCGTCACTGCCACGTTCCGGCGCCTCGGCCCTTGCGCCGCTCGGACAGGCTTTGTTGCACCACTGGCCCTGGGGCGCCGTCTTCTGCGCCCCCGCCGAACCAGGCGTTGCCCACCGCCCGTTCGGTGTGAGTCCAGCCGGCCCGCCCGGTTCGAGCACGCCGCTGCGTCGATGTGCTCGCGGCATGCCCGGCTGTCGACCATTCGCCCGAAGACCCGCCCAACGGTCCGCCCAACGGTCCGCTCGGCGGGGTGTTGGGTGCTACGGCGCGTCCGTTCGCCGGTGTGGCGGCCGACGGGTTCACCGACGCGAAGGACCCCGGCATTTCTTGAGCGGTCGGGGAGCTCGTCGGGACGGACCGCGCGGCGCCGTCCTGGTTGGGCTGAGTGCCGGCCGGGCGCACCGGCGCGTGGTTCGCGGGCTCGCCCTGCTGGGCGACGGTCGGCCTCGAGCGCTGGGGTTGCCTCACCTCGGGTGTCCCCTGCCTGCTGGCCATGACATCCGTGCTCTGACGGCCGTTGTACCGCCACTCACGGTCTCCATGACCGGATCGAGGGCCGGGTTCGCGACCGGCTTCATGGCTGGGGCGACGATCCTGTCCGCGGCGGGTCTGACGCTTGGCCCGGTACATGGACTCATCGGCCAACCGCAGAAGCCGGTCGCTGTCCAGTTGTGGGTCGTTGACGGCCACGCCCAGGCTGCCGGCCACCTTCAACTGCCGGCCGGCGACGTCGACCGGGGCGTCGAAGGTGTGCCGCAGCAGCCGATCGGCCCACACCTGGGCGACGTGCTCCGACAGGGACGGCAGGGCACTCGCCGTCGGCGGGGTATGCGCCGCGCTGGCGGGCGGCTGAGGGCGCGGGTACGTCCACAGGACAGCGAATTCGTCGCCGCCCAGACGGTAGGCGCTTCCGTGCCCGGCCATCGCGTGGTGCAGGCGGGAGGCCACAACCCGCAGCACCTGATCGCCTGCGTCGTGGCCGTAGGTGTCGTTGATGGGCTTGAAGTCGTCCAGGTCGATCAGGCCCATCATGAGGGTCGTGCTGGCGCCGCATGAGGTTTCGGCGAGCGCTTCAGCCAGGGCGGTGCGGTTTCCCAGGCCGGTCAGCGGGTCGGTGCGCGCCTGGCGGCGGGCCAGGCTGGTCTCGCCCTGCAGGCGGGCGACGGCTCGCCGTAGCCGCACCGTGTGCAGAACCCAGGCCAGGAGGGCCAGGATGAGCTGCGCGTGCAACGACTTTCGGGAAGGAAGCGTCACGGTCAGGACCGGACGTAGGTGGCTGCTGTTCATAGCTTTTTCTCCTTCGTGAGTTCCAGGCCTTCGTTGTCGGGGTGGGGCGGGACGCTCTGGGGCTGCGGTGGTGCGATGGCGGGAATGCCGTGAGGCCAGGGGGCTGCCTCGTCATGGGTGAGGGCGCCGGCTTGGTGTACCGGCGCCCTCGTGTTGGCAGGTGTTGATCGGCGTCGATCGGCGTCGATCGGCGTCGATCGGTGTTGATCGCAGTGATCAGCTACCGGTCGCGCAGACCGGGCGGGTTCACCGGGCGATGGGCCGCAGCGGCGCGGTGCCGGTGCGTCCCAGAACTTCTGCGGCGGTGAACGTTCCCGTGTGCGCACCAGCTGCCCTGCTTCGGCAGACGACCGCTACAGAGCAGCGGATCTGGAACTGCTCGTAGGGGCTCAGCCCCTGCATCAGCTCCTGCAGGTGCGCGGACAAGGCGGCCAGTGAAGCGGCGCGCAGCTGCACGTGGCGTCGTACGACGTCCTCGCCACGGTTGAGCCACTCATCCGCACCGGTGAACGCGTCCTTGGCCTGGTCGTCGCTGACGGCCCGCACGAAGTACGCGCGCCAGGCCCGGTACGTGCGCAGCATCCTCCACACCGAGGGGCGGGTGACGGTGAAACGGCCGTAGCGGCTCAGCCGGTACTCCCAGCTGACGCGCTGACACGCCTGACGGTAGGTGAACTGCAGCGGTGCAAGTCCCGGCTGCTGGTAACGAGCCAGCAGTGCCTCGATCTGCTCGTCCCAGACCACGGACGCCCTGATCGCCGCGTGGTACTCGCGATCGGGGTTGGCCTCCAGCAGCCAGTCACGCGCCTGCCTTCTGGACACCTTGGCCTTGCCGGCGCTCGTGGTGCGTCCGCCGGAGCGGATCTTGGCCGGCCGAGGGCCAGTGGTGACGTAGATGCGCAGCATGAATCGTCTCCTTTACTGAGAGGGGTTGGCCGGTCTGGCAGGGGCGCTGCGGAAGCGGGCATCGGCCGGCTTGCGCGGGTGGTGCGGTGGCGGCCCTACCGGGTGACGCGAGGCAATACCCGTGTTTCGGGTGTTGCGGGTACAGCCGTTCACGCCAGCGTTCTGGCGTTCGAGGCCTCCGGGGACCGGTGGTTGCGACGCTCGACCGCATGGTGCGGTGGAGGGCCGGGACCGGCCGTGGGAGGGCTCGATGGGTGGTGCTTTGGTGAAGGCCCCAGTCTGAGCGCCGCAGACACTGACCGGCAGGCGCCCGCAGGCTGTTCAGGCCTACTGCCCGCCGCCCTTCGGCCCACCCTTCGGCCCACCGCAGTCCCCGTTCGACTGCGACCGGCCCTGCAGGGGGCTGCTATCGTCCCGCCACCTCTGCTGCCAGCATTTCCCTTTCCCTGAGGGCTATGTCTTACCGCTGAGCACCCGTTGCCAGGAGTGATGGACGTCGTGGTGGCTGGCAGACAAAGCGAGCGGTCCCGCTGACCGGTCGGTTCGAGACCGAGCGTGTCAGCGGGACCGTGCGCATGAGTGGGCGCGAGGAACCCCAGGGATGCTGTCCTCTCAGGAGAGGATGTCGCTGGGCACCTCGGGTACATGCGCCTCGGCGGGCAGGTTGTCCACACGGAAGTAACGCACGTCGTGACTCATGAGCGCCTGGTCCCAGGCCCGCGTGCCGTAGTGCAGGTACTCCAGGCCGTTGTCGGGTGCGGTGCTGGCGGAGGTGTTGGCCCGCATGATCTGGCTGATCCTTCCCGCGGTGCCGAGACCATGGCGGCGGTGCACCCCGAAGACACCCGCGCCGCCGTCCAGTTGGGCGCAGCTGCGCGACAGGGCGGCCTCGAACGCGGTGGCTGGGCGAAGGAACTCGCCCCTGCGCGAACGCTCGCTGGACAGCAGGGTGTCGATCTTGAAGAGGTCGCCCCAGGGGCAGGGCGGCACGGATGGTGGAATCACCATCGAGGTGATGTCGTGATACTCGATGCGCGCCTTGATTCCCTGCGCCCCCAGGTGGTGCACCAGGTCCTCAGGACGCACCCGAGCCGTGAGGTCCGGGTACAGCTCGCGTAGCGTCCTCAGGGCACCGGCACGGTCGCGCACCAGCTTCGTCGAGGGCAGCTGATCGGGCGCATCGATGAACAAGCTGACAACGTTCACGTTCGTCCTCCGACATGTCTTGGGAATCTTGTCGAACTACCGTCGAACTACTGGGCTTTCCGGGGCTGCCGGCGTGCCACGTCCCGCCCCAGGTCCGCCTGCGGCAGTGGTGACCAGCAGGAGGCCGCATGTGTGGCGTTCTCCTCCAGCCCGGCAGCCGCCAGCATCTGATCGCCCCGGCGCAGCGACCGTAGCTACGCGCCCCTGAACGGCACTGCCTGCTGGTGGGGCTCACCGCCCCTCCGGCAGCCCCGACGCCGCCCCGCGGCTTACCCGTAGCCGCCCGGGCAGGACAACGCGCAGGCGTGACGTGCAGGCGGTGCGGCACGTCCAGTAGGCGCTTCATGGTGGGGTGCCCTATCGGTGTAGGGGCACCCCACCATGATGTGGTCGGTACCTCAGCACGTAGCTGAGCGTGGGCGTCTCGGCGTTCTGGCTCCAGCCGTGCCAGAGCGTCGAGACGGACGCTGCTGTGGTCTCTTACAGCTCCGAACGCCACTCTTCAGCGGTCAGAGCTGCCAGGTACTCCAGCCAGCCGCCCAGCTCCTCCTGCGTGAGACCACGCGGCGATGGCGTGGTCGTCGCCCTGTCGTAGCGCACGGCCGTCCACCGCTCGCTTCCGCCGACGCTGCCGCTGTACAGAAGGCACAGGTCCCGCCAGGTGAAGGCCTGCCCGCTCTCGGGGCCGGCGAGGCGGACCTGCGTGGCCAGGTCGCTGAGGTCCCGGCAGGCCAGCAGAGGGACTTCGGAGCCGTCGCCGACCCAGTTGCCTTCGTGGTGCACGAGCATGGCAGCGGTGAACTGCCAGAAGGCCAGCAGTTCCTCCTCCACGGCCGAGACAACCCGCACCGGGAAGCGTGGGTGCAGGAAGTTGGCCCACCAGTAGGCCGCGAACCACTGGGTGTGCGTGCTGAGCAGCTGCCACTGCAGCGTCCCATCGGGGGCCGGCTCGCTCAGGGCGGCCTGAACCTGCCAGGTGCCCGTTGCCACCGTCAGGTTGACCATCTCGGCCGGCGCGGTGGTGTCCTCCCCCGCCTCATCGACCGGGCCCACCAGGAAGGCCGGGCCGTTGACGACGTCGCGCCCGTGAAAGAGCGGGTTGTGCACCCACAGCAGGCTGGTGGCCCGCTGGTTGACCGGCATGGCCAGGATCTTGCCCTCCTCGTTGCAGTACAGCGAGGCCTGCGGCTCGTCCAGGTGCAGGACCTCGAAGTTGCCGTCCACCCACGTGTGGAAGGCCTGGGTGCGGGCGCCGCGCTCCAGGGGGACCTGCTCGAGCCTGATGGGCTCGTCCAGGTCCACGGGGATGACGACGGCCAGCATCTGCTCCCCCGAACCGGCCCCACCCCCGTGGGGCGCGCCGTCACCGACCATGCCAGGACCAGCTGTCGTGGCTTCGGTGGAACCTGACCCACCCGGCTGCTTCTGGGAGCCCGTAGGGCTGGGTGTGCCGTGAGCATGGGCGTTGTTCTGGTTCATCATGGACCTCCGATTGTCGACGTGTGTTTCCTGTGTCGCTCGCCCCACCCGTGTCTGTGCGGGCAGGACGAGACGGTTGTGCTCGGCCGGGACAGCACGAAGCGCCCCGCCCCCGGTGCAGGGGCGAAGCGCTCAGGTGTGCGTTCTCAGGCCAGGTGCGGGTTTCAGAAGCGACCCGCGTTCAGCTGCCGGTCGTCGGCGCTGCAGATCCGTTCGATCAGGCTCCGGAACCTGCGCTGGGCGATCAGGGCAGGCAGGTCTGGCACTGCGAAGGTCACGCCGTGCCGCACGGCCAGCCAGCGTTCCCGATATCCGCTGTCACTGAGGCTTTCGGGGACCTGCTCGCCGGGGCCGGTGTCGCGATCAGCTGCGTGTCCACGGCTGTGGCTGCGCTGCTGCCAGCCGTTTTGGCAGTTGTCCCGGCGACTTTCCTGGCGGCCGTCTGCGCCGGGACCGGGTGCGCAGGTACGAGTGTTGTCCCGCTGCAGCAGGAGCAGATCCTGGTAGCGGTAGGCGCGCACGTGTTCGGCGTCCCGGGTGATCGCACCGGCCAGTTCCGCCACGTTGTAGCAGGCGCGGATGCCGTGCGCGTGGCGGTGCTTCAGCGCCGGGTTCCCCGTGGCCGGCCGGGCATGGGCCTCGACGATATCGACCCACCGCTGCAGCGTCTGGGCGTTCACGGCCGGGACCGCTCGTACGTGCTGGGCCTGGGTCCATCGCCCGGCCAGGCCCAGTCCCCACGTGTAGGCCTCGTCCCAGGTCCTGAACAGCAGGTCGTTGCCTGCCCACTGCCCCGGTTCGCCGTACGTGCCCACCTGGACCTCGAACATGCCCTGGTAGGTGGCCAGGTTCAGGAACTCGTCCGGGATGCTCCTCAGACGGTTGGCCTCGCGCGGGCCGACGACGATGGCCGGGCCGAAGACCCACGAATGCTCACACGGCTGGGCCCGGTGCGCCTTCAGCAGGAGGCTGGCCCGTTCGTTGACGGCAAGGCCGTCCGAAAGGACCTGCGCGTTCACGAACATGGTGGCTTGGGGCCGCTCGAGTGCGATGGCGACGGCCCCCTGGCGGGCCAGCCATCGCGCCATGCGCGCGGCTTTGAGGCCGCCCGCCCGGCGTAAACGTTCATCATCGTGGTGCGAGATGACGACGGCCTCAATACCCTCGCGCCCCGATGAGCCTGGCTCCTGCATGAGGCTTTCCGGTAGCGCGTCTGTTGACGATGATGCTCGATCCATCGTGTGCTTCCTCGGGATAGTGGGATGGCAAGTGCGGTGCCCGGTCTGGTGCTTTCCAGGCACGAAAAAGCGCGCCCACCGAAGGTGTGGACGCGCTGAATGGGGGGTGGATCGGGACCTGTGCCGGCCCGGCCGTGGACATGAGCTGTCCCGGTCCTGGTCTGTCAGGCCCCTGGCCCGACTCGTCGCCGCCTGGCGGCGACCAGGCTGCCGGTAATGATCAGTTGGGGCCTCGCCGTGGTCCCGGGACGCTGCGGGCACGGACCGGTCCGGGCTGGGCCGGTAGCGCCGTGATGGCGCTGATCAGGCTGTCGAACACGCCCGCCGCGATGCACGGCCGCAACGGGGTGACCTCGAAGGCCGTGGCCCCGTGGATGAGCAGCCACTGTTCTTGTCCGTCGCCCAGATTGACCAGACACAGGTCGCCGTAGCGAAAGGCCGTCCCCGCCCTGAGGGGCTCAGCTGTGATCCCCTCAGCCAACTGCGGCACCGACCAGCAGACCCTCAGGTCCTGCAGATCGAACTCGTGCAGCGCCCCGGCCGCGAGCGCCTCACCCACCAGCGTGCTTCCGCGCTGGCGGCGCAGGTGCTCACGAGCGATGTGTACCCACAACTGCACCTGCCGGTCGGGGGCCAGGTGCACGACACGCGTGTCGGTGACCGCTCCCTGCAGGGCGCTCAGGTGCAGGGCGTGTTCGTAGGCGCGCTCCCAACTGGTGTAGGCCGTCGCGCAGGGCGCCCAGGCGTGCGGGGAGGCCGGGCTGGTGATCTGCACCTGGTAGGCCCACGAACCCACCAGATGCTCGACGACATCCTCCGGGACGGAGCCGTAACCGCCGTTTCCCGTGCTGCGGCCCACGAGATAGGCGTCGCCGTAGACGCGCCGGCGAAGCCTCATCCGGCGATCGTGCAGCCAGGCGAACGTCGTCGCGCGCTCGTTCTCCAGCGCCGCAACGCTCTGCTGCGCCGGGTCCGTCAGGCCCTGCGGGTCCGGATGCTGCCACACCAGGACAGCATCCAGGTGCGCGCAGTCGGCCCGCAGGTCCGCCCTAGCCGGCAGGGGTCCCTCCCCGGTATAGGCGTTCACGGGAACGCTGTCCAGACGTACCGGCCGATCCCGTTCCTGAGGGATAACGAGTGCCAGGACCGTCCCGACCGGTTGTTGCCGGCCATTGTCGGCTGGGTGGCCAGGGTCGCCGACGATCAGGGGCTGTTCGGGCCCGGTGGCCTCGTCCTGGCGTGGCTGGCGCTCGCAGGAGCCCATGTGCGTCTGCTCGCCAGGTTGCCCTGCAGCGTCGGGTTGTTCGCGTGGTGTTGGTGACGACAAGTGCACGCTCCTTCGTGGTGGTGGGATCTGAGGTGAGCTGTGAAGCCCGAGTGCGTGGAGCATGTGAAGGTGCAGTGGTGCGGATCCGGCTTCCCCGGTCTGAGGCCTGTCTCTCGACCAGGAACTGGTGGAGGTGGTGACGGGCACGCAGGCACAGGAAGGGCCGGCCTTCCGGCGCCGGGGCGTGTGCCGACGGATCGGCGTACGCGCAAGGCGCTGTCAGGTGGTGCTGGGTGGTGATGGGTGGTGCTGGAGAAAGGACCAGCCTGGACGTTGCCGGCGCACTGCCGCACCCACGGGTGGGCCTTTCACCCCACCCGTGGGGTGGGCGAGGCGCTGTAGCAAGGGGCGATCGGTGAGTCGTCCTGGCCCGTGCGGCATCTCGGCGACATAGGTAGGACGGGCAGGGATTCGGTGAGTCAGCGGCTGCCCAGCCCGAACAAGGGGTCGTCCTGGGGACGTGGTGGTCCTGGGTCCCACAGACGCTGCGAGCTCGCGCGAGTTTCGAGGTCGGACAGACTGACTCGGTGCCCCGCGGCGGCCGAGATCAAAGGTGGGCCCGGGTCGCTCGAATGAGCGCCGGCAGGTTCTTGACCGGCGTCGGTGGGGTGTGCCAAGTTGGCGCGTTGCCGTGCGCGGGGCTCGAAGCCGTCCATGGGCTGCCAGATCTGACCGGCCGGCCCCAAAGGGTCATCAGTGATCCGTTCACGGCTGGTGGTCAGCACCGCGAGCGGTGAGCCGGCTGACTGAGTCGTGGAGGCAGCCTGGTCCTGGCGCCACGCATCGGGGGGTCCCGGCATCGCGTACGGGTGGGCTGCCGGGCGGGGCGGGGCTGCGGGCCAGGTGGGGTTCGAACTGCGCCGCTGGCGGATGTACTCGTGCAGGTGCCGTTCACGCGCCCGGGTCGGTACCACGATCAGCACCGGCCAGTCCGGGCCTTGACCCTCGCCGCAGAAGTTCTGGTACGGGCCAAGTTTGTCTGCCAGCTGCCCCAGGGGCTCGGTGCCCCGGTCGTATTCGAGGT
This sequence comes from Kineosporia sp. NBRC 101677, assembly GCF_030269265.1. Lineage (NCBI taxonomy): Bacteria > Bacillati > Actinomycetota > Actinomycetes > Kineosporiales > Kineosporiaceae > Kineosporia > Kineosporia sp. NBRC 101677. The sequence continues at coordinate 32,894 of NZ_BSTA01000021.1, forward strand.
AGAACCCCACCTGGACGAGGCCGGATCCCCTGTCGCCGGGTAATTCCACAGTGCTGGTCGTCTTGTCCCCTGCTGATGGGGCGGGTCCGCTCCCAGGGTCGGCAGCAGGGTCGGCAGCGGGGCCGGTCATGGGGTGGGCCGCGAGGGTAGTTGTGGGTAGGGGCGTGTACTCCCAGACGCCGTGCCCGTCGGGGTGCACGTGTGCGCCCACCTCGCGGGCGGTCCGGGCAGCCGACCACCAGCGGGCCACACGAGCCGCCCCCGCCGCTTGCGTCGGCCCGCTCGCAGCGGCCATGTCCGGCTGGTGGGGGGATATCGCTCGTGTGGCAGCGATGAGGGCGACGAAGAAGTCGTGGATGCCGTCGGTGTGCTCCAGTTGGGAACTGGCGGCGGCTTTCTCGTTGCGGGTGCGCACGGCGCGCGGGGTGGGTTCGCCTTCCTCGGCGGCGAAGGCCGCCCACCGACTGCCCCACTGATCCAGCACCCAGTGCTCAGGCAGGCGCCGCCCGGCCCGCTGAGTGTGGAAGTTGGTGACCCACCCCTGGCGCCGTAGCCGCGCCAGGCGTCCCCGGGCGCTGTCAGGGCTGGCGAACAGCAGCGCGGTGATCTGCGGGCTGGTGAGAGTGGTGTGCTCGTGCAGCAACTGCATGAGCACGTGATCGCGTGCGGACAGCCGCTGCAGGGCCTGCAGGTAGGCGCTGCGCGAGCGCCCCCGGGCAGCGGAGGTACCGCTCATGCAGGGCCCCGGCAGGGAGCGCGGGCACAGCTCGTCACACCGTGCGTGGCTTCGGCAGGCTGCCTGGTCTTCCCCCTGTCGGGGTATCTCCTCCAAACAGGAGATAGTCGCAATACGCCTTCACGTCGCCTCGCACGCTGGTGGGCCTTCTGAGCTGGCCCGTTGCCCTGCCGGCGCCCCACCCGGGACGTGTGGCGCCCGGGCGGGTCCGGCACGGCTCACGCCGAGGTTGTTCATGGCTCACAGGAACGCGCCGGATCGGTAGCAGGAGCCGTTGCCGGTGACCACTCTGGTGATGCGCTGAATGCCGTGCGCAGCGAAAAAGGCACGGACCCGCGCCATGGAAACGATGGCGGTGATGGTTTTCTCGTTAGGCAGGTGCTCGGTATAGGCCAGGCGGCAGAAACCGTCGATCGCGGTGTGAAGGAAAACGTAGCCGGTCCGGACACCTTGATCGCCGAGGCGATGTGGACGCGGGCATCCGCTCGCCGGGAGGGCTTGTGCGCGGCGCTGCCGCGGCCGTGGGCCTTCCATCCACCGCCCTCGGGGATCCTGCCGAACTTCTTCACATCGATGTGGATCATGTGGCCGGGATAGCGAGCGACGATCTTCTGAGCCCGTTTGCGGTGGGAAGAACTGGACGGGTCCAGGTCACGGCGGCGGCTGATGCCGAGCTTGCGCAGCCAGCGGGCCACGGTTGCCTCGCTGATCCGGATACCCTCGGGCTCAGCTCGGTGACGATGGCCCGGGTGGAGAACTTCTTCTCCCGCCGCAGATGCTCGATCTTGGCGATGACCTGCGGCGATGTCTGGTTCGGGCTGACCTTCGGGGCGCTGGAGGTATCGACGAGGCCGACCTCGCCCAAGCGCCTGTAGCGGTTGGTCCACTTCGAAAGGCACTGGCGGCTGATACCGGCCTCGGCCGCGACGTGAGCGATCGGACGGTGCCTCATCGTTGGCTGCGAGCGTCGGGCGACTCGACGGAAGGCGCACGAGAGCGGCCGAGCTTGGGCCACCCGCGTGATGATGTCACTGTCTGTTAGACCTTCTAGGTACTAGAGGTCCGGATGTGCACAGGTAAACCTCAGGTCGTGTTCACCTTGTTCTCATGCGAACGAAGCGCAGGAGATCCCTGCTTGGAGCCGCTTTGGCGGTTCTCACTGCTGCATCGCTGGTCTCGGCCGGTGCTGTAGGCCTGGCGTCAAGTGCCGCAGCGGCCACGACCGGCAAGGTAACACCGGGTGATCTGATCGTGGGTACCTGCTACGGCGGGCAGAGCTCGGACGCCACGCCGTGCTGGGCATTCCAGATCGACTACCCCAATGTGAAGGACATGGCGGTTTGGTACAGGACTGCCGCCGGTGACGAGGGCGACTTGACCTGGAAGACCGGCCAGCAGCGGACCCAGAACTCAGCCGGGTTCTGCATGGAGGCATGGCAGCGTGGGGTCACCGACCCGATGGACATGACCTTCTCGCTCTACTCCGGCGGCGACCATGTGGCGGACCTGCCGGTCAAGGACGCTGTGGCAACGCCCTCCGATGTGACCGCGGCTGCTCTGCTGCACCAGATCAACCGGCTGAGCCTAACCGATGTGTCCCGGATGAACCTGTGCGTCGAGCTGGGACGCCTTTTCCCTGCAAAGGCTCCTGACTCCAGCGTCCCGTACATCACGCAGGCCTGCCTCGCGGAAAGGGCGGCCGAGGGACGGATCAAGTTGACCGAGTTGCTGGTCAGCGCTGGCGCGGTGGCGGTGTGGCAGACCTTGTACAAGATGGACCACCCCGACCAGGACCCCTCCCCGGGCCCGTGTACCACTGCCTGCCCGAACCCGGACCCGGTCGACCCGGACCCGGTCGATCCGGACCCGGACCCCGTGCCGGAGCAGTCGGAGCGGGATCGGGTCATCGAACGGATCCTGGAAAAGTTTCCCTCGATGGACTTCAATGATGCAGCCGGGGCCGCCGATACCTGCCTGGCGACCCAGCAGAAGCTTCTGACCGTCGAAACCTACTCAGGTCCTGGCAGCCCGTGTCTAGAGGCCAACATCTTCTTCCCGGGCAGCAACGCCGGCGGTGCAGCGATCCACGACCGTGACGTCATCTCGGCCAACCCCGAAACGGCATGGCTGACGTACCGCAGTCCTGAGGACCGAGACACCATCGACGGTGTCCCTCACGACTGGTATATGCGAGCCGGTTTGGTTACCGACCGCCGGTGCGTCGACGCCCCAGCCGGAGATGACCTGGATTGTGACGAGTACCCCTTCTACTCCACGATGGAAGGTGGTCCCGGCAAGGGTTCGCTCAGGTTAGTGCCCTTCAGCGAGAACCGTTCAGAGGGAGCGAGTCTCAAGAACATGCAGAACGATGACGCCTGCAACATGGCAACTCGTACCTGGGGATCTGGCAGCACGCAGTACCTCGTGGTCCCCGTGGCAGTGCCTCCAATTGAGGACGGTGGCCCCTACGGTGGTCCGCGGAGTTTCCACATCTGCGGGAACGAGAAGTACCCGCTCATGCCCCCCGGCTGGGGCATCAACTAGTCCACGCGCACGGGGTGGCGCTGACCTCGGTCGGCGCCACCCCGTGCGTCCTGCAACCGAAACGGACCTTGGGGGCGTAGAGCCATGGGCGTCGTGAGAGACCTGCTGCAGGAGCTCAATGATCGGTGGGCGGAACAAAGCGCACCGATCGCTCGGTACCTGTTGCCGGGCGCGACAGAGCAGGAATTAGATGAAGCCGAAAAACAACTCGGATTCCCGCTGTCAGCGGAAGTTCGCGATTGGTACGGCTGGCACAACGGATATGACCTGGTCCCCGGTCTAGCTCCTCAATGGCCTTCGCGCAAACTCCCCGGCAGCCTCAAGGAAGCAGTGCGCGACCATCATGCAAGTCGCGCTCAGGCTCGCGAGTTCGCCGAGGAAGCCGGCGGCGTCGCCGAGTGGAACTTCGGCGCTACCTGGGTTGCTCTGACGCGTCCCGGCAAGCAGATGGTTGTCGCCGACAATGACCGGGCAGGTCAAGACTCGCTGGCTCCCTCGGCTCTTCGGCTCATCATTTTCGACGAGCCGGAGAAATGGAATCCTCCCCGTCTGCCTTCGTTGATGTCCCTGCTGGAAGCCTGGCTGACCTTAACGCAACAGGGCACGTTGCGTTTCAACCCGACGGTTGGAGATTGGGAGGAGGACTGGAGCGCAGTTCCCCAGCACCTGCGCGTCCGTGGTCTCATCCTCTGACGTATTGATCATTTTCCGTCTTACGAAAAGTATGATTGAAACATTCTTGCCTGTTTCGAGGAATGATATCTCACACCCGATCGCTCCGGGCGCCAGTATGAGACACCGTAGGGCTCGTGGGGGGAGTGTGCGCCTGAAGGCTGCCCGAACTGTCCGGCAAGTTCGATCGGTCTCGCTGGGCCTCCTGAGAATTTCCGAGTAGGCCCCCAATAAGTGAGCCCATGCCAACCTCCTGAGTCATAGGGGTTACGGGGGCAGTAAGGGTGCACGTGGCGGTGGCGGGAACGTGAGGAAGCTCCTGGTGGGATCCGGATTGTCGAGATCAAGAACCACCACCAGGAGCTTCGTGTGCTTGTCTATCGCTCGGCATGAACGTGTCCACCCGTTCGCTGAGGTTTGTGACGAACGCGCTGCGCGCCCACCGCCAGCTGAAGACCCGCTGGCGTGTGTTGTCCTCCCACCAGCAAGCTTTGATGCTGATCGCCTATCTGAAGAAGGGCGAGACCTACCGCGGCCTGGCCGCCAGGTTCGGCGTCGGTGCCAGCACGGCCTTCCGCTATCTGCGTGAGGGTCTGCAGGTCCTGGCAGTTCTGGCCCGAACCTGGAACAGGCCATCCAGGTCGCCGCGCGGAAGGCGTACGTGATTCTGGACGGCACCCTGCTGCGGATCGACCGGGTGGCCATGGCCTCGAAGGGCGGCCGCATCTACTACTCGGGCAAGGCCAAGGCTCATGGGGTGAACGTGCAGGTCCTTTCCGACCCCGTCGGCCGGCTGATCTGGGCCTCACCTGCCCTGCCAGGCGCCCGCCACGACGCCGGAGCCGCCCGCGAACACGACATCCCCAACGCCCTGGCCGCAGCCGGGATCGACGCGTTCGCCGACACCGCTTACATCGGCGGTGGCCCCACCATCACCGCACCGTTCCGCCGGCTGCGCCAGGACCGAAACACCCATCTCTTTCGACGCCAAGAACTCTCCGCTGGCCAAAGGCCGTCAACACGTCCATCTCGCAGATGCGCGCACCGGGCGAGCGAGCCAACGCTGACCTCAAGAGCTGGCGGATCCTGCTCAAGATCCGCTCCAGCCCAGTCCACTCAACCGTACTGGTCAACGCCGTTCGAGTCTTGATCCTTAACAGCTGATGGAAGTTGAAATGGGCTCAGTCAGCCTCCCCCAGGGCGTCCACAACCCAGATCAGCGCCCCTGCCCCCCACGGGACAGCCTGCAGCAGGTTGGCTCCACAGATGAAGGTGGCGGTGGGACACCAAACGCCCGATTCCCTTAGCGAACTCCAACAATTCAAAGACGGCGAGCTGACGGCCACAACGCTCTGGGCGCGCGCCAGCATGGGCTGGGCCGGTAACGCCGTAATGGCGCTGATCAGACTGTCGAAGACCCCGGCTGCGATGCACGGGCGCAACGGGGTGACCTCGAAGGCCGTGGTCCCGTGGATCAGGAGCCACCGTTCCTGCCCGTCAGCCAGATTGACCAGACACAGGTCGCCGTAACGAAACGCCGTCCCCGCCCGGAGGGGCTCGGCGCCGATCCCCTCAGCCAACTGCGGCACCGACCAGCAGACATTCAAGTCCTGCTGATCGAACTCATGCGCCGAGCCGTCCGCGAGCGGGCCCGCCACCAGAGTGCTTCCGTGGTGGCGGCGCAGGTGCTCGCGGGCTATCTGTGCCCACAGCTGCACCTGGCGATCGGGGGCCAGGTGCACCACCCGCGCGTCGGTGGCAGCTCCCTGCAGGGCGCTCAACTGCAGGGCGTGCTCGTAGGCTCGTTCCCATCTTGTGTAGCCCGTCGCGTACGGCGCCCAGGCGTGCGGTGAGGCCGGGCTGGTGATCTGCACCTGATAGGCCCACGAGCCCATCAGGTGCTCGACTGCGATCTCCGGAACGTCGCGGTAGCCCTCGCTTCCCGTGTAGGGCGCGACGAGATAGGCGTCCCCGTAGACGCGCTGGCGAAGCCTTACACGGCGATCGTGCAGCCAGGCGAACGTCGTCGCGCGCTTGTTCTCCAGCACCGGCGCGTTCTGCTGCAACGGGTTCAGCAGGGCGTCCGGGTCCGGACGTCTCCACACCAGGACGGCGTCCAGGTGCGGGCAGTCAGCCTGCAGGTCCGACCCTGCCGTCGGTAGTCCCTGCCCGTTGGGTGCGTTCAAGGGAATGCTGTCCAGACGCACCGGCCGATCGCGCTGGTCGGGGATGACCAGTGCGAGGACCATCCCGCCAGGTTCTGGCCGCCCGCTGTGAGCGGCGTGGTCAGGGTTGCCGACGAGCATGGGCTGGCCGGGCTCGGCCGCCTCGTCCTGGCGTGTGTGGCACTCGCAAGGGCCGGGGCACGTCGGCTCCGGGGGGTTGCCCTGCGGCGTCGGGTTGTTCGGGTGGTGTTGGTGATGACAAGTGCACGCTCCTTCGTGGTGTTCGGATCTGGGATGAAGCCGTCAAGGCTCGGGGTGTGTCGCATTCGAAGGTGCTGTGGTGCGGGATCCGGTTTCCCCTTGTTCGGGGCCTGTCTCTCGACCAGGAGACTGGTGGAGGTGTGGACGGGCGCGCAGGCAGAGGAGGGGCCGGCCTTTCGGCGCCGGTGCGTGTGCCGACGAACCGGCGCACGCGCAAGGCGCTGTCGGGTGGCGATGGGTGATGCAGAAAGGACCAGCCTCGATGTTCCCGGTGCTACGGCCTGACCCACCGGTGGGGCTTTCACCCCACCCGTGGGGCTAGCCCCACAGGGCGAATGGCGGTGGTGAATGGCGACGCCCGGCAGGCCAACCTGGCCCGTCCGAGCTGGCTGGCTCAGGCAGACTGGTTGGATCTCGGCGGCCTCAGTGGTGGCCGAGCCCGAACAGAGGGTCGTCGTGGAGACCTGGCGGCCCTGGGTCCCAGAGTCGCTCCGAGCTCGCCAGGGCTTCGGGGTCGGACAGGTTGACGCGCCCTGCCGCCAGCGAGGCCAGCGAGACACTCGGGTTCTTCGGGTGGGCGCCAGCGCCTCTATCGCCGGGCTCCGCCGGGCCGGCCTGATCGGCCGAGTCGGCGCGGTGCTGCTTGCCAGGTTCGAAGCCGTCGATGGGCTGCCAGATCTGGCCGGCGGGGCCCCACGGGTGGGCGTTGATCTGTTCACGGCTCGTGGTGAGCACTACGAGCGGCGAGCTGGCTGACTGAGTCGAGGAGGCGGCCTGGTCCTGCCGCCACGCGTCGGCGCTCCCCGGCAAGTCGTACGGGTGGGGTGCTGCTCGGGTCGGGGCTGTGGGCCATGTGGGGTTGGAACTGCGCAGCCGGCCCACGTGCTCGTGCAGGTGCCGTTCACGCACCCGGGTGGGTACCACGATCAGCACGGGCCAGTCAGGGCCTTGGCCTTCGCCGCAGAACTTCTGGTACGAGCTCAGTTTGTCTGCCAGCTGACTGAGGGTCTCAGTGCCCCGGTCATATTCGAGGTAGAACCCCACCTGCATGAGGCCGATGCCCGTATGACCGGGTACCTCCACGGTGTCAGGCGTCGCACTGGCGCCTGATGCCGCGGAGCGGGTCGTGGGGCCGGTCGTGGGGTGGGCCGCGAGGGTAGTTGTGGGTAGGGGCGTGTACTCCCAGACGCCGTGCCCGTCGGGGTGCACGTGTGCGCCCACCTCGCGGGCGGTGCGGGCGGCCGACCACCAGCGGGCCAGCCGAGCCGACCCAACCGCCGGTGTCGGCCCAGGCAGCCCGCTCGACCCGGCCGGTTCCGCATCGTGAGCGGATGTGCGCCGGGCAGCAGCGATGAGGGCGACGAAGAAGTCGTGGATGCCGTCGGTGTGCTCCAGTTGGGAACTGGCGGCGGCTTTCTCGTTGCGGGTCCGCACGGCGCGCGGGGTGGGTTCGCCTTCCTCGGCGGCGAAGGCCGCCCACCGACTGCCCCACTGATCCAGCACCCAGTGCTCAGGCAGGCGCCGCCCGGCCCGCTGAGTGTGGAAGTTGGTGACCCACCCCTGGCGCCGTAGCCGCGCCAGGCGTCCCCGGGCGCTGTCAGGGCTGGCGAACAGCAGCGCGGTGATCTGCGGGCTGGTGAGAGTGGTGTGCTCGTGCAGCAACTGCATGAGCACGTGATCGCGTGCCGACAGACGCTGCAGGGCCTGCAGGTAGGCCCTGCGCGAGCGCCCCCGGGAGCCGGGCCCGCCGCTCATCCGGTGCCCCGGCAGAGACCTCGGGCCCAGCGCGTCACACGAGGCGTCACACAGCGAGTCACACCGTGAGTGGTCCCGGCGGGCTGCCTCGTTTTCCCCCTGTCGGGGTATCTCCTCCAAACAGGAGATAGTCGCGATACCCGCGCGCGCCGCCTCGGACCCTGGTGGGCCTTCTGAGCTGGCTCGTTGCCCTGCCGACGCCCCACCCAGGGCACGGGGCGAGCGGTCGGGTCATGCACGGCGCCAGCACGCCAGGCCCACCACGCGCTCACACGGTCCGTGCCCGTCGCGTTCCTCGCCTTCCGTGACCCCTTCGTGGCCCGCGGTGCACGCTCTGGCCGGTTCACGTTCGCGCCCTCCGGCCGATGCAGGCTGGCGCCTCCATGCCGGACGCGGGTGCCCTGGATCGGCCCGTGCTGGCGGGGCCGGTGTCTGCTCATGGCTGGTGTCCGGTGAGTGGTGGCTCCGATGCTCCGGATGCACCGGTTCCTGTGTCCGGGCTCGTATTCGGGCCTGTATGCGGGTCGGGGTCCGGGTCGGTGCGTGGGCTGGCGAGCGGGCCGGTCTTGCGTACGTGATCGCGTACCCGCTGGCGGGCGGCGGGGTTGCCGTCGGGCAGGGGCATGGTTTTCAAGGTGAAGGCGCGGGTCTCGCGGTTGCCGGCGACCAGGCGGGCGGCGGCGGTGTAGGGGCCGAGGTGGGACAGGTCGCGCTGGTCGAGGTCGGGCAGGGTGTGCCGTTCCAGTTGGGCGGCGTCCTCGGGTGAGCAGGTGAACAGGATCTTGTTGCGGGCGTTGGCGGACAGGCTCTGCTGGATCTCGGTGGGTAGCTGGGCGAGGTTCTGGTGGGCCAGGACGAATGAGAGGTGGTAGCCGCGGGCCTCGGCGAGCATGTCGCTGACGCCGCCGGAGAGGTTGAGGATGTTGTGGGCCTCGTCGGTGTAGACGGTGGCGTCGCGGCGCTGGTGTTCGGGGATCGCGGCGCGGGCGATCGCGGCCTGCCACACCGAGGCCAGCAGCATCGAGCCCATGAGCTTGGAGGCGTCCTCCCCCAGCTGGCCTTTGGGGATGCGGGCGATGAGGATGCCGCCGTCCAGGACGGTGTTCATGTCGAACGTGGACTCGGGCCGGCCGATGGTGTGCCGGACGAAGTCACGCAGCAGGAACGAGCGCAACCGGGCCAGGACCGGTGCGATGACCTGCGAGCGCAGGCCGGCGGGGCTGGATTCGTACCATTCCCAGAACCCGCCCAGGCCGGCCGGGTCGTCCAGGTCCACCGTCATCCGCGAGCGGAACTGTTTGTTGTTCAGCAGGGCCGGGATCGAGGTCAGGACCGGGCCCGGGTGACGCATCAGGGTCAGGCACGAGACCCGCAGCGCGTCGTCGATACGTGGCCCCCAGTGCCGGGCGAAGATGTTCGCGAAGATCGCCGCCAGGTTGTCGACCTGCAGGGCCGGGTCAGCGCCGGGACGCACCTGCAGCGGGTTGAAACCGGCCGAGCCGCCCGGCTGATCGGGGTCGATGAGGATCACCCGGCTCACGGCGTGGGCGGGCATCCGGTCCAGCACGTCCAGGGCCAGGTCCCCCTTGGGGTCGATGAGCACGACCCCGCGGCGGGCGTTGATGTCGGTGAGGATCTGCCGGCACAGCAGGGTGCTCTTGCCGACCCCGGTGGAGCCCAGCACGTGCAGGTGCTGGCGGGCATCGGCGACCGCCACTCCCACGGCCCGCCCGTCGGGGCCGCTGCGCCCCAGCACCTTCACCCCACGCCCGCCCGAGGCCACCACCGTCGGGGCCGGCACCGAGCGGGCCTGAGCCCGGTCCAGACCCGGCACCGCCACATCGGTCGGCAGGGCCGCCAGTCCCGCCAGTTCCCCGCCGCCCATCACGAGCATCTCGCCCATCTGCCGGTTCTCCAGGGCACGCCGCGGCGAGCGCAGGGGCCTGGCCACCAGGCCGTTGCGCTCGTCGTGGACCACCAACGCCGCCGCCAGGGCATGGGCACTCAGGTTCAGACCGGCCAGGATCCGCTCCCGCTCGGCCCGACCGGCCGACCTACCGCGCTCAGTTCGCCCGGCGCGTTCGGGGTGCCTACTGAGGCGGGCGAACGTACGCAGTCTGCCGCCGGTGCCGGCAGGGGGCTGCTGCTTTCGCGGTGGGGCGGTGTTCTGTCGGGTCTGGGTGACGGCGATGCGGATGCTGACGTCCCACAGCAGGCCGGTGCGGACCTTGTCCAGGGCGGGGCCTGCATCCCGTTCCTGCAGGGGGCTGGTGGCGGCCCTGTGCGCGGGCGCGCCGGTGCTGCCCGTCCTGGACCTGCTACCGGCGCTCGTCCGGGCGGTGGGGCCACCGGTGACCGCGGAGAAGATGGCCTCGATGACACTGAGGACGATCTCCATCACCGTCAGGACCATGGTGCCGATCAGGGACAGCGCCCCTGCGCTCGCACCGGACAGCCCCGTTCCTAACGGCCCACCGTGCTGTTGGGTGCGGCCGGTCTTCAGGCCCACGGCGCCGGCGCGAAGGCGCGCCACCTGACGGCGTGAGGGCCGGCGCACCAGGATCTGCACGCAGGCACTCTGGTCGGCCCGGAACGAGGCGCCTTGTTCCAGCAGCGCCCGCATCGGGTCCACCCGGTGATCGGATGCGGACCTGAACGTGTACCAGCCGGGCAGCCGCGCGCTCACCTGCCGGCCGACCTCGAACACCTCGGACCCGGGGGTCGCCTGCGGGGCGCGCATCGTGCCCCGCCGGCGGGCGACAGGCTCCAGTCCCTGTGCCGGAGCGGCGGGGCTGCTACCTCGCCTGTCTCGTCCCCTGTCCATGGGTGGGCCTACCTGTTGGCCCTCGGGTTGGCCTTCGGGTGGGTCTTCCGGTTGGCCTTCAGAGTGTTCCGGTGGGGTGCGCGGGTGGTGGCTGCCTGGTCCCTGAGTCTGCGCAGGTGGGTGGTGGGGCGTCGGCGTGTGGGAGGCCGCAGCGTCGGCGGGCCCGCCCAGGACGGGGATCGGTGAGGCGCTGGGGCGGATGGTGGTGCTCGTTCCGGGCCAGGCTGCGCGAGCGGCCGCCGCGATGGGACGGACCGGGACGCTGGCCGGGACCCAGACCACGATCGTCAGTTCGCGCCCCACCCAGCGCAGTTCCCAGGCGATGTAGGCGGGCCCGTAGACCAGGCGCCGCCACCCGCGGCGGCGCAGGAGCCCAGCCACCTGCGACCACCACAGGTCGACGCCGTGCGCATCCACCTCGGCCGGCGGCAGGATCAGGATCTCCTGCGCCCCCTCCAGGGCCCGGCGCCGCTGCCATACCTTCCAGCGCCGCCACAGGTGGGCGCCCTGCGCCAGGAGCACCACGGCCAGGACCCCGTACGCAGCCACCTGCACCGGATGAGCCCGCACCGCCTCGAGCGCGCCCGTCCAGACCCGGGCCAGTGCCTGCAACACCTCTCCGGCAGGGTCCGAGAAACCGGGCCGGGTCTCGGTGTTGGCGGCGTCCAGGACGTCCACAGCGAGAGCGTCGAGCCCGGTGACGGCGACGGTGTTGCTGTCGGCACCGGTGAGGTCCTCGCTCCAGCGCAGAAGCCTGTCCCCGAGCGGGAGTCCGTGGACGGTCACAGCTCACCTGCCAGGTCGGGCTCGCCCTGGTCGCCGAAGACGTCCTCTGCCTCGTACAGCTCGTGCAGCTCCTCCGGTGGAGCGCAGGCGATGGCGTGCTCGGCCGGGGAGGCGATGATGTCCACCGGCACCCGCGCCCCCGCCAGGAACAGTCCCTGCCCGCGCCTGGCTGCGGTCAGGAACTGCGCCTCCCCGGGGCTGAGCGCGCAGGCGCGGGTCAGGTCATCGATAGCCTGAGGGGCCTGACGCAGTAGCAGGAGCGTCGCCGAGTTCGCCAGCACCACCTGCCCCAGTTCGCTGCCGATCAGGTCCACCACGTCCGGGGTGATCAGCATCAACCCGGCGCGGCGCTTGCGAGCGGTCTTGGCCAGCCGGGCCAGGAACCGGGCCCCCGCCGGCTCCGACAACAGCGTCGAGGCCTCATCGACGACCACCAACTGCCGCCGGTGCGCACCAGGCAGGCCGTCGTGGGAGGCACTGCGCTCGCCGCTCGGGCGATCGACCGTCCGCCAGATCGCGTCGATCGCCAGCAGCATGCCCACCGGACGCAACTCGTCAGCCAGCAGCCGCGTGGTCCACACCACCAACTGCTCGCGCCCCACGTCCAGGCCTGCCTCCACGCCGCTGCCGTCGTGGCCGGGCTCCCGACCGGTGGTGAACAGTCCCTGGTACGAGCCGTTCACCCACGGGGCGATGCGAGCCATGAGGTCGGCTGCGATCTGTGCTGCGCCGTCGTCCCTGCCGTTCCCGTTGCCCCTGCCGTTCCCGCTGGCCCTGCCGGTCATGCCCGTTGTGCTCGCCGCACCCGGTGCGCCTGCAGCCGTGAGGTTCCCTGCCGGCGCGAACTTCCCTGCATTCCCTGAATTGCCTGCATTCTCGGACGGCTCTGACTGACCTGCCCTTTGGGCGAGGACGTCGAGCAGGGCCTCCAGTGACGGCGCCGGCCTGCTCCAGGTGGCGGGGTCGGCGTCGATACCGGCCCCGGCGTAGGTAGCAATGACGGCCTCGTCGAGGACGGCGCGTTGCTGCGGCCGCAGCGCCTCCTGCAGCATCACGTCCACGAGCGTCTGGACGAACAGGCAGCGGCGGGTGAAGGCGTCCGGGTCACCGGACGGCAAGGCCAGCGGGTTGACCCGGATCCCGGGTGCCCCCAACTCCAGCACGAGGCCGTCGACCTGGCGGGCCAGTTCCAGGTACTCGCGTTCGGGGTCGATCACGCACACCCTCACGCCGTTGTACATCTCGCGCAGGATGGACAGCTTCACCGCGTACGACTTCCCGGCCCCGGAACGGGCCAGGACGACCTGGTTGTGGTTGTCCAACTGCCACCGGTCAGCATCGACCACGCCACCGGTGAACAGGTTCAACCCCACCAGCACCGGCGCCGACAGCCCAGCAGCCCCACCGGCAGCCTGGATCTGTGTGAAGACCTCGTCGCTGTCCGGGGTCTGTGCCCCCGATTCGCCGGGCCAGGCCTGCAGCTGGCGCCCCGGCGACTGCGACAGCGACGACGATTCGAGCACCGGTAGTGGTGCGGGCAGGTCCGCGCCGGCCAGGGGGCAGGCCGCCGCCAACGCTGCGGTGTCCATGATCCGCCGCATCGGGCTGGCATCGGCCCCGATCGGCAGGGTGGAGGTCCAGCCCTGCTGCTGACGCCAGGTCATCACGTGCGTGTCCATCAGCATGGACGCCGCGTGGGCCTGCACCCCGGCCACCTGGGCCTGCAGGTGTTCCAGGCTGGTGGCGTGCACCGTGATCAGGACGGTTGTGGTGAACAGCCGGCTCTCGCCCCGGGCCACCTGATCGGCCAGGTCACCGGCGTCCTGACTCACCGCCTCCATCAGCGGGTCCTCCAGGCTGCCGCGCTCAGCGCGCAGGCGCCGCCCGGACTCCATCCGCACCCGGCGCCGGCGGATCCGGGCTGCGGCCGCCTGAGCCGGCACCGGATCGACGTGGACGGCCACATCGAGCACTCCCGGCCACGACGTCAATGGCTCCAGCCACGCCATGCCTACCTCAGGCGGAAACCCCGTCACCGCGAGCGTTGTCGACCAGGTCGAGCCCACCTGCAGATGCGAGGACGCTGCACGCACGACACCCGTATCCGCAGCGCCCTGCGGCGCCGGCACCCCGAGCGCCTGCCGGGGCCGCTGCCCCTGTCGGCGCTGCTGCCGCTGAGGACGATCTCCTGCACCCTCGCCGCGCTCGCGGCGCTGCCGCCGGCCCATCACTGCGGCCTCCGAGCGGCATCGTCCGTCTGCGGTCTGATCGGGTGGAACAGTCGCTGCCTACCGGCATGCGCTGCGGTGCTTACCCCCTGAGCCGTTCCCGCCTCGGGCTCTGGCTCTGCTGACGCAGCAGCCGCCGCGTCCACGCCGTCAGCCTGTGACGTGTTGTGGCGCGCCTGTCTGCGGCCATCCGGGCGCGGCACCTGCGGTTGTTCTTGTGGCCAGGGCCTGTCGTCTGGGTGCGACGCCTCCTGCGGCCACGTCGAGTCAGGCCATGCTTCGTCCCAACGATCGCCCCATTCGTTGTCCCAGGGCTCACCCTCAGCCTCGTCGTCGTCGGCTCCGTCGGCTCCGTTCGCTAGGCCGTCATGGGTGGAAGAGGCGAACGCGTAGTCTCCTTCCAGACCGCCCGCGAACAACCTCGCCGTGGGCCGGGCGGCTCGGGAGGGCAGTCGGCAGGGGGTCCAGGAACTGTGTAGAACCTCCCGGACCTGCCCGCCGTCGAGGACCTCAGCGCTGACGCCCAGTGCCTGCAGTTCGCCGGCGCTGCGGTGGGCCCGGGTCAGCGCCTCGGCAGCAGCGCGATGCGAGACGGTCACGCCGCCTGCGCTCGGTGGCCGATCCGTGCGGGCGCGGCTGCTGAGCCGGGCTCGCAGCAGGGAGGGCATGTGAGCTACGAGGTGGGTGAGATGTTCGGCTCCAGTGCTGACGCCGCCGCTGCAGGCAACTAGGACGCTGCGCTGAAGCGGCCTTTCGGACTCATAGACGTCCAGCAGCATCTCGGCGTGATCCAGGGCCAGCGCCGCCAGCAGCGGGTTGTCCAGTTGGCCGGCCGCGACAGCGACGTCGCTGGCCCGGGAAGCCAGGTCGGTGGGCCGGCTACGCACCAAGATCTGCACCGGACCCGCCAGAGAATTCAGCCAGCGTCCCATCCCGGCAGCCAGGACCGCTTCCTCACGGTTGGTCGACAACGCCGTCATGATCGTGGTGCAGGCGATCAGCGCGACGTGGCGGCCATCGGCGTGCACGAGCACCCCCTCACCGGTCACACCCGCCAGCGGCGCAGTCGCCGACCTGCCCCTCCTGGCCGCCAGGCCACC
This sequence comes from Kineosporia sp. NBRC 101677, assembly GCF_030269265.1. NCBI lineage: Bacteria > Bacillati > Actinomycetota > Actinomycetes > Kineosporiales > Kineosporiaceae > Kineosporia > Kineosporia sp. NBRC 101677. The sequence goes on from NZ_BSTA01000021.1 coordinate 47,965, forward strand.
GTCCTGCTGGCGTGAACGCCGTGAACGCCGCGAACGCCGGCCAGCGACTGCTGTTTCACCGGGAGAAGCATCACTGCTGTTGGGGGCAGGAGTCAGGTCACGAGAGGTGGTCATGGTGCGGGGGTTGAAGCGGTAGCGCAGCGCCGACAGCAGCCACCGGTCCAGGCCCAGCCCGTCGCGGCGGGCCATCACCAGGGCCAGGGCGAGCGCGACGACAGCGCCGCTGGCAGTGAACAGGACCACGGTCGGTACCGCACCAGGCAGCGTCTGCCAGACCAGCAGCAACGGCGATGTCAAAACCCCCAGGCTCAGCAGTTGCCCGGCGCTCAGGCCTGCCATGACTTGCTCGGCAGCATCAAGATCGGCCGGTATGCGGGCACGGACCCGTTCGTCGAAGTCCTCAGAAGCAGTCGATGCCATGAGCAAAAAGTCCTTTACGAAACGAGGAAGAGGTCGAACAAGCGAAAGTGGTTCTGAAACAGGCCTTCATGTGCGGTGAGCGCCATGAAGCGGAAGCAACGGGAACGACGTCGTGCTCGCACGCGGCGAGCGTGAAGCTCGCTTTTGGGGTGGCCCGGTCGATCGGGTCGCGTTGCTCGGCGGCACGATCGACCGGGCGTGCGGTCGCTGGCGGACGGGCGGCGGTTCAGGTGCCCGGAGGTGGCGGAGGTGGTGTGCGCGGCCGACGCCGCACAGGCGGTGGGGGTGTGCGGGGCTGACGGAAGGCCCGGGGCGCCACCGCCTGCTCCCGCCTGCTGTATGTGGCCGAGGGGTGCCTGGCGGCCGGGCGAGCCCTGCCGCCGGTCGGGTCGGCGCGACGGGTGTTGCGGGGGATCTGCCGGCCCGTAGCGACGCCCTGGTCGCCTCCGCGCTGCACGGGGCGCAGGGACCGTGGCCTCACCTGCGATGGGCCCGCCGGGCTCTGCCCCACCCGGGTCACACGCGTCGGCGCCGTCTGAGGGCGCCGGTCGCGGCGGAAGACCGTACCCCCGCCCGAGCGGGCCGGTTTCGTGCCAGGGGCCGCGCGCCGGACGACGATAGTGGGGTTGCCGGCGGTGCGGCCGGGCAGCGGCGCTGGCGGCCTCGCACGCCGTACCGGCGCGGACTCGTCCAGCAGACGCCCTGCTTCCACGCTCCGGGCCTGCATCTGGATGACGGCGTCTAACTGCCGGGCGGTCTTGGCCTGCCCGGCCAGGCGCGGTGGCTGCTGCGCCTGGGCGAGGGCCGGGCGCCCCCGCAGCCGAGCGTTCCGCTGCTGCTGTTCACGTCGCTCCCGGATCAGTTCCTCCTGCCAGGTGGCCCGGGCCCTCGTCGACATCTGCCCGAGCGCCAGCGCCGTATGCAGGCGAGGCGCAGGCCGCAGACGGCGGGCTGCATCACCCCACTGCCAGATCGCAGTCGTAGGTGCAGCGAACTGACGGCGGCGCCAGCGTGCCTGCACTGCCCTGACCACCCAGCCGCCCGGGTGAGTCCGTGAACGCAGCGCCCGGTTGACCATCGTGTACCGCAGGACCATGCCCACCACCGAGCGGTTCCCGGTGCCGCCGGTTCCCAGGAAACGTCCGATGATGGACGGCATCCGCATGACGACGATCAGCAGGCACAAGATCATCAGCATGTTGGTCAGGACGTCGGAGTGATCGAACGAGCCCACCCCCGACAGGTCGCTGCCCGGGTCCAGGAGCATCTCCAACCCGAACTGCAACGCTCCTGCCTGTGCGACGACTGTGACCACGACGACGCCCAGCGACTGCCACCAGGCCCTCGCCACCCCGTCCAGCCACGGCAGACCATGACAGGCCAGCGCCAGCGGCGCCAGACCCGTCAGCAGCGCCAGCCGGATGAACCGCGACAGCCACGTGATGAGCAGCGACACCAGCAGGATGACAATGACCACCTGGATGACCAGCAGCAGAAGAATGGACTCCGGCGCTTTCGCGATCTGCTCGAGCATCCCCTTCGAGGCGTCCAGACGCTCCAGCGCCGCCTCGCTGTCCGGTGCCAGGGTCGCGATCAGGGCGTTCGCTGCCCTCGTGATCTGCTGCACGACCCACACCGCCAGGTGCGAGGCCACGAACCCCAGGACGGCCCGTTCGATCAGGCTCTTGGCGGTGTAGTCGCTCTGGACACCGCCACGGGCCATGAGGACGACCCCGGCCACCATGATCACCACGACGTACCCGACCTGCACCACGTCCAACGAGCGCCCGGCCAGCACGATCACCGGCTGCTGCGCAGTGACCTCCGGCACCCGCAGGACCAGCGTCTGCACCAGGATCAGCAGCCGCGGCACCGGGTCCAGCACCGGGCCGACGAAGTACTGCAGAACCTCTTGGACCAGCCAGTCCCCCATCAGCCGACCCCCAGGATGTCCTGCAACACCGAGACGATCTGCGGCGCCAACAGCGCCAGGGCGAACCCCGCGCAGGCAGCCCCGAAAGAGGACTTGGCCCGCTCCACGCCGCTGGGTTCCCGCGCGAACAACCACTGCAGGCCCGCATACGTCAGCAACAAGATCGCCAGGCCCACGCTGATGCTGCGCAACCAGTTCGTCGCGTTGTTGATCACCGTGGGCAGATCATCGGTCTGACCGGGGTCCTTCGGCTGGGGGTTCACCGCGAACCGGCTTACTGCGAACTTGGCCCGCATGGCCCGGTCCGCCGTGGACCACGATGGACCGGAGCGGCTCACCGATTCACCACTGGCTGATCCAGCCGTGAACCGTGCCCGCGCGACCTGCTGCTGTGCCGGATCATCGGCGTGAGCCGCACTGACCTCTTGGCGGTTCACGGGCACCCGGTTCATCGAGCCGGTGATGGTCCACGGCCCTGATCCGGCGCGGGCCCAGACGCGCGAATTGATGACGGCCTGATCCCCTGTGCGCTGCACCGCGAGGGCCGGTCGCGTCAGCGTGCGCGCCTGGGGGCCTTCTCCCCCGCATCCAGCGTCGGTCCAGTCGGTCCGGGCCTCACACTCCCGGCTGGCCGTCCCCTCGCTGACCTGCGAGATCACATGTGCTTGGCCCGGGCCGGCCGGCTCGGTGCGAACGCAGTGGTTCACCGAGCAGACCACGGCCAGGACCAGGGCCAGCGCCCCCAGGATGGCCAACTGGACCACCAGCAGGACAAGGCCCACCACGACGATCCGCCGACCCCGGCCAGGCCGGCGACCACGCCGCCCTCGGACCACCCGGCCGCCATCAGACGCTCCACCGCGCACCGCCCTGGACCGCCCACCCTGGCCCACACCAGCCCACGGCGTGGACCGCCGGCCGGCCCGGTGGACTGCGATGTGGTCCATCCGCGCTCGCGCCGACCGGATCCGCGCTCGCCTGGTGAACCGGGCCTGGCCCGGTCCGTGGTCCACGCGCTGATCCGTGAGCCGGACCGTGGGCCCAGACTCAGGTTCATGTCGCGACCGATGCGTGGCGCGGTTCGTTCCAGTCAACCGCCGCATCATCCGGCTCATCACCCGGCCCGCGCCTTCCCTGCCAGAACGCCGCCCACCGGCTGCTGCACCCCGTCGGTGCCTTGCGGCAGGAGCGTCCTTCCTGCGCTCGGACAACGCGGCGGCGCGGTGAACGGGCCCGGGCGCCAAAGGCCGCGGCCTGCGCCGTCCGGCCCGCGCGCGGGCACGACTGGCCCGCACCCTGCGGGCCCGAAAGCGCCGATCGTGCAGCCGCCGGCGCGGCACCTGGCGCGCCGGTCGTGGGCGAGGCCGACGCGCCGGCATCACCGATGACGAAGGCTCATCGAGGTCACGACTCAGCGGGATCGGCTGGCCCGGCACCTGCAGGTCAGGCGATACGTCTGGCTGGAACGGATCCGGCTCGCAACCGTCACCAGGACGATCATCGCGAGCATTACCGGACTCCTGCGTCATGGAACACCTCCACCCACGGCAGCTGCCCGCGCTCATCGCAGGCACGCCGACCGCAGGCCGGATCGTGATGGAGCCCCGCCGGAACACTCAGACTCCGGCCAAGGCCTGGGCATGAAACACGCGAGGTCCCCACCCGGCCCGACCCAGCAGGCCGGGACGAGCGAACGAGAAACCCTCACCTGGAAAGAGCCCACCCATAGGCCCCACTCATCACGCCCGAAGCCGAGAACCACCCCACCGTCGGGCTACCAGACAACGCAGGCGCCCAACCACCACCCCAGCGCCCCCAGACGTCAGCGCCCGGCCGCCCCGTCGACGCTCAGGATGGCCCTGCCCCATGAACGCCGAACGGGACAACCGCATCGCGACTTACAGCTCGCCGCGGAGGACGGCGTTCGCCACCGCGAGCTCGGCCCGACGCCTGCGGGCCGACACCGCTGCCAGGCTCACGCCAGCCCGTACTGCCTCCGCACGCAGCGGGTGTCCCTCCAGCCGCGTCCGAGCAATCAGCTCACTGTCCTGCGCGCAGATCAGCCCCGCCCCAACCGCTCTCCACAACACCAGCTCCGGATGCCCCTCAACTGCAGCCGCCCGATCCCCGATCGGTGACAAGCCGTCGTGGGCGCCGCCCCCGGCATCCAGAGTGCGCAGCGCGTACCGGCTCGCAGCATCCAACAACCTCCCCAACACACGAGTCTCCCTGCCCACCTGACTGCTTGCGGCCTGGAGCTCGATCAGGAACCCGGTCAGGAGCTCACCGTCGATGTCCTCGAGCGCAACGTCGGCCGGTCTTAACTGCCGGTGCAGTAGGCCCGAACGCCGCCGTAAACCTGGCAGGGCCAGCCATAGGCATGCCGGCAGCCACACATCCCAGGCTCGTCGCAGACAGCGCAACAGTTCCGTCCAGCACCTGTCCTTGAGCCCCGCCGGGGTCGCGGTATCCAGCAGCAGTCCACGCAGCTCTGGTAGCTCCAGCAGGCCGACGGCTTCGCCCACTCCGAGGCTTCGTCCGTCAAAGATCGGCCGGGTCCGAACCTTGGACCACTCCAGTCCCGCCCGATGTACCCCGCTCAGAACGCTAGGGGCACGCCCATGGAAGTCTTGAGGTACGGCCTCCCCGCGAGAATCACGGTCGATCTCGACTTCGGTTGTTCCTTCTGTCTGGCTCTCTGTCATCTTCAGCGACACACCTGCTCCTGGCTTGTCGACAGCAGTCGTGGCGAGACGCACCGACCAAGACCATCCGCGCACTCGGCGCGTCTAGATGCCAGAGCAACCACGGCCCCGACAGGGCCACGGCAGGCCCACAGCAAGCCTTTGGGCGCAGTCGTAGCGCAAAACCGCTCTACCCCAATCGGCGGGCCCTCGGCGCATGGCCTGTCCGGTGCTGCTCTAGCGTCGAGTTAGCACCTGTCCCGTTGGCCAACCGGTGGCACCTGAAGACGTGCGTCGCAGCAGCCGCCACCTACACGTAGTCGACGGGCACTACCTAGATTGGTCGCCGCCCTACGGGTGGGCCATCCGTAGCCCCACTGGGAGACTGCTCGTGGGCCTATCGGTCGGCCTACCTTCGTGAACGTGCCAAGGCCCCGGCGACGGGCCGCCCCTGGGGTCTGAAGCAGCGAAGCTGGTCGATTGCGCGGACCATGAGGGCGAAAGAGATGCGGCAGGTGCGGGTACGCGAGTCGTCGGGAGCACCGTCCACGAACATCCGGTCACCAGCGACAACATCTTGGAGCCACGGTGGCCTAGACGTGCTGGGCGACCGGGATGACCGTATCCAGGGCACGCAGCGAGTGCGCATTCACTTCTGGTACGCCGTGAGCACCAGCCGCCGCGGCAGGCGCTTCCGTCTAAGCACAGGGCTGGCTCGGGCAAGGCGAGCACAGTGGAATGCAGGAGACCGCAAAGAGTGCTTGCATCGTTGCTCGATGGGACACCACTGTTCAATCTTGTGCGTGTCCACGACCCACCGGTGGTCATTGCCAGGGCCGGAGACGGGAACGTAGACATTCACGTAAGGTGGGGGACAAGGCGTCAGGTGCTCATCTGAACCCGTCGCCCTACCGGGCTGCGTTCCGACATGGCGTGAACGCGCAGAGACGGCGGCATCCGATAAGGATGCCGCCGCTTTCTGATTCCCGGCGCTGCGCTCGCCCGACTGCCGTTGAGGCAGGTCGCCCCCAGGTACACGTCAGAGTGTGACGGCCCGGAACGTGGCAGGCCAGAAAGTCAATGATTCCGCTGGGATGCCGGGCGTGGTGGCGCAGGGCCCCAGCGAGGTTGGCGACACCGTTCAAGCGGTGAGGGTCCAGGGTTGCGGATCGCAGAGTGCCCATCGCGTGGCACCGGTGCTGATCTTGGCTGTGGCCCTCATGGACTGTCACGTCTCTATGCCAGTGGCCCCTCAGCAATCTCCGCTTTCAGTTAAGGCTCAAGGTGTGAACGCGTTGACCAGAACCGAGTTCTTCAGGTGCTGCTGCTGGCCGGCGTAGTGACGACCTGCGTCTGGAGGCGTTGGAAGATCAAGGAATGCTCTGGCTGTGCGTGTTGTACGTGTTGGCGCTCAAGGCCCGTACGACATCGTCGCTGATCATGAGCTTGCTGCAGGGGCCCTTGCTGTAGGGGCCGCAGTAGATCATCTTGCGGCGTTGTTCGCTGGGATACAGCTGGCGGACCTTGTGCACGCCCACGACCCACGAGTGGCGCCATTGCCGGGCGCCAGCCGGCTGGCTGCTGGTGCGTCCGGCGCGGCGCAGCTGGAAGACGCGCACCTCCGCGACGGCGCCCCGGGGCGGTGCGCCTCGCAGTTGGCGGCGCAGCCGGTTTATTGCTCGCAGCGGTGGGTGGCCAGGGGTTCGACAGAGGCAGGGGCGAGACTGATCATCGTGGAGCCCAGCGCACCACAGGCTGAATCGGTTTCGCGCCGCAAGATCTGGTTCGGGACGCGGCGTGGGCCAAAGGCCGTGGCGGTGATCCGTGGATCCCCAACCGGCGAGGGCTGACGTGGCTGACCCGGCGACCACCCTGCGGGGCGCGGTGGACACCGACGCCGCTCGCGCCAGGCGTAGTAGCCCGAGCGGGACACGTCGAGTTCCCCGCACATGAAAGCGACAGAATACCCGCCTGACGCAGCCCAGTCCGCGATCGCAGAAAAGATTACTGCTGGTCTTTCGCGAACCAGGTCGCAACTCTTCTTGCGAAGTCGACCTGCATCTGCAGCTCGTTGATCTTGGTTCTGCCGTCCTTGGCCTGCCGCCGCAGCCGCTTCAGTTTCCGACGCTCGTCATCATCCAGCGGCTCCGCCGCCGACTGTTACTCCCGCTCCTGCCGTTCCATCTTCACCCACTTGCCGAGCGTGATCTCGTGGACGCCGACATTCCGCGCGACCTCCGCGACCGTTTCCCCACCGATCACGTACGACGTCGATTGTGCCTCGTACTCGGCGGTGTAGGAACGCCTCGTTGAACCCATCCCGGAAACTCCCGACAGATCGGGCAGTCACACCAGGTGTCCACTCAAGCGGGAACGGTCCACGACGACAACTGTCCGGTCAGACGGTGTTCGAAGATCCCACCGAGGACACATCCAGCACTTGGGCGGTCAGAGCTGCAGCAACACCAAGCAGAGGTGGTCGATGCGGCAGCCCAAGCCGCCGGGTTGCCGACATTGTCTCGGTCTCGACCTGCAAGGGCACAGGTCTGGACGTACAGTCACGTCCCGGCGAGCCGGTCGATCACGGGAGCAATGGCCTCGAGCGTAGAAGGGCCAGCGACGAAGTAGGAGATACCCAGTTCCTCGCGCCACCTGCGCAACCTATCGACCACTTCGCCGGTGTCATCGGTTCTGATCGCCGAGATGTGTTCCACGTCTGGGCGGATACCGTACCGGACCAGCCACTCCGGCCCATCCCCACCACCAATGTAGAAGATTGAGACAGCCAGTTTGATCCGTTCAAAGCGCTCGCCGGCGCTGTGCCGGATTAGCGCTACCTTCTCCTTCAAGGCCCCCTCGGTCGCCACGGCCAGATGAATGATGTCGGCTTGCCTCGCGGCAAGGGCAAGCAGGCGGTCACCCGACCCGGCCACCATGATCGGCGGACGAGGCTGCTGCACAGGACGCACCGGCGCTTGCTCCGCCAGCCGAGTAACCTCATCGATCGTCGTAGCGACCAGCCGAAGGCGCTCAGCAGCCGAAGGGTAGGTCATCCCAAGTTGCTCTGAACCCGACGCGTTTGCGGGGTGCCCCGCACCGATACCCAACTCAAAACGCCCGCCAGAGAAATGATCAAGACTCGCGGTCTCCCAGGCAATGACACCTGGCGCATGCATCGGCACTGGAACCACCAGCGTCCCCAGTCGAAGGTGTTCAGTAACCGCGGCAGCCGCGGCCAGCACCTGGAACGCGGAGAAACGGCTTGGCCCGTCCGGAACCAGCAGGGTTGAGAAACCCAGATCCTCTGCGCGGCGGGCCGTCTGCACCCAGTCATGGGCAGACGTGAAGCCGGTAGTTCCCAAACCGAAAGGGGCTGCTGCCAAACCGAACCTAAACGCGTGGGACACCCGACCTCCACTGAAAGCTAAATTTGGACCGGCTTGGCCCGTACCTACACACGAAGAAGCCGTCATCAGAGTTCAAGCGGAGAGCTGAGTTCAGCTGAGGCCTATACAAGCGTCACGTCGCCGCGGCTTGAACTCCTCCACGTCGTCCCCTGGGTTGTCGAGGGTCATCGCCAGTCCGGCAGGCCGACTGCTCTCGGCCCCACCTGAGGTTCCCCCGGGATGGTGGACACCGAGTCAGCAGGACCTACGGTCCTGCTGACTCGGTGTCCTCATGCCTCCTCGTAAGCGCCGGTCGTACACGACCGAGTACAAGATCGAGGCTGCCCACCGCGTGATCGACTCTGGGCGCACCATCTCCGAGGTAGCCCGGGATCTCAAGATCGCCCCAGGGATGCTGAGCGTCTGGGGCAAGGACGAACGCCGCCGCGTCAGCGCTGCCGCACCCCTCGGGATAAGCCCTTAGACGCTGTCGAACGGGCCGAGCTCCTACGGTTACGCCGGCAGGTCCCGGAGCTGGAGAAAGACAATCAGTCCTGGCAAAAGCTTCGGTGTACTTTGCGTCGAGGCAGAAGAACCCGCGCGGTTCGAACTGATGGCAAAGTACGCCTGCCCCGAGCAAGACCCCCACCGCGATCCCGGACAGCCGGCTGAGCTCGGCCCCGGCCACGACGGCGACGCTCAGGACACGAAGGAGCGGCCGGGGGTGATTCTCCGTGCGGCGACTAGCCCGTCTGCTCCAGGTGTGCACCTCAGTCCTCTACTCCTAGAGCCAGCGGTGCGCCGCCACCGAGCCGCCCCAAAGGCAACAGCGCCGAACCAATCTGGCAGTGAAGATCCTCGACATATACGCCGAGTCCGACGGGACCTACGGCTCCCCACGGATCATCAACGAACTGCGCGATCGTGGTGATCGTGAACGCCAAGACCGTCGCATCGATCATGGCGGAGATCGGGATCAGGGCATCAGTCCCCGAACGTTCAATGTCCGCACCACCGTGCAAGAGCCGGACGCCTTATTCCCACCGGACCTCGTCAACCGACAGCTCGACCAAGGCCACCTGAACGCCGCGTGATTCACCGACATCACCTACCTGACCTGCGGCCAGGGCGACATGTTCCTGTGCGCGATCCGGGACGGGCATTCCCGGCGCGTCCTGGGCTACGCCGTGAACGACCACTTCGACGCACCAATGGTCGCGCGGGCCATCGACTCCGCGGTGGCCACCCTTGCTCAGGAGGGTCTAGTCGTGGCCAAGACCATTCTGCATTCGGATCACGGCAGGGAATTCACCGGCGCCGTAACCGCTTCCGCCTGCGCCCGTCACGATCTTTGCCGCTCGATGGGCCAGACCGGGGTCTGCTGAGATAACGCGGCCGCCGAGTCGTTCTGGTCCACATTAAAGCACGAGTACTACTACCGCCGGGCCTCTGCCACGAAGGCGGAACTGGTTACTGGAGTTGACACATGGATTCGATGACTCAATCATGAACGACATCACTCAGGAGTAGCCGGGCGCAGCCCCATCCGCCACGAGCAGACCCTGGCAGGAACAGCCCAAGCTGCTTAACCCCCTATCCACCGTTTCGGGGGAACCTCAGCCGGCGGCCGCGCCTTGATCCACCTGCTCAGGGCTTCTCTGGTCACGCCCAGATCGGCAGCGATGCCCTAGATCGTCGCGACAGGCGTGGAGTGGTACAGATCCACCGCTCGCCAGCGGAACTCTTCCGAATACGACTTACGTGCCACGAGGAGATCATCTCGCTTCTCCCCGCATCATGCCGGGTTCAGCGTGTCCAAGGTCCGGGGGTAGGTCCCGGGGGAAGGGATGGCTCTGATCCCGCATGAACCATCGAGTGAAGCGGCCCGTGCAGTACCTAAGTCATCAGCCGTCTGACGCCCTGTCGCAGACGAGCGAGGAAGCGGTGCATCAGACAGGAGACTCGGTTGCGCACAGCCTGGGCGTTGTTGGAAAAACACCTGCGGGGACACGACGTCGACCTCGCCCGCAAGGCAGTGACAGATTTTCACGAGGACGACCGGGCAAAGCTGTCGCCTTGGCTCGAACAGTTCGCTCGATCCTTAGCTCCCCGTCCCCAGTCTACGTGCTCGCCGCTAGCCTCCCCGCTGCCGGCAATAGCAGTCGCGGCAGTGGGTCTGCTGCCGTCGTCGCAATCAGCGAGCAGTCTTTTGGTACAACCAGCCCTGCAGTCAGATTGGCATCTCTTGCCGGTGCAGCACATGGTGTGGACTGCCGAACGCCGGCAGTTGACCTGGCTGCCAGATCTGGCCGAGCGCCTGCAGGCCGAACTGCCGGATCACGCATCGGGCCAGATATGGCGCGCCGTCTCCCGCCTCACGGTGGCCAGCGGCGCCCGCGTTTGTCACAATGACATATGCATCCGAGCATGGATTTCCTGGGTGATGGAGCCAACCCGACTCTGGGGATGGCCTACCAATGAAGATGACCAGGTCGCGGCGCTCAGCGCTCGACTGCGGGAGGGCCCGTTCCTGGACCGCTTCCTGCCACATATTTTATGCCTTGAGCACGCGACACACGTTCCTAAAGCGGGAATTGCCTCGCTAAGAGCAGCACTTACCCTCTGTGGTGCAAATGAAATAAGACATTGTCAAACGTCACCTGTTTCATTGCCTCAAAGTCAGGGCGTACCTCAGTGAAAGGGCCTGGGATCGACTACGCAAGCACGTCGCAAGACCTTGCCCGCCTTGCCTGGCCTAGACCACTCAGCACCCTGAGCGAACTAACGGACGCCTTCGCCGGCCGCATGGACTGGCATGGCTGGATCGGCCAAGAGTTGCTTATGGCAGGGCTGGTGGCCTTACACGCCCAACAAAAAGACGACGTAAATGATATTCTCCAGCGGGCCTTGTCGCGTTCCGCACGCCTCCCATGGATGTCAAACTGGAGTACCGGCCCATCTGAATTTTTGCGCAGGTCCCAGTGGCCGCAGAACCCCCTCCTTCTGGGACGGGTATTGACACCGGACCAAACAGGAACTTTTGCCCGCGCGAAATCCGCAATCCTGGCAGGACAAAATCCAGCGCACATAAGGACACGATCGGATCTGCCACAGATGGTTGTGCTGCTGCGGATGGCGGAGATAGCCCTTGGTCTTGCCGGCGATCTTCCTGCACGGAACAATCCAAGGCAACAAAAGCCGCCCCCTCCCCCTGTCTTGGTTGCAACACCGACCGAGATAAGCGGCATACTTGCACCTGAGATCTTGCTGGACCGACTCACAAGAGCCGAACTAGAAGGGTGGCATCCGTGGACCCTGGATCTGGAACAGGCCCTCTTGCGGCTGCCCAAACGCATTCCGCAATCTATACACAGACTAGCCTTGCAATTGCAGAGCGACGCCGGGCGCAGGTTTGCCGACTGGATGAGCAGGGGAAAGTCCTGGGAACCTCAACAACGCCTTTATGGAACCAAGGCACCCGTTCCGGGAACGTACCAGGCCGAAAGCCGACCCGGGGGTGCGCGCTACGTCGAACTGACCACTCCTGACGAACACGGCCTGAGTAGGTCACTTTTCAACGTGCCAACAAACGCGAGCGCATTGACTGGCAGAGACACCGACACGACAGCGGGCCTACACCTCTTTCCCGATCATCAGGAGGTAATAGCGGCGTGGGCCCTCACTGCCCCAAACCGCATTCTTGACGGGACGTTCGCGGCGCTTCTTCCCCGTGACTGGCCGCGTCGGGGGCAGCGCTGCAAGTTGGCTTCGTCGATCCTCCTCGCCTACATGCTGGGCTCGGGGGACGCCTTGACCCGACAAGTGGCCCGGGATGCCATCTGTGTCCTGGCCGCGTCCAACGACCTCAATGGAGGCTTACTGGGCCAGCAATGCGGCGCTCTTATCGCGGATAAACAAATTGTTGCGCGGAACGTATACGCTCAACTGGCGAAGGTGTCCCAGAGAAGCGTCGATGGCAGCGTGCGGGACACCATTATGCACATGCTGCCGTACGTCCTGGGCAACAGCCTGGCGGGACTCGCAGAGGTACTCGAAGCCGGGGCCGATCTGGTGATGAAGCTCGGGAGAGGACCTGGATTGAGCGAGGTGCCCGGGCTGCAGAACCTGACGCTGGAGCTAGGGACCGGCAAGACCACCGCCCAGGCTCGTCGCCTGCTGGCCGCATTGGAAACGGCTAGAAATTGCACGCCGAATCCAGCCGCAGAAGGTTGTTCACAGGATGACGATACCTAAACCTGCACAGCCTTGACCGCGAAGCGCAGGTGTCCTGTCCGTCTGAGTGCGAGTCATGGCACATTCGCCAATCAGATCTCATCATAGCGATTAGGGGTCAGTTTGCAATAGACTGGGTGTCATTTGCCTGATTGGGGCGCTTGCCCACGATGCGACAAGCGTCAAGGATTTGGGACCAGCAGGTGTTAGGCGGCCGGCGTTTCGGTCGGCTGTTCGGGTTGATTAATCTGGACCCGGTCGGCAGTTACAGGCCCTGAGCAGCGTCTGGCTGGTGGTGCCCCGTTCGGAATGGGCAACGCGGGCCTGCTGCAGAACCTGACGACGGTGTTCGGTGACCGAGTGGTGGCGGCCGTATGAACGTCGGCCGGGGTGTGCAGGCCGATCCCTGAGTGGTGGTGGCAGTAGCTGTACCAGTGGACGGAATCACTCAGGAAAGCCTGCGCAGCAGCCAGTTCGGCGAAGTACTCCGGGAAGACGGATCGCCTGCCACTCCTCCTGGCTCAACGCGTCCGCCGGCGCCGGGCGCGCCGGGGCCGGCGTGGGCCGGGCACGATCACGCAGCTCGGACGAACACGGCAGCCCGGTCAGTGCGGCTGCGGCTCGTGTGCTGGCTCCAGCCGCGATCAGCTGTCAAAGGGCGCTCATCAGGACCCGCCGCGCCTGGGCTGTCGCCGGAACGCGCCCGGAACCTGCGTCTGCTGCTCGGGCTCGCTCTCGGAGATGGCCTCCAAGACCTTGTGCTTCCTCATAATCTCCAGTGCTGCTTCCATCGTGGCAAGCCTGCGGTCCTTCGTCGCTAGTGCCGCTTCAAACGCGCAATCTCAGCCTGCTCCGGTGTCGGCCGCCCCACCGATTCCCCGGCGTCCTTGCCCTGCAACAAACGGCCGTCACAGGCCTTGCGCCACTCGGTGACCAACGATGAATACCGCCCTTCGCGGCGCAGGAACGCACCGCCCTCACCTGCGGCCACCGCTTGCTCATAGCCGGCCAGCAACTGCCCTTTCTGCGCCGGGTAAACGTCCGGCACGGCCTGGGGCCCACCTTCGGGGCTTCCTGCTGCTCATGGAACCATCCTGGGTCACCGACCCAGCCACGGTCACACTCATCCTCACGCACGTCCTGATCTCGCCCCGTCAAGGGGAGGGCTTGCTCTGAGCCGCTGGCCTCGACTCATCCTGACTTACAGGGGCCAAACCGTGCACCCGCCGGAGCAGCCATCTGGTCTCCACCAACTACGTCCCGGTGTCGCCCACTGAGAGCGTCACCGCGCAATGAAGTTCTTGATGAACCACAGCGCGTCCATGAACGATGTAAAGAGCGTGCACACGCAAATTTCCCAAGCGATCAACGGTTTCAAGCCACCTTCTCTGATGAGCACGGTGGTGGCTGGCGCACTAACGGCCTTCGCTGGCACAGCCGTCATTGTGGCCACCCTCGTGCCGTCCCTGGCTCCGGATGGCGACCCCCCAGGAACTGAAATGAGCCTCACCCCGCCAGACCCGATTGTGCCTTCCCATCCGACTGATTCAATGTGGGTCGACGACTCGGCGGAGCTAAGGCCGGAGCCGAGCGCTTCCCCGGGCTCACCTGGGGTGGTGTCCGGGCAATGGGAGAAGCGGGCGCCCTCATCGGAGCAGCCTCACGCGCAAGAACCTGCCATTGAGCCAGATCAGGGACCCTTGGTCGACGAAGGCTTCGATTCCGAGTCGGACGCAGCGCATCGGCCACTGCACTCGAATGGTCCCCAATCGTCCGTTCCACTGGTTCCGGACGCACCTAGCTCTGCCGGTCTCATGATCCGCAACGTTGGCACCGACATGTGCGTGGACCTGCCCTTCTTTCAGGCAGTCGCACGAGGAACGCCCGTCACCCAATATCCTTGCGCGCCCGGTGACCAGGACAATCATGGGTACACCCTTATCCGCACCCGACAGGGGATGATGCTGGGCAACGTCAAGAGTCAGTTGTGCCTGGACGTGCCCGGCCAAGAGACGGTGCCGGAAGGGACACCGGTGATCATCTACGATTGCCTGCCTGGGCCGACCGACAACCAGATGTTCGATGCAAGAAAACGTTTCGGTGACGGTCGACGATTGCTGAACATCAGGTCCGGGTTGTGCCTGGACGTCTCTCCCGAACATGGCGGAGCGTACCGTGAGAACCAGCAGCTGCTACTGGCCCGGTGCACCGCCTCACCCACTCAGGCTTGGACGATTCAGCCCGGGTCATCCTGAGCTATGACCGTGCTATTGGGCTGCACCCACCAAGCCGTAGGACCCAATTGAACCCATTACTACTAGAGCACGTGCGCGATTCGGAAGCAAGCACACGTGGAACCGCGCAACAGGCAGGAACAGGAGATCCAGGCCCCATGTCGTCGTCAACCCCCGTGCCGGTGACCTTGCCCTCCGTCAGCGTCGTGATCGCCTGCCGCAATGCGGCACGCGAGCTCGGCACGCAACTTGCTGCCCTTACCCAGCAGCGCTACAGCGGCGCCTGGGAGGTCATCATCAGCGACAACGGATCCACGGACCGTACCCGAGAAGTGGCTCAGAGTTACAAAAGTGAGATCCCTCAACTGCGCATCGTGGACTCTTCGAACCGTCCTGGGCCAGGTCACGCGCGCAATGTCGCGGCAAGGGCGTCCACTGCGGACTACCTGCTGTTCTGCGACGCCGACGACGAAGTGGCGTCCGACTGGATCGCTGCAATGATGGCCCGCCTTCCGGAAAGTGGCTTGGTTGCAGGACGTTTCGAGGCAAGGAAGCTTAACTCGACCAGGGCTATGCGTAGCAGGCCGTTGCAACAGGACGTGGGCCTCCAAACATCTCCTTTCGGACCTGCCCTCCCCCACGCGGGGGCCGGGAACATGGGCATCGCCACTACTATGTTTCTGAGCGCAGGGGGTTTTGATCCGACCCTGCGAGTCCTAGAAGACACCGATCTTTGCTGGCGCCTGCAACTGACCGGAGCTCAAATGCTTTTTGTGCCTGAAGCTGTCGTACACGTGCGGCTGCGCCACTCGTTGACCGACATGTGGCATCAGGGAGATAGTTACGGTCGGGCAGCTGCCCTGCTAGAACACAGGTACGATCTTATGCTCGGGCCAGCTAAACCGTCTGGTCGTACGTCACAAAACTATGGGAACACCACAGCTAAACTCTGGAAGATGTTGCGCAGCAATCCAACACCAGGAGCCCTGCTCTGGACCATTGGCTGGCACTGGGGATATCGGCGACGTTCGTAGAACGTGCACAACTTGATACCACAGTGAAGCGCCTTGGGTTTGGTGGAGGTTCGGTTTAGGCAAACTCGGATGTCGAGGCTGCTTTGGTGATGGTGTCACGGTGGTGGTGTTCGAACTCGACCGGTGGTAGGTAGCCGGTTGAAGAGTGCAGTCGGCTGGCGTTGAACCGGTGGATCCAGGCCGCGGTCTCGCGTTCGACCTCGGCCTGGCCGGTCCAGGACTTCTGGCGGTCGATGAGTTCGGTCTTGAACGGGCCGATGGTCGATTCCATGAGCGCGTTGTCCAGGGCATCACCGACTGATCCAAATGGAGCCGGCGATCCCGGCCTCGGTGAGGGCCTCGGTCAGAGTCAGCGACGGATA
>NZ_BSTA01000022.1:0-62337 GCF_030269265.1 Kineosporia sp. NBRC 101677
AGCGCGTCTGACGGCTCCTCGAGGGACCAGCCATCCGTGGAGTCCAGCGGTCCGAACATCGACGCTGCGCGTCAACCGGACCAGGAGGTATTCGACGAGAACCGCTCCGCACTAAACCTTCCCCCAAGTCAACACTCCGGTCTGACAGGTGGGCCGCTGTTGGAGCGTACGGCAGAGATATTGCGCCAGAACGGCTCTCCTGTGCCGGAAATCCTGGCCCGTCATCCTCAGATTGTTGCGGGGATTCTTCACGGATATGACGCCGCGGTGCGGCCCGTCTTGGGAACTGGCGACGCCGTTAGCCGGGTTCTCGTAGACGCTGCTGGCGGCCCGCAAGCCTTCGCAGGATTGAGCGAACCAGAAAGAATCGGCCTTATTGCCGACGAAATGGCACTTCGGGCTGTCTCTTTAGATGCGGTGGACTCGGCGTACGCACAGTGGCAAGCAGAAGCTGACGAGCAGGTCGCACTTCCTCCGCAGGCTGTGGATTTGCTCGGGGCCGAAGTGACTGAGCGACTGCGTGCCCTGCGCGACAGCATCTGGGACGCTGACGTACGAGACGCTCTCGGCTACGGGCGGTTTGAGGACAACATATTTCACCTCTACCGGGAAGGGCGTACGCGCGAAGAATTCCAGGATGCCTTCGAGCGGGTCAAACGCCTTGACCAGCAGGCTGCGTTGGTCTTCGCGAAGGTTCCGGCCTGGATTCGTGAGCAGCACCAAATTCGAGCCTCGATCCGCGACGCGGCCCGTACCTGGCACGATCTGGTCGGGACGGAGGAGTTCAACCGCAACTACGCGATCACGCAGGAGGTCATGGGCGATCTGTTCGAGGGCTTCCGCCGTGACCTCGCCTTTATCGATCACTACCTGCTGACCGACGGCGAACAAGACCTGCGGGCCCTGCTGGAGAACGATCGGTGGGCGGTCAGCACCACTGGCGGACACGACGGCAGCCCGTCCGCGCCGTCGGCGTTGTCCGGCCTGGGCCTGCTGGACAAATACCGTCCGCAACCGGCGGATGGACAGCCCAACGGTGCCGAACAGACCCGTACACGCCTACTGCAAATGCTCCAAAGCTTCAGCGCGACAGAAAAGAACGTATCAGCGGCGCAGCGGCCCGGCCACACGGTTCAGACGCCGTCGCTCCAGGACGAGTTCCTTGCCGACCCCTACCCTCGAATCCGCGCCGACCAGGCGAATCTGCGGGCCCTGTGGCAGTCGCTCGAGCGCTCCGACGACGTGATTGACCGCGCCTTGGCAGAGTTCGACGCCGAGGCTCAGCGGCGCGCCACCAGTATCAAGGACGCGGCCGATGAGGGCCGTATCACCCTGCGTGAGGCGGCGCGAAAGCTGGCCGATGCCTACGAAGGCCTGGTTGCGGTGGACGCCCGCGCCTACCTCGAGTTCCACCATGCCGTCGAAGGGTTTCAGCAGCGGGCTTTCAGGCAGGCCGAGCCACAGATCATTACACAATGGCAGCAGATGCAGGCCCAGGCCGCCGCCGACGAGGCCCGGCAGGTGGTGGGCGCGGCCGTGCAGGAAGCTTGGAGCCGTACCGCCACTTTGCCCGATATGACCGAGCGCGTGAGGCAGTTTCACGAATCCTTGCGTACCCCCCAGTTCGACCAGCTGGCTGAGCAGATTGGGGAACACGTCGCCGCCAGCACCAACACCCTGCCCACCTCGGAGGTGGTTGGTCTATACGACCACGGGCTGATCTCCTACCACCGGGCCGTCTTGGCCACGCAGAAGACCATGGTTGCGGGCGTTCGGACAGCCCCTGCGGCTGATGGGGTCACCGTTCGGCTGGCCGGGCTACCCGCCACCACGCCCGATGTCATCGACACCTTTGAGATCACCGGGGATCCCGGTCCGCGGCAGATGCACGTCGAAGGCCCCTTCGAAGGCCGGGAGATCAGCGCCGCTCAAGTCGCTCAGATCATCATTGACCTGCCGGAGGCGTTGCGCCCCTCGGCGGAGCAAATCGCACTGCCCGATGGCCTGACCTGGACCATGAACGACCTGCTCAAGATCGTCGAGCTTTATTCAAGCCAGCCAGTCAGCACGCCCGACCTCGGCTCCATCATCAGCGAAACCGGTAAGCACGACAGTGGACTCGACCAGCCTAGTGCTTCCGAATCCGAAACTTTGCCTGAAAGCGAGTCTCAGCAGCCAGGCTCCGAGTCTGTCAACCGGCGGCGCGAGGTCGACTGGTCGGATATTGCTGCTCCGATGAAGTCTTTGGGCGGAATGCAGGCCGGATTTTCTCTGTCCGAGTTTGGCCTCTCGACAGACAACCGCCCCCTTCTGCCCGAGCAGCCAACCGTCTTCGCCCAGCTATCACCTCCGGCAGGTTCTTCTGCCCAGCCGATCTCTGCGCCGCAGGCACCAGCGCCCGCCGGCAGCGGCATACAGTGGACTGAGTATGCCAATAGCGATTCGGTGATTCTCACCGCCATGCACCAAGCACCCTTGGTGGAGCCCTCCGCTCTGCTCACCGAGCCGGATCGCACCACTCTGCTTGTGCAGGCACACGGTGGTAATCCGTTGGTGCAGCAGAAGATTAGGGAATACGTCATCGATCATGCCGATCAGACCGCCTGGCGCATCTACACACCGGGTCTGCCGGAAGCCTTCCTGCGTGATCTGGTCTGGGACACGAAGATCGACTTGGTCTACACCCCGAACGGGGCGGGGACCGACGGCCGTACGATGCCTGCACCCGACGGCAGTCCGGGCCCCGGCTGGGTGCGGATGCGCGCTGACCACGTGACGGCTTCTGAACCTGTCACTGGGGACAGTCTAGTCCCGGCTGAACCGGGCTTGGCAGAAGGTCTGGCGTCGGCTAACCCGCCGGAGCCTAAATTAAGGGTGTCGGACGGTTCCCGCACCTGGCTGGTGGACGATCTGGGCGAGCACCATGCGCCGGTCTTTGACCCGGTGGCCCCGACAGCCACTGATCGACCTCTGATGAGTCAAGACCTCGCGGTCCCGGGGGACGCCGGGTTCTCGCTGCATCTTGGGCACGGGGTAGCGGTCGTGGGACCCCGCGGCCAGGTGCCTGATCAGGCACCTAGCCCGGAGCCGGGCTGGGTGGTGATATCGGTCTTGGGAGACACCCGGGACCCGGGGGTGCAGAATGCGGTCGTAACTGCGGCGCAGGAAATCGGGGCGGGCCCTGGACTGCCGATGCGGTTGCTGGGAGAGATTTCTCGCGACCTCGCCCACGACCTGTCCGATCGATTTAGCACCGAAGTCATCTACCCGCTGCCGACAGACCTGCGGGCTGAGCCGGACGACTCACAATTGGTGCCGACCGATCTGCACAATTGGTCCCTGCGCTACGGGCCTGGGTCCGAAGGAAAAGACTGGGCCTTCGACGACCTGTATGGCACACCCGAGTGGACGCGCCGTCTGCCACAGCACGACCGCTCGGCCCCCCTGGCAGTCACAGCCGGTTTCCCCGAGACGAACATTGAGACGCATCTGCTACGGATGCCTGCTGGGATCATGCTGTCCGACAGCGTCGGACTCAGCGCGCGCGCCGGCCAGATGTCCGTGCATGCTCTCCGACCGACCATATCTGCCGCCCAGACGTCGGACGCCGACCTGGCGCAGATCATCCTGGACAGGTGGCGGGAGTGGGCTCCCGGCGTCCAATCGGTGCGCCTGCACGACAACCGCCGGCCCCTCTACCTGAAGACGCCAACGCCAGCCGCCGTGCAGAACCGGATGCCCCGTGGTCCGGTGAGCTGGAACCCTGAATGGAACCAGGTCGTCGACACCCGCCCGTACAACAAGCCGATCGAGGTCAGCGGAGCCGGACCGCGGGTGCTGGAACTGGGCAGCGCAATGCCGTCCAAGCACGAGGTGGCGGCGGCCTTGGCGGAAGGGGCGACTGTTCCGCGGCACCTGGTGATCCCGCTGATGCGCCTCGTGGCGTCCCTGACTCACGAACAAGGCCTCATCATGCCGCAATTGCGCACGATCGAGCCGGTAGCGCTGCAGGACGTCGCCCGGGAGCTCCTAAAAGTCAATGGGGCCAAGGGCGAAGCAGACCCCTTGGGCGGGCTACTCACCCGCATCGCGGGGGGGACCCGGCGCACACAACCAAGGCCCCAGAACTCTCAGAACGAGTCCGCGACCTTGCCCCGCTGGGCTCCGCCACCGCCGCATCATCACCGGACCCCCGACCCGCATATTCTGCGCAGCTATTTACACAGCTCAAAACCTTTGACGCGTCTGCAGAGTCAAACCTTAACGCTTGTGGCCCGCGCCATGGACCCGAGCTTGCGCACGCCCGAGAGAACTCACTGGCTGAGTGGACTGGACCCGGACCGGTTGCGCTCGGAGGTTCGCTCCCGGCTGGAACCGTTGCAGCAGGCGGCCGAGGACCGTCAGGCGACGAACCTCGCGATCCGCGCGGCAGATCCCCGGAGGCGGCCCTCGGCCCAGATCCGTCCGCCGGACGTGCTCAACGAGCTCCTCGCGCGAATAGCGCGCGACGAGAACGTTCTGGCTTTCGAGAAGAACGAGCATGGCTACCAGGCCCGTATCATCGAGCTCTCTGAGGACGCGACTGTTGTCGTCGTGCATCCAATCGTGCTGCTCACCCCCATGGACGGTGTTTCCGAAGAGGAGCTGATCGCGGTCGCGTCCCGAATGAACGCGGGCATGGTCACAGCGTGGGAGAACAGCCCGGGAACCCAGGTGGGCGGCCGTACTGTGTTCGTCCGGGCCCGGCCGGTCATTCACCTGAACCCCAACGCCGCGGCAGACCGAAGGATCTTGGTTCACCCGGATGCGAAAACCGTTGATATGCGAGAGGATCAAAGTAACGTTTTCGTGAGCAGCGTGCCCTCGGTCCTGGGGCATGAGCTCACCCACGCGCTCGGCCTCGGCGATCGATACCTCAGCGATGTGATCGACGCCTTACTGGATCCCATGCGCCGCGGCGGGTTCTGGGTCTTTGAACCTGGCGGCCAGACCCGAAGGTGGGTCGTTCCCACCACCCTAGACATCGGGCCGACGCTGATGAGGGATGGTTTGTCGATGGCCGGCATCAACCCCTCCGGGAGGGACGTTGCCGAGGTGTACGAACGCGCCCGGGCGGGAGACCGGATGGCGGAGCTGCCCGGCCGGCGCCACTGGCTCTCGGAATTCGATCTGCAGCGTTCGCGCGCTGAGATCCTCGAGGTGCTCCGGACACAGATGACGAACGCCGGGCTCCGCCGGCTACTGCCACGCTTCTCTCGCGAGCCCGGTGCCGTAGCGGGTTTCCCACCCGACCATCCCTTGGTAACCGAACTCGACGTGGTTGCGCTCCGTCATGGACTCACCGGAAGCAGTGAGCATCAGGTGCTAATCCAGGTTGGGCTCCCTGGGGCCAAGAGCGTCGATCGGGTCCTCGTCCAGATGACCTTCGGCTTTGGGCCAGCAGTGCCTTCGTCCGAGCGGACCGTCGACATCGTGATTGGTCAGCGGGGCCAGGCTGACCCGACGACGCTTGATCAGAAAGCAGTCTGGATCGGATCGGTTCCGTTGTGGGCGGCCTCCGACACGACGGACCTGTCGTTCTTCGACGTCGATCTTCCTGTCGCGGTGCAGACCGGGGTGGGGACGGAAACGGGCGGGCGGCGGGACGGCGGGGTGACCTCACCGGCGGACAAGAACCGTCCGATGTCTCAGATCGGGCGCAACGGCGCCCGTGAGAACCGGTTGACCGAGCCGCAGCCCATAGCAGGGCCGCAGTCGTCGCGGTCTTCGGATGATGGCACGCAGAATACGCGATCGGTATTGGGTTTCGACTTGTCAGGTCGGCCGTGGTCGATCACTCAGAGGCCTCCTACTCCGGGGCGCATCGCGCTCAGTCATTCATCCCTCTACCCGGGCGCGACTGCTCGTGGGCGCTGGACCCTGCCGGCAGGTGAGCAGGCCGTGGTGTCAGCAAGCGACTTCCAGGACTGGATGGACGGTTCCAGCAGTCGGGTGCCTGCGTACCGGCGTGACCGGCCGCCGTTGTCGACCGACCTCGAGATGACGGCCGAGCAAGCTCGTGTATTGGGCCACCAGACGCACCTGGACCTGGTGCACCGGCTTCCCCCGGAGGAAGGGACCGAGGAGTTCTCCTGGTCACGGGTGGTGAGCCGGCCCACGCTGGAGGGTCCGCCACAGTTCGTCACCCAGGGACCGGTTCGGCAGCTCGCTGGCAACCCGATCTGGCAGGCGGGGACCACTACCCCGTTGACCGGCCCTTCCCGGCAGCAGGTCCTGCAGACAATCCTGCGTGGTCTTGAGGAGCACGGCATCAACATCCTCGGCACGCTCGACCGTGAAAGATTTCTGCAGTTCGGGCCCCCGCGTAGGGCGACTGGGATGGACCCAGGGCGTGATGGACAGGGTCATGCCCTGTCACCGCACTTCCTTCACGAAGCAATGGTCAGGGTTTGGGCGCTCAGCCGCGAGGCGCAAGACAGCAACGGTCCCAGGTCCGCGCATCTCCCGTCCCGCACAATCGGTCGTCGCCAGTACACCATTGCAACGACAGTCACACCCGAGAACAGTGGCAGCGGCCATCGTGTGGACCTGTTACTACGCACCGATTTCGGGCCGTTGATCGCCGGACGGTTTGTTCGTATACCCAGCAGGACGCTGAGGACCGAATGGGCGGCTCTAGACGGAGATGCGGAACGGGCCCGGGTCACAGACGGGCTGCGCCAGGCCGGCCTGGACCTGCACCTTGTGGAACGCCTTGGCCTTGACCTGTTCGGTCTGCACCGGGATCTGGTGCGGGAGGGCCGAACGGAAGAGTTCCTCGGGATATTGCGTCAGATCGACGGTCTGACCGGTGGGCAGGCCCAGGAACGGTTGCCGCAATACCCGGTTACGGTGGGTGAGACGCGTCAAGCTGGACTGTTCGATCCTGAGCCCCCGATGTACCGCGACGGAATTGGCGATGCGCTTGACTACATGGAAGGCAGTGCTCAGCCGGAGCTAGACCCGGGCCCTGGTCGAGAAGCAGTTTCCCCGGCCACGCTGCCTACTTATGACGAGGCGGTGACCCTTCAGCAGGAATTGGACCCAGAGGCACAGGTACCAGCTGACGGGGACGGGTTAGCGGGCAGGCAGATGGGGGAGTCCTCGGCATCCGCGGCAAATACGGACGTCCGGGTCCCGGTCCCTGCGGACAAGGATTTTCGGACGCAGAACGACTCAGTGCGGATCTGGTCGAGAAGCGCTGACTATGAGGCCACCTTGCCGCCGGTCCCCGTGGACAGCGCTCGCCCCGACCCGGACCTGAACAAGGCCCCCGTGCGGACGGGGGAACCGCTCGAGGGCGGCGATACCAACCTCATCTCTGATCCGGAAACGCAGATATATGCCGACTCGATCTTCGAAGAAGAGGATGCCGCGGCAGTGGCACTCTTCTCCGACGGGTTCGGCGTTGCGGCGGAACCGTCCCAGAGGTCCGCGAATCAGGAATCCGCTGCCACAGGTCTCGTGCGGGATGTCTCCACCGAGCAGGAAGGAACCGGTCCAAGCATTGGATGGCACTCCGCCCGGCGGCCGCTGGACGACACCACCACGTTGGCGGACATCCACACCGAGGTGAACGTCTATCTGCGCAGTCGCGGGCGTGAGGGACTGTCACGCACCGCCGTGGAGGACCTGCTCACCCTGCCACGACCGCAGACGAGAACCCTCGTCGAACTGGCTGATGAATTGGCAACACTTCATCTCTATCCGGGAACGGTTACGCCGCGCTGGGCGTACGAGTTGGTCAGCAGAGAGTTCGAACGGACGGCTCGAGGCTTGACCATGACCGAGGGCGAGGCTCGTGGCGCGGCCCCGACCCTGCAGCAGGTCGGAGAGCTGATCGCTGACCTGCGCGAGTCGGGGGTGGACCTGAGGCATGGGCCGGACGTTGAGCGCCTGATCCTCAACCGCTTGCTACGCGGTGGGGTGCCGGCTGTGCCGGATGACACGAACATTCCAGCCGTGGAAAGCTCCGCTGCGGCAAACTCCTCTTCTTCGCAAGTCACAGCGACCGAAAATATTCAGACGTGGACGCACGCGCTTGCTGTACCATTGCTTTCTGAGGCTGAGGCCTACCACCTTTTGGTCAATCTTTACCTCCAGCCGACAGCAGGTCAGGCTGCGGCACTCCTTGTTCTGCTCAAGCAGATTTCGCCAGGAAAGGTTCTTCCAGAGCGTCACTGGGAGCCCGATTGGCCGCTCAATTTACGCCTGCACCTGATCGAGCGACTACAGCACATCAGTGACAACGGCTGGATGCTCAGCACCCGGTTGCAGGAGGTTTTCCAGAATCAGAACCCGCACCTGGCGCTGACGCAGTCGGATCTGGAGCGCGTCGGGCTATCCGCCGGGCCGACCAAGATCAGTCACTCACAGATGGTCGGCCCGGTGACGCTGGCCCAGTTCAGCGAGCAATACTCGGCCATCCCAGCTGTCCGTACCGGTATGGCTCCGTTACTGGAAAGTCCCTTATTGGAAGGTATATGGGACCTGAGCGGGCTCCGCGGTAATGTTGCGAGGTTCGAACATGCCCGCCAACAGTGGCTGGTGGATCGTGGCGCGGCGGCACAGGCGATTCTGGACGGGATGCCCGTACGGGAACGGGAATTCCTGATGGATGTTGCAATCCGGTCGGTCACCGCGGCGAGTGGCTATGGAATATATGAGTTCAATACGGATCCTGATGCATCTGTACTGAGGTCCCAGGTAGTTCCCTTGGTGGCCGTTCTCTTACGGGGTTCGCTGCGGAATGCCGAGACAGATCTTGCTGCGCAAGATATCCAGAACTTACCGACGGTTGTGAGCCGGACGGTCGAGAAATTGGCGCTGTTTTTGACCTCAGTTCTTAGCCTGGGAAAGGTCAGGTTGACCGGCGGGGGAGACATTGCCGGTGAAATCGAGGGACCTTTCGTCCTGGGGGAGCAGCAACTCGTCAATGAGGTCGATGAAGACGGGCAGACCTCAGTCGTTTTAGGAAACTACCCAAATTATGGTAAGGCGTGGATTGCGGCGCTGCCTGAGATCGGTGTAGCGCTGCATACGGACTCCGGTTACTTCTTGGTTGGTGAGGACGGGGTCACTTATCCGCGCGCGGTCCGCTTTGTCCGAGCGGTCACCGGAAAGGATCCCGAGGGGGAGTTCGGAGCCTCTGTCGTCGAGGTCACCTTCAGTTCTGGAAGGTCGACCGCTGGGGGCTCTGGCAGTGAGGGTGTCGAGGAATATCATGCTAACGCCAAGGCTGTCTTCTCCTGGCTGGATCACAGCGTCAGTCAGAACGTCACGTTGCAAGCGGTTCTTCATCCGGTCCGGCACGGACTTGAAGCAAGGGTCCACGAGTGGGCCGCCACTCATCGGGCAGCGGAGCCTGGTTGGGCTTCTGCGACGCAACGGGTCGCGACCGTGTTGCTCAATGAATCAGCTCAACTAGAACCTGGTATCAGCGAGTTGCGTATTAGTAAGCCCGAAAATTTCCATGAGGCTGCATACTTCCTGCAGTTCACTGCCAATACCGACGGTGCCGGAGTTCCCGCACTTTTGCAGGGGCTGGCCACACTGGCTGAAAAGATTCCTATTGCTAAGCAGCCGCGGACGACTCTGAAAAACGCGTTTCAGCTAGGTGGCGAGGTTTCTTCGATGTTCCTTTCGGAGTTGGTTGGCGGCGAGCTGCCCCAGTCCGATCTGGATTTTCTTCGCAGGTTTGCTGAAGTGCAGCGTCTTATCGGGACTGTGGTTACGGCTTATACGCATGCGGTCGCCGCTGACGACAGCGATCGATCGGGCGGACCCGAGTCGAATAGGCGCCGCATTAGGCTCGTGAAAAACCGACTGGTCGCACTAAGTCGACGTCCCTTGTGGGCGCACGTCAATGCTTTGGGAGATGATGCTCGTAGGTGGGTCGCCCAAAAGGCGGAGGAGCTGACGACCTTAATTGGTGGGTTCGCCGTCGATCATGAGGAGGGTCTGTCCAGCGGTTGGCTGGACCTCGCCTTTCCGGACTATGCCTTACCAGACCCCGTCGCTGGTCAAGACCGGCACCCGAACATGACCATGCGCCTGTTTCTCGTAGCGGGCTTTCGGGGGGAGAAGAGCTACGGTTGGAAGACGCTATTCGGAGGGACCACGCAAGCTACGGGTGCCGCCGCCTGGCGTTCCAAAGACCCAGAGGAGGTGTTCGAGGCTCGGTACATTCCCAATGTTGTTAGCACGCCACGCGGCGTGCTAACAATCGCGCGGCACACCCTGCACGGGACCGACAAAGGGTTGAAAGCTGTCCAGCGTGTTGCGCGCGAAGCGGATAGGGCTGCAGCCCGGGCCCAGGAACTATCGGACACATTTGGTGGCCTGGCGAAGGCAGCCAGGGACCTGAAGGCTGGGAGCCTGATTTTCGGTGAGGGACTGCGGCTTCTGCCAAACCAGCCGGTGAACGGTCGCGGACTACTCCAAGAGCATGCCAAACGCAGCGGCTGGTCGGTAGTCGAACTTTCGCCGGACCAACAAGAGTCCGATGGTGGCTTCACCTACTCCAACCGCTTGATCCAGGACCTGACAGCCCGGGTCGACGTCGCCGGACCCCAGGCACGTCGCACACTGGTGATCTCGCAGAAGCTCACCGATCCCCGTTTGGAGCAGCTACGGGCGAGGTACGGGTTCGCCCTTCTTCAGCCGGCCGGGGCCGAGTACACCCTGGTGACGCCGCAAGGCTCTACCCAGGACGTGGAATGGTTCGACGACCAGATGATTGCGGTCCTCTTGGACGAGCTGCAGGCCCAAGAGGAGTCCGGTGAGGTGCAGCCGGAGTCCGGTGAGACCGGCGACCTGCACGGCGACCCGGCCGCCGTCCCCCGTTCTCCGGGTGGGCTGTCTGGTGGGGCTGCTGTGCCGGCAGTCACGAAAGCGCTTAGCGAGGCTGGGCTGTCGGAGGGGGTCATGTTGCAGGCGCATGCTCATCTTGAGCAGGCGTATGAGGCGTTCGTTCAGGCCGCGCTGCGGGCGGGGTCGTCAAGTGGAATCGACCCGTCAGCGCTGCTAGGGCTGGGGACTGCGGCAGCCAAGTTGCCGCCGGAGATCCATGAGTGGATGGGGCGAGTTGTCTCCGCGGGCGACACCGGCATGGTCAGGCAGGTCGGCGATGTACTGGTCGAGCACATGGGGCGGCAGTTCGACGTCGATCACCGGGATATCGCTGACCTGGTGCGGATTGGTCGTGGTGAGTCGCGTGATTCGCACTCGGTCTTGCTGGATGTGCAGGTGGCTGATGAACCGGTAAGCACGTTAGGTGATGCATTGCGGGTAGCGCTCTCGCTGTTCCCACTTTCGCGACCGGTTCCGCCCGCGCCTTCTCAGGTCACCGAACTGGAACGACGGCAGTATCCCGTGCAGGGAGTGCAGCTACTTGGGCTTGCTCCTGAGCGTGTCTGGTACCAAAAGCACCGTGAGGCGTTCGAGGTATTGAGGCGCCTAGGCGCTACCAATAGTGCGGAAGTCGAGGAGTTAGCCCAGTACACCGGAATCCAGCGCCAAGGCCTCTTGGACGCCACCGTCCTGTTCCGGGAGCTATTTCCGGGCAGCTACGACGTCGCCTTGATCGCGGCTGTTGGCCGACTACGAGCGCTGGCCCTGTCCGCGCTCAGCCCTTTGCGTGATCGCGGCTATCCGGACCCGGTCACGCTCGCGCACCTGGGCACCCTTGCCGATCTTGTCCTGCCGGCGGACAGACGGTCCGTTCAAGACCGGATCCGTCATCTGGTCGACCTGGTGGGCACCACCACCCTTACCTCGATGGACAGCCTGCAGCAGGCCGTGCATGAGCAGACCCATCGTCTCTTTCGACAACGAGCCTGGGAGCTCGCGCAGATCCCAGCGCGTGTGGCCGAGGCACAGGAGTCCCTGAACCTGCTGAGGGAGCACCCGCAAGACAGCAGCGAGCAGCGAAGCCACCGCATAGCGGCGGTCGTGATGTCGGCTCGTGACCTGTCGCTCCAGAGCGGACCAACCGCTCCACGGCAGTGGCGCTCACCGATGGAAGCGGTCGAAAGGGAACTTACAGCGATTCACCGGGATGCCTTCGCGCAGTTGCTGCCTGAGGTCGAGCAGCGGGTGCGTGCGTCCGAGCAGGAGCTTGAGAGCATTTACGGGTCACCCGGAGCCGCGCACGAGGTCGCGCCTGGCCCGTTCACTGCCTGGCGCCTGGCCACATACCGGGCTGAGTTGAACCAGGCAAAGGCTCAACTTGAGGTACTGGTTGAGCGACGCGTGCGTGGTGGACTCGCTGATGCGGGCTTGGTGAGACGTCTCGTCGACCTGTCGGCCGTGACCGAACGACTGGCCTCGGACTTCGAGCGACACCACACCGAAGACGGTGCTTGGCCTGCGACGGATGAGTTGGCGGCTGCCGACGGCCGACGGCCGATACGACGTCTGCCCGGTCGGATTCTGCTTGAGTCCGCGGCGGGCCGGCCTCTGCCCTGGGGCGAGTTCGGTCATGTGGTCACAGTCGGCGGGACCGCGGTTCAGTCGCTGCAGGAGGTCGCCGATCGTGCGATCGGCCAGCTGGGCGAAGACCTGCCACAGCACCTTCGACAGGCGATCCACCGCGAGCTGAAAGGGCTTTCGCAGATCTACCAGACTCTGGACCCTCAGCAGGTCACTGAGGCGGGTCCATCCCATGACAGCTACCAGGACAAGATGCCCGGCTGGGCCCCCGGGCGCCGACTGGTCTCGCCGCAGGGTATCGACCTTGGCGATGGAGCAAAACTCTTCCTGGATCTGGGACCGCTGCACGAGCAGGGCAGCGTCACCTACTCGACACCGGAGTCCGAGCAGAAGCTGCGTCTGGGCTCCCGCCCGACACAATCCGTCGACCCTGGCAGCTACCAGCAGCCCAGCACCTACAAGGACACGTACCGCGCCGTCTCTGGCAACGCCAACCTCAGCGCCGACGTCACACTGCCGGGCGGCGGCGGGATCGGTATCGGGGGCCGAGGCGGGGTGCGACGCCAGGTCACTCATGGGCAATCCATCTGGGCCGAGGTGGTCACTGAGCAACTGGCCGTCCACAACCAGCTCGCATACTTCACCACTACCCCAGCCGCCCACGGCCGTCCGCAAGGAAGCAAGTGGCGAGTCGAGTACGCGGACTCCCAGGGCGCCCAGCGAATCATCACTGCCCCTGAAGCCGTCCTTCTGGCCTTTTCTGAGAACGAGTCACCTGAGGTGGGCAGTGCGGGCCACACGTATCAGCTGGGCGAGCTCATCCAACTGCCCGCAACCGCGAGTCATATCAAGAAGTCAGCCTTCCACGACGTCACCTGGCGCGTTCTGGCGATCGACGAGTCGCTCACTGCCCACGACAACGAGTCGGGCCCACTGGGACGGCAAATCATTGGCCGATTCGCCGACAGCGACGAGGACTTCGTACGGGAAACCACGGAAATCTTCGATGACGAGAACCTTTTCCGCCACCGCATGGACGTGTACGGATCGGGCCACCTTCCCCCGAGCACGGCGACCAATGCCAACGGCGGCTGGGCCGGCCTGAAGATCATAGGGCGGACGACATCGGTCCAGGCGGTCGACACCTCCAACGCCCTCTTGAACCAAGACACCCGTCACCTGCTTGTAAGCGGCAATATTGGCAACGCTGCAACCAGTCTCAGTGCGAGCGGGCGGCTCAAGGGGACGTTTCCCACGGTCATGCCCGACAGCATCAACCTTTCGGCCAACCTTGGGCCCACGACTGGGCATGCCATTCAGCATACCCGCGAGTCGAGCGCTGCTAGCGGTGCCGGTGACTGGGAGTATTTCAGCCTGGAGTCCGACACGCGTACCTACCGGATGACCATTGACCTGCAGACGGAGGTGCGTACCGACGACGAAGGCGCTCGGACACCCCTCTCGTCCACCGCGACCCGCTATGTGCGGATTGCCCAGGGGGAGGCCCAGCGTTTCGAGGCCGAGCTGCGGGCGGTGCTGGCCCACAGCGACGAGGACACCGAGGACGTCGTGCGTCCCGGATCCCGACTTCCGGACGACAGCGACGCTGTCACAGATCGCCAGCCTCCCGCGGCGATCCAGGCCGGGAAAAGCCGGGGCATAGGTGTAGTGGACATCCTGGGTTCCTACTATCAGGTCGCCCAAACCGCCAATGACATGGTTCTTGAGGACCTTGATGCACTCGCGAGCACCGACACGGAGCAGGTACCCGGCCGGGACCTACACGATCTGGAACGCTGGATCATGCAGCAGTTCTCGACCCGGACGGCGCTGCCCAACACCAGACGGTTGATCGGTGACGCCCAGAGCGAGACGTTCTACCTCGCTGTCGACGGTGGCGTCCTGGACGTCGAGGTCAGTGTGTCCTCCCAGCAGGACAAGAAGTGGGTGAGCCGCCGGACCGGAACGGGATCCAGCAACTTCTACCCGATCTCTTACACAGCCTCCTCAGACACTGAACGTTCGCAGAAGGAGAATACGTACACCTGGGCCGGCGGGCTCGGGGGAAAGCCCCCTGTTACCCGCGACAAGGCCAACCCAGCCCTGGACATGAGTGAGGTCCCCGGCAGTTCCGGGGTGGGGGCGCGTGAACGTGAACAGGTCGAAGGCACAGCCCGCTCCGCGTCCTGGACATCGAAGGGGTTCGTGCAGGAGGGGCAGCAGCGGTCGTTCACCTTTCCCGTCGGCTTCGGCGTCACTACGAAGGTGACTTTCAAAAGCCGGGCGGCCAAGGGGGGAGCGCTTGCTGCGGGCGCGGCAGCGATGGGCCGAGCCGCTACAGACGCCGTGACCAACCTGGCCTCCGACAGGAACATCGGTGCCGAGCAGACACCAAAAGAAACTTCGACACAATGGCATTCGGCTACCAGTTACAAGGAGATCCCGAGCATCATCCGGTACCAGGTACCGGAAACGATGGCCCCAATAGCCTTACCGGAAGGGCAAGAGACTCTGGTTCCGACCCTCGGCGAGGTCGTGGAAATTATCCCGCCGACCGTCGTGGGGATCGGCGAGCCAGCCGTGCTGCCACCTCTGAGCCTACATACACTCTCCGACGGCTCTGCCCCTTTGTCACCGCGACGACGTCGAGACGATGTGCCGCTGGAGATGCTGTCGAGCGCAGCGCTGCGGGCGGTAGCGACCAAGCTCCTGGTTGATGCCGGACTGCCTGAGGACAGCATTGCCGCTGACTTGAAGGCCTGGCTCAACGAGGACTTGTTGATCGGCCAGATGCTGTTCAATCAGGAAGTCGTCACAACCAAGACTTTCACCGCATCAGCTGGGGGAAAGGCGCCCAAGGTGCGGCACGCTGAGATCGTCCTTATCGGTCGATCCTTCTCCGAGCTACCGGAAGCTGGGTTTGGCCAGTTCCGGCCAAACACGATCATCGAGGCCGACCCGGCCACAGCCAGCCGGGAACGGCTTCGCCACACCCAGACCGCGGCCCTGGGAGTGGAAAGACTTGGAACCGCTCAGGGCGGCGTTGCGGCCGGAGGCAGTCGCACCGCCCAGGACCACGAGAACAGCCGGACCGAGGCCAACGAGCCGATCGCCGGGCATTGGGTGTACGGCGCGCTCAAGGTTTACAGCGGGGTTCGCTCGTCCATGGTCTGGGACATGGAGGTGACGGCCCACAGCGAGAAACACGCTGATGTAGTGGGCGATCGAGAGGGCCGGCACGGTGGTGCCCGGCTGGTCGTCCTGGGAGGCTACGCGGGGCTGCGCCCCGAGGCCGACCTGACGGCTTTGCAACCGGCCGGGATCCCGGCACAGATTGATCCGACCGAGGTACCGCTGCTGGCTGCCTGGCTCGATCATGACCTCTCGTCCTTCCTAGCCGGAGACGAGAACCTGGTACTTAAGACGGCCCGCAGGCTTCTGGGCCAGATCAGCCCAGAGCTTCTGCATGTTCGTTGGCAAGCGGGTGTACTTCCCAGCTCCGGCCATCTTGGGCGCAGCGGTACCCCGGCTGTTCTGGTCAGCATCCTCGACCAAGGCTCTCTGCTGGCCCAGCGCGATCAGATGGCCGGGCCAGGGCTGCTCCTGCACCTGGAAGACCCGCGCCTGAGCCCCGTCGACGACGTAAGTCTGCAGCTGCGGGTGCAGGAACTGTCCGAGGACGAGATACCGCCCGAGTGGCTGGAAGCCGGTCTCATTGCGCCGGACGGTTCCTACGTCTACCTAGACACCCAGGACTCGGGCCAGGTCCGATACCGCCTCAACACGCAGCGCGAAGCCATCCGCCAATCGAATTACACGGCCTACACAGTTTCCGGCTCCGGAACCGTCTCAGCGTTCCCGCCGGTACCGGGCCTGTCGGGTGGAAGCCTGACCGGAGGGTTCAACAGCAATCCGTTCCGGGCCAGCACCCGGCACCGCGGCAGCATTGAACGGACGCGCGACAACGTGCTGCTCGCTGGCTTGGGCCATCGCTACACAGGTGGATACAAGCTCATCATCACAGCCCAGCAGGGGAAAAAATCTCTCACCGACGAAGTTTTCGTACCGCAAGTCTTCACCCTAAACGACTCAATCGCCCGGAACTTCGGCCCCCCTGCAGGCCGCCTGGCCACACCAGTGGCCGCCTATGACGAGACCGGGCAGAAGATACCCCTGCACTCCATCCTTGAGAGGCAGCAGCGCACCCCACTAACGGTTTCCAGGGCCGACATGCGCGATCGGGCCATATTGCCGGTGGGCGTCTCGTCGCCGGCCCTGCGTGAACTGCATGACGACACGGTGCGGACTCTCGCAAATACGTCCAAGACTGCTCGTGAGCTGATGGACCCCACCGGAACTCCGCGCCAGATGCTGTCCATCCTGCACGGGCCCTCACAGATCCTCAGCAGCTTCCACCTAACTTTGGAGGACGGTCACACCTTCCCCAAGCTCACCCACGCCACTGGTGAGATGAGTGATATACGGGCGTCGAATCGTACGACGCACGCTCTCTACGACCCGGTCACGATCGACTTCGTCAACGCCTCCACCCTCGCCGAGACCGTTCGAATGAAGGAATTGTCGTCTATCAAGATATTCGGCGACAACCTGGCAGCGAGCCTGTCAGGCACCGGCAAGATGCCGGTCCCCGCCCTCCCCCTCCTCTCGTTCACCTTCGGCGCCGGCGCCACAGGCGACTACGGCAAGAACATCGTCTGGAACGTCAACCAGCGCCTTCCCGTACCGGACTCGTTCCGGCGAACAGGGCCCTTCCTGCGGGTCATCGTCGGGCTCCTCGCGCATCAGGAACTTGACGTCCAGAGGCGGCGGGCAATGAAGAACGCCGACGGCATGGAGTTGGTCCAGGCGCATCTTCTCGACAGCGCACTGGAACTATTCGTGGACAGCGAGACGGTGATCGCCAAACGTCTGCTGCACCCCTACCTCGGATCGCCGACCGCACACGGCCGGTACCTACCTAGTCTGTCCGATCACGTTCCCGATCTGGAGTTCGATCCCCAGGCGGCGGATCTGACCGAGCGCGCTCGCTTCGAGGCTGACCTGGCACAGCACCGCACAGAACAGGACAGGCTGCGGGCGGCCTACTCCATGCCTTCCTATGGAGACTGGCAGCCCGTAGTTGGCTTCTTCCAGCCTGATCCAACCGGTGGCCCTGGGCATGTTCTGCTGACCTCTTTCCGATCGCCGGGCGAAGGAGAAAGGACGAGAGTCGTCCAGGAAGTCCTGACGTTCCAGGATCTGGCCGAACGCATCCTGCAGATGCCCGAGCATCACCGCGCAGGGCCGTCGTCTCGACCGCGTCCCATCTGGCTAGCGATGGGTGGGGTCACCCCCGCCTATGCACAGGGCCTGGCCGAACTCATCGACAGCCATGTCCTGGCAACCAGCGATTCCTGGCGGCAATGGTCAGAGGTCCGCGCGGTAAAGCCTGGGCTGAACGGACCGGACACGGACCGGGACGGCCAGATCGTGCTCTACTTCAACCAGGCCGATCGCGCGCCCCGGACTTACGGGCCCGACCTGAAGTCTGTCCTGCAGCGTGAGGTCCCCTACGACCTGCAAGGGGACCGGCGCCCAGACCCGGACGGGTTGATGACGCCGCGCAGCCCGATCTACTGGAGCCCTGTCCCGCTCGTAGAGTCGGCCCCGGAAGGATCCACCGCAACAGACGAGCCGGCCGTCTCCTTGCCGGTCACACTGACCCTACGGAACGACGAAACCGTCTCCCTGCACCTGGGATTTGGCGAGTCTGGCCTGCCCCTCCTGGAGCCGGCCTTCGAGAACGAACTGACCCTGCCCGTTGTCCGTGATCAGGAGCCTGCC
Source organism: Kineosporia sp. NBRC 101677 (assembly GCF_030269265.1). NCBI lineage: Bacteria > Bacillati > Actinomycetota > Actinomycetes > Kineosporiales > Kineosporiaceae > Kineosporia > Kineosporia sp. NBRC 101677. Next base: position 18,316 of record NZ_BSTA01000022.1, read on the forward strand.
CAGACGCAGATCACGGCAAGCCCGCCTATACCGCGGAACTCCGGCGACCAACAGCCCTCCGATCCCTCGCCAGTGCAACGAGACCCCGAAGCGGAACGGTTGTTTAGCGTGACCGGGCAGCTTCCTCTGCGGGTCGACCAGGAACGGCGTGGCGACGTCGAGGACCGGGTGCTGGAGATACATGAGATTCTGGAGGATGGGGCGCCGGTGCTGGCCGAGGCTCGTTCGAGCCTCGTCCACGCTGCAGTGAACCTTGCCTTCATGCTTGGCGTTCTGCCCAGCGGTTCACTCGGGCAGGCCAGCGACCAGGACTTGACCAACGCGGTTAAGCAGTTACTTGATGATGCACGACTCGCGCTGGCCAACGACAGCGAGGAGGGAACACCTGCTGGTCCGCCAGAAGCCGCAAGCTTGCTGATGATGGCGTTGGCCGAACCTCGCCGAGCAGCTCCGGACGCTGACGGAGTCATGTGGTACTTGAAGGGCAGGGCAGACCTCACCCCGGCGCAGCGCCGAACTCTTCTAGCGGTAGTCACCGCGCGGTCCGAGGGCGGTTCCGAGGCACCTGAGCGCCTTGACGACGCGGGCCTGCGCGATCGGGTTCGCACTCTGTTCGGCGGGCCTGAGGATTCGTTCCAGGGCGACATGTTGGAAGCGGTGCTGACCCGCCTCGCGCGTGCCTGGACCGACGAACCGATCACCAGCACCTATCGCTACCCCGTCGAGATCTCATCTGATTCTCGCCACTCCTCGCAGGCCCAGTCTGCTTTCGCCCGTCCACGGGTACTGGTATTTCCAGGACCCGGAACGAACCAGCCGGAGTACCTGGCGTGGGCAGGGGAGGAACTGCGCCGCCAGATGGTGTCGGTTCTCCAGGGATGGGGGCCGGTCACCGTGGGCGGGCGGAGCCTTGCCCTAGCCGCAGCCCCCGAGATCACGGTGGTAGGCGAGGAGTTCCTCCGACAGGGAGCCGGCACCCTCGCCGAAGTCTCCATGGAGGCCTTGGCCGAGGACGACAGGCAAATGTTTTCCGACGAGCCCGCAACCGTCTACGACGCCGTCGTCATCGTCGCCCTCGACGGGGCAGCGAAACAAGAGGACCTCGAGTGGCCCATGGGTCAACTCGCCTTCCCCGGCGCCCTGACAACCACGATCCAGATTGATGAAGGGGCTCAGGGCCTGGAAGCTGCGGCCCGGCTGATCCTGGGGCTGCCCGGCGGCGAGCAAACACCAGGCACGGAACTCCGCGAACATGAGCTGGAGAACTTGCTTGGCCCGCTGGTATCGGCCAGCGATCGGGAACGAGCGCTCTGGGTAGCTCACAGTGTGTTCGAGGGTTCTCGTGGCGGCGACCGGTTCATTTCCGACTCAACTGTGACACCGCAGGAAGAGATCTCGCTCGTGCTCGGACTCGGGCGCAACGGTTTCACGACATTCCCCTCCATGTCTGTGCTCGACCTGCATGCTCAGCTCGGCCGGTTGGGCGGCGGCGCGCTCGCCTGGATCGTCCAGCAGCGCTCCACCGAGCCTCGGATCACCACGGTGTGGGGCCGCAACGATGCTGCCCCCGTATGGTGGGATCCGCAGGCGCCTGTCGGTCAACGGCTGCGCGTACTCGACCCGCCCGTTCCCGACGATGGCCCGGTGGACGTCCTGCTCATGAGGCCGGACGGTTCAGTGCCCCATGCTTCTCAACTACGGCAGATGCTTGAGGGCGAGCAGATACCGCTGCCCCTTCATCTGGAACCGGAACAGTCACAGATGCTGGTGGCGGACGTCCGCACCGCTATGCACCAGTTGTACCGGCTAGGTCTGCCGAGCGATTTCCCCATGCCGGCAGCTGACTACGTGGTCGAGATGGGGCGACGTGTACTGGAAAATGGCTCTGCCGGGCGTAATCTCCGGGATTTGGCCTGGAGCGTGGTGCGCGAGTATCACCGGGAGCATGGGCGCGAATGGCCGCGTCTGAAGGGTGGGGCCCCCACCACTGATCCGATGCACATCGAGGATTCCTCCGCCGAACGATCCGCTTCGGCCGCGGTGTCCTCCTCGAGGGTCTGGGTCGGGGGACGGCAGATAATGCCTACTGAGCACCTGAGCCAAAAGGCGCGAGCGCTGTTCGAGGGGGCAGCCATCCACTCCTTCGACACCATGCAGCAGATGATCGATTATGCCGAAGGGCGTACGGATCACATCGGGGTGCTCTTCACCGGACCGAGTGGCACACAGGTGACCCTTCCGCAGACGGGCACCGTCATCATGGGGGAGTTCCGTGTCGGAATGACCTTCCGAGATGTCTACGCAAGCGTTTCCGAACATGGCGCGAGGCCCAGCTTTATCGACGAGTCGTTCCCGGTTGACGATCTGACCGATAGTCCTCGGCTGGAGCAGACGATCCATGCCGGGCTGGGGCCCATCCTCAGTGAAATGAATTTGCCCAGGAATTCTTCAGTTCACGAGTTCGGTGCGGACTCGATCTTCCCCAAGCTTGGATGGGCGCTCTCACTGATCCATCCCGGGCTTGACAGCGGCCCATCGTTCACGGCCCTAGGCGCTTCGGCGTCTCCGGAAAACCAATACTTGGCACGATCCTTCCCGCACGTTCTTTTCATGGCTTGGGATTACGCCAACGACGTTGCCGACCGCGGCGCCGGACATAATATAGAAGACCCATTCAGCGCCGAGCGAGCCGATGCCGAGCGTGCCTTGGTGGATGTCTTGCAGGCCCAGCGTGAGCACCTTGAGCCGTTCATCGAATTGCTTCGTGGTCTAGCGTTTCCCTCGGACTCGGACTCGGACTCGGACTCAATAAGTGCCGCCGACCGCACCGGCGACCTGATGCCGGAACTTTCCTACGGGCTGGTGACCTACCGTGAGGATTTCGTCGGCGAAGAAGTTTTCAACTCAGTCTTTCTGCCTGCTTTGCGGGCCTTCGTCGAATCACTGCAAGTGGTTCTGCGCGGGCACGTTTTCAACGATTCTTTCCTGGCCCCCGAACAGCAGGAAGCCCACTATCGTTCATCGGATACGAAAACCATGTTCTGGGCCTGGCGTGACCAGGCCATGAGCGAGATCGTGGCTCGGGCCGTGCGCCGCGGGGTCCGCTATGTAGGCGTCGGGACCCAGCACATGCTCGCGCTGCAACGGCAGTACGGCGATCAGTTGCCAACCGCCCACTTCATCGACCTGTCCGGGCCCGATTGGAGCAGGTTCGAGACCGAAACGTGGCATCTGTGGGCGGCCACCGAGGACGCAGTGCCCTTGCCGCACTCCTGGGCAATCGCGGATGCGGGCAAGGCTTTGCGGATCATGCCTGCTTTCGAAGCCGTACCGGCTCCGGTCAAACAGAGAAGTTCTCCGCGCTGGTGGCATGCCTGGTGGAGCAACGCCCCGCGCGGTGAGTCGGACTTCTCAAGCTTCGGAGAAGGACCTCGAGCACGAGATCAGGCCTACGCCAGGGCAATCCGTGTGATCGCAAGCGCTTCCGGTGACACACTGACCAGGATCAACTCGGCGAACCAGCAGGCTGCTGGCGACAACCGCCTGCTCCGCCTGCAGATGGAAGTCAGGCCGGTGGTGGCCGCTATCCTGGGCAACAGCCCCGAACTACTGACAAGCCCCAATCAAGGGTTCGGGCCGGCTGTAGAACTGACCAGGTCTCTCGTCCACAAGCTAGGCCTGCAGGCCCCAAGGCAGTCAGCCCCGTACGCGAGAGTGCCACGGCAACCCGGAGCGTCGCCCGATCTGACCCGAACTGAGCCCGGTGGTGCCGCCACCGGCGGTCATCTGGCTCGTATCGCGCAGGCTGCGCTGGGCGAACCAACGTCCACCACACTTCCCCAAGGGCCAGCCCAGAAGGTTCACATCGGGTTTGATCAGTCTGGGCAGCCGGTCCTCAATCTGGTCCCGCATCCTGACGTGCGTGGCACAGCCGGTGAGAACGCAACGGTGGCCACCTCTTCATTCAGAGGCGACGAGAAGCTGCCCCTAGGGCTGGCTCAGGAACAGTCGCCGGCCGGAATATCCTCTGGCAGCCCGAGAGCAGCCGTTTTGGAAGGCCTCGTTGTCCAGGTGCGGGCCAAGCTCAGCGAACTGAACACGCTGGGGCGCACCCTGCCCCAGGGATCGTCCCTCCTCTCCGCCGCCCAGGTCGAGTACCTGCTTCCACGGGCGCTGGACCAAGACCGTTATTCCGAACGCACGTGGGCAGGAGATCGGGATCCGGCCACCCGGGTGGCGCACCTGTACACCGACGAGCTCTGGGACTTCACCCTCCAGTACGACCAGGCCCGCACCACACTGCTGGACCTGAGGCAGACCGAGGGACTGGAGCATCTGGAACAGGCCGCCGACGCCGGCCGGGCCCGGGCGCAACAGCTGTCGGGCAGCACGGACCCCTGGTCGTCCGTACCCCTGGTACTGGACCGGCCGCTCGCGGTTCACGAACAGGTATTGGTGGTGCTGACAGCCGGTTTGCTACCGCACCAGCCGACAGCTGCAGCAGACGGCCACGTGCGAATCCCACGCAGTGACGCTGAGACAAGGCACTTGCTGGCGGTGCTCGGACTGCGCCAGGATCTGCGCCAAGATTCACTGGGGCAGCCTGCGCCGGATCGCTCACCGCGACGGGTCGAGGGACGCCAACCCGGGTGGTTCCAGTACGACCTACCCGCATCCAGACAGCTCATCCTCCGCCTGGTAGGCACACAGCTGCGCGCAAAGGGATACGGCGACCTCGTCAGCACGGCTTCTTCCCAACGAGCGGGAGACGTGGGGCCGGACGCCGTTCACATCGAGGGTTTCGCCATGAATCATCCACTGGCCAGGGAACTCGACCCGGAGGTGCTACGAGAGATGGCGCCATCGGGAGGATCGAACACCTACGTGGTGGAGGTCTCGCTGGGCAGCCCCAGACACCGGCCAGAGGAAGAGCTTCAGGTCCGTCTTGACTTCGACGACGACACCCAAACCGTGGGCATCCACATCTCCGCCCGCACAACCGCTTTCCAGCCCGAATCCCACCGGGTGTGGTCGGACGTGGTTCTCATGGTTCCCGCTGCCCCTAGGCAGCGCCGTACCCAGATCTGGAGTGGGCTCGCCGGAGGTATGCCCCAGGGCCGCGGCCCACAGCCGAGCGGTTCAGTGTCTGGTGGTAGCAGCAACCATTCCGGTCACCCGCGCCAATCATCCGACGGCTCCGCCCGACCGGCGAAGAAGACCTCAAAGCCCAGAGGCAATATCGAACTTGCGAACCAATACTGGAGGCAGGCCCGGCCGGAAGACAAGGAAAAGACGATCGAGCGTCGGGTGCGCAACGCGGGTAACATCGCGCTGGGCGGGGACCCATCGGTCGGTTGGGACTGGGCGGCTCAGGACGTAATCGTTGACATCTATCGCACTCTGCCAGGTAGCCAGACGCAGTTTTTCATGCATGTCGAGCTGAAAGATGAACAAGCGGCCAAAAACGCGGGTGTAGAGGATTTGAAACCGCGGAACCGACTGCTGCCCAAATTGACGTCGGCGCAACTGGCCGGGGCTCGCGCGTCCGGGGTTGTGTACGAGGCACGGAATAGTGTCAATGACGCTAAGCGCGCATTCCGGATTGTCGACATGTATCGACGTCAAGGCGTTTCGCCTGGGCGTATCACCTACTCTACGTTAGACGGACATAATAGGCTCTTATTCTCCCGGCTCATCTACCTTCCAGCAACCTGGGCCGGGGCGGATGTAAAGATGGAGGTCTGGTCCAAGTCTGCAACTACCGACGACAAGCATCTACTCGAGTTCACCCTAGTAGACGAAAATCTGCGCCCGGTACCTGGCGTGGATCGTGCGTACCGCTTAATTGACCTCGGCGACATCGATCTGAGCGATGCTGCAGAATGGAATTTCGGTACATACGAAAAAATTGTTCCTTCTCGGCTGTCGGCAGAGAAACGTTCATGGACGGCGTCCGTGATCGAAAAAGCTGTGGATCTGATCGCGGGGCAATCTTTGACCCAGCATGAGTTGGCGGAATTGAGGGCGCGCGCGATACGAACGGTTGCCGAATCAGTCCTGCCGCCGGTGAGCCACCTCGGATATTCTAAAGAACTTATGCTTCACCGTCAGCGCACCAGAGCGATTGCGCTGGTGGCCATGTCTTATCTTGTCACAGGTGATCAGCAGGGTGCCCGAGATGCGGCCCGTACCTTGGCACAAGACCTTTGGGAAGAGTCTGTGTCAGGACCGAAATTCGCGCTCGACCGTTCCCGGGTCGCATACCATGTGGGTGCCTCGCCTGACGAGATCAGGCGGGCCGATCGACAAGTCGAGGCACTTCGGTTGTCGGGGACTCGCCCTGTCGTCACCGTATCGCGCACTGTTCTGGTGGGTGGGGCTGTTCCAGTGACTCCCCACGGCCGGAAGCAGGTTGGTGCTACCTGGGGGAGCAGTCGCGTCGTGGTCGAGATCTTCAGAATAGAGCCAGCAGCTCCTACGACGCCTGTGTCGTATGTTATGAGCGTGCGCCAGGAAGTCGGGCAGCCCTCCCCTGCACCAGGAGAATCGGTCCGTAACCGCCTGCTTGAATGGTTTACAGACGACGACCTAACAACGTTGTTAAAGGAGAACTCCTCGCCCGACGTCCAGATCTCGCCAAGCGACCTCAAGGTAACTGCAGGTAACGCCGAGTCGTCACCGACCCCGGATACCTACCTCGGCGACGAAAGCACATTGGCCTGGCAAATTGTAAATCTGGCCACGTCGCAAGACATCCGGCCGCTTTCGGTCTTTAGGCAGCGCCTCGACGAGGCGGGAAACCTCGACCTCTTTGGGCAGAATCTGCCTCTAGGGCGCTCCGGTGAACAAGCCGAAATCCGGGTCTACCCGGGCTCGGGTGGTGGACTGCACCCAGTCCAGGTCGACCTGGGATACAAGGCAACGGTGCTGACCTTGCCATTGAGCGCAGGACGCTTGGGCAAACTGCCGGCGCCACCGCCGACTCGTGAGCCGCTAAGCCGTTTCCCCTCGTGGTGGAGCGAGAGCGAGCGAGCCGTCTTTGGAGAAAGCCTGCGGCAGGCTCAGGAGGCCCTGACGGCGCGAGCCCTGACGGGCGATATAGAGCGCAAGATTCAAGAGCAGGCTGCTGCCATCGTCCACCAGTACTTCCCGCTCCCGGAAGCATCGGTCAGCCACCTGGGCACGGACAGTCCATACCGTCGGCGCCTGGCCAACATCAGGACGATCATTAGCCCGTTCCTGGTGGAGGGGGACACTGCTCAGGCCATGGATGTGGCTAGGAAGTTGGCTCAGCGATTCAACAGTCCTGGCGCCCATGAACTCCCCCCCACCCGCCAAACCCCCGTCGCGGCCTTCACGACTGATGATCCTGCGCAGATGCTCGCCGACGGACGGCCTCCGGTCCGGCTTCCGCAGATCGCTCCCGAGTTGGTCGATGAGATCAGGGGCAACCCTGCAAGCCTGGTCGCTGAGCATCACCAGTGGCCGCTCAGGCAACTGCTGGCGGCCGTCGGTAACAGCAGCGACCCGCAGGACTGGCCGGCCTACGCATATGAGGGCTTCCCCACGGAAGATCTGACGCAGCGTCCTCACCTGCGGCAGGCCTTCGCCGAAGCGTACGTGTCGTTGCTGGAGCAGTACGGGCAGGGGCCCTACCATCGCGATGGCTGGGGGAATCTGTCGGAGGTCGGTGGGGAGCCGATCCTGCCCAAGCTGGGGTGGGCGCTGCACACCTGGAAGCCCATGCTCGCTGAGCCAGGGTTGCACACCCTCTCGGCGCCCGCGTGGGGGCATCGTGCCCTTCAGACACTGATGCTGGCCTGGGGACACACCCTTGACGTGCTGGAAGAAGGGCACCAGGTCAGCGAGGCACAGTCCGTGCTGGCACAGGCCGCCGCCGGCGCTGAAGCACTTCAGCCATTCATGCGGACTCTGAGCGCGCATGACACGCTCGGAGAAGCCGTGCGGATCCATCGGGCCGGGCTGAGCCCGGACGGCTATATGCATTTCGAGTCTCAGCTATTCAATTTCGTTGATTCGTTCCTGACCGCGATGCGCGAGGAACTCCAGCAGGACCCCTACCTTTCACCGGGGCAGCGCGATCAGCTCGCTGCAGAGACCGACACGTCGCTGCTGTTCCTGAATTGGCGTGAACTGTCGCTTGCCGCCGTGACGAGGATGAGGCTGGCCCAGGGGAAGATCGTTGGCGTTGGGGCCGGCCATGTCCGGCGGATGGATCCGCCCACGACGACGAAGGCCCGGACGTACGACTTCACCGACGGACGTCTGCGACGGATCGAACAGTCTGCGCCCGCGATCGATGGTCAGGCCGGCCAGGCCGATCAGGGTGGATTGCAGGCATGGGTCGACCTGGGCGACAGCCCGGGCCACGCTCGAGAGCGCTTCGTGGCCGAAAGTTCCCGTTCCCACGCTGAGGAACTGGGCGAGCAGTCGCTTGAGCAATCCCCGGTCTCCGGGACGCAGGGCGACAGGTTGGTGGAATCCATCACCGACCTGGGATTCGTTCCGTTGCAGGACGCCGGTCACGAGCCGTTCGACCTGGCGCTCGCCTCCCCCTCGACCCGGGAGAGAGAACCGCTTTCGTGGGAGGAGTCCGTGGCCCAGTTCGGCCTGGTCCCTCTCAAGGCTGCCAACCAATCCGGCTTCGAGGACGTGTTCGGGCGGCCGTCGTCGGCACCGCCGCCCGCGTTCGGGCCCGTTGCTCGCGAGCGCGTGCTGCACCAGATCCACGCCGCCCTGAACGAGTCGGGAGCACTCGGCGCTATGTACGGGCGCACCTGGGCCCAGGACGTGCTGGGCGCGGTCCGTTCGAAGGTCACCCCGAAAGCCCTCACCGCCTTGCTCGCGCCATCTGCGACGACGCCTGAACCGATCAAGATCGGGCATCCCGATGTCGGGCGGCAGTCCGGACGCCCTCGCCGGCAGGTGAGCATCTCAGTATTGGGAGAACGCCGCGAGGACCCAGCGAACCCGGACTCACCACAGGTCCGTTTCACGGTGGAGGCGCACTTCACCCGGATGCCACGCCCATCGGCGCTCATCGGGTCCTGGTCCGCCGTCCGCAAAGTCCTGTCCGGCAAGGGACAAGGCCTGGCAGTCACTACCAGCGTCACCAAGAGTGTCTTTCCCGCGGCCCTGGGGCTCACCTCCGAGGGGCGGCCGATCCTTACGACCAGCCCCATCGGACGCACTGAGGCCGATGTTCACCCTGCAGGTGCGATGCGGCGACCTCTTTTCCTGCCGCCGTCTATGGCCGAGCCCGAGACGCTGAGCGCCAGCACCTCTTCCGTAGTTCGCAGCACCCCCTGGCAAGGGTGGCCGGATGATCAGTTGATGAGCGCACAGCGTCGGCCGAGCCAGTACGGGCATCATGGCACCGGTCTGCTCTCGCCATCGGGGTCGCGGCGGAAGAGCAGTAGGAAGTGGGTAGATGGGCAGGCAGCTTTTCAGCGCGTGGCCAGCAACCGCAGCCTGCAGGACGCCTTGACACGCGCCTATCAGAGGTATGCCCGTGAGTACGAGCCGTTGGCACTGGAAGGCGTGCCAGGGATGGTCCGGATTTTGGCCGCTCAGCACCTGGCAGCGACCCGCGAACCGCGCCTTACGGCTGAGCATATGGAAAGCATCCACGTCGCAGCCGTGAACGCGGCGGCGCTCGCAGCTGCCCGTGAGGCTCCTGTCGCGGATGCAGACGAGCAGTTGCGGCAGATGCGCCGGGATCTGGCCGCCGGCCTGCTCAATCAGGTCTGGGAGCGCGTCTCGCAGGTGGTGGACCTACCGCGGCACGAGCACTTCCGGCCGCTGCCGCAGGCCCGGGAGCATCCAGACCAGATCAATGAGCACCTCCTGCGGATGGCGCGCAAGAGCCAGTTGTCCAGCAATGCCTCCCAGGCAGCGGGTAAGGCACCCATGTCACCTCCGGCGCCCGCCCGTGTTGCAAGTCAAAAATCGTTGCGGACGAATTTTTTCCAGGCGCGCCTGCAACAACTTGAAAGGGCGGAGGCATCGGCCGACCGGGGGATGGAGCCCACTCTGTCGGTCGTCCCCTATTTTCCGCGAGCAATGGGGCAGCTAGCGCCGCTGGACCTCAAAGGGGTGTTCCAGCTGTTCGCGGTGCTGCGCCAAGCCGGCTTGCATTTCGGCCTCACCGTTGCCCTGGACCAACTGCAGGTCGTCAGTACCACTCTGATCCTGGAGTTCGACTCCTTTCTCGGCGAGGGGCGGGCGCTGCCGATCCAGGCCCGAAGCGTGCACCGGAACGTCCTCGGTCGGCGGTCCACGGTGGAGTTGGACGTTCATCTGCGGCTGCGGCAGTTCCGGCAGGACTCCGCGCTGGTCCAGCCAAGTATCCGACAGGAGCTGAACACGCAGCGGTCACAAACCGAAAGCCGCTCAGAGACGAGGAAGTCGGGGGCAGGGACGCCGCTCGGACTGACTCTGTTGTCGCCGGTCGGGGTGGGCGGAAGCGTGCAGTTCTCGGCCCGACTGGTCAATGATGTCTCCCAGCAGGTCAGCTTTACGCCCGCAGAGCAACGCTCGTTGCGCAGCACCGGTGGTGCACGGGTCCCCGTCGGCTTCGCCTTCGAGGTCGTCGCGGTCCCGGTGACGCAGACGAAAACACAGGACCTGCCGTTCGTCGCAGCAGTGCCAGGCACACTGACCGTGCAGGCTCCCAAAGACCTGCTGAAGTTCGTTCCAGTACCGGCAGCCCAGCAAGTGACTGTCGAGGTCGGCACCGAGCGCAGCGCCGCCGTGGTGGAGGCTCGGTCCTTTTCGATCGATGCGGTGGTCGACACGGGCGATCTGGTCAGCGCCCGGCGCGAAGGGCTGCCGTCGGGCGTCTCCGAGACCGGATCCGCAGGCCGGCGCACCGGCGAACGCCTTTCGCGTTCCGTCGCGCTGCAGCGTGACTTGATCAGCATGTTGGAGGGCCGATCCGACTCCCCGGTGCTCTTGGGACGCAAGAAGGCACAGTGGACGGCTCTGAACAGCTCAGCCGCGATCACCCGGATGCGACCTCTCGGAGCCGGTGGCGCCGCCAACCTGCGCACGGCGCTGGGGGTGGCATGGAGCAGTGGGCTGCGACACAGGGCCGGGCTCGACGTCAGCCTCGCCATGGGCCCCGCCTTCGGCGCACCGTTCGACGTCCTGGCCTGGTTCGCGGCCCGTCTCATGCCTGTTCTGACGTTCACGAACCAGAGCAGCCAGGACGTGTCGCACACGCAAATGTCGCGTGGCGGCCACCAAATCAACCACCCGCGCGCGCTGTACCTGGTCAGCATCGACATCACGGAGTCGCACTACGACCCGCGAACGTCAAGCTGGAAACCCTCGTCGGGCACCCCCCACGAAATCCACGCCGTAATCAGCCTGTCCATCCCGGAAGCATCCGGCCTCGGTCTACCCGGAGCTGCAAGCGCCAAACCCATGCTCGTGCCGTACGACCCGGCATCCGGCAATCCGGCCCGGTCCCTACCCTCATGGTCCACCGACGAGGATGATCCGGCCGGGACTCTGCTGTCTGCCATCCTGCCCTCAAGCGTCTCCTTGGAGATGGAAGACGCGGTGCGAGCTCTCGTGCACGAGTCCGGTTTCGGGGACCAGATCTCCCAGAACGGGGGCCCGGAACTGATTCGTGTAGATGAAAAGACAGCTCAGACAAGGTTCCTGAACGACCGGGCGATCCGTCAGAAGGTCTCCCGCACATCGCTGACGCCACTAGAGAAGCGTCAGATCGTGCTGCGCCGCGACCGGGTGGGCCACCACGAACTCCTGACCGTCACCATCACCCCACGCAGGGGCCGGCCCGTCTACCAGGGGCACTGGCCGGCTTCGACAGTTCGCGCCACCCATCAGCGAGGTACGGGTTCCACCCTCGAGAACGTGACGGCCACGGCGGCCGGCCTCACCGGGGACATCCGGACCCGCTTCGCCGACGCCCATCTGGGCCCGGCGCTCAGTGCGCAGATGATCTGGGAGCAAAGCTCGCTGAAGCGAGTCTCGGTGAGCCAACAACTAAGTGTGTTGTGGGTCGGCGACCCAACCACCGATGTCTTCAAGGCGCCTGTGCACTGGAAGATCACCGCTGAGGTGACCTCGGCATCGCCGGCGGTCCCACATATCCACACGGTGGTGAGCCGACCGGTGACGGTGACCGCGCCGCGGGCGATCACTGAGCTGGTTCAGGACGGGCCACAACGTCCTGCCATGGTGCTCAGCCCAACTGTTCAGCAGGTGTCCTCCCGCCCCGAGATCCTGAACTCCCGGGGCGGCGGCGTGCGGGGCCGGCTTGAGGACACCCGCACAGTGCTGGAGATCCGGCGGCGCGAACACCTGCTCGAGCAGGTGAAGACCCAGATCGCCCAGGTCTCCGGGCCCGACGTCTTTGCCGCCCACGAGCAGGCCGTCACGGCCCGCTTCGGTCCCGAGGCGGTGCGCAACCAGTTCTCCACGCACGGCTGGTACCACCGCTTCGGCGACGTCGAGGTCTTCGCCCTGCCCAGCCTGAGCAACCGTCAAGTGCTGGGCGTCCTGGCTCTCGGGGTCTACAGCGAGGTGGTCAACACCAGTGGGCGCTCCGCCGGCGCAGGCGGCCACCGCGCATGGATGTGGGATCTCGACCTAGGGGTCAACGGTCGAAGCCAGCCGTTCGGCCCGTTCTTCGAGTACGCCCTTACGGCTGGTCTGGGCCGCACCCGTAAGCGTGATCATCTCCTCGAGCTCTCGGCTACCCGGGAACTGAAACAGGTGCTCGGCACAGCGCCGCTCTTCCTGGTCCCCGGTGACCTTTCCTGGACGGTGGCCACCGCGTACGAACGCCCGGCCCGGCTCGGGATTGACGGGGACGGCCACTGGGCTGTGGGGGAAATGAAGGTGCTGCAGGGGGCGCTGCAACTGCTGACCGAACGGCAGGCCCGCGCCCTGCCCCCGGACCCGGTCACCGGCCAGCGACTGCTCGACGAACTAGACAGCATCCTGGCCAACAACCGGGCGTGGGCTCACTCACCCGAAGGACAGCAGTGGCTGGCCGATCATGGGCACGACCCGGACGACACCCCGCCCCTGTACGAACCAACGGCCGGGCCCGTCCCATCCCTTGAACCTCCCGCCTATCTGAGCGGGGGACCGGGCTCTGCGCTGGGCGAAGGCCTGCTCACACTAGTGCCCGACCTGAGCCACTTCGCGGACCTCCTGATCTCCCAGATGGGCACGCTCGCCGACACATTCTTCCCGCACGGAGCCCAGGACGTCCGAAACAATCGGGGCCAACTTCTCTGGGCTCTCGGACCGGAGGGCCTGGGCGGCCTGCTCGAAGACGCCCTGGACGGTGGCGCGGTGTTTGGGTTGTCCTCCTACGGCAGCAGTCCACTACGCAACCGCCTGCAAAAGGCGGCGTCCAGCACAGCCGCGTCCAGCCCAGCCCCCGAAGATGACCGGAGCAGATCCAGCCGCAGCGCAAGCACCCGGGTCGCAGTGGTCAAGGTAGTCGTGCGGGCCGGCCGGGCTCGTGTCACCGAGATCCTCGTCGACGGGGGCGACCTGGAGATGTATACGAACTTCTTTGCTAAGCGCAGTGAACGTCTGTCGTTCCTCGAACGACGCAAGATCCAGGCCGCTGGCGGGTTCGGCTTCCAGGGCGAGCCCGACCAGGTCATTCAACCTATATTCGGCACCGGCCCTGGGACGGGAAAACAGTTCCTCGTCGAGAACGGTGCCGATGGAGCAGAGAACGCCGCCACTCTGGCGCTGAACTGGCTGGTCGGTGGTCCACGGGCCCTCCTGGAGGTGCCGGTCAGCGAGGTCGAAGTGTCGCTACGGCTGCCCAACGGCAGAACATTCACCGTGACCGGTTCGGTTGCCGGGCAGGTGGATCCGCTGACGGTCGAACATGCGGCCAGCCCGCTACGCCTAATTGGGCAACCACACCCTGCGGTTCCCGGGCCGGTGACCGTACACCGGGCCCGAACGGTAGATTCCGACGCCGAGGCCGGTGCGTTCATCCAGAACTTCCTTGCAGGCGCCCAGCACCGGATGCCGCGGGAGTCAGCCATCACCTGGTTCCTGGGGGCGGGCCCACTGAAGGATGCTCTGCTCGGGCTTGAGGGGGTGGCGGAAGACACGGTTCTGGCCCTGGTCCTGGAGACGGCGGGCAGCAACACGGCCGCTCGCAGTTGGATTCCCTTGTCACAGAACGACGAGGGCTACCCAGCTCCCTACCCGGGCTTGAAGATCTACTCACGGATGCTCAACACCCAAATACTGTCTTCAAGCGAGGATCTGTGGACGGCAGTCGAAGGTGCCTTGGCAGCGGTCACCCCGTCGGTAGCCCGGGCCGTGAGCGCTCCGGTGCGTACCCACGCCGAAGACACGATGCTTAGCCTTAACGTCAATCCCGGTGGCATGCAAAGCGAACCTCCGCCACGCACCGAGAGCAGCAATGGTCCACGCAGCGCTAGCGCCACTGAGCAGCGCTCCGGAGTGAGCGATACTTCGGCCAACAGCCGGATGGTGCGTCGGGGCGGAGCTTCGGTCGCCACCGCACACACCATCGATTTTCTCTTGGCTCATCGCAAGGGCTCACGAACCAGCTTCACCATCGTCAGTCTCGAGCGCGCCGTTGGGCTGCGGATGAGCGCCGAAGTGGCCCGCACGGAGCTGGGATTCGCGCTGCCGGAGTCGATGAGGCAACCGCGTCGGGAGCAGGCTGCGCTGGTGAAGGCCGGGGTCAAGCGACAGGAGGCCCGACGTGAGGTCTTTGCCTCGGCCGTGCGGCTGCGCCAGGAGCTGAACGGGGGCAATCCGGACCCCCTCAACGAAACCCGTCGGCAACTGCTGCGTCAGCAGGCTGCCGCCGACCGGCTGGAACTCTCCTTCCGAGAGACCCTCGGCCTGTGGATGGAAGCCAAGAGGGCCGCCGACGAGGCCGCTGACGAGAGTCGCCGCAAGAACCACTTCCATCCCCAGGGATACCTATCGCGAACCCCATCCGTAAAGCCGGCCGCACCGAAGGGGACGAGCTCCGATGCCCAAGAGCCGCCCAGCGTTCTAGGCGAAGTAAACCGGCTGCTGAAGCAACGGGATTTGCCGTCCATAGGGCCGGATCAGCTGGACGAGCTGGATCACCTGGTGAGCGCCCCCGTGCGGAGCGTGCAGGAACGCGCAGACGAGATCGTGCAGCACCACCTGAAGCCGGGCCAGCCCACCGCTCGCATGGTTCACGACCGACTAAGAATGCTTTACCAAGATGTCGACGGATCTGCCGAGGCGCCGAGAATGCTCTCGCTGGAAGAGGTACAGGAACACCTAGCCAGTATTCAGGCCCAGAAACCTCAGGGCGTCAATCTGGGACAGACAGACTCCTTGGCACGGGCAATGTTGAGTGACCTGCTGGGGCTCAGAGTCCCCGGAGGTGGTCGCCTGCTCAAAGCGTTCAGGTTCCACGCACACAGGCATGCTTCCGAAGCCGGTCCATCCCGCGCACAACTTACTCCCGGAACCTGGGTGGGCCAGGGACTGAAACAGATCCGAAACCAAACGGCGCAGCTCACCACAATGCACAAGCGCTACGAGGGCTTCGCCCTGACGTACCAGGTACCCAATCTGTTCGAAGACGGAACTGTAATCGAAGCGATCGGTCAAGACGTCGTCGCAGCCTTACGTGATCTTTCTTCCCCGCACCAGTTGCGACCGTATCTGCGACGTCTGGCAGAGGTCCTCTCGGCTGCTCAGGGAGTCCTGCCCCGTGACCGAGATCTACCGGTCAATGAGTTGAAAGAGTTGTGGGACCAGTACTGGGCGTCACACGCCGGGCAAGACGACACCTACGACGCTCAGGCCCGCCGGATTGTTGAGCTTCTGAACGAGGGCATCCCGGTACTGGACCCGGACGCGGTGCGCAGTTACCTGAACGACGAGTCGACTGCTCTGGAACCGGCACAGGCCACCACCTTGGAGGCCGTGGGCAAGGGGATCTCCCGATGGCAGAAGGCCGTCCACGAACGCAGAGAGGCGGACGCCGAGGCGATCGCCCAGGGCCTGAGTTCGCTGGCGAAGGTTCTGCGTCCCCATACCCGCCTGGACCCGGCTGTGGTGCCGATCATCGAGGCATCGCCCGTGGCCGTTTCCGCCACTCAGCTCGCGCAGGTTCACGGCTACCTAAGGTTCCGACCATTTCAGTGGTCTTCCGATGAGGGTCAGGCCGTGGACGAGCCGGCTCGCAGCAATCTGCTGCGGCAGTCGGTGCGGCACGGCCTGGCTCTGCTTACCGATGATGTGCTGAAGAGCGAAGACACTGTTGATGCACTGGGCCGTGCGCTGGAGCGTCTCGCACACGAGCCCTCGCAGGTCTCGGTCGGCGTCCTGCCCGAGGTCGGCGAGCTTCCGGGCGACCTGCTGGCTGTCCTGGTCAGGGTCCCGCTGTTGCTGGTGCCTGGGCCCGGTGTGACGGAGGCGGAGCTCCTGGAGGTCAAGGACCGGATCGAACGGACGGTGGCCGGGCATTTCGAGCAGACCGGCCCGCTCTCCCTGAGCGGTCGCCGGTCTCTGGTCCGCGTCGAGCTCGCGGTACACCTGCGACTGGACGAGCGTGTTCCCACCTATCAGGTGTTCTGGGTCTTGGCCGGTCGTCCGGAGGACAGCGATTTCGGATGGATGTCCGGCAGCGGACTGCACCAGTTGTGGCGTAAGAGGCCCAGATCGGGGGCATTGCCGTTGATCTTCGCCGGGCGGTTGTGGACCGCCGACGACGGCCTTCCTGCGGAGGTGATGAGATGGGCCCTGGGACTGGGGTTCGGGAGCGAGTCTGACGCCGAGGCAAACGCCCGGGTGATCGCCGGGCCGATCACTTCGGCCCTGGAGCCGGCGCTTGCCCTCGAGCAGAGCTACGATTTCGCCCGGGCATTGCAGGAAGCCGAGCCTCAACTTCGCGTGCTGTTGGCTGAGTTGGACTACGCGGATGTGTCGGCGACGCTGGCGACCGTCGATCCGGACCGGCTGCGTCAGAGCGTCCGCAATCAGTTCCTGAACGGCTCCGGCACCGAACCGCAGACCATCCGGCTTGACCCGCGCCGCCGCCACTGGAGGTCGGGACGTCACCAGGCCTTCGTCATGGTGACCGTTGAAGCGCACCTCACCAGCACATCCGAAGGACCCACTGTGTCGCTGGAAGTGTCCGTGAGAGAACGCGGTGCCCCGGCTATGCCTTCGTCGCATGGCAATATCGCTGGCTCCTTCTCAAAACGGCTTACCAGAGCCCACGACGGACGTTCAGCTGATCAGTCGAGTCCTGACGGGCTCACCTTGCTGACTTCGCATGTGAACCGGGCCAGGCGTCTGCTGGAACAGCGTGGTGAAACCCTGCTGCCACAACTGAGAGAGGAACAGCTCCTGGAACTGGCTCACTCGGTCACGGAACACACCACGTCCATACGGGATCTGGCATGGACAGTGGTGGAGCTTCAACGCCGCCGGCTAAAGGCCGACGAGGAACAGGCGCAGGCCGCCAGAGATGCTGCTGAAGCCTTCAAGGCCCAGCTGGCGCTGATCAGCGGACCTGAGGCAAGCTCTGGTGGCGGAGGCGAGGCAGACCTGTCGCACATTCCCTTCCCCGAGGAGCCATACACAGACCTTGACTCCGAGACAGAAGACCTTCTCGCCGCAACACCTAACCCGACGTCACCGCCCAGACCTCAGACGTTGTCCGAAGCCGTTGTCCGGGCTCTTGGGACGCTGGGTCGTCAGGTCGGTGCGCCGGCCCGGGAGGTTGAGGCCGGGCTGCAGGAATTGACCGATCAAGTGACCGTCGAACTGCGAGAGCTGATCGAGATGCAGATCGTTTCGGACCCGCAGCCGGACATGCCCTCGCCTGCACAAGTGGAGACTCTGCTCTGGCAGGTGCTGGGAGACAGAAAGGCGTCGGAACGCTCCTACACAGGAGACCTAGCGCAAGCGGTCGCGCATGCCTACCTGGACCGGCTGAACCGCAGAGTCGTGATCCGGTAGGTCCGTGTCGACCAGAAGCTTCATCGGGGAACAGGTCTTAGGCTGCTCGAACGGTGCCTCGACCAGTTCGACCGCCTCGACCGTTACCGATACTGATGGATTTCCCGCCTCCTGCACACGCCTGGACAGGATGAAAGGGCCCGCAACCGCCCAGGTACACAGCCCAGCTGAGCCCGCAAGGTTCGACACGTAAAGGCTGCAAGGACGATTAAGCTGCCTGCCGTGGCCAACCGGTCGCCAAGAGGATGGGATGGACGAGACAACCAACTGCGCAATCACCGGAAGAAGGTTCGCTGCGTCAGTCGTCCACGGGGCTCGATGGGGTTCCCGAACAAGAGCTATCCCGGTTGAGAGGTCGCCGTACACGTCAGTCGGCCCCGAGAATGGGGCTCTTGAGCCGGCTGCCGCATCCATGAATTCTTCGAGTGTGCTCGGCACACGGCCCAGTCCGCTCTGCTCAGTGACGTCTGCCAGCAGGTCACGCACTGGACGCCCGTCATGGTCCCTGATCCGGAAGCGCTGTCCACTGGTCCAGATGTCCAGCATGGTTGTCATCGCGGGAGTCCCGGGGAAGCGACGGTCACGGCGAAGTCGCGCTCGGACATCCGGAAGCCGTTCGAAGACGTACTTTTGCATGATGCATACCTCTCGCCCATGACATGACGTGGCCTTGACGCCGATACAGGAGGCCCCAGAGCATCTTTCGTCGCCGTTGATTCGCGTCGGGGCTGAGGCAGCGGCCGCAAGATAGCCGCCTGGTGAATTCGGCGTGCTGTGACCCACGTCTCCGGGGTATTTGGCCCGGCCGCTGAACCTTGTTGAAGCAAGCGACCGTGACATCGGTAGCCGCCGGTTTATGCAATGTGCCCGGTGGGATGCAGTCATGGTGGAGGTGGCGGGTGCTCGGCGCTGGAACAGAGCGGCTGACGGCGGGTGATAATCGCAGCGGGCTGGGGGACTGGCACACCATGCTCCTGCGGCTGGCCGGAACTCTCCCAGACGACCTGATCTGCGAAGCTCGATCCTGGCTGGCTGAGGGTGGGTTGGTGGACGTGGCCCAGGCAATCGGTTTCGCGGCGGCCACCGGCCGAGTGCCGGTGCTGGGTCAGGACGCCGAGCTCATGGCGGGAGAACTTCAGGCGGCCGGGGAGGATGACGAACTCATCAGCGCCCTGGAAAGGCTCAAGGACGGCGCCAGCCAGCATCTTCCATGGATCTTCAGCTCTACAGACCCTCGTAGACCCGAAGGTGTCCAAGGTCCTCTTGACCTGACCCTCGCGCTCGAGCAACAGGCCCAGGACGAACTGGACCGTGTCATGGTCTCTGCAGCCCGGGCCGAAATCGGACTGATCGCTGTGTGGCGGTCATGGCGGGCGCCCGCGGACGGCTCGCCGTGGCCAACGCCCCGACTGCTCTTCGTGGTCCAGGCTGCTGCTCCGCTTGAGCCGCATGACCTGCCCGCCGTCACGGCCCGGCTCCAGGCAGCCCTTTCTGCCGCCGGCGAACCCGATCCGCAGGTCGAGGTTTGTGGCCAGGCCACGATGGTGCCGGCCTACCAAAGCAACGCCTGCGCAAGGGGGGCCCTGATCTGGACGTCGGAGCCCACCGCCCCGGTACGGATGGCCAGGGTCTTCGACTCGGTGGATCCTGAGCATGGTCCGCTCTTTGACGAGAACCACCCGCGGATCGATGACCTGGATGAAGTAATTGCATTACTCCGGTACCTGGGTGACGGCTTACCTGTCCTGACAACATCGGTGACCATGGCAGACGTCTTGGACCCGGAGCGTCCTGAAGTGGTCCCGCTGACGTTCCGGACCGATGGACGATGGGTTTGGACTGACACGATCACTTACTACCTCGAACGATACGGCCTGGCGCCGGAACCCGAGCTGCTTTACCACCTGCAGTTGGCGAAGAACTCCGAGCCCGACGTTTCCGACGTCGCTCTACATCGTGTTCTGAGCATGTTGCAGCGCCCTACCGAAAGCAAGACGGTGTGGACCGTACCCGCCGCACGCCCAGGCATTCCGAAATGACCTGAAGGGGTTAGGCCGGGAGGACAGTCGCCGGTGAACCGTGGCCCTGCTGCTGACGTGACACAGGCGCTAGGAACGTCGAGCAGAAAGCCGAGAACATGGCCGAGCAGTCAGTCCATCCCCCAACCGAGCCCACGGTTCCAATGCCAGTCAACCCCACGGAGCGGTCCGAGAAGGACGACACGGAAACTCAAGCGGATGAGGCAGAAGAAACCAGCCGATCGGGCCGTTTCCCGGTGGTCCCGCTGATTACAGTGATCGCAGTTGTCGCTGGAATTCTTTTGTTTGCAGGAAGTTTTGATGACTCGGCTGGTGAACCAGATTCGAAGCCAGCCAAAATCGGTGTCTTCAAAGGAAGCGTACCCCCGGAGGTGTCGACGTTTGGCGAATGGGCCGGTCGCGAGGTTGACTACGCGGCCGACTTTTCCGCCCGCGCTACTTGGGAGGAGATTGCGTACCCGAACTACCTACTGGACATATGGAAAGGGTCCGGCTACCGGATGGTCTACGGGGTGGCGATGCTCCCGCTGCAGGATGATTCGGCCACGATGGCCGCCGGTGCCAATGGTGAGTACGACCATCATTTTAAAACTTTGGCGCAGAACCTCGTAGACCATGGGCAGGGCAACTCCATCCTGCGCCTAGGATGGGAGTTCAACTTGCGTGAGTCGCGCTGGCACCCGGACACCAGAGAGAATTTCATCAGCTACTGGCAGCACATCGTGAATGCCATGCGCTCGGTCCCAGGGGCCGAAGGCCTGCAGTTCGACTGGAATCCTAACATTGGGGGAGAGACCTACGACCCGCGCCAATACTTCCCTGGCGGCGACTATGTGGATTACATCGGTGTCGACATCTATGACATTTCTTGGGCTCCCGGCGCCTACCCACTGCCTGAGGGGTGCGACGAAGCCTGCGTCCAGAACCGACGGCAAGTTGCCTGGAACGACAAGCTCAACGGCACTTTCGGGCTGAACACCTACGCCAATTTTGCGCGATCGGTTGGCAAGCCGATGTCGCTTCCCGAATGGGGAGTCTGGCAGCGACCTGATGGGCACGGCGGCGGCGACAACCCCTATTTCATCGAGCAAATGATGAAGTTCATCAACGACCCCAAGAACAACGTCGCCTACCACATCTACTTCGACTTCGACGTGGCCGAGAACGGGACACACAAGCTGTCCGTACTGACCCGCGCCGGGGAAAAGTTCCGCGAACTGGCGTCCCGCTAGCTAATGACATTCAGCATCCCGGAGAACCTTTCACTGTGAACTCAGCACCAAAAACTTCCAACCGGCGCGGGTTTTGGCCGGTCGCACTAAGCGTTGCCGTCCTGCTCGCGCTCGGTGCCACTGCCTACAAGATCTCCAAGCCCTCCGAACCGGGCCGACAGGCAGCGCCCAGTGAGAATGCAGCCTCAAGATATGCGCCCACCCCGCGAGCCGGAGTCTTTCGCAGTACCTCGCCCGAGGACGTCCAGACGTTCGCGGACTGGTCAGGCCAGGAGATCGAGTACGTCATCGACTTCTCCCTGCGCTCGACCTGGGACGAGATTGCCAACCCCTACGACCAGTTACGGGCCTGGCAGGACCACGACTACCGGATCGTCTACGGCCTAGCCATGCTGCCCGAGGCCAAGCACCTCAAGGTTTCTCTCGCAGAAGGTGCTGAGGGTAAGTACAACCGCTACTACCGGCGGCTGGCACAGAATTTGGTCGAGCACAGTCAGCAGGACGCCATTCTGCGACTTGGGTGGGAGTTCAACCTCGGCAACTGGCGCTGGCACCCGGCCGAGCGTGAGGATTTCATCGGCTACTGGCGCCAGATCGTGACGACGATGCGCGCGGTCCCCGGCGGTGAGAACCTCCGGTTCGACTGGAACCCCAGCAACGGAGGCAAGCGCTATGACAGCACACGCTTCTACCCGGGTGACGACTACGTCGACTACATCGGCGTGGACGTGTACGACATCTCCTGGGCGAACAACACCTACCCCTACCCTAGCGAGTGCCCTGCCGACTGCCGGCTGGAGCGCCAGAAGGCTGCCTGGAACGACATCTACAACTCCAAGTTCGGCCTGAAGTTCTGGTCGGGCTTCGCAGCCGAGCGCGGCAAGCCACTCTCGTTGCCGGAGTGGGGTCTATGGGACCGTACCGTCAACGACGGGCACGGCGGCATGGACAACCCACACTTCATCGAGCGCATGCACGAGTTCATCCACGACCCGGTGAATAACGTGGCCTATCAGGCCTACTTCGAGTTCGATGTAGGGGACAATGGGAACCACCTGCTGAGTTCGATGCCCGAGTCCGCAGCCGTGTTCCGGGATCTTTTCGGTTGACCTCTGGCGGCGTCGTGTCCGGGCCTCGACAAGGGATTCCGGGCAGGGCCCCAGCCCATAAGCGTCTTGGCCTATCCGATCTGCTCGGCCAGCTCCCCGGCAGCGACACAACGAAGGACCACAGCCCTGCGAGGTGCTCAGCCGCACCACTGCGGCCAGCTGCTGCCCTACGTTCACGGTGGCGATGCGTTGCTCAATCGATCGTAGCCACTTGATCGACGCCTATGTTCCCGGGCAGATCCTGGACGAATTGGGCCATCCCGGCCATCCCGGCCACCCTGAACGCCATGGCTTGCTGGCTTGGGCGTGTCCCGCGGATTAGTTGCGGAGGGGGCGATGACGCCGGCGGTGACACCGGCACATCGGGCCGGCATTAACGAGGCACCGGATCGAGGCGGGCCTACGAGCAACAGAAGGCCCTCTGTGCGATGCCGTTCGGGCGTTTCAGGCCCGATCTGACGGTCGATGTGAACTGCGTCGAGAATGAACCATTCCAGGAAGGCAACTACAGCTACCTGCGGATGCATGGAATTGACCGAGGTGAGTGCCCGACGTGGGGTCTCAGATTGGCCGGCTTCTTTCGAGGGCAAGCAGAGCGCCGAAGTCGGTGACGGCCTCCGGGGGGCTGGCGTCGCCGTCACGCCATCGGAAGGCCCGCCATTCGCCGTTTTCGTCGATGGTGAAGGGGTCGAGGAAGAGGTACCAGCCGTCGTCCTGACGTGAGACGGCCAGGCTGCGACCAAAAACCCTCTCCCAGTCCCCAAGGTCAGCACCGATGATGATTCCGTCGATGTGGACTTCCCGGTGTACGTCGCGGAACCAGCCCACATCCTCGACCGGTAAGAGGTACGGGCCGATGGGGTTCTCCTGACCGAGGCCGTTACTGACTCTCAGGAAATTGCGGTAGCTAGGGGGGAGTCGTACCCCCAATTGTGTTTCCAGATCAAGGATTTGCTCCTCAAGGGCGGGTGGATACACCTCTCCCAGTTCCTCGAGGAATGCTGTCCATTCGTCGATCGTCACCGGGCCTGTCGGATCGGCGGGGTCTGGGCTCTCCCAGCCCGCTCGATCCAGTTCCCACCGGGCGGTACCGCGGTTGTGGCCGGTGAGGAGCAGATGCCTGGCAGGCTCAGTCGTGGCGTACCCCCGCATGATCAGCCGATGTCCACCGGCTGGCTCGCGGAATCCGACCACGGTGTCAGGATGCGGCGCGGCAAGGCCGAACAGCAGCAGCCTACTGAGTTGCAGATGCACAGAGCCGGTGTTGCGAGTGATCCGCAGGCGGTAGACACGGCTTTCGCTGCCCGGTCGGGACACGTTGAAGCGGCGGACGGTGTTCCGGCCGGCGAAGTCTTCGCCAGACCTGACGTCGACGACTTGCCACTCTTCGGGTTGGAACTCGACGCTCCAACTTGACCTTTTGAGCGCAAGCAGTTGCCATTCGCTGGGGTCTCGGTCTGGCGCGTCGTCGCCGCTGACCAGTTCGTAGGACGTCACCGTCGCCGCTTCGTCTAGGAGCAGGATAAGGTCGCCGGTCGGCTGGTCCGCGAACCACTTCGACGGGCCCGGTTCTAGGAGGTTGGCGGCAACCTCGTCGGCCGCGGCGTGTTCGGCGTCAGCTTGCACGCTCGCGATGGTGACGGGTCGCTCGCGCGGTGTTGGCTCGGCGATGTCCCATTCGCCGCTGGCTCCAGTGACGTCCTGCCAGCCGACCCAGGCCGGGGGAGCGATGCCGTCATCGAGGAGGATCTGCCAACCGCTGGTGCTGCGCCAGAGCCGGTCAGCCGTCTCGATCGTGAAGATCCAGCCCTCAGAGCTGGGACGCCTTCGCCAGGCCGGCCACAATGCGCGGATCGACTCGGGAGCCGGGGTTGGGCCGAGGATCTGACCCTGCAGTTCCTCGGTCTGGCCGTCAGGGGTCGTGCGCACTCCCGAAAAGATGGAGCCGTCGCTGCTGAAGTCGACCGTACAGCTGTACCCGGCGCGGTCTATCCATTCGATCCGCTGCATTGGCCACGGGATTGCAGATCCGATACCGATGCGCAGGAGCCGGCCCTCCCGCCACGGCCCGGGACCGGTCGGACGGAACAGCACCCGCCACCGAACTGTCATGCCCGGGACGGTCTCCTCGACCGAACCGCGCACATTCTGTGCGTTCACGCTCCTCAGCACGGGCCCCTCTCCGACCGGGTTCAGACCCTGCTTAGAGCTGTGTAGGGGTGAGCCCCAGGGCGGTGGGACACCGTTCCAGCAGCCATGTCTCGGCTCGTCGGTGTACCTCGCGCAGGGTAAGGGGCTGGGCGGGACAGCAGCATCACCATGATGTCCTGGTTCGAGGGGTGCTCCGCCGGCTACGACGGGTGGGCCGAGCGCGGTGCTGCCGACTGGTCGTGGAACGAGGTCGCCTCAGCCTTCCCGGCCCTGAAGACGGGGACTTCGACGAAGCACTGGCGGCGGCCCGATGCGGGTGAACCGGGTGCGCGACGGCAACGGTCTACCCGCGACGCGGAACTTCAATGGCCGCAGATGCGAGGGTGTTCCCGGCGATGTTTGGTGCTGGCCGCCGGGCACTGCGCAGCTCTCAACTGCTAGTGGTGTGCGGGATCGTCCCGGCCGTCCATCTGGCCGAGTACTGATCCCGGCGTGGCGGGACCTGCCCAATGTCGGAGCCAATCTGCAGGACCATCCGTTGCTGACGCCGGTGCGGACGGTCACGGATGGCACTCCGCTGCACAACGCGCTCAGCGTGCTTAGGCGCTGCTGCGGCGCGAATCTCTCGCGTCTGTGTCTCAGGCCGGAGCTGTCCTAAGCATGCGGGCGGGGAGAAGGAACCTGATGTCCAGGTCACGCTGACCCTGTTCGGGCTGGACGAGGGACTTGCAGGTCATCTCCGATCCCGGTGGTGCCCTGGCCCTGTTGCTGCTGGCCCTGCGCAGTGTGGGAATCCTGGGGTTGGCTTCGGCCGACCCGGCCGTAGTTCCGGTAGCTGACCCGGCCCATCTGTCCGACCCGGACGACCGGGTCCGACCACGCGGGGCCCCGCGACTGATCCGCCGGATCCTGCGATTCCGTCGCTGAAGGTGACGATCGGTGAGGTCCTTCAGCCAGCGGACTGGAGCAAGGACGGCCTGGACGCCTGGACGCCTGGATGAGCGTCAAGGGGGAACGGACTGGCATCGTGCCGGGGCCCTGCCGTATGGCACCGATTCGGACGCCGTGATTGATCCGGCGACCATGGTAATGCACGGCGTAGCTGGTCTGTTCGTGGCTGATGCATGGGTGCTGCCGAACGTTACGCGCGGCAACCTGTAGTCGTTTGTCATCACGCTGTCCGAACGGGCCGCGGCCCGCATCGCCGGCAGCGCATGAGTTGACGGCGCCGTAGGCGCTAATCCGACCGGCCGATACGTCGTCCCCCTGCTGATGGTGCCGTGCCTGGGTGCGGCGCTCCTAGGGAGGGCGGCTACCTGGATGGGGTCGGCCGACTCGGCCAAGCTTTATGCACGCCAAGCTCCTCGATCACGGGGAGCACTTGAGGCGCAACAATTTGGAAGTGAGGAGAGGTTCATGTCCGTGGAGAAGTCGCGAAGCGTCGAAGTTCTCGAGGCTGTGCTCAAGGCCACCAGTTCCAAGCCGCAGCCGTTGCTGCTCAGCGGCGGGACGGTTCTCACCAGGAATCCGCTGATGGGTGACTGGGAGCAGGCCGATGTCCTGCTCGGTGGTTCCCTGATTGTCGGGGTCGGGCCGGGGCTGCTGTCGGCCGCTGAAGATGACGACATGCTGGTCATCGACTGCACAGGCTGCGTGGTGATGCCTGCGCAACCTGACTTCGCCGCCCCGGCGGGCACCGGCGTAGGCACCTTGACCTGCGGCAACCCGGCCGACATCGTGGTAGTACGGCTTGGCGAGAGCGAAGGAACGCCCACGGGCCCTGTAATCAACCGCCCCAGTCACCTGGACATCGTCCTGTCACAGGGGCAGGTGCAGCTGTGGGACGGGCGCCCGGTCAACCTCGCGGCCGCCACGCCCGCTGAGCCGACTGAGGCGACTGTGAAGTCAGATCAGGAGCATGCCTACGCCGGCATGTGGATCGACGACACCGACTTCCTGCACCAGGAGCTGCTCCCCGACGGCCGGTACGACGAAACACGGGGTGGACGCCCGCACGCCTACCAAGGGCGTTACTGGATCCAGGGCGACCGGATCGAGTACCTCGACGATTTGGGTTTCTGGGCCTTCGGCGAGTTCCGCGACGGTGTGCTTCATCACGCCGGCTACCGCCTGAACCGAGGCTGATCTATACCCGACCGCCCGGCGGCCGGACAGGCCGCCGGGCCAGCACCCTGCTCTTCAGGAGAAAGCCATGACTGTCCTCAGGAACGAAGTCAAGGATTCGCAGGCCCAGCCGCCCACCTCGGGCCCGGTCGTGCTGCTGATCCTTCTCGGTCTGCTGGTCGTGGGGCAGATGTACGCCGTGCTGGCGCTGACTGCCCCAATGTCCGAGACCTTCGACGTACCCGCACCCGACATCACCTGGGCAACGACCGTTTTTGGTATCGCCTACGCAGCTGGTTTCCTGGTCGCCGGGCCGATGACCGACCGCTACGGGCCTCGTGCGGTCATTGTGACCGGTCTGCTGGCCTGCACTCTGACCACGATTGCGGTCTCCAGCGCATCGTCTCTCGGCTGGGCCGTCGCTCTGCGAGCCGTCCAGGGAGTCACTGCAGCTGCTTTCGCACCGGCCGCCTTTGCCTACGTGGCCCACCACATCGCGCCTGCACGCAGGCCGTTCGCCCTCACCTGCGTCACCAGCGCCATGCTGGCCTCGGCCATCGTGATGCAGATCGCTGTCGTGCCCGTGGCCGACGCAGCTGGATGGCGAGCCGTCTTCATCCTCAATGGCGCGCTTATGGCTGTGAGCGCACTCGTCTCCCGGCGTGTGCTGCGCTCCGGTCCGCACCAGCGGGAGACCGGCCTATTCCAGGCATTTGCCGTAATGCCAGCACTTCTGCGACGAGCGCACCTGCTGGCCGTGTACGGGGCGACGGTCTGCTTGATGAGTGCCTTCGTCGGCCTGTACACCGCTATCGCCATTGCCGGACCGCCGTCCTTGGCCGGTGACAGTGGCGCAGTCTTGGGCCTGCGGGCCAGCTCGCTGCCCGCACTGATCTTGGTCGCTGCTGCGGCACCGTTCCTGCAGCGACTGCGCGGACCGGTGCGAAGTGTCGTGGCTCTGGCCGTAGGCGCACTTGCCCTCCTGGCTGCTTCCCTACTCGGCGCGCACACGGTGTGGCTGGGAGTGGCACTGTTCGTGTTCGTCGCCGCCGTTGCCGCAACCGCCCCCGCCATCGTTCAGACCATCACTGCGCTCGCCCCGGGGACGGCCGGTGCGGCGGTGGCTCTCTACGCTTGTGGGATGTTCATCGGCGCCAGTCTCGGCCCGCAGTTGGTTCGCGCGGGTATCAGCCACGGCTTCGGTCCTTTGCTGCAGGGGTTGGCAGGGCTGCTCGTGGTGGGGGCGCTGCTCATCCTGCCTGCTCTGCGCAGACAAGACGCTTCGTAAGGGCGGTCCACGAGGTCGTTCGGCTGTGTGAGTGTGGGGTTAGGGCTGGCCATGGCAATGTGCGAGCCCGAGGTGAACCTTGGGCTTCGAGGGCACGTGTACCCGGTGTCCGACCCCACCACCGACCTAGCTGGGATGACAACATTCACCGGCGCGAAGGCTGCACCAGACAAGCTGAGGCTCTGGATGACGCCCCTCCGACACTCGCGCCAGCCGAGGCCCGTTAGAAAGTTGACATGACACGTACACACCTCACCGCGGCCGTGGCGGCGGGATTGCTGACTGCAGTCGGTCTGACCACTGTGGTGGTCACCCAGTCGGCGACCGCCGCTCCGGCTGCCTCGCTGGTCGCAGCCAAGGCTGTTGCCGCCGGGCCGATTGGCACCCTGAACTTAGCTGCCAGCAGTGGTTTCTACGTCGACCCGAAGTCACAGTCAGCGCTGTGGACTGCTGCGAACCCGGGTGATAGCCGGATGCCAGTAATCAGAGAGGGCCTAGCCAAGAACCCGATGGCGCGGTGGTTTGGAGACTGGTTCACCAGCATCAGCAAGTCCGTCGGCGACTACGTCGATGCCTCGGAGAAGGCCGGCAAGGTTCCGATCCTGGTCGCTTACAGCATTCCCAACCGTGATGCATGTAGCGGGTATTCGGGTGGTGGCGAGACCAGCGCGGCAAAGTACCGCACCTGGATCTCGTCCTACGCCGGCGCGATCATGGACCGCCCTGCCGTCGTGGTCCTGGAGCCCGACGCCCTGGCCGACTACTCGTGCCTGGATAGTTCACAAAAGGCCGAGCGGGAGAATCTGATTCGCTACGCTACGGAGCAGTTCCGGGACAAAGCGCCGAACGCTGCGGTCTACATCGACGCGGGTAATTCGAAGTACGCCAAGGCCACAGACATCGCCGACCGCCTAGCAAAGGCCGGAGTGGACAACGTACGCGGGTTCGCCCTCAACGTCTCGAACTTCCACACGGAGTCGGAGGAGACAGCGTTTGGCGACGCGGTCAACATGGCCCTCGCGGCGCAGGGCAAATCCGAGAAGCCCTACGTGATGGATACCAGTCGCAACGGTAACGGCTGGAATGGTCAGTGGTGCAACCCTGTTGGCCGGAAGATTGGTGTGACATCGCGTGTGGACAGCACAGACGGCACCAGTCTTGAGGCCCGGCTGTGGATCAAGACAGCAGGTAACTCGGACGGTGAATGCGGGAACGCGCCCACGAGCAAGGCCGGCACCTTCAACCCGCAGATTGCCTACGACATGGTCCTTGGAAACCAGTCCGGTGCGCGGACACTGTGAACGGCGCTGAGGCACTGCTGCAGACGCTGATCGACAACGACGTCAGGGTCTGCTTCGCCAACCCTGGAACCTCAGAGATGCATCTGGTCGCGGCCCTGGAGTCGTACCCGTCCATGCGTGGGGTCCTCTGCCTTTTTGAAGGTGTCGCCACTGGTGCGGCCGACGGGTATGGTCGGATGGCCGGTGTCCCGGCGGCGACCCTGTTGCATCTGGGGCCGGGGCTGGCAAACGGATTGGCCAACCTTCACAACGCCCGACGCGCGGCCACACCGGTAGTGAACATCGTTGGTGACCACGCTGCAAGCCATCAGCTTCTGGACTCGCCCTTGCAGTCCGATATTGAGTCGGCCGCTGGCACGGTCTCTTCGTGGGTCGGGCGTCCGACTGAGGTCGATGCGCTAGGACCAGCGGTCCTGGAGGCTATCGGGGCGGGTGGTGTGTCCACCCTCATCGTGCCGGCCGATGTGTCCTGGTCGAACGGCGCCCAGCCAGCAGGCCGGGCGCCTTCCCGAACTAGCCCGCCCGCGTCTCCTAAAATCTCCTACGCGCGCGACGTACTCAGCAGCGGTGAATCGGTGGCGCTCCTGCTGAATGGTTCGGTGCTGAGCGAGGAGGGCCTGGCCGCTGCAGACCGGGTCGCACAGTCCGGCAACGTGAAGTTGTTCTGTCCCACGTGGCCGGCCAGGTTGCGCCGCGGTGTCGGAGTACCTGTGGTGACACCCCTCAGCTATCGCGCCGAAACGGTTCGTGAACAGCTTGCCGGGGTGAAGCACCTGCTCTTGGTTGAGACCGGGCCGCCGGTAACATCATTCGCCTATCCGGGCCAAGACGGACGCCTGACGCCCGACGGAGCAACGATGCACGAGCTCAGCGGCGGGCTCGCCACACTCAAAGCTCTGGCGGACGACCTCGCCCCTGATGTTCGGGCGAGAAAAACTACGCCGCGACACGTGGATCTGCCGACTGGTGCCCTGGACTCGGACAACTGGGCCTACGTGCTGGCGGCTCTTCTGCCCGATAACTCTATCGTGGTCGACGAGGCCATTACGTCGGGTCTCCAAGTCTTACCGGACGCGTTCGCTGGGGCACCCGCTCACGACGCGCTCGGCCTGACCGGCTTGGCGATCGGGCAGGGCCTGCCTCTCGCGGCGGGGGCCGCAATTGCTTGTCCACAGCGTCCCGTGATCTGCCTGGAGGCGGACGGGAGTGCGATGTATACGCTGTCCGCGCTCTGGACTCACGCCCGCGAGCGTCTCGACATCACTACGGTCATCTTGAACAACCGCTCCTACGCGATACTGCGCGCGGAGCTGAAACGCGTCGGCGCCCCGGCTGAGGGGCCGGGCGCGGCGGCAATGATCGACTTGGCCGGTCCTAACCTCGACTTCGTTTCCCTCAGTAAGGGCATGGGGGTGCCGGCCACTCGCGCAAGTACCGTGGAGGAGCTGGCCACCCAGTTCAAGGCCGCCATTTCCGAACCCGGGCCGCATCTTATCGAAGCCGTCCTCACCGGCAACCAGTAGTCCCTTCGCAGGAACGTTAGCTGAGATGCCCTGATCACATACGGTTCGGCGGACGTTCACCGGGCGCCAATGTACTTCGTGCTGCCGTCGTCGGGGTACCGCACGACCGGACAGCCCTCGGTCATTGGAACCGGCGTAGGCGTCAGGTTAGAGGTTCTTCGCTGTGAGCCACGGCTTGTCGGAGCGTGTCTGTGCGGGCTTGGTGGTCGCGCAGGCGGTAGGGAGTCGCCGTCGAGCTTGAGGATTACGGACTGGTGCAAGATCCGGTTGATCGCGGCCGGGGCGGTATCGGAGTCAAAGTTCTCCAGACGGGCGGGTGTGGGCAGGCAGGTGAAACGGAGCCGTCCGGCCAGACGTCGGGCTTCGGTGGCATCGACCTCGATCGCCGGCAGCCGTTCCAGGGCCGCGGTGAGGGTGAGTCCCTCGGTCGTGGCCTGTTTCAGGACGGTGGGTAGGTGCTCGGCGGCATCGTGGAGTTCATGCACCAGGAACGATTTTCGGCCAGCGCAGCATTGGCTACAGCCCGAACGTTCCCGGCCAGCAGCTGCCTTGCATCAGGCATAGAACGAGGACCGCCTCACGTCCAGGACTTCGCACAGCCGTTTCACTGTCAAGGTGGCTGCGTTGTCGTCAACGAACTAGAAACGGATCACCAGTTCGTCTTCCCGCGAAAGGTTCGCAGCCTGACGCAGAATGTCCCGCTCGGTTGCGAGCTGCGCATCTCGACCCGAAAGGCAGCCTCAGCTGCCTCGAACACCGCGACCTGGGCCTCCAGCTCTTCGCGATTCGTTCAGCCCCGCCCGCGGGGCGCCCTCGTCTGGCGCTGGGTGCTCCTGCGTGGCCGAGCGGCGCGGAGGACCGCACCCGGGCTCTGATTTGCTGGTGCCCGCCGCGCCTGGATCCACTTGCTCAGCGCGTCCCTGGTCACGCCCAGGTCGGCCGCAATGTCCTCTGTCGGCGCGTCGGGGCGTGGACCGGTACACGCCCATCGCTTGCTGAGGGAACTCCTCTGAATACGACTTGCGGGCCACGAGGGATTATCTCGCTTCTCCCAGCTTCATGCCGGGCTTTAGCCCGCGCCAAGACCCGCACTCACATCTGGAACCTGATCGCCGCCCGGCACGGCCGCATCCCGCCCGCGCGGCTGGCCGGGCAGTACGACCTCGGCCGGACCGTTGTGATCCGCCTGAACGCTTCCCTGCGCACTCCGACAAAAACTGGGCCGCAGTGACTGTCGAGATGACCTGGGCCACTACCCGCTGACGTCCTGGTGCGACAACACCGACGAATGCCTGGCCGTGAAGCTGCGACCGGGCAACGCCGGATCGAACACCGTCACCGATCCCCTCGAGGTCCTGACCGAATCAATCCGCCAGATCCCCGCCGCGCTCCGGCGCGACCTGCTGATTACCTGTGACGGCGCCAGCTCCACCCACG
Source organism: Kineosporia sp. NBRC 101677 (assembly GCF_030269265.1). NCBI lineage: Bacteria > Bacillati > Actinomycetota > Actinomycetes > Kineosporiales > Kineosporiaceae > Kineosporia > Kineosporia sp. NBRC 101677. The sequence goes on from NZ_BSTA01000022.1 coordinate 50,541, forward strand.
ACCTGATCGAGCACATCACCGCCCTGAACGCCTCGCCGAATCGGAAAGTGCACTACAGTGTCGGATTCGACTTCGACGACCGCACCAAGACCGTTCTTCCGCTGCTGCCCGAGAGCGCCTGGCAGCACGTCCTGGACGGCCACGGCAACGCCCGCCCGCTGGAACAAGCCGCGGTCGTCGAGATGACCGGCCTGCTGCGTGAATCCACCGGAGGTGACCTGCTGAAGACCTGGCCAGCCGGGATGAGGATCCTTACCCGCCGCGAAAAGCCCCACCCCGGAGCCCCGCTATCGCTGTTCGAGCAGCACAAGGGCTGGCGACACCAACTGTTCGCGACCAACACCCCAGCTACCACCCGCGGCCGGCTGGGCCAGATCGCGTTCCTCGAAGCCCGTCACCGCGCCCATGCCCGGGTTGAGGACCGCATCCGCCCCGCCAAGGAGACCGGCCTGGGCCACCTGCCCTCCAAGAAAGCTCAGCTCAATCAGGCCCGGCTGGCCGCCGCCGGCATGGCCTTCGACCTGCTGGCCTGGCTCCGCCTGCTCTGCCTGAACGGTGACCTCGCCAAGGCTGAACCCAAGACCCTGCGCTACCGGACCCTGCACACCAGCGCCCGGATCATCCGCGGCCAGCGACGGCGAACCATCGGCGTCCCCGAAACCTGGCTCTGGTCTGAAGAACTGGAACGCTGCCTCAATACTGCGATGGCCCTGCCGCAAGCCATCTGACCAACCGGTCCTGCCCCAGCAACCCCGGAGGAACCCGGCCGGCCCTGGAACCGGCGGCCACGGACCCGACAGTCGGCCCGTCAACACGCCCCGAACCCGACAGGGAAGCAGAACAAGATCAACTACCGACCGGTCAGAACCGAGCGTTCCTCACTCGCGAAGGATCGAGCTCAGCGCGGCCAAGGTCCGGGGGTCGGGTCGCTAACCGGACTAGTGTCACAGTCTGTCTGGGCGGCGGGTGCTGCGGCGGATCTTTGAGTAGTCGAGTTTTCTTCCGACGTCGAATCTACTGGGCCAGCCGGGCTGATCAGTATAGTAATCACTAGAAGACCTGCCCCGGTAGCTAACTCAGGCCGCGGCATATGTTCTTTCCTTTCGGTATCGCGCAATCTCAATCGACGCGCCGCTGTAGGGTACCTCCAGAGTAGGAGACGTAACCAGGTCCAGGTTGAGTAATTGTGTCCACGTTTACACATTTGCTCGTTTTCCTCTCGATGAACATGGTCGCGTGATGACTCTTCATGGCTGAACAGCAGGTTGTCCAGCGAGACGCCTGCCGTTCCGTGCGGAAGTCCGCGCTTACAGGGACGGTTGGAACGACCACGCTCATCGTTACGCAGGGATTCAGACTGTCGAATAAGTCTTTGCCCAGGCCACCTGCAAAGAACCTGAGCCCGGACCAGTAGTGCTGGAGTGGGGCGAGGGGTACAGTCAAGTGGCTGAGAAGCTGACCGAACCCTGACCATAGCCGTCCACGGTCTGCTCATTTCCGATCTGTTAGCCAGCATAATTAACATCTGAGTGAATGGTCGGGGCGATACCCGACGAAATTAGCTTGACCGGGGCGTTCTGATGGAACACCTGTGCGAGTCCCTCATGCCCATACCAGGGGAAGACGTTGAGAAACGTCCAGAAAAGCGGGACAATGAACTCTAAATTTAATGTCATCCGATAGTCCATTGCAGCATGATCGTCAGCGACATCAACTGAGCGTCGGCGTCAAGCCGGTGGGTTCAGAATCGGCCTAGGCGCGCGACGAGACACCGAAAACTCTGTCCCGAGCGGCAGTCGGTTTTGGGAGTGCATTCCCGGCCCTCGACGGTACGACCAATTGCCTCTATCAATCCCATCCGCCAGTTGGTCTGGCCGCGGGCCACCTTTATCGTGAAGCTGGCCCCCCCGGGGCCGCCTTGGTCAGTCCCTGCCCGGCGGGGCAGGTGCAGCGCCCCCACCTCCTCGATCTTGAGGGCAATACTAGGTACGGGAAGCTCATTTCTTGCCCTCCAAGGCATGGCGCAGATCAGCGGTACACCTGCAACACGGACTGCAGCAGTCGCGGGGTTCAGTTAGATGCGGGCCAGTAGGCCCAGTCTGCGTGCCTCAGCGACCGTCTCGTCCCGGGAGTGAGTGTCCAGTTTGGTGTACACACTCTTCATGTGGGTCCGGATCGTGTTGACGGAGACGACCAGGGCTTCTGCGATCTGGGGCATCGACAGGTGCGTCGGAAGGTATTGCAGTACGCGCAGTTCGCTCCTAGTCAGAGGCCGCTGCAAGCGAAGCCCAGAGGTGGACGGTGTGACAAGTCGCGCCAGCAGGCCGGTGTGCGCGGTCTGGTGCTGCTCAAGAAGTGATCGCAGTTCGTACTGCCGGAAAGGTAGTACAAGGTCATCGGGAGCGGCCAGGGCGAGCGCCTGTTCTAGGGCGGCATGGCTCTCGCTCTCGCTCTCCTGCGCCAGCGCGTACAGCAGATGCGCTCGCGTTCGGGAGATGTGGTCGCCTCCCTCAACGGTCCCGTCCAGCACCGCCTGCAGGGTCTCGATTGCCGCCGCCTGATCTCCCTGTCTGACTTGCAGATCGGCCAGGCAGATCAGATAGACCTCGTAGCCGCGGAACCGGACGAGGTCGTTCAGCTGTCGTTCTACGAAGGCAAACTCGCCCGAGCGCAGCCGCAGGTGCAGCATCTGCATCCTGATCTGCAGGGCCAGAGTGTGCCGGACGACGAACCGGCATCCGAAGTCCTCGGCGATCTGCAGAGCGATCAATGCCTCCCCAACCCGCCCATGGGCTAGGGCCAGAGCGCCGCGGGCGGCATAGGCACGCATTGCCGTCTCAGGGTCGCCGTCTGGCTGAAGAACGCGAAAAACGTTTTCCAGCAAGGTTTCTGCTTCGTCCGGACGCTCCTGCCAGGCCCGCAGGTAGCCGATTAGGGCCCCCGCGTTCCCGACGGCTGGATCGGAATGCCAACCGTGTTGGGCCGCCAGGTCGAGTGCCTCACGGGCATGTGCGCAGGCCCGGGTGAGAGACCGGGTGGCCTCGTGGAGGGCCAGGTTGGCCAGCCCACCCATCACCAGGTACGGCCGGTCGATCCGCCGGGCCTGGGCCACACCGAGCTCCAGGTGCAGCCTGGCTGGTTCCGGCCGACCGGCTGCCAGCTCGGCCCCTCCTAGATGGATGAGCGCAAGAGTTTTCAGGTCATCACCCAGCCTTGGCGTCCGCGCCAACTCTTGCAAAAGTCCAGCCCCTTCGATTAGAGCCGGCGGGTCACCGATCTGCCGCGCGAACAGCATCCTCACCAGGGCATTCAGAATCCCGCTGGCCTCCGCCCCTTGCAGATAGGATTCAGCCTGCGCCGGTGAACCGAGATAGAGCTGATCGGCAGCAGCCACGGCCGCGAGACCCGGACTGGCGGTCAGGTCGGGGAATTTTTGCAGCAGGACGTTAACCAACGCTGACTGCCCGTTCAGGTAGAGGGCGGGCCAGGACGAGACCAGCCACTCGGCAGCAGAGCTCCAGTCCTCGGCGGCCTGCGCCTGGCGGACAGCTTCGATCGGATGACCGTTATCGGCGAACCAGTGGGCGGCCCTTCGATGTAGATCCCGAACGGACTCTGGGGACTCACGGTGGCGCAACTGATCACGCAGGAGCCCGGCGAACAGGTGGTGGTAGCGGAACCAGCCGGTTCCGGTGGAGACGACGAACGCGTTAACCGCCTCCAAAGACTTCAGCAGGCCCTCCCCGCCCTCGACCTCACCCAGGAGATCGGCCAGCGGGCCGCACACTTGATCGAGGATCGACGTATGAAGCAGCATCCGCTGCGTATCGTCCGGCTGCCGCCGCAGCACCTCGTCCAGTAAATAGCTGGCCACGTTGCGCTCGCTGCCGGAGAAGTCGGCGGCGAACCGATCCGGATCATCCTGGCCCGCCAGTGACAAGGCGGCCAGCCGAAGGCCGGCGGCCCAGCCCTCAGTGCGCTCCTGGATCAACGCCGCAGCTGACGGTGAGGGGCTGATCCCGGCCTCCTCGAACAACGCGGCGGCCTCTTCACTGGTGAATCGCAGGTTGTCGCCGCGGATCTCGGTGAGCTCCCCGGCAAGGCGAAAACGGTGCAACCGCAGATCGAGGTCATAGCGGGAGAGCAGCACCAGGCGCAACCGACTCGGCGCCCGTTCAATCAGCCGTTGCAGATCGTCAAGAGCCTCGGGTGAGCGCAGCAGGTGCACGTCGTCCAGAATCAGCCAGACATCGTCTTCGAGCGCCGCCAGATGGTCCACCAGCCGATCCACCAGCTCACGGCCCGCCATGGCCGGGGCCGCAGTGACCGGCGGCACGACATCCGGCTCCGGCCCGCGCAATGCATCGGTTACTGAGAGCCAGAAAGACTGAGCGCCGGTCGTTTCCTCAGGAAGCGAGACCCAGGCCGCGCGATCAGCCCGGCCGCTCTCATTGAGCCACGACCGCACCAGCACTGTCTTGCCGCTTCCAGCCGCAGCCGTCACGGTGACTACCCGGGCGGCGTGCGTCAGTATCCGGAACAACCGGTCCCTGCGAACGGAACCAGAACCACGTCGCTGACTCATCATCACATCATTCACGTGATGTGGACCGGTCGCGTTCAGGCCAGAGTGGATGGGGCCGCCGAGCGCGGTCGACTGCAGCCGTTCTCACACAGAAATGCCAAAGCGATGACTGACGTGATCTTCCTGCACGGAGCGTGGCACCAGCCCGCGCACTACGCGTACGTGGCCGAGTGCCTGCGAGCTCAGGGTCTGACGGTCGAACTGCCTGACCTGCACATGCTGTCACTGGCCGAGTCCGTGGCCAAGGTCCAGGCAGTCGTGGACGATTCTCCGCGCCCGCCCGTCGTGGTCGGGCACTCCTTTGGCGGCCTGACCGCAGGGTCGGTCACCGGTGCGGCCGTGTACGTGTTCCTGACTGCTTGGGTTCTTCTGGCCAACGAATCCCCGGGCGAGCTGCTGGCAAAGGTGAGAGCCGACACCGGGGAGGAACCCGAACTCCTGGCCACCCACCTGGACGACGCCGGTCTCTTGCACCTCGACCCCACTGACGCCCGGAGGAAGCTGTACATCGGGGTGAGCGACCGGGACGCCGCCACTGCAACCGCCCTGCTGCGCCCCGAACCCCCAAGCATCTTCGGTGCAGCCCCTGAAGCCGCCCCCTGGCAACACGGAACCTCCGTTTATGTGGCTGGCATCCAGGAACGCACCATCGCCCCTAGCCTGGTGGATCTCTTTGCCTCTCGCTGCTCTACCAGCCTGACCTGGCCCACGGGCCACGCCCCCCATCTCACCCACCCGGACGACCTCGTTCAGGTGATCATCGAAGCCGCGAGGTAAACGGGTACTTGGACCCTCCGAGCGGGACGGTGGCCAACTGCTTGAGAACGCATGCGAAGTGCAATAGCTCGAAACTTGGACCCAGTTCTTCTAGTTCCAGCTTGGGCCCGAGGCGCCTCGCTGGCGAGCTACCTCAAGCGAACTTCCAGACTCGCTGTTCAACATCCTGCGACGGGAACGCGGATGTTCTTAAGCATGCGCGAGACTGTCGGGGGTTGAGGGGGGTTGGTCGTGTAGTCGTTTGCGCCGGCTTCCGGTCAACTCGTCCCTCTTGTCGTGCCGACGGCGGGGGCGCGACGATGAGCACGTCGCGGGTCTTGGCGTGCTCATGTACGGCGCGGCTGGTCTGCAGCCCGTGCATGTGCGGCATGTGCTGTTCCAGGAAGAACAGGTCGAGGTGGCCGCTCAAGGGGGCGAGAAGTGCCTCGGCCCCCGCCACCGGCGGTTGTCACCTCGGGGTCTAGTTGGTGCAGGTAGGCGCTGGCGACCCGGCGACCGGTGTCGTCATTAACAAGAATGACCCGCGCGCGGCGGTGCGGGTCCCCTCCCAGAAGTCGATTGCGGTCGATCCGCCCCCGGCGAAGCCGATCAGTGCGATCTCACCGCTGCGGCGAGCGAGCGAGGCCAGCGACTGCCGGATGGTCGCCGGTCCACCGACCTCGACCAACCGGTGCACGCCCTCCTCGTTCGTCGCGGCCCGCACCGGTTTGCTCCAGTCCGGGTGGTCGCGGTGGTTGACCACCGCTGTGGCGCCCAGTTTTGTGAGTCGATCGGTTTTTTCGGAGATCGACGTGGTTGCCACGACCGTAGCGCCCAAGGTCTGGGCGATTTGCAAGGCGAAGAACGACACTCCACCGCTGCCCAGGACGAGTACGTTGTCACCGGCCTCGATAGGGCTCGGGCCGCCGAGGGCGGTCCAGGCGGTACACCGGCGCAGGGGAGCGTCGCGGCCTGCTCGAAACTCGGTGCGCCCGGAATCGCGTCCAGTGCGTGCTGCGGCACCACCCGGTACTCGCTCAGCCAGCCGTCCTGGGTCACACCGTATCCGAGGAGCTTCGCGCGGGCCGAGTGCGGGCCGCCGATCCAGTCGGCGTGATACGCATCGATCACGCGGTCTCCAGTACGCAACCGGGTGACGCCCTCACCTACGGCCACGCTCTGTCCGGCCGCGCCCGAGACAGGGATGAAGAATGAGGTGGGGGACTTGTGGGTCGGTACGTCCCGGAAGTTCAGGGACACCGCACGCACCTTGACCAGCACCTCACCCCGCCGGTAAGCGTCAAGGAGTTGGGGCCAGCGGGTGTTAGGCAACTGGTGTTTCAGCCGGCTGTTCGGGCTGGTTGATCCAGACCTGCTCGGGCAGTCGAAGCGCTTTGGGCAGGGTCTGGCTGGTGGTGAAGCGTTCCGGATGTGCGGTGCGTGCCTTCTGCAGGGCCCGGCGGCGTTGTTCGGTGACGGACGGGTGGCGGCCGTAGTGAACGTCGGCCGGGGTGTGCAGCCCGATCCCGCTGTGGTGGTGGCAATGGTTGTACCAATCCACGAAGTCACTCATGAAAGCCTGCGCTGCAGCTAGATCCGCGAAGTACTCCGGGAAGACGGGCGAGTACTTCGCCGTCTTGAACCAGGCCTCGCTGAACGGGTTGTCGTTGCTGACCTTCGGCCGTGAATGAGAGCGGGTCACGCCCAGATCGTCCAGGAGCGCCGCGACGTCTCTGGACGTCATCGAGGTGCCGCGGTCGGCGTAAACGACGTGCGGGATGCCATGAACACCGAAGATCTCCTTCATCATTTCCGCTGCCAGAAGACCGTTCTCACGGTTATGGACGTGAACGCCGACAATCAGGCGCGAGTAGATGTCGATCATCACGTAAGCGTCGTAGTAAACGCCCTTGATCGCTCCTTCAGCTTCGTGATGTCCCAGGAGTAGACCTGCCCCGGTCCGGTCGCGACCAGCTCCGGGCGCTGGCGGGGCTTGTGACGGGCCAGCTGGCGGCGTTCTTTGACCTGGTCATCAGCGCGCAGGATCCGGTGGAACGTCGAGACCGAGCCCAGATACCCGCCTTGCTCCAGCAGCACTGCGAACGCTGCGGCCGGAGCCCGATCGACCAGATCGTCAATGGTCAGAGCCTCGCGAATCGCCTCCCGCTCCTGCTGGCTCAGCGCGTTGGCCGGCTTCGGGCGGGCCAGACTGGGCGTGGGCCGTGCTCGATCGCGTGGCTCGGCCGAGCGGGGAAGGCCGGTCAGAGCGGCCGCGGCCCGGGTGCTGGAACCGGTCGCGATCAGCTGCCGGAAGGCGCTGATCAGGACCCGCCGCGCCTGTTCCGCCACCGGAACGCGTCCGGAACCGGAGGCTGCTCGGCCTCGCTCTCGGAGATGGCCTCCAAGAGCTTGTGTGCTTTTCCCACGATCTCCAGCGCTGCCTCCGTCGTGGCCAGCTTGCGGTCCTTCACTGCCAGTTTCCGCTTCAGTCGAGCAATTTCGGCCTGCTCAGCTGTGGGCCGCCCCACCGATTCCCCGGCGTCCTTGCCCTGCAACAGGCCACCGTCACGGGCCTTGCGCCACTCGGTCATCAACAAGGAATACAAGCCCTCGCGGCGCAGGAACGCGCCGCCCTCACCGAGGGCGGCGGCTTGTTCGTAGCCGGCCAGCAGCCTCAGCTTCTGCGCCGAGGTGAACGTCCGGCGCGGCCTGGGGCCGCCTTCGCGGGGCTTCCTGCTGCTCATGGAACCATCCTCGGCCACCGGTCCAGCCACGGTCATACTCATAGATCGTCGTTCCAGTTCTCGCCCTGTCAAAGGGAGGGCTTGCTCTGAGCCGCTGGCCTCAACTCATCCTGACTGACAGGGCGCATGTAAGGGCGACGGAGGCAAGACTGCGACGGTCTCGAAGGTGAGGAGCGCAGGTAGGCACAGACGTCTAAGTGGGCGTGAGCACGTGCCCCGTCACCATGCCGGTGAGAGGGCCAAGGCTGTTGGCTCCGTCCGCGTCGGACCAGTAGCCAGCATGTGTCTTCCCGTTCACGAACATCTGGAGGGCCCCCATGCTTTCCTCCGTGTACCGGAACGAGGATGGCCTAACGCCGTCGACGGCGAACCCCTCGCCTGCTACGGCATCGGTCCCGTCCATGAAGTTGGAGCTAAAAATATCGGCCGCGTTGAAAATATTGGTCCACGGAACGTGTTTTCGCGTGCTCCGGTTGTCGAGAAAGCGGGGAAAATACAGACGCACAATGTCGATGGGGCAGCCGACTGTGGTCATGGACTCCACGCGTGAGACTGGCCTGATCGGCATGAGGCCGGTTTGCTTAGGAAACATGGTTTCGAATAGGACGAGGCTTCCAAAGCTGTATCCCATCAGATGAACGGGCCCGTTCCATCCGTTGATACTCAGTTGGTCCAGTGCATGATCTAGTTGGCGGATGATGTCACCTGCAGTCCTGTCCTCGTCCTGTACGAAGCTGATGATCCGGTCGACACCCGCGGCCAACGCCAAGATCTTGCTGCGCAGCAAAGCCCACGAGAGAGTGGTTCCCAGAACCGTGCTGCCGAAGGTCCATCGAGGATCCATATTTAGGTTCAGTATCCGGTGCGGCCATTGCCAAGGTAGTCCCACGCCCAAGGCGACGAGCAGGGCCCAAACACTCAGTGCGGCAGTGAAGATCAGGGTGAACGCCGCAGCCAGGCCTAGTGTGAGCTGCACCTTAGCTCGCCAGTTCTTTGCCCCCCGGCGCAGGGCCCCTCCCCAGAGGACTGCGCCCCAGCTCGCCAGTCGTAGTGACCGTAGAGCATCTCCAGCGACAGATGGTGTACTTGGGCTGTCGGTCCGGTTGAGCAAGTTGCGGTAGTCGAACTCGAAGACCTGCAGGACTGGCCTGTCCGTTCCACTGACGACGGTCTTGCTCAGAGTGAGGCCGCGCGGAGCTGGCGGGCCCTGGGGCGTCTGCGTACCGAAGGTGCCCTCGTCCTCGTTGTCCAAGTTCCTTGCGAGAATCTCGGCAATGTTGTCAGCGGTGTTCTGAGGTGAACGGTTCAGGCCTGGGATATAGACCAGCAGTGGAATACCTGGTATAGGGGTGATCATCGATTCATTCACGACTTTGTGCCCTCCGAGCGGTTGTGGTCCCGTCCTGCTATGGAAATGAGTGCTAGGTGGTAGATCGTCTCGCTGCCAACAGACGGGCACGTGAACCGTAGCGACCTGTTCGGCGGGTCACGATTGATCCAGTGGTCGTATCGCTGGTGCTACCGGTCGGAACTCAGATGGGCAGAATCTCGATCACTGCCCAGGCTCCTGTGCCGAGAGCGGACCAGCAAGCAGTCGAGGCAAGGCCGGCTATTGCCAAGCGTCGCGCCTTCTGCCGCCACACACGTGACGCCTCCGCGTGGCTTACAGATGTTTGAAGGACCCCTTTGCCGGCCTGATCCGATGCGGCGACGTGATGAGTCATGAGCGCGTTGTCCTCCCGGAAGGTGGATCCTAGTGACAGATCAGATGCATCGGCCCTGGCAAAAGTTCGAGGGAATCGTGCTGCTGCAACGAAAGATGTACCGCGGTAACGACAACGCAGGCATCTCCCCAGTTCGGTAGCGGTCGCGGGAGGTTCGGCTCGGTCCAGGTCCCAGTCGAGAGCGCAGCCACGGTCGCAAAAATGCTCTGGTCTGAACCAATCGCCCAACTGGGCCGTGTAGCAGCAAGACCATCCGTCGTGGGAGAGGACGCTTCCATAATTAGGCTGGGGACGCGTCGCGCGAGTTGCGTCAGCCATGGCCGGCATCAATGCTGTCGGCTTGATGGAGCATGGAGCGTGGGCCTCACCAATACAATGCTGCCCTGTAGCGAAAGAAGTTTGAGATGCACCTCTTTGGCGCATTCTGACTTTGAGTTCCCGTATGTTCGAACACATCAGGTAGCCGTGCTACCGGGTGAGCGCGACGCACGGGGGTAGATAAAGTCAGAGATGCCTGCGGCGGAAAGTGCCACTTCAGCACCAGCTTCGGTGGCGAGCTCAGGGCCGTCGGCGCCTTCTCGATGAGGCGATGATTGTCATGCCGACGGGCCCGACCAGCCGATGTAACAACGCACGGGCTAATATCCCCGTCGAACGAGAACACTGTCGATGTCCTAGGCAGATGAACTATTGCCGCCGCTGCTGCGTGAGGTAAGTGAGAAGTCACCTTGATCAGTGAGGAGCGGGACCGACGGTGGTGCGCCACGACGACGATGATCTTTCCTCCGGCCACCGTCAGCGGAACGGTCGAGAGGATCTGAGAGAGCGCCTGCTGGTGCGCATCCACGACAAGCAGCAGGAGCTGGACGCGTTCCTGAAAAGAGCGCGCACCGTCAGCGACCGACTCAGTCGCATCACTCTCGTAAGTGGATTGGTCAGCGCTGTGGCCGCAGGCGGACCGGGTATCGGGGGGGCTCCTCTGGTGGACTCTCTGGAAGAGCTTCTGAACGTTGGCTCCTCGCGGCACGTCTGGCAGGTTCTGTGCGTAGTCGCGGCAGCCCTCGCTGCACTGTGCGCGGTCTGTACCAGTCACTTGAGGGTTACGGAACTAGACCGTGACATTGGCAAGGCCGAGGAGTCAGCGATCGAACTGGACGAACTGCTGACGCTGGTCGAAATGGAACGCATGGGCCTAGACGATGCCGTGGAAACGTTCCAACGTGTGTGCACGCGTATGCCGGTCAAAGTCACTGCCTGACAGTGTTTCTCTGCCACTCCAGCTAGTCCGACGTAGCGACGCGCGCGGTATTGTCGAGCCTCCGGCACTCGGAGTGCGAAGCCTCCGTGCGAAATTGGACCATACCGCCAGAACCTCAGTAGGCCCTGGCTGGATACGTTCGTGGCAGAGCGATGGACGAGCAATCGAAGCTACCCATGATCTACATCCGGTCTTCAGCAATCGCGGCCTCTAGGCCGTTTTTCACAAGTGGCTCTGCCGCTGTGATGCAGTCGTGATGCAGTAAGGGGTTTCGTTCCTAGGAGACAGTCGAGGTCTCCGTTTGCCTGGTTAAACGGCGAAGAAGAACTGGGACGAACGGAGACCTCTTAAGCAGGATACCTGTGTCTCGGCGGGCTGATCTCACGGATGCGCAGTGGCGTGACATGGAACGAGCGTTGAGAGCGTTACTGCAGGTCAAGGGCCGTCTGGGCCGGTGGGGACGGCCACCGAAGTGGCCCCGGCGGCAGTTGATCGACGGGATCCGCTGGCGGATCCGGGTCGGGGCGCCGTGGCGTGACGTGCCGGGCGCTTCAGCAGGCCGCGATAGCCGGTGAACCAGGCTACGGTTCACTCGATCACCCAGAGTTCGGTCTTGAACGGGCCGATGGTCGATTCCATGAGCGCGTTGTCCAGGGCATCACCGACTGATCCAAATGGAGCCGGCGATCCCGGCCTCGGTGAGGGCCTCGGTCAGAGTCAGCGACGGATA
>NZ_BSTA01000023.1:0-62118 GCF_030269265.1 Kineosporia sp. NBRC 101677
CATCCTGGCCGCTCAACGCCGCGAACGAGCACGCATCCGTGCCGAGAAAGGCCTGCGCTGGGGCCGACCACGAGGTCAAGCCGCTACCGCGGCCTGACCCGGCCAACGTTCGTGGTCATCGCACTAGCGCTGGCTCTGAGCGTCCCGTCCGTTCCTGTGCTGCCTTTTCGCCAGCAACACGAAGGGTCGTGACTGTCCTGGGCACTCCGCGCCCCTCCGACCCGGCCCTGCCTACGCCGAGGCCCGTCGAACGGCTAGCGTTGACCGACAGCGCAATCTTCCGCGCGGGACGAGCGAGGTGGGGGCAGGAGATCGGTGAGGATCGTCTGGAACGCCGACAACGGCCGCTACGCCGACAACCCGCGGGCACTGTATGAGGCCTGGACCGCCCACGGCCAGGACGGCGTCGAACACCTCTGGCTCGCCTCCTCCCGCCAGGCCGCGACGTTCCCGCCCGGCGTGGCGACCGTGCCGATCGGGACGCCGCAGGCCGTCGCTGCGCTCGAGGCGGCGGACGTGCTGGTCTCGAACACGCACATCCAGCTCGACCGATGGCGCAAGCGCCCCGGGGCGACGTACCTGCAGACCTGGCACGGGACACCGCTGAAGCGCATCCACCGCGACGCGGCCTACCAACCTCCGGACGACGTCATGGCCGAACTGGACGACGACATCGGCCGCTGGGACCTGCTCGTCACCCCCAGCACCGAAGGCACGCGGCTGCTGCGGGCCGCTTTCGCCTACCCGGGTCGGGTGCTGGAGACCGGCTACCCGCGCAACGACGTGCTGTTCGCGGCCGATCGCGAGGCTCGGCGCGCGCGGGTGCGCGCCGAGCTCGGCCTCCCGCACGGCACCATGGCCGTCCTGTACGCGCCCACCTACCGAGACGACGAGGCCGCGGGGCGCGTCGGGGGCCTCGGCGACAACGCCGCCGTCCTGCTGCGCCTGCACCACTACATGTACCGCCAGAGCCGGCCTGCGAACGGCAGGCAGGTGCAGGACGTGAGCGCCTACCCGAACATCTCCGACCTGTACCTGGCCGCCGACGTCCTGGTCACCGACTACTCGTCAGCCATGTTCGACTTCGCGATCACAGGCAAGCCAATCCTCGTCTTCGCCTACGACCTTGAGCACTACCGCGACCGGCTGCGCGGCTTCACCCTCGACCTGGAGACGGAGGCGCCTGGCCCGGTCCTGCTCGATCAGGAGGCGCTGACCGCAGCACTGCTTGACCTGCCGGTAGTGGCCGCTGCTCAGGCGGAGCGTTACGCCCGGTTCGTGGAGCGATTCTGCGCTCTGGAGGACGGCCGCGCCAGCGAGCGCGTCCTGCAGGCACTGTGGTCCGGGAGCCTGCCGCCTGGCTGACGTCGCCGCAAAGGCGCGTCCCGAGCTCAAGCCGTCGGACCGTGCGGGTTCTCCGACGTCATTCATCGCGCGAGCTCAGGTAGCCCGGCTTGCGCCCCTCCCCCGTACATGTCGGTGAATCTGGGGCCACTGTCGCCGTCCGGTCCTGCCGCGGCCGTCTCTTGCCGACCGGGCCAGGCGAGGTGCCCCGACATTCCGCCCCCTCGGGCCGCACCGGTGGTCGGTGCACGCAGGGTGGGGGCGAGCAGACGTCCTGGGTGCCCGCCCCCACGCTGCCTTGTGTCGTCGACGGTACGGAAACCCCGTCCCCGGCGACGCTCAGCTCACAGGCGTTGAGGAACCCGAGGGGCCGGCAGGGCCCTGTGGAGATCGTGAGCACTGTCGGCATCGAGTCCCGCCGGCGTCGGGTCCGCACCGAACTTCTTGAGTGCGTCGACGAACTGGATGATGTTCAGCTCGTCGCCCGCAGACGTCTGCGGGTAGCTGAGTGGGGTGCTGCCGTCGATGGGCACGAATTCGCAGAACCAGCCCAGGATCTGGGGACCGGGCATGTTGATGGTGACGGTGTTTCCTTCGGTCTTGGTGCGCAGCGACGAGGAGTCGCTGTGGGAGGCGGAGGAACTGGAGGCGCTGAAGCACAGAAAGCCGCCACCGACGGCGCTGCGGCTGTCCAGAATCTGCTGCACGGCGTCGGTCTGGGAGGAGTTCATCTCGAACTGCAGTGTGACGTCCTTGGCCACGACGAACGAGACCGGGATGCACGGGAACAGGGCGTCGTTGGCGGTTCCGGGTGCGGCCGGGTCGACCGTCCCGGCGGAAACCGGGACCTGGGAGAGGCGGTGCATGTCGGTGCTCAGCTTGAAGACTCCCGGGTCGAGCCAGGCCCGGGAGACGTCGACCTTCGTGACCTTCATGCCGATCTGGACGGTGGAGTCGGTGCTGAAGTAGCTCTGACTGTTCGTCGAGGACGACGAGGAGCTGGAGCCTCCGGCAGATCCGAAGAAGAAGTCGACGCTCCAGCTGGTCTGGCTGGACAGGCTGGACTGCGAGTGGTCCGAGGACATGGAGCTGGAACTGAACGAGTACTGCAGGTCCATCCAGCGGTCCGCGGCCGCCGAGGGGCTCACTGCTGAGGTGGGCGCCCCGTTGCGGCCTTCCAGCTGATAGCCCCCGGCCAGGTCGGTCACCGCGCTCAGCGCCGCGCTCAGGCCCTTGGCCTTGGCGTCCGAGGTCCCGAGGGCGGCGGACAGCTGGGCGTCCAGGCCTGTGGTGCTGAACGTGAGCTTCTTCAGGGCTGCGCTGACGGCGTCCGGGTCGCTGGCCGTGGGTGCCGTCGTCGGAAAGGGCTCGGTCACGGTGGCCGCCACGGCCTGTGCGGCGGCGTCGCGGGCCTTGGTGGTGTCCTGCCCCAGCGTGGTGTTGACCCAGGTCTGTATCGCGCTGAGCAGGTCGGCGACGGTCGAGGTGCCGGTCCACGCGGCCAGGGCGCTGAGCCCGGTGAGCACGAACTTCTGGGCCGAGGTGCCCGAGCCCTGCCCGAGGGCGGCAGCCACCGCCTTCTTGACCCCGTCCGTCGTGGGGGTGGGGGCCGAGGGAGTAGCCGCGCTCGGTGGTGCGCCCGCGGTGGCTGCGGCGGTCTGCGCATCGGCCCCCGCGGTGTCCAGGGCGTTGGCCGCCGCGACCACGTCATCGGCGCATGCGCTGGTGTAGGCACCGATCGAGGTGAGGAAGAGTGGGTACAGGTCGGCGCTGGTGGTGAGCTGATGCAGTTGGACCAGCCAGGTCTGGGCGTCGGCGGGGGCCGGGACCGCCCGGGCCGCATCGATGATCGACGTCACCGTGGCGAGCGTGCTCTGATCGACGGGAGTGACCGGGACCGGGGCAGGGTTCGGGCTGCTGACGGCCGAGGCCAGCTGGGTCTGCAGGCTGGTGATGTCGGTGAGCTGGGACTGCAGGCGGGCCAGCATGACCGGGAGGTCACCGAACACCTGAGCCTGTTCGGAGGCCAGGTTCATGCCGGCCGTCGACAGGTTCTGGGCGCTGGCGATCAGGGTTGACTGCGCGGTGGCGAGGTCCCGCTGCCCTTGCAGCAGCTTCTGGAAGTCCGCCTGCGACAGGGGGCTTCCCCCGATCTTGGTCGCCTGGGTGGCCACCGGGTTGTCGCCGTTGGCACCGCTGACGGACGCGACCGCCTCGTTGAGTTCGGCGACCGCACCGGCCACGTCGGCGGCCGGGCTGGAGTCGGCCAGGTACATCTGGACGGCGGTGACGGTGTTGGCGGCGTACTGGCCGGTCAGCGCGTTCTGCGCATCCGTGTACCCGGTCTGGGCCGTGCTCAGGGCGCCTGCCGCCTGGGCCAGGGCACCGGTGGTGGGGACCTGGCTGATCAGGGCCTGCACCTGGCTGATGGTGGCCTGCAGGGCCTGTTGCCGGGCGCGCAGCGTCAGGGCGATGAACTGGGGGTCCTTCAGCAGGTCGGTCGGGTTCTGGTCACTGGCCAGGCTGAGGAACCAGTCGCTGGGCGAGAGGTCGACCGGGTAGACGTACCCGCCGCTGGGCGAGGGCAGCCGGACGTCCAGGGTCTGGGTGGCGGCTGCGCTGATGTCGCCGCCCGGCCCCGAGGCCAGGGCGCCCAGGATCGCGTTCATGTCCGAGGGGGAGAACACCGAGACCAGCCTCCCCTCGGCAGCGTCGATCAGCGCCAGCCGGCCTTCGGCCACTCCCTCGTACCATTCGGTGAAGGCCTCCGCGCCCAGCCGGGCCTTCTGCCCGATGACCTCCCGGTCCCACTCCGACTTCGTTCTCAGCCACGACTCGTACAGGGCGAAGTACAGCTCCCGCAGCGTGCCCGAGAACGGTTCGCCCTCCACGGTGGAGTTCTGCGGCGCAGGTGAGTTCACGAATTCGCGCAGCCGGTTCTTCATGGCCGGCATGACCGGGTTGAACTTCGGCACCAGGACACTGAGCGCCTGCAGGAACTGGGACGAGACGTGCTGGCCGTTGCCGCTGCCGGTCACCTGGGCGACATCGAACATCTGGTCCACCAGGCGTGATTCGGCCTCGGCGACGAGGGCGGGCTTGGTCGCCGTGGTGTCGTAGGCGAAATCCGATTGGTTGAGCATGGTTCCGGGAACGGTCATGGTCAGGAACTGGTTGGGGTTGGTTCCGCCGAGGACGGAGTTGAGGCCGGCGTAGATCTGATCGATGACGCCGTTGTTGTCGGTCATGGGGGTCCTTCCGGGGCCGCGGGTGCGATCCCAGGGCCATCGGTTACCCCATCGCACATCTGAATACCCTTTGCAGGTAACCATTTTCGCGCGACAAGCTGCGGCAGGGCCGTACGAGCGAAGCTCGCACCCCATCCGTTGACGTCGACAAACTGCGGGTGCAGCCTGATCCCATTCCCGACCCGAGGGGGCACGATGAATGTGTCAGGCCGCATCACGCAGCTGCTCGCCGCGGACGAGCAGGTCGTCGGCCACAGCCAGCAGACACTCCTGCTGCCCGACGGAAGGGAGGGCATCCGCGTCTACGTCCGCGACGATCGAGGGACGGTTCCCGATCACATCGACGGCCTGCCGGTCCTGGTCGAAGTGGTCGGCCGGGTCGAGCACCACTCGCTCACATCGATCGACCTCACGACCCAGCTCGGTCTGGACCCTCGCACCCGCACACGCCCTCTGGTCGGCGGAATCTCCGTCTCCCAGTCCCCCCATGCTCCCGGCGACGGAACGCTCGGCTACTTCGTGCGCCGGGCCGACCTACTGCTCCTGCTGACCGCCGCGCACGTGCTGACCTCCCAGGGACAGTCCGTGCTCCAGCCCGGAACCGGGGACGGGGGGACGAACGACGACATGGTCGCCACCACCGACACGAGGGTCTACGACCCGGCGGCCGGCATCGACGCAGCCATTGCACGGATCGCCACCGGCGTGGACTGCACCCTGGACATCAACGGCCTGGGCCCCATCGCGACCACCGGCCCCGCGGCCCTCAATCAGGTCGCCTACAAGTCGGGGCGCACCACCGGCCTCACCGCCGGCATGGTCATCGACACCGACTGCGTACAGACGGTCGGCGGCCAGCAGTTCCAGCACCAGATCGTGGTCGACGCCTTCGCCGCGAGCGGGTTCAGCCAGGGCGGTGACAGCGGCAGCCTGGTGGTCGCCCGCAACACCGCCGGAAAGCTCTTCGCCATCGGCCTGATCACCGGGGGCAGCGGCAGAATCTCTGTTGTCAATCCCATCGGCCCTGTCCTGACCCGGCTGGGTGTGACCCTGGCGGTGTGACGTCCGGCTACATTCCGGCCCGGCGGGGGCCATTCGCCTACGCTCGCTGAAGACCCCCGGTCCTGACCAGGTCCTGACCAAGTACTGACCGAGCCCACACGTGATGATGGGGCATGCCCATCGACGACCTCGGCACCTTCGTTGCCCTGTCTCGAGCGCCCCGGCGCGTCGTATCGCTGGTGCCGTCCCTGACCGAGGCCATCGCCGCCAGTGCCCCGGACGTCCTGGTGGGCGCGACCGACTGGTGCTCTCACCCAGCAGATCTCGACGTACCTCGCGTCCGGGGCACGAAGAATCCCGACCTGGCAGCCATCGCACGCCTGCGCCCGGACCTCGTCGTGGCCAACCGCGAGGAGAACCGGGAACTGGACGTGCGGCGTCTACGCCAGGCCGGCCTGCCGGTGTGGGTGACCGTCATCGAGTCCCTCGCGCAGGCGCTCGACTCGATGGACCGGCTCTTCGCCGAAGCGCTGGCCGCGCCCCGGCCGAAGTGGCTGGCGCAGGCCCGGCAGGCCTGGTCCAGTCCCGTCCTGTGCGGGGACGACGAGGGCCCGGTGGTCGTCGTGCCGATCTGGCGCGATCCATGGATGGTGGTCGGCAGCCGCACCTTCACCGGAGACGTACTGACCCGTCTGGGCGCCCGGAACGCCTTCGGCCTCGCAGCAGACCGATACCCGCATGTGGACCTGGCCGAGATCGACCGCCCGGACATCGACCTGGCGTTGCTGCCGGACGAGCCCTACCGGTTCACGCCCTCGGACGGTCCGGAGGCGTTCCAGCACGTGCAGCCCCGGCTGGTCAGCGGGCGGCTGCTGACCTGGTACGGCCCCTCGCTCCTGGGGGCCAGAGAACATCTGCTCAAGGCGCTCACCGTCTGAGCGCCTTGACCGGCGGCTACGTGCCCTCCGTGAGGAGAACGGACTGCGGCACTCCCTTCCATCAGCGGATCCGGCACGACCTTCTTGCTCTTCAGGGCCCCGCAGGACGCTGAAGCGGCAGCTCTCCCCCACCGCGGCCTCAGGGTTCAGCGCCCTCGAACCGGACCCGAACTCCTCGCACTCGCGGCGCAAATGTTTCTGAACCTGCTCGCGTATCGCTCCTGGCCGCCCCCCAGAGCTGCCGCGGTCTGCTGATCGCTGCCCACCGCGCATTCCCGGCCACTGCGTACGCGCAGTCACGAACCCGCCTGATTGACGTCATCCTGCAAGGCCTTGAGCCCCGCGAGTAAAGCCGAGCACGAGCCCTACCCGGACGCAGCGGGCCGTAAAGGCGACTGGGCCGTCGCGGTGGAGGCCCCCCGTGCTGGACTGGCACCGCTGCCTCGGGCACATCCGCCAGTCTCAAGCCGAACTATGCACCCGTCGATAGGGGTGTATGGAGTCTGCGTCCGCGCGTTCCCCGCGATGGCTCACGGCATCAGTGGGGCTGTGCGGGGTCGCGCTCGTCGCCTTCCCAGTTCAAAGCCTGTTCGAATGGGACAGCGACGCTCAAGCTCGTCTGGTCAACGAAGTGGCACGGTTGCCGGTCTCCGTGCTGACGGCGGTCCTGGGGGTTCGACTGCTCCTGGGCGGCGCGCTGGCCCGGGCGGAACGACGGAGCTGGATCGCGCTCAGTGTGGCCTTCGCCTGCAGCCTGGCCGCCCGTGCGACCTCGTTGTGGCAGGCCGCAAACTCCTACTTGCCGCCCTTTCCCTCGGCGTCCGACTATCTGTACACGCTCTCACTGGCGGCGATCACCATCGGGGTACTGCTGGTGCCCACAGCGCGCCGAAGCCCGGCCGAACGCCTCAAACTGCTGGTCGATGCACTGATTGTGGTGGCCGGTGCCTGCATGGTCCTGTGGTACCTGGAGATCGCGCCCCTGCTGCAGATCCCGGGCGCCGACCTCGAGGTCATCGCCATGGCGACCGCGGTGCCCGTCCTCGACCTGCTCCTGCTGTTCGCGCTGGTCATACTCGTGCTGCGGCGCTGGGACTACGGGCCCGGGCTGAGTCTCCTCGGGGGATCCGTTCTGCTCAAGGTGGCCACCGACACCCTCTACATCGTCGCCATGGTGCACTTCCAGGTGGTCTTCTCGCCCAATGGCTACCCCTTCCTGCTCTGGGCGATAGCGGACTACCTGATGCTGCTCGCCGTACACCGCCGGATCTACCAGGACGACAGTCCGCGTGGCCACGGCCAGCGCCGGCCGGTCTTCAACTGGTTGCCCTACGGGGCCATCGCCCTAGCCTACGGAATGCTGGTCTATGTCGGCCGGGACCAGTCGGTCTACACCCTTGGGGGGATGATCATCGGTGCGCTGGTGCTGACCAGCCTGGTCATCACCCGGCAGGTGATCGCCCAGCGGGAAAGTCACCGGCTGGCCGTCACCGATCCGCTGACCGGCCTGGCCAACCGTGCCCGGATCAACGACCGGGTCGCCGAGATGACCCGGCAGCCGCCGCGCGCAGGCCGGTGCAACGCCTTCTTCCTCATCGACCTGGACCACTTCAAGCCCATCAATGACGCCCACGGGCACGAGGCCGGTGACGCCGTCCTGAAGGCGGTGGCGACCGCGCTGCGGGCGGTGATCCGCTCGGGCGATACCGCGGGCCGTCTCGGTGGCGACGAGTTCGCGGTGGTGCTGCCCAGCCTGCCCAGCCGTGCCGCTGCGGAGGCGATCGCCCAGCGACTGGTCGATGCCCTGTGCACGCCGGTCATCTCCGGCAATCTGCTGCTGAGTGTCGAGGCCAGCATTGGCCTGGCCTTCCAGGACGAGACCACCACCAATCGTCCCGATCTGCTGATCTCTCACGCGGACGTCGCCATGTATGCCGTGAAACGCTCCGGCCGGGGCAGTCACTGCGTCTACACGCCCGAGCTCGACACCCGCGCCCGAGAGGCCGAGCTGCTGGCCGCGGTGGCCAATGACGAGCTCGTGGTGCACTTCCAGCCCGTCGTGGCGCTGGCAGACGGACACGAGGAGGCGGTGGAGGCTCTGGTGCGCTGGAACCACCCCACTCGAGGACTGCTCATGCCCGGGGCGTTCATCGAGCTGGCCGAGGAGACCGGCGCGGTGGTCCAGATCGGGGAGTGGGTGCTCCGCGAAGCATGCCGGCAGGCTTCCTGCTGGCGGCGGGAGTACCCGGACGCGGGCGATCTTCGCCTCAGCGTGAACTTTTCGGCACGTCAGGTCACTCAGGCGGGGATCGAGAAGACCATTGCGCAGATTCTGGACGAGACTGGTTTTCCCGCGGAGCTGCTGATCCTCGAGCTGACCGAGAGCGTGGTTCTGCACTCCGACGAGGTGACCGTGGCCCGCCTGAAGTCGCTGCGCGACATGGGCGTGGCCCTCGCGGTGGACGACTTCGGTACCGGCTACGCGGCTCTGAGCTATCTACGGGTCCTGCCGGTCACCACCCTGAAGATCGACCGCTCGTTCGTCACCGATATCGACGCCGACGCCGACGCGTACGCTGTGACCGAGGCGCTGGTCCGGCTCGGGAAAGCCTACAAACTGCGGGTGGTCGCCGAGGGCGTAGAGACCGCCGAACAGGCCCGGTGCCTGGTCGATATGGGGTGCGACTTCGCTCAGGGATACCATTTCGCCCGCCCCATGCCGGCCGATGCTATCGACGAACGGCTGAGGCTGGCGGGACACACCGTATCGAGGGACGGCGTTGTCCGGGCGGGCAATGCCCACCTCGGGGGCACTCACTAGCCGGAACCCGGGCGGGTTGACTGCGGCCCCACGGTCACCTGGAACTCGGGAACCTGTCGACTCTGGTAACTCGCCGACCGCTCGATTCATCCGCCGAGGAAACAAGGAATCTGGACACCGCCGTAGAATCGGCACGGCTGGCCGTGGCCCAGACCTCCGACCGGCTGCGTCGCCTCTCCAACCTCAACGTGTCCCTGCGTCGCCGCTTCCTCCGCAGCCAAGTCCCCGCCGACCTGACGGAGACCATCGATGTCGCCCGCCAGGCCGTCGACGCCGCACCGGAGAGCCCTTCCGGGCGCACGGCTGTGCTGGCCAACCCGGGCCTTCTTCCCCGGAAAGGCGTCACTTCTGCCGCAACTCCAGCCTCTCCATCAGCGGATCCGGCACGACTTTCCTGCTCGAATAGGCCTGCAGGACGCTGATCCGGCAGATCTCCCCCACCGCGGCCTCAGGGTTCAGCGCCCCCGGACCGGCCCCGAACTCTCCGGACGTCTGGCGCAATTGTTCCTGAACCTGCTCGGGTGTCGGCACCTGGCCGTCCTCCAGCGCTGCTGCGGCTGCGTCGATCACTGAGTGGGCGGCCGCCAGGGCCAAGGGCGCATGGCTGTCGATGTGAGCGTTGATGCCTTTCAGATCTGCTAATTCAAGATGCCCGTCGTAGGGCATCCGATCGGCCCCGCCGGTCTTCCCGCAGTAGGCCAGCGAGACGTATGAGAAGGTGCGACGGTCGATCTCGGGGTTCTCGTAGCGGCGTGCGACCGCACTCGACACATCGTCGGCAGCGATCACGTCCAGATCGAAGCCAGGAATGTCCAGGAAGACGGTGAACGGCTGCCAGCGTCCGGCGAAGACCACCAGTTGGTCGTCGGTGCCCTGCAGCGCTCGGGCCACCTCGTCGGGCTCGGGCTTCTCGTCGACGAAGACCGCATCTGGCCCGCAGGCCTGACGCATCGCCTCCGGCGTGCCGGCCTCGCCCGAGTCGGCCTTGTCGGGCACGTAGGCGTGAACCGTGGTGGACCAGCCGCGAACGCGGAACTCTTCCCTCAGGGCAGTGAGCAGAGTCTGGCTCCAGAGGTTGCTGTTGTCGGCGGGGCACACGATGGCAACGTTTCGGGGCGGGGCGTCCGATCCGGACGACAGCTGGCGCCTCCGGGCCCACTCCTCGGCGTAGCGACCGATCAGTTTCGCCTGTTCGGAGTTCTGTGCCGCCACGTAGAAGTAGTTTGCCGCCCCCTTGGCCAGGCCATCCGCGGTGAGCGTCGCGGAGACCACCGGTATGTGTTCGGCGTTCAAGTCCAGAATCAGGTCCTCAGTGGCCTGGGTACTGGCGTCGAGCCCGACCACTGCGGTCAGCCGGTCAGCGGCTTTGGCCTTCTTAAGCTGCTCGACCAGGAGATCGCGCTGGCTCAGATCCTCGCCGCCGTTGGCGAACAGAACCCTGACGATGGGTTGACCATCGCCTTGGCGTTGCCGGTTCTGTTCGTCTGCCGCAGCGAGAAAAGCTACAGCCTCAAGCTTCTGGGAAACCGGGTCGCCCATCTTGTTGCCTCGGAACGAACTGACGTACACGAGCGTGATCACGGCACGGGTGGGGGCGTCTGCCTTCCGCTGGTCAGCATCCCCATTCAACGTGGCGAACTCTTTGTCGATCTTGCCGATGCCCGAGCCGCTTTCGGTAAAATCCCCCAGTTGGCCGGATACACCGATGCACGACGCCACTCCCCCCTCGGACACGTGCAGGCTGACGAAGCGATTCATGCCGGGATCCGTGACGCAGTCCGGCAGACCGGCAGCAACGGGGTCCGGCGACGGGTGGACGTTCGCCAGAGTGGGCGAGGACGTTTCGGCCGGAACCCTGGACGGACCGACAGAGGTCACCGGACGACCTGGTTCCTGCCCCCACACCGGCAGGGTGATGTCCGACGGTATCCCGGGCACATCGGTGGCAGTCGCACCGATCAGACAGGTGGCGGTGAGCACCGCCGCCGCAACCGGCGCCACGGCCGGCCGCGCCCACAGCGGCGCCACTGCCACCTCGAACCGTCGCGCGTTGTTCGCGGCGTGCCACAGAGCCACGTACTGCTCGTCATCCGCCCCGGCGGCCGGCGGCACCTCGATGGCCGGAACGCTGATCGGCAAGTACCAGTCTTCCTGTCCGCGCGAGCGCTGGGCCAGGCGACGGCACCAGGACTCATAACCGTCCATGGCTTCGGGGGCCGCCCAACGCACGACCGTCGGGTGCTGGCCGCCGCCGTTGGTGAGTTCCGGTGGAAATGTCTTAGCGGCGGCGACGAAGACGACCGGGTCGAATCCGTGCTGGGGATGGTTGCGCACCTCGCTGACCAGGCGCAGCAGTTCAAAACCAACGGCCGGGTCGTCACCGCCGTCGAGCAGGACGACCGGGTAGCTCGTGCGGCGGGCTCCGCCAGCTCGCCAGAACCGGCGACGGTACGCCTCGGCGACGTCCGAGAGAAACGCCTCCACGAGCAGGAGCAGGACGTCGGCCGGATCCTCGTCCCGTCGCTGCTCGAGCGTGAGCCGCTCAGCGAAACCCAGGACTGTTCCAGGGCTGTGCGGGTCGAGATACGGTTGGCGCACCAGCCACCGGTACTCCCGCCCGACCCCCGGAACCCTTCCCTGTAGACGCACCCGGAACCACAACGGGGGCACGACCCTGGCCAGGCGGGCCCATCGCACCACCGGCGCTTCGAACAGTTCGGGCAGTTCGTCGGAGAACAGCGTCGCGTACTTCGACCGGCCCAGTTCGCGCTCGCGCAGGCGGCGGAACAGCACGGCGTGCGGGTCGATCCGGTCAGCACCCAGGTCCTGCCGGATGAGCCAGTGCACCAGCCCGAACCGACTGAACCTGACCCGGCCGCCTACGGCATTGGCTCCGCTGGCGAGGTCGCGGGCAATCCGCAGGAGCATGTCCGCCACGACGTCGACATCATCGGACGGCGAACCCGCTGGCGCTGGCGGCCGGTGCACCACGTGCGGCACCCGCCGCGGTTCCGCCTCCTTGAGGTACCGGGCCAGCCCGGCGACCAGCTCGTCGGTGTCCTCCGCCCATTTGAGGCACACCAGCGGGATTCCCTGAGCTGATAGCACCTTTCCGCGGGGTGCGGGTGCCTCTCGCCGACGTGGGCGCTGCGTCAGGAGCTCCAGGCACTCCAGGAGCTGTCGCGCGCCCTTGAACACCGGCATCTGGCCCGGCTGGCTCCCGGCCCCTGCTGATCCACTGCTGCCCACGATGCCCCCGACTCAACGGGTCACCGCGCACATCGGACCGGCAACCCTCCCGTTGCACAGAAGATACCTCCGAGTGACGCCTCGCGTACTCAGAGTGATGCATCGGAGTGGATCTTCTGCCAAAGATTCCGAACCGCCGTGGTCGGATCCGGAAGGAAGCAGGATGCGCCTAATTCGAGGGATGATTACCGATCTTCTCGCCGCGATGAAGGGCTCCACGTCGTCCGTGACTGTGTCAGCCCGCCCCCAGCACGCCGGTCCCGACACAACCAGATGACACCGGCATCACCCTCTTCGCGGTCACCGCTCAGTGAACGCTCGTGACCGCCGTGATCGCGCGGTGAACGCAGGCGTCATGCCCAGTACGAGGATCTGGCGCAGCATGCTGAAGGCCCCGGGCCGGGACCCTGACAGATCTGCGGCCCGGGCACATCAGTCGGACCTCGGCAACCATGATCCGGTAGCGGATCGTCCAGTCACTTTGCTACCAGCGGTGGTGGACCTGTGCACGGATGCTGCGGTCGTACAGATCCTGCACAGCGGTCAGGGTCTCCTCCGGCAGAGGAGCGAGGTCGGCCGCCGCCGCGTTGGCCCGGGCCTGCTCGATGGAGCGGGCACCCGGGATGACGGTGGAGACACCCGGCTGCTGAATGATCCAGCGCAGGGCGGTCTGGGCCGGGCTCGCCCCGGCCGGTGCCAGCGCGGCGAACTCCGCGGCTGCGCTCAGCCCCGTCTCGTAGTCGACGCCGGAGAAGGTCTCGCCCTGGTCGAACGCCTCCCCGTGCCGGTTGTAGGTGCGGTGGTCATCGGCGGAGAAGACCGTGTCCTTGGTGTACTTGCCCGAGAGCAGGCCACTGGCCAGCGGTACCCGGGCAATGATTCCCACCCCGGCCTCGGCGGCCGCCGGGAGGACTTTTTCCAGCGGCTTCAGCCGGAAGGCGTTGAAGATGATCTGCACGCTGGCAGTGCCGGGACGTGCGATCGCGGTCAGCGCCTGCTCGCACGTCTCCACGCTTACGCCGTAGGCGGCGATCCGCTTCTCCTCGACCAGGGTGTCAAGGGCGTCGAAGACCTCGTCGGATTCGAACACCGCCGTGGGCGGGCAGTGCAGCTGCACCAGGTCCAGGGTGTCCACGCCCAGGTTGGTGCGGGAGCGGTCGGTCCAGGCGCGGAAGTTCTCCAGCGTGTAGTTCTCCGGCTCCTGCGGCACCCGGCGGCCCATCTTCGTGGCCACGGTGATGTCCTGCCCGCCCCTGGTCTTCAGGAAGCGGCCGATGAGCTGCTCGCTGCGCCCGTCGCCGTACACGTCCGCCGTGTCCAGGAAGGTGACCCCGCCCTCCACCGCCGCATCGAGCACGGCCAGGGCGTCTTCCTCGCGGACGTCGCCCCAGTCGGCGCCGAGCTGCCAGGTTCCCAGCCCAACCACGGACACCTGCCGTCCGAGTCGTTCCAGCGTGCGCTTCTCCATGACTTCCTGCTCTCCGTCGACGATGCGGCCTCAGCATCGTCGCCAAGCGCGCGGGCGTCCAGCCGACAGACCCCGCCCCGTGGCTCAGCGCGTTGAACGCTTTTGATTCACCCCACCGTCACCTCCAGCGAGCACCGAACCTGCTCCCGGACGGTCTCGGCGTCCGAAGCCGGCTCTGCGGTGTAGAGGACGAGAGTCTGCGCGGTGGGGTGAGCCGTGACGAAGGCGTCCCAGGCGACGGTACTCGTGCCGAACCTTCGGCGGGAAATGCTTGTTACCGGAGGAACGACCGAGAACACCTTGCCGGGACCACAGCTCGGCGACGTCGGTGCTGCCGGCCGACAGTCGGCCCAGGAGGGCGTGCACCGTCGGGTCGTCCTCGCGCCCGCGCACCACGATCCGCGAAGCTGCTACCGCCTCGAGTGCCACTTCGTCCCAATCGGCACAGGTCGAGGGTGCTTGCGAGTCAACTGGTAGACACAGCTGTTCGAAAGCTGCCTTCTTGCGTTGGCGCCAGCCTCCCTCGCACGTGGTGGTTCTGGTCCTGGCGCACTGTCAGTCTGAAGGTGTGGCTTGTGTGGGCGGGCTGGGGCGTGTGCGGAGTCCGTCGAGGACCAGTCCGCTGATCCGGTCGCATTGCGCTCGGGTTTGTGATCAGTCTTGTAGGTCAGTCCCAGAGACCGCACAGAGCACGGAGAGTCGTCAGCGCTGAGGTCGGCGCGGATCGTTCCTTCTTTGTGTCCGGCAGCGAGCAGGTCGGCGAGGGCGCCAGTGAAGGTGCGGTAGACCTCGTCGCCGACTAGGTCGGTGGCTGCGATTCGGAAGGCGCGGGTCATGGGGTTCTCGGACAGTACCCAGGCCAGCTGCCGCAGTTTCTGGGGTGTGGCGGCGGTGGCGCGAACCGCGGTGCAGATGACGTCCTGGCTGAGCGCCGACTCGAGCCGGCCCACGATCGCGGTGTCGTGTGCAGGAGGCGCCAGAACAGGCGGCCTGCGTGGTGCGTGGCTGTCGCCGTGGCGTGGACGGGGATCTCGCCGCTCGGTTAGGCTGCCCATGATGATGACCAGTCAGGCTCGTACGAGCCGTTCTCGGGACGGCAATCTGGTCGTGGGCTGATCCGTGCTCCGCCTGATGTCTGTGTGACCGAAGTCCCCACCCCACACAGACAAGGAGAACGGTGACAGCGCGTTTCAACCACACGATCATTGCCTCGACAGACCCGGCCGAGATGGCCGCGTTCTACCGCGCCCTGCTCGAAGCCGACGACGTCCCCTCATGGGGACCGTTCGTCAACATCCAGATCGCCGACGGCGTCCTGCTGCAGTTCGCGGCTCCGCCCATCGACTTCCCTCCGCAGCACTACGCCTACCTGCTCGATGACGCGCATTTCGACCGCGCCTACGAACAGATCACAGGTCAGGGACGTGACCACTGGGCTGATCCGCAACGGACGCGGCCCGGTGAGATCAACAGCGAGCACGGGGGCCAAGGCGTCTACCTCCTCGACCCGACGGGCCACTTTCTGGAACTGATCACGCGTCCGTACCTCTGAGATCTGGTGCTCAGCGTAGGAGTGATCGTCATCGGCGTCTGCTGAGGCCGACGAGCATTCCGGAGGCGGGCGCTGCGTCGCCGCACCCACCTCATTGAGACAGAGCCTGGCCACCCGGAGGGCGGCCAGGCACTGCAGCCCCCTCGAGTGGCGGGACCAGTGCCGCTGCGGTCGGATCACCTCGCTTGCCGTTAGACAGCAGCCCGGTTGGGCGCGGCGTCGGAGAGCGCATCGCCCTCACTTTCCTCCCGGCTCGCTTCTCTTCCTGGTGACGTCACTGTCAGACGGTTGAGGTCCTGGTGCGGCTCGGGAGGGGGCGGCGGGTGGTGGTGCGGTGACCAGGCGCAGGGTGAAGCGGGACCCGGTGGGATGGTTCGGCTGGTAGCTGATGTGAGCATTGTTGGCCTGGGCCAGTTGTTCGACGATGTAGAGCCCCAGACCGGTGCCCTTCTTGGCGATGGCGGCGCCGGTGGTGGCCCGCGCGAAGCGTTCGAAGAGGTGGGGAACGAAGTCTTCGGGTACTCCTTCGCCGTGGTCGGCGACGGTGACGTCGACGTTCTCGGCGCTGACGGCGACGGCGACCTCGATGGGCTCACTTCCGTACTTGACGGCATTGCCCAGCAGGTTGAGCAGGATCTGCTGGAGGTGACCGGGATCGACCACGGCGTGGGCGGGCTCGGGCGGGCGCACGACGTTGATGATCGCGGAGTGTTCCTCGGGTAGCTGGGTCATGGCCTCGGTGAGGGCATGCACGACATCGATACTGGCCCGGCGCGGTTCGACGGTGCCGGCGTCGAGCTGGGCCAGAGCGAGGACGTCCTCGACCAGGGTCGTCATCCGCCGGGCGGCTGCCGATATCCGTGAAAGGAAGTCCCGGCGCTGGATGTCGGTCATGGTGCCCCAGCCATCGATGATGGTTTCGATGTAACCGGTGATCACCCCCAGGGGCTGACGGACGTCGTGCGAGAGCATCGCCACGAGATCCTCGATCCGCTGCTGTGATTCGCGCAGCTGCGTGTTGATACGTTCCTGAGCCGCTTCGTGGGCCTTGCGCTCGCTGACGTCGATGATCTGAGTGGCGAACTGCGGGGCTCCGCCTGCGGAGTCGCCCTGCAGCGACATCGTCAGTAACGCGTGCACGGTGCGGCCGTCGGCGTGCACGAACCGTCTCTCGGCGCTGAATCCGTGGGCGCCCGCGGCGAGGGAGTCCGCCTGGATCGCCTCGGTGTCGAACCCCGGGTCCTGCGGGTGGACGATGTCGGCGAGGGTGCGTGCCAGTAGTTCGGTTTCGCTGTAGCCGAGCATCGCGCATAAGGCCGGGTTGACCCGGACGATCTTCGTGGTCGGGGTGGTGATGGCCATGCCGATCAGCGACCTGTCGAAGACGTCACGGAAGCGTTGTTCGCTCTCGCGCAGCAGCTGCTGGTCGCGGCGACTTCGCGCGGCGCCGAAGACCGTCAACAGCCCGGTCAGGGCGATCACCGCCACCACGATCGCCCGCCACACGCTCGAACCCCGGGCCGGCTCGTACAGCACCGATGCCGGGACGGCAGCCACGAGCCGCCACGGGGTGCCGTCGACCGGGTGGGCGGCGTAGGCCCAGTCCCGCCGGCCTTCGCGGTAGGTACCGGAGGTGGCCCGGGTGAGGGCTTCGGCCAGGGGGCGATTGCTGGCGGCCATCGGCCCGTCGCTGGCCACGACCTTGCCGTCAGGGTCGATCAGGTAGGCCCGGCTGGAAGGTAGTGCGGCGGCGTGCGTGAGGTAGGAACCCAAGGGGCTGTTCTGTACCTGGAGCGCTCCGGAGAACACCCGCCGGCCGCTGGGTGTGTCGTAGGGGGTGGCGAAGGCCACCACCGGCACTCCTTGGGCCGCCGAGGCCACCACCCGCGAGACCACCGGCTCCCCCTCACGCACGGCAGTGCGCAGGTGGTCGTAGCGGGAGGTGAGGTCCGTACCGATCAGCGCCGACCGGGCTGGGACGATCTGGATCAGGCGTCCCTGCTCATCGAGCACGACCACGGCCGTGTACGCGAGCGGCGTGGAGACCTTCCGCAGTTGGTGCTCGCTGATGTCGTCCCCGGTGAGGAACTGTTCCGCCTGGAGGTTGGTGCGGGCCAGTTGGTCAGCCACGTAGTTGGACACGAAGTCGGCACCGATGGTGACCCGCATCTCGAAGCGAGACTGCAGCCCCTGTTCGGACACGCGCTGGACCCACCACCACCCTCCCAACAGAGCGACCATCAGCATCAGCCACACCATCAGTGGCACGAGCAGATGAGCGCTCCACCGAGGCCGAAACGCCCTTCTGACATCCATCCAGGGAAGCCGTCGCCCAGAGCGCGGGGAGGTGGCTGACGCAGGTGGTCGCAGCCGCCCTCTCGTAACCACAACAGCTCCACGGTGTAGCAAATAGTGACCAGGGATAGCCGAATGTAGGCGATGGTGCGGCCTGGGCGCTCCCTCCTGATCACCGCGTGTCGCACGGGCCCGCGGACGTCTGAGGCCGCCTGCCCAGACGTCCGCCCTCCTGGGCACGCGAGACTGACCTCCGGCGGCTCAACCAGGTGATCGCGGCCCACTGCGACGGATCCTGGCCCCGATCACCCCTTCAGGCCCGTGTGGGCCAGTCCCTCGACGAACTGCCGCTGTGCCATCACGAAGACCACCAGGACCGGCAAAGCGGTCAGGGTCGCGGCGGAGAGCTGGGTGCCCCAGGACGGCCCGCCGTAGGCGTCGGTGAACTGGGTCAGAGCCTGCGGCAGCGTGAAGTTCTCCGGCGTGGACAGGAACACGATCGGCTCCAGGTACAGGTTCCAGGAATGCAGGAAGGTGAAGATCGCGACCGCGCCCAGGGCCGGCCGGGACAACGGCAGCACGATCCTCCAGAAGATCGCGAACCGGCCCAGCCCGTCGATCCGCCCGGCCTCCTCCAGTTCGTGCGGCAGCGCGATGAAGAACTGCCGCATGATGAACGTGGCCAGCACACTGGGCGCACCGAAGACCGGCACCAGGATCAGCGGCCAGTGGGTGTCGATCATGCCCCAGCGGTTGAACATCTGGAACAACGGCACGATGGTCACCTCGCTGGGGATCAGCAGCCCGGTCAGGACCACGACGAACATGGCGTTCTGGCCGCGGAAGCGGATCCGGGCGAAGGCGTACCCGGCCGCCGAGGAGACCGCCAGCGTCCCCACCGTGCACACCAGGGCGATGTACATGCTGTTGAGGTACTGGCGGGCGAAGGGCTGGGCCTCGAACACGGTGCGGTAGGAGTCCAGGCTGAAACTGGTCGGCAGCAGCGACGGCGGGAACGCCAGGATCTCGCTGACCGGTTTCACCGAACTGGTGACCATCCACCAGGTGGGGAACACGAACGGCACGGCGAGCAGGCAGAGCAGGCCGTAGACCCACACCTTCGCCCGGGGGGACAGTTCAGGACTCATGGAAGACCCACTTCCTGCGCATCTGCCACTGCACGATCGTCAGGGCCAGGACGATGACGAAGAGCAGCAGCGACAGTGTGGCGCCGTAGCCGAGATGGTGGAACTGGAAGGCCTGCTGGTACAGGTAGTACACGAGCACGGTGGTGGAACTGCCCGGCCCGCCCTGGGTGAGCACGGCGATCTGGGCGAACACCTGCAGCGAGCCGACCACCGTGATGATCGAGGTGAGCAGGATGGTCGGGCTGATCATCGGCACGGTGATGCTGCGGAACGAACGCCAGCGGCTCGCCCCATCCACCCGCGCCGCCTCGTACAGGTCTCCCGGAACCCCTTGCAGGGCAGCCAGGAAGAGCACCATGTTCAGCCCGACGTTCTTGATCACCTGCACCACCACGACCGAGGCCATCGCGGTCGCGTCCCCGCGCAGCCAGTTCGGCCCGTCCACCCCGACCCCGTCCAGCAGGCCGTTGATGCCGCCGTTGTCCTGTAGCAGGAAGCCCCACACGATGGTCCAGGCGATCATCGAGACCACCACCGGCGAGAAGAACAGCGTCCGGAACACCACCGTGCCGCGCAGTCTCTGGTTCAGCAGCACGGCCAGCAGCAGGGCCAGCGACAGGTTCAGCACCAGCAGCCCGGCCGAGAACACGGCCGTGGCCACGAGCACCTTGGGCAAGTTCGGGTCGTCCGCCAGCTGCCGGTAGTTCTCACTGCTGGTCCAGGTGAACTCTCCGGCCAGGACGTTCCACTCGTGCAGGCTGTACCAGCCCACCAGGACCAGCGGCACCAGGACGAAGACCACGGTCCCGGCCACCTGTGGCGCGATGAACAGCCACCCGGCGAGGTTCTCGCGTCGGTGGATCGTCCAGAACATGCTTGTGGACGTTTGTGCTGGCGATTGCTGGGGGCGTTCGGTCAGGAGGGTCATCCCTAACCCGCCAACAGCGGGCTGATCTGGGAGCAGACGCCGTCCAGAACGCTCTTGACGTCGGCGTCCGGCGTCCACAGCGGGTCCAGGGCGCTGCGCACGGTCTGGGCGATCTGGGCCGCGTCGGTGTGGCTGGGCTTGACCACCCCGTCCTCGATCCCCTCGACCACCACCGACTGCAACTGCTGCGGCGACAGCAGCGGGTTGCTCTCGGCCATCGTCTCGGCCGAGAGCTGGCTGCCCCGGGCCGGCGGGAAGAACTTCGCCAGCTTGGCCGAGTTCTCGGGATTGGTGAAGTAGGCCAGGAACTCGGCCGCCGCCTGGGTGTTCTCGCCCTGCTTCAGCACGCCCAGCCCGGCCTGGCCGACCACCGAGTACTCGCCGGCGGGCCCGGCCGGCAGCGGCACCAGGTCCCACTCGAACGTTCCCTCCTCCAGCAGCGAGGCCCGGGAGATCTGGGTGATCGTCATGGCCGCGTCACCGGCGAAGAAGTCCGCGGTGGTGCCCGGACCGGGCACCGCTTGGTCCTCGAAGACGGCCTCGTGCAGGGCGCTCATCGCCTCCACCATCGGGGCCTGGTTGAACTCGCAGGTCTTTCCGTCCTCGCTCCAGGCCCGGGCGCCCCAGCCGGTCCAGACCGTGGCCAGGTAACCCCAGTTCTTGAAGTCGAAGTCCCGCACCACGATCCCGGCCTTGCCGGTCTCCTTCTGCACGGCCGCCCCGGCCGCGAAAGCCTGCTCCCAGGTCCAGTCCTCGCCAGGCACCGGCTGTCCCGCCTCCTTCAGCAGGTCGGTGTTGACGAAGACGCCGAACGGGGAGGTGGAGAACGGGTAGGCGTACAGCTCCTGCGCGTTCCTCCACAGCGCGGTGGCCGACTCGTTCAGGTCGTCCAGCTCGTAACCCTCGGTCTTCTCGAGGGTCTCGGTCAGCGGGAGCATCGCCCCGGACTGGACGAAGTCGGGAGCCGACTCCTCCAGCACCCAGGCCAGGTCGGGCCCGTTGCCCCCGGCGATCTGGGTGGTCAGGGTGGTGGTGTAGTTCTCGAACGGGATGGGGTCGAACTTCACCGAGACGTCCGGGTGGCTCTGGCGGTAGCCGGCGGCGATCTCCTCGAACAGGGCCAGGTGCTCCTCGTTCGCGGTCCAGATCGTCATCCGCAGGTTCGCCGGGCCGTCGGAGGCGGCCGGCTCGTCACTTCCACAGGCGCTCAGAACCGTTGCACCGGCTAGGATCCCGGCCAGGACGATACGCGTTCTCATCATGCACTCCTTTGTCATGACTGCGTCAACTGGGTCAGTAGCCCGAGACGTCGGGCCAGTGCCGCTCCACCCCGGCCGCGTCCAGGCGGGCCTGGAAGGCGGTCAGCTGGGCGGGGGTGTTGCGCACGGCCCGGGGCGAGGTGTCGTGGTCCAGGCAGAAGGCGGCCAGGTGCCCCGCGACCTCGCCGATGTTCCACTCCACCGGGTGCAGCCGGTAAGCGCCGTTGGTGATGTGGGTGGTGCCGATGTTCTTGCCGGCCGGCAGCAGGTTCTGCATCCGGACCGGGATCAGCGCCCCCAGAGGGATCTGGAAGGGGCAGCAGCCGACGTCGATGTAGGTGTCGCCGCCGGTGGAAGGGTGAAGGTCGATCCGGTACATCCCCACGCCCACCGTGTCCTGGTACTCCACGGCCCCCTTGTCCCCGCGGACGCTGAGCGCCAGATCCTGCTCCACCACGGTGTACTCGGCCCGGATCCGGCGGGACTCGCGGATGTAGGGTGCCATCGCCAGGCCGTCGCTGCTGCCGGTGACATCGGCGCGCAACCGCAGACCTGCATGCCCGGTGCCGCCGTCGGCGCGCGGCGCCTCGGTCTGCAGCCAGTAGAACATCGAACGGGACAGCTGACGGGCCCGGGCGATGTGCTGCTGCGGATCGGCCACGTCGATCACCGGGCTCAGCCAGTAGTCGATCATCGGCCAGTTCACCAGGCAGATGTCGCTGGCGTAGGCGCCGGGGGTGAACATCCGGCGGGCCGCGATCCGACGGAAGGTCCACAGATTCTGGTCGCCGCCGCTGAGCCGCTGATCGGCCACCACCTGCAGCGGGTCGTCGTCCGGATTCGGGGTGAAGTCCCGTGAGCTGCGCCTCAGGGTGCGCGGGTTCGGGGCGTCCAGGGACAGCAGCGGCCCGCCCCAGAACTGCGGAGCGTACGAGCGCCAGAAGTCGTAGCCCTCGGGCTTGTCGATCACCACGTTCCCCGGCACCTCGTCGACCGCGAAACACACCGAGACGGCCTGCATGTTGCCCGGCTGCGCGTCCTCGGGGCCGCTGGGCTCCCCCGTCTCCAGGCGGGACTCGAACCCGGTGACGTACTCGGTGCCGGTCAGCGGCAGCAGGTCGCCGGTCTCGGTGGCGTCCAGGACGTAGTCGGCGCTGATGTCGATGGCCTCGCCGGTGTCCCGGTGCGTCACGGTGACGGCGAGCACCCGGTCACCGTCGGTCTGGGCGGCGGTGGGCAGGTAGGGCTGCAACAGGGTCAGCCGGCCCGAGCCCAGGTGCGGGGCCAGCATCTCCTCGATGACCGACACCGCCACCCGCGGCTCATGGCACAGCCGGCTGACGTACCCGGCCCCCGGGTTGAGTTCTACCTGCCTGCGGGCAGCATCGGTGAGGGGGTAGTTGCGGCGGTAGTAGTCGCGGATCCGCTCGCGCAGTTCGCGGTAGGACGCGGTGACGCCGAACCGCTCGACCCAGGTGTGCTCGTCCGGCGGCACGGCCTGGCTGGTCAGCTGACCACCCAGCCAGTCGAACTCCTCGGTCAGTACCACCGCCCGGCCCGAGCGCAGCACCCCCAGGGCGGCGGCGACACCGCCCAGGCCACCACCCACGACCAGCACGTGCGCATGCAGTTCAGGCACCGTTGCCCTGCTTTCTGCTCGTTCTTCTGCGACGTGGCGGAGCCAGCGTGGCTCCCTCCACGAGGGGACAGGGCAGGAGCCGTTGGGGGCGCCGGCCCGAGCCGTCGATCAGGCCGGTCAGCACCTGTACCGCCTCCCGGCCCATCTGATGACGGGGGATCTCGAAACCCGTGAACTGCAGGGGCTCTCCCTGCACCGGGCGGGTGGGCTGGCCCAGAGTGAGCACCGACAGATCGAGTGGCACTGCCAGCCCGCGCCCGGCGGCCAGCCGGGCCAGCGCCACCGCGTCGCTGTACTCCTCCACCAGCACCGCCGTCACGCCTGCCTGAAGGATCGACTCCAGCACGGCGGCAAGGTCCGGTCCGCGCTCGTGCCGGACCTCGACTCCGGTCGCGGCCGCGCCGGCCTGGAAGCCGCTCATCCGGTCGGCCCAGGACTCCGGCCCGGCGCCCTCGCCGACGTAGGCCATCCGCTCGTGCCCGAGCGCAGCCGCCTGCTGCACCAGTTCGGCGACCGCGGAGGGATAGTCGGCTCCGACGTAGGGAACCGGCCCCCCTGCGTCGTCGCGCCGGCCGACCGAGACGAACGGCAGGCCGTCGTGCAGGAGCCGTTGCAG
This sequence comes from Kineosporia sp. NBRC 101677, assembly GCF_030269265.1. NCBI lineage: Bacteria > Bacillati > Actinomycetota > Actinomycetes > Kineosporiales > Kineosporiaceae > Kineosporia > Kineosporia sp. NBRC 101677. The sequence continues at coordinate 23,508 of NZ_BSTA01000023.1, forward strand.
ATCCTCGGGGTCCAGTGAGCGGCCGAGCAGGATGCACCCGTCGGCCAGACGGATCCGGTTGCCCTCGTGGAAGATCCGCCGTCGCCCGTCCACGACCGGGGCGCTGGTCAGCAGCAGCAGATCGCTGCCCTGGGCCTCGGCCTGCTCCTCGATGCCGACCAGGAACGGATGGTAGAAGTGCGCGCTGCCGACACCGAACACCGGCTCGTAGCCGAACACCCCGATGATGCGGTTGTGCTGGGCCGCCAGCCGCCGGGCGATCGGGTCCGCCACGTAGCCGCTGTCGCGGATCGCCTGCAGCACCCGGTCACGGGTCTCCGGCGCGATCCGCACCTCGCCGTCGGCCCGGCCGTTGAGCACCAGCGAGACGGTGGCCTGACTGACCCCCGTCATCCGGGCGATGTCCCGCTGGGTCAGGCGGCGTGTGGAGGCCATCCTGCCCCCTTTCTGTGACTAATGCGCATTAGCAGTGCGCTCTCACAGACTGGACACTCCCGGGGCGAGCCGTCAAGAGTTTTGCCGGATTTGCCGCCGATGAACAAAGAGCTTGATTAATTCGTATTAGCAGCTTGCCGACGACCGGCCCGGACGCCGACGATATGGACTTCCCGCCCGCTGCGTGCGGGCACTCCCAGAGGAGGTCAACGATGACCGGTCTCGATCGCCGCCAGCTCCTGCGCGGCGCCGTCGCGCTCGGCGGCACCGCTGCCCTGGCCGGCCCGGCCCTGCCCGCCCAGGCGGCAACGGCCACCCCGGCGGCCGGAGCCGCCGCCGCGGCCGCTCCCGCCGGATTCCCCAGCTACGAGTACATCGGGACGCCCTTCACCAAGACGAACCTGATCTACCCGCCTTCCCGCCGGGAAGTCATCTTCCCCTGCATCCGAGGGGTTTACGACAAGATCAGCAACCCACTGGGCCGCTACTACCTCTACTACGCCCCCCACGAGAACCCCGGCGGGATCTGCCTGGCCTACGGCAACACCCTGGACGGGAAGTTCACCGAGTACCCGAACAACCCGATCGTCTCCAACACCTGGCTGCCGCACTACGACACCGTCCCGCACGTCTCCTCGCCGCATGTCAACTGGGACGCCGCCACCCGGCGCTTCCTGCTGTACTTCCACGGCAACAACGCCACCACCCGCCTGGCCACGTCGGCGAACGGTATCGACTTCACCTACCACAGCATCGTTCTCGACACCTCCGACGTACCGGGGTCGAGCGAGGCCTCCTACGCCCGGGTCTTCGAGCACACGGTGGCCGGCAAGAACAACAAGTACGTCATGCTCTTCATGGTCAACATCAGCGGGGTGCGGCGGATCTGCTGGGGCTGGTCCGGCGACGGCAGGACCTGGACCCACTCCCCCACCCCACTGATCAACCCCGAGCCCGACGGCGAACCCAACGTCTCCGGCCCTCACCTGCTCAAGCGCAACGGCACCGCCTACGTCGTCTATCACGGCAGCAGCGGGAACATGTACATCGCCGACGTCGGCCTGAACTTCAACCGAGAGACCCACCTTGGGGTGTTCCACACCCCCCTGCCCACGATCCCCGACCGGGGCCGTTCGGCCGCACCGTCTTTCGGGACCGACCGCGGAGTCAGCTACATGTTCTACGAGGCCGGCGACCGGCTGAACGCCACCATCGCCGTGGCCCGGGAAGTCAGCACCGGCACAGCCTGATCTCTGCCGGGGACGGTGGTCAAGGAGCCGCGCAGCATGATTCCGAAGCCATCGCTGCAGGAACCAGTCAAGCTGACGTGGATACCTGACACTGAACGCCCCGCTGACGACTGGTACCGCAATGAGGCACTTTGCGTCATTGAGACCGAAGGGCAGCAGTGCGATGGGTACCCCTTTTCCAGCACAACTGAAGGCGGCCCCGGAGGGGCCTCTCTCAAGGCGATCGATGGCGTCGAAAATACGACCGCGCGCAGCCGTCCAAGCGGTTTCTACACCGTAGAATTCCGTCCGAGCCGGACCGTTCCTTCCTCGTCATCCCCCTGGTTCTGCCGGGCGGGGAAGGTATCGGCGTTCCGGCCATGGCTGTCTGCGGGAGGTAGTAATGCAGAGCTTGCCGGACCTCTTGAAACGACTGGAGGCCGAATGGGAGCGACACGATCTTCCGATTGCCCGGGAGCTCAGACCGGGACTCCCTCGAGACCATGTTCGTGGACGCCTGGATCAGTACGGTCTTGCGGCGCCGGACGAAATACTGGACTGGTGGTCATGGCACGATGGTGGCTCCCTCTCGGGGCGACTCATGACTCCGTGGCACGAGATTCGGACTTTCGCCGAATGTTGTGACCTGTACGAGATGCATGGAGAAGCCCACGATTGGGCAGAATCTTCCGAGCCTCCTTCATATTCGCTCTCCCTCTTCCCCGTGATCACGACTGGAGCTGGCGGATGCGTCACCGTGGACACGGCCGCAAAGATCGGGGAGGCTTCGGTCAGCTACCGCTATAAAGAGGTTTCAGACGCTCCGAAGGAGTGGCGCATGGGCTCCCTGGCGGAGCTGGTGGACATATGGATCAGCCTGTTCGCGAGCAACTCTTGGTCCAAGAGCCAGGAGCATCCGCGGGCCATAGATTCCAGCCTGAGCGATGCGGACCTGAGTCGCTTCCCGTCTCACTTCGTACGACAGGGGTTCATTTTATAGCCGCCGTGCTGGGCGGCGGGCGCCTTCCGGCTGCGGGCTGAATCGGTCACCAGCCCGGGCCGGCCTCCGGAAGATCAGGTACCAAGGATTTGATGACTGAGCGATGCTCGCCATCGCAGGCGCATACGTGAAGGTTTCGAGCATCAGGCCAGTGGGCTGATCCCGACCTCATGGGACCCGCCCGGTCTGTTGCGACAGGCTCGGGGCTTGGTAGCCGCTGGCGGATGAGCACTCGTCCAATCTGGATCTTGGAGTCCTGTCAGGAGAGCGTGCCTCCGCCGGTGGTCAGGACGTCGAACCGCTGATGGGATGTCGTGTCGGTCACGGAGTTGTCGGCTGGGACGTGACCTGCCCCTGGCGTTCGCGATAGCGCTGGGTCTTCGCCTGTCCCCCGCACACCCGCATGGATAACCATTAAACGATCTGAGCCGGTCACCGGCTGACGGAGGGGGCGGTCGTCAGGGCCACAAGCAATGGACGTCGATGCGCGTCTGCGCGGCGAACCGTCACCGGATCGGCGGCTGGCCCGAGCAACGACTCACCCCGCATGCTGCTTGAACGCGCAAGCAACGCGTGTCTCGACATGGCAAACCCGGCGCGAGCCGGGGACGCAAAGCCCAGGGACCTCCCTCGCCCCCACCGGGAACGGAGGTAGCCCGGTTACCGAAGGACTGATGCATGAACCGCCGATACGCCGCGCTCGCACTCGCCGCCGCCCTGGTCGTACCCGGTGCAGCGGCGAGCGCCGCCTCCGCCTCGGCCCTGTCCGGTTCCTCGGTCGCGAAGTCCGACCGCAACGACGGCCCGAAGCAGGACCGCAGCGGCAAGGACGACAAGAGCACCAAGAACAGCAAGGACGACAAGAGCGGCAAGAAGACCAAGGCCAAGACCGTGGTCTACAACGGCACCCTCAGCGCTGTCGACGCATCAGCCGGCACGCTGACGGTCAAGGTGCGCGGTGGGCGGGACAAGAAGCTGCGCACCACCGGCCTGACCCTGCAGGTCCCCGACAGTGTCAGGATCACCCGCAACGGTAAGAGCGTGGAACTGGCCGCCCTGAAGGTCGGCGACAAGGTCACCGTCCAGACCCGGCAGGCGGCCAAGGTCATCACCCTGGTCCGGGTGACCGCCAAGGGCGTGAAGGCCACTCCGACCCCGGACCCCACTGAGTCGACCGAGCCCACGCCGACGGAGACGCCCGAGACCGGCGAGACCCCCGAGCCCGACGTGAGCAGCCCGGACGACAGCGACGACGACTCGACCCCGACGCCCACCCCCACGGCCTGAGCGAAGGCCTGACCCAAGGCGCCGACCATCGTCCACTGGTGGTCGGCGTTCTGGTTTTGCCCCGACCGTCGACGCCGAGTCGCCTGCGCGGTCGTAACGACCTCTGGCTCCTGAACGCCGGCGATCGCGCCTGCGGGTGCCACAACTACCCACGCTGCAGGGGGAAGCGAAACCACATTGAGGACGATTGATGCGGAACCTTTGCATGGAGGTTCCGTTCCGCTCAGCCACCCGCTCCGACGTCGTTGTTCGGGGCGTTGTCGCCGGTGATGTCGCCGCGCTCGACGGTCTCGCCCGGGCGCGCCTCGTCCGCCGGGTAGAGCTCCTCGAACTCCTCGGAGGTGATCGGCCGGGCCTGCTTCGCGGCCGAGCGCACCAGGTCCGGGCCGGCCACGGCGGTCAGCCCGTTCACACGCACCAGCAGGTCGCCGCGCGTCACGGCGTATTCCTGCCGATCCCCGGCGGCCCGCACCCAGCCGTCGCCGTCAGGTGTGCACTGCACCCTCGCGTCTACCGGTTCTGCTCCTGGTACGGGCAGGGCGGCACAGCTCGTCGCGTCGAGCGTGCCGCGCTCGACGGTGAGCCTCAGGTCGTCACCCTTGGTTGAGGCGTAGATCTGCTGGTATCCCGCGTCACCGTAGACCCCGCTACCCCCGGCTGCGGCGGCGTAACCTTCGACCTCGGTCGTGTACATCAGAGCGATGTCGAATCCGGCCGTTCGCGCTGTCTCTCGCTGCTCAGCAGTAGGAGGTGAGCCCTCGTCGGCACAACCCGTCAGGGCCAGGACAAGCCCGGCCAGGACCAAACCACGAGAGTAGATGGCACTTTTCGTCACGATCACGACTCTAGGACCGGCCAGGGAGCACAGCATCCCTCTCAAGAATGACCAGCGCGGGCGGGTTCTGGAACTAAAGACCTATCCCACGCCGCAACCGGGCTGGCCACGTCACGTGCGTCTGCGCTCGGACTGATAGCCGCCACAATCATCGTCCAGCCCAGGGCGGTGTGATCAGCGTCGGCCCAGACCACCAGCAGAACCACCCCAGCAGCAATATCGCGAACGCTCTTGACCTGCATCAAGGCGCGCGCCCATCACTCAACCGCGCGGCACCAGCCGCGGGCGCCGAGGCGACCGCGCCCACCCCAGCCCGTCCACGAACTCCACCGCCGTCAGCAGATGACGCGCAATCTCCCGAGCCTGCCCATCATTGAGCTCATAGTCCCCCAGCGTGATCCGCGGCGGGTACGGCATCACCTCGACCGGCTCGGCGAGCAGATTGAAGTCGACCCGCTGCGCGACCCGGATCAGGACCGTCTCGGTCTCCAGCGCGACCCGCGCGATCGGCCGCTCGTGATCGATCGCCTCGGTGTCGACCACTGTGGTACTCGACCAGAGATGACGGGCATCGTGCTGGATCAGCCGCATGGATTCTCGCCTTTCACCGTGGTTGCGATACAGATTGAGGACGCGTGTCCGCCCAGAAAGCGCTGGCAGCGTCGCGTTCACATGTGGCGCGCCAACTGTGCCAGCGCCTCATTGTCCACCACATACGTGCGGTGGCCGTCGATCGTCAGGCGCGCGAAACGTCCATCGGTAGTCCAACTCAGGTCGTCCACGACCAGGTCGCCGCCGCTGCGGAGCCAGCTCGCGAACGCGTCGCGGGCCATGACCGCGAGGGTGCGGTTGCCGAACCAGACGGTGACGTCGTCGGTGCGCAGGACCAGCTCCAGAGCCAGGATGCTGGCATCGTCGCTGATCAGAAGGTCCGTGCGGCCGATCCTCATCGCGGACGCAGCCGTAGTCCCGGGCCGGCGAACCGCAGGCGTTTGCGGTGCTGCCGGCGGGGCGGCTGCCGGTGGGCCAGCACCATCCGCTCGCCCACACGCTCGACCGCCACGACACCCGGCCAGACCAGCAGCAGCCCTTCAAGAATTTCGGGCTGGGCCAAGTGCGGTTCGAAACGGATTGAAACAGCGTCGCTGTCCAGAAGCTTGGCCTCATGGGCCTGGACACCGTGTCGCCGCACGTACACCAGAAGACTTCGCAACCAGGCCATGTCCCAGGACGGCGGCTCCGCTCGCTCCATGGTCAACCCCCGTAAATTGTTCAGCTACAGTCTTTGTCATCGACCTCGTCTGAGGGGAAACGCTTCACCAGGTCCATCGAAAGGGCAACGCTCGGTTTCCGAGCAGGCTCCTTCGGATCGACGATTCACGTAGACACGGGGGTGGCGACGTGCCGGGATCGCAACTGGCCCGCAGTGAACTGGGCCTGCGGCTGGAGGCCGCGCGCAAGCAGGCAGGCAAGACACAGGCCGACGTGGCCGAGGCCAAACTCTTCGGCCTGACCAAGCTGCGGGAGATCGAGCGTGGGATCCAGGGTGATCCTGGGGACGTGTTCAACCTGTGCCGGTTCTATGAGCTGGACCGGGCCGAGACCGACGAGATGATCGGGCTGGCGGACATGGCGCGGTCCGAGGCGTTCTGGGAGGACAGCAAGCACGCCGTGCCAGGGTGGCTCGACCTCTATCTCGCCTGCGAGCGACGCTGTTCACGGCTTGCCTACTGGCACCCAGAACTCGTCCCAGGCGTTTTCCAGACGAGCGCTTACGCCGAAGCCGTCATGGATACAGACGGGCCCACTGCCCCAGCCGCGCTCGCCACCCGCCTCAGGCTGCGCAACGAGCGTCAGACGTCCATGCTCGATCGCACCGATCGCACAGTAGAAGTGATACTCGGCGTAGGAACGTTCGAGCTCGAAATCGGCTCAGCCAAGGTAATGGCTGAGCAGAGACGCTTCCTGCACTCTGTCAATGAGCGGCCGGGCATCGACATCCGTGTCATCCCGCGGCGATCCAAGGCTCACGCAGGCTTAGCCGCACGCTTCTCGCTCATGGAGTTCCGTGATGGCGAGCGGCCCTCCGTGGTCTACCTCGAGGCCCTGACCGGTGCCCGCTACCTCGAAGGCCGACGGCACGTCACGGCCTACCATGAGGCGTTCGCGAGACTGCGCGAGCTCAGCGTTCCGATCGAGGAGTTCAAGTAATGAACGAGAGCGGCGGGTGGATCAAAGCCTCGGCCAGCAGCGGCTCGGGTGAGTGCGTCGAGATGCGCAAGGCTGACAAGCAGGTCCAGGTCAGGGACAGCAAGCTCGGAACCTCCAGCCCCATCCACATCCTCAGTCCCGCCGGCTTTGCCACATGGCTCCACGGAGCCAAGAACGGCGAATACGACTCGCTCCGCTGACCAGGAGACTTCGAGAAGTCCGTCACCTGCCCGGCAACCCCGTTGAGTCACCTGTGCCCCAGCACCGCCTGATGTCAGACCAGCGATCCTGGGGCGCATGCGGGAACGCGGGGCACCTGAACGAGCCAGCTCTTCTCCTCCGGGCCCCCGCCGTAACTTCCTCCAGCCGGGCCCACGGTCGTGAGCATCTCCGACCTCGAGACCGGCCAGCTCCACACCTTCGCCGACTTCGCCGCCGCGGCCGTCCCAAAGAACATCGCTGGCGTCTACACGATCTGGCAAGGCGACCGCTTCGTCTACGTCGGCATCGGCGGCACCCGCATCCGTTACACCGAGCCCGACGACGAGGCCCAGCCGTCCAGACCCGTCGAGGGGCTGCACGGACGGCTGAAGCAGCACCGTAACGGTGACCGCAGCGGCGACAAGTTCTGCATCTACGTCTGCGACCGCTTCGTCCTGCCCTCCCTGACACCCGACGAGATCGAACGCCTCGGCACCGGCGACCTGTCCTTGGACAAGCTCACCCGCGACTGGATCCACGCACACTTGGCCTTCCGATACATCCGTACGCACAGCGGCGACGAGGCGCGGAAGATCGAGAACGAGGTGAAAGCCGGCGCCCTGACTGCCGGAAAGCCGTTCCTCAATCCTTCGCCCTGAACAGATAGCCAGAATGTGCGGCACAGGATCCTCAAACTCCCAGAGCATCAGCGTTCTACTGTGCGGGGTGGACCGGTGAACTGGGCTCTCCACGCCTGTTGCCGGGCCCGTTCAGCCCGTAGCTTCGGCGGCAGATGTTCCACCAGGTTCGCACCGGGCTCATGCGGATGGGGCATCAGTTCGACGAACGAGACCGCAATCGGATTCTCCAGTGGCCCTGGTTCGAAGGCATCATCGACCAGTTCCAGAACCTGCAGCACCTCGTCCAGACGGCCGTCGGCGCACTCGCGGGTGGCCCAGAAAGCGATGCCAGCCAGGAATCCGTGGAGCCTGACGTCCTCGTGATCGCCCCACTCGGTGAGGCCGTCCAGAAGGTCTGCGAGCACGGGGACCCGCGACACCAGGTGCTCGGTGAATGCCTGGTGGTCGGGGTGAGCACGCCACCGGTGGGCCAGCCCGACTGCTTCCCCGAGCGTGAGTCCCAGGGCACCGGCCGGATCCGGGTCTGTCGGCTCGGGCGGCAGGTGGCGGCGAAAGCATTCCTGCAACAGGGCGTCCAGTTCTTCGGTGACGCCGTAGTCGTCCTCGATGAGCTCGACGAACGTCACCAGCGGCCGGCGGCCGGTTTCGTCCGGTCGGAACCTGCTGATGAGCTGTTGGCTGTAGGCGGAGAGGAAGGCTTCTGGAGTCGGCTCGCCCAGTCCACGAGCGCGGTGCTGGGCACGTAGCGCTTCGTGCTCGCGCCGCGCGTCCGGAATCCGCTGGAGGACTCTCTGCGCCAGCGCGGTGGCAAGATCGATCACCACCGTAGGCTAACGGTGGCGTTCAGGAGTGCTCCTGACCTTGTCTGGTTGAGGCCGATCGTGGTCTCCAGGTGGTCGATGGTGCACCGTGTGGTCTCGTGCTTGAGAGTTTTCCGGGGCGTGGTTGTCGGTGGGCAGGATCAGGATGGCGGCATCGATTCCCACATGACATTGAGAGGCAGCGAGGGGTTGGCGGCTGCCGCCTCCGCCACTCGCTCGTCGGGGTCGGTGAGTAGTTCTTGAATGATGGGCGGCGGCAGGGCCGCGTGACTGGCGGCTATGGGTCTTGCCTGGGGGTCTGCCAAGCAGGCGAGCAGCGCCGGTACCGACGCATTGCGATGTCGGGCAATCTCGCGAAACGCTTTCTGCACCACTGGCCTGTGTCGGGCAAGGTCTTCCAGTAGTGCCGGTGTTGCGTCGGGATTGGTGGCCACCTTGGCGGCGACTCGAACTCCGTGCCGGTCGACCATGCTGCGCAAGAGGCGTTCCGAGAGGCCCGGGTGAGGAGCGATGGACTTGAGCACCTTGGCATCAGGGTCGGTTGCCAGCGTGTCGCGTAGGGCGGGTGGCAGATCGCGCCGATGGGCTACGAGCGTTCGCACTGCCGGGATCGATGATGCGGCAAGTTCTTCGAGCTCGGCGGGAGATGCTGAGGCGATCCGCGGCAACAGGGTGGAGCTGAGCCGCGTGGCGCTGGCGAGGTGGGTCAGCACGTCGAGCGGGACGACCGGGTTGTGCGCGAGCCTGCGTCGCACTTCGTGTTCGCGGTCGAAAGCCAGGGCGTGGATCAGTTCTCCATCCATCGCCCGTTTCTCGGCGAGACAGGCTCGAACTTCAGGGTGCGGATCTACGACGAGCCGGGCGCAGATTGCCGCGGGCAGGTTGGGGCGACCGGCGAGCAGGCAGCGCAGGTACAGCGAAGGATGGTCGGCGAAATCCGCGAGAGCCTGGTCCGGTGTGCCCGGGTTCTCGATCGCCAGCTGATGCGTCTGCTCCCGGGTGGATTCGTGGGAGCCGTCGCACGAGTCGCCGGGCAGCAGGTCGCAGTCGAGCCGGGGGCACTCGGGATCATGCACGAATGGCGTCTCTTCACGGTCGCAGACCAGGCACCGTTGTGCGGGGGCCATCCCGGCTTCGGTGAGTAGGGCCGCGAGTACGGCCGGCGGTGTCGCTTCGTTGGCCGCTACCGCGCGACGGACCTCAGCGTGCGAGTGCACAGCAAGTCTGGCGGCCGTCTGCGAAGTGGTCCACAGCGCGAGTTCCGCCACGACCCGTACGTCCGCGTCGCTGGCGAGCACCTCCACCACATCCGGGGAAAGACCGGGGCAGGCGGCCAGTTCTACGCGGTGCTTGACGTCCGGGGCCCTCGCGAAGGCCTGGGCCCACTCTGACCTCCCCACGCCCTCGGCCAGCAGGGCGAGCGCGACGTAGGGTTGCTTTGCGGGGTCAACGTCCTCGGCTGTGATCATGCCGGCATGGGCAAGCGAGACAGCGATTTCCTCGGCGCGAGAGGCGAGTGCTATCGCCTGTGCATGACTGAGATCGGCCCGGTGCACGAGGTGCGTAGCGGTCTCGGTATCGGCGACCGCGATCAGGCGGTCGAGAAGCTCGGGCGGCAGGCTGGCGTTGGCAGCAAGCCCGGACAGAACATGGTTCACGGACCCATCCTGCCCGGAACATCGTCGGACGACTCCCGGATTTTTCGGCCGGGGGATGAAGCCCGTGAAAATGTCTGTGCAGCTGCAGATTGAGCTGTGAAACACTGACCGCGGTGAGAAGCATCGTGTCCTTCCGGCTGACCAACGACAGTGGCGGTTCCGCCGCAGCGGTGACTGAGCAGCTGAACCTGACCCCGACGAGTTCCAGCGAAGCAGGCTCGGTGATCTCGTCGCGCACGCCTGAGCGAAAGCGACAACACTCGGTGTGGATTCTCAGCAGCGACTCCGACGAACTGCAGGGAGAAGTGCGCCTGTCAAAGATGCTGGAGCGGCTCCTCGCCCAGCTCGAGCCGGTGGCAGCGACGCTCTGGGAACTGGAACGCGAGGGGTACGAGGCCACCTGGTTCGCAATGCTCGATGTCAAGAACGGAGAGAACGCCACGGAGTTGCACCGCAGCATCCTGCAACGACTGGTCGCGCTGCCCGGTGACCTGTGGCTGGACGTGTACCGCGACGACAGCGACTGATCACGACCGGGTGCTGATCAGTCGTGCCGGCTCCTCGGAATCTCACCGGGGTTCACGATCCAGGCGGGAGAACTTCCCTGCCATCGCACGTTTTGCGCTCGGGGCGCCCTCCTGCCCGGCTCAGCCATTGGCAGGGTAACCTCGACGTACAGACCGTCCTCGACCGTCAGCCTTGCGGAGATGGCGCCCGTCGTGCGCCCTGACGGTAGACCAGGCAATGGTCAGCCCCAACCCGACGGCCCGGTTTGATCGTTGAGATTGTTCCTCGAGGTTGGAGCGTTGGGCGCGCACGGACTCGTCTTCAGGTACGTGGAGTCAACTGCACAGTGAGAACGACGCCCGACGTACTTATCGCGTTCTTCCCCGCCTTCTTCGGTGCCTTGGTGTTAGCGATCGGCTGGAACCGGTAGGTCTTGCCGCCCTTGAGAGCGGGAACAACGAACTGCACCGTCCCGGATGCTTGCTTGGCACTCGGGGTGATGGGGGCGGGAGTCTTCGGACTGGTCACCAGGTCGTCGGAGGCCCCGAGTTTGGTGTCGGCGTTGACCTCGACGGTGAACGGGCCGCTGCCCTTGGTGCTGTACCGAAACGACACGGTGACCAACGCATCGTACGTCTTGGCCTGGTCAGGCACGGCCGCCACGAGCGGCTCGACCTCACCGATCCCGCCGGTGACATGTGGATACGGCTTAGTAAAGCGCTCATACGTTGCCTCAGGCCCAGCTACGTAGGTGCGGCTGGCCTGGACAGGGGCGGCCAAGAACACGTTCGGGACAGGCGCACTGCGAACAGCGGCCACGGCCCCGGCGGTACCGCAGCTCACGGCCACCGCTGTAAGGGAGGCGATCAGGGTCGTCTTCCGGTTCATCTGCAGTCTCCCGTTCGGATGAGCGGGTGGCGGGCTTCGTCGAAAGCACGCCACCCGTCAATGCTCCGTGGCCGTCAATGGCTGGTGATCAGTAGATGCTGCGCAGCCCTAGCACGTCCCCCTTGCCCAGGGTGCGGGCCTTCGTTTCACACAGGAAGGAGTTCGTGTACATGGTGAGGTTGTTGTGACCGCTGCCGACGTGGCCCATCCCGAATACGTGACCGGCCTCGTGGGTGCCGACAGAGCGAACATCGTATTTGTTCGAGCAACTGCTGGAAGCGCCGTTGTCGGTGAAGTTCTTGTCCGTGGTGTTGTACCGGACGTCGGACTCGAGCAGGTCGTTCTTGATCCCGGGCGTCGCCACTGACCACCAGCAGGCCTGTGCCACCGTGTCGGACGGCAGATCACCTGCGTCCCAGGTGCTCTGGCCGTCCCTGCTCGTGCAGGAGCCGCTGGCGTTCATGTCTGCCTCGTAGGTGGTGGTCCCCTGGTACTGGGACTTCGCGTCGACCGTGTCTGTGTAGTCGCAGTTGTTGTAGCTCCCGGTGATGTTGTTGATCGCGTCCGCGAACGCGGCCCGGGCCTCGTCCTTGGTCAGGGCACCAGGCATCCCACCATCGCCGACGTACCAGTTGTACGTGCCGTATTCCTTGAGATCATTGGTGCTGTAGGCGCCGTCGGAGCAGGCGCCGGGATCGGCGGCAATACTGATATCACCCCCGCCGGACTGAGGACCGGGTGTCTCTTCGGGATAGTTCACCGTGCCGTCGGCCGCGACCTCGATCTGGAAACCGTCGGACTCACCGTCAGAGATCAGCTCAACCCCTGCCGCCTCACCCGGCGCCGGCACCGTGAGGCCGACATCGCCTTGACGGATCACGAGGCCGACCGCCTCACATTCGATGACCGACGACCCCTCGGGAAGGTCCTCGACCGTGAGGGTCTCCTCTTCGGACAGGTCGCACTCGTCGACAGTGGGCGCCGCCGCGCTGACCTGCGCAGGCATGACGAGAGCGGTAACAACCAGGGCGAGCGAACCCCCGAGCGTGACCGTGCGTCGGCGTAGCACTCCAGCAGGCTTGAAGACAGACACAGGCAGTACTTCCTTCCTTGGAAGTCGCTCCGGCATAAAGCAATCCATTGCTGCCGGAAGAGGTGGCGAGATCGCGACACCATCTGCCCACGAGATTAGTCAGGTGAACTGATCATGAACACCGCAATGAGAGGAGGGAGAGATAGGCCACAGAAGGTTGCCAAGATGCCACGTTCCGTTACTTAGCCAAGGCTTGGATATCGGCCCAGACCTCTGCAGGCATTTCCTCCTCCGGCACCGCGAAGACCGTGCCGGAGGACTCCTTGGCACCGGAGGCATCCTCATGAACAACGAGGATGGCGTACTGCGGGTCCACCCCGGCGAGCTCGTGCGCATCGAACTTGGTGGTGGAACTGGGTGCCTCTTCCCGGCCAGTGTCGTTGCAGATGTGATCGGTGGCAGTGCCCAGGAGCGGGCCCGGATCATCCGAGGTGGCGGACTGTTCTAGGTACAGGCGATTCCCAAAATCCACTGCTGGGGCGCACGAAGCGCTGCTGTCCGAGCTGGCGCACGCAGTCAAGAGGCCGACGAGAAGGGGGCCTAAAGCGAGGGAGCGCACGATGATCATGAGACTTGGACGTTCAAGCCCCTACGCAGGTTCCCTGAACGTTCCCGCTTCAGTAGCACCCGGCTGGATGGCCTGAGTGCAGCGGGTCACTGCCGCTCGTGCAGAACACGATCCGCGGCCCCAGGATCAGGGAGGCCCGTCCAGTGCTTCGTGATTATGTCTTCCCGGCGACTACGCAGCGTTCCGCAGCACGCAGAGGATGGAAAGCTGATCGCGTCCCTGGGGATTACCTGTCTGTCGAAGTCGCAGGTCAGCGCGTTGACTGCTGATCTGACGCGAGCAGGTGAAAGCGGTTCAGCCCATCCGCCGCCGGCCCGCCCTAACAGCGAATTCATCTAGCGCCGAGATAATTTCGCCAGCTCCCCAGACCCGGTCTCGCTGAGCTGCGCTCGCCGGAGCCAGCACACCTACCTTCACCAGATGGTTGACCGCGTTCAGGGCCGCCGTTCTTGAAACCCCCACGGCCTCCTGGACGAACTGGACCGTCACCACCGGTTGGCTGACCAGGTGTGGCAGCACGTGCCAAACAGCCGAATCTCTGCGCGCGGTGACCACCTGCGTCCATTGTTCGTAGCAGTTGAGGATGTCGCGGTGGAGCCGGCGACCGTTGCCGACCGCGGCAAAAGCCGCTTCGGTGACGCGCTGCACGATGGGGGCCGCATCTCCCGCCGGGAAGGCTGTCAGGGCGTCGAAGTAGGCGGCCGTATCCACCAGCAGGCCCGATGAGACGGGCACGGTCAGCCGTCTCGTCGCCCCCGCCCGCTTCAGCATCACATGAACCAGCACACGTCCCACCCGGCCGTTACCATCGGCGAACGGGTGGATGGTCTCGAACTGGGCGTGCGCGAGCGCGGCGTGCACCAGCACCGGCATGTCGGTGCGCTCGCAGAACTGCATCAGGTCCGACATGGCCGCGGGGAGCCGGTCGTGGTGCGGCGGGATGAACGAGGCGGTGTGCGGACTGAATGGCGAGCCGCCGATCCAGACCTGGGCATCACGAAACCGCCCGGGCTGCGCATCAGCATGCCCGTGCATCAGGACCCGGTGAGCGGCCAACAGCGTCTGTTCGCTGAGATCCTCGGCCATGTCGACAGCGCTGCTCATGGCCTCGACGTTCGCAGCCACCAGGCGGGCGTTCGCTCCAGCCTTTTCCTGCAAGGTGGCCAGGGCCAGAGCTTTGGCTCCGGCGGTGACATTCTCGATCTGCGACGAGGACGCCGATTCGGTTCGCGGCAGCACAGCCGCCAGGGGCACGAACTCGCCGCCGTGGCCTGGCAGGGACAGTTCGGCATCGAAGCGGGCGATCTCCGTCAGAGCGTCGGTGGACTCGGCAATGACGTGGCCGGGCAGCGCAAAGTCGAGATGGGCGATCGCGGCCGGGACGGCGGCTCGGTAGGGACCACGGGAGGCCAGGCGGGCGCGCCTGGACAAGGGCATTCCATTTTCTACCGGCTCCCAGGGGCGTTCCTCATGGCTGACTGCCGGCGAACCCAGCTCATCCACGACGCGCCTCCTCACCCATCACGCTTGGCGTCTTATGCAAGGCTACGGAATTAGACTTGCATAAGAGGCCCGCCTTGTTCCGGCGTCTGAGGGCACCGGGGCCCGGAGTCCAAGACAGGCGACAAACCACCCGGACCCGCCCGCGACCCCCCGGCGACATATCCCCAGGTCCTACATCAGACGGACCTCGTAGTCGGAAAATCGCTTGTCGGCGGT
This sequence comes from Kineosporia sp. NBRC 101677, assembly GCF_030269265.1. Lineage (NCBI taxonomy): Bacteria > Bacillati > Actinomycetota > Actinomycetes > Kineosporiales > Kineosporiaceae > Kineosporia > Kineosporia sp. NBRC 101677. The sequence goes on from NZ_BSTA01000023.1 coordinate 38,601, forward strand.
GAGCAGCAGCAGGTCACGCCGCGCGGCCTGAGCGATGAGCATCCGGTCAAACGGATCGTCGTGGTGCCGAGGCAGGGCTCCGGCTGCCAGGCCGTCCTCTACGGTGACCGCCAGCTCGGTAATGCCTTCGTCATCCAGTTCTTCGCGCAACCCCTCCGGCATGTCCAGCTTGCCAAGTGCCGACTTGATCGACATCTCCCAGGCCGAGGCGGCCGATACGAAGACTTCACGATCCGGCTCCGCTATGACCTTGCGCATTGCCGCAGGTAGGCGCTCGTTGTCAGTGAGCCACCACAGAAGAATGTGGGTATCGAGCAGAAGACTCACTGTTGCCCCGGCTCAATGTCGTCATGGAAGGCCGCCATGACTTCAGGGGGCATCTCGTCGAAGTCCTCAGAAATCACTACGCGCCCTTTCCAGGCCCCCGGCCGACGAGTGCCGCGAGGCCGAACCGGAACCAGGCGGGCGACAGGTTTCCCCGCTCGGGCAATGATCACGTCTTCCCCCCTCTCGACAGCTTCCAGAAGCCGGGACAGATGTGTCTTGGCTTCATGAATATTCACCATCTGGGCCACCATCAAAGCTTATGAACTAAGTCTGACTAAGTCCAGCATACCGAGCGCATCACTCCCCGAAGGGTCGCTTCCCCAGATGGCGAAGTGCGGCTCGGGAGGTCTCCTGCAGCCCTGGCAAGCGCGCCTCCAAGCAGGACCCGTATCGGCTATTCCGATACGTGAACGAGGATCCCCATTTGACCTGCTCGTGTCAACTCGTCCACTGCGAAGACCCTCTCGGCGCCTACATCAACCTCCCGGTGCGGTTGATCATGACGGCCGATCACGAAACAGGGAGCCGGAGTGCCACCGCGCTTCAACCTGCCGCCGACCTGGCCGCCTCCACCGGTCAGATGCACGCCGCCGACATATTGGCGACCTGTCCCCGCTTGGGCGAAGGCGACAGCAGGATGGCCGGACCGGATCGACGCGCCGCTACGGATGTCTGAGCGCCAGTTAACGCAGCCTCTCCCCCGAACACCCATCCCCCGCCACCCGGTCAGGTCATGAGCACCGCAGTGGCCCTGCTGGCCGTGCAGCCGGGTTGGCAGCTCGATCAACGGGGCAATCTTGTCTTCTCGCCAAGTGCAAGCGCAGCGGCCCGGAGGGTCCTCGGCAGCAGTTCGTCCAGGCCCGGCAAGAAAAGGCAACCGTCCGCGAGGCAGTCACCCTTGCAGCCCTCCTGGGCGAGCTTGGCCCGGTCGTTCTGCCCCGAACCAACCTGGGATTAGAGCCTGGAACCCAACCGGTTCAACCACGAACCACCTTCAGGGAAGCCCGGCGCGGTCGAACTCCTGCTGCAGACGCCGGCGCCGGCGATGCTCGTCACGCAGCTGCGCGACGAGGTCGTCGACCTCGTGAGCATGGCCGGTACCGGCGGCGAGCCGGCGCATGGTGACCAGCCGCCGCGCGCCGGACCGGTAGCGCTTGGCATCGGCCTCGCGCAGATCAGCCGCCACCAGCCGGGCATGGATGGGCAGGACGGCGATCGGGTCAATTTTCTCGTAGGTCTTGAGCAGCTCGTGCCAGGTCCGGCCGTCGCTCAAGGCGAGCTGATTGGCCAGGTCCCAGGCGAGCCGGGGTTCCTTCAGCGTGCTCAGGGCGAACATGACCGCGTCCGACGGCGTGGACGCCAACCTGTCCAGGACGTGCTCGCGATGCTGCGGCCATGCAGTACCGGCCGCTTCACGTAGCCGGGCCGCGGTGGAGTGTTCCGGCCACCGGTCGAAGACGGTTCGGCGGGCTCCCAACCATTCGTGGGGGCGGTGCTGGCTCAGGAGCCGGCACCACAGCTCGCCGCACGCCTGCGACTGGTGGCCAGGGCCGAAGTCCATACCCTGGCGTGCCCAGTCGATGGCCAGGTCGATCTCGCCGATCTCCTCGAGCGCCTCGGCAGTGTCCTCGTACCAGGCCGCGACCTTCCGGTCCCTGGCATGGGTGCGGATGATGGCCTCGACGTCGTGGTCGAACACCGCCAGTCGGCTGTCGTTCCACTCCAGCACGAACCACTCACGACGGTTGCTGCTGTCCCACCGGTCGGCTGGCCGGGGACCCAGCCGGTCGCGGATCGCGTTCAGCCGGGCCCGGTAGGTCTTCATGCCGGTCTCGCCCAGCGCAGGGGCGTAGGCGACAGGGTCGAGCTCGAAGTAGTCGACCTCACCCTCGAACTGGAACTTCATCATCCAGTCCACCAGCCGGGCCGTCGGCACCTTGGCCGCGGCCGCTGTCTTCGTGTGCAGCGCGAGTAGGCGACGACAGGCGTCGCCGATGATTCCGGAGGAGTCGTCGGCCCGGGCGATCACGGTGATGGCTGAGGCCAGAGCCTTGTGGGTGACCGTGTAGACCTCGCCCGGAGCGGTCGTGGGGACGGCGGCCTCGAGGACGTTGACTGCCTGGTGCATCTGCCGTCCGTGCTCGCTGGCGGCGCCCCAGCGGTGCAGGTCGGCGCGGGTACGGATCAGGGTTAGTACGGCATCGGCGAGCGAGGTCATGTGCCCATTCTCCGGGTGGAGCGGGCCTCATCGGGCGCGCCGGCGACCTACCCGCCAGACGTCTTTCTTCCTCGCTGTTGCCAGGTCAAGGGGGGAGCTGACCAAACCGTGCAGGACGGCCAGTGACCGCCACTATCCTGGCCTCTGCAACCGACCCGGGAGTTCCACCTTGGCTGTCCTGCCGCTGACCGGCGTGGAGATCGTCCTCAGTGACATGGTCGGCCGGGCGTCCCTGATGCGGGCCCGGCGCCTGGTGCGCGCGGGCAAGGTGGGTCAGGTGCGCTCCAAGGCGCCGGGTGGGGTCGTTCGCGGTGTTGTGCGGGACGGCCGACGCGACTTCGAGGCCGTGGCGGTGATCCGCAGGCAGCGCGACGGCGGCGTGGACATCAACGCCTGGTCGTGTACCTGTGACGACGAGTTCTGCCCGCACGCCGCCGCCCTGATCCTGACCCATGAGGGCGTTCTGAACGGCAGCTCTGCCCTCACCCGTCAGCCGGCACCGCCCAAGGTCAGAGCCCCGGCTGCGTGGGAGCTGGCGCTGACCAGCGCCCTCAGCGACAAGGCGAAGCCCGCGACGAGTCGACCGCGGACGGCGAGCGACCTGGCCCCGCCCGAGGGGGAGCCACCCGTCGCACTGCAGTTCGAGCTCACCAACGGGCCGCGCTTTCAGCTGTCCGTACGGCTGGTCGTGCCCGGACGTAACGGCACCTGGGTACGGGGAAGTCTGTCCTGGATGTCCCTGGCCTATCCCGAACGCGACCTGCGTACGGTTCCCCGCGACCAGCGTCGTCTGTTGAAAGAACTGCATGCTCTGCCCTCCGCCCATCAGGCGGGCTGGCAGGACAAGTTCCTGTTCCTCGACGCGATCGTGAGCCGCCGGGTCTGGGACCTGCTGCGCGAGGTCGACGAGGCCGGCATCCCCCTGGTGATGGAGGGCCGCGCCGCCGCCCCCGTCCACGTGCACACCGATCCGGTGGCGGCGCGGCTCTACATGCACCGGCAGGAGGCCGGTCTGGTGATCGAGCCTGTGCTGGAGAGCGGCGGGCAGCGCGTCACCTCTACCTACCTGCCAATGTCGGATCCCCCGCACGGAGTGGCCTGGGTCCCTGGCCCGGGCGAGGGTCTGCGTCTGGCCCCGCTGGGCGAGCCACCCTCCGAGCTGTTCTGGCAGCTCTCCCGCGGTCCGGTGCCGCCGATCCCTGCGGCCGACGAGGACCGCTTCCTGTCCGCGTTCTACCCCCAGCTGGCCCAGCACGTCGAGGTCGTCAGCGCGGACGAGTCCCTGGTACTGCCGCAGGCGCAGCCGCCGGTACTGGAACTCACGGTGACCCCGCTGGGGAATCACCGGATGCGGCTGGACTGGGCCTGGTCGTACCGCATCGGCGACACCGAACGCCACGAGAGCCTGCAGCGTTCGCCAGGACAATCGTCCTCAATTCGCGATACCCCGGCCGAAACGCGGATCCTGGCCGGGATCGCCCCACTGCTCAGCGACCTGCCAGGCATACTGCAGCACGTGGGCGATCGCCCAGTTCCGTTTTCGCAGAGCACCGTTCAGGGCATGACCAGTGCCCGGCTGATCGGCACGACGATCCCACAACTACGAGAGCTTACGGACGTCCGTGTGCGCCTGGCCGTCGATGGCGGCCAGATCCCCGAATATCGCCAGAGCGACGAAGAACCGGTCTTCGAGTTCACCGCGAACCACGCGTCCGCCGGGGGCGTCCAGGACTGGCTGGATCTCGCCGTGAGCATCACGATCGACGGCCAGCCGGTCCCGTTCGAGGACGTGTTCGTCGCACTCGCCCGCGGCGACACGGAACTCCTCCTGGCCAACGGCCTGTGGTTCACCCTGGACCGGCCACAGTTCCACCAGCTCGCCGCGCTCATCGCGGAGTCGCGGGAGATGCTCGACGCGCCGGCCGGGACCGTTCGGCTCAGCCGCTTCCACGCCAGCACGTGGGACGAACTCGAGCAGCTCGGGGTGATCGCCGGAGAGCTGGAGACCTGGCGCGCTTCGATCCAGGCTCTGAGCAGTGCCCAGGAACTGCCCGAAGCCAAGCTTCCGGCCGGTCTCGAAGCCACCCTGCGGCCCTACCAGGAAGACGGGTTCCGCTGGCTGGCGACCCTGTTCGGGCATCGCCTGGGCGGTGTTCTGGCCGACGACATGGGCCTGGGCAAGACGCTGCAGACGCTGGCGCTCTTCCTGCACGCTCGCGAGCAGGGCCTGAGCGATCGTCCGTTCCTGGTGGTGGCGCCGACCAGTGTGGTGCCGAACTGGGAGCAGGAGGCGCACCGCTTCGTCCCCGGTTTCACCGTGGCCACCATCACCTCGACCAACGCCCGCCGCGGCCACGACGTGGCCGCCGCTGTACAGGGCGCCGACCTGGTGATCACCTCGTACACGCTGTTCCGGCTGGAGTTCGACCAGTACGCCGAGCAGGACTGGGCGGGGCTGGTGCTGGACGAGGCGCAGTCGGTGAAGAACCACCAGGCCACCGGCTACCGCTGCGCCCGCGAACTGCGTACCGACTTCAAGCTCGCCATCACCGGTACCCCGATGGAGAACAACCTGATGGAGCTGTGGGCGCTGTTCTCCATCACCTCCCCCGGCCTGTTCCCCCGCCCCGAACGGTTCACCGAGCACTACCGCACACCCATCGAACGCGAACAGGACGCGGGCAAGCTCGGCCAGCTGCGCCGCCGCGTCGCCCCTTTGATGCTGCGTCGCACGAAAGACCTGGTGGCCGCCGACCTTCCGGCCCGCCAGGAACAGACGGTCGAACTGGAACTACTCCCCCGCCACCGCAAGGTCTACCAGAAGTACCTCCAGCGCGAACGGCAGAAGGTCCTGGGCCTGCTCGGGGACCTGAACCGCAACCGCTTCGAGATCTTCCGCTCCCTCACCCTGCTTAGGCAGGCCGCCCTGGATGTGAGCCTGATCGACCCCGCCCACGAGGCTGTCCCGAGCACCAAGATCGACGCCCTGCTGGAGCAGCTTCCCGAGATCGCCGCCGAGGGCCACCGCGTTCTCGTGTTCAGCCAGTTCACGCGCTTCCTCAACCGCACGGCCGCTCGCCTGGACGAGGCCGGCCTCGAATACTCCTACCTGGACGGCAAGACCAGGAACCGGGCCCGCGTCATCGACGGGTTCCGCAAGGGCAGCGCCCCGGTCTTCCTGATCAGCCTGAAGGCCGGCGGCGCCGGCCTCAACCTCACCGAGGCCGACTACGTCTACCTGCTCGACCCCTGGTGGAACCCGGCCGTCGAGGCCCAGGCCGTGGACCGCGCGCACCGCATCGGCCAGACCCGCAACGTCATGGTCTACCGCATGGTCGCCCGCAACACGATCGAGGAGAAGGTGATGGCCCTCAAGGCCCGCAAGAGCGCCCTGACCGAAAGCGTGCTGGCCGGCGAGGAGATGGGCTCGAGCGCGCTGACGGCGGAGGACATCCGGCATCTGCTCGACTGAGGCGGCGGTCCCGGCGACCCACCACACCACCCGGGCCTATCGGGGTCGGCCGCACGAACCTCGATACTTGTCCCATGGATCTCGGTGCGGCCAGCCGGTTGGCTCGTGAGTTACTCGAAGAGCACAACCTCCTCGACTGGACCCTCGGCTTCGACCGCGCCCGACGCCGAGCCGGCTCCTGCCGGTTCTCGCAGAAGGTGATCACCCTCAGCATCCCGCTGACGAAGATCCACCCCGAGTCCGAGGTCCGCGACACCATCCTGCACGAGATCGCCCACGCCCTCGTCGGCCCCACCCACGGCCACGACGAGGTCTGGAAAGCCACGACAACTGCCATCGGCGCCACCCCCGAACGCTGCTACTCCGACGACCTGCCCCAACTCCCCGGCCGCTTCACCGGCACCTGCCCGCAGGGCCACCAGGTCGAGCGAGACAAGCGTCCAAGCAGGCCCTCCAGCTGCCTCACCTGCACGCCGACCTTCGACCCCGAACAGCTGATCACCTGGACCATGGGCGACATCTCGATCCCCATGCTCCCCACCTACGTCGCCCACCTGGTCGAGCTCGCGGACACCAGGAACTCCGTTGCTGCCCAGACTCAGCTGGACATGGACGAGGCCCTGGGCGGTGGGCGCAACCATCCCTCGGTGCTGGCCCTGGCTCAGCAGCTGCGGCCCGGCACTCGTGTCCGCCTGACCGATCGGGCCGGCAAGTACGCCGGCCGCACAGGCGTGGTGGTCTCCTGGGGGCGCACGAAGTACCGGGTCCGGATCGCCGAGGGAGAGCTTCGGGTCCCGCCGGTGATGCTGGTGGCCGACAGCACCCCGGCCTAGGCCAGCTGGCGTAAAGGCAATGTCATTGGCTCGCGAAGGAAGCCGTCGAAGCCCTCCGACCGGGAGCCAATGGCCCCCAGGAGACGAAAAGCCACACGCCTCAGAACCATTTCACGGCGGCCATCCGTTAGGAACGGTTGTTAACCGACCTGCCATGGCCTCGCGCGAGCGAACTGACGGAAGTCCGGGTCACTCGGTGACCGCTTGTGCCAGCGCAGGACTTCACGAGACCGGGTGGAAGGATTTGTCGGGCACCGCTATGAATGTATCCGGCCCGGTGCACCACGCCGCTGGTCCCGTGCTCCTCGCGTTGCTCCTGAGTGGCCCGGGGCACCGCGTAACTACAGCGAGATCACCTCCACCAGATCTTCGAGACCCCGGAAGTCATCCGGATTACGGGTGTAGAGGCAAGCCTCATGAGCATGGGCAGTGGCTGCGATCATCAGATCTAGAGATCGACCGCGCGGTTGCCGACCGATCTCGACCACCCGAGCAGCCAGCCGCCCGTAGCTCTCGGCCACCGCGTCGTCCACCGGCAACGGATCAAATCGCCGCTGCAAGGCGTTCACCCGGGCCAACCGCTGGGCCCGAGCATCCGAACTCTTGGCGACCAGAATCCCGAACTGCAGCTCAGCCATACTGACTACGCTGATCGCCAGCCGCCCGGGGATCGGGGCGAGGTCATCGGCGATCAGAACACTGGTGTCCAGGACACCGCGTTCCATCACCTCTCCCACGGGTCGACGACGGACTGATCGACAAGGTCGCGATCAGACGCCCAGTCCGCATCCACGGGACGGCGGAAAACATCCGCCACCTGTTCCCAGCTGACCCAGGTGTTGCCCCCTCCCAGTGGGCCGAGCACAGCAGCCGGGCGACCCGCCACGGTCACCGTGACCTGCTCACCCTTCTCGGCCCGCCGGACCAGGTCACTGGCGTTCTGACGAAGATCACGCAACCCGATTTCCTCCACCTAATAAATGTAGCACTTGTGCTACTCGCCTCTCGATATCGACTCCGGCGGGGAAGCGGGATGTCGACGCCCCGCATGCAATCTGCACCTCTTGGCGCACTGAACTCGGACAAGCCGTTTCCAGGTCGGATAATCCGTATTCTAGCAGTGTGGGATCTTCAGAGGACGAACCAATCGGATGGTGGCGCAGGTTCTGGCCGGGCTCAGGTCATCGGTGGCCCCACATACATCGCACCGTCTACGCCGGCTGGGCGGCGCGGGGCCGCATCCTGCTCCTGCGGCTCGTCATCGTCGTCGGCCTGTCGGTCTGGCTGGTTCTGCGGGCGATCGGCCTCATCGACGACGACCCGCACGCCGCGGTCTTCGTCGTCATTGCACTGCTCCCTCTCGCCGAACACATCCGCTCGCGCTTGAGCACTCGGGGCATCCGGCGTCGGTGGCGCAGCGAGGCCCGCCCGCAGTGGCGCCCCCAGGGCCGGATCGACGCCGACCTTGACCAACTGCTGCGCGAGGGTCTGGGCGCGGCTCTCGAACAGGACGGCCCCCGGATCCGGCGAGCCGCCGCCGACGTCGAAGCGCTCGGCCTGGACGTGACCCGGCACTTCCGGGAACTCCTCGTCGCCGTCAATGCGATGGCCCTGTACGCAGTCTGCGGCGAACGCTGGCCGAACAGAGCCGAACTGAAGAGCCTTGCGCAGGAGTTCTCGCAGGCGCACCCGTACCTGGAGATCCCCGCCGACCGGATCCAGTACTTCGTCACATGCCTGCCGAAGACCACCCCGACGTCGTCCACGTTCATCAGCAGCGAGCTCCTGCCCATCGGCTTCGCTTTCGCCGCCTGGCTCCTGAGAAGCTTCTCCAAACCGGCCAACCTGGGAGCCTGGAACTTCCTCGACGAGATCGAGGACGCCCTCAGCACCGGAGAGGGACGGTTCCCGGACGTGGTGCTGGTTTAGCAGGCCGCCCGCAGGGTCGGGGAGAGCGGTGACGTGCTGATGCGAGCCACTCAGTTGCGTGGCAAGGCGCACCCCTGGACAGCAGCCAGGCCGTTCCGGTTCATTTTTCTACACTGAATACTGTTCGAAGGGTACGGTTGGCTCATGCTGGGGGAAGACGAAGTCATCAGTGCGCTCCGCGGTGCGGGCGTCCTGAACGCCGTGCAGTGGGCCTTCGACGCGGCGGTGCGCCGGTCTCTCGATGACTACGTCCCCAGAGCCGGATACGACGAGCAGTGGCTGGGCCAGACGCGGTACGTGCTCTTCCGCGATCGCCTGGATCGGGTCTTCGGCTGCCAGAATTACGACGTCGGCCCGGGAGACGAGCAGTTCGGTGAGGACGAACTCTTCGCCGAACTGTCCCCGCTCGACCGCACGGGCATGCCGCGACTACCCGCAGGCACCGTTATCCGCGACGATCTCAACGGCAGCCCCGGCTGGACGTTCGCGGCATGGCGCCTGCTGCTGACATCAGGCGAGCTCGGCCGGCTGGAATACGTCCCCTGGTCGCAGAAGAGTCCCACCAAGCAGGCGGTGGCCCGGCAGTCGGGCAAGGTGGACCCTCGCCAGGGCGCGCTGTTCGACGCCGAAGCACTCATGGAACAGCCGGAGTCCGAGGTGGAGCTCGACAAGCACACCTTCGTGATCGCCCACGCCCTGGATGCCGTGGCTTCCTCGTCAGAGCTTGCCGTAGGCCTGCCGCGGCAGGGCTTCAGGGGTGAGAAGACCTGGCACTGGCTGCATTTCCTGGACACTGGCCTGGACGGCACCGGTACGCGAGACGATGTTCTTGATCCGGCAGGGCCGGCTGCCCCGGCCAGCGAGCCGCTCGTGAAGCGGCGGGCCCCCAGCAGCGAGGGTAACGCCCGTCGTGCTAGTGATGAGCGGTGACCTCACGCAAGTCTCCCCCCGATCGTGCTGTCGACGTCGCCCCGCGCTTCGACGGGGCACGGCTGACCCTGGCCCGGCAGCTGGCGGGTCTTCGCAAGAGTGACCTGGCCGGGGTGCTGGACAAGACGCCGACCGCGGTGGCCGGCTGGGAGTCGGGAGCGAAACGGCCCACCGCGGCAACGGTCGCTCAGCTGGCACTGCGTCTCTCGGTCGATCCGGGATTCTTCGCGGTTCGCCCCGATGACATCGCAGCCCTCAGCAGCACACCGCACTTCCGCTCGCTGCGTTCCACCCCCCAGCTCGCCCGTGACCAGGCGTTCGCCTACGGGCAGCTGGCGGTCGAGATCACCAGCAGTCTGGAGCGTCATGTCGAGTTCCCCGACCCGGACGTTCCCTGTTCTCCCGTGAGTGACACCGAAGGTGACGGGCCCGAGCGAGCTGCGCAACTCGTCCGTAAGCAATGGGGGCTGGGCGCCGAGCCAATCGGCCATCTCGTCCGTCTTCTCGAGAGCCACGGAATCCTGGTGGTTTTCAGCCCCGAACAGGCGGCTTCGGTGGATGCCTACTCGTTCTCCAGCGCCCTGCGGCCGATCGTGGTGCTCAACCCGATCAAGCGGGACTACTACCGGCAGCGCTTCGACGTCGCCCACGAACTCGGCCACCTAGTCATGCACGACGACGCCGAGCCCGGTGGCCGGATCGTGGAGGACCAGGCCAACCGCTTCGCCGAGGAGCTGCTCATGCCGGCCCGCACGATCCGTGAGGTGCTCCCGTCCAGGATGGGCGCCCAGGCCTGGGCAGATCTGGCTCGGCTGAAGGAGCAGTGGGGCGTGAGCATGCAGGCGCTGTTGTACCGGGCCCGGCGGTTGGGACGGCTCAGCGACGTGTCGTACCGCAACGCCATGAATACGGTCACGAACCGGGGCTGGCGTCGGAAGGAACCGGGGCTGATCGGTGTGGTCGAGCGCCCCTCGCTGCTGTCCAAGGCCGTAGCCATGCTCGCGGCCGAGGGCATCGGGGAGGAGCAGCTGATCGGGCAGTGCCGCGTCCCGCAGGGCCTGTTCCGGGTCGTGACCTCGCCGACGCCCTTCCCCATGACCCCAGTATCGGAGACGGCCCCGCAGCACGGCGTCGTCTCGCTGCTGTGATCAGGAGAGCGGATGGACTACGACCAGATAGAGCAGTTACGCACCCACCACCCGGCCTGGCGGCTGCTGAAGGCCGACAACGCTGCTCTGGTCCTGGCCTTTCTGGGACAGGTGTTCGTGAACGAGAACGTGCGCTCGATCGAGCGCACCGCTCTGGAGACCCGGCTCGACGATCTGCTCTTCGCCCTGCGTGAGCACCTGGGTGACGATGCCTTCCCCAAGACTTCCCGGGCTTACCTCGACGACTGGGCCGCCCCCGGCAATGCCTGGCTGCGCAAGTACTATCCGGCCGGGTCGGAGGCGGTCCACTTCGACGCCAGTGCCGACCTGGAGAAGGCCGTCGCCTGGGTTCACAACCTGCCAGCCCGCAGCTTTGTGGGTACCGAGTCCCGGCTGAACACCGTGTTCGAGCTGCTGCGGCAGATGGTTCACGGAGCCGAGACCGATCCGCAGACCCGCCTGGCCGAACTCCGGGCCCGCCGCGCCGAGATCGACGCGGAGATCGCCCGGGTGGAGGCCGGTGACCTGCCGATGATGGAGCCGGCCGGCCTGCGCGACCGTTACCAGCAGCTGTCCGCCACCGCCCGGGAGCTGCTGTCGGACTTCCGGCAGGTCGAGTCAAATTTCCGCCAGCTCGACCGGCAGTTGCGCGAGCAGATCGCCACCTGGTCAGGGACCAAGGCCGGCCTGCTGGACGAGGTGCTGGGCAGCCGCACCAGCATCACCGAGTCCGACCAGGGGCGCAGTTTTCACGCCTTCTACGACTTCCTGCTCTCCCCGCCCGCCAGGAACAGTTCGTCGACATGCTGACCCGGGTGCAGGAGATGCCCGAGATCGGCGAGCACGACCCGCGGCTACGGCACATCCACCACGACTGGCTGGCCGCCGGCGAGCGCACCCAGTCGACGGTGCGGCAGCTGTCGGAGCAGCTGCGGCGTTTTCTGGACGATCGGGTCTGGCTGGAGAACCGGCGGGTGGTCGACCTGCTGCACGGCATCGAATCCGTCGCCCTGCAGCTGCGCGAGCATGCGCCGATCACGTTCGAGAGCGAGATCGACGGCAGTGCGCCGCAGATCGCCCTGCCGATGGAGAGGCCCCTGTACCGTCCCGCCGCGCGTTCGGCGATCGTCAGCGACCAGGTGCAGGAGGCCGATGACGAGGTGGACGCCTCGGTCCTGTACGACCAGGTCATGGTGGACACGCAGGAACTTGCCTCGGGGGTGCGGCAGATGCTGCAGGGCCGTGAGCGCATCCCGCTGCAGGAGGTACTGGTGGTCCGGCCACTCGAACAAGGGCTGGCCGAGCTGGTCGGATACCTTTCGCTGAACGATCCGGGCTTCGACGTGCGTTTCGACGAGTCATGCAAGGAATCCGTCAGGTGGGAGGACGACGGGGTGACCAGGCAGGCAACGCTCCCGTCGGTCACCTATGTCCGGGCGGTAGGGGCACCGAAGGAGGAACTGGAGTGAGTACGTCCCCGGTTCTGCGCAGCGAGCTCAATTTGCCGCTGGCTGTCACCTCTTTGATGAAGGGGGTGGTGTACGAGGATCTGCATCCGCAGGTCTGGCGGCACCTGGTGCCTCTGCAGGCGCAGATTCGTGATCATGTTGCGGTCATCGGTCTGACCCTGGCCATCGACCCGTCCGAGGGGTACGCCTTTCTTCGGCAGTTGCCGGACGACGAGAACGCCGAGGGTGCTGCCGTGCCGCGGCTGATTCCCCGGCGTCAGCTGACCTTTCACCAGAGCATCCTGCTGGCCCTGCTGCGCAAACGGCTGGCGGAGTCCGACGCCGCCGATGGTGACACGCGGTGTGTGCTGACCCGTGAGCAGATCCTCGAGATGATCACGCTGTTCCTTCCGGCGGGTAGTACCGAGGCGCGGATGACCGATCAGGTGGACGCCCTGATCGGCAAGGTGGTCGAGCTCGGGTTCCTGCGGCGGTTGAAGGATCAGGACGACTCGTACGAGGTTCGCCGCATCCTGAAGGCGTTCGTCGACGCGCAGTGGCTGGCTGGGGTGCAGGAGGGGTTGCAGCGTTACGCAGCCGAGCTGGGCATCCCGACCGCGCAGGGAGAAACGCATGGTTGAGGTCGTGATGCCACCGTCCTCGGGGTTCCGGCTGCGCCGCCTGGAGGTCTGGAACTGGGGCACCTTCCACCACAAGGTCTGGTCGCTGGAGATCGCCGGCGGGCACGCCCTGGTCACCGGCGACATCGGCTCGGGGAAGTCCACGCTGGTCGATGCGGTGACCACGCTGCTGCTGCCGGCCAACCGGATCTCGTACAACAAGGCGGCTGGTGCGCAGACCCGCGAGCGCGATCTGCGCTCCTACGTTCTCGGCCATCACAAGTTCGAGCGCAACGAGCTGACCGGCAATTCGCGCCCGGTCGCTCTGCGCAGCCCTGGCCAGGACTACTCGGCCTTGGTGGCGGTGTTCGCCTCCGGCGAGGCGGTGGTGAGCCTGGCCCAGGTGTACTGGCTGAAGGAGGGGCAGGCCGGTCAGCCGGAACGGCTGTTCGTGGTTGCTGATCGTGAACTGTCGATCGCAGGGGATCTGGCCGGTTTCGGTTCGGAGATCGCCGCGCTCAAGCGACGACTGAAGAAGCAGCCGGGCACCGGCGTCCATGATTCTTTCCCGCCCTACGGCAACGATTTTCGCCGCCGGATGGGGATCGCCTCGGATCAGGCGATGGAACTGTTCCATCAGACGGTCTCGATGAAGTCGGTCAGCAATCTGAACGACTTCGTGCGTACCCACATGCTGGAGCCGTTCGACGCCGACCGCTGGATCAACCAGATCCTGCTGCACTTCGAGGACCTGACCCGGGCCCACGACTCGGTGGTGCGCGCCCGTCGCCAGCTGGAGGCGCTGACTCCGATACTCGACGAGGGTTCGAAGTACGACGATCTGAGCGCCCAGCAGGTCCAGCTCGCTCAGGTCCGGGCTCATCTTCCGTTCTTCACCGCGGCTCGCCGGCTGGAGGCCTTCGCCGCTGAGGCCGAAGCCGGACAGAAACGTATCGACGGCCTCGCCGCGGAATCCCGGCAGCTCACCAAGCGTTCCGGAGAGCTCGAGAGCCAGCGCGAACAGCTTCAGCTGCAGCGCGCCGGGCTGGGCGGCGACCGGCTGCACGTGCTGGAGGAGAGCATCACCAGGGCGGTGTCCGAATGCGAGCGTCGCCGCGCGACGGCTGAGAAGGTGAACGAGCTGCTGGGCCGGGTCGAGCTGACGCCGATCACCGACGCGCGAGGGTTCGCACAGATGCGCGAGGCTCTGGACGAGGTCAGGTCCGGGTTCGAGACTGCCAGCGCCGAGGTCGACAACCGGCTCACCGACATTGCCGTGGAACAGAAGGAGATCAAGTCCGACAGCGACGAGATCCGCGACGAGCTGACCAGCCTCCAGCAACGGCGCAGCAACATTCCCCGGCGCAGCCTGCAGTTGCGCGATCAGCTGTGCGAACACCTCGGCGTGAGTACCGAGACGCTGCCGTTCGCCGGCGAACTGATCCAGGTCCGTAATGACGCGGCGGCCTGGGAAGGTGCCGCCGAACGCGTCCTTCATGGTTTCGGTCTGTCGTTGCTGGTCCCGAACAGCCACTACGGTTCGGTGGCGGCCTGGATCAACGATCGTCATCTGGGTGTCCGGCTGGTCTACTACCGGGTGCCGGCCACCCTGGCGGCCACCCATCGTCATCAGGTTCCTGGTCCGGAAACGCTTTTCCACCGTCTGGAGATCAAGTCCGACAGCGAGTTCTACGGCTGGATCGAGCGCGAGCTGTTCTCCCGGGCGGCTCATGTCTGTGCTTCGACGATGGATGCTTTCCAGCTCGCGGAGCGCGCGGTCACCGTCACCGGCCAGATCAAGGAGGCTCGCCGGCACGTCAAGGACGACTCCAAGGCGATCGACGACCGCCGGAACTACGTGCTGGGCTGGAGCAACCAGGCCAAGGTCGACGCTCTGCTGGCCCAGGCTCTGCTGCTCAACAATCGGCGGCAGCAGCTGGTCGACGAGCAGAAGCGGCTGGCGGACCGACGTGACGTGCTGCGTCGTCAGGGAACTGCGCTGGACCAGCTTGACGTATACCAGAGTTATGACGATCTGGACCACGAGTCGGTCAGCCGGCAGATCGCACGCGATCAGGCCGAGAAGGATGAGATCGAACGTTCCTCCAAGGATCTGGAACGCATCACCGACCAGCTGAAGAGCGTTGCCGAGGAGTTGCTCGCGCTCAACGAGCAGATCCAGCAGGGCAACCGGGACCTGGGACGGGCTCACGCGGACCTCGAACGCGCCGGAGCTGGGCAACGGGAATGTCTGGACGTGCTTCAGTCCGGGGAGGACGTTCCGGAACCGGCAGGGATGAGCACCTACGTTCCCGATCCGGCCCCGGCCACGGCCGACGCCTGGCAGAACTGGGAGCGCAGCACCGGCGACAGGGTCACCATCGAGATCGATCGGCGCCAGAAACTCTTGCGTACCTGTGAAAGCAACCTGGTTCGGCTGATGAGCGCCTTCCGCGAGGCGAACCGCACCGAAACCGCAGACATGGATGCCTCGGTGGAGGCGCTGGGCGAATTCCGGGCCATGCACCACCGGCTGCTGCAAGACGATCTGCCCCGCTTCGAGGCCGAGTTCAAGAATTTCCTCAACACCAACACCATTCGGGATATCGCCATGTTCCGCTCGAAACTCGCCCAGGAAGAAGAACTGATCCGGGAACGGGTGGGCCGGATCAACACGTCCCTGAACGACATCGACTACAACCCTGGCCGCTACATCACTCTCGAGACCACGCGTACCCCGAACATCGAGATCCGCGACTTCCGCTCCGAACTGCACGCCTGCACCGACGATGCGCTGGGTGGGGACGGCGAGCAGTACTCCGAGCAGAAGTTCCTTCAGGTGCAGAAACTCGTGGAGCGCTTCCGCGGCCGGGCCGGCCAGGTCGACGCGGACAAGGCCTGGACCAGGCGGGTCACCGACGTGCGCAACTGGTTCGTCTTCTCGGCCTCGGAACGTCACCGGGACGACGACAGCGAGTTCGAAACGTACACGGACTCGGCCGGCAAATCCGGTGGGCAGAAGGAGAAGCTCGCCTACACGATCCTGGCCGCATCACTGGCCTATCAGTTCCAGCTCGACAGCGAACAGGACAAGACCTTCCGCTTCGTGGTCATCGACGAGGCCTTCGGACGGGGGTCGGACGAGTCCACCCGGTTCGCGCTGACCCTGTTCCGCCGGATCGGGCTGCAACTGCTCATCGTCACGCCGCTGCAGAAGATCCACGTGATCGAACCGTACGTCGACGCCGTCGGTTTCGTGGAGAACAAGACCGGCAGCAACTCCCGCTTGCAGACCCTTACCATCGAGGAGTTCCGCACGCGGCGTGAACTGCACCGCATGGTGGACGTCAGCAAGGTCGAGACGGTCTCGTGAGGACGCTGTCGCTGCCTCGGGGTGTCCGGTGGGCCACGAAAGATGACGTCGTGAGCCTCCTGCGCACCCGGTGGGCGGCCGGCACCGACCTCAGCGAACTCGCGCTCGGCTCGGCCTGGGAACCACTCGTCATCGGTCTGCGGCCACCCTCAGCGGCCCAGTACGCCGACGACTTCGACGCAGTACAGGCCTGGGCGAACCGCTGGCGGGCCCAGCTTCCGGCCGGACTGCACGTGCAGTGGCAGGTCGTCGGTGGGCGACGATCCGGCGCCGTTCAGCTGCCGGTCCGGGCGGTCATCGAAACTCGGGAGGACCTGTGGCAACTGCTGCAGGTCGAAGCGCAGGCAAGCCTGTTCGAGAAGATCCTGGCCCAGGTGGCCGCGGACCTCCCGGATGCCCGTACGTGGGTCGCCCGTCATCCCCAGCCAGTTCTTGCCGTAGCCCCGCACTGGAGCGCGTTCATCGCGGTTGTCCGCTGGGTGCGCGACGCCATGCCGACCGGTGCCTGGATCCGCCAGGTCGACGTCCCGGGGGTCGACACCAAGTTCGTCGAGGCACACCGGGAGACCCTCGCCGCGCTGCTGGAGGTGTGCCTTCCACCGGAACGCATCTTCACCGGCAGCTCGTTCGCCCAGCGCTACGGCTTCGCGTTCAAGCCCGCCTACGCGCGACTACGCCGTCCTGACCGAACGCACCTGCTGCCTGGCGTCTCGGAGATGGCCGTGCCGGTTACCGAACTCAGCGCCCTGGACCTGCCCGGACAGGTCTTCGTGGTCGAAAACGAGACGACCTACCACGCGTTCCCGCCCGTCCCGGACACTCTGCTGTTTCTCGGGTCCGGTTACGGGGTGTCCCGACTGCTGCAGGTCGATTGGCTGGCCCAGCGGCCGGTGACCTACTGGGGAGACCTGGACACCCACGGATTCGTCATGCTGGACCGGCTGCGAGCGCGTTTCCCGCAGGTGCGGTCCATGCTCATGGACCGGGCCACGCTGCTGGAGCACGAAAGGCACTGGGGCGTGGAGGACTCGCCGGTCAACGCCCACCTGGAGCATCTGAGCGCCGACGAAGCGGCGCTGTACGTCGATCTGGTCGAGGACCGGTATGCGGTCGGGCTGCGGCTGGAGCAGGAACGCATCCGGTTCGGGCGGGTGCTGGCCGCGGTGGGCCTATGAACCTCACACGAGTCGACCACGTTCTCAGATTGGACTGCCAGGGAGCAGCCTTGCCTCCCACCGCGAGAAACCTTCTCGGCGTCGACCGCCCAGATTCACAGATCCGCCGAGCGCCGAGCCCGCTTCCCGTAACGCTGCCGCGCAGCCTCGCCCGAGGTGCCGAGCAGGTCACCGATCGAACGCCACGAATACCCAGAGGCATGCGCTTGCCGTACAAGTTCGGCGAGGGCTCGCTCGGCGTCAGACCTGGCCAGCACTGCCTGCCGCAGTGCCGTCAGCGTTTCGGATTCTCGAGCTACCGATGCGCCGGGCTCAAAAGCCTCGAACCGCGCAGCCAACTCATCGGCATGGTCAAGGATCTCTTGCACGGTCCGTGGCATCTGGATCACCTCAGGAACTTCGGACGAGCGGACATCGCATGCACGATCACCGGGGCCAAATCCCCTTCGACCACCCCAACCTCAAGCAGCCTCGCCGATTGGTCCGGGCCGATGAACATCCGCAACCCGTCATCGACCTCGAAGATACGGATGGGATTCGCCAACGCGTGCAGCATGTCTTCATCAGTCGCCCCGTGCTTGCGAGCGCTCCCAGCGATGATCGGCACCACCAAGATAAACCAACCCCAACCCCACCAGCAAGTTAACTTGCCATCTCGTTGCCTGCCCGACGAGCCGGCCCCTGCCACCAACCCTTATCGGCCGGTGCGGCCGGATAATCCGTCTTTAGTTCGGATTATTCGTACTTTCCGCGAATACGGTATTCCACCGACGGGCCGACGCACCTCGCGCCCTTGGGCAATCGGGGAAGCACCCTTTGCTGCCGGAGCGCTCCGTTTCGCCATGGCGGTTCCGGCCTGACTGCCCGCCGACACGGAGATGCCACCCCCGGAGTGCGGTGCTGCGAGCAGTTACAGGCCGTCCGTCGTCAGCACCACGGCATCGACGCCGCAGGTCAGCGGCGGGAAATGAGACTGCCCTCGACGACCAGAAGCAGACCGTGCTGCTCGATCATCCGGCCCTGCAGCAGACACCTCTCCAGCGCGATCGAGAGCCGCTGCTCAGCCTTGTCAGTCATCTGCCGCGCCCCGAACACGCCCAGGACCTCGCGCAGCAGCTGTTCCTGCGGAAGCCCCGCGGTGAAGCGAGCGATCGCCACCATGGCGTTGCCGATCTCATGACGGTTGATCTGTTCGAGCGGGCGCGGTTTCACGCTCTTCTGACGCCGGAACGTTGTCCACGTCTCGGGCGTGAGACCGGCCGGCCACAGGAACGGCTCCTCAGGGTCCTTGAAGTACTGGGCCGGCAGCTGGGCGTAGATCTTCTCCGCCCGGGCGGCAACCAGCCGGTTGACGCCGAAGGCCGCAGCAACGAGCCGGGCCAGACGCTCCCGGTGTATGGGCCCTTCTGCTTCCACGATCTCGTCGATGAGCTGGGCCACGGCCGGCAGGAGCGTCGGGAGCCGGTCGAGTGCCTTTCGGTCCCCGATGACTCTCGACTGCCAAGGTGCGTAGGTCTCCTGTCCTGGCAGGGCCTGGTGGGAGCCAATGATGCGGGGCAGCAACGGCCGTCGCGCCGGGAGCTTCGCCGGCGTGACCGGCGGGCCGACGACCAGCAGGTCTGCGTCTGTTGCAGCAGCCCGTGCCGGGCTCGAGCCGGCCGCTGGCCTGGTCCGTGCAGGACGAGCCTGGGCTGCCGCGCGGGTAGCGGCCTCCAGGCGGTCCAGGACGTTCTCCGGCGAGACCAGCCACTCCGGCAGCCAGACCCGTTCAACGGCGGGCCAGCCCAGCATGTTGGACAGTACCTGCACCGGTAGCCCGTCCCGGTCGCTGACCGTCTTGCGGTGCCGCCATTCCTGGCCGTCCAGGAGTACGGCTACCAGGAAGGTCTGTGGATCGTCGGGCCAGGCCAGAGCCAGCTCGACCCTGAACTCCGACAGGCCGAACACTTCCTGAACGATCAGGCCCCGCCCGCGCAGGGCTCGCGCCAGCTGCTCACGATGCTTGTCCGGGGCGGCTGCCGAGGCCACACTGCTGGCCAGAACCTGGCTGTCACCCGCGGCGATGTCCAGGTAGGCGCGCAGGTGCTGCAGACCGGCCGAGGACGTCTGCTCGACCTTGAGCTGACTCGGCGTGAACGAGCTGAAGACCATCACCTGACGTCGGGCCCGGGTGATGGCCACGTTCCAGCGCCGCTCCCCACCGAACCAGACGAGCGGCCCGAAGTTGCGCGGCAGGGAACCTTTCTCGTTCGCGCTGAACCCGGTCGAGAAGAGAATGGTGTCGCGCTCGTCGCCCTGGACGTTCTCCAGGTTCTTGATGAACAGGCTTTCCGGCCCGCGGGCGTCGAGGGCCTCGATCAGACGCTCGTCCTTGCTGTCGCGGATCAGGTCCTCGATGTGAGACCGCTGTGGCGCATTGAACGTGACCACACCAATGGACGGCGGTGTCTCGATCGCGTCGAACCGTCGCCGGATCTCGGCGACCACGGCTTGGGCCTCCTGGGGGTTGGTCCGCTTCATCTTTCCCCCGGCAGTACGCAGGTACGTGCCTTCGACAGGGACCAGGCTGATGCCGCAGTCCGTGCCTGCCGTGTTCGGGGTGGGAAACGAGGACAGCCGTCCCTCATAGTATTTCAGGTTGCTGAAGGCGATCAGGGACTCGTCGACGCTGCGGTAGTGCCACGACAGCCACTTCTGCGGCACCCGGGCCTCGACGCACTCGGTGAGGATGCTCTCCTCATCGACCGGCGCTGTCGCTGCCTCAGTCGCTACAACGTCATCGTCGTCCTCGTCGCCCAAGGACCTCTGGGCGAAGGAAGTAGGCGGCATCTGCTTGCTGTCGCCGACGACCACCACAGCCCGGCTACGTCCCATCGCGCCGATGGCGTCAGCCACCCGGATCTGCGAAGCCTCGTCGAAGACCACCAGGTCGAAGATCTGCTCCCCGCCCGGGAAGAATCGCGCCAGCGAATCCGGGCTGACCAGAACACAGGGCATGATCTCGGTGACCAGCTCGCCGTACTCGGACATCAGGGCGCGAACGCCCAGTCCCTTGCGCTGGCGCCGGATCTCCTTCCGCAGCGCTCCGGCCTTTCCAGTGGCCGTGGCGGCATCGAACGTGCGGCGCTCCAGCACCTGCGCAGGCAGAGCGGTCTTCAGATGCTCACGGACCCTGGCAGCTGCCGTGGTGAAGCGCTCCACCGCACGGTTGTGGGCCTCGGCGTCGAAGACGTCCAGCCGGTTCGCCTCACCGCGCTCGGTTCGTGCGGCGAGTGCCAGCCCTCGCTCGAAAGCTGCGGCGGCGTCGTCGGCCAGGATGGAACCGGTGAGCAGTTCGTCGTAGACCCCTTCCAGACGCATCCCCCACAGGGGTGCCAGAGCCTGCCTGAACGCCACCCACCGCCGCAGGCTGTGCAGGGCGTGATCCCACAGCGCCCGCCCCGCGCTCGTCTCACGCCAACCCGCCAGCAGCCCCTCGTCACCACTCCACCACTGCAGGAGCTCTGGGGTGGAGCCACACTCCCCAAGGAGCGCCTGAACGGCGCCGGCCGCATCGTCGACCGCATCCGCCGCCGTGTCGTCGATCTGCTGTGCCAGCGCTGGAAGGAGCCGCAGCTGCTCGATGAACTGCTGCCGTTGCGGATCGGCGGAGGCCGCGTCCACTGCCTGACCCAGTGCGCCCAGCCAGCTGACGTGATCGCGGACGATCGCCTGCCCGTGATCGGTGAAGGGGTTCCAGCCGGCGGGAATGTCGATCCCCGGAATGTTGCGGGCCCGCTGAGCAAGTGCCCGGACGTCCTCGCGCAACTGCAGCAGGTCGCCGGTCAGCTCAGGAAGGTCCCTGCCCCTGACGTCGGCCTCGGGCCGTAGCACCGGCTCGAGCCGGATGTGCACGTCACGTAGCCGTCTGGCTCGTCCAATGACGCTCGACTCCCCCGCCTGCTGAGCCTGGGCATGAATGTCGTCCAGGGGCAGGTCGAGCACAGCCGACAGTACCAGCTTCAGCACCGGATGACCGTTCGTGAAGAACGAGTCGAGCTCACCCAGCAACTCCCCGCAGGCGAGCTGCCAGCGCTGGCTGCGCGACTCGTCCATAATCTCCAACGGGACGGCACGGCCCCTGATGACCGTGCTCAGGTCCGAGAAGTCCTCGACGGTGCGCACCGCAGCCAGCACGCCGGCCAGAGGACCGTCAGCCGGTAAACGACCAAGGCTGTCGTCGACATGCTGCGCGGCCTCGCGCATCCGTTCGACATCCAGGCTGGCGGCATCGTCCAGGAGCAGGAACCCCCAGGGATGCTGCCGCTCCGGATGGGCGACGTCGGCTCTGTCCGGCAGTACCCGCAGCAGGTCACGGACGGCTTGTACCTTGGCCGCCACGTCCGGCGTGTGCAGGAACTCGCGAGGCACTGCCAGCACGGGACCGTCGCCCAGCGCGATAAGCTCGGTGTGGGCCGAGTAGAAGGAATAGCCCACGGCATTCGGCTCGTGCAGCCCCCGCGCGTACCGGGCCAGCGCTCGACGAGAGGAGCGCAGATCCTGCTGGGCAGCACGCAGGTCCTGCTCGTCCACCACGACCTGGTGGTTCAGTGACCGGCTGATCTGAGCCCGAACGTGCACCGGCTTGCTGCTCTTGTCGTGCAGGTCGAGACAGAACGGCCCCATGCCGACCTCGTCCAGCCGCCGGCGCACCACGTCCAGGGCTGCTCGCTTCTCGGCGACGAACAGCACCCGCTGCCCTTCGACCACCGCACGGGTCAGCATGTTGGTGATGGTCTGGGACTTGCCGGTCCCCGGAGGTCCTTCCAGCACGAAGGTACGCCCGCCCACGGCATCGGCCACAGCGCCCAGCTGCGCAGCATCGCCCGGCAGCGGGCACACAGCATCCAGCTCGTCCAGATCCACCGTGCGCTGCTGCCGCTGCGCGGGATCCTGGAAGGGCTCGGACTGCTGGTGAATCAGGTGGTGCACCAGCGTATTCGTTGAAAGCTGCTCCCAGTTCTCGTCAAGGTCCTTCCACAACCGGAACTTCGCGAACTGCAGGGGCCGCCAGCTCAGCAATCTTCTCCATCCGGTATGGCAGTCTCTTCTCGTCGATCGCCACTCGCAAGGCCCGTACGGCTGCATCCACGTCGATCCCGGCACCGTCAGCGGCCGTTCCCCAAGCCCGGGCACGCGCATACCGTGCACCTGGTAGAGCTTTTCCAGCAAGCAGAAGTTAGGCGTGCTGGCTCCGCTCTCGTCCAATTCCAGGTGGTAGCCGCGGACCTGGGGCCGACGAGTCAGGCGCACCGGCACCAAGATCAGCGGCGAGCGCAGGGGCGCACCCTCCGGTTTCCAGTGCAGCATCCCAAGCGCAAGGTAGAGGTTGTTGGCCCCGATCTCATCCATGTTGGTGCGAGAACTGTGAGCCAGAGCCCGTAAACGCTTCTCATACTGAACATCAGCGAGATTGGTGTACAGCTGGCGGCTGCCCTCGAACCTCTCGCCCAAGTGCTCCTGAGGGAGATCGGCGCTGCGCGTGGCGCCGCGGGCCCGCTGGATCTCATCTAGCTAACCGGAGGGCAGCAACTGCAGGGGATCGCCCTCGTGCAGGGTGTCCTCCACCCTGGAGGGTTCCCACTTTTCTGGACACCGGTTTAGGCTGCCAGTTGGCTGATGTTTCTGAAGCCTAGCTCGTACTCCCTCGGCGTCAAGTAGTTGAGGGTCGAGCGACGGCGAATCGTGTTGAAGTAGTTGTCGATCCAGTCGATCGTAGCCACTTTCAACTCGGCCAGATCCCACCAGGGGCGTGTGTGGACCAGTTCCTTCTTGTAGGTCGCGAACGTGGATTCAGAGACCGCGTTATCGAAACAGATGCCGGTCCGCCCGAGCGAACGCCGGATTCTGTTCTTCCGGCAGTAGCGGGCGAATTCCTTTGACGTGTATTGACCAGACTCAAGGGGTGGTCGCAACACTCATTGGTTAAGTCTGCGAGAGTAGCTGATTCAGCGCTTCCGCGGGGGTTCTCCAGCCCAGGATCTTCCTTGGCCGCGCGTTCAGCGC
>NZ_BSTA01000024.1:0-38432 GCF_030269265.1 Kineosporia sp. NBRC 101677
TTCTCGGTCCTGACGGTGGCACCGTCGCTGTGCTCGACCCGCATGCAGTGGCCGGCAGTGTGGCCGGGCGGGATCTGGAAGTTCGCCGGGGCGACCTGGCCGCCGGCCTGTACGGCCTGGTGCGTGATCAGGTGGAGTTTCGGTTTGAGGACGCGGTTGAGACTCTCGAGCAGACCGGCGCCGGTGTGGTGGTCGAGTTTGTCAGTGGGCTGCAGCGCACGTACGACTTGGTGATCGGCGCCGACGGCATGCATTCGCAGACCCGGCATCGCTCGTTCGGCCCCGAGGAGCAGTTTCACCGTTACCTGGGCTACTGCTTCGCGCTTTTCACCGTGCCGAACACGTATGGGCTGCACCGGGAGCTGATGATGTGGAACGCCCCGGGGCAGGCGGCAGCGCTGTATGCCGTAGGGGAAAGCCACGACGAACTGCAGGCTTTCCTGACCTTTCACCAGCCGCAGGTGCCGGTCGGGGCCCCGCGGGACCTGGTGGAGAGGGCTTTCGCCGGGGCGGGCTGGGAAGTGCCGGATCTGCTGAAAGCCCTGCACGAGGCGGACGACCTGTTCTTCGACACGGCCGCACAGATCCGGATGCCGCACTGGTCGAGCGGCCGCGTCGTGCTGGTCGGGGACGCGGCCTACGCCCCGTCGTTCCTGACCGGTCAGGGCACCAGCCTGGCTCTGGTCGGGGCCTACCTGCTGGCTCATGCTCTGGCCACCGAGCCCGACATCGACCGGGCGCTGACCGACTACGAACGCCGGATGCGGCCGTTCGTCGCAGCGAACCAGGCTCTGGTCGACAACGGTGCGGCCACGCTCTTCCCCGTCACGGAGCAGGCTCTGCACCAGCGCAACACCCGGTTGCGCCAGCTGGTCACCATGCCCGCCCCGGCGCCTCGGGCGGCCCATTCGGCCGTCTCGCTGCCGCATTTCGATGTCTCGCCCGAGCCGGACTAACTGCGGACCAGGCCGGTGCGGTAGGCGATGACCACCAGTTGGGCGCGGTCCCGGGCGCCCAGCTTGGTCATGGCGCGCTGCACGTGGGCGCGTACGGTGAAAGGGCTCAGGAACATCTGCTCAGCGATCTCGGGATTCGACAGGCCGGTCGCCACCAGAGCCACCATTTCGCGTTCGCGTGGGGTGAGCGTGGCCAGTTCCTCGGTCGAGGCACTGTCGGTGTTCTTCGGGGTGGCCAGGAAACGGGCCACCAGGGAACGGGTGGCGGCGGGGGAGAGCAGGGTCTCGCCCTCGGCGATGGTGCGGACGGCGTCGATGAGTTCCTGGGCCCCGATGCCCTTGCCGATGAAGCCCCCGGCCCCCGCCCGCAGGGCCTGGGCGACGTGTTCGTCCGTCTCGTAGGTGGTCAGGATGAGGATGTGGCACTCGCTCAGGTCGGGGTGGGCGCTGATCTGGGCGGTGGCGTTCAGGCCGTCTACCTCGGGCGTCCGGATGTCCATGATCACCACGTCCGGGCGTAACTGCCGGGCCACCGGCGTCGCTGATCTCGATGCGAAGGTGCTCAGGGGGCCAGGTGAGGTGGACGCGGGCGGTCGCGGTGCCGGCGTGCTTGATCACGTTGGTCAAGGACTCCTGGAACGGGTGGTCCGGACCAGATCACCCAGGCTGGCTCGGGTCTGCTCGGGCCGAGTGTCGAAGACGTGGGCGGCCACCGTGGCCTGGGCGTTGGCCAGGGGTGATCTGGCGGGCGACCATCAGCTTTCCCTACTGCGTCCTCATCTGCCCCGGACTCTAGGCGGCGAAGGTTCACTGACCGTACTCCGGTGGTGAACCCGGTGAGTCGTGGGCCCGTGCTGAGAGGAAACGCCGGTCCTCGACTTGACCTGGCGGTCTGTAGGGGTTGTGGAGGTAGTGGTGCCCAATGTGGGAAAGGTATGGACAGGGGCAGTGACTCAGGAGTTGTCGGTCGAGCTGGGGGCGGCGACACCTACGGAATCGCCCGACGTGGACGACCTGGACGACTGGCACGCGTTGTTGTTGCGATTGGCCGGCGCTCTGCCTGACGACCTGATCAGTAAGGCGCGGACGTGGCTGGCTGCAGGTGGCCAAACGAATGTGGCCCAGGCGATAGGGTTCGCGGCCGTGGCTGCCCATGTGCCAGTCCTGGCCAAGGACGCGGATCTGATAGCGCGACAACTGCGGGCCAGGGGGGAGAACACTTCGCTGACTGAGTCCCTGGATGTTGTGCAGGAGGTTGGCAATTCTGCTGGTCCCTGGGTCTTCGGGCCGGTCGATCCGGCCCAAGCCAGCGCCCCCATCGGCCCGCTGGACCTAACCGGTGTGGAATGTCGTCACTTGATGGACGCGGTTGACCGAGCCATGGCCGCCGCAGTCGGTCAGGAACCGGGCTTGACGGCCGTTTGGCGAGCCTGGCGTGCGCCGGCGGATGGCTCGCCATGGCCGCTGCCGCGCCGAGTTTTCGTGGTTCGGACCGACGAGCGGGTTCTCGGCCAACGCCTGATCGAGGTCACCGCCCGGCTGCAGGCGGCCCTGACCGCCGCTGGGGAAGCGAACCCGCAGGTGGAGGTTTGCAGCCCGAGGCGGCCGGTGCCTGGCTACCAGAGCAGCGCGTGCGCCCAGGCCTCGTTGATTTGGGCTTACGAACCGTTTACTCCCGTCCGGCTGGCACGAGTCTTCGACGAAGTGGATGCCAAGGAGGGCCCTCGCTTCGCCGACGATCACCCTGTGATCGACGACTTGGAGGAATTGACTCGGCTGCTGCGTTACCTCGGCAATGGTCTGCCGGTGCTGACGACCTCGGCGACCATGAGCGACATCCTGGATCCCGAGCGTCCGGAGGTGGTGCCCCTCAGCTTTCGCACCGACGGTCAGTGGGTCTGGACCGACACAGTGACCTTTTACCTGGAGCAATACGGGCTGGCTCCGGAACCGGAATTGCTGGCTCACCTGCGCCGCTGCGGAAATGAGGGGCCCGAGGTATCAGACGTGGCCGTACACCGGGTGCTGAGTCTGCTGCAGGTGCAGGGTGATGGCGGGGACGTGCCCGTGTGGACCGTTCCGCAGCGTGACGCCTGATGCGCTCACCGGTCCCGGTGAGAAGAACCCGCCGTCGGGGGCGGTCTTCGGCCTGGATGCTGAACAGACCGGGCTGGATACAGATGCGGGCCTCAGTGCTCCCCCAGTTCTCGGCGTCCGGCAGTCCGATGTTCATCCCAGCCGAGGAAACCCGCTGGACGATTGCCGACGCTGTGACCCTAACTCGCCCCTCGCGGGAGTTGCCTCTCATCCCCGAAAAAGCAGGGGACGCGGGCACCGAGCGGGTGGTGAGCGCGGGCATGCCGACCCAGGCCGGCTGGTTCCTGGACTCGCCGCCGGTGGCGGTGGAAGAATTACCAGCCGCGCCAGATACCCACTTCGTCGTCCACCTTCCCATCGCCCGTGGTGGTTTCCGGGTTTCCGGACGCCCGGTCTCGGTTCGCATGCTGGCCCAGGCTATTCGGTGCCGCCCGGACTGGGGACGCCGTCCGGTGGCATTGGTGTGCGACGGCGTCGTCACCGCCGAGGCCCTTGCGCCGCTCCTGTCCAGCCTGGCCTCGGCGCTGGGGGTGACGGTGGCCGGGAGTCCTGGACCGGTGCTGTTAGGGCCGCGTCTTCTATTGGCTCAGGAGGGGTTTCTGGCCCGCCGCCCTGGCAGCTCGGTGTCGCTGGAGTTGGGGCGGACGCTTCCGGCCCTCGGGTACCGGATCCGGTCCGGCCTCACCCTGCCGGGGCCTGACGAACTGACTGATCTACCGATCGCGACGACGGCCGGCGCCGACGCACCACAACTCCCGGCGGGCGCCTTGCAGTTGCTGGCCGGCGATCCACCAGTCGCATCGGAGCTGGCAGCCTTGATAGCTGTTGAGGGTGGGCCGGTCTTGAGCAGTGTGCAGGTGTCTGAGGAGAGTCCGGTGCCAGCTGGATCAGGAACACGGCGTTGGGGCCCCTCGTTGCACTCCGTCCCGTCACAGGAAAAGAATCTGGTCGACGCCGTTCCTGCGATGAGCGTCGCAGCGACTACTTCCGTCAAGGACCGCGATATCGCACAAGCGGACGAGCAGGCGGCCGTAGCCAGGACGCCTGCTTTGGAATTCGAGGCGATTCAGAAGGTGACGTGTCTGTCCGCTGCATCGACTGATCCGCCGGCGGTGGCAAGACGTGCGGTTGCGACATGGACCCGGGTCGACGACCGGGTGCAGGAGCGGGATCCCCATCATCTTCGCTCGCTGCTTGGCTGGCATTACGAGGCACACGCGCGGGCGGTCGCCGGCGTCTTGGCTCTACAGCCCGGACTTCGCTCGGCCGGGGCCGGGGCGGATCTCATGGTCGGACTGGTCGCAGTTCAGGCCCACCTGGAGTTCACAGGGCCTCTGGTTGATGCCCTGCTGCGTGGTGAGGAGCCCGTGAAGGATGACGCCCTCGCCGGGATCGACGCGACCGGCGCCAATCTGCTGGCCCGATGCACCAGCGCCGGGCTCAGGCGCCTGCCGGTCGTGGTTGGCCCGGTCTACCGTGCGGGCAATTCCCTGGAGGCTGCGCTGGAATCCTATCAATCGGGTGATCACCTCGTGGAACCGGGTTTCGCCGAAGCACGGCTGAATCCGATCCCCACGTCCGGAAGCACTGTGGAATACCTGATTTGGTCCAGCACCGCTCGTCGCACCGACCGGGTGTCTGGGCAGGGGCAGGAGGACACGGCTCGGGTGCTGTTCGCTCCAGCCACGCGTTTCGTGGTGCTGGACACGATCCGTAAAGCGGACGGGCGGTTAAGCGTCATGTTGCGCGAGTTGCCAACCACGCCCCATACCTCCGCCGCAAGACAGGATGTCGAGCAGGAACTGGACGAGCGCACGCGAGAGCGACTGAGGGAGTGGGGCAAGCCGTCACAAGCGGCATCCCGGCCCGGGCCGCCGGTTCCGCGGCAGTGGCGCTACCCGATCGGGATACGATCGGACGGCGCAGTCTATGAGCCAATGAATGTCCGTTAAGCGGACGTCGAGTGAACGCTCATCCGGACTCGCCCGTGAATAACGTGTGGGAAAAACAAATTTGGGGCTCAGCGCCCGTGTCGGTGACGTAGGTCAGAAAGACGAAGCGGAGTTGGAGATATCCAGACCGCACGGGCGAGAAAATCCCGAGTTACTGAACCTCATGGTGTTGCTGCAGAAAGTCTTTCCATGGGATCCTGCGTCGCTGCCTGCGCCCATTCTGGACTGGCTTCAGCGGTATGGGCATTGGGGCCAGCAACCGGCCCAGGCGGATCCGCTCGTGCAGCTGAGAAACGTTTCGCATCAGCTCGCCGCGCCGGACCCGGCGACGCGGTGGCAGCGGCTCGATCCGACGGGGCTAGACGCGGCAGCGCTGGGGCCGTTCCTGCGCTGGCTAGACCTGTCGCGGCCGGACCTGGCAGCCGCTCCTCAGCATGCCGAACTAGCGATCAGCCTCATGCTGGGCGAGAGCGGTCAGGTCAGCCGGGTGTGGCGGGATGTCAGGGCCCGGACCTGGGGGCAGGCCGAGGGTGTCCCGATGATGCCAGAGGAAACCGTTGTTCCCCACCTCGTCCACACTATTTGGCCGGGCGCTCACGAGCATTTCGCCGAGGCTGCTCGCCGTTGTCACGGAGAGGCCGACTTCGTGGTGTGGACGGATGTGAGCAGGGTGGAAGCAATCAGGGCCCTGGACGGGGGGCGCCTGGAGCGAGATCGGCGTGTTCGCTCGCTGATGGCCTGGGCCCGAGAGAACCAGGTACTGGTCGTACACGGGGCGGAGGTGCTTGGGCCGGGGTGGTCGGTGGCTGCGGGCCGACTGTCCACGCTGAGGCAGTCCGTGCCCACCGCCCGCCAGCTTGCCATGGCACGAGACCATCTGCGCCTGGAAATCGTGTCCCGGCTGGGCGGCGCCTGTCTCGGCCTGGGGAATCATCTCGACTCGCCTGGGAGCTTTCGGTCTGGATGGTTCGAGGCGGTGGCAGCATCCCCTGTAGGTTTCGAGGCGCACCTGAGCGAGCGGAAAGGATTCCCAGTGCTCGATGTACTCGCTGCTCCACCCCAGCACCCGGCCCTTCATCTGTGGCAAGAACTGGCACGCCTGGCTTTGGGGATCGAGACACTACGCGAATGAGGCAGCGGCCGGCGGGTGCGGTGCGTCAATCGGCAAAGCTACGTTCCCCGGCGCCGCACTGGCGATGCCGGGGAACTCTTCGGGTTTCTGGAGGGAGGAAACCTGAAAATAGTTGTTACACCGTTTCTCACGGGCGCCGCGTCCGGAGGGGTCACCCGGCTCAGGACTCGATCAGGTGGGGATGGGCTGTGAGGCGGCGCTTTCAGTAGGGGTCATTTGGGGTGTGAAGGCCCGCCCTGTTGCGTCGAGACCTGGGTGGGCGACCGCTGAGGGGGATAGTCCATCCAAAGGTCCGATGCCAACTTCATTGGCCCGCCGACGAAGCTGATCGAGAATCTGGTGTTCACGCTGCTGACGGGCGCCAACCCGGGCTGGCTCTTGGGCCAGAAAGACCATCACGTCGTCCTTGTCTGGGGCAGATTGCACCGCCAGCACCCTGAACCGGGTGGTGGGGGTGAACAGCACGGTGGCCTCATGCCCCGCGAGCAGCGGTGCGCAACGCCCCGTCTCCGACCATATGGCATAGGTGACAGGGGCCCCCGAAGTCATTCCGGCCGCTGGGTAGGCATCACGGCGAGTTTGCATGAATCCTGGCTCTATTAGCAGACTTCCAGGAAACAGAGCGTCTAGACGGATCGAGTCCCGTCCAGCCCGGTGGAAAACCGGGCCGTGATGGACGGGCAGCCGGGCCAGACCGGATGTCAGAAAGGCCACTAGAGCCGGGTCGCTGTCATGGACCGGGCCTTCCCGTAGCCGGGTGTCGAGACCGGCGAAGGCCCCACGTAGGTACGAGCGCACCATGGCCAGCTCCTCGACCACGATGGACTCAGTGACATCGATGAGAACTCCGCGCAGCGCCGCAGGCCGCCGTTCCAGCAGTTTCTTTATCTCGAAAAGATCGATGTCTAGGGCGCTGCCCAGGAGCTGACGGCTGCGCCGCCGTTCGGCGGTAGTGGCCTCATGGTCAGCAGACACTACCGGCCTGAATGTGCGAGTCTGCATGACCGTCAGCGGCGCGGCGGGAAGGTGATCCTTTTGGCCTGCCTTGCGGTCGGAGTCGTCCGAAGCGGTCCGTTCGACCGCCTCTGTCGCCTTGTCTGAGTCCGGCTGGGCTGAGGGTGAGAACGGGGCAGGCTCGGCCTGCTGGGCGGGCAACTCGGAATCACGGGGCAAGATGTCCTCAGACAAGGACTCAGGCGATTCGGGAAGCCGAGAGTCAGAGTCTTCGGTTCCCAATGGGTCGGGATCGCTTGCGGGCGGGATCTGGCCCGGACCGCGGCTGCCAAGCAGTATGAGCAGGATTCCCAATCCCGTCACCAGGAGACCGATAAGAAGCGTCATGATCTCGGTCCTCACCAGGCTTCCTGCAAGCCCATCCGCGCAGCGTTGCCGCGAAGTGTGCGCAAGGCGTAAAAGAGGCGGCTCTTCACAGTACCGACCGGGACGCCAAGTGCGCAGGCGGCCTCGGCTGCGGTGTTTCCCTTGAGGTATACCTGCTCCACAACGGCGCGGTGCTCAGGCCAGATCGTGGCCAGCATGTCTCGCAGCACCATCTCGGCTAGGACTCGCCCTGTCTCGTCCTGGACGCTCGGCATTGACGAGACGTCCTGGTGCAGCAGTTCTACCTCGGTGGGCCGGACCTTGCGCATACGGTGCCCGTCAACCGCGACGTTGTATGCAACCCTGTGTAGCCACGAATTGACCGAGCCCTGCTCCGGGGTCATCCGATCAATATGCCGCCAGGCCCGAACGAAGGTCTCCTGCACGATGTCCTCGGCCAGGGCACGGTCACCACCGGCCAGGCGGGTCGCGAACGACAACAGGGTGGGGCTATAGGTACGGATCAGTTCGGCCAGGCGTTCTTCGTCGTCGCCTGGTCCTTGCCCGGGCGGACACGCACGCGCCACGATGGCCGGTGCGCCCGGGCGGTCGGGAACTGCCGGAGACGGTCTGAATTGCAGCATGTTCCGACGATTCCAAGGATGGGTGGACCCGGATATGGGGCCATCCCTCCCTGTGAGCGTGCTGCCCCTCCGGATCGGGGGGATCAACCCCCCTTGATTAACCTCGGCTTCTGCGCTAGACGGCATCCGAGGCGTTAATAGTCAGCACGCTGAACCCTGCGCGAAGGTTCACTTCCGGTAAAGGTGAACCTTCAGCAGTGGCCCCCCGTGCTAGTGATGTGAGTTCCGACGCTCGGCGCTTAGGGCTACAGTCCGTCGAGCCCAAGAGCGGCCAGGAACAGCCCTGCGGCTCCAGTCAGTGTGCCCGTGGCCAGCGGGGCGAGGCGAACGCCGGAGCTGAGTGGGCTGCGGCGGGGGGAATCAGGGCCGGGCTGGGTAGCCGCCAACACGGCTGCACCCACGGCGGCGGCGAACTGTGGATCCCGCAGGAGCACGACGGGGCGTCCCAGGTCATCGGCCAGCATCCGGCCCACCACGGGGATAGCGGCGGTGCCCCCACTGAGCAGGATTGTCACAGGATCGGAGTTGTCAATCCGGGCCGAGTCCAAGACCTGCCGCAGGGCGGGCAGAGCAGCGGCAAGTCTTGGGCGCAGCCACTCCTCCAGGTGCGGACGGGTGAGTGCCACCCCTGGCTTCCGGCCTGGCAACCCGATGTTGATCTGAGATTGTGGGGCCAGGGTGAGGTCCTCCTTGGCCCGCACGCACGCTGCGTGGATCCGCTGACGGGTGCGGGCCTCGTCCTCATCCCGGGGATCCAGTTGAGAAACGGCGCCGCCACATGCCTGATCTACGAGGCTCAATACGTTCTGATCCACATCAACTCCACCGAACCATTCCAGCGACTCCGGCACCCCCACATCGCTCACCCAGAGCCGGCCGTCGGCAGCCCGGTGGGTCTCGACAACGCCGGCGTCAAAGCTGCTGCCACCGGCGTCGTACACCACCAGTTGAAGGGGGCGGCGTGCTGGATGGCGGGAAAGATGCGCCATAGCCACCGCCTCGGCTTCCGAACGCAAGGAGAAGTCCCCCGGGCCCAGGCCTGCCCGGCGGCAGGCCTCAGCCAGCTGTTCACGGCGATGAGGGCCCCAGGTCGCAGGACAGGTCAGGACTACATGGCTGGGGGGTGCGCCTTCGGCCGCGGCCACCTTCGCCAGCACTGCCGAGAGTACCTGAGTGTAGAGGTCGCGGGCACTGAGCCGGTGAGCATCGAGAGTCAAAGAAGTGGAGTCACCCAGGTGGCGTCGAAAGTCCTGCCCAGTCAGCTCGGCCCGGACGTGCGCTGGGCACGACGGATCGTCACCGACGACCAGTTTCCCATCGCCGGATACGTGAACAACCGTGCGCAGAAGAGGCGAGGCAGGCGTCAGAGGCACCACGGCAGGCGCAGCGCGGCCGTGTTTGCGGCTGACAGCCGCGGCCGTGTAGATGCTGCCCAGATCAATACCCAGGCCGTAGTTCAAGGGACTCCTTCGACGCCAGCTGATGTGTTGCTCTGCAGTTCGAGCATAATCCCACGAGTCCCATCCGTTACTTTTTCCGACGAAGGTGCAGCTGAGACCGCCATGGGCAACCTCATAACTGAGACCGCTATTCGGCGCCCAGCCTCTTTACGGGTGGCAGTGGCCGAGGACGGGGCTCTGTTACGGGAAGGACTGGTGCTGTTGTTGGAGGCCATCGGACACACCGTGGTCGGGGCGGTGGATGGCGGCGAAAAACTCATCGAGCTGATGTCCGATGAGCCGGTGGATGTTGCGGTGCTGGACATCCGTATGCCCCCGGAACCGGATGGCGGGCTGACGACGGCGCGGCGGCTGAGAGCGCTGTACCCGCAGACCGGTCTGCTGCTGTTGTCGCACTATGGTGAGGCGCACTATCTGATGGAGATCCTTCGCATCGGCACCGAGGCTATCGGGTACCGGCTCAAGGACAGGATTTCCAGTTCTGATGCGCTGCACGACACGGTTCTACGGGTGGCCGATCGAGAAATCGTGATTGAACCGGTTATTGCCGGTCAGCTGGTCGAAAGCCCAGGAGGGGGGCCGGACGAGCTGGGCTCGCTCACTGAGCGCGAGCTGGGCGTCCTGCGGCTGATGGCCGAGGGACGCTCCAACGCAGGCATTGCCCGGCAACTCTTCTTGTCGCCCAAAGCGGTGGAGAAGAACGTTGCCTCAATTTTCGCCAAGTTGGCGCTACCGACTGACGCGACCTCCCACCATCGGCGGGTGCTTGCCGTCCTCACGCACTTGCGGGCTCGCCGGGAACGGTGAACATTCTGAGGAACGTGCTCAAATCGGCTCGTCGTGACCTCCTGCTGGCTCGCGTGGCCGCGTTCCGGCCGGGCCCGGGCCAGGCTCACCTGACCCGCCTGTGCCAAGAGCTATCGGTGTCGTTGCAGGTCGAGCACGTGCAACTCACCCTCGCCGACGGCCAGGAATTCGGTTGGCCTGATGCGGGCCCCGGGCCCTCACAGCGACGGTCGCTCCAGCTGCCGTTGAGGGCTGGGGGCGAATCCGTGGGCCTGCTGAACGTATCTTTGCCTACGCCGCTCGGTCTTTCGGTCGGCTTGGGCCGCCAGCGGAAGGCACTGCTACGTGATCTGGCGGACTTGCTGGGGCCAGTTCTGGACAACGTAGGCCTGCAGAACGAAGTAGACGAGTCTCTCCACGAAGCACGCGGGCACGCCGAGCTTGTGGCCGCCGCCCGTCGGCGCGCGTTCGGTGAACGCGATGCCGAGCGCCAAGAAATCGAACGTGACCTGCACGATGGGGCCCAGCACCAGTTGGTTGCCCTGGGCATGACACTGGGTCTGCTGGAACTGCACGCAGACAATGGCAACGAGGAAGGCATTCAAGCCCAGATTCGGCGCCTGCGCACCGGGCTGGATCGGGCGCGACGCACATTGCTGGCCTCGGTTGAAGGGGGCAGCCCGCTGCTGGAGGAGTCCGGCGTCCTGCCAGCTCTGAAGTCCGAGTTTCGTGAGGCGGGGCCGCAAGTTCGGCTGGACGCCCAGGAATGGGACGCCGAGCGTAGGTACGAACCAGCGATCGAGTTGGCCGTGTACTTCATATGCCTGGAAGGGGTGAACAACGCCCGTAAGCATGCCGCCGGCGCCCAGGTGGTGGTGCGTTTGGCTGCAGGCCCGTCCCAGCTGGTCTTCAGCGTCACTGACGACGGGCCCGGGATGAAACGCGGCTCGCTGGAAGGATCGTCAGGGTTGGCCAACATGCACCGACGCATTGCGGCGGCTGGCGGCTGGGTGCAAATCCGGACGGCCCCAGACGCGGGAACCGCGATCTGTGGCTTCATCCCGTTGTGAGGACCGCCCCGTTCTGATTGGCTTCGCATTGCGCCGCCTGCTGCTCCAGTTCGTCCAGTTCGGCTGCACTCTCGCGTAGTTCCCGCAGATCGCGTAGGAGGTACTCAGCCGGCACTGCAGGGGGTGGCTCGATCTGTACCAGCCGGAACATCCCTGCCAGGGCCGTCCGTGCCCGCAGCACACTGGTGCGTGCCACCACCTCGGTAGTGAGCACCTCATCAAACTTGTTCCACTCGCAGCTGGCTCTCAGCAGACCGGCGCCCGGCAGTTGTACCTCAAAATGGCGCTCGGGAGAACAGATCCAGGGACGAATGATGACGTCGGAAACGTCAGACGTGTCCGGCATCGATACCAGATCCGGTCGCCGTGCGACTATCTCGGCCAGGCGCTGGGCGCGGCGACCGGCGGAAGGCAGATCGGTCAAGACCACGTGCACGGGATCGTCCAGCCAGTTCAGCACCCTTCGAGAGGAGGCAGAGCCTGGACCCTGCGCGTAGAGGGCGACCAGGCTCAGGGCCTGCGCCCGGACTCGGGTATGGAAGCTGGCGGTGGGTACCAGCGCCACCCGCGAGACCGGCTCCAACCGATCCGGCACCCAAGCCTCGACCCGGATACGCCGGGGTCCCGCAGATACCAGGACCCGGCCTCCCAGATGGCACAACCGGTCAGTGTCGCCCGCCAAGGCAGCGCGCACCTCTGCCTCGGACTGCTGGGTCCAGGCCAGGATGATCACTCGCAGGCCCGAAGCCCGGTCTTCCTCGATGCTGTGCCCGAGGAAGACCTCAAGATCCGCACCAGAAGCGGCCAGAGCGTGCAAGCAGCCTACAGCCAGGTAGTAGAGCGAGGCGGAGACTTCATGATCGACCCGCGAGGGCAACGATCCCGTGATGCGGATCCTGCCGGGGTAAACCGCGGCCATCTCAAGGAGGGCGGCCCTGACCCCGTGTCGGTAGAGAACCTGTGGACGGATACCCCGGGCCAGCGCCCGGAAGTCGGCGGTGAGCCGGTCCAGGTGCGTACGCAGTTCCCGGACTTGACTGGTGACGTCCGAGTTGAGGGACAGATCGTCGACACCTTGCTGCAGGGCATTCAGGCGCCCGTGGCTGAAGGCAGCGACCTCGGACGCCACCCGGCGGCGCTCGAGATCCCGGACGCCCGCCAAGCGCCGTGAGAAGTCCAGGACCTCGCCAGCCAATTGACTGGTGTACACCGTCTGGTCGTGCAGTTCATCCCGCAACTGTTCCCTGCGGTGCAGAACCATCAAGCAGTTGACCGTGTCGGCAAGTTCGCGCTGCACCCGCCGAGTCACGCGCCGACGCGTGGCGAGCGTCAGGGCCGTGTGAGAGACATTCGGGTCTGTCAGCACGACGCTGGCCTGGACCTGGGGGTGCCGACTCAGCATAGAGGCCCGCACCTCCCCGGTCGGCCCGGATTCGGGCGGCCAGCTCAGGACGGACCGCAGCATGTCGCAGGAACCCGGGGTGACCCGCCACAAACTCGCGTTCTCAGCACAGGTCACCTCGACCAGTCGGCGCAAGAGCACCTGACGCACGGCCGACACCTTCAGGCCGGGCTTGGTCGTGGCAAGAGCGATGTAGGCGGAGCCGGCAAGGGATTCAGGGGTCGGATCCGCCTCGTGTCCCGCTCTTGCCGCCTCGGACAACTCTGCTCCGTCCTGGATTGGTCTACGACGAAAGGATTCTAGACGAAGGCTCAGCACCGAATACTTTCGTCGCCTCATCCTAGGTCAGCTTGCCGAGAGTAAAAGGCCACTGTCACCGCCGAGCGGCGGGACCGGTGGATGCGAGTCGGACGTGAACCTGAGGGAGGCCTGGCCCGTGACTATTGAAAGGAACGGAACGCGGAGGCTGTTGATGAACAAACGGAGGTATGCCCTAGCAATGAGTGCCGGGCCCCTGTACAGCGAGGTGAGCGCATTTCGCGGCGCACCGGGCGAGATCAGCGCAGTCGTCGTGACCACCGACCTGTCCGCGCAGACCGCAATCGACGGGTTGTCTGCCAAGCGTGGCGTGAGGGCACTGTGACCGCGTCGGCTTCCAATGCGCCTGATCCCCGCCCGCCGACGCCGCCGGGTCCGAAGCTTGTACGGGTAGGAGTACTGGCTACGACCCGGCTGGACGAGATTGGTGTCAATGCCCTGATCGAGCGCGACCCTGAGTTGGTGCTCAATCCGCGTGTACAGCTGAGCGAGGCCGATGTGTTGGTGGTGGCCGGTCCGCAATTGTCCGGGGTCCTACTGCGTCAGATCCGCGAAATCATCTGGGGATCAGCCATCGTTGTTGTGGCGGTGGTACATCAGCTAGGTGAGGCCGACCTGTTGACTGCGGTGGAATGCAGGCTGCGAGGCATGCTTTGGCGCGCAGAGGCCACCAGCGAGCGGTTCTCGGCTCTGATCAAGACGGTGGCCGGTGGCAAGGTCGACCTTCCTCGCGAGGTGCAGACTCGCCTGCTTGATGACATCACCGCGCTGCAGCGCACTGTCCTCATGCCCCGCGGACTGAGCGCTTCCGGACTGGAACATCGCGAGATAGAGGTACTGGCCCTGGTAGCCGACGGTCTGGACACCGCGGAGACCGCTCAGAGACTGGGGCTTTCCGAGCGTACGGTAAAACTCACTATCTCCGGTTTGCTAGAACGCCTCGAATTGAAGAATCGCACGCACGCCGTTGCCTATGCCCTGCGCCGCGGTCTGCTCTGAACGGACCGCGGTCGCAGTGACGAGCGAGTCAGATCCTAGACGTCCGGAACGATGACTACCTTGCCGCTGACGTCGGGCGACTCAGCCAAGGTCAGGGCCAGGTCGGTTTCGGAGAGCGGGAACTGGGCGGCAATCTGGGGTTTCAGGATGCCCTGGCACAGGAGTTCCAACACCTTGTTGGCGTCCTCGTGCCACCACTGGCGACGTCGTCTGTTGCGGAAGCGCCCTTCGCACAACGCAAAGTCTCGTGCTCGCCGCCCGTTCGGCACGAGGTTCCAAACGCGAAGGCGGGCAATGTCCCATGAGGCCGGCCACAGGCCGGGTTCGATGTCGTTGCTGGTGGAAAGGCTGAAGTACAACACCAGGGTGCCTGCCTTGCCCACTAGCTTCCATAATTTGACCAGGCGCTCGCCGCCGAGGTGGGTGAAGATGGCCGCGGCCCCGCCGGGTACGAGTTCGTTGATCCGTCTGCCCAGGTCAGGGGCGAAGCAGTCCAGAACCAGAGCGCCTTCGTGGCGCAACCGTGCGTGCTCATGGGCAGGAGCGATAGCGATTACCCGAAGCCCGGCGTGGCGGCCCAACTGAACGAGAGCAGCCCCACAACCACCGCCGGCATCCGTCACGACGATGGATTGTCCTTGATTGACCTTGGCAATTCGGTGAAGCATCTGCCACGCCGCCACCCCATGACTCAGTACGGTCTCCACCGCTGCTGCGTCCAGCTTTTCGGGCACGGGAACGAGGTACTCGGCCTGAACAATGAGATGGCTCGCCCAGCTGCCGATCTTGGTGATGGTCGCGTACCGTCGGCCGATTAGGGCCGGGTCGGTCGAGGGACCGACCGCGATGACCCGGCCCACCACGTCGAATCCCGGGACGAACGGGAAGGCCGGTTGCCCCCGGTGGATGCCCCGACGCATGCTCTGCTCAGCGCGGGAGACACCGGTGGCCTCCATCTTCATGAGGGCCTGGCCGATACCGGGCACAGGTAAGGGGCGCTTCCGGATCTGTAGGGCGCTGGGTTCGACGGTACCGGGCAGAACTATCTGGGTGACCTGGGAGTTTGTCTCGACCATTGGTGCTCCTTGCGGTAGTGCTGGCCGATGCGCAGCTGGGTTCCGGTGCTGACGCGCGGACGTCTGTGCGGGGTCCGGAGCCACTTCGCGACAGTCTTGCCCTTGGGTCCGGGCTTATCCAGGGTGCGCTGTGCCCACCCAAGCGCTCCGGCTGCGGGGCGGGCCGGCACGCAGCCGCCAGCGCGGCCAGGGAAGCATCGGGGTGGGACATAGGAAGACTCCGGGGACCGCTCTCTTGTGACCCAGCCGGGCTCATGAACCATGCGCGTGCACTTAGACCGCCGTCTGTCCCGGAAGGTGACGCGGCGAGGGGGTTGGCAGCTACCGACCGCGTTCTGGGCCGAGCCTGGGCGGAGAGGCCGGGAAAGGCCGAGAGGGGGTGACGATGAATCAGCTGGACGGTCCGGAGACAGGGAAGAATTGGCCCCCGGCGAGTCAAGGCGACCCAGCTCTGAGCCCGCCGATGGCGCAACGACGCCCGGCGAAACCCAGCATGACGTTGTGGTCATAGACCGGGCAGCATCTGACTCAGATCAGCGCGGACCGTCGATTGAGTTGAGCGGGGCCCGGCGACCTTGTCCGATCGCCGGGCCCCGGTCGGTGTGAGCCCAGGAGCCTGGGCTGGCTCGGTTCTACCAGAGCCAGTAGTACGGAGCACTTGACGTGCCCTGGGTGCCGATGCCCAAACCTTCAGCGCTGTTGTAGAACTGGCTGTACATCGGGATCGCTGTCCCGTCCGGTCTGAACCCCCAGATCCGGACCTCGACGGTAGCACCATGGGTGTCAAAGTTGGTCATGAAGCACGGCTCTCCGGGAGCTACCGGGACCATATCGAGACCGCCGGTGGTGGCCAGTACCCCCGGGATAGGTTGCGGGAGGATCTGGATCGAGGAGTGATAGTCCCCCTGGGCGCAAATTTGGATGTGACCTGGCGGAATGGTGGACGCCGAGGCTGCTGGTGCCGCCACCGCTCCGATCACGGCGGCAGCACCTATTGCGGCACAGATTGCCAGGGGGGTGCGTTTGGTCTTCGCGTTCAGCATTGAGTTGTCCTTTACCTGCGGCCGTCCGGGAATGCCTGACAACTCAATACACGAATGCGTTACACCCTTGGATCACCAATCGCGAGTGCGATCGTCGCTGGGGTTAGACGAAGATCCAGACCTGAGACGGTGATGACGTGCAGGTAGAGAGAACGATCTTGCGGCCACGGTCGGTAGAGGCCCCGGTGTTGCTTGAGACGTCCAAGCACATACCCGTGCGAACATTCCGCAACTGGAGTCCGTTTCCGCTCGGCTGGCTGGTGAACATCTGGTTGTCGTTCTTGCCCAGTAGGCAGTCGTAGCTGGTGGCCCAGGTGCCGGCCGCGACGTTCCCCTCGCCCGGCACGTCCAGGCACAGTCTGGTTTTCTCGTTGCGCAGTGCTATAAGAGAGCCATTCCGCAAGGTGCGGAACTGCTGGTTGTCCTTGACCCCGGCGACGCACTCGAACTGGCTCAGCGGAGTGCTGACCCCCACGACACCGTTAGTCGGCAGGTCGGCGCAGAGCCCACTGTTCTGGTTCTTCAGTAGCATCAGATCCGACGTGACCCACTTGGTCTTCTTACGCTTCTTGGCCTTGTGGGGCTTCTTGGCCGCCACAACCTTCTTGTCCTGGGAAGTCTTCTTTTCGTCCTTGTCCTTGTTTGCCGGGTCCGTCTTTAGGGTGGCGGCGGCCGCGTCCCGAAGAGGCTTCGTCTGTTGCTTAACGCTATCGGTGGGTTCCAAGGAGGGCTTGCGTGGTGGCGTCTTTTCGTTTTCGTCCGTGCTGGGAACTGGGACTTGGGGTGTCACCAAGGCGTAGTCAGGCGTTGCCCCGACGGTGTCCGCAGGTAGGGGCTGCGGGAGCGTGGCGTCGCGGCTAGGCGACCCCGCCAACATGGTCGTCTGGTCCTTCCTCACTTCAGGTGCCTTCTGGTCGGTGCCGGCCAGAGCGACCAGCGACAAGGTCCCTCCGACGAGAACAAGCGTTGCGCCGGATGCCATGAGAAGGGTTCGGCGTCGTGCTTTTTGATGAGTGCTGGGGTGGAAAGTCTTCGGGATCTGCACAGATGTCTCCTTGAACAGGTCATCGTGTCGGGCCGGGAACGGCGCCGTTGGCCCGGTCTGGGCTCCGGAGGGCCGGGCAGACACTTTGAAGGTACCTGCGCTGCACTGGCCGGTTGTTCCGGATAATGAACATCAAAGGTAGTGGGTAGGAGAGGTGGAGGACGTTTGGAATCGGGGCGTGGGCAGGTCACTAGTGAATTCCCTGCTGAGGACGTTGGTCCAGACACATGGGTTCTTGGTGGTGTGTCACCACGGCCTGGGGTAGCTAAGTAAAGGAATTCTGCAGATTGGTGAAAATGTGCAGAAGGGCTGCCCTTTACTGCAGGCTCCGGACTCGTGGGGTTCGCTGCTTCGACTGCCGCGCGCCGTACTCGGGGCGGACACGGCCTAGCTTAAGTTTTGAGCGGAGAGGAACGCGGTGATACATGACGCAACATAAGCGTTGCGCGCGAGTCACGGAATCGAACTTGCTATGTGTCCTTAGTGAGCTGATGCGGTACAGAAAATTAGTGTGCAGGGTTAGAGTTGGAACGGTCTCGGTCAGGTGGATGGCGTTACTGGCATTGGAACGGACCTTGTGTAATATTCATCTGGGCGTTGCCGTGTTAATTACTGGCCCGGATGCAGGCGTGAGTTGTTTCGCGTGCCCTTAGCCAGTGGAGAAAATCCTCATATTCTTTTCGCGGCTGGGTCTCAGCGGTGATCGCGCAGCGCATCCGGAAGTTTCCGGGTGATCCTCGGGTGAGAAGTATTTGGTGGACGTCAGTACCTCGCTCTTATCCGGGGAATGAAGATCTCCTGGAGGCGGGAGGTTTCCCATGGTGCACGGAGCCGGGCAGTTGTGGTGTATCCAGATGAGCCGGCCTGCTGGGTCGGCGAAGCATGTCGAGCACTGGCGGTACGAGTGACCTGGGCAATCCACGTTCCCGTCAGGGGATTCATCGCATCTCGAACGCGCGGGCAAGCACCGAGATGAGGATGATGTTTCCTTGGTGCCTAGCCCTGCGTTGGTTGGATGCTCCGGATGTTCCCATCCCGAGCATCCAACTTCACTTCACGCCGCGAGAGCTAGAACGCACTCGTCAGCACTCGCGCAGGCTGCTTGCCGTGTCGTTCCAGCCTTGGTCGCCGAGATTGGCAATCTTCTGCTGGGGGGCAATGGTCAGCTTTTTCCCGCCGAAGTCAACGTGCTCGAAAAGGCAGAAGCTCTTGTCCGAGCGGTTGTAGACGGAAGTGAAGGAATCGCTGACTGCGCCGTCCTGTACGGCAAGGTTCTGCAGGGCTGCCGGCGTTGGCCAGGGACGGTTCCGGTCATGTACGGCGTCGGTCATCCAACCCTTGTAATCGGCGTGCTCCCAGGCGCAAAAG
Organism: Kineosporia sp. NBRC 101677; assembly: GCF_030269265.1. Classification (NCBI taxonomy): domain Bacteria; kingdom Bacillati; phylum Actinomycetota; class Actinomycetes; order Kineosporiales; family Kineosporiaceae; genus Kineosporia; species Kineosporia sp. NBRC 101677. Next base: position 18,669 of record NZ_BSTA01000024.1, read on the forward strand.
CCGCCAGGCGGGCAGTTGGCGCTGGTCTTGGAGACGGCGCAACGGTGTTCGACCCTTGGCTGGGCATAGGTACCGGTGACCGTTACCTCCTGCCGGCAGTCCTTACCGATGACCTTGACAAGCTGCTCCTTGCCGTTGACTACCTCGGTGACGCGCTTCCACTCACCCGTTTTGGGGTTCTGGATGTGAACGAAGTTCTCGTTGCCGACGGGGGTCCGGCTTGTGAAGCAGTAGCCGGCGTGGGTGACTCCCGCCGTGGCAAACTTCAGGGCGGACGGCTTGGTCTTAGGGTCTTCATAGATCGACGGGTGTCGGAATGCGATTTCTGCGCCAATAACCTTGTTGCACCGCCGATCCCGCTGAGCAGTTTCCCCTGAATCGGCCGAACCAGCCGCTTGGAGCTTGGCGGCCTGGGAAGAAGCGGAGCCCGTGGACCAGGCCGCGGCAGCGGTGGCAGTCTGGGGAAGGGCAGTCACCGCGAGAACGGCCGCCAGGGCTGCTCCCAGCGCAACCACCTTTTTCGGAACGTACACAGACTTCCTCTCGTGTTGTTGGTTCTTGACACAGGCAACACGCCTAGGCAATCGGTGTGGTTCATCTCATTCCGGTGGCGAATGAGGCGGGCTGGCCCGTCAAGGGAGGGTGGCCTGTAGCGGCACCATCGATCGGGTCTGGTCGACTGGCCTCTGGGTCAGGGACAGTAAGCGCTGTTCGTCCAGGCTGCCCGGCCGGGCTCGATAGACGATGAGCTGGTGCCCGGGGGCCGAGAGGATCTCCAGCGCATCGACATGAAGTGCAATGCGCCCGACGGCCGGGTGAAGCACGATCTCGTCCGCGTCGAGGTCCAACCGTACGTCCCGATCAGCCCAGAGGTTTCGAAACACCGAACTACCGGAAAGCAACTCGTCGATCAGTTTTTCTCGCCGAGGAGACCCGATATGGGAGGCTGACATAGCGCGCAGCAAAGCGACACAGTTGTGCGTGATGATTGTCCAGTCACCAAAGAACGTCTGACCGGTTGGGTCGAGAAAAACCATGGTGGCGAGGTTGCCAACCTGCCCCGATGGCTCGAACGGCGAGAACAGTCCTGCTGCAAGATCGTTGGTGGCAACCATATCCAGAATCGGGTCAAGTACGAAGCAGACCGAGTCCGCGATGGAGTTCATTAACTGCAGCACCGAGGCATTCATTGTGACGGGCGCCTCAGGCAACGGCGGAATCCACAGGGCGTTGGCCAGGGAGTACAGGAGCCGTCGCTGACCCGACTCGAGGTCGAAGACCCGGGCGAGCGCGTCCAGAACCTGCGTGGAGGGTCGGGTTTCACGGCCCTGCTCCAACCTTACGTAGTAGTCCACGCTCATCCCAGCCAGATGAGCGACCTCTTCGCGTCGTAGGCCGGGCACCCGTCGCGGTCCGCGGGCCGACAGCCCGGTCGTGGCCAAGGACGTTGCAGCCCGCCGGGATCGCAGGAATCTGCCCAGCTCGCTGCCATTGATCACGGGACGTGAAACTAGATCATCACCTGCGCACCTGCAACCATGGCAATGCGCCACGGTAGGCAGGTGCGCAGCGGCAGCGCCGACTGTCAGAGATAGATCGCCTTCGCTCCGTTATTGCTGTTCCAGGTGTCACTGCCAATGTGCTTGCCGTTGCGAAGGATGTCGACCTGACGCGTGCCCTTAGTGTCGAAATACGCTGACCAGCAGCGGTTGTTGCTGACCAGCGTGCTCAGGATCCCGGTCCGGCCGTTGCTAGGCTGGATCTGGATCTGAGCCGGGGCGGCGCTGCTGACACAAAGCATGAGGGTATTGACCTGGGCTGCTGCCGGCTGAGCGGCTGCCATCACTAAACCGCTAGCAGCGACGGTGCTGACGGTGGCAGCGACGACCCGGTTCCTGGCCTTCGTGGTGAACATGTTCATCCTTCGCGACGAGGTGCGCTTGTACGTACCTGGTGCCACGGGCCGCCGGGCTCAGAAGTTCACCAGGGCGACTGCCTCAGGCTGCTGAACCCACGCTGGGGTGGATGCCGTGATGAACTGAGTGGAGATGATGCGGATCGGCCGCGCAGAGGCGGTGGTGACCCGGCGATGAGTTCCTCACGGACGGCTCTGGCGGGCAGGCCGCCGTACCGGTCGCTGTGGCCGGTCGCGGCGTGCGCCGCGTGTGCACCCGGCCCTGCCCAGCTGGACCCGGCACGCACGGTGAGGGTGCTGATGCAGGCCGACGATCCGGTCAGCCAGGCTGGTCTTTCCGCCCTTCTTCAGGGGCGCACCGGGATCGATCACGTGCTCCCTGGACAGCTGGCCGAAGCTGACTTGCTGCTGAAAGCTGCTGACGAGCTGAGCGTTCCGGTGATGAATCGGCTCAGGTCACTGCGCCCGGAGGACGGGCAGTTGCGTATCGTCCTGGTGCTGGGGCGGTTGGGGGAGCCAGACCTGATGGCGGCGGTCGAGCTGGGGGTTGTCGGGTTCGTCGAGCGTTCCCAGGCTACCGGCGAGCATCTGGCTCGCGTCTTGGCGACCGTGCATCAGGGAGGCACGCATCTGCCCCCGGAGATCCAGGTGCGGCTGCTGGCGGATGTCGCTCGGGTCCAGCGCACCGTCCTGGCTCCACGCCGGCTGACCGCTTCAGGATTGGACGACCGCGAGGTCGAAGTCCTGCGGTACATCGCCGAAGGCCTCGAGAACGCTGAGATTGCTCAGCGCATGCAATATTCCGAACGAACGGTGAAGAGCATCCTGTACTCCCTTACCGAGCGGCTCCAGCTGCGCAACCGGTCACACGCGGTGGCGTTCGCCATGCGCGCAGGAGTGCTGTAAGTGCGTCAACAACTTAGAAACAGTCACGCTGACGACCGGCCTGGGGTCACGAGCCCAGCGGTGGCGAAGGGGGCACTGTGAACACTCAGATGCTCGTGGTCTCCCCGGACCTGAGGGACGCATTTCGTTCCATCGGTCAGGCTCTCAGCAGTGCGCGGGCAGGCGCGGTGATCACTGTTCACCCTGGCCGATATGAGGAAAACCTGGTCGTGTCCAAGATCGTGACCATCACCGCCGAGGAGGGCCGCGGGAGCGTGCGTGTCTCCCCACGCCGGGGCCCGGTAGTCAAGGTCCTAGCCGAGGCTGTGAAGCTGACTGGTCTGGTCCTGGAGGGGCAGGACAAGGAAATCGCTGCAATCGAGATCCTGCGGGGGCAGCTGGCGATGGACGACTGCGAAGTGATCGGTTCCTCCTGGGCGGCGGTCGTAGCCCGGGCCCATGGATCGATGGCGATCCGCGGCTGCCGGGTCACCAATGGAGCTGGGGCTGGGATCGTGGATACCTCAGAAGCCGGCAGCGTGATCGAGGACTGTGTGGTGACGCACCTTGCCACGTCCGCGATCGTGATTGCCGCCCGCGCCAACACCCGAGTGAGCAACAGTACGCTGCGCGACGCCGGAGGGAATGGGATCTGCGTAAACGGTCAGGGCCGTGGAGTCGTCGTGGACTGCGAGATCACCGGCACCGAGAAGCCCGGGATCGCCATGGAGGAGTCCAGCAGCACCCGGTTCTTGCGAACCCGCGTCAGCGATGCATCGGTCGGAGTTTACCTCGGTAGTCAGGGCAGGGTGGTGATGGAGGACTGCGTGGTCACCCGTAGCGGAAGCGCCGGTTTCGCGGTTGCTGCGGGTAGCGACCCGCACCTTCGTCGGTGCCGGGCCGAACGTTCGGGCACCTACGGTTTGCATGTCAGCGCCCGCTCTCGCGGGGTCCTCGAGGACTGTGAATTCACAGAAGCGCGGCTGGCGGGAATATGGGTGGGAGGGATGTCCAGTCCCGCTCTTTCCCGGACGGTGGTCCGCTCCGGCCAAGACACGGGAGTGCTGCTCGATGAGGAAAGCGTGGTGGAGTTCAATCAGCTGCAGGTACGTGACGTTGCCGGGCCAGGAGTCCAGGTCCGGGGGGCTTCCAGCCTGTTGCTGCGCACCACAGAGGTGAGCGGTGTGGGCGGTGACGGCGTTCTGGTCAGCGAAAACAGTCGCGGTCGGTTGGAGGCGCTCGAGGTCAAGGACGCAGGGGGAGCCGGGATACGCGTCGAGGACGGTGCCGCTACGCACCTGAGTCGCCTGACCGTTCACGGAAGCGGTGCGCAAGGGATTCTGGTGGGCGAACGGGGGACTCTGGTCCTGCGCGATGCCGAGGTGAACACCGCAGGCACAGAGGGCATCCTGGTGGGAGCGAATGGCGATCTGTCTGTGACCCGGTTCCTGATCCAGCACAACTCCGGGCACGGCGTCCTGGTCGGTGCCAAAGGCCGGGCGAACCTGAGCGACGGGTCGGCGCAGGACAACAATGGTGATGGGGTGCGGATCGACACAACCGAAGCGGTCTCCCTCTCCGGTGTCAGTCTGACCGGCAACCACGGCAGCGGGCTACGTCAGTTGATCCCCAACGAACGGGTCTCGGTAGAGAACCTGGACAGCCGGGACAACCGTCAGCCCGACGCCCACGGTTCAGCCACCGTGCCAGCCGCCCCGGACGGGCCGGCTGGCACGGTGGCCGAATCCGGGCCCGGTGACCAGGAGGGGCCGTTAGCGAAGCTGCAGGCTCTGGTCGGTCTTGCTGGTGTCAAGCAGCAGGTCTCTTCCCTGATCAATTTAAACTTGCTGGCCCGGCGTCGGGCCGAGGCGGGGATGGCGGCCCTGCCGATGAGCCGACACCTGATCTTCGCGGGCCCGCCCGGTACCGGCAAGACCACCGTGGCCCGGCTCTACGGGGCGGTGCTGGCTGAGCTGGGAGCCCTACGCAGTGGCCATCTGGTCGAGGTGGCCCGGGCCGACCTGGTGGCCCAGATCGTCGGCGGTACGGCGATCAAGACGACCGAGACCTTCAACAAGGCCCTGGGGGGTGTGCTGTTCGTCGACGAGGCGTATGCATTGAGCCCGAACGAGCGTGGCTCCGGCCCGGACTTCGGCCGTGAAGCGATCGACACCCTGGTCAAGCTCATGGAGGACCACCGGGACGATGTCGTGGTGATCGCGGCCGGCTACTCCAGCGAGATGCGCCAGTTCTTGCAGTCGAACCCGGGCCTGGCGTCCCGGTTCAGCCGCACCATCGAGTTCGAGAACTACTCGGACGAGGAACTAGTGACCATCGTGGAGACCATGTGCGCCGACCACGACTACCAGCTCGCCCCGGGAGTCAACGACGCTCTGCGCCTGCACTTCTCACGGATCGTCAAGGACGAGGCGTTCGGCAACGGCCGGGCCGCGCGCAAGACTTTCGAGGAGATGATCGACCGGCAGGCTACCCGTCTGGCCGGTTTGGCCGAGGTGAGCGCGGAAGATCTGCCGCTAATGACATCGGAGGACGTGGGGATCGCCGCGGCGCCGGGGGCGCCGGGTGCGTTCGACGACCGGTTGCCCGGGCTGCTGGCCCAACTGCACGACATGATCGGCCTGGCCACGGTAAAGACCGAGGTGGCAGCGCTGGTCGAGCTGATCTCGGCGATGCGCCGGCGAGAACAAGCCGGGCTGCCAACCCCCGCAATCAGTAACCACCTAGTCTTCGCCGGGCCGCCCGGCACCGGCAAGACCACGGTAGCCCGGCTTTACGGCGAGTTGTTGGCCGCGCTGGGAGTGCTGCCACGCGGGCAACTGGTCGAGGTCAGCCGGGGCGATCTCGTGGGACGTTTCATGGGTCAGACCGCGCAGCTGACCAAAGATGCCTTCGAATCTGCCAGAGGCGGTGTCCTCTTCATCGACGAGGCCTACACCCTGACGCAGACCGGCCGGGCCAGCGACTTCGGCCGGGAGGCGGTGGACACCCTGGTCAAGCTGATGGAGGACCACCGGGATGACGTCGTGATAATTGTGGCCGGCTATTCCGGTCAGATGGAACACTTCCTGGCCTCGAACCCAGGCCTGGCCTCGCGATTCACCCGGCACGTGGAGTTCGGCGACTACACCGCAGAGGAACTCGTGGACATCGTCGGCCGACACGCGCTCAAAGGTGGCTACGAGCTGAGCCAGGGCGCCCGTCAGGAACTAGCCGGGCACTTCGCCACGGTCAACAGGGGGGAGACCTTCGGCAACGCCCGGTACGCGCGGCAGGTTCTGGAGAACATGATCACCCGTCAGGCCAGCCGGCTGAACCGCATCCAGTCGCCCAGCATGAGCGAACTACGCAGTCTGGAGGCCGTCGACCTGGCGGTAGCGCAGGCCGGGTGAACCGGATGAGCACCCTTGATCGCCGTAGTCGCAGTGGTTGTCACCGGAGCGTCCCGGCGGTGCTCGGTGCGGTTACCGCTCTGATGGCCCTGCCGTTGCAGGCAGTGGCCGTGACCGAACCATCAGCGGCTGATCTGCCACGTGTGACAGCAGTTCTGAGCGACCGAGACCGGTGTGTGACGTCCTCGGTTAAAACCGTCACCGCGCCGTCCCCCCTCACACAGGTGCTCAGACCCGAGCGCACCTGGCCGCTGACCCGCGGCGAGGGAGTAGTGGTGGCGGTGCTCGGCACCGGCTTCGACGTCAGCTCCCCCCATCTGAAAGAACAGGTCACGTTGGGAGAGAACGAGGTGACCGGAGGACGGGTCGGGGTCGACTGTGTGGGCCACGGCACCTTCATAGCCGGGCTCATCGCCGCACGCCCCCGCACCGGCAGCACTGTGACCGGAGTGGCCCCGGGCGCCCACATCTACGGCATTACGGTCACCGACGACACCGGCGCGACCGGCCCGGACGTGATCGCGAAAGGCATCCGCTCGGCGGTACGGGCCAAGGTGAAGATCATCCTGGTGTCCGTGGTCGCCTCCCGCTCCAGCGCGAACCTCCAGGCGGCGGTGCAGGACGCCGTCGACGCCGGAGCACTGGTCATCGCGCCCGCGGTCGCCGACGACCAGACGCTCGAGGGCCCGGTCTACCCGGCTGCCCTCGACGGCGTTCTCGCAGTGAGCGACCCGTCGGCGGGCGCGGCGGCGAAAGACTTTCTGGCTCCTGGACAGGCGGTGACCAGTGTGTGCCCCGGAGGGGTCTGTGTCGGCACAGGAGCGGCGTACTCGGCCGCTGCGGTTGCCGCGACTGCAGCGCTGATGGACTCTTACCATCCTGGCCTCACCCGTCACCAGCGAATTGGGCGTCTCACCGAGACCGCTTATCCGATCGAAGTCGGGTCCACACGATCGTCCATTGTTGGTCTGATCGACCCGTACGCGGCAGTCACCGCCGTGCTTCCCCAGGAAATCGGTACCGTCGATCAGGCCCCGGTCGCCCCGCCGGTCACCCCCATGCCCCCACCGCCGGCCCAGCCTGCCTGGGACAGGGCTCTGATCGTGGCGGGCGCCGGGCTGGCAGCCCTAGCGCTGGCCCTTTGGGGCGCAGCAGCCCGGCGGGCTCGGCTCAAGCGCGAGGAGTAGGAGGGACCGTCCGGACCCGGCAAGCAGGCCCTGGACGGTCCCTGTTCAGCGTCCGGCGCTCGCCGGCTCGGGCAGCTGCGACGTCTGGATCTGCACGGAACCCCGGCGTGTGACGTAGAGCGCCCGGCCCGGTGGGAGCTTTCGGGGTTTCACGTTGGCGACGAACGCCCCCTCAGACGGCGGGGTCGACAGCATGACGGCAGCGGTGTTGTTCTCCAACAGCTTTCGGATCAGCGGATCGCTCATCGCTCGCCCGATGCCGTTGGCGCTACGGGCCACCACCATGTGCAGGCCCACCTCGCTGCCCTGGGACAAGAACGGCAGGAGCGGCCCGAAGGGATTGTCGCCCAGCCCGCCAGAGATCAGTTCCAGGTCGTCGACCACGAAGAACATCTGAGGGCCCTTCCACCAGTCCCGAAGGCGCAGACGTTCGGGGGTGACGTCGGTGCCGGGCATCCGGTCCTGCATGGCCCGGGCGGCCCCACCGACGATGTCCTTGACCATGTCGGTCGACACAGCGTAGGCCAGCCGGTGGTCCTCCGGGACCGCCCCGTGCAGCTCGCGGCGTACGTCGACCAGGGCGATGCGCGCCTGGGCCGGGTCGTACCGCTGGGCCACGGCCCGGGCCACCAGTTTCAGCAGGTTGGTCTTGCCCGACTCCAGGTCACCGATCACCAGCAGGTGCGGGTTCCGCTCGAAGTCGTGCCAGAAGGGCAGCAGTTCGTTCTCTTCCACCCCCAGCGCCATCCGCAGGTCGCCGTCCGGCGGGGGCAGCAAGCTGGCGTCGTGCACCGTCGGCAGCATCCGCACCGGAGGGGCGCTCGGCCCCGTCCACCACTCCCGGATACTCTCGACCATCGCGGTGGTGCCCGCGCTCAGGTCATCGGTGGTGGTGCGCCCGTCGATACGGGGCAGGCCCACCATAAAGTGCAACTGCTCGTCGGTGATGCCGGCGCCGGGCTGCTTAGGTACGGTGCGCGCCGCCCGCATGTTGATCATCGAGTCGATCGCGTCGCCCAGGCGCAGTTCGAAGCGGGTGCCGAGTTGGTCGCGCAGGGCAGTGCCGATCTCGCTCCACCGGGTCGCGGCGACGATCACGTGCACGCCGTAATTCAGACCTCGATTGGCGATCAAGGTGAAGGCCTGCACCATGTCGTGGAAGTCTTGGCGGACGGTGTTCCAGCCGTCCACCACTAGAAAGACGTCACCATGCGGGTCCACCACCGTGCCTTCGGCACGCAGCCGGCGGAAGTCCTCGACTGAGCTGATCCCGTTCTGTGCGAAGAGATGCTCCCGACGGCTGATCAGCTGCGTGACCTCGCCCAGGGTGCGGTTCACCCGTTCCAGGTCGTGCCGGCCGGTGACCCCGCCCATGTGCGGCAGGTCGGACAGCGACGACAGCGAGCCGCCGCCGAAGTCCAAGCAGTAGAACTGCACCTCCTGAGGGGAATTGGTCAGGCTCAGACTTGCGATGAGCGTCCGGATCAGGGTGCTCTTGCCGCTCTGCGGCCCACCGGCGATGCCGACGTGACCGCCCTGCCCGGACAGGTTCGCCACCAGCAGGTCGCGGACCTGTTCGTAGGGGCGGTCGATCAGCCCGACCGGGACTGCGAAACGACTGGGCCCCCGCTCAGTCAGGGTGGTCAGGCCCCGCTCGGGGTCAGGTGCCAGCGGAGGCAGAAGCTCGTCCAGAGAGGGCGGCACGGTCAGCGGAGGCAGCCATACCTGGTGGGCAGGCGGGCCGGAGTGCTGCAGCCGAGCCACCGCCGCCTGCAGCAACGTCTGAGCCTTCGTGTCGCCGTTCTCTGGCTCGGCCGGGCCGGAAGGTTCGGGCTCAGCGGGCACCTCGACGAAGTCGGTTCCGTAGAGCACCACCTTGGTCGCGACTACGGCTGCCTCAACTCGTTCGCGGGCTCGGTAGAGCCCGGACACGTAGGCGGCCCGGAACCGGCTGAGAGTGGTGACGTCGGTGCGCAGGAAGCCATTGCCGGGCTGCGGTGGCAGTTGGTAGGCGTCCGGGACGCCGAGTACCCCACGGCTCTCCATGGCTGAGAAGGTGCGAAGGCCGATCCTGTACGACAGATGCGACTCCAGCTGATTGGTGCGGCCCTCGTCCAGCCGCTGCGAGGCCAGAAGCAGGTGTACTCCGAGACTTCGCCCCAGCCGCCCAATCATCACGAAGACGTCCATGAAGTCCCGGTGCGCGGCCAGGAGTTCGCTGAACTCGTCGACAACGAGGAAGAGACTGGGCAGTGGGGTCAGCGGCGCCCCCTGCGCCCGGGCCGTCTCGTAGTCGAGCACGGAGCTGTAGTTTCCGGCCGAACGCAATAGCTCCTGACGACGCATCAGCTCACCCTGCAGCGAGTCCTTCATCCGCTCCACCAGCGAGGACTCGTCGGCCAGATTGGTGATCACCGCGGAGGTGTGCGGCAGCTGATCCAGACCCAGGAAGGTCGCACCGCCCTTGAAGTCGACTAGGACGAAGTTCAGGGTTTCGGACGAGTGGGTCAGCGCCAGCGCCAGCACCAGGGTGCGCAGCAGTTCCGACTTGCCCGAGCCGGTCGCGCCGATGAGCAGGCCGTGCGGCCCCATGCCGCCCTGCGCGGCTTCCTTGATGTCGAGTTCCAGGGGTGTGCCATCACCAGTGACGGCCAACGGCACCTTCAGTCGTCGGCCGGAGTCCTGCCACTGCTGCCAGAGGTCCTCCACCCGGTGAGCGCCCAGGTCATCGATCCCGAGCATGGTGGTGAGCTCGACATCGGTGGACATCGGCTCGCCGGACTCGGTGGAGGTGCTGATCCGGTAGGGCGCCAGCTGTCTGGCCAGAGCGGTGGCCGGACCGGTCTCCACGACATCGGGGACTCCCAGCGCAGTCGCCTTCTCAACGCCGTTGGGATCGGTGTCGAGCATCTCCAGCCGCGCCGGCGACACACGCAGCACCAGATTGTCGCGGGCCGGGCGCCCGGCACCCGCAGCCAGGTCGATCAAGACGGTGTTGCGGTAGCCGCGGGTGAGAAGTCGGTCGCCAGCCGGGACCGGACTGTCGCTGTCATGGACCACCACGGTGAACGGTTCCTCGGGGCTCGGAGTCGAGTCCGGGTCGAACGTGGCCCGCCCGGCGAACTCTGGGCCAAGAAGGTGTTCCAGCCGACCGGGTCCGGTGGTGATCAACCGGACCGGTCCTGCCGCATCGCTCTCGTGCCGGTGCAGGGCGTGCGGCAGCCACTTGACCCAGTCCCAGTCCGGGTGACGGGCCTGTGGGGCCACGATAACGATCTGTAGGTCATCGGGGGAGTGGAAGACCGCAAGTTGCAGTAGCAGGGCTCGCACCAAACCGCGCGCTGTGCTCCGGTCCGCATCGTCCGGCACCCGTAGCACCAGACGCGGATAGGCCTGCAGATAAACAGCGATCGGCTGGTCCAGAACACTGGAATAGGCGTGAATGAACCGTCTCAGCGCATGGGCGCTGAGCGGTTCCAGATCCTCGACCGGCTTGGTCTCCACCGGTGCCAGCGTCAGGCTCAAGCGCTGAGGGCCGCAGCCGATCCGGACCTCGGTGAAGTCGGGGTGAGCCGGCCGACGTTCCCACAGCCGCGATGTACGCACCACCGAGGCCAGCGCCTCGGCCTGTGGGTGCCGCCAGGCCTGCGCCTCGCGCTGCTGATCGATGCTCCTGCGCACGCGGCGGCGTAAACGGGACAGGTAGCGCAGGTAGTCGCGACGTTCCTCGCGCATCTTGTGCTTGCGGTCCAGCGACGTACGCAGCACCTGCACGAACAGCATGGCCACGGCCGAGAGCCCCATCAGGCCCAGGGCGAAGTAAACCAGAGGGCCGTTGTCCCCCGGGCGAACAAAGATCAACACCATGCCCATCGAGCCCAGCGCGGTCGGTGCGTACATGACCATGGACGAGAGGCTGTCCGGCTGTTCGGGCAGCTCCGGTGGTTCCTGCAGTTGCAGTTCGCCACCGGGTATCTCCGGCCCGGGCCGGCGTGTTGGACGTTTGAAAAGGATGATGCTCACGACAGATCCGCCTCCTTCGATCCGCGCTCATCCTGCCGTCCGTCGTGCGCGCGGTCACGGGTGAGCCAGGAAACCTGCCCTCAGGGGTGGACCTGGCCGTACACGAAGCCAGAGGTCATCCAGGCTCGGCTCATTCGCTCAAGCAATAGCGGACGCTGTGCTGCAGAGACCGGAATGCATTGATCCGGCCGTAGTTCTCGAAGCGTGCGGAGGCAGACGTGACCATCTCGGATACGTCCCTAGTCGACCCGCCCACCGGCGCCGGTCCGGCCGGGGCGATGGCTGGCCTGTGCCGGCTCACCGTTCATGGCCCCGGCCGCCGGTTCGACCTGGCGGTACCGACCGACATTCAGCTGGCCGACCTGATGCCCACCATCGTCGGCCACGCCGGTGAGGGCCTTGACGAACAAGGGATGACGCAGGGCGGGTGGGTGCTACAACGGCTGGGCGCGGAGCCCTTACCCCCGGCCCGCACTGCGGCGGAACTGGAACTGCGCGACGGTGAGGTGTTGTATCTGCGCCCTCAGCAGGCATCGCTACCACCAGTGCACTTCGATGACCTAGTCGACGGCGTCATGAGCACACTGAGCACACGGAGCGACACCTGGCAGCCGGAGCTGACCCAGCGTCTGCTGCTCGGCGTCATGCTGGCCGTGCTGCTTCTGGCGGCCGCCTGCCTGCCACTGGTCATGCCTCCGATCGCGGCTGCGGCTAACGGCTACGTGGTCGCCGCGGTGCTTTTCGGCGCTTCGGCCTCGGCCGTGCACTCGTTCGACCAGACCCGGCTGGGACACGTCCTGGCCCTGGCCGCCGTCGTCCACGTCGTGGTCGCCGGGGCAATGATCCCGTTCGGCGACGACCTCGCCGGTCAGCACCTGCGCCTGCTGGTGGTCGGCATGCTAGCCGCAGCTGCTGCCGCCGTCGCCTTCGCGGTCACCGGCGCCGCGGCGTCGACATACCTGGGCATCGGCACTCTGGGACTGCTCACCTGGCTGGCCGGTGCCCTGGTGTCCAGCAGTTTTCAGCACACCGCCGCGGTTGTCGGTGCTGTGGTGGTGCTTCTGCTGGCCTTCGTCCCAGGCTGGGCGTTCTGGCTGTCGGGGCTGCGTCTGCCGCCTTTGCCGGCCAACGCCGATCAGTTGCAGGACGGGATCGAACCGCACCCGAGCCAGAACGTAATCGAGCGTTCGGCCGTTGCCGACGCCTTCCTCACCGGCCTGCTGTTGGCTCTGGGAACGGCGATGACGGTCGCGGTGCTGACCCTCGTGGTCACTGCCGACGGGATCTCGGCACGGCTGATGGCCGGAGCGCTGAGCGGCCTAATCTTGCTGCACGGCCGCAGCCTGGGCGGGACCGGGCAGCGTCTAGCCGTCATCGGGCCCGGGCTAGCGGGTCTGGCCGCGCTGGCCGTGAGCTACCTAGTCCTGACCGAAGGGCTGGGCCCGATGTTCATGGCGAACCTGCTCTGGATCCTGGCATTGGGCCTGGCGGTGGCCTCTGGCACCATTCCCGGGCGCCGGATGGTGCCGCACTGGGCCCGGGCGGGCGAGATCCTGCACACCATGCTGGCGATCAGTCTGCTTCCATTACTGCTGCTGTGCCTCGGGGTGTTCACGCGCCTGCGCGGCCTGGGCGGGTGAGCCGTGCAGTCACGTAAGGACCAGGTCCAAGCGCACATGTTCGTGATGGGACGCCTCTCCTCCGGGTTGCTGCGCCTGGAACCAGACGGTCTGGATCAGCCGGTCACTCGCACCAGTCGGGGCGCGCTGGGCGGCATCCTGGTGGCAGCGCTCGTTTGCCTGGTGGTAGCCCTCTTCGGTTTCGTTGTGCCCGGAGGAAACACCAAGTGGCAGAAGAGTGGCACCTTGGTACTGGTCGAAGACACCGGGGCCCGTTACCTCTCGATCGACGGGGTCCTGCACCCGGTGCACAATCTGACCTCTGCGCGCCTGCTGGCCGGGGGAAACCTGACTGTCTCCTCGGTGAAGTCCAAGTCGTTGCGCGAAGCCCCGCGGGGCCCGGCGGTCGGCGTGGCCGGTGCCCCGGACTCGCTGCCGGCGCCCGAGAACCTCGACGGTCAGGTCTGGACCGCCTGCGCCACCTGGAGCGTCCAGGCCACCGGCATCGTCAAACCCGGTCTCTCTCTCGTGATCGGTGCACCTCCCCAGGGCACGGGGGTGAACAAGGAATCTGCGATCGCCGTGGCGGGCCCGGACGGGCACGAGTACCTGCTGTGGAACGGCAGCCGTCTGCGTCTGCGGTCGTCGAAGGACGTACGTCAGGCAATCGGCGCAGGCGCGGCGGAGTTGCCCCCGGTGTCGGCGGCCTTTCTCGGGGTGGTCCCGGCCGGTCCTGACCTCGGGGTGCCGGTTACCCCTCGGGCCGGGCAGGCAGGGCCCACCCTGGCCGGGCAGCCGACCCGTATCGGGCAACTGTTCGCCGACAGCCGACAGAGCCATTATCTGCTCACGAGTGAGGGCCTGGTCGCTCTGACACCCTTGCTCTTCGCGCTCTATCGAGCGGATTCGCGCACGCAGGCCGAAGCCTACGGGGGTCAAGCTATTGCCGTAAAACAACTGGGCCCCGGGGATGTCAGCCAGCACCTAAACCCCGAACAGTTGCAGGAAACCGGGAACCTCCCGGCCACGGTGCCCGAAATCGTCAGCCCTGCATCGACCCAGGCGCTCTGTGCCGAGGCCCGGATGACTGCCGGCGGAACGATCACGTCCTTCGTCGTAACCGAGCCCACCGCGCCTGCGGGGTCACCTCCGGAAGCGGGAAGTGCGATCACGCCGAGTTGTCTTCCCGCGCAGTACATTCAGGTGGACCCGGGCCATGGGGTGCTGGCTGCCGACATGCTTCCTGGCGGCACTACCGGCAGCGCCTACCACCTGGTCACCGACAGCGGCGTGAAGTATGCCCTAGCCTCTGAAGATGCCATGGCAGCACTGGGATACGCGCCTGATCAGGCCATGACGGTCCCCGGTGCCTGGCTCAACCTGTTGCCCACCGGTCCGGTTTTGGACGACCGTGCTCACTCGCAGGCGGTCGGTGAACGGAGACGGGCCTGCATCTAAAAATAGCGAGATGCCCGCGGTGGTCGGTGAACTGGATACGGCAGGCGCTCGTGGTACTGGTGTGGAATAACTACATCGGCCACTACACTGGGAGCTTTTATGGCTGTCGCTCAGACTTTTCAGAAGAACGATGCCGGGCTCAGGGCCCTCAACCAGGCCTTGGACACGCAGGTGGAGCACATGCGTGCTTCCAACCAGGCTGTGGGGCAGCTGATTGATGAGGTCAATCGGGATTTCCAGGCTGACGCCTCAACGACGTGGCAGAACAAGGTGGGGGAGTGGCAGCAGAACTATCAGCAGGTGACGCGGTTGGTGCGAGAGGTGACGGATCGCCTGCTGGTGGCTGATGGGGCCATCAATGCTGCCCATGATGAGGCTATGCAGATGGGCAGCAGCATGGACAGTGGTCCTGCTGGAGATGCTGTTTTCAACGCGCTGAACAACAGCTGATCTTGATTTTGAATCTACACCTGGAAAGGGAATTTCGATGAGTGATGTGCGGATGTTGAACCAGGCTCTGGATGCAGACATCGACGAGATCGACAGGCAGGCCGAGAACATGATGCAGGCAATCGCCGAGTTCACGTCTCTCGTGCAGGCCAACCTGGAGAACTTTCAGGGTATGACGGCCGAGGAGCTGACCACTCAGTGCAATGAGCTGAACCGGCTGGCCGGCGGCATGGCCAACACTTTCAACAATGCGGGAGACACCCTGACCTGGATGATCCAGAAACTGAACGATGCCGATCGTCGGGGCGGGGTCATCGTCGCTGGCTAGGTCGGCGGCTGAGTCTGACTTGATCGGAACCAAGGGAGAGCAGCCGATGGGTGACAATGCCCTTGAGGGCGGCAAGGTCGTGAAGATCAGCACCGACTTGCTCAAGGACTTCGCGACAATGAACCTGCAGTCTTTCATCGACGAGTTGAAGGGCAATCAGGTCATCGATGACCTGAGCCTGTTCGCTTCTGGATCCACTGGCGGGGTCTCTCCGAACGGCTCGTACGCGCAGGTACTTCCGGCCAACACCGAGAAGGGCGAGCTGGCCAGCGCCAAGAAGTTGCAGGCTGACTTCCAGGCCCTGGCCACGCTGGTGGATGAGGCGGTGCAGAACCTGTACCGGGCCACGGTGCAAATGCAGAGCAATCTAAAGCTGGTGTCAACGGTGCTGACCGATGCTTCAGACGAAGCGGAGCTGACCGCCGCGGAGATGCAAGAGGACCTGGCCAACGTGGACGTCGACGGAGCTGCTGCCGGTGGAGGAGCTGCGGGCGGTGGAGGCGTTGGTGGGAGAGCTGGCGAAGGGGGCGGCGGGCCGGGTGCTGGAGGGAAACCGGCCCCCGCCGGCACCTGAGACCCGCTAGCTAAATCTGGTCTACCTCTGAGAAATAAGGACGCTCATGCCGCTCGACAATTACACGGAGATCCTGCAACTTTTCGCCGGATCGGGCCAGGACGTGACGAATCCTGCGGACGTGATCACGGGTGGCAAGGAGGAGACGCCGTGGATCGCCGCGGGCGGCTGGCACGGGCAGCCTGCAGAGGGGGAGGCCCCCGATCCGCCCGAATGGTTCCGTGTCATGCGTTTGCAGTATTCCTACACTATCGCGGTCGCCGGTGGCAGAAGTCGTTCCATTCGCTATAGCAGTGAGGTTGGTGAATCTCATAAGGAGGAGCTCGAGCACTTCACCTATTTTCTTGGCTTCGATCCCGACAAGTCGTACTTCGAGGCCAAGGATGCGCCTTACCAAAAATTCTTGAGCGCCCCCGGTGAGATCCTGTTACCCATATACCTGCAGACCGGAAACAACGTCACCAGTCCAAAGAGCCTGCTTGAAGCCAGCACCACGATCATGGCTACGGGTGCTTTGCTGCAGAACTGGGGGCACGCTTTCAAGCAGTGGGCTGATGCGCTTGACGTCCCTGACAGTAACTGGTCTGGCAGTGCTGCTGGCATCTTCCGCCGGACGTTGAACAACTTTGCCGGTCGCATGCAGATGATTAATGAGCAGCTTGAGTCGTCTGAGACCTCGACGATGCTACAGGCCGCCGGCTTCCAGTTGATGAGCACTGCGGGGTCACTCTTCGACACTTTCGCCGAGTGGGCGACTCGCTACGAAAACTCACCGCAGGCAGCTCTGGCGGCAGTCTGGGACGACGACATCAAAACGTTCCTCGAGAACGAGGCCAACTGGGAGGCTCCCCCTAGGCACGTTGCACAGGTCGGCGGGGCGCCGAAAATCCAAGTACCTGGCTACGGAGACCCTTCTCAGCAGGCCTTCTGGGATCAACTCATGACCAATGCTCATAAGCGGTGGGATACTTACGTTCAAGCCCTGAACGAGGACCTCACCCGCCTGCTGCCGGCTCTCGACACGGCGTACCAAGAGGCGTACGAACATTTCCCCAATTTCTTCCCGTCATTGCCCGGCAGTGGAGCAGGCGCAGGTGCTGGGGGGGCGAGCGGGGCAGCTAACGGTAATTTTCCCGATTGGGACAAAAACGGGAACGGGTTCCCGGACGCTCAGGAGAACGCCGACACCGACGGTGATGGGACCAAGGATGTAAGAGATCCGACTCCGAACGGAGAACCGTACAGGTGGGATGCGAATGGGGACGGCAATCCGGACTCCCAGGAGCACATCGACTCTGACGGTGACGGGACGATCGACCTTGAGGACAAGACCCCAAACGGCCCGCTTCCTGACCTGAAACTGAAGGTAACCGATACCGTAAAGAACCCGGACGACGCAAACGGAAATGCGATTCCAGATAAATTGGAGAAGAAGGATACCGACGGCGACGGATTCCCGGACCTGTGGGACTCCACTCCCAAGGGTGAGCCGGACGTCAAGACAACCCAGGGCGGGGGGAACGGTCCAGGTGGAAGTTCGCCCGATCTGTATCAGGCCGGGATTCTTGAGCCGGGGCCTGTGCTTGGTGGTTCCGGCGGCGGTGGCGGTGTCCACGTTGTTCCCAAGGGCGCAAAGATCAGCTCGGACGGGACGGTGGTGGGCCCGGACGGACAGCCGTTACTTGACGGCCTCGGCGAAAAAATGATTGTGCCGTCGGGGTCCAAGGTGAACGCCGACGGGACGATCATCACTCCGGACGGCAGCCTGGCCACATCGAAAGCCTCTTCAGGTTTGTCGCTGAACGGTCCAGCGGCGCGCAGTTTCGTCACTTCCACCGGCGCCTCGGGTTCCGGCCTGGACGGTGCAGGCGGTGCCCGATCGCGAACTGTCCCCGACCTCGACGAAATTGCGTTGCCCAGCAGCCGATCGGCTGCTGGCAAGACCGTGATGGGGCCGGACGGTGATTTGGTGCTGGACCCCGGCGGTCGGCCGGTTGTCGTGCCCGAGGGATCGGTCATCACGCCGGAGGGCAAGATCACTGGGCCTGGTGGTCAGCCCATCGTCGACTCCAATGGTGCCCCGGTCTCCGTTCCTTCGGGTTCGGTCCTCACCGGTTCCAGTGCTGTGCTGGGCCCGGATGGCGACCTGGTGCGGGGTGCTGACGGTGATCCGATCGTCGTGCCGGAGGGATCGGTCATCACGCCGGAGGGCGTGATCACCGGACCAGGCGGACAGAGCATTACCGACTCCACCGGGGCGCCGGTTACCGTCCCCTCCGGCTCCGTCCTCACCGGGGTGGAGGCCAGCAGTGCCTCAGGCTCCGGAGCTTTCCAATCGCCGGATCTCGGCAATCCTCCTCCGTTGACGTCCGCTGCCGCACCGCGCACCGCGAACAGCGGCGCTGGCCTCGACACTAAAATCCCGTTGGACGAATTCAGTCCCGCTGGCACACAGGTCTCCTCTGATCTTCCCACCGCGACTCACAGCAGTTCGTCCGGACTGGTGCCGCCGCGCTATCAGTCCGTTCCGCTGAACGGGTTCTCGCCGCAGGGGAGCACGCCGGCGCTGGACGCGCTCACAGCGTCCCAGTCCACGCCTGTCGGCAGCGGCGGCACACCGCTGTCGTCGAGTCTTTCCGGACAGGGCACTCGGGTGACGAGTCCTGCGAGCCAAATGTCTTCCTCATCTAAGGGCATCTTGCCGGAATTCTCCCCGGCGAGCGAGACCCGCCCGGCGCTGAACGCTGAGCAGCAGATGATGAACCGGGTTCCCACCAGCAGCAACGGTTCGGCCGGCCAGGGCCAGATGATGCCGCCGATGATGGGCGGGGGCGGTGGGCCGGGCGGCGGTGGCCCACAGAGTCAGAACGGCTCGCGCAAGACATGGGTGACCGAGGACGAGGACGTCTGGGGCACCGAGATCGCCACCAATTCAGGAGTGCTGGGCCGATGAATTCACCCTTTGAGGACCGCATCGACGAGATCATGTCCCAGTTGCGGCAGCAGCACGTCGAACTAGCGCACGTGATGGACACGTTCGAGGACAGCACCGTTTCGGTGTTGTCGAAGGACCGCATGGTCGAGGTCACGCTGCTGCCCAGCGGGCAGGTCAAGGCCATCAAATTCCACCGTAGGGACTATACCGGTATGGCTCCCGCACAGCTGTCTTCCGTCCTGGTGGAGACGCTCAGCACGGCCTTCACCAAGGCCACCGAGCAGGCGCGGGAGATATTCGGCAAGCAGGCAGCCTTCCCCGCCGAGCTCCGTGAGTCGCTACTCGGCGGCGAAACCCTGCCCAATCTGACCGATGAAGTAGACAGCATCTTCGAATTGCTTGGTATGAAACCAAGGCCATCGGAGAGAGACAAGAAGGAAGGTTTCGATGAGTGAGGGCACGGCGCCTTATGTTCAGATTCCCGGCGATTTGCGGGACAAGCTCTCTCATGTGGATCAGATCAGTGAAGCGGTGCTGGCACTGGCGGCAAAAATCGAAGAGATCAATACGCTGAACAAGATTGCGGCCGGTACTGATGACGGGATCGCCAAGGCCTATCACGCGCAGGTTGACCGACCCACGGAGTATCTCACCACAATGGTCCAGGAGATCGGACGAATTTTCGGTGTCAAGGCCGAGGCAGGTAGCGCAGCAGCGTCTGTGTTGGAGCGCGCTGGAGAAGACGCGCAGGATGCGGCGAGTGCCGATTGGACGGCCGAGAGCTGAGGTATTTGGAGCTCTTGGTGGCCGTTATTGCGGTGGTGTTCGTGTAGTGGTGGTGTTGGTTTAGTTCATGTGATGATTGTTGGGTGGCGTTGTGTCTGTGGAGTATCCTCCGGTTTTGCGGGATTTTCTTGCTGGGTTGGGGATGCGTCCTCCGCAGGCGGATTCGGATTTGTTGCGGGAGGTTGGTGAGCTTT
>NZ_BSTA01000025.1:0-16203 GCF_030269265.1 Kineosporia sp. NBRC 101677
AAATCTCGGACGTGAACTCCTGCAGCCGTTTCCGCACCCGCTCCAGTTCGCCCCTGTCCACCCCGGTAGTCAAACAGCTCCGGACAGAACAAACAAGTCAGAAGCGGATGTAACAAAGCACTACTAGAGCGTGCGCACGATCTTCAACGTGTAGGTCCCCTGGCCCTTCACCCGTTCCACCTGCCAGCGGTACTTGCCGGAAGTTCCGGTGTAGCTGACGTTCTCGCTGGATCCGGCCTTCTTCCCGGCGGCCACCTTGACCCAGCTCCGGCCGTTCCACTTCTGCAGAGTGAGGTCGAAGTTCGTGGCCCGCGGTCCGGTGAGGGTGCCGCGCTGCGGGCCGGTGGCCTTGCTGGTGTAGCTCGCGGCGGTGATGCTCTTGGTCTTTGCGTTGACCCGGCCCCTGCTCGTGGTGGCTTTCTGAGCGGGCTTCGGCGCCACGGTGGTTGTGGTGGGGGAGGGCTGCGTGGGGACGCTCGTGGTGGGCACCGCTGTCGGCGTTGCCGTCGGGCTCGTGGTCGGGGTTTCGGTCGGTGCGCTGGTGGTCGGGGTGGCCGTCGGCGTTGTGGTGGTCGGCGTTGTGGTGGTCGGCGCCGGGGTAGATGTGGTGGCTGTGGGGGTAGGCGTGGGAGTGGGGGTACTGGCAGATCCGCTGTACAGCAACAAGTTCGGGGTGTTGGCGGGGACGTCTTCCAGAGCGTCAGCGGTCGCGCTGTCCTCCAGTGCGGCGGCGACAGCGCTGGGGGAGGCGCCGGGGTTGGCCTGGAGGTAGAGGGCCGCCGCGCCGGCCACGTGCGGGCTGGCCATTGAAGTGCCGCTCATCGTGGCCGTGCTGTTGTCGGCGTTCTTGTAGTCGGAGACGATCGCAGTGCCCGGGGCGTAGAGATCCACGCAGGAGCCGAAGTTGCTGAAGCTGGCGTTCTCGTCGGACTGCGTAGACGCCGCCACGGTGAGCGCCGCGGGCACGCGGGCGGGGGAGACGTTGCAAGCATTGACCGTTTCATTGCCGGCTGCCACGGCGTAGGTGATGCCGGAGGCGATGGAGGCAGCAACGGCGTTGTCGAGCGGGGCATTGGCCTCGCCGCCCAGGCTCATGTTCGCCACGGCCGGGCTCACCGCGTTCGCCGTGACCCAGTTCACCGCAGCCAGCACACCGGACGAGGTTCCCTCACCGTTACAGCCGAGCACCCGCACCGCCACGATGTCCGCGCCCGGCGCCACTCCGTATCTGCTGCCGGCCACCGTGCCGGCGACGTGAGTGCCGTGGCCGTGGCAGTCGTCCGTACCTTGCCCGTCATTGATGGCCGTGTAGCCCGAGGTGACGCGGCCGCCGAAGTCCTCGTGGGTCGCCCGTACGCCGGTGTCGATCACGTACGCGGTGACGCCGCTCCCGTCGCCGGTGGTGCTGAGCTTGCTGTTCAGGCCGGAGCGCTGGTCGATCCGATCCAGCCCCCAAGAGGGCACGGTACGGCTGACGCCGATGCTGACCACCGTGTCGGCCGCGATGTACGCGACGGCCGGGTCGGTGCGCACCTTGTTCAGTTCGGTGCCACTCATCGTGGCGGCGTACCCGTTGATGGCCTCGCCGTACTCCTGCGTGACCTCCGCGCCGCGATCTTCCGCGCGTTCGACGGCGGCCTCCAGGGCGGCGTTGTCCTCACCCGTGGCCGGGGCCTTGAGCACCACGATGTACTGCCCGGGGATCGCGTCCTCAGCCTGAGTACCTACGACCTGGGCGCTGTAGACAGCGTCGGCCTCGCTCCGCTCCGCGCTGCCGGGCAGAGCAGTGAGCACGGCTCCCATGCCAACGGCAGCGATGATGAGCTTCGTGGGCAGATCAAGCTTGAGGTGGCGCTCGCCCACGATGGAACCTCGCTCTGGTAGACGATCCGTCACCATGACCCTACGGAGAGCTTTAGCCGTCAATCAGCGCCCGATCGGGTTTGTCTTGGCCGGTCGGTGCCCCTGATCTACCTATGTGCGACTGATCGGGATGGTCGTATCCACTGGACTACGTTTGGTGACATGGCCATGCTGAGCGCGATCCCCTCCCTGCCCGTCCGGGACATCGCCGCGGCGGTGGGGTTCTACACCGTCCGTCTTCCCTTCCACTGCCGCCATCAGCAGGCCGGCCTGGCGATCCTGGTCCGCGACGAGGTAGAGCTGCACCTGTGGGCGGCGAACCGGCCGGACGTTCCGGGCGGTGAACCGCATCTCGCGGGCAGTGCCTCGTGCGGTATCCGGGTGGACGAGGCTCTTGCTCTTTACGAGCGCTGCTCCCAGGCGGGGATCGTGCATCCGAACGGGCCGCTGCAGCGCTCGGCCTGGGGCACCGAGGAGTTCACGGTGCTGGACCTCGACGGCAACGCGCTTCGGTTCTTCCGGATCCTGCCGACCTCGGGTTAGACGCAGGTCAGGTCGGCACTGCGGGGATCGTCGTGCACCCGGCGCCCGCTGTAGATGTCTCCATGGCGAGCCCGCGCCCGCCACGGACGGGCCTTGGTCAGCGCGGTGTCGAACAGAGGATCGTCCGGGTCGATGTCGGCGAACGCCACAGGATGCTCGTCACTGGCGTTGGTGAGCTGGCTGCCGTCCGGCCCGAACACGCACGAGCCGAGGTCGAGGCTGAGCCGGGCCGACACCGACAGAGCCAGCCAGTAGTTGTTGATCGCGGCGTGCGCCTGCGCCTTCACCTTGAAGATCGAGTCGACCGGGTAGGCGGACAGCAGCACGCAGTCGACGCCCAGGGCCTCGTACTCGGCGAACAGCGCCGGAAAGTTGACCTCGATGCAGGTGAGCAGGCCGAAGCGGAAGCCGTCGACGGTGAAGGTGGCCGGCCGGAAGCCGGGGGAGAACCAGTCGGTGATCTCGGTGTGCGAGCAGAACCGCTTGTCGTAGCGCTCAGCGATCCGGCCCTGGTCGTCGATTACGTAAAGGCTGTTGTGCGGCCGGTTCGGCGCGGTCAGCCGGTGGGCCGAGCCCAGCACCACCCAGATCCCGAGCTCCCGGGCGAGCAGGCGGATCAGGTCGAGCTCGTGCTCCAGCTGCACCCAGTCGACCTGCGCCCAGTCGCGCACCTGCTCCTTGGGGTACCCGGACAGCATGCCCTCGGGAAACTGCACCAGGCGCGCGTCGTTCCGGGCGGCCAGGCGCATCGCCGAGCGCACTGCCTCCCCGTTGCGGGCGACGTCACGGCTGATCCCGCTCTGCGTCACGGCAATGCGAAGCCTGCTCATCGCGAACCCCCGTAGATCGACATCTGAGCGCCGTCCACGCTTGTGCCTGGTTCGCGCGTTCACCAGACCCGATGCCGTACGGGTGCGCTACTTGTCGCCGCTAGTGCGCAGCGCCGGGCCGGAAGATCACCCCAGCCAGCCCGACCCCGAACAGCACACCCCCGATGATCAGCGCGACCGGCGCCTCACCGGGTGACACGTGCTCGAGCCCGAGCACGAGCAGACCGACGAGCACGAAGAACCACGGTGAGACAAAGCTCTTTCTAGCGTTCACAGATCCTCCGAGCACGACACCGACTCCACCCCAGGATCCTTCCAAAGTCACGCACCTCCAGCCAGACCCGACGCCCCCCTGTTGGCCCCGCCCCTGGCCCTGCCCCTAGCCCTGCCCCTAGCCCTGCCCCTAGCCCTAGCCCTAGCTCTGGCCCTTGCTCTGGCCCTTGCTCTGGCCCTTGCTCTGGCCCTTGCTCTGGCCCTTGCTCTGGCCCTTGCTCTGGCCGGCCGCCGCCTGACCGAGGTCAGCAACGGCTGCGCCTAACTGATCGCTGTTGTGCTGACTCGGACGATCACGAAAGAAAAGACCATCAGGGCATTCTCGATCGTCCCGGGTTTCGGTGCACTGCTCGCCCTACTCCGCCTGAATGTCGCTCCAACTCGGAAGCGCGATCGTCTGTCCGACGGCTGAGGACTACGTCGGTCGGCCTCGGTGGTCTGAGGTGGAGCTTCCCAAGGTGCGCATGGGGAGCGGCTGCACCAACGAGGACGCTTCTGCCATGAGGACGCTTCTGCAACGAGGACGCTTCTGCAGGAGCCTCACCCCGCGGCGCGGTGAGGGCCACTGCACGTCGCAAGAGCTACGACCAAGAGCTACGACGCTGTGGGCAGCTGACACTCGTCCCACCCGCAAACCACGAAGCCCCAGCCAGACTGAGTCTGAGCTGGGGCTTTTCGGTGGGCCTAAGTGGACTTGAACCACTGACCTCTTCCTTATCAGGGAAGCGCTCTAACCGACTGAGCTATAGGCCCGAACCGCGTGCACCGCCTGTGGCGACGACCGCTCGTAGAGATTACCGCACTGGGCCCGGTCCTCCCAAACCGGGCCCGCGCGTGAGTCTCTGCGAATCCGATCGCCGAGGCTGCTTCGCCCCCGTTTGCGCCGAGGGCAGCGAAGAGGCCCCCGCCCCCAGTGGGGACGAGGGCCTCTTCGGAGGGCTGTCAGTCGTCGGACAGAGTGACGCGCACGCCGCCGACCAGGCCGGAGCTGAGGTTGTAGAGCAGCACGCCCACGGTGGACAGCGCGGTCAGGATGAGCGCGTTGACGGCACCGAGCACGATGCTGATCGACAGGACCTTGCCGAAGCCGATGTACTGGTAGATGTCGAAGCTGCTGTCGGCCTGCTCGAGGCCGAGCGAGTTCAGCATCTCGTTGAGCGAGTCGAACACGCCCATCGCGCTGAGCACGAGCCAGAGCACGCACACGGCGATCACCAGGGCGATCGCCGAGGCGACGGAGAGCAGGAACGAGAGCTTGAGGGCCGACCAGACGTCGATGCTGGCCAGCGTGAGGCGGGCCACCCGGGGGGTGTCGAGGTCGGTGCCGCCGCGCTCGTCGGTGGCGGTCTGGTAGGAACCGCCGCCACCTCCGCCGTTCTCGGGCCGGCCGTTCGGGCTGCTTGAGTCGGACCAGGAGTCGGAGCCGGCGGGACGCGGCTGCGTGGCCGGGCGGGGCTGCGCAGAGGGCCGCGGGCTGTTGCCGGTGGGCCGGGCCGCGGAGGGCGCCGGACTGGCGGGAGCAGCGGCGGGCTGGGGACGAAGGCCGGCCGGGGCGGCGGCTGCAGCCTTGGCCGGGGCACTGCTCTTGCCGTTGCTCGCGCCGGCGCTGCCCTGAGCAGGGCGGCTGGGCACGTTGGAGCGGGCGTTGCTGCCGCCGTTGGCCACGGCCCGCGCGGCGGCGGACTCGGCCGGGCTGCCGCCAGGCTTGTTGCCGGTGGCGGCCGGGCGGGTGACGTCGCCGCTGGGCGGGCGGTTGTTGCCTGCCGCGGGAGCCGGAGCACCAGGGGTGCGCTTCACGGCGGGGGCGGGAGCACCGCTGGGAGCGGACGCTGCGGGCCGGGCCGGAGGCGTGGTGCCCGGCTGGTTGGCGCGAGCGGGCTGGGGGGCCGCCTGCGGAGCCGCCGAGGCAGGGCGGGCGGGGCTGGCGCCACCGTTGGCCGGCCGGGTGGCGGAGTTGGACGAGCCGGACGGGGCGCTCGCGTTGCCGGCCGGACGCGCGGGGCCGCTGTTACCAGCAGGGCGTCCCTTCGCCGGACCTCCGGAGGACGAGGGCTTGTTACCCCCGCCGGAGACGCTTGGCGATGCATCGGTCGTCATCGGAGACGCTCCCCCACCCGGTTTCGGTGCTGACGTGCTCGCCGGTCGGTTCTCCTTCTCCGGACTCACGTCTCACCTCCACGTTCAGCAGCCGGCGGTAACCGCCGTCAGAATTCGGTCAGATTCATGATCGGCTGCTAGCTCACTAGCCGAACGTGGGCACGAACAACACCCGTTTCAGCCGATCCTATCGCTCCGCGATCGGTATCCCGACCCTAGAGCATGTCACCGCGGCCGTCTCGCGAGTCTGGTGTTAGTCACGTGACGGCCGGGGAGGGCAACCGATCCGGCGGCTCAGACGTCGCTCTCGTCGTCGCCGTCAGTGTCGGTTCCGGTCGATTCGGTCGGTACTGCCTCTTCGCCCGCGGTCACACTGTCAGATCCAGCTGAGAGTTCGCCGGGGGTGGCGTCTTCCGCGCCCTCCTCCTCGTCCTCCAGCTCGGCCGACTCGGTGTTCTTGGCGACCGCGATGATCCGGTCGTTCTTGTCCGGCTTGGCGAACACCACACCCATGGTGTCCCGGCCCTTGGCCGGCACCCCGGCCACGGACGAGCGCACGACCTTGCCGCGCTCCATCACGATCAGGGCCTCGTCGGTCTCGCTGACGATCATCGCGCCGACCAGGTCGCCGCGCTCCTCGGTCAGCTTGGCCACCTTGATGCCCAGGCCACCCCGGCCCTGCACCCGGTACTGGTCCACCGGAGTGCGCTTGGCGTAACCATTTTCGGTGACGATGAAGACGTACTCGTCGGCGCCGTCCTTCACCACGTCCATCGAGAGCAGCTCGTCGCCCTCGCGGAACTTCATGCCGGTGACCCCGGAGGTGGCCCGCCCCATCGGGCGCAGCGCCGTGTCGTCGGCGGTGAACCGGACCGACATGCCCTTCTTCGACACCAGCAGCAGGTCGTCGCTCTGCCCGACCAGGCGGGTGGAGACCAGCTCGTCACCCTCGCGCAGGTTGACCGCGATCACGCCGCCGGCCCGGTTGGAGTCGTACTCGGCGAGCCGGGTCTTCTTCACCAGACCGTCACGGGTGGCCACGATCAGGAAGTCGGCGTCCTCGTAGGTGCGCAGGTACATGACCTGGGCGATCTGCTCGCCGGGCTGGAACGCCAGCAGGTTGGCCACGTGCTGGCCCTTGGCGTCCCGGGAGCCCTCAGGCAACTCGTACGCCTTGGCCCGGTACACCCGTCCCAAGTTGGTGAAGAACAACAGCCAGTTGTGCGTCGAGGTGACGAAGAAGTGCTCCACCACGTCGTCGCCGCGCAGCGTCGTGCCCTTGGAGCCCTTACCGCCGCGCCGCTGCGCCCGGTACTGGTCGGAGCGGGTGCGCTTGGCGTAACCACCACGGGTGATGGTGACGACGACCTCTTCCTCGGGGATGAGGTCTTCCACGTTCATGTCGCCCTCGAAGGGCAGGATCTGGGTGCGCCGCTCGTCGCCGTACTTGTCGACGATCTCCTGCAGCTCCTCGGAGATGATCTGCCGCTGCCGCTCCGGCGAGGCCAGGATCGCCTCGAGCTCGGCGATCTGCGCCTCGAGCTTGGCCAGTTCTTCCAGGATCTTCTGGCGTTCCAGGGCGGCCAGCCGGCGCAGCTGCATGGCCAGGATCGCGTCGGCCTGCACCTCGTCGATGTCGAGCAGCGCAATCAGCCCGCCGCGCGCGTCCTCGACCGTGGCGCTGGCCCGGATCAGGGCGATGACCTCGTCGAGCGCGTCGAGCGCCTTGACCAGACCGCGGTAGATGTGGGCCTGGCGCTCGGCCTCGGCCAGCAGGTAACGCGTGCGCCGGACGATGACCTCGATCTGGTGGTCGAGCCAGTGCCGGACGAACTTGTCCAGGCTCAGCGTGCGGGGCACACCGTCGACCAGGGCCAGCATGTTCGCGCCGAAGTTGTCCTGCAGCTGGGTGTGCTTGTACAGGTTGTTCAGCACGACCTTGGCCACCGCGTCGCGCTTGAGCACGATCACGATGCGCAGACCGGTCTTGCCCGAGGTGTCGTCGCGCATGTCGGCGATGCCCTGGATCCGGCCGGAGTCGACCAGCTCCGCGATCTTCACCTTCAGGTTGTCCCAGTTGACCATGTAGGGCAGCTCGGTGACGACCAGGCAGGTGCGGTTCTGGATCTCCTCGACCGTGACCACCGCGCGCATGGTGATCGAGCCGCGGCCGGTGCGGTACGCGTCCTCGATCCCGCGGGTACCCATGATCAGGCCGTGGGTCGGGAAGTCGGGGCCCTTGACCCGCAGCAGCAGCTGGCCGAGCAGCTCCTCGTCGGAGGCCTCGGGGTTGGCCAGCAGCCACTGCACCCCGTCGGCCACCTCGCGCAGGTTGTGCGGCGGGATGTTGGTGGCCATCCCGACCGCGATCCCGGCGGAGCCGTTGACCAGCAGGTTCGGGAAGCGCGCGGGCAGGATGTCGGGTTCCTGCGTCTTGCCGTCGTAGTTCGGGGAGAAGTCGACGGTGTCCTTGTCGATGTCCCGGACCATCTCCATGGCCAGCGGGGCCATCCGGCACTCGGTGTACCGCATGGCCGCGGCCGGGTCGTTACCCGGGGAACCGAAGTTGCCCTGCCCGTCGACCAGCGGGTAGCGCAGCGCCCAGGGCTGGGCCAGGCGCACCAGGGTGTCGTAGATCGCCGAGTCACCGTGCGGGTGGTACTGCCCCATCACGTCGCCGACCACGCGGGCGCACTTGTTGTAGCCGCGCTCGGGGCGGAAACCACCGTCGTACATCGCGTAGAGCACGCGCCGGTGAACGGGTTTCAGGCCGTCCCGGACGTCCGGCAGGGCACGGCCGACGATCACGCTCATCGCGTAGTCGAGGTACGACCGCTGCATCTCCAGCTGCAGGTCGATCGGCTCGACCCGGCCGGGCTGGGGCAACGGCGGGAGGGTGGGCGGCTGCTCGGTCACATCGATCCTTCGTGTTCAGCAAGCTTTTTCGATTGAGGACGCCGTGGGGGTACCACCCGGAGCCGGAGGCGCTGGGGGAGGGCACACAGGGTGCCCACCGGCGGCTTCGAGATCAGATGTCCAGGAAACGAACGTCTTTCGCGTTGCGCTGGATGAACGAGCGCCGCGACTCCACGTCCTCGCCCATCAGGATCGCGAACATCTCGTCGGCCGCCGCCGCGTCCTCCATCGTGACCTGCAGGAGAACGCGCTGGTTGACGTCCATCGTGGTCTCGGAGAGCTCGTTGGCGTTCATCTCGCCCAGACCCTTGTACCGCTGCACGCCATCGTCTTTCGGCAGCTTCTTGCCGGCCTCGCGGCCGGCCGCCACGACGGCGTCGCGCTCCCGGTCGGAGTAGACGTACTCCGGCTCCGAGCCCTTGCCCGACCACTTGATCTTGTACAGCGGCGGCTGGGCCAGGTAGACGTGGCCGTGCTCGACCAGCGGCCGCATGAAGCGGAACAGCAGGGTCAGCAGCAGGGTGCGGATGTGCTGGCCGTCGACGTCGGCGTCGGCCATCAGGATGATCTTGTGATAGCGCAGCTTCGACAGGTCGAAGTCGTCGCTCACCCCGGTGCCGAACGCGCTGATCAGCGCCTGCACCTCCTGGTTGGCCAGAACCTTGTCGATCCGCGCCTTCTCGACGTTCAGGATCTTGCCGCGGATCGGCAGGATGGCCTGGGTGCGCGGGTCGCGGCCGCTCTTGGCCGAACCGCCGGCCGAGTCACCCTCGACGATGAAGATCTCGCACTCTTCGGGGTGGGTCGACTGGCAGTCGGACAGCTTGCCGGGCAGGCCACCGCCGCCGAGCAGGCCCTTGCGACGGGTGGCCTCGCGAGCCTTGCGGGCCGCCATCCGGGCCGCGGCGGCCTGGATGGACTTGCGGATCACGTCACGCGCGTCGTTCGGGTGCGAGTCCAGCCAGTCGGTGAGCTCCTGGCGCACCACCCGCTGCACGAAGGTCTTCGCCTCGGTGTTGCCCAGCTTGGTCTTGGTCTGGCCCTCGAACTGCGGCTCGGTCAGCTTCACCGAGATGACGGCGGTGAGCCCCTCCCGGATGTCCTCACCGGCCAGGTTCGGGTCCTTCTCCTTGATCAGGCCCTTGGCCCGGGCGTACTCGTTGATCAGGTTGGTCATCGCGGCGCGGAAACCCTCTTCGTGGGTACCGCCCTCGTGCGTGTTGATCGCGTTGGCGTAGGTGTGGACGCTCTCCGAGTAGGCCGTGGTCCACTGCATGGCCAGCTCGAGCGCCAGCCCCTTGTCCTTGTCCTCCGCCTCGAGGTAGATGACCTCGGGGTTGATGTTCTCGTTCTTCTTCGACGAGTTCAGGTGCTTGACGTAGTCGATCAGGCCGTCGTCGTACTTGTAGGTGGCGCTGAACTGCTTGCCGTCCTCGTCCGCGTGCTCCGGCCGCTCGTCGGTCAGCTTCAGCTGCAGGCCCTTGTTCAGGAAGGCCATCTGCTGGAACCGGGTGCGCAGCGTCTCGTAGTCGAAGTCGAGCGTCTCGAAGATCTCACCGCTCGGCCAGAACGTGACGATGGTGCCGGTGTCCTCGTCGGGGATGTCTTCCCCCTGGGCGAGCGGGGCCTGGGGCACACCGATCTCGTAGGACTGCCGCCAGATCGAGCCCTGACGGTGGACCTCGACCTGGAGGTTGCGGGAGAGGGCGTTGACCACGGAGACACCCACGCCGTGCAGACCGCCGGAGACCGAGTAGCCGCCACCGCCGAACTTGCCGCCGGCGTGCAGCACAGTGAGCACCACCTCGACGGCCGGCTTGCCCTCGGAGGCGACGATGTCGACCGGGATGCCCCGGCCGTTGTCGATCACCCGGACACCGCCGTCGGCCAGGATGGTCACGTCGATCTCGGTGCAGTAGCCCGCCATCGCCTCGTCGACCGCGTTGTCGACCACCTCGTAGACCAGGTGGTGCAGACCCCGCTCGCCGGTGGAGCCGATGTACATGCCGGGGCGTTTGCGAACCGCCTCCAGGCCCTCCAGCACGGTGATGGCACTGGCGTCGTACGTGACCCCGTCGGCCTCGACGACGGCCGGCTCGACGGCGGAGGACTCAGGGGCGCTCGGTATCGTCTGCTCGGCCACGAGTGGGGGGACTCCTGAAGCTTCAAGGGCCGGTGACTCACGCCAGCGCGGCCGACGGTACGGGCCCGAGGGTGACCCGCTGAGTGCGGTAACCCTGGCGCCGCCGAACTCCCCCATCATATCTGGTCTTCGCCCGGATTCGCTCATCAGCGGGTCCAAACGCAGGGCCTATCTGCTTCCCTAAGGGCTGCGAGCCCATCTCTGGCGCCACAGCCCACCCCTTCATGACTCCCGATACGTCTGCGGGAGCGCAATGAAGTCTGAGCGGCCCTCAGGGACCCCGCGTCAAGCCCACCTCAAGCAGCGGAGGGGAGACCCATTTGTACCGTCCGTAACGCTTTGACTCACCCGTACGTGTCGCCGGGCCCCTTGGAGCCGGGAGCCACCCGGGGGCCGTGCTTCCACGAGGGGGCCGACGGGCCGCGCACCACGATCCGGGTGACCGTGCCCTCACCCACCTCGCGCGCCAGCAGCCCGAGCAGGTTGGGGGTGAGCAGCCGGACCTGGGTGGCCCAGGCCGAGGAGTCCGCGCCCACGGTGAGCACCCCGTCGACGAAACTGATCGGCTGGCAGTGCCCGGCCACGTCCGCCCCGACGATCTGGTTCCACCGCCCGAGCACGCCGCCGATCGCGACCGTCTCGGTCCAGCCCCGCTCCGCGATCAGCCGGGCCATCACCGAGTCCAGCCCCTGTGGATCACGGGCGTCGGGGTGTGCACCGGAACGTGTGTTGGCGCCTTCGCGGCGCTGCCGGGCGAGCGCGGCGGCCCCCAGGCGGCCAGGAATCCCAGGTTTATCCCCACGGGCTGCGGCGGCCGCCCGCGCTCTCCCCAGGGCAGCACGCACCGCGTCCGCACCGTTGTCCACATCCCCCTGTGGATCATTTTTAGCTCCCTGAGCTGCGAATACGCCGGAGGAGCCAGGGGCCGGGAGGGGGACACCACGACTGGAGTCCACACCTGAACGGGACTCTGTATCCACATGCTTTTCCACAGGGGGAGCGGCGCGTCGGGGGTAGTTGTCCCCAGCCTCCCCGGCGTTTCCCACAGGGTGTGAGGAAGTTGTGGATAAAGGCTGTTCTTTGTTCGAGACCGAGTTGTTGCTTACCCCCCGGCCATCCCTAGTAGACACGCGACACTGCCCCCTTCACCACGTCCACCCGACCCCCGCTGAGCGCCTTAGGTACGTCTTCCGCCACGGCCGCCGTCACCAGAACCTGCTCCGCGCCGGCCACCATCTCGGCCAGGCGCTCGCGGCGCCCGGCATCGAGCTCGGCGAATACGTCGTCCAGGATCAGCACTGGTTCGGCCGACTCGTCCCCGTCACCACGCAGCAGGTCGTACGACGCCAACCGCAGCGCCAGAGCGAACGACCAGGACTCGCCATGACTGGCATACCCCTTGGCCGGAAGCCCCCCGAGGCTCAGCAGCAGATCATCGCGATGCGGCCCGACCAGACTCACGCCGCGCTCGAGCTCGCTGGAGCGTTGTTCCTCCATTGCCGCGAGCAAGCGCTCGCGCAGCGTTTCCCGGCCAGGGACATCCATCTGCACTGGGGTGTCTGAGACCGGGCCGCCAATGTCTTCGCCCAGCGTGCTGCGGTAGGTCAAGGTCGCGTTGCCCTGGCCCCGGCTCACTGCCTCGTAAGCTCCCGCGACCAGGGGAGTCAGGGCTCTGACCAGGTACAACCGGCCGTACAGGAGCTCGGCCCCAACCCCTGCGAGGTGGGTGTTCCACACATCGAGCGTGCTCAGATCCGGCTTACGGCCAGCGCGTCGCGCCTTGCCTGCCGTCTTGAGCAGTGCGTTCCGCTGGCGTAGCACCTTGTCGTAATCCGACCGTACCCCGGCGAAACGTGGCGCCCGGAGCACGAGCAGGTCGTCCATGAACCGGCGCCGGCCGTCGGGCTCCCCCTTGACAATGGCCAGGTCTTCCGGTGCGAAGAGCACCGTGCGCAGCATCCCCAGAGCGTCGCGCGGGCGAGTCACCGGCGACCGGTTGATCCGAGCGCGGTTGCTGCCCTTGGCCGCTATCTCCAGCTCGACCATCGCCTTGCGGTCGTCACGCTGGATCGCGGTGCGGACCACGGCCCGCGCCGCACCCGCCCTGATCAGGGGGAAGTCGGTGCTGACCCGGTGGCTGGAGTGCGATGCCACGTACCCGATCGCCTCGACCAGGTTGGTCTTCCCCTGCCCGTTCGGCCCGACCAGCGCGGTCACTCCCGGCTCCAGCGGGAGCTCGGCGCTCTCGTAGGAACGGAAATCGGCCAACGAGAGATGGGTGACGTGCATCGGGGCGGATCGGTCTCCGGTCCGGGTCGGGTGATGACAGCTGTACGAGAGGTGACCGACACTCACGTCCGCTTACGGACGTTCGTGCTCACCGACGTCCTCAGGTGGGCGTTTGTTTCTCGCTCACCATCGTCGTGGTCACCCGGCCGGGAGTCCAGCGGGCCCGGCACAGCGGAACCGCCGGGCGCCCAGATCGGGTGCCCGGCGGTTCGGTGTCGCGTGCTTACTCCTGGGTGGAACCGGCGCCCGAGCTCGGGCCCGCGTCCGCCGCAGCCTTGGCGGTGACCGCGTGGCCACCGAACTGGTTGCGCAGCGCGGCGACGGCCTTCATCGCCGGGGAGTCGTCCTGCCGGCTGGTGAACCGGGCGTACAGAGCAGCCGTCATCACCGGCGCCGGAACGGCGTTGGCGATGCACTCCTCGATCGTCCAGCGGCCCTCGCCGGAGTCGTTCACGTAACCGGTGATCTGCGAGAAGCCCGGGTCCTCCTCGAGGCCCTTGACCAGCAGGTCGAGCAGCCAGGAGCGCACCACGGTGCCGCGCGTCCAGGCCTTGAAGCTGCCGGTCACGTCCTTGACGATGTCCTTGGCGGCGAGCAGCTCGTAGCCCTCGGCGTAGGCCTGCATCAGGCCGTACTCGATGCCGTTGTGGACCATCTTCGCGTAGTGGCCGGCACCGATCTCACCGACGTGCACGAAGCCCTCTTCGCGCGGGCCCTCGGGGCGCAGCGCGTCGAAGATCGGCATGGCGCGCTCGACGTTCTTGGCGTCGCCACCGACCATCAGGCCGTAGCCGTTCTTCAGGCCCCAGACACCACCGGAGACGCCGCAGTCGACGTACTCGATGCCCTTCTCGGCCAGCTCCTTGGCGTGGACGGCGTCGTCGCTGAAGCGCGAGTTGCCGCCCTCGATGACCAGGTCGCCGGGGGAGAGCAGGTTGCCCAGCTCGGTCACGGCGTTCCGGGTGATCTCGCCGGAGGGCACCATGACCCAGACGATGCGCGGGGCGGGCAGGGCCTCGACGAGCTCCTGTACCGAGGCGACGTCGCTGACGGCAGGGTCCCGGTCGTAACCGGTCACCTTGATGCCGGCCTCGGACAGGCGCTTGTACATGTTGCCGCCCATGCGGCCGAGGCCGATCATTCCGATGTGCACGGGGTGTTTCCCTTCGGGCTCAGCCCGCGATTCGCACCGGCATCAGGAGGTACCGATAGCTGCTGTCGTCCGACCCTTCCGGATCGGTTTGCGGCGACAGCACCGCGGGCTTGGTGGGCTGTGTGAATGAGAGGCGGACCAGGGGCGAGTTCAGCGCCCCGAGGCCGTCGAGCAGGAACTGCGGGTTGAAGGCAATAGAGAGTTCGTCACCGACGAGCGTCGACTCAACTGCCTCCGATGCTTGAGCATCTTCTCCTTGCCCGGCTTCCAGCGTGAGGAGGCCCTCCGTGAAGGTGAGTCGGACCGGTGTGTTCCGTTCCGCCACCAACGCGACACGTTTCACCGCGTCTGTCAGAGCCTGCGTTCCCACCAGCGCATATGTCGCCACCGAGTCGGGGAACAACGCGCGAACCTTCGGGTAGTCGCCTTCCACCAGGAGCGAGGTGGTGCGGCGGCCGCCGGCCTCGAAACCGATCATCTCGGTCGCTCCGCCGGTGGTGAGTGCGAGGGTGACGTCGGCGCTGGTGCCGAGGGCCTTCGCGACATCGTTCAGGGTCCGGGCCCGGACCAGGGCGACGCTGCTCTGACTCGGGTCGCCAGGATGCCAGGGCAGGGTGCGCATCGCGAGCCGGTACCGGTCCGTGGCCAGCAGCGTGATCTGGTCACCCTCGATCTCGCACCGGATCCCGGTGAGGATCGGGAGCGTCTCGTCCCGGCTGGCTGCGATGCTGACCTGCCCCACCGCCTGGGTGAAGATGTCACCCGCGACCGTACCGGACGCATCCGGCATCACCGGCAGGGTGGGGTACTCCTCCACCGGCATGGTGAGCAGGGTGAACCGGCCGGAGCCGCAGACCACGGAGACCTTGGAGCCGTCGGTGGTGACGTCGACCGGCTTGGCCGGCAGCGAGCGGCAGATGTCGGCGAGCAGCTTGCCGGAGACCAGGGCCGTGCCCGCGTCCATCACGTCGGCGGCGACCTCGACCCGGGCCGAGACCTCGTAGTCGAAGCTGGAGAGCCGCAGCACGCCCACCTCGTCCGCCTCGAGCAGGAGACCTGCGAGGACCGGGACGGGAGGACGGCTGGGCAGGGCCCGTGCCGCCCAGGCCACTGCGTCCGCCAGCGCGTCGCGCTCAACCCGGAATTTCACGGGTAACCCCTCCACAACTGGCTGATGTCTGGTCGGACGACACACGTCGCCGAGCCCGGCAGGGCGCCGGGCTGGGAGGTGTGAAGTTGTTGCCCGCCGACATTACGCGAGTTGGTGAGGCGGGGGGAACTCGATCGGCGGGTCGTGGGATGCCGGTAGCGGCCAGTGGCGGTTGCGGTGGTGGTGGGCATCGGGCCAGAGCCTGAGGACGAGCGTGGGCACCGAGGCGCTGAAGCCGGGTTGGGCGGTTGCGGGGCATGGGTGGGTCTTCGGGTGGGTATCGGGGCTCGGTGGCCCGGAGGGGGTGCTCAGGTGCTTGTGGACGTCGGTGTCGGCTTGGTCGGGGAGCGGACTTGGGCTGAATCTCGGCGGACTGGGCGGGCGGACTCGGCGGGCGGAACCGGAAGAGGGCTCGGGCGACTTGGGTGGCTGCAGTTCGGGTTCCTGCTGGCTCGGGGCGGGGGCGAGCGCGCTGACGCTGGTTCTGGGCCGGCGTCAGATGGGTGCCGACTGCATGGCCGGAGCTAGGTCGGTTCAGCCCGCCGGACGCTCACTCATTTCCCGAAGCGCTCTTGGCACGGCTGTTCTCGGCCGGAGCGTTCTCAACTGCGCAGCCAGCGTGATCTGTCAGCTCAGGGCCCCACCTCTCGGGTCTGTCAGCTACCAAGCAGGGACGCATGTCGACGCTGACCAGCTAGCGGGGCTGCACGTTCATGACCTCACCAAGCGAGCCCACCAGGCAAGGACGACCACCTGGTCGCCTGACACTCCCCCGTGGGGCTCAGTCCTGAGCAGCACCTCGATCAGGTCGTGCCCCTCGCCAGGCGTCGGCTTCCAAGGCAGGCAGCTCCCGCCTCGCACCTCCGCCTCGCACCTCCGCCTCGCACCTCCGCCTCGCACCTCCGCCTCGCACCTCCCGCTGTCCTGTCGTCTGCCTCTCCGCTTC
>NZ_BSTA01000025.1:16301-36632 GCF_030269265.1 Kineosporia sp. NBRC 101677
TCCCTGCCTCCCGGCCTTCCCTGCCTCCCGGCCTTCCCTGCCTCCCGGCCTTCCCTGCCTCCCGGCCTTCCCTGCCTCCCGGCCTTCCCTGCCTCCCGGCCTTCCCTGCCTCCCGGCCTTCCCTGCCTCCCGGCCTTCCCTGCCTTCCCGGCCCCCCGCCAGCCTCAGCTCCGAGGTTCGCGCTGCGTGCCGGTTGCGGGGCTCGGCTGCTGGATCCCGAACCGGGACTCGCCTGGGCGTCCACCTCAGGTCTGGCTGTCTGACGACCGATGAGGTCTTGCCAAGGCCAACGTTCGAGCAGACACTTGTCGTTCGAACATCTGTTCGACTCCTTGTTTATCCCCAGCCCACAGATTCTCGAAGTCCCGCTCGATCGCCCAAGCCAAATGTTCGCGGATTCACAACCTTCCTCAAGATAACTGTTTGGTGTTTGTAGTAGCGGTTGTGGAAACTGTTGATAACCCTCGTTTTTGCAGGTCACAGCCCTAAGGGCCTGTAGATAGATGGTGGATGAAATCGGGGTGTCCGTGGAAAGAAGGTGGACAAACTGGGGGAGACCCACAGGGTTGTCCCCAGTTTTCCACCGATGACCCACAGTTATCCACACTTCATCCCCAGGAATCAGGCCTTTATCCACGCCTTTATCCACGGGCCAAAATCGCGAGTTATCCACTGGCCGGCCGCCGGTTGTCCACGGGCTGTAGATAACTGCCACCGTCCCCTAGAACCAGCCTCAAGTTTGGCCGTTTTGGCCGGTGAGAGGCTTACCCACAAAAGCGCAGCCCTGTGGGTAACTCCTGTGGACAGTCGGGATCCACACCAGTTCATCCACAGACTTCTCCCCACCTGTGCGCGAAACGCCTAGTTTTTCCACGGCTGTGCACAACGCTCCGAGCCCTGTGGATAAGTGGCAACTCGAGGCCAGCAAAGGGCTTTCGCCGACAGCGCCCCGTGTCAGGCCCTCTCAGGGTCTGTTTTCCACAGTTTTTGTCCCCAGTCTGTACACAGTGTGGACAGACCTTCCAGGTCCCGGCCCCCCAGAACACCGCTGCGAGGCCACAACTTTGGCCTCTGAACTGGGCGGACAGTCTCCAACCGGAACTGTGGAGAGCTGTTTTTGCCCGACCCTCATTTTGCCCCGGCTGTGGACAACCCGTGGATAACTCTGTGGGAAGACATATTGGCGTGGCAAATTCCCGCCAAAAACCAGCTCAGGCCGAGTCGAGGGCCCGGCGACTACTCAGAAGCGAATGAAGCTGTCTTTTGTGAGCGCCGCGCAAAAATGACCGCTCGCCGTGAGGTTTTTGCCCTAGGGAAGGTATGTGGATGGCCACCGGGCACAGTTTTTGTCTACGGCGCTGAGGTCGCGCGCCTTACGCGAGGGCATGGATGGCTGCGCCGGCAGAGCCGTGGACTGCGGGCCGGATAGCAGATGCGGGGATTGCGTGCCCGAGCGGTGAAGGAGGTCGGTGCCGACGGGGCGACAAGGTGTGACCGACGTCGATCAGCAAGGTAGATACCGACTTGGCCTAAATGGTTGTCGACCTTGTGGTGCGGGCTCGACCTTCGGGGTGGGGAGGTGGTTCCCGACCTTCGGGGTGGGGAGGTGGCTACCGACCTTCGGGGTGGGGAGGTGGCTACCCACCTTGGGGTGGGGAAGTGGCTACCGACCTTGGGGTGGGGAGGTGGCTACCGACCTTGGGGCGGGCAGATGGCTACCGATCTGGAGTCGGCAAGGTGGTTGTGGGCCGTCTTGTTTGGGCAGGGCCGGTCTCGGTGGGGTGTGTGCGGCAGGGGCAATCGCTGGCCGGGGGACTTCTTTGGTCGCGGTGTTGGCGGGGGGCGGTCGCCAGCCACGGTCTAGACAGGGCTGATGGTCGACCTGGGCGCTGGCGGGGTCGACCGCAGGGCTGACCGCCGGTCGGCGTGTTGGCGACTCAATCGTCGTCGGCGTGACTCCCGTTGGTGTTGGCGGGGCGCGACCTCGCACGGCCCAACGCCGTTTCGTGGTGCCCACTCCCAGGATGGCCGCGGTGATGGTGTGGGTGGTCGTGTGGTGGTGAAGATCGGCGCATGAAAGCGTGCGGGGTGGTTCGGCCAAGGTGTTTGGACGGGGTGATCGCCGGCCGGGTGTTGGCACAAGGCGCTTTCGCTCAGGTGTTGGCGGCGGGCGAGCGAGGGGGCGATCACCGGCCAGAGCGTTGGGCAGGACTGGTGGCTAGCCCGGGTTTGACGAAGGCGGCTTTGGCCAGGTGTTGGCAGGGACGGTCGCCGGCCGAGGTTTTGGACACGGTCGATCGTGGACTGGCTGCTGGCGGGGCCGCTCTTGATGAGGTGATGGCAGGGGTGAATGCCGAGGGGGGTTTGGCGGGACAGGTTGCTGACGGCGGGGATCGGTGGGCGTAGCTGTAGGTCCAAGGGGCTCTAGTGCGATGGATAGCCATTGGCGCCGGCTCGTTGTCGGCCAGGTCGAGGCTCAGGGAGAAGGCGGGATAGCGGTGGCGCGCTGCAGGGTGAGCCAGGGCAGGTCGGCCGGTGCTCGGTCCCGTTGCCGAGCAGTCAGCCGTTGGCATACCGCGAGCTCGGACAGGCCGGCTGCTGCGCGGAGGAACGTACACAGCACGGGCGGAACGCGAACGGGGTTGTGGACCCACCCAGCCGCCCACTGTCGTCCACGGTTCGCTGGGGCCCGCCACGAGCGTCCTCAAATTGAGGATTACTGGCTGCTGCTCAGGTCAGGGCATGCGCGAGGTCTGCTTGATCCGGTTCGTGAGCTCGGTGACCTGGTTGTAGGTGGAGCGGCGTTCGGCCATCTGCGTGCGAATCTTGCGGTCGGCGTGGATGACCGTGGTGTGGTCGCGGCCACCGAACAGCTGGCCGATCTTCGGCAGGGAGAGGTCGGTCAGTTCGCGGCACAGGTACATGGCGATCTGGCGGGCGTTGCTCAGGGTGCGTGAGCGGGACGGGCCGCACAGGTCGTCGAGGGAGACGCTGAAGTAGGCCGCGGTCTGGGCCATGATCGTCGCCGAGGTGATCTCCGGGGTGTCGTCCGCGGGGATCAGGTCCTTGAGAACGATCTCGGCCAGGGAGAGGTCGACCGGCTGCCGGTTGAGGCTGGCGAACGCGGTCACCCGGATCAGGGCACCCTCGAGCTCGCGGATGTTGGTGGAGATCCGCGAGGCGATGTACTCCATCACCGCGTCGTTGACCTCGAGACGCTCGCCGATCGCCTTCTTGCGCAGGATGGCGATCCGGGTCTCCAGGTCGGGCGGCTGGACGTCGGTGATCAGGCCCCACTCGAAGCGGGAGCGCATCCGTTCCTCGAACCCGGCCAGCTGCTTGGGCGGCAAGTCGGAGGTGATCACCACCTGCTTGTTCGCGTTGTGCAGGGTGTTGAAGGTGTGGAAGAACTCCTCCTGGGTCTGCACCTTGTTCTGCAGGAACTGGATGTCGTCGATCAGCAGCACGTCGACGTCGCGGTAGCGGCGCTGGAAGGTGCTGGCCTTGTCGTCGCGGATGCTGTTGATGAACTCGTTGGTGAACTCCTCGGAGTTCACGTAGCGCACGCGGACCCCGGGGTAGAGGTTCATCGCGTAGTGCCCGATCGCGTGCATCAGGTGGGTCTTGCCCAGACCCGACTGGCCGTAGACGAACAGCGGGTTGTAGGCCTTGGCCGGAGCCTCGGCGACGGCGACCGCGGCGGCGTGGGCGAACCGGTTGCTGGCCCCGATGACGAACGTCTCGAACGTGTACTTCGCGTTCAGCCGGGCCGGCTCGACCGTGGGCTTGGTGGCGCGGTGGCGAGCCGGACGGTCTTCGGGGTGCGGCACGGGCTCGGAGTTGCCCGCGGGCAGACCGGTGGCCAGGCCGGCCGGGGAGTTGTTCTCCAGCGGCTTGGCCCGGTCGAGATTGCGAATGTCGATGATCGAGTCCGAGCTCTCGCCCCGGCCGGTGCGGAACCCGCTGTCAGGCTGTGGATTGCGCTCACGGCCGGTCGGGGATGCGGGGTTCTCGAAGCCGAACCTTCCCTCGCCGCCGCGGCGGTCGGGGTTGAACGAGTCCTGGCCGAACGAATCGCCCTGATAACCGAACAGGTCCTCCTGCAGCGGTTCCCCCGGCTGCGGCTCACGCTGGTCCGGCTGGTCGCCCGAGGGAAGCTCGCGGCTCTCTGTCGGCCGAGAGTTGCTCGCGTTGTCGGAACCCAGCTCACCCTCGGAACCGAACCGCTGGCGCTGCGGACGCTCGTACCCCTGGTCGGCCGGCTCACCGCCGGAGTTGCCCAGGTCGTAACGCGTGCCTTCGTGACGTCCGGGGTCCAGACGCGAGCCGTCGTAGCGGGTGCCGGAGTAACGGTCGGTCTCGAACCGGTCGTTGCCGGACTCGAAGTCGAAGCGGTCTGCTTCCGGACGTTCTTCCTGGACGCGATCTGCTTCCTGGCCGCCTTGAACAAGATGACCTAGGTCGTTCTCGTTGCGGGGGGCATCGGGCTGCTCGTCGTACCGGTTGTTCTGACGGAGCTCGCGCCGGCTCTCGTAGCGGGGGCGCTCGTTCTCGTAACGGTCACCGCGCTCGCCGCGCTCGGCCCGGTCGGAGTCGAGACGGCTGACGGGGTAGCTGCCGAACGTGCCGGGGTAGTCCTGCCGGTAGTCGGGCTGGATCGGCTGGTACTCGGCCGGGTACTCGTCCTGGTAGCGGTCGAAGTGGTTGCGCTCGGCCCGGTCGGTGCCGTCGGGACGCAGGTCACGCATGTCCGGAACGGCGCGGGGGGACTGCGGGTTGTTCCACGACCCGGGGCCCTCGACCGGCGCCTCGGCCCGGAAGTCGGCGCGAGGCGTACCGAAGCCGCTGTCGCCGGAACGGGACATCGGCCCGCGGACCTCGTAGGTGGCGTTCTCCTCGGAGTCGAACATCCGGATCCCGCCGGCGGGGGTACGCACGTGCACCGGCTCACCGCCGGCCAGCGACGAGTCGACCGTGACGGCCAGGCGGATCGGGATCCCGAGATGTTCCGAGAGCAGGCCGGTGATGGTGTCGCGGACCCGCTGCTCCAGGATCTCCTTGGTCAGGTCGTTGGGGACCGCGAGGATGGCGGTGCCGTCGAGCAGACCGACGGGCCGGGCGAGTCGCACGAAGGCGCGCTGCTGCGGAGTCACGCCCACTGAGTCGAGCGAGTCGAGGGCCCGGCGCCAGACTGAGGGAAAGTCCTCGTTCGGCGATGCCACGCCGCTCACCTCCGTTACCAGTCCGTACGCGGTCGTTCTTCCACAGCGTTGTCCACACCCTGTGCATGAACGAGAGGCCGGACCGGTCCAGTGTGCACTCGAGCCCGGTCGAACCCGCCGGTGACCCCCGCTGCAGTCAGCTGGGACCCCCGGTTCGCACCGCCCGTCCACAAGTCAATGACCAGCCAGTTCGGCGTGTCGTTGCGGGTCACGGAAGCGCAAGAGAGGACGATAGCCGCTCGGACCGGACCTTGGGGGCG
Organism: Kineosporia sp. NBRC 101677; assembly: GCF_030269265.1. Taxonomy (NCBI): domain Bacteria; kingdom Bacillati; phylum Actinomycetota; class Actinomycetes; order Kineosporiales; family Kineosporiaceae; genus Kineosporia; species Kineosporia sp. NBRC 101677. The sequence goes on from NZ_BSTA01000025.1 coordinate 21,784, forward strand.
GCCGTCGTCCGACCGGGCGCCGAGCGGAGTACCGGCAAATCCGATTCGTCCGCTCCCACCTGCCAGGTTGTGGATAACTACGCGACGCAGATCACATCGGATTCGGGTCTGGATCTGCACGTGACGCCACGTTGCCCGGCCGTTCAGGCCCCGGAAGCTCCTCGTTCAGCCGCCGTCGCGGCGGCCGGAGGACGGCCGATGCAGTCCAGGTGCCATACCTGTGGCCCGGTCGAGCTCGCGCCGGGATCGTCCCGTTCGCGGGTTGTTCGCGACGGCGGCGTTGCCGCCGGCTTTGATCAGTGCTTTGATCGACGAATCGCCGTGCCGAAGGCCGCGCCCCGGGTGTGAGTTTGACCGAGGGCGCGTGCGCCCGTACCGTGAGAGGGCTTGACGGCGACCTCTCTTCGCATGTCCACGCAGACCTTGCGCGGGCGTCCGATGGAGGTCGGTGTCAGCGGTCGATGTCATTCCGGCACGGCCGCGCCGACTGCAAAAGCATGCGCACTGACACTGCGTTGAATTAACTGCATGGGAGTCCTCAGGTGAGCAAGCGGACGTTTCAGCCGAACAACCGGCGCCGTTCCAAGACGCACGGTTTCCGCCTGCGTATGAGCACCCGCGCCGGCCGCGCCATCCTGGCCGCCCGCCGCCGGAAGGGTCGCGCGGAACTCTCCGCCTGATTCGGCCGTCCCGGTCTCAGGGTGCTTCCCGGCGCTCACCGGATGCGACACAGCAGCGATTTTTCCGCTGCTGTGCGCAAAGGCCGTCGCGCCGGTCGGCAATCCCTGGTCATCCATCTGAACCGCACTGGTTCGGATCCGGCCTCGCCGGCACGAGTGGGTTTCGTCGTGTCCAAGGCGGTCGGCCCGGCGGTGGTGAGGAATCGCGTGAAGCGGCAACTGCGTCACATCACGAGAGAACGCCTGGCGGCGCTGCCGTCGGGCGCTCTTGTCGTGGTTCGGGCCAATCCCGCGGCAGCCGGTTCCACCACTCTCGCTGCGGATTTCGACAGCGCTCTGGCTGCGGCCCTGCGTAGTCCGGCCGGCACCGGCCCGGGCCCCGGCGGCCGCGGACGCCGTTCGTCAGGAACTGGTTCTTCAGGTACCGGGAGCCCTCGTGGCTGAGCCGCCGTCGGCAACCGCCGGGGACGAATCGTCCTCTGGTACTGCTCTTCGCCGGGCCACGGCACTGGTGGGCCGAGGTGCCCGCTTGCTCGCAAGCGTCCCCAAGTACCTGCTCATCGGTTTCCTGATGCTCTACCGCGCGCTGATCTCACCGCTCTACGGTCAGACCTGCCGCTTCTATCCGTCGTGCTCGCAGTACGCGCTCACCGCCGTGCAGCGGCACGGAGCCGTCCGCGGTTCCTGGCTGGCGGGGCGGCGTCTGCTGCGTTGCCACCCCTGGAACCCGGGTGGGATCGACCACGTTCCACCGGTCAGGAGCAAGGCCGGGGGTGAGCACGGGGTGTCTGACGAAGCCACTCCTTCTGCTGCGCCGGCGCAGGCCGACGCGCCCGCGTCACTCGCCACCGAGCCCGAGTCGCCCGATCCCGGGGCGAGAAGCCGGGTGGCTCCTACTGACCAGAACTGCGCGCCGTCCGCCTCGCGACGTGCCGCCTGATCCGGCGAGGAGCCGATGCAGATCCTGAGACCCCTCGAGTACGCCGTTGCCTGGATCATGGTGCAATGGCACTCCCTGTTCACTGCGATCGGCCTGCCCGAGGATTCCGGTTGGACCTGGGCGCTCGCCATCGTCGGTCTGGTGATCGTCATCCGGATCATCCTGATCCCGCTGTTCGTGAAGCAGATCAAGGCTTCCCGCGGGCTCCAGCTGATCCAGCCGGAACTGCGCAAGATCCAGGCGAAGTACAAGGGCAAGACGGATCCTGACTCCCGTCAGAAGATGACGCAGGAAACGATGTCGCTCTACCGGGAGTCGGGCACCAACCCGTTCGCCTCCTGCCTGCCGATCCTGCTCCAGGCCCCGATCTTCTTCGCCCTGTTCCGGGTGCTCAACGGCAACTTCGCGATCGGCCCGCTGACGCCGGAACTGCGCGAGCAGCTGAACTCCTCCACCCTCTTCGGGTCGGCGCTGTCGGACACCTTCCTGAAGTCGGACGACCTGGGCACCAAGGCCCTGACCGTCGTCCTGATCATCCTGATGTCGGCCGCGACCTTCATGACGCAGCGCCAGCTGATGATGAAGAACATGCCGGCCGCCGCGCTGGACAACCCGTTCGCGCAGCAGCAGAAGATCCTGCTCTACGTGCTGCCGCTGATCTTCGCGGTCTCCGGCGTGAACTTCCCGATCGGTGTGCTGCTGTACTGGCTCACCACCAACGTGTGGTCGATGGGTCAGCAGTTCTACGTGATCCGGCGGATGCCGGCTCCGGGCTCGCCCGCCGAGAAGGCTCTCAACGAGCGCCGGGCCAAGCGGGGCAAGCCGCTGCTGGGCATGGGCGCGGTCGAGGCCGAGGAAGCCAAGGCCAAGGAAGAGGCCGCGGCCGCCGCTCCTCAGCGGGTGCAGCCGAAGAAGCAGACCAAGGCCCAGCGGGCGAAGCAGGGCACTGCCGGCCAGGTGGCGAAGAAGGACGACAACGCCACTGGTCAGGCGCCGACGGCCGAGCCGTCCTCGGACGGGCACGCCCCCGTCCCCGGCTCGCCCGGGGCCACGAAGAAGTCCGCGCGTAAGAAGAGCGGCAGCCAGAAGAGCACCTGAGCGCCGGATCGATCGGCGTAGCGACCGGAACTCCCCGTGCACGTAGGGGAGTCCCGGTCGCGGATCGTTCGTCAGACAGCATGGAATTCATGTGGCCGGTCGTTGGGGACGACCGGTGCCAGGCTTGCCGTTCGGCGGGCCGGCTGCGATGTGAGGAGACGTTCATGGAGAGCGGCGAACAGGCCGAAGCAGTGACGGTCCAGGATCGTCCCGCGGACGAGGCGGAGCCCGCGGTGGCGGTCGACGAGACCGTGGCGGGGGAGACTGACGAAGGCGCTGCCGGCGGTGCCAAGAAGTCCCGCTCGCGGGCCTCGATCAAGGACCTCGAGGAAGAGGGCGAGGTCGCCGCCGACTACCTCGAAGAGTTCCTGGACATCGTGGACGTCGACGGAGACATCGACATCGACGTCGAGAACGGCCGGGCGTCGGTGGCCATCGTCGGGGACGGCGGTAGCGAGCGTGCCCTGCGTCGTTTCGTCGGTTCCAGCGGTGAGGTGCTGGAAGCCCTGCAGGAGCTGACCCGGCTGGCCGTGCAGGCCAACACGGGCGAGCGCAGCCGGCTGATGCTGGACGTGGCGGGCTACCGGGCCCAGCGCCGCACCCAGCTCACCGAGAAGGCCACCAAGGTGTGCCAGCAGGTCAAGAACTCGGGCAAGTCCGTCGCGATGGAACCGATGAGCGCCTTCGAGCGCAAGATCGTGCACGATGTGGTGGCCGAGGCCGGGCTGACCAGCGAGTCCGAAGGCGTCGACCCGAACCGGCACGTCGTCGTGCTGCCGGCCGAGTCCTGAGCTTCGTGCCCGTCGAACCCACCGAGGCAGAGGCGGCTGCGGCCCGGACCGTTTTCGGGCCCCGCCTCGACCTCGCGCATGCGTACGCACAGGCCCTGGCAACTGCCGGGGTCGAACGCGGTCTGATCGGTCCCCGCGAGGCGGAGCGGATCTGGGAGCGCCATCTTCTGAACTGCGCGGTGCTCCAGGAGCTGATCCCGGCTGACGTCGAGGTCGGCGACGTCGGGAGCGGTGCTGGACTGCCGGGAATCCCGGTGGCCATCGCCCGGCCGGATCTGACGGTGTACCTGATCGAGCCGATGCTGCGCCGCACCACCTGGCTGCGGGAGATCGTGGCGGAGCTCGAGCTGAGCAACGTGGAGATCATCCGGGGTAAGGCCCACATCGTCGCTGAGTCGGGGCAGCATTTCGACGTCGTCACCTCACGTGCCGTTGCAGCGTTGCCGACGCTGGCCGAGTGGTCGATGCCCCTGGTCCGCAAGGACGGGCAGCTGATGGCGATCAAGGGGGACACTGCCCAGGAGGAGCTGACGGCCGCCGGCGAGGTTCTGGCTGCCTATGGCGCTGCTTCGTCCGAGGTCGTGCACTGTGGAGAAGCGGTGCTGGGTACGCCTACTACTGCTGTCCGCATCGTGGCCGGCCGTACCGGGCAGGTGTTGAAAAAGAAGAAGGCCGCTACGCCGCCGAGCAAGTCGGCCGGTGCTGGCGGTGCTGGCGGTGCTGGCGGTGCTGGTAAGAAGCGCGCTCCCTCTGGTGGACGTCGCCGTTAGTTTGTTGGCTGCGCCTGGCCCCGATTCTGCGGTTCGCCGCTGAGTCGGGGCTTTGCCGTTTTGGCCATGGGGTCCTGGCATCCGGGCATGTTGCTGTGCGGCCTTTGGGTGTCCGATTTAGGACGTCTTGTGCGCAGCCTTGGTCACCTGCAGTTACCAATTCGATGGTCGCGTTCGGTTGTGCACAGTGCTGCCGACACCTGTGTACAGACCTGTGGATAACTCTTGTGGATATGAGTCCCTGACTGTCGGTGGATGAGCCGGCTGGGGGCTTGCGTGAAGGCCTGCCATTTCACGACGTGGGTTTGACCTGCGGGTTCGTGTTCAGGAGGCCACTGTCCGGCGTTTGGGGAGGCCTGGGGTCGAAGGCTGTGCACAACGGGCTGGCCTTGTGGAAAAGCCCGTCGCCGGGGCGAGGGCGATTCGCTTTCCACAAGGGTGTGGAGTTCTCGGTTTGGTCACGGTGAGGCAGCTTATTTTGGACGGTTGTGGTGGCCGCGCGCCTCGCGGCTGGTTACGTGCTGGCTGGGTGCGAGACATCTGAGGTTCTTGCCGTAGTTACGGGCGTTCGCGCGGGGGACCTGGGCCTAGCTCAGCTCCGTCGTCGGCATAAGGCAGCTGTCGTTCGGGCCCGACTACAGGAGTCCGGGCTGCGGGGTCCTTCTGTTCGGGGCCTGGCCGAGGATGTAGCTCGGTGCAGTTACGGGGGTTGGATTCCGGCACTTACTTACCTCTGAAGAGATGCGGCGTGCGTCAGCCTCTGTTTGGCGCTGTGCGCACCGCTTGTCTGCGTTAGCCCTCGAGCTACCTTCCGGAACGAATGGGCCTGGGACGCATGGGCGTGAAGCCGAGGTAGCTCGGACTCGGGGATTGTGTGGCCGTCGTTCTGCTGCCACGGGCGGTCTTCCAGCGACCCCATTGATCTTCGTCAGAAGCACGTGCATTCGATGCCGATGGCGGACATGGCTACCCGGGTCAGTGCGGGCATGGGGACAGGCCATTCACCTCTCTAGCAGTTCGGCTCTGCCAGCGCTTCGTTGGCCGGGCCCCTAATGACGGCATCTGTCCTGCGCCTACAGCATGAGGGCCAGCGAACCCCATCTGCGGAGGGTGTCTCCGCGCCATGGTTGGCCGCGACAAGACCACTTCCTTCACTGAAGCGCAGACTTCTGCCAGGTACCACTGCATCGCTGATCGCCAGCAAATCGCGGACGAGCGCGAACTTGAATGCAGCCGGTTTGGTCTTGCTATCCGGTTCATGACGTAGAGCCGCCTGTCGCCGCCCAAGCGCGGCGACAGGCGGGTCCGCGACAAGGCCCTACGATCGCTCTCATGGGTTGCCTAGCGCATACGCCTGCCCCACTGAAGCAAAAGACCGCCGAGGTCCCGAGGCTGCCGGCTTGTTTGGAGCTCGGGAGGCTGGGATGGGGGAGGTCCGTGATTGAGTGAAACCCGCTAGGACGTGGCTGGAAAGCCGCTTGGTCACGACTTGGTCCAAGACAGTTCGTGACTGTCTATGGCAGCGGATGTGTCGGTTCAGCGCCGTGTGATGTCTGGCGGAACTGCCAGGAGTCCAAGCGGGTGCCAAGGGCGAGCGATGGGGCGATGACACATGAAGGGCGACCTGCGTGCAGGGCTGATCTGGCAACCGTCGAGCGCCGGGGCCCAGCTAATGACAGCAGGGCCGGTTGGTGTAGTCGCGCCAATGTTTCACGTGAACCGTCCTGCTATCGCTGTCGGGGACTAGTTGACCTATTGGCCAGCCAAGGTCATCCACGGCCTCCTTCATAGGCACCGGCCCAAGGTAAGTAAGGATCCTGCGAGGACCTTTCCGGCATGACAGGGGCCCCTCCAACGGGCAGAAGACGCATTTTCCAGGGGGCAGCTGGCCCCAGAATCCGGCCATCAGGCCGGTGGCGGTCCATGCGTGATTCACGTGAAACGGAGACGAATGCGCGCAGGCTATCTGGGGAAGACAACAGACGCAGCGCGCTAAAGCCGCACTGGGGTCGCGTGACGCCCGCCTGGGCTCAGCCCCGGATCACTGCAGGAGACTCGACCCACTCTTCCCAACGGCTGGCGAAGTGCTGACTGACGCCAGTCGAACCCAAGTCGGTGCGGCTGCTTGCGAGCCGCCCGTGGGCTTCATTGCCACGGGGAGTGAGTGCTAGGTGGGGAGATCGCCATTGCCGCGACCGCGCACCACGGCATACAGGAAACCCTTCCGCCGGAAGCTCCACAACCCAGCGCGCGGATAGATACAGACGTAGGCAGACTCGCTGGCTAACTAGCCATGAGTCATTCTTAGGTTCCTGTCACCGCAGGACTGGAGCCTTTCTGTCCGCTGGCCCAGGAAGGTGTGCGTACCCAGCTCATTTCAACGGTCGACGGCGATTGGGCACTGCTGGTTGGAGAGCCACACGCAGGAGATGCGGGCTGTCGGCCTGCGCAGAAGTGCTGCGGTTGCCGTACGGGAAAGGGATGCGTCAACTGCCGGCTCCGTCCGCGCCCGGGTAGCCGTCCCGCAAGCGATGAGAGCGAATCACGAGGGCCTGTCATCCGGCGTGCCGTTCCTCACCGGCCGGTCGGACCATCAAGCGTCCGAATCGGGTGAGCTTTCTGGCGACAAGGTCGGCACCGCGCGACTACCGGCAGCGGCCGTTGACACCGTCTGGACACGACAGCGCGGCCACTTGCAAAGGCCCGGAGGCTCCCTAAAGGTCAACCGACGCCCAAGCTCAGCAGATGGCCGTGCCCATCGTCTCTGCGCCTCCTCTGTCGGCACAACCGCAGCAGCATGACATCCCAGACTGGTCTGGGTGGCTGGCCGTGATGGCGCTCAGGTGAACCCCCCGGGGCTGCTCCGGCGACTTTCGTTGAGCGCAATCAGGCCGCCGCCCGCAGTGATCGGCCGACGAGCTGGCGAGTAGGGATGACTCGCGTAGACCTCTTCAGAGCCTGGGCGGCCCTCAAAGATGAAGGCTGCATGAGCGCGCTGCCGTCCCCTAGCGCTGCCGCTCATGAGACCGCAGGGGAGTCTTGGGTGAGCGGCCGCTCTGGGGACAGCCATTCAATCCCGAGACCAGATTTGGCTGGACTGTCTGCACAGCTGCAAGCGCGTGAAGGCTCTGCCCTCTTGGCCGGTTCGCCGAAACCCGCGACCGGTTGCTGAAGTGCTATCTACGGGCCCAGGCACATTGATTGCCTGACGGAGACGGAACAGTCCACCCGCACGTCACGAGAGCGAATTATGGCGACAGCCCTGGGCTTGCCTGCCGCCAGATCAGGTGCCCGGTGGATGCCCTGTGGGGCCAGCGGGCGCCAGCGCCCTAGACGATCGATGTCTGGATCGGGACCCCGAAATACGCCAGTAGTCTCAGCGGTCTCGGTGGCCAGCCAGGCGCTGAAAACCCGTGAATGGACGAGCGCTATCAAAGAGCCGCCGGCATGAGTGGTCGTCTCCTTGGTGGACGTGGTGGACCGGCCGGTGAGTCACGAACACTGAGGCGGCCGCCATGTGCCACAAGGACCGCGGTCGCCGAGGTGTTTGGCTCGACGTCAGCATGCTCAGCCCGCGATGCCACAACGCGATATGCGGCAGACGACAGCCGGCCCGGTGCCAATTCACAGGTGACCCCGCGAGCGTCACCTCTGTCAGCGGTTATCGGTCTCGGCCACGCAGCGCAGACCAGGGCGCGATCGGCCTTCGAAGGATCGACGTGACCCAGCCCCTGCCTGCCAATCGCGACTCTGCAAGCCGCACAGGGGGTGTGCGAGGCGCACCAGTCGGCCTAGCCCTGCAGCAGCCCTAGCTTCAGTCGATCAGTCTCAATCGTCGCGAGCACATGAGCTGGGCCAGCCACCAGGGCAGGCCCCCTTCACAGTGCCTTACCGCTCAGTGACCATTTGGCAGATGCCACAGGACGTGGCCCTAGTGCCCAACGCCAGCCAGTCGAGGACTACTTGGGCCATGCATAGGCCAGCTGCGCCGATCCACAGTGACGACCGCTGCTCTGGCAGTGCCGGTCGCGGCCGGGCTGGCACAGCGAGCACCTCGTCCAGAACTGACAGCACGCCGTCGACACCCGCCGGGCGGCGGACCTCAGTCTGAATATCTGGGCCAGCGCCCACCCGGCCTACTTATGTTGCCCCTGCCATTCGAGAAGCAAGGATTGTTCCCTGTCCATTGTGACTAGGGGAGACCTTCGTGGCCCAAGCCAGCCCGTAAAGCTAACGTTCGGCGGGCCGACCGCGAGACTTGAAGGCGGCAATCCTCGGCATCCGTGGCCAGCCCGCCGCTCTCGTCGGGGCCCTCCCGCTATGAGCAGGGTTCGAGGCAAGTCACCAACTTCGTACCGCGATGGGGGCTCGATGGAGGGGCGAGGTGGGAAAGTCCGCTCAGCATTGCGCAAGGCATCTGAAGATCTCGAGGTGATCCACTGCTAGTCGGGCACAACAACCGAGGCCAACCCACATTCGAGCGGCATGCCCGAACGTCTATCGCGCGGCCAGGGATGCCGCCGAGAATCCACCCACGCCGATCTTCCTACCGCGTAAGCGTGCCAAGCGGCCCTTGGTCCGTGGCCGATGCTGGCATGCAGGCGGCCGACCGTGACCAACCAGGCCCAAGAAGCCCGCCATGGACCGGGCACAAGATGCAAGCATTGGGCCGCTACATGGCTTGATGGATTCGCAGCCAATGCTCGGCAGGCCATGCAGCGGCGTGGTTTGTTTTACGGACCGCCTCCTGCGCGGGGCATGCGACCGACAACAGTGCCCATCGGCCTCGCCATGTCGCCGGCCCGCATGTCCGAGTTCGTGGCGCTGCGGGCTGCCCTGTGCGCTGCTGAGAAGAGCGCCGACCGAGGCTTGAACACGGACCTGGCCACCAAGCCAAGCTTCACAGGCCCATCCGCGACCGATTGGAGAATCCTTGGGAGCTGTCGCCCCAGCATTGAGCCCAGTGCCGTCGCATCGATTGACCTATCAAGACTTGAGACGGGTTGGACGAGCCGCCGGTCATGAACTGATTAGACCGGTCACTGACCACCCGACTGATTGGGTCTCCTCGGTGGTCATCGCGATCAACTGCAGCGGCCACTTCCGCTCGTCGGGTTCAAGCACCCTTCGTACGCCACAAACCGGCGTAGGTGTGCACCCGGGATGGCGCACGCGGCAGCGCGACCCGAGAGTGTGAGCGCGGCTCGGTGACGTTCAAGGGACTGAATTGACGCGATTGAACTTGCCGGCTCAGACTCGTAGACCGAGGCCTGCTCGCTCGAGTACAGCGTCGCCGTCCGCTCAACAGGCCATCATCTGGATCCACTAGGCGAGGCCCACCTCGGCGCGGCCCGACCGCGCCAGTTCCTAACCCTGCACCAGCCCCGTGATGCGGAATACGGGGACCGCTATTCGCGCCTCGGCATGAGGTCGGCGCATAAAGATGTTGGGCGCATGGGAACGCCATGCGATCTGGCATAGCGAATGAGATGAACCAACTGCATGGTAAGGATGCGCCGGCACCGGTGGCTGAGGACGAGCACAGGTACAGAGAGGTCCCTGCCGCTACGCGCGTTTATGGTGGGGCTCGTCACGGCGAGCTGGGCATCGTGCCCGTGACTGCACTGACTGGACCATCTCTTCGTGTGCGTCGGTCGCTCACGATTGCGGGCCGCCGAGACAGCGTGTGCCAAGGCGCTTGCACAATCTCAGGCGCGGACCCTATGGGTCGGGGGTGCTGCCCAACTCGATCCCTCTCGGACGATGGATTGCTGATCGCGAGGTAGCGGCTCCGTTTCACGTGAATCAGCGGCGATGCCAAGACCGCTTCGTTGCGTGAGCTGAAGAGCGCCTGCAACTGTCGACGTGAACCATTGACCCTCAGGTGGCCCGGGCCCGGAATATGGACCGGCGGCGCGCAGGTCCAGCGAGAGGCCAGAGCGGGAGGCGCCGCCGGTCTGGCAAGAAGGTCATGAAGGTGGCCAGCGATGCAAGGGGGCAGTCTTCGACGAATCATCTGGCGCCCGCCACCATGGGCTACGGCCCCTCCTTCAAGGACCAAGAAGCGCTACGACACCTTGGGAAGACATGCCGATCTGCAACAGGTCGAAGCTGTACTTACTGCGTGCAAAATAAAGGGCGGGCGGAATAGCAAGCCCCTCCCGACGCCAATGGACGCTCTTCCCGCGCGCCGGCTACTCCGGCGCCTAGTCGCGATGGCAAAAACACGGACGATCCGTCTTGGCCAGTACGCAGCTACGCCACAACCAGCCTGCCAGTGGCTCGGATACAACTGGCTGCTCATACTCCTGAGCCCATGCTCTGTCGTATCCACAGCGCTAGAAACTCGACACCATGCTACGGCCCAAGGTGAACATCACTGATAGGTCAGATGCCCCTCTGAGCGTCGTAAGAGCGTGGGGCCGGTACATCAACTAATTTTCGTCCACTGAGAGGGACAGCGCCTCTGTTCTATTGACTCCGTCCTCCTGATCCCCCGGCATGCTTGGATGCCCACCGCCAGGTCCAAGGGCCCGCGTCACTCATCCTCGTCAAGCAGGGTCTCCGCCTCTTCCTCAATTCCATCGCCCTAGGTGGCAAGAACGGACTGGCTGCCGAGCCGGCCTGAGTGACCAAGAGCCCGGTAAATGCGATGGGCCGGATGCCCACCGGCCACGGGTTGGGGCCGGGGGTGACCGCCTCAATGTCGACCTCCGCCAAGGCTGCGTGGACCAGCTAGGCGCAAGGTTCAAGGGCACGTTGACGCCGTCCTAGGCGCACGACATCCAGACATGTCTGAGCGGAGCCATCGTGGCTTCCCGACCGGCGCTTTCTGGGTAAGCCATCTTGGCCGACCGCCAATCGAAGGTTGGACGTCAGATCGTGTCCCCATGCAGGCGGCAGAGCGCGGCCAGCGCTAGCTATCCAGTACCGAGCTATCCAATACAGAGTTATCCACCGCACTACCCACATGTGGATATCGAGCAATAGCAATCTGATGTCTGCCGGAGGCAGAGTCGCGCGGGAGGCCGACGGGGGCGAACGCGGGCTCAACTACAGATCCGAGGTGCTATCGATCGCTCTTCGGCCTCTGGCAGGTGCGCAGCATTGCCATCCCGGCTGCGCTTGAAAGGACTCGTCTTCCGGGCCGCGGTAGATGGATGGTGTTCGCGCAGAGGGTAGCTACCTCGCGGCACATCCGCTTACCCCACCGCTCATGGGCCTCGCCCTATGGAAGTCGCACCCTGCTTCTAGATAGACCAGGGGGTGATCGCGTAGAGGCGCGCTTCGAGCATGACCGATTGGCGCCGCCGCTCCTTGCGTGCACCTGCGCACTGCGCCAGGGCGGAGTTGAGCAACGCCGGTCGCCCGCAGGTCTGCCAGCCGTGCGCTTCTCTTGCGCAGTCGGATGTGAGCAGCCTCCGCCGTTCCACGTGAAACGACGACATGGCTAGCGCTCGTCTGGTCGGAGTCAGAAGCCTGTACTCGTGAATCCGGCCCTCAACGCTTGAGCAGCAAGATGGTCTGGCCAGCACCTATGGGCTCGGTTCCTGGCGGCCGGCCAGAACCCGACAGGGACGCGATCTTGGGCAGCGCGTATCGGGCTTAGGCTCTCAAGGCCAACGTTCGCCTGGGAAGGATGGCAAGGGAGAAACTGGCTTCCGGCCCGCTGGCCATGAACGTTCAGCGGCTTTCAAGGCTCACGGTCAGCCCACTGGCGCTCAGTTTCGCACCCAGTCGCCCCCTGACTGCGGTCGAAAAGAAACGAGCGCCAGCAAGACCCGCAGTGAGCATCTGGAACGACGCGGGATTTAAATGACCATGTTTGAGCTCAGATCCTTGCACCGTGGGTCGGCCGGCCCGAGCTCACCAGAGTATTGCGGTAGACCGCCTTCCAGGAGTCATCGCCTTGTCCCTACCCGCCGCGGGACAGCAAGGCCCTTGGTCGATCTTGAAGTTGCCTAGTTCTGAATGCCTAGGCAGCGCTCTTGCGTCAGTGCGCCTGACGCCCGGGCAACCTGGCCTCGAGCATTTCAGTGGATGCGGCCTACGGGTCTGTGGCATGAGACAACCCGCGACTATGGCTCAGCCCGATAGCGGGACCGTCATCCGTATGGCTCTTAGCTGTCGTCGCCTAGTCCCGGATGATCGCGGACAGAGCCGGCCAGCCGCAGCATGGGTCTTAGCTGCGACGCCCCCATGACAAGAGCATGGTGGCCAGTTGCCACGTGATCCTGTCGCACGAGGTTGGGTCAGACCGAGTCGGAAAGCCGTATCGGTCTGAAGGCAACCTGCGGTCGTGAGCCCCTTAAGCGCGTCGCCAGGACTTAGCTACGGCTGGTGGTTACTAACACCAGTTATCCCCAGGACTATCCACAGGGGTGTGAGCGACAACCTGCAGGTCAAACTGAGATCGAGGGCGCCCTGTCGCGTGTATCCACAGGCAAGACGCACCGTGTGGAAGACGCGCGGCAATCTTTGGAAAGTTCGACGAGCTGGTGAACAGGCACTGCGTCTACCCCCTCAAGCGACAGACATGCTGCCGCCGAGCGATTGCCCCAAAGGCAGTCGCGGGACGGAGGGGAGGAGCAGTGACCTGCACCGACTCGGATCTTCCGTGCTGTGAACCAGCCGATCGCTAACACGCCCGGTCCAATGAGAAGGCGTGTCTATGACGACGTGTGTCGTGCGGTAACAACTCACACACAGTGCAGACCCGTTCCAGCCCCACGATTGGCAAGCTGACTCATGCCATCAGAACGAGCAAGTGGCGGTCAGTTCGGTAGCTGGCACACATGCGTCCAATGGGCTCCGAAGGCTGGCGATCAGTGTGAGCGAACCGGCCTCGGCCGAATGACAATCGCCAACGTGTGGTCGATGGGGCAGCAGTTCTACGTGACCGGCGGATGCCGGCTCCGGGGTCGCCTGCCCAGAGGCCTCGTCGGCACCGGCAGTCGCACGTCCTTCCTTGAGGGCTGCCGGCCGTGCTCAATTTGAATGGCCGCGGAGTGAGGACGTTCAGGTAGAGGAGTCTGAAGATGAACTACGCGTGTAGTCAGGGCTGAAGCTGTCCGTCCATCGATAGTCTTCCCGCACCTGACCTCGGCGATCCCGCCGCCCGGGATGCTGGCGAACAGATCTATGCAGAGGATCGCGATTAGGTTCTTGCCGGTGGGGAAGAGCATCAGACCCCATGGCCAGCTCAAGCTCAACTTTGGCTGAGGAACTTAGCGTCCAACAGCGAACGCAATGAGCATCCTGTCTGAGCGGCACTGAAGTATCACCACTCGAACGCTTTCGTACAGACGAGTTGATGAAGCCCCGACGCGGGCCATGCGGCCAAAGATTCTCGCGACCCGAGCTCAGGGCTCTGCGAGGCCCAAACCCGGCCGGGAGCAAAGGGGCCTGCGGTCGTCCCGCTGCCCGTGGTGTATCCGTCCGCGCATAGGAAGGCGTTTGAGCTGCACAACGAGGTAGCCATGAGGGCCGCCACCCACAGCCTCGGTAAATCGCGAGCAAGCGACTGCTGCCGTGCAGGTGGATTAACTCGCTGGCCGGCCGTTGAAGTGATGGGCTCCATTGCAGCCAGCGGTCGTGTTTCACACCACCAATTCGCAAGGCTAACGAGCTGTACCTCCCGTTGGGTTCTTGACTGGACTATGAACGATCAACGTTCAATGAGCGAGTTGCCGAACTTGGACGACCAGGTGGCACCCACCTCCGGCAGGTTTCGGCAGTGCCCGTCCGGTGGCTTTTATGGAAGAGCGGTCGGCCGATCGACGCCCTCGAGGTGGGTCCAATTACTCTGGGATTGATTGCGGTTTGAGCCCGGGGCACAGGTGGCTTTCCAGTTGTCGGTCCGCCGTCCTGGCGGATGTGAGCGACGGCAGGCCTCCAGGTTCGAGCCATGAAATCGCGAACGTAGCCGCGACCAGCAGCGTGGGCTACGTACCCGTTTCACGTGGAACAGGTAAGTGCCGACGGGCGGCGGCACCGCGTTGTTGGTTCGGCTGCGTTGGCTGGGTACGCATCCCAGCGAGGTCTTCGGTACCAAGCCGCCAGCTATGCGTCACTGTCCCAGAACACGAATACCGCTACTTCGCTGAAGCCTTCCCGTACATTGTTGCTCTCCCGTAAGTGCCGATGTTTCGGCCTACCCAGGGGCTCGAGATAGTGATCCATCGGTGCCCGCCTCTGTGTTGCGACGGGCCTGCCGCGGGCGGCCGGAGCCATCGTCCGGCGGACGTCGACGATTCCAGGGGCACGTCAGAGTCAGGATCGTCGGCATGCGCGATACGGCTCGATGAATGCATGGAGGCGGTGGGCCCACGCCAAGGGGAGGGAAGATTGACGCCTGCAGTTCGGCCATCCTCTCCTGCTTACCAGAACGGTCATGTTCTCCCGGCCCATGGATGAACCCACGGCTCACCTCGTACGAGCGGACTAGTAGTGCTTTGTTAGGTTGGTACGAGTTGGTGGCATTGGGGGCAGATCCCGCGCCAGGTCGCGATCAGGTACTGGAGTTCGCGGAGGATGGCGTAGAGAGTGGGAGCTGCCCGCTGGCTTTTGG
>NZ_BSTA01000026.1:0-30283 GCF_030269265.1 Kineosporia sp. NBRC 101677
CTGCACTGGTTACGGTGTGGGAGAGTAGGACATCGCCGGACAAAAATTGAAGACAGTGATGGCGGCCCCCGCCCTCGAGCCCTTAAAGGCTCAGGGTGGTGTGGGCCGCCATCACTGCGTTTGCCGGGCAGCCCGGCATCCACCGATTTGACAGAATTCCGAACGAAGCGGGACTCTCGTACAGAGATCGGAAAATCCAGATCGAGAGGCGGTGTGCCATGCGAGCCGACGTAACCCTGACTGCACCCGAAACCACGGCCACAGCCGACCAGGAGCCCGCCGGCAGCACGCCGGCCCGCCTGGCGGATCAGTCCTTCGAAGCCCTACTACTGCACAGGTTCGGCAGCGGAACCGACGTGACCCCACTCGTCCTCTGGGCCCGCTCCTGTGGTCTGGCCTCAGACATCCTCGTGCAGGTGGCCGAGCGAGCCGGGGCCCCGTCCGACGTCGCCCTGATCATCGAGGCGGTCCGTAGCGGCGTGCATTTCAGCGTGACCGAGATCGCCCAGTTCTTCGAGGACGACCAGGAGGACGCTGCGGCCTGGGTCTTCACCGCGCTCCTCCACCATCGCTTCGGCGACCGGCCCAGTCTGCCCGACCTGGCCGACGCCCTGGTCGACTCCGGTCTCGACGAGCTCGACCTGATCCGGAACATCTACGAGGCCGAATCCCCGGCGCAGGTTCTGGAACTGGTGTCTTCTTCCCAGAGAAGCGGTACGCCAGACTGACGAACTGTGAGCCCCACCCTCTATCGCCGCGCCCTCCTGCCCGAGCCGGGCACCCCGTCTTCAATCAGTGAGCCCCACCGATGGTCGGTGCTCGTCGACGGCGGCCGCGTCGTCGAGGTGAGGCCCGACACATCAGCCCGGTCCGAGGCCGGAGCCGGGGCACCGGAAGAGGTGGATCTGGACGGTGCCCTTCTGCTGCCCGGGTTCGTCGACGCCCACGCGCACGTCACCGAGACCGGGTTGCTCCTGGCCGGAGTGGACTGTTCACAGGCCCGCACGGTGGGTCAGATCCTCGACGCGGTCGCCGATCTGGCCAAGGCCGGTCCGGGGCGACAGGTGCTGGGGCACGGCTGGGACGAGCTGAAGCTGGCTGAGGGGCGTCCGCCCACGGCGCAGGAGCTGGACCGGGCCGGCGGCGGTGCGGTGGTCTACCTGTCCCGAGTGGATGTGCATTCGGCCGTGGTCTCCGGCCGCCTGGCCGAGCGAGCCGGTCTGCGCGGGCTCGAGGGTTGGGACGAGAGCGGACGGGTGGAGCGGGACGCGCACCATGCGGCGCGGCTGGCCACCCGTTTCCAGCTCCCGGCGGCCGAGCGCAGCGAGCTCCAGCACCGGGCGTTGCGCCATGCTGCGGCTCAGGGAATTACCCAGGTGCACGAGATGTCCGCGCCACACATCGCGCCCGACGAGGACCTGCTGGCTCTGCTCGACCTGGGAACCGGGTCGGGCCTGCCCGAGATCGTGGCCTATCGCGGCGAACTGGCGGGTGACGAGGCAGCGGCCCGGGCGGTGCTCGACCGGTTCGGCGGGCGTCTGGCCGGGCTGGCCGGAGACCTGATGATGGACGGCTCGTTCGGGTCGCGTACGGCCGGGCTCTGCGACGACTACGAAGACGCCCATGGGCACCGCGGGCATCTGTACGCCGATGCCGCCGAGGTCCGCGATCACCTCGTGGCCTGCTCGAGAGCTGGGGTTCAGGGCGGCTTTCACGTGATCGGTGACGGCGCGGTCTCCGAACTGCTGAAGGGGCTGAGGCAGGCGGCGGAACTGCTCGGGCCAGAGGTGTTGCGGGTGGCCCGGCATCGGCTGGAGCACGTGGAGGGGATCGGCGGCAGTGACGTGGGGCTGCTGGCCGAGCTGCAGGTGATCGCCAGTGTCCAGCCCGCTTTCGACGCCTTCTGGGGCGGCGCCGAGCAGATGTACGCGGTGCGGCTGGGCAAGGCGCGGGCGCTGGCGATGAACCCCTTCGGCGATCTGCAATCCGCCGGCGTCACCCTTGCCTTCGGCTCAGACAGCCCGGTGACCCCGTTCGCGCCGTGGGAAGGCGTACGTGCGGCACTGCGGCACCACAACGAGAGTCAGCGTCTGAGTGTCCGGGCGGCCATTGAGGGCCACACCCTCGGCGGGCTCCGGGCCGCTCGGCGCCCGGCCGGGGCGCATCTGCGAGTGCAAGCGGGAGACCCGGCCGTTCTCATGGCCTGGACGTCGCCCGGCCTCAAGGAGGCGGGGGCGGCCACGTCTCCGAAGCCTCTCGCGGTGCTTGGTCAGGAACTGGGCCAAGGGGAGCCTGTTCCTCAATTGGTGGAGGTATCGCGTGACCGTAGCTGAGCACTGGAACACCACCGCGGCCGAACGCCAGGCCACCTACGCCTGTGACGAGTTGATGCCCGAGGCCCCCAGCCGGCTGACCCGGGCGGTGGACGTGCAGGCCGACGTCGTCACCACCTTTCGCAGGCTCACCCAGCTGCGGGCGGCCCCGTACAGCTACGACCTGATCGACAACCGGGGCCGTCGCAGCCCTCGGGAGGTGCTGCCGTGGTGCTGGGATCTGGAGGTGGGGCAGCGGGTCGCGAGCGTCTTCACCCTCGCCAGTTTCCGGCCGGATCAGGAGATGACCCTGCAGATGGACCCAGGTCCGGCGCGGGTGTTCGGAGACGTGGCGATCACGTACCACGTCAGCGCGCGGGGTGAGGGCAGTCGTCTCCTGGCGGTGCTCCGGGCGGGCAGTGCCCCGGGACCGCTGGGAAACGTGCGCCGGTTCCTGCTCGAGTGGGGAGACCTGGTGATGATGCGCAAGCAGCTGCGCACTCTGGCGGCGCTGGCCGAGGGGGACCAGCAGCGAAACTGAACCGGAAGTCTTCCTGAATTAGGCGCCTGATGCGACACTTCTTTCGTGAAATCAGCTCAGAGTGCGTTGATTCATCTGGATCCGGCGCAGGTAAGGCGCGCGCGTGCTCTGGCTCGGAAGGCCGGCCGCCCGATCGTGCAGCTGGCCACCTCGCACACCACGGTCTCGGTCGAGCGCGCCACCGTGCGGCTGGCCGGGCTGGAGGGGGCCGACGCGGAGCGGGTGCCCTGGGTGAACCGGCTGGTCGATGCGGTGCGCAACGAGGTGGGCCTGGAGCACGGCGTCGCCCTGCCGGTGTGGGACGCGCTGGTCCGGGGGCAGGCGCCGGATCTGCTCACGCTGGCGCAGAAGGCGGCGACCGGTGGGGGAGGGTTCCGGATCCCGGCCGGGCGCGATCTGGTGCGGGCCCGGTCTGCGGCGAGAAAGGCTGTCGGGCAAGGAATCCGGCGGATCGACGCCAGCCGGAAGCAACGTGAGCGGCTGGTCAGGAAGCTGGGGGATGCGCCGAGGAGGCCGTGGATCTACCTGATCGTGGCCACCGGCGACATCTACGAGGACATTCCGCAGGCGTGTGCCGCGGCCCGGGCGGGTGCCGACGTGATCGCGGTGATCCGTTCCACCGGGCAGAGTCTGCTCGACTACGTCCCCGAGGGGGCCACCCGCGAGGGGTATGCCGGCACCTACGCCACCGGTGAGAACTTCCGGCTGATGCGGGCCGCCCTCGACGAAGTCAGCCGGGAGCTGGGCCGTTACGTGCGCCTGACGAACTACGCGTCGGGCCTGTGCATGCCCGAGATCGCCGCCCTGGCCGGGATGGAACGCCTGGACATGATGCTGAACGATTCCATGTACGGCATCCTGTTTCGGGACATCAACCCGGTACGCACCTTGGTGGACCAGCGTTTCAGCCGCCAGATCCACGCCCGCGCAGGCATTGTCATCAACACCGGCGAGGACAACTACCTCACCACCGCCGACGCGGTCGAGGCGGCGCACACCGTCACGGTCTCCCAGCTGCTGAACGAGTACTTCGCGAAAGAGGCCGGGCTGCCGGAAGAACTGATGGGGCTGGGGCACGCGTTCGAGATCGATCCGGCGCTGCCGCAGTCGTTCCGGCTCGAGCTGGCGCATGCTCTGCTGGCGCGCACGCTCTTTCCCACGGCGCCGCTGAAATGGATGCCTCCGACCCGGCACATGACCGGCGACGTGTTCCGCGGCTACCTGCTCAACGGCTTCTTCAATCTCGCCGGAGCGCTGACCGGGCAAGGCATTCTGCTGGTCGGCATGATGACCGAGGCCGTGGTCACGCCCTGGCTCTCCGACCGGGACCTGGCCCTCGACAACGTGCGGTACGTGCTCGACGCCTGCGACGGGCTTACCGAGGACTTCAACCCGCCGCCAGACGGTTTCATCGCGACGCGGGCGCGGCACGTGCTGGGTGAGGCGGTCGAGTTGCTGGAAAGAATTGTGGACGAGGGTCTGCTGGCGGCCATTGCCGACGGCACCTTTGCGGGGATGCGCAGGCCTGCAGACGCTGGGCGGGGTCTGGACGGGGTGGTGGAACGGGCCGAGGGCTACCTCAATCCGGCGAGCGAAGCGTTGGAGGGGGCACAGTGAGCGAGCCAGTCGGCAAGACGGACAACACGACCGAGAAGAAGCTGGTCCGACCCTACGGCGACACCACCGGTGACGGCATGGTCCAGGTCTCGTTCACCCTGCCGCTGCCGGCCGGGAAGCAGGCCGAGGGGGCGGCGGCCCAGCTGGCCGGTTCGATGGGGATCGACCCGGCCATGGTGGTGCACTCCAAGGCGGTCGGTGCCGACCACACGTTCTTCGTGGTCTACGGGCCGGTGCGGCACCTGGTCGACGTGGGCGCGGTGAAGGTGGCCGAGCGGGAGTACCCGCTGCTCTCGCCGAAGGAGGTGAATGCCGGGATCCGCCGCGGACTGCGGCGCAAGCTGGTCGTTCTGGGCGCCTGCGTGGGCACCGACGCGCACACCGTGGGCATCGACGCGATCCTCAACATCAAGGGCTTCGCCGGCGAGAAGGGCCTGGAGTACTACCGGGAGATGCGGGTGGTGAACCTGGGGGCGCAGGTCGCGGTGCCGCAGCTGGTCGAGCGGGCCCAGCAGGAGAAGGCCGACGCGGTGCTGATCTCGCAGGTGGTCACCCAGAAGGAGGCACACCTGACCACCACCCGGGAGGTCGCCGCCGCCTTCTCCGAGGCCTACCCGGCCGGGCGCCGTCCGCTGCTGGTCGCCGGCGGGCCGCGGTTCGACGAGGGAGCGGCCCAGGCCCTCGGGGTGGACCGGATCTTCGGGCGGGGCACCACCCCGTCCGAGGTGGCCTCGTACCTCGCGCACGCTCTGGTCTGACGAAGGAGAACACGGTGACGCAGGTGGATCCCCGGCTCGGCCTCCGGGTCGTGCACAAGCGGTACGTGGCGGCGGCGCAGGCGCACTACGCGGGCAATCTGGTGGACGGGGCGTTCGCCCTGGGGCTCTTCGGTGACGTGGCCACCGAGATCTGCATCCGGACCGACGGTGACGAGGGTCTCTTCGCGTCCTACTCCGACGTCCAGTTCCTGAACGAGATCCGTGGCGGGGACGTGGTGGAGGCGACCGGGACCGTGGTCCGGGTGGGCCGGCGTTCGCGGGAGATCGACTTCGTGGCCCTGGTGGTGTGCCGCGGGCGGCCCGATCTGGTCGCCTCGGCGGCCGAGGTCCTCATCGAGCCGATGGTGGCGGTCCGGGCCCGAGGGACGGTCGTGGTCCCCTGAGTCGGGTGGGGAGACGAGAATCTCACCCGTGTAATTACTTTAGGTGGATACGCCGTGACTGACGGAAACTGTCCGTTCGGACGATCTGCTCCGGCGTCCCTGCAGTAACTCGCTGACCTGCGTGGATGGTGCATCGCCGCAGGTCAGGGCCCCGAATTGTCGCCAGGCCCGGAGTTCACTAGCCTCGACGGCGCGATCGTTGAGAAATCGGTGATTGCCAGGGACGTCGGCCGGGTCCGCGTCGCTCAGTAGACAACGGTGTTGTCCGGGCATCCAGCTCGGGCAGCGGCGGTCCGAAGGGTGACGCGTTCCCGGCCGGGCACCTGCCGGCGGAGAGCGACCACGGGGGTCTCGTTCGTTCCGCTGGTCCGGATCGGCCGTCACGCCAGGCGGTCCGCGTCCGGCCAGCGCCCGTTCAGGGCGTCGGCACGCTCGGCGTACTCTTGCCCGATGAGCGATTCGGCCGTGGTTCCGCCCGGCACCGGCAGCATCACCAGCCGGGAGGCGGAACCGGCCGACATCGCCCCGGCGTCGAAGCGGTCTCGTCTCCAGGGCCTGAAGGCCTCCTTCACCACCTCGAGCGGTCGCCTGGCCTGGGGCCGGGTCGCCCTCGCGGCCGCCTCCGGCTTCGTGCTCTACCTGGCCTTCCCCGGCATCGACCTGTGGCCCCTGGCCCCGGTCGGTGTGGCCGGCCTGGCGATCGCCACCAACGGCGTGAGCAAGAAGTTCGGTGCGCTCCTGGGCCTGGTCTTCGGCGCGGTGTTCTTCCTGCGCCTGATCCCGTGGATCGGCATCTTCGTCGGCGCCTTCCCGTGGATCGCGCTGAGCGTGGTCGAGGCGCTGTACGTGGCGGCCATGGGGGCCCTGCTGCCGCTGGTCTGGCGGGCGCGCGGTGGCCTGGCCGGTCTGCTGCTGGCCTCCGGCGGCCTCTGGGTCGGGCAGGAGGCGGTGCGCGGCCGCTGGCCGTTCGGTGGTTTCCCCTGGGGCCGGCTCGCCTTCTCCCAGTCCGACGCCCCCACCGCGGCCCTGGCCTCGGTCGGCGGCGCCCCGCTGGTCTCGTTCGCCGTGGCCGTCTCCGGCACCCTGCTGGCCTGGGTGGTGGTCAGGGTCTGGCAGGCCCGGGCCGCCTCCCGCCAGGCCGGGCTCGGTCTGCTCGCCGCGCTGGCCGTGATGGCCGTGGGCGCGCTGATCCCGCTGCCCACCGAGGGCGACAGCACCACCCGGGTCGCCGCCGTGCAGGGCAACGTGCCGCGCATCGGCCTCGACTTCAACGCCCAGCGCCGGGCCGTGCTCGACAACCACGTGAAGGCCACCCTCGACCTGGCCGAGCGGGTCAGGGCCGGTGAGGCGCAACAGCCCGACGTGGTGCTCTGGCCGGAGAACGCCAGCGACATCGACCCGTACATCAACGCCGACGCGGCCGCCGAGATCAGCGCCGCCACCGACGCGATCGGGGTGCCGATCCTGATCGGTGCGGTCGTGCAGGGCCCGGGCGACCGGGTCTCCAACACCGGCATCGTCTGGCGGCCCGGCCAGGGGGCCGGCACCGGCGACGACAGCACCTACGTGAAGCGGCACCCGGCGCCGTTCGCCGAGTACATCCCCTACCGCGACTTCTTCCGGGTCTTCAGCAAGAAGGTCGACCTGGTCAAGCGCGACTTCGTCTCCGGCGACGAGCTGCGCGAGAACCCGGTCGGAGTGATGCGGATGGGCGTGAACGACCAGATCCGGGTCGGCGACGTGATCTGCTTCGAGGTGGCCTACGACGGCCTGGTGCGCGAGTCGGTGCGGGCCGGGGCGACCATGCTGGCGGTGCAGACCAACAACGCCACGTTCGGCTACACCGACGAGAGCGTGCAGCAGCTGGCCCAGTCGCGGCTGCGGGCCATCGAGTCCGGCCGCACGGTGGTGAACATCAGCACGGTCGGGGTCAGTGGCATCATTCTTCCCGACGGAACGGTCGCGGAACGCTCCGGTCACTACACCCAGGAAGTGCTCGAGGCCACGGTCCCGCTGCGGACCGAGCAGACGATCGCCACCCGGGTGGGCGAGTGGCCGGAGTGGACACTGACCGCGCTCGCCCTGGCGTTGCTGATCGGTGCCCCGATCACCCGCCGGGTGCGGGCCCGTCGTGACCGGCAGACCAGCTGAGAAGGGTGTACCTCACCGCATGACGACGCAGGCCCGGTCCGGCCGGGTACTGGTGATCATCCCGACGTACAACGAGCTCGAGAATCTGCCTCTGATCCTGCGGCGCCTGCGCGCCGCGGAGCCCGATGCGCACGTCCTGGTCGCCGACGACAACAGCCCCGACGGCACCGGCCGGCTGGCCGACGAGCTGGCCGCGGGCGACCCGAACGTGCACGTGCTGCACCGCGAGGGCAAGCAGGGCCTGGGCGCGGCCTACATCGCCGGGTTCCACTGGGGCCTGGAGCACGGCTACGACGTGATCGTGGAGATGGACGCCGACGGCTCGCACCCGCCGGAGCAGCTGCCCGACCTGCTTGACCGGATCGACGCCGGGGCCGACCTGGCGATCGGCTCGCGGTACGTGCCCGGCGGCAGCTCGGTGAACTGGCCCAAGCGCCGCCAGCTGCTCAGCAAGGGCGCCAACACCTACGTCGCCCTGGCCCTGAACCTGCACGTCAAGGACTCGACCGCGGGGTTCCGGGCGTTCCGCCGGACCACCCTGGAGAAGATCGACCTGGACGACGTGGACTCGCAGGGTTACTGCTTCCAGGTCGATCTGACGATGCGCGCGATCCGGCGGGGTCTGCGCGTGGACGAAGTGCCCATCACGTTCGTTGAACGAGAGCACGGTACGAGCAAGATGGACCAGGCGATCGTGGTGGAGGCGTTGTGGCGAGTGACCCGATGGGGCGTCCGGTACCGGACCACCCAGGTCAGCAGGCAGGCCCGACGGGCGGCGGAGCGTACGCCCGGCCCGGGCAGCCCGGCGGACAGCGAGGTGGACAGCCGGGTGGACAGCCAGGTGGACAGGGAGCTGGAGACCGGCCGGGGCGACGACCCGGCCGGCTGAGGTGGGTGCTGGCGGCGGCGTTGCTGCTGCCGCTGGTGGAGTTGTTCGTGGCGATCCAGGTGGGCCAAGCCATCGGCGGCCTGGCGGTGTTCGCCCTGCTCGTGCTCGGTTCCGGCATCGGCATGCTGGTGCTGCGCAGCCAGGGGCGTTCGGCCTGGCGGGCGGTGCGGGAGGCGGCCAGCACCGGCAGACCCCCCAGCCGTGACCTGGCCGACGCCGCGGTCCTGATGCTGGCCGGGGTGCTGCTGATCGTTCCCGGCTTCGTCACCGACGCGGTGGCCCTGCTGTTGCTGCTGCCGTTCACCCGGCCGCTGGCCCGCAAACCGGTGGAGCGTTTCCTGCGCCGGGCCGCGGCCGACCAGGTCTCGGTGCGCACGGCCTTCGTGCGGGGCCCGCAGTTCCCGCCGGGAGCGCAGTTCCCGCCCGGGGCGGGTACCCCGGGCCAGCAGCGGTTCGGCCCCGGTTTCGGGCGCAGCGACGTGGTCGAGGGCGAGGTCGTGGACGACGACAAGCGGGGCTGACCGACCCGAAGCCGGCCGCGCCGGGTGGTGGGCCTCGCCACCCCGCGCGCTCACCCACGTCCTCAATCAGCCCCTGAACCGCGCCTGAACCGGGCACCGGAGGTCACAGGGACACGAGAAAGCCCGGCCTCTCCGGATGGAGAGAACCGGGCTCTGCTCGTCTCTTGGCGCTTCGCGCGCGTTATGCCGAACGGCGCCCGCTGAACCGACCGGAGCGCAGCAGCGCCAGTCGCTCTTCCAGCAGCGTCTCCAGTTCGGCCGTGGTGCGCCGTTCCATCAGCATGTCCCAGTGCGTACGGGCCGGCTTGGTGGCCTTCGGCTCCGGCAGTTCGGCGTCTTCGCGCAGGGCGAACTCGCCGCAACGGCACTCCCAGAGCGGGGGCACATCTGCTTCCATCGACATCGGAACGACGATGGAATGCCCGTTCTTGCAGTGGTATCTGATGTCCTGGCGGGCGGCCGGCTGAATACCCGACTCGCTCTCCAGACTCGAGGCTCCAAGGCGCGTCCCGCGCATGCTCCGCTCACCCATGACGGCTCCCTCCGCGACTGACGGCCAGTCTCACAAGCGCACAACGCCGACCTCCGGCGAGATGTTCCTGTGATGTGGCGTCGTTGCCCGCTCCCGCCCGATCACCGGACGACTCAATGCGTCAACCAGAGCGTACAGAGCGTTATTCCATCGAGATAGAGGTTGGCGGAAATATCTCAGCATGTAGTCAGTGGACCGTCGCCCAGAGTGACTGCTCCGCGATCCGTCACCTCAGATGACTGCGGGTACCGGGTTCCCGGCCTGGGTGATTCCCTTGCCGACATTCACCCGACTGAGCAGGACGGCGCCCACCACGAAGAAGGCGATCAGCACGATGATGGCGTAACGGTAGGACCCGGTCAGCTGGAAGGTGAGACCGAAGGCCAGCGTGCCGAGCCAGCTGGTGCCGCGCTCGCAGGCGGCGTAGAGGCTGAAGTACTCGGCCTCCCGGCCGCGGGGGATCAGGTGGCTGTAGAGCGAGCGGGACAGCGCCTGGGTGCCGCCCAGGGTGAGCCCGATCAGCGCGGCCAGACCGGCGAAGGGCAGGAACTCGCCGAAGGGCAGGAAGTAGCCCACGCCGATCACCCCGCACCACAGGCCCAGGCTGCCCAGCACGGTGCGGTAGGCGCCGATCCGGGCCGCCACCCGGCCGAACGACAGGGCGCCGCCGACGGCCACGAACTGCACGATCAGGATGGCCAGGATGAGCTGGTCGGAGTCCAGGCCGAGCTGCTCCTGGGCGTAGATGCTCGAGGCGTAGATGACGGTCTGGATGCCGTCGTTGAACACTAGGTAGGCGATCAGGAAGGCCAGGGTCTGCGGGTAGCCGCGCAGGTGCCGCAGGGTGTGCAGGAGCTGGCCGAACGAGCTGCGGGTCAGGCTGACACCGCTGGTGACGACCGGGTCGACCGGCGGCCGGTCGTGCAGCCGCAGGAACGGCACCACGGTGAATCCGCCCCACCACAGGCCGGCCAGCAGCAGGTTCAGGCGAACGGCCCCCTCGGTGCTCAGGCCGATCGCGTCGTGGGCGCTGACCGTGACCAGGTTGACCACCAGCAGCACGGTGCCGCCCATGTAGCCCACCGCCCAGCCCCGGCTGGAGACCCGGTCGCGCTCGTCCGGGCCGGCCACGTCGATCAGCAGTGAGTCGTAGACCACGATGCCGCAGGCGAACGCCAGGGTGGCGACCAGCTGCAGCGCCACCCCCAGCTCCCAGTTGTCCCCGGTCAGGAAGACCATCGAGGCACCGGCCGCCGAACCGGTCCAGGCGAAGGCGGCGAGCATCACGCGCTTGCGTCCGGTGCGGTCGGCCAGGGCGCCGACCAGGGGCAGGACCAGCGCCGAGGTCAGCGTGGCGAAGGTGACCACGTAGAGGGAGAGCGACCCGGGGGCGATCGGGAGGCCGAGCACGTGCAGGTCGGTGCGGCAGGCCAGGTCGGTGTCCTGCCCCGGGCAGGCGTCCCGTTTGGCCAGCACCGTGAGGTAGGGGCCCAGCAGCACGGTGAGCGTGGTGGTCAGGAAGGCGCTGTTGGCCCAGTCGTAGACGTACCAGGCGCGTTGCTCGCGACGGCGCTCGACGGCCGGGTCGGTGGTGGTGGGCACCGGGTCATCATGACGGCCCGGTTCGTCCCGGTAGACCCCGGTGGGGCGAACGGCGCAGTTCGGGAGGGTGTACTGCGGATGATCGCGGTTTCCTCAGCCGCCGAACTCCCAGTGCCACGGCTCCGGACGGGAACCTCCGGCCTGGGCCCAGGCCGGATGGAACCAGCCGAACAGCGGTGCGTTGGCGAACAGCCACTCGTGCTCCGGGGTGCCGAACGACTGCACACCCCCGCACAGGTCCACGGCGGTGCCCCAGCCGTGGTTGCTCTGGCCGGGCCGGGCGGCCAGGTTCGGCTTGGTGGCGTAGAGCCGGACCTGGGTGGCGTATTCCCGGTAGGAGTCGGTCACGCAGACGAACGTCCCGAACTGCTCGGCGTAGGTCTGGCTGAGCTGGTCGAAGGCGTAGGCGGCGTCGGCCCGGAGGTGGTGGCCGGGGGCGGTGGCCAGCGGGCACAGCGCCTCGAGCGGGATCTGGCCGTTGGGGTAGGCGGCCAGGTCGGGGGAACCCAGGCAGGAGCCGACCGCACCGGTCACGCCGTTGTCGCCGGTGTTCTGCCGGGCGGAGGCGGCCGCGGCGGCCGCCCGCAGTCGGCGCTGCTGCTTCTGGGCCCGGCCGACCAGGCGGCCGGTGGTGGCCAGGTCAGCCTCGGCGGCGTCGAGCGCGCGTCGCTGCCGGGCGACGGCCGTGTCGGCGACCGTCTTGGCCGCCTCGGCCCGGTTCGCCGCCTCGATCGCCGTCTCGGTGGCCCGGGTGGCTGCCACTGCGGCCTGCTCGGCCCTCAGTTCTGCGCGCCGGCCCGCGTCCAGCGCAGCCGACCGGTCCTGGCCGATCCGCCGCAGCGTGTGCAGGGTGGTGCCGAGGCCGGCTTCTTCGCGCCCGGCGCCGTTGGTGCCGAGCAGGGTGTTCAGCGTCGGGCTGGAGTTCAGCCCGGTGCCGCCCTGGTAGGCCCGGCGGGCCCACAGGCCGACCTGGGAACGGGCCTGGACCGCGTCCCGGTTGGCCTGCTCCAGCTCGGCGTCCAGCCGGTCCTCCTCGGCCAGGGCGCTCCGAAGGTCGCGCTGGGCAGTGGTATACGCCTCAAGAGCCTGGCTTGCGACGACCGCGGCGGCCCGGCTAGCGGCCCGGGCGTCGCGCACGTCCGCGGCCTGCGCCTCGGCCTGTGTGCGAAGGGAGTCGAGCTTCTCGGCCTGGGCCTGGAGCTCGGCCGGGCTGGGCTCGCGCTCGACCGGGGAGTGGGCGTGGGCGGTCCCGGGAACGAGCACGAAAAGGAGCGTGAGCAGGAGAACAGGGACACGTCGGCCGGTCACGGGGCTCCTCACTCGATCGTCGGGCGCTCACTGGTTCTGGGTCCGGGGATCGACGCCGGCGGGCGGCTGCTGAACGGGCGACACCGCTGCGCACCGTGACATCACCCGCCCGGCGTACCGGCACCGGGGCGCGTCCGGTGACCGTCGGCCGAACAGGTGGTGGCCACAAGCCCTCGACACGCGCAGATCAGCACCTAAAGTGGTGCGCGCCCGGAGCACCCCACTGTCCTGTGAGGCGGATAAATGACGGACTACACCTCCCTGGGATCCCTCCAGGTCGCCACCGCTCTGAAGGATTTCGTCGAGAACGAGGCGCTGGCCGGGAGCCCGGTGAAGCCCGACGCGTTCTGGGCCGGGCTGGACCGGCTGGTGGCCGACCTGGCCCCACGCAACCGGGCGCTGCTCGAGGAGCGCGACCGGCTGCAGGCGGCGATCGACCAGTGGCACCGTGAGCGCGCCGGGCAGCCCCTGGACGGGGCCGGGTACGAGGCGTTCCTGCGGGAGATCGGCTACCTGGTGGCCGAGCCGGAACCGGTGGCGATCGGCACCAGCGGGGTGGACGACGAGATCGCCCGGATCGCCGGCCCGCAGCTGGTGGTGCCGGTGTCGAACGCGCGGTACTCGCTGAACGCGGCCAATGCCCGCTGGGGCTCGCTCTACGACGCGCTGTACGGCACGAACGCTCTGGGCGAGGCTCCCACGGGGGGCGGTTACGACCCCGAGCGCGGCGCGAAGGTGATCGCCTACGGGCGGGCCTTCCTCGACCGCATCGCCCCGCTGGCCGAGGGCAGCCACGCCGACGCGGGCGGTTACGCGGTGGCCGGCGGCGAGCTGGTGGTGCACGTGCCGTCGGGCAAGACAACGCTGTCCGAGCCGGGGCTGTTCGCCGGCTACACCGGCACCGCCACCCAGCCCGACACGGTGCTGCTGGTGCACCACGGGCTGCACGTGGAGATCGTGATCGACCGGGCGGGGGCGATCGGGCGGACCGACGGGGCGGGCGTCCAGGACATCGTGCTGGAGTCGGCGATCACCACGATCATCGACTTCGAGGACTCGGTGGCCGCGGTCGACGCGCAGGACAAGGTCCGCGACTACCGCACCTGGCTGGGCCTGAGCCGGGGCGACCTGAGCACATCGGTGAGCAAGGGGGGCCGGACCTTCGAGCGCACCCTGAACACCGACCGGGTGTACGCCGTTCCGCGCAATCACGGCGAGCAGCTGGTGCTGCCCGGGCGGGCGCTGATGTTCGTGCGCAACGTCGGCCACCTGATGACGACCGACGCGGTGCTCGACGCGAACGGCGCCCAGGTGCCCGAGGGCATCCTGGACGCGGTGGTCACCACCCTGGCCGCCCTGCCGGGGCTGCGGTCGAAGGCCAACAGCCGGACCGACTCGGTGTACATCGTGAAGCCGAAGATGCACGGGCCCGACGAGGTGGCCTTCGCCGTGGCGCTGTTCGAGCGGGTGGAGGAGCTGCTGCGGCTGCCCAGCAACACGATCAAGCTGGGGCTGATGGACGAGGAGCGGCGTACCTCGCTGAACCTGGGGGCCTGCATCGCCGCCGCGAAGGACCGGATCGTGTTCGTCAACACCGGTTTCCTGGACCGCTCGGGCGACGAGATCCACACCTCGCTGGAGGCCGGGCCGCTGGTGCGCAAGGAGGACATGCGCAGCCAGACCTGGCTGTCCTCCTACGAGAAGCGGAACGTGGAGACGGCTCTGGCGTACGGGTTCTCGCAGAAGGCCCAGATCGGCAAGGGCATGTGGGCGATGCCCGATCTGATGGCCGACATGCTCGAGCAGAAGATTGCCCAGCCGCGGGCCGGGGCCACCACCGCCTGGGTGCCCTCGCCCACCGCGGCCACCCTGCACGCGCTGCACTACCACGAGGTCGACGTGCAGGCGGTGCAGGCGGAACTGTCCGCCCAGAGCCACAAGACGCCGCTGACCGACCTTCTGCAGGTCCCGCTGGGGGATCCGGCGCAGTGGGACGAGGCGGTGCGCGCCGAGCAGGTCGACAACAACTGTCAGTCGATCCTGGGTTATGTGGTGCGCTGGGTCGACCAGGGGATCGGCTGCTCCAAGGTGCCCGACATCCACGACGTCGGCCTCATGGAAGACCGCGCCACGCTGCGGATCTCGAGCCAGCTGCTGGCCAACTGGCTGCGCCACGGCGTGGTCGGCGAGGAGCAGGTGCGCGAGAGCCTGGCCCGGATGGCCGGGGTGGTGGACCGGCAGAACTCCGCGGTCGAGGGCTACCGGCCGATGACCGCCGACCTGGAGAACAGCCAGGCCTTCCTGGCCGCGAGCGACCTGATCTTCCAGGGCGCGGCCCAGCCCAACGGGTACACCGAGCCGATCCTGCACGCCCGGCGGCGCGCCGCCAAGGCCGTGCTCTCGATGACCCACGTCACCGACCTGCCCGTGGGTTAGGCGGTTCGCCCGGCGCGGCGGTAGAGGTGCCGGTAGCTGCTCGGGGAGATCGTGGCGATCTTCTGGAAGTGCTGCCGGAGCCCTGCCGCCGTGCCGAAACCGGTTCTCGTGGCGATCGCCTCGACCGGTTCGTCGGTGGTCTCCAGCAGTTCCTGGGCCAGCCGCACCCGCTGCTGGATGAGCCACTGCAGCGGGGTGGCGCCGGTGCGCTCGCGGAAGTGCCGGGCGAACGTGCGCGGGGCCAGGTGGGCCTGCTGGGCCAGGTCGGCCACGGTGAGCGGCTGGTGCAGTCGCTGTAGCGCCCAGCCCAGGGCCAGGCCGATCGGGTCCTGGCCGTCGGGGGCGAGCTGGACCGGGGGCACGAACTGGCGTTGGCCGCCCTCGCGGTGCGGCGGTACGACCATGCGCCGGGCCACCTCGTTGGCCACTGCCGCACCGTGGTCGAGGCGCACCAGGTGCAGGCACAGGTCGATGGCCGCCCCGGTACCGGCGCTGGTGTGCACGTTCCCGTCGCTGACGTAGAGCACCTCGGGGGCGAAGTGCACGCCCGGATAGCGATAGGTGAAGTCCACCGCGCTCATCCAGTGCGTGGTCATCCGGCGGCCCTGGAGGATCCCGGCCTCGGCCAGCAGGTACGAGCCGGCGCAGATCGCGACGATGCGGGCGCCCCGGTCGTAGGCCCGGCGCACGGCCTCCACCACGTCGGGCGGCGGCTTCAGCTGGTTCGCCCGGTCCATCGCCGGAACCAGCACGGTGTCGGCCGCTTCCAGGGCCGCGAGGTCGCCGTCCGGGGTGACGGTCAGGCCGGCGGCGGTGCGGTAGTGCGGCTGGGAGCCGCAGAAGCGCAGCCGGTACCAGGGATCGGCGATGTCGGAGCGGTCCAGGCCGAACACCTCGCAGGGCACGGCGAACTCGAACATTGGCATGCCCTCGGTGAGGGCGAGAGCGACCGTGTGCATGCCCTCGACGGTAGTGGCAGGAATCTGGCGGCGGTAGGCATTTCTGCCTCTGTCCGCCCCGCTCGGCCCACGACATCGTTGCTGGAATGACCGTTCGTGAGCAGGCGCCCCCAGGACTCACGCTGGGGCAGGGCACCGCGCTGTACGTGGGAGCCGTTCTGGGCACTGGTGTGATCGCTCTGCCCGCGCTGGCAGCCGAGGTGGCGGGACCCGCGTCCCTCATTGCCTGGCTCCTCATGGTGGTTGCGAGCGCACCGCTGGCCTTTACTTTCGCCGCCCTGGGGGCGCGGCATCCGGACGCTGGGGGAGTGGCGCACTACGCCCGTCTGGCCTTCGGTGACCGGGCGTCGGCCGTGGTCGGGTGGTGCTTCTACGCTGCTGTACCGCCCGGCTCATCAGCGGCCGCGCTGTTCGCCGGGCACTACGTGGAATCCGCGGTCGGGGGTGGACGGCCGACGGTGGTGGGTTCGGCTGTCGGTCTGACCCTCGTCGCCGCTCTGGTCAACTGGTTCGGCGTACGGATGTCCGGCCGGGCTCAGCTGGGGCTCGGCATCCTTCTGGTCGGGTTCCTCGCCGCCGCGGTTGTTTTCGCTCTTCCTTCGGCGTCCGCCGCCAACCTGCAGCCGTTCGCGCCGCACGGCTGGCAGTCGATCGCCCCGGCCACCGCGCTGCTGGTCTGGAGTTTCGTGGGCTGGGAGGCAATCACCCACTTGACCGGCGAATTTCGTTCACCGACCCAGGATCTCGCCAAGGCGACGACAGCCGCGTTGGTCGTGGTAGGCGTCATTTATCTGGCGGTTGCTGTCACCGTGATACTCGTGCTGGGGGCGAGTGCCGCAGACAGCCCCGCGCCCCTGGGGGAACTGCTGGCGGCTGCGTTCGGTGGAGACGCCCGGTTGCTGGCCGCCCTGGCGGCAGTCCTGCTGACTCTGGGCACGATGAACGCCTACTACGCCGGCGCGGCCAAGCTAGGCGCAGCGCTGGGGCGCGACGGGGCCTTGCCGGCCTGGCTCGGAAGGGGGAGCCAGGCCGGGGAGATACCTCGGCGCAGCCTGGTCGTGAACGCCTCGGCCGCCCTGGTGGTGCTCGGCGTGGTCAGCGCCGCCGAGATCGATCTGGGGGCGATCGTGCTGGCCACCAGCGGTCTGTTCGTCACCGTCTACGCGGTGGGGGTGGCCGCCGCCGTGCGCCTGCTGGAACCAGGCCGGGCGCGCCTGACCGCCGTGGTCGCGATGGCCACCGTGCTCGCCCTCCTGGCGATGACCGGCGTCCATTTGCTCTGGGCCCTTCTCGTCGCGGTGGCCGCGCTCGCCTATGGTGGCCGAAAGACCCCTCACCGCTGAGGAGCTCCCGCGATGACCGATGTGCTGGTGGAACCGCCGCAGACCGTGATCGACGAGCTGGTGGCCGCGCTGCCGGACGGGGTGGTGGTGACCGATCCCGTCCGGATGGACAAGTACCGGTTCGACCGGGCCGCCGACCCGGACGCGGGGGTGCCGGCGGCGGTGGTGCGGGCGGAGTCGACCGAGCAGGTGCAGATCGCGATGCGCTGGGCGGCCGAGCACCGGGTGGCGGTGGTGCCCCGAGGCGCCGGCACCGGGCTCTCGGGCGGCAGCACCGCGCGCAGCGGAGGCATCGTGCTGTGCACCGAGCGGATGCGCGCGATCAGCATCGACCAGCTGAGCCGGGTCGCCGTGGTGCAGCCCGGTCTGCTGAACGCCGAGGTCAAGCGGGCGGCGGCGGAGTGCGGCCTGTGGTACCCGCCGGACCCGTCGTCGTACGAGATCTGTTCCATCGGCGGCAATATCGCCACCAACGCCGGTGGCCTGTGCTGTGTGAAGTACGGCGTGACCACCGACTACGTGCTGGCGCTGGAGGTGGTGCTGGCCGACGGGCGGGCGCTGCGGCTGGGCGGGCCGCGGCTGAAGGACTCGGCCGGGCTGTCGCTGACCAAGCTGTTCGTCGGCAGCGAGGGCACCCTGGGCGTGATCACCGAGGTCACGCTGCGGCTGATGCCGCCGCAGCACCCGCCGCGCACGGTGGTGGCCGCCTTCGCGAGCACCGAGGCGGCCACCGAGGCGATCGTGGCGATCACCTCACGGATGCGCCCGGCGATGCTGGAGTACATGGACCGCACCACGGTGAACGCGGTCGAGGACAACCTGCGGATGGGCCTGGACCGCTCGGCGGCGGCGCTGCTGGTGGCCCAGACCGACACCGAGGGCAGCACCGCCGAACGCGAGGTGGCCGAGATCGTCGAGGCCTGCGAACGGTGCGGCGCCGGCGAGGTCCTGGCCACCGACGACCCGGCCGAGGGGGAGGCGTTCACGGTGGCCCGGCGCCAGGCCATCCCCTCGATCGAGAAGAAGGGCAAACTGCTGCTTGAGGACGTCGGTGTCGCCGTACCGCGGCTGCCCGCCCTGGTCGCGGGGATCGAGAGGGTCGCGGCCGCGCGCGACGTGACGATTGCGCTGATCGCGCACGCGGGTGACGGGAACACCCATCCGCTCATCGTTTTCGACCCGGCCGACGCGGCGGCGGCCGAGCGTGCCCAGGTGGCCTTCGGGGAGGTGATGGACCTGGCGATCGAGCTGGACGGCACGATCACCGGGGAGCACGGGGTGGGCCGGCTGAAACAGCCCTGGCTGCAGGCGCAGGTGGGGGAGGACGTGATGGAGGTGAGCCGGCGGATCAAGGCGGCGTTGGATCCGCTGGGGATCATGAACCCGGGGGCGGTGCTCTGAGGTGTTCCGGGCTTTGCTGGTCGGTGGGCTCTGAGCTGCGGTGGGGCATGGTTGTCGGGGGTGCCTGGTAGAACTCCCACCCAAGGGGCGGGGGAGGGGGTGGCCGTCCTACCTAGAGCTGGGGGGCAGCGGTGGGCAAGATCGACGTGACCAGGGAGAACGTGCTGGGCTACCGGGCCACCGCTCAAGGGCTGGTGGGTGGCTCGGTGGAGGGGCTGCTCGGTATCGGGGTGCAGGACACGCCGGTGGGTACGGCGGCCGCGGTGCTGGCGGCGCGCGGGGCGGAGCAGCGCCCGGCCCGGACCCGGATCGTGTGGTCGTGGCGGGGTGCACCGCACGTGCATCACGAGGCCGATCTGAAGCCGCTCGCCACGGCCACCTGGCCGATGGACGATGCCGATGCCACCCGGCGGATGGGGGCCTCGCAGATCGCGGCGGGAGCCCGTCGGGGGCGTGAGGCCTGGGCGCAGGCGGCCACTGCGGTGCGCGAGGTGGTGACCGAGAAGCTGGCCAAGGGCGAGGTGAGTACCCGGGTCAGTGCTGCCGTGCCGGCCGACCTGACCTACGACTGCCCGTCCTGCCGGGCGCGGCACATCAGCGGTGGGCTGTTCCAGTTGGTGGGGGTCGCGGCGGGGGTTGAGGTGCTGACCGAGGGCCGCTCGACCTACCTCAGGCCGTTGCCCGCGTCGCTGCGTTCGAAGCAGATCCCCCAGGCCGGCGCCGGGCTGAGCGAGATGCTGCGGCGCTACCTGCTGGTGAACGGGCCACTCTCGTCGGCGGCGCTGGGGGCCTGGATCGGCACCACGGCCACCGAGGTGAAGAAGCATCTGCCGCCCGGTTTGGTCGAGGTGACCACCCCGGCGGGGCGGGCCTGGATGCCGGAGGAGGCGGTGCCGGACCTGGTCGTCGCCGCCCGGCCGGAGGGGCTGGTGCGGTTGCTGCCGGGCGGGGATCCCTGGCTGACGGTGCGCGACCGCGAGCTCGTGGTGCCCGATCCCCAGCAGCACAAGGAGGTCTACAAGGCGATCAGCAATCCCGGGGTGCTGCTGGTGAACGGTGACGTGGTCGGCACCTGGCGGGGTCGGCTGGGCCGGGGCAAGGTGCTGGAGGTGGCGGTCACCGGTTTCGAGCCGATCGGTCAGCAGTTGCACAGGCAGGTCGAGGAGGCGGCGCAGCGGCTCGCCCCGGCGCGGCAGGCGGGTGACGCAAGGGTGAGTTTCGGATGACCGGCAAGATTCTTACGCAACCGGGGAACCGAACGCCGCGTAGCGAAGTCTGACTCAGTACCCGGCGGTGGTGCGCTGCGGAGGTCGCCGTATGTCAGGGTGCGGCGAGCACCGCGCGACACCGCCGCCGGGGCCAGACCGGATCAGACCGGGCTGCCCTCGGGCTTGGGCCAGAGCCGCTGGAACGAGATGTCGGTGCCGCCTGTCGGCGCCTGGACGCCCTCGGGGGCCGGCAGGATCTGCCGCAGCCAGGTGCGCTGGCCCCACATCCGCCACTCGCGCGGGTAGCCGACCGACACCTCCTCGAAGCGCACTCCGTCCAGCCAGGTGCGGCGGGGGATGTGCAGGTGCCCGTAGACCACCACGTCGGCCCGGTAGCGCTGGTGCCAGTCGGCGCTCTGGGTGGTGCCGCACCACTGGGCGAACTGGGGGTAGCGCAGGATGTTGTTGGGGTGCCGCTCGACCGGCCAGTGGTTGATCAGCAGCGTGCGCGCGTCGGGGGCCAGGGCGTCCAGACGGCCCTTGGTGTAGTCGACCCGGGCCTGGCACCAGGCCTCACGGCTGGGGTAGGGCGTGGGCTCGAGGAAGCGTTCGTCGGCGCAGACCACGCCGGAGTCGTAGGCGACCTTGAGCGAGGCCTCCTTGGTGGTCGTGCCCGGGGCCAGGAACGAGTAGTCGTAGAGCAGGAACATCGGCACGATGGTGAGCGGGCCGCCGTCGCCGGTCCAGACCGGGAACTCGTCCTCCGGCGTCACCACGCCCAGGCTCCGGCAGACCTCGACCAGACGTTCGTACCGCGCGACTCCGCGCAGCGTGACCGGGTCGCTCGGATGCGTCCACAGCTCGTGGTTGCCGGGCACCCAGACGACCTTGGCGAAACGGCCGGCGAGCAGGCGCAGCGCCCACTCCACGTCTTCCAGCTTCTCCGCCACGTCGCCGGCCACGATCAGCCAGTCGCCGTCGTTCTCCGGCCGCAGGGTCTCGGTGATCTCCCGGTTCTCCTGGTAGGCGACGTGCAGGTCGCTGACGGCCAGGAGCTTGGCCCCCGGTGCGGGTGCTTCTGGGGTAACGGACACGCGGCCACGTTACCCGTCAGGGACCGAGGCGGTCAGGCCTGCCGGAGCAGCGGTCGATCACTCATGCTCGGCACCCAGCCCTGCTCCAGGTAGAGCACGTAGCTGGCCACGGCCGGCACCTCGACCCGCAGCCGGCCCGGCTCCAGCATCAGTTCCTCGGTGGCCAGCAGGGCGTGCGTGTCGCGGTCGAAGATCAGGGTGAGCCGGCGCCGGGGGCCGAAGGTGAACTCGAAGCCGTAGCCGACCCCGGTGCGCCCGGCCCGGTCGGTCATCTCACCCAGCGGCAGCAGGTCGGGCCGGCCGGTGAGCACCTGGAAGAAGGCCTCGGCCAGGGCGGCCGGCACGGCCTGGTTGTGCAGACGCTGCGCCGAGGCGATCATCACCAGCGTCGCGGGCACGTTGTGCTGCGCCGAGGGCGCGTCCTTCAGCAGGTACTCGCCCAGCCCGGTGGGATCGGTGGGCAGCCCGGGAGCCCACTCCACCCGGCCGGTGTTGGAGTGGTCGGCCGCCGGTGAGTCCGGCCGCTGTTCCAGGATCCGGACCCGCCCGTCGGCCGCGCTCCAGTACTCGTTCTCCTCGACCTGCAGCGCCGCCACGCCACGACCGCCCTCGACGCTGACGTTGAGGTGCCACTCGCGGGTGTGCAGGTAGCTGATGCTCTGCTCGGGGTTCACGGGCTGGGAGTTCACACCTTGAACCCTATGGCCTGTTCTGCGACCGGCGTGCGGGCTTGCCCGCACCCGGCCGGTCCCGGTCAGCTCTGCCGGTTGGTGAGGGCGCTGAGCCGGGCCGAGACGTTGAACCCGGCCTGGATCGCCGACTCCGAGACCTCGGCCAGACGGCTGGCCGACAGGGCGGCGGTGGTGGCCTCGGGCACGATCCAGATCCGGTCGAACGGCAGCTCGTGCAGCTTGGCGATCTGCAGCACCGACTCGACGTCGCTGAGATCCCGCACCGCGAAGGAGAAGTCGATGTCGTACTGCTCGGCGCACTTGCCCCAGGCGATCAGGATGTCGCGGTTGATCCGGGTCCAGGCCGGGTCGCCGGAGTGCGCCAGCTTCGGCGACACGGTGATCCAGCTGACCCGGTGCAGGGTGGTCTCGATCGGCGGGAACGTGCCGTTGGTCTCCAGGCCGATCTCGTAGCCGCCGAGCATCTCCAGGAACTGCGGCCAGGCCGGGGAGTTCTGCTGCTGCAGCGGCTCGCCGCCGCTGATCACGATCAGCGGCGTGTTGGCCGAGCGGGCGGTCTCGGCGATCTCCTCGATCCGCCAGTAGCCGACCTCGCGGGAGAGGTCGTAGCGGGAGGTGTCCCAGGTGAAGGCTGAGTCGCACCAGGAGCAGGAGAGGTTGCAGCCGCCCATCTGGACGACGACACAACGGCGACCGGCGGAGCGGCCCTGGGCGTGCACCGTCGGTCCTACGACACCGGCGACCACGAGTGCTGGTCGAGCCCTGGCCGCAGTCAGCTGGTGCTGGCTGGCGGTACTGATGGTGACCCTCCTGTGACGATACGGCCCCTCCCTGCCGTGCATCATCACATGTCTAAGAGGCTCTTAATGCACTAGCCGCGAAATTACTCCGTCCGCGCGGCCCAAGTTCTCCCAAATGCTCAGATCCGTTTATGCGCAGAGATTTTCATCGTTCTGATCCGTGTCCGTGCTCTCACGGGGTGTGATCGGGATGGGCCGTCCGGGTGTTTCCGGCCGAGAGTTCGGCCAGGGCGGGAATACCTCCGGGCGAGGCCGCCCAGGCGGCCAGCACCGACCGGCCCAGCGTCTCGGCGATCTTCTCCGGACCCCAGTGGAGGGTCTCGGTCAGGTCGACCACCACCCGCTCGTCGAACGTGGTGATCCAGATCAGGACCGAGTAGCGCAGGTCCACGTCCGGGATCTGGCCGCTGAGGACCAGTCGGCGCACCACGGCGGTCAGCGTGGTGTCGAGCTCGGTGAGCGGCGGGTCGTCGCCGTCGCGGATGCGCTCGAGGTACCCGCGGGCGCTGCGGATGTGGGTGGCGGCCCGCCCCCAGGTCGTCGCGCTCAGCACCCACTCGTGGCACATGATCTGGAACGAGCGCAGCGGGTCGGGGTGGCCGGCCGTGCGCAGCCGGGTGAGCAGGTCGTTCTGGGTGCGGCGGTAGAACGCGTCGTAGACGGCGTGGACGTCCTCGAAGTGCCGGTAGGTGGTGGCGGTGGAGACGCCGGAGTGCCGGGCCAGGTCGGGCAGGGTGAAGGCCAGGCCGCGCTCGCGGAGCAGGCTGCCCGCCGCGTCCAGCAGCTTCTGCCGGGTGCGCAGGGTGTCGGCCCGGAGATTCTCACCTGTCATCGCTGTCAATGGTCCCACCCTCGAGGCCTGCGAGACCGGACCTCGCCAAGCCGGGAAAAACTTCTCATCTGTGGGTTACTTGTCCGGAAATCCGCCTTAGAGTTGGGAACATCTTCTCAACTCCGATGAGGGATGCCTGATGGTCGCGTTCAAATCGGTTTCCACGCCCGAGCTTGCCACGCTCTCCCAGATCCGCCGGACGGCGCTGTCGAGGCTGTCGCCGGAGGTCGCCGACTTCCTCGAGGGCGGTGCGGGGGACGAGACCACCCTGGCCGCCAACCGCTCGGCCTTCGCCCGCTGGGGTTTCCGGCAGCGGGTGATGAGCGGGCTCGCCACCCCCGACATCTCCACCGCGCTGCTCGGCATCGACCTGGCCATGCCGGTGCTGACCTCGCCGTTCGGGGCCGACGGGCTGTTCCACCCGGAGGGCCAGAAGGCCGTCGCCCGGGCCAACCTGAACGCCGGGATCGCGAGCATCGTGCCGGAGGCGGGCACGCACGCGCTCGAGGACGTGGCCGAGGCGGCACCGAAGGCGGCCCGGATCGCCCAGCTGCACCCGATGGGCCCGGAGGCGAACTTCCGGCACATGCTGCACCGGATCGAGGACGCCGGCTACGAGGCGATCTGCCTGACCGTCGACTGCCCCACCGGTGGATGGCGGGAACGGGTGCTGCGCAACGCTTTCGACCTGGACGCGCGCTACGTCAACGGCAACTACCGCAACGACGGCGAGACCAAGCTGATCGAGGTGTTCGGGCAGCTCTTTGAGCGGTGTGCCACGGTCTGGTCGTGGGAACGGCTGGCCGGGCTGATGAACGAGACCGCACTGCCCTGGTTCGCCAAGGGCATCATGACGCCGGAAGACGCACTGGCCTCAGAGGCCGCCGGGGCCGCCGCCGTCTACGTC
The DNA here is from genome assembly GCF_030269265.1 of Kineosporia sp. NBRC 101677. Lineage (NCBI taxonomy): Bacteria > Bacillati > Actinomycetota > Actinomycetes > Kineosporiales > Kineosporiaceae > Kineosporia > Kineosporia sp. NBRC 101677. Next base: position 24,308 of record NZ_BSTA01000026.1, read on the forward strand.
TCCAACCACGGGGGCCGTCAGCTGGACGGGGTGCCCGCGGCGCTCGACGCCTTGATCGAGGTGCGGGAAGTGATTGAAGGACGTTTGCCGATCCTTTTCGACAGTGGTGTCCGTCGGGGTGCGGATGTGGTGAAGGCGCTGGCTCTCGGTGCGGACGTGGTGGTGATCGGGCGGCTGGCCGCCTACGGGCTGGCGGCCGGTGGTCAGGCCGGGGTGGAGCGGGTGCACTCGCTGCTCTACGACGAGATTCGCACGGTGCTCACCCTGCTCGGGCGCGGTGGGGTGGACGAACTGGGGCCGGACTCCCTGGTCCGGCTGGGCGCCTCGGCGGTCTCCGAGGCCCTGCTGACCGCCCACTGACCGGCGTTCAGTCCTCGCCGTTGAGAACGTCCTGCTCGTTCAGGCCGGACAGGGTCACCGTGGTCACGCCGTTCTCGGTGTCCTCGATGTCGACCTCGAAGTAGCCGGACAGAAGAAAGCCGTTCTGGTCGTGGACGAACCGGGCGTCACCGGGGTCCTCGCCGTCGACCTCCTCGACGGAGTAGGTGGTGGCGGTGCACGGGGACCCGGGCGGGAAGCCGGGCTCCTGGCCCTCGGCGAGGCCGGTGCCGGCGAACAGGGTGAACTGGGGGTCGTCGTACTCCTCGCCACCGGGGGAGTTCGCCTGGAAGTAGCGCTCGGTCTGCGCCGTGGCCGCGGTCTGCGAACTGAGCTGTACCACCTGGCCATTGAAGGCGCTGACCAGGCCGCTGAAGGCGGCGCTGCGCTCAGGGTCGCCGAGATCGCCCTGGAACAGCGGAATCCCGGTTCCGGCCGGGGCCGTAATTGCCGGGGTGGTCGTGGTTGCCGGGGTGGTCGCTGTGGGGCCCGCGCTGGTGCTCGACTGCGGGCGGGCGGTTTCGGCCGGGTCGTTCGCGCGGCGGTCGGGGCCCAGCCACAGGAACCAGGTCAGGGCGGCGGCCAGTAAGAAAGTAAGGACGCCGGTGGTTACCAGGGCAGTGCGGCCGGACCGATGCTCGGCGGACTTCGGAGTCTCTCCGCGACGGTTACCCGGAGCCAGATCCGCCACGACGGGCGGAGAAGGCAGTTCGGGGGCCCGGGCGGCGGCCGGCTGCTGCCACTCCTCACGCAGGATGAGTTGCGTTGCGTCGGTGTCGAACGGCCGGGTGGCGGCCCGTTCGTCACTGTCCCACCCACCCAGCTGGCCGATGACGGCGGTGGCGCCGCGACCGTCCATTGTTTGCTGGTTCTGCTTCTGACCGAAGGCGACGAGCCCCTGCAGCAATTGCTTGGCCGTCGGCCGGTTCTGCGGCTCCCTGTCCAGAGCCGCCTGTACCAAGGGGGCGATCCACTGGGGTAGGCCCGACAGGTCTACCTCTGCGTGCACCACGCGGTACATCAGCGCCGGGGCCGGTCCACTGCCGTACGGCGGTTTCGCCGTTGCCGCAAAGAGAACGGTCAGACCCCAGCCGTACACATCGGCGGGTGGACCGACCAACGTTGTGCCGGTTACCTGTTCCGGCGCCATGTACCCCGGGCTGCCCATGCCTACGCCGGTACGCGTGGCGTGCGTTGCGGATTCCATTGCGGCGATACCGAAGTCGATGACCTTGGGACCGTCCGGCGCAAGCAACACGTTGGCCGGCTTAAGGTCGCGGTGCACCACCCCGGCCTCGTGGATCGCCGACAACGCCTCGGCCAGCCCGGTGGCCAGCGCGTGCAGCAGTTGATCGGAGAACGGCCCGTCGGCGCGCACCACGTCGTCCAGGCTCGCGCCGCCCACGTACTCGGTGGCCAGCCAGGGCTCGGCGGCGTCGGGACCGGCGTCGAGCACCCGCGCGGTACAGGCCCCGGTGACGGCGCGGGCCGCAGCGACCTCCCGCCGGAAACGGGCCCGGAACGCCGGGTCGGCCGCGTACTCGGCCTTGACCGACTTCACTGCCGCGGGCCGGCCCGCCTGGTCGGTGCCCACGTAGACCACACCCATGCCGCCCGAACCGAGCCGGGCGACCAGCCGGAAGCCGCCGATGGTGGCCGGGTCACCGGGTCTCAGGGGTGACAACGGCACGACTGCGCTCCTGGATCGATCTGGCCTCTGCTTACGGCCGGTGAATCTACCTGGGCTGCATGAGAGACCGATGAGGGCCCCTCACGCCGCTCAGATCAGGCCGTTGCGTACCGCATAGGCCACCGCGTGGGAACGATTGCGCAGGCCGAGCCGCTGGGAAAGGTCCTGGATCACGGTTTTCACGGTGCGCTCGGAATAGGCCAGCCGCCGGGCGATCTCCCGGGTGTCGCAGCCCTCACCCAGCATCCGCAGCACAGCCAGTTCACGCTCCGTGTGCGCCTGCGCGGGCGGGACCTCCACCGTGGACGTGGGTGCCGACGTGCCCTCCTTAAGGCTGGACACCCGGGGACGCGGGGAGCGGACCTGACGCACCAGGCGGGTGAGCAGTTCGGTGGGCAGCACACTCTCGCCGGCCTGGGCCGAGGCGATGGCGCGGGCCAGGGAACGGGTGGTGATCGCCGAGCGGCGCAGGATGCCGATGACCCCGGCGTCGAACGCGTCGGCCACGCCCCGGGCGTCGATCTCGCCCACCACCAGCAGGGTTCGCCGGGCGCCGGACTCCTGCACCGCCCGCAGGGCGACCAGGCCGGGCTCGTCCATCGCCTCGGCCGCGACCACGGTGACGTCGGCGGTGGCCATGCCCGCCTCCGGCACCAGTTCGATCCCGGGGCAGTCGCGCAGGTAGGCGATCATCCCGGCCTGCGACAGACGGTCGCAGCCGAACACGAAGACCCGGGTGGCCCGGGCCCCTCCCTGCGGGCCCACCTGCTGCGGGTGCGCGCCGCCGGACGGCGTCGCGGCCCCGGTGCGGGCCTGGCCGTTCTGGTTGCCCTGGTTCGGGTACTGGCCAGGGCTCTGCTTGCCGTGCTGTGTGAGCACCCTCGGCCGGTCGATTTCGGTGGCCAGCCTGATCCCCGTGCTGTTACCGGTCTGCATCGAGACTCCTCCGTCGCTGCCGGGCATCCCCCGCCCGAGAACGTAGACGTGATGATGCCGTCCGGCGGGGTCCCAGTGGTAGGAGACGCAAGAATCCCCTGAGATACATGCGGCTTGCGGCCGGAGCGGCGGCGGGGCGCATGCGGGGGCGACAAAGAAGCGGCGGGTGAGCGACCGTGCTCAGAAGGTAGCGGAACAGTCCGGGGGTGGACAGGGTCCGAGCACGATCGCCGCCCTCACGGGCAACCGGCCAGGTGCAGCGGCTTTTCGGGCAGGAACTACAGCCAGGCCAGGCAGACAGGTGTCGGAACGTGGTGCTCACGCACGAAAGAGAGCACCTCGGCGCCTTCCGCCTGAGGGTCCACGCTGAACACCGTCACCGAGTGACTGTTCTGGTTCGCGGCCAGCAGGTACTGCCCGTCGGGGGTCAGCGCCACGTCGCGCGGGGCTCGTCCGCGGACCGGGACCGAGGCGATCAGGCTGAGTGCATCGCCGGGGCCATGGCGGAACACACTGACGCTGTCGTGGCCACGGTTGCTGGCGAACACCAGCTCACCCGACGGGTCGACCCGGACCGCGGCGGCCGAACTCGGTTCCTCGGTGTCGTCGGGCAGCAGTGACACCGAACCCACGGCGACGAAACCGGATTCGGTGCGCCGGAACGTGGTCAGGCTGTTGTCGAGTTCGCCGACCAGGAAGAACGTGTCGCCGGAGGGGTGGAAGGCGAGGTGCCGCGGGCCGCTCCCGGGCGGGCAGTCGATGCGGCCGGCCGGTACCAGACGCTCATTCTCGATCCGGTAGACCAGCACGGCGTCGATGCCGAGGTCGACCACGAGCAGTTCCGGGCCGGCCGGGCTGAACGCGACCATGTGCGGATGGGGTGACGTCTGCCGGGCCTCGTTGGGCCCGGCACCTTCGTGCTGCACCAGGTCGAGTCGTTCCCCGATGCGGCCGGTCTCTTCCTGCAGGCCGAACAGGGCGACCGACCCGCCGGAGTAGTTGGCCACCACCAGGTGACGCCCGTCGGGGGAGACCGCCAGGTGCGCCGGGTCCGCACCCCCGGAGGGCTGCATGCCGAGAAGGACCAGCGTGTGCTGTTCGGAGTTGATCCGGTAGGCGCTCACCCCGCCCTGGCCCTCTTCGGCGTGCGTTTCCGAGACCGCGTAGAGCACCCCCTCGAAAGTGGTTACCCAGGAAGGGTTCCTCAGCACGGTCGCCAGAGTTGCCTCACCCAGCTGCCCGTGCCCGGTGTAGCTCGCGCGCATGATGCCCGGCGCCTGGCCGTCGACGTGGGGGAGGCGTTCGGTGTAGGTGCCGAAGAACAGGTCTTCGTGTTCGGGACCGGGGGTGGTGACAGCTGACATGGGCAGAGTATGTCGGGTGAGCAGCTTCGAGCGGGGGGAGGTGCCCGGGGGTGTCTCGGTCAGGCCGGAGCGTGGTCCTGACCAGGACGCCAGCCGGTGGCCCACAGCGCCGCGGCCGGGCCGAACAAGGGCGTGGGCAGGTTGTCGAGGTCGCGCCACCAGACCCACTCGGCGGCCTTCTCCGGCTCCAGCACCCGGGGCTCGCCCTCGGCCTCGATCAGGTGGTGCAGCGTGACGTAGTGCAGGCCGTCGTCCGGGAAGAGGTCGTTCGTCCAGGTGATCGGCGAGACCCGGACGGCCCGCAGCCCGGTCTCCTCCTGGAGTTCGCGGGCCGCCGCCACCTCGGGCCGCTCGCCTGCCGAGACCTTGCCACCAGGAAAGGCCCAGGTGTCGGCGCCGTGTGCGCCCAGCCTGCGGCCGAGCAGGACGGCGCCGTCGCGGACCACCACCGCGCTGGTTCCGACGAACGGACCTTGCAACGTCATGACTCTCCTCGCTGATGGGTGACTTCGACCGGCCCTGTACTTCCGGCCCTGCGTTCCCGGCCCTGCGTTCCCGGCCCTGCGTTCCCGGCCCTGCGTTCCCGGCCCTGTGCTCCTGGTGCTGTGAGCGGTCAGGGGCTGTGAGCGGTCAGGGGCGCGGCGGGCCGGCTTCGAGCCGGGCCGAGATCTCGCGCATCTTCTCAGGCCCGTGCTGGTCTCCGCCCCAGCGCGCCTCCAGCCACCAGGTCGCCCCGGCCTCGATCCACGGGGTCACGGTCTCGAGGGCGGCGGCCCGGTCGGCCGGGGTCTCGCCCTCGTGCAGCACCTCGATGTCGGTGCGGCCGCGCTCGGCGAGCCAGGCGACGAGTTCGCGCTGATCGGTGGGCGTGGCCGGCCTGCCGTCGGGCAGGTGGTATTCCGGGATGACCCCGTCGCAGCGCAGGATGCGGTTCATCGACCTGGGCCGGGGCCAGGCACCGACGGCCCAGACCGGGATCGGTTTCTGCACCGGGCGCAGCCCGCCGATGATGGCCTCGCTGCCCTCACCACCCTGGTAGGTGTACTGATCGCCGTTGAATGATGTGCCGCCGCGCCACAGTTCGCGGATCAGGTCGATACCCTCGTCGAGCATGGCGGCGCGCTGGCGCCGGTCGATCACGTCGGAACCGCCACGGGGAAGGGCCGGGTCGACGGCACCGAGCCCGACCCCGAGGACGGCGCGGCCCTCGGAGATGACGTCGAGGGTGGCGACCTGGGACGCGAGCTTCCACGGGCGGCGCCAGGGCAGCGGGGTGAGCATGGTGCCGAGGCGGATGCGGGAGGTGACGGCGGCCATGGCGCTGAGCAGGCTCCAGGCATCCACCCCGTAGGCGGTCTCGAAGACGAAGATGCCGTCCCACCCGGCCTGCTCGGCGAGGACGGCGTGCTCGATCTGCTGGCGGGGGGTGCCGCCGGGAAGAATGAAGCCGAAGTTCGTCATGACGAAGAGTGAAGCAGCGGCCACCGACAATGATGATGTAAGGGCGTCTCCGGGGCTCTGACCCCGCCACTGACTGTCGCCCTGTTGGGCTGGCTTGCGATTGTTCTGTCGGGTTCCGGATGGCGCGCGTACCAGGCTCACGGCCGG
>NZ_BSTA01000027.1:0-17192 GCF_030269265.1 Kineosporia sp. NBRC 101677
GCGCCCACAAGAAACTTCTGACCGGCCACGTTTACATTCCCGGCCTTCTTTGACTTTACCAAGGTAGTGTAGATGGGGTCCCGGCCCTGCTGCCTCGCCGCGGCAACTTCCTCCGCCGCCAGGCGGTGCTCCTCCCCTCGCGCCAGCTCGGCTCTCAGTGCCTCCTGCCCCTGGGCAGTGAGCCGAATCAGGCGTGGTTCAGGCTCGGCCCCCACCACGTCAAGGGGCCGCAAGACGACCAAATGCTCATCAGCGCCGACATCCGGCAGATAAACCTCCACATCAACCGTCTTCTTGGACCAGTCAACGGGCACATGGAGGGATTGGCCAAACACGACTAATTCATTATACGCGTTTTTTCGCGAGGACCATACAGGAGAACTGTTCGACGGCAGGGAATTCCACACCGCAACCGCCCTCCTGCGCTCCGCCTCCCGGATCAGACGGCGGGCCACAGTAATCAACGATCCCCCGCGTGGCCGCATCACGCCATCCACACCAGCCCCCGTGGAATGACGGAGCCTAACCGGATACTCAAGACTGCCAGGACTAGGTTGCCGAACCTCGGCCTTGACTATTTCACCCACCAAGCCTTGACCCACGAACACCGTCACCCCGAGAACTTCAACTTTACCTAAGGGACCGACCTTCAGATCGCTGTCGTAAATGAGGTTTCCCGGGTCAACCAGGCCGGCAATCAGGGCCGCCACTGCGCTAATGTCACCATCGTCACGTATCTGCTGACCCAAGGCTGTCAGCATGTGTTCCTGCGTAAAGCGAATGAACCGCGCCTCTGACTCCACGCCATCGCTCACAAATTCAACGGGATTTCCCTGCCCCGGAGCCCCCGGATATACATACGCCGCAACTACACGCTTTCGCCAATCTGCCTTCAGCATGAAGAACTGCCCGAGGAGCTTGACTGATCCTGCCTCGTTGACGGTGGAGGATCGGGAGTAGATCGGCAGGACCGGAGGATTACTCGCCTTGGCCACCGCTACCGCGGTAGCCGCCATCCTGTTCTCCTTCTCACGTTCTTTGCGAAGGACAGCTTTTCGGACGGCCTTCGGGGAGGGACGGATCTCACGTTCATTGCTCAGCCCAGCTGGATGCTCCAGCTTCACCCGATACAGACCATCGCTACCAGCCACAGGCGTCGCCGCGAAAGACACCCACACCTGCCCCGACCCCTGCCCACCCGCAGTCCACTCTCGCCTCACCTGCAACTTGACGCCCAAGACAGTCATTTGTCCTGTAACCGGGACCGGAACGGTCCCGGTCAGGACGTCCTCGGATGCCGGCGCCACCACAACCGTGTCCTGCTCCCCCGCCGGACTTGCCGACGCCGCCACAACCTCTGCAGACGCCACCGACGCGGCAGGCGCGGTGCTCGCCGGCACCGGACGCCTGGACGGCCCACCACTATCCACTGCCGGGCGCTTATCGCCTCGGCCACCACCACGCAGACGCACCGGCGCATCCATGGCATCAGCCACCAACAACCGCGCGAACGACTCCACCCGCTCAGCAGAAGACCCCCCACGCAAATGAACCACAACCCCAGCAACCGAATGAGGCCACCACAGCGGCTTCTTCGCCCCGAACTGCCCCGCAGCCCCCCGCTCAGCGACCAGCCACGCGAACGCCCCCTCCAACACAGCCTCAGCCTCAGCCCAAACCCGCTGCGCAGCAACACCATCCACCGCCGCCCACGCATCCCAGACCCGGCCCGCATCGCCAAGAACCCGCCCCCACGCCTCATCGCCCACCCCGGCGAACCGCCCCCCACGATCACCCACATACCAGCCCAACACCCCACCCGAGGCATCCTGCCCCAGCACCTGACCAAGCGCCCGAGCAAGCAGGAAATGCAACTGATCCACCACAGACCGCTCCACCTCACCCCCACCCACCCGCTGCATCTCCGCCAGATAAGACGCCGTAAGAACCGCCTGAGCCTCCTCCTTCAACTCCAAACCATCCGGCAACACCGCAGAAAGCCCCAGACCATCCGGAGGAGGCAACACCAAAGCCCGAGCAGCATCCGCACTCAGCCCCGCGACCCGACCAGCCCACACTTCCCCAAGCCCACGCTCACGCTCTAACTCACCCCGCGCCGCCTGCACCCGCACACCCCACAACGACGCCGTCATCCCCCCACCAACCTCAACCGCCAAACCCACCACCGAAAAACGCTCGAAATCCGGCACCCCACCACCAACAGAAACAACCCGTGCGGGCCGCACAAGATCTTTCCTGACCATGGAGCTTTCCAGGGTATTCGCAGAGGCCCTCAACAAACGAGCCTCAGACCATCCTCCGCCCACCTGATCAAACTGGAGCGCATACACACCGGCCCGACCCGCAAACTCGAAAACTCTCACATCGAACTGGGCATTCGCCGCGCCCACAAGAAACTTCTGACCGGCCACGTTTACATTCCCGGCCTTCTTTGACTTTACCAAGGTAGTGTAGATGGGGTCCCGGCCCTGCTGCCTCGCCGCGGCAACTTCCTCCGCCGCCAGGCGGTTCTCCTCCCCTCGCGCCAGCTCGGCTCTCAGTGCCTCCTGCCCCTGGGCAGTGAGCCGAATCAGGCGTGGTTCAGGCTCGGCCCCCACCACGTCAAGGGGCCGCAAAACGACCAAATGCTCATCAGCGCCGACATCCGGCAGATAAACCTCCACATCAACCGTCTTTTTGCGCCAGCCAACGGGCACACGCACGGACTGGCCAAACACGATTATTTCATAATCTCTTTTTTTCCGCGAGGACCATACAGGAGAACTGTTCGACGGCAGGGAATTCCACACCGCAACCGCCCTCCTGCGCTCCGCCTCCCGAATCAGACGGCGGGCTGCCAAAATCAACGATGCCCCGCTAGGCCTTATCACGCCATCCGAAACAGCCCTCGTGGGATGAAGGAACCGAACCGGATACTCAAGACTGCCGGGACTAGGCTGCTGAACCTGAACATGGACTGTTTCACCCGCCAAGCCTCGCCCCGCGAACACCATCACCCCAAGAACTTGAACTCTACCTAAGGGACTGACCTTCAACTGGTTGTCATAGATGGGGTCTCCCAGGTCGGCCAGGTCGGAAATCAGAGCCGTTACTGCGCCGATGTCACCATCGCCATCAATATCCTGCTCCAGGGTATTCAGCATGTTTTCCTGCGTAAAGCGAATGAACCGCGCCTCCGACTCCACGCCGTCCTCCACAGCCATCGCGAACTCAACCGGATGCCCCTGCCCCGGACCCGCCGGATACACGTGCGCGTCAACCACACGGTTTCGCCAATCTGCCTTCAGCATCAAGCGCTGCCCGAGGATCTTGACCAGTCCATCGCGGTCCACGGTGTAGGACCGGGAGTAGATCGGCAGGACCGGAGGATTACTCGCCTTGGCCACCGCTACCGCGGTAGCCGCCATCCTGTTCTCCTCCTCGCGTTCCTTGCGAGAGAAAAATTTTCGGACGGTCTTCGGGGAGGGACGGATCTCACGTTCATCGCTCAGCCCAGCCGGATGCTCCAGCTTCACCCGATACAGACCATGACTACCAGCCACAGGCGTCGCCGCGAAAGACACCCACACCTGCCCCGACCCCTGCCCACCCGCAGCCCAAGCCGGCCCCATCCACAGCGCGACGCCCAAAACGCTGATTTTCCGGGCATGGAGCGGAACACTGCCGGTCAGGACGTCCTCAGATGACGGCGCCACCACAACCGCGTCCTGCCCCCCAGCCGGACTCTCCGACACCGCCACAACCTCTACAGACGCAGCAGACGCCACCGACGCGCCAGACGCGGTGCTCGCCGGCACCGGACGCCTGGGCGGCCCACCACTATCCACTGCCGGGCGCTTATCGCCTCGGCCACCACCACGCAGACGCACCGGCGCATCCACAGCATCAGCCACCAACGCCTGCGCGAACGACTCCACCCGCGCAGCAGAAGACCCCCCACGCAGATGAAACGCGACTGCAGCGATCATTGCAGGCCACCACATCTCAGGCCGGCCTGGAACAGGCTTCCCCTTAGCCACCCGCTCAGCGACCAACTGCGAGTACGCCGTCTTTATCACTGCTTCGGCATTGCCCCGGACCTGCCGCGCAAAATGAACATTTTCAGCAGCCCATGTATTCCAGGCCCGGCCTGTGTCCCAGAGGGCTTGCCCCCAGGCCTCATCTCCTAGGCCAGCGAACGGCGGTGAGGCAGCACCGGTATACCAGCTCAAAACGGCAGTCCCACGTGGCGCACTAGGGCCCTGCATATGGTTCTGCGCACCGTCAGGACGCATGACCGTCAACCCATTAGCAGCGAAACCCGCTATGCCCAGCGTGGAACCCGCAACACCGAACACTTCACCCTCCATGTTGGAAGTGTTTAGGCTGAGGATCTGCCCGGGCTTGGAGACCGGTGACGGCGCAGCATCGACGGTTCGGCGATGTGACCGCGGTGGGACTTGCGGCGCTTTCAGGGCTGGTTTGGTCTCGTCTGCGGTCTGTGCTGTCTGGTCGTCGCGATCCGGGCTGTCATGGCTGGGGTCGTCGTCTCGGGTCGGAAAGTCGGCCAGCGGCGTGGCTTGGGAATGTTTGATTTCTTCCGTGAGTGCTACGTCGAAGGGTTGTTGGCGCAGCCACGAGCTGCGGTAGAGCTCCTCCAGACGTTCCGTAGGGATCCGAGTCGCGCCTTCGAGGATGTGAGCTGCGCCGGTGGGATTGTCCGCGCCCAGGTCGCTGGCCAGGGCCCGGACGGCGTCGTGTGCCGAGGGCACGGTCCCCTCGTGGTTGACGCGGAACACGCGTCCTCGTTCGTCCATGCGGAAACGCTCGAGGCTTCCTGGTCCCCTACGATCCTGCAGTTCTACGTACCGACCAAGGTTGACCGCGATCCGGCGGGCTGCCTGAATCATGTCCCAGTTCTCGCTGTACAATTCGAACGGCCGGCGTTCGCCCGTGTCTGCGGGTCGCGCCTCATCGACGGCGCTCACCATGGACTCGATGCGCTGCCGGAGCGTCTCCACGTCTGCGGCGGACGGCCCTTCCGGCTGGGACATGGTCAGCAGGAGGGTGTCTCGGTCGCGGTTCACCTGCTGGCGCAGGGCCTCGGCCTGGCCGGGATCGCGGAGGCGCAGCTGCTGCACCGCCCACGTGGAGGCGGCCAGGTAGCGCATCAGGGTTCGCTGCTCGTTCGAGGTCTCTAGTACGAGGCTGTCGTACCGGGAGTGCTTGCGGATAAAGGACGAAACCTCGTCGACCACGGACCGCCAGTCGTGCTGAGACCTAGAGGCATCGGCCAGCAGACGATCCAGCGGATAGCGTGGCGTGAGCGTGGTCGGCCCGTCCCACTGCTGCAGCGGGTCCGGCCCGCTGATCTGATAGCTCGCCGTGCGGCGGTTCCGCTGCATCTGCTGCACCAGGAGGTCGACGTTCGCGGCTGCCCCGGTGGCCCATAGTTGTCCCAGGATGACGTCGCTGGAGCGGGCCTGCGCTGGCGCGATGCTTTCGTAGGTGAGGTGCGCTGTGCGAGGTACCACACGGAATCGTCCTCGGAAGCGAGCCCCTGACATGTGCTGGTCATAGAGGGTGCCCGCCTTCGAGTGCGACTCGATCCGTTTGTTGCCGGCCTGCGCACGGCCGTCTCCTTGGGGAGCCTTGCGATCTGCCGCAGTCGAGAGGTTGCTGGTGTCACTGCGCCACGGCGCGTCGAGGTCGGACGGGTTGGTCTCGCCGGTCGGGTTGGTCGTTCCGCTGGGCTGGTCGGAGCCGCCTTCTGTGGCGGTCTCGGGACCGACGAACTGGGGGGCGCCTGCTCCTGAGCCCGTGACGGTGGGGCGCAAATAGTCTTTTGATGCGGTTACGGTCGTACCGCTCTGATGCTTGACGTAGTTGCCGCTGCCCAGATCATTCATCCCCAGCAGTGGCTCCAGTTCGGTGATCTCACCGGAGAGGTACAGGTCGTAGCGGTGGCTGCTGCGCCCAGGCTCCAGCATCTCGTGGGTCATTTTCCATCCGCCGGGCGTCTGGATTTTGGGTAGGGAGGAGCGCACCGAGGACGGAGTCAGGAGTCCGGGCAGACCCGGTGCACCCCGAAAATCATTGTCATTTAGGTTCTCTCCGAGTGCTTCGCCGAGCAGCTCGTAGGCCGTCTCCAGGGCATCCTTGAGGAACACGGCATCGAAGGTCAGCCCATCGGATGAGGGCACGGGCGTCAGGTCGTAGGGGTCGAACGGCTGGTTCAAGAGCTCAGCCTCGACGTGAGACGCCGGGATGTAGAACTCCATGTTCCCGGAGTATCTGCGGTGAACCGGTTTTCCGTTCCTTCCGCGACCGTTGAGGGTCTCCACCGCAGACATGGCGGCGTTGTTGACCGGACGATGAAGCACTTTCCGCGGGGTGACCACAAGGTCCAGCGTGAACGAGACCGTGTGGTCATAGCGGGCCGTGAACGTGGACTGGGTGCGTTCCTCGGTCTCCTGCCGGGACGTAGTGTTCGAACTGTGCACACCGGGGCCAAAGTCGATCTGTGGCCCTCCCGAGACCTTGGAGGTCTCGCCCGCCCCGGTGAGGCCGAGCTTGCCGGCGCCGAGGCCGCCGGTCAGATCACGGCCGTTGCCTTCGCTGGACGCCTTGTAACTGTGGTCGAAGATCTCATGGCCGCTCTTGGGAACGTAGTCCGTGACGATGGGTTTGGACACCAGGGACAGCTTGAGGGAAATCTCCACGATGTTCGCTGCAAGCCCGGCCCGGGTGTTGGCGAACGCGAACGTCATGCCATTGGGATCCATCATGTCGTCCACCCAGCCCATTTCCCGCTCGCCTGCGAGCAGGGCACGCAAAAAATCGGTGGCTGAGGTCAGGCGGCCAGTCATCCGCTGTTCACCGGCAAGGCGCGTCCACAGCTTCGCCAGCCTGCTCTCCGGCGGCGCCCCCCACAGTTCCCACTCCTGACCAATAGCTGTCAGTAGCCCGGGCGATGCTTCCTCAATCGCTTCGTGGGCCGCTTTCAGCACCGACACCTCTTCCGGGCCCACGTTCGGACGCTCGGCTGTGGCCTCTTCGTGCATGCTCAGGGAGAGCACCCCGTGGTTACCGAGAGCCTGACGGCCGTCGACCCCTTCCAGGTACGGCAGCCGGGCCAGTTGATCCGCGGTCCTGCCCAGTTCGTGCAGTCGCATCGTCAGGGCGTCACGTTCCCCGCTCTGCCAGGTGCGGCGGAAGGCTTGGCGTTGTGACCAGTTCTCGTCGGTGACGGCCTGGGGGAAGTCAACGTCCATCTGGTCCAAGACCGATGCGACCACCGCATTGCTCAAGGCAAGGGGTTCTTCTCCGGGCCCGAGACCGTGCGCCTGCCAACGGCGCAGGGCGTCCATCAGGAGCGGCTCGGTCATCGGGCCCCAGCCCTTGCCGTAGTTCTTGATCGCCGCCGGCTCCGGCCACAGAACGATGGCCCAGCGCGACCCTCTGACCTCCGAGCGGGAGACCTGCGGGTGGGTGGGCACCAGTTTGTTGTGTTTCTCCTGGAAAGCGCTCAGGTCGTAAGTGATGGGCATTGCCACGGCGTAGACGTGGTGGAAGTCCAGTTGCAGCAGCTCGACGCCGCCGGTGTTGCGGTTGGACCGGTTCGCGCTCCGGCCGTAACGCAGATTGAGCCCGACCTCCGTGTTGAATCCGCTCAGCCCGTCCGTGCCCGTAACCGATTCGCCGAGCCTGGTCCCGAAGGCCAGGCTCCAGCCGTGTCCTCGGGAGCGGGAGGTCGCGACCTCCCGCAAGTTCGCCCGGACCTTACCGAGCACCATGGGGTCGCTGGAACGTCCGAGCACCACCGGCAGGCCCAGCGTGGCGCCCAGCCACAGGCCGCCGTGCTTGTTGCTCCAGAAGCCAGCCTCGAACAGCTGCCCGGTCTGATAGTCGCCCTCGACGATAGAGTTCCACCAGGACTTGAGCATGGCGTGGCTGCCGAAATTGTCCACCACTTGCGGGTTCGATGCGTCCGGGTGGGTGAAACGCGGCTGCAGTCGCCGCATCTCCTTGAGAATTCCGTGCGTGTCGGCGTAGAAGAGCACGCCCGACCTGAGCGACCGCACATCCATCCTCTGGCCTGTTGCCACCGGCGGTGCATCGGCACTGGCAAAGGGCGGTATCAGATAGGCAGTGACCGGGGCCTGTATCTCGTCGCTCGACCAGGTACGCGTTTGCGGATCCATGCCGCGGTGCACGGCGTGGGCCTCGGCCCGCCCGGGCAACGCCCCATAGGTGATGTGCAGCTGATAGGCCTCCGCAATACGGTGCTCATCCAGGAACTGCCCCGACTCTACGAGAATAGGCACATTGCCGACAAAGGTGTCGGACATGCCGGCGCCGATGATCCGCTCGTACTGCGCCTGCGCACTCATCATCTGGAGGATGCTCTTGCCCACGCTCGCCCTGATCCCAAACGTGAACTTCTTGCCCCCCGCAATGCCGTAACTGGCCACCCCGATCGGGATGTCTAGGTAGGCGACCTTGAAGGCCGGAGTACGTCGCTTCAGCGTGACCGAATTGCCCCGCCCGTCAATCTCCTTCAGGCGCGCCCGATCGGAGCGCCCCGACAGGGTGACCCGCGCGTGGCGGACACTGCCGAGAGCGGGCTCTCCCCGCAGGACGAACGAGAGCCCGACCTTGTCGGAATTTTTTTCGTCATAGGCGTTCTGGTGCGTCTCGTCATAGCCGCCGTCCAGACCGGCTCGGGACAGGTTATTGAGGAAGACGCGCAGATTCGCGACCCTGCTGGCCGCGTCGAACTGCATGTCGGCGCCGCCGAGCCGGCGATGCCCGTCCCGGCCCTCATGCGTCGTCCATTTCTTCAGCAATCTCTGCCAGTCGTTGGGCACCAGACCGGCGGCAGCCAGTTCCTTCAGCCCTTCTTCCCGGAGCCGGTCGACGACCTGCTCGCCGTGCTCGATCAGGGCGGTGTGGAAGCCGTACCCGTCGCTCAGCGGCTCGTCGATCCGTACGTTCTTCAGTTCGCTGGCGGGGATGCTCTTGTCGTCGAGAGCGTCCTCGCTGAACTCGATCGTGTCCGTTCCGGCCGGGGGCGGGACCCGTAGCGCGTCCCGGTCGATAGGCAGGCCGTGCCGGAATGCCTCCACCTGGGGAATGCGCACCATCGCGTCACTGCTGGTGGGGTCGAGCTCGACCGGATCGGCGTCGGGCTGGCTACTCAGAGACAGGCTGACGTAGTGCCGCAGGAACAGCTGGTACCCAGCTGATCCCAGAATGCTTTTGTGGACGTTGACGTGCAGGCCGTTAGTCGCACCGGACGTGGTGTCGGTGTTGTTCCACGCCCAGGCCAGGAACAGGCCCACCCCAACGCTGACCTTGGGCGCCGGGTACAGGCCGAACTCGGCCGAGAACTGTACGGCGGTCTCATGCCGGTTGTTCTGCCGGTCGGCTAGGCCTCGGATCAGGGTCTGCACGCGTTCGAGCAGTTCCTTGTCCTTGGTGGCGCCGATCCGCACTGCGCCCTGCAGCCGCTGGGTTCGGATCGTGGTGGTGAATAGCGGTTGCGCGCCCCGGGTGCTGTGAACCGCGAACATGTGCCCGGCAGGCTGGTTCACTGCCTGTCCCAGGCTGTACTTGAGCTTGGTCAGCTCCCGCCACAGCTCCTGACGGCCGTGGGCGGAGAGCTTGATCTTGGCGATCCGCAACTGCTGACGAATCTTGTCGTTCACCTCTGTCATGCCGGTGAGCCCGGCTGCGAAGAAGGTCTCAGGCAGCCGTTCGAGATGCTCCTCGATCTGCCTTCTCGGGGCGCCGTCCACCGTGACAGCTCCCGCGGGCGCCACCGCGCGGACCTGCGCGCCCGGATCGGCCAGGTAGTGGGCAGGTATCCACAAGAGCATCGGGTCCTGGCCCTGGGGGTGTGCCGCAGCGCTCGACCAGGCCACCGGAACTTGATCCCACGGCTGGTCGCTGTCGGCGCGACGGGCCTGGATGGTCAGGTTCGGCTGGTAGCTGAGCAGTTCCGACTCGGCCCGGTTGTCGGCCACCCGGGCCGACTCGACGTCGTTAAACGCGGACGTGGCCCGATCCAGCTGGTTCATCGTCAAGGACAGGGAGGCCCCCAAGCGCAGAACCTGCAGCACCCCGGGTGCAATCCCGACCCCGAATCCGACGCCGGCGCGCAGAGCCGTGCGGACCATGCCTCCAGAGGCCGTGTTCGAGTTCCCACCGAGGACGAATCCACCCTGGGTGACCTGAGCGGCTCGGAACTCTGCGGACGTGGGTTTCTGCCCATCATCGTTGGCCCGATTCGCAGGCACCGGTACCGGCGAATTCAGCGACCCCAGCGGGTTATCTACGAACGCCGGGTCGCTGGGCGCGAACTTCACCAGGACCTCGACACCACCCACCTCCATCAGGTCGCCGTCGCTCAGCAACTCCCGCAGGTTGTCCAGGAGCTGCTGCTCCAGGTGCTCCTCCATCAGCTCGCGGGCGTCGCGCGCATCCGTCGTCTTGTAACGCTCCCGGATCGCAGAACCCGCCAGCGGCCCGGGCTGGCCGTTCTTCTTCAGAACCGTGGGAGGCAACGGCTGCGGCCCGGCTCGGCCCGGTAGGTTGGCCCCTCGGGCCTGCGCCGCAGCCACGATCTCCTGCACGGCCTCCTTCAGATACGGCACCCCCTGACGGGGAACGCCGTTACGGTGCACGATCGAGTCGGCCGGCGGCAGCATCAGGTCTGGCTTCTCGAGCGGCGGGCCCGCCAGGCCGGCCGGATCGATACCGTCCGGGATTGAACGGTGAATGGCTTTGTGGCCCATTTCCACGGACACAGCGGGCATGACATGCCCGTCCACCCCGGCGACGAGCCACAGCACTGCACGCCCCGAACTAGAGTCCGGGTCACTCATCAGAACCACGTCAGCCTGAGTGACGAGGGCGACCTCGACACCGAACACCTCCTGCACGACTCGAACCAGGCTCTCTGCGGCCATGGGAGGCGCCACAGAACCCGGGACGGCCAACTGGGCCAGCGAGGCCAGCAGGGCGTCCTTCTCCAGCATGTACGCCGCCTCGTCGATACCCAGCAGTGGCATCGACCGGCCTCCGGTCGCCATCAGGTCAGCCTGGATCAGTGCAGCCACCCCGACCCGGACCGCGCTCGCAGGCCACTGCGAGACCCCGGACAACGGCGCCAGTCCGTGTCTGCCGGCCAGGACGAACGATTCGAAGAGACTGTCCCCGCCGGGCTTGGTCCAGACCGCAGCGCGGCCGGTCTCGGCCAGCACCGCTTTCTGGAAGGGGGTGAGCTGATTGGGGTCGCCTGAACGCGGCTTGACCGGCACCAATTGCTCGGGCGCTCCGGCCGCATCGGCCAGCGCCTCGGCGTGGTTGCGGGTCTCCCGCAAGATGGCGAGTAGATCGGTTCCCGTGACTGCGGTCTGAGCGGTCGCCGGCTCCAGCGAATGTGGTGTCCGAAGCGTCCGTCCCCATTGGTCAGCCATGGTCTCAGGGAGAGCGGCCTGCAGCCCGGCGGGCGGTGTCCCACCCCCAACAGCAGTCAGGAAGTGGTGGAGTATGCCGAATGATGCTGCGTCCGAGGCCATTCCACCGGTGCTCGACATCGCACCTGCCCGCAATGCCCCGAAGCGGGCGTAGGGCAGCAGCGCCGGCACGTCCGCCTGCGGCACCGTAGCAAGCAGGTCACCGCGCTCGTCCTGGACCAAGACGATGCGCGCCCTGGCGTTGTCGGCGGGGAAATGGTGAGGTTCGCCATTGGCTGTGATCACCACGATCGGGTGCTGAAGCAGCATTGCGGTCAGCTTGAGCAGCGCCTGGGTGCCGTTGTCTGCCTCCTCGGCCAGTCCCAGTCCCTGCAGGACAGCCTGGGGTACGGCGTCTGTTGGAAAGTCCGCGTCGATCCATTCGACGACCTGCGCCGAGGTCGGTGGGGAGGCGTCGTGAATGCCTAGCAGTGACCAGTTCCTGCCGTCCGTGCCGTCTTGCAGAATCATTCCGGCCAGGCGAACCGACCAGGTGGCCGGGGCGGCCTGGTCGGTGAGCAGGCCGGGCATGGATTGGTAGAGGCCGGCTACGACGGCGGTGGTAAGCGGGCCGGGCACCGGGGAACGTACCGGCAGGAGCCCGTACCGGTCGAGTTGCTCACGAGCGGCGTCGGTGATCAGCGACCTGCCCGGTTCCACATCCCAAGCCAAGTTGGCGGTGAATTCCTGCATGGCGATGTCGTCCGCGGCCGGATCGGGTCGGGGTGACCGGAATGCCTGGAAGTAGCCGACAGCGGTGTGCAGATCTTCCGCCGCGAGGCTACTGTCGGCCGGTAGGTGGCCGATCAGATCCATCGCTGGCTGGAGCCTGCTCTCCGTGCTTTCGGTCGTGGTGGCCGGGCTGGCGACCGACTCATCGTCCTCATCCACTTCCTCGACGACCCGGGACAGCGCGGCAGACCGGTCGGGTCGCGGCTGTACCCGAGCCTGACTGTCGCCCCCTGACGGCCCGGACCAAGGGGACAGGCGCCCCAGAAGGTGCTCCTCGACGAAGAAGGTGGCGAAGGAGTTGGCGGGAAGGAGGCGCCAGGACTGGTCACGGGTCAGGTGGAGGATGTCGACAACCCGGTCGGTGACCTCTGAGGGGTGCTTCTTAAGGTACTCACTCCAGCCGCGCACCCGGGCACCGGTCAGGTGACCGTGCTCGTTGATGGCGGCTCGGGCCCGTTCGTTGAGCTCTCGCCGTTCCTTGACCGGTATGTCCCGCAATCGCTCGCGGACCACGTCCATGTCCATCAGTAGTGCATGCAGCTCCTGCTGGCTTCTTGCGGGGCCGCGGCCGCGGCTGTCCCAGTTGAGGTTGGCAGGCACTGCGGCGCCGGGGCTCACCAGGTCCGGGCGGTGACGGGGCGGCTCACCACGTAGGCGCCGGGCCGGTTCCTGCGGCTCGCTTACCGTGATGAATCGGGCGGCTTCCAGCAGCGCCTCACCCAACTGAGCCGAGGAGCGGCCGCTCACATCGAAACGGGGTTCGACACTGCCCGGATCGGAGGGTACCGAAACCCGCGCGACCTCCTTCGCGAGAGGTCCGCGCACCAAACTGGTCTCTGCCTCGCGGAGGATCACCACTTCGGCGCCCACCTCGTCCGGCGAGATCAGGACCCCTTCTTCGGGCATCCTCCTCACCTCAACCGAGATCCATTGCCTGGTGAGGTTTCGGCTCAGCCGGGGCTGATGCAGCGGTTCACTGACCAGCACGCTGCTCGCATCCCACAGCCGCAACAGGTTCTCTGGAGTGGTCAAAACTGCCAGCGCTTTTAAGTTTCGGGTGGTTCGGGGAGACATCTTCACCGCCGCAACGCCCGTCGCGGTCGGCTGCGAGCCTTGGCCTTGCTTGTCCTGCAGATCACGCCCCATCGACGGCAGCACGTCGGTGAGGCTGCCACTACGCAAGGCGGTGTAGACCGCTGCCAGGATGTCCTTCTGCAGCCGAACTAAGTGGTCGCGGGAGGGGAACTGGGAAAATGCGACTTCAGGCATGCGTACCGGACGCACCAGGGGCGCCGGCGGGTTCTGTGTCCCGGTCACCGACAAGTCCTGACCAAGGGACAAGTCCTGACCAAGGACAGCGGACCTGGAGTCCGCCGGTGGTTGGCTAGGTTCCGAGACCGACGAGGACGCATCGCCCGCCCGCGCCAACGGTGTCCCGCCGCCGGCCATTCTCTCACGCAACCCCAGGAGGGCCATCATGCGTTCCATCTGAGCGTCGCTGCTCCACAGCCGCTCCTGTGTACCGTCCCCGGTGGAGAACTCGTACGCCAGTTGTCCAGCTACCACGATCAGCAGGGCCCGCTCACGAGCCAGGCCCGGGACATCCAGCGAGACGTGCACGCTGGACCACACATTTGTTTTCGCGTAGGACAGCTGGCGGGCTCGCGTCTGCCCCGCCCTGACGGCCTCATTCAGGCGGTCGCTGCCCGCCGGCAGCTGCAACGTCTTCAAGATCACACGGCGTGCCAGCTCGTGCTGCTCGGTAAAATCTTGCAGCCATTCAATGTAGAGATCCGCCAGGTGGGCGCTTATGCCATGGTCGGTTCGATACTGCGGGACTTGTCCTTCACGGAAGACTTCCATGTGCAGGTGCTCGACCTGGGTGGCGGACGGCAGTGCTGCCCATGGTGGAAGACCGAGCCCGGTGGTCTGCCGGAGCTTCAGTTCAGTTCTAATGTGCCCGGTGAGCTGCTCCAGAGCCCGCTCATGCTCGTCCGCGACCGTCCGCACGTCGGTGAATGCTTCATCGCTACTTTGAACGTCGACCGTCTGTGGCTCATCTTCAGAGAACAGGACGTGCGAGCTGACATCTGCGGGTGCCGCCAGGCCGAGGCGACGAAGGACCTCGTCTGCGGCTGCCCTCGGCTCTGTGCTCAGGGACCAGACGCGGTCGCCTGGCGCCGCGTCAGGACGGGCCTGTTCATTGCCCTCAACTTCATGGCCCTCAACCACTGCTGCAGGGGCCAGTTCCAGGATGATCTCAAGCCGGTCACCGAACAGCGGCCGGGTCAGGTCTTGGGTCCCCGCCGTGATCCGGCGGCGGATCTCGTCCTCCACGCTGCGCCGGTCGTCTTCTGTGAAGTACCTAGCATCAAGAGCCACACGCACCGTGAATCGGCTGATCGGTTCCCCGTCCGGGTCTTCCGACGGCAGCCGTTCATAATGGAACGGGCCGAGGTGTGCGTCGGCATCCTCTGCAGGGCGCAAGTCAACCAGGCCTTGCAGGTCCACAACCGTCCAGGATAGCCCGTCGGGCAGGACCAGGTCTGCGCTGGAAGGTCGCAGTTCCTCTGGTAGAGAAGCAATGACGCCGGCGACCTCGTGAGCCGTGATCTCGCCGTCGCGCGCAGGTTGCTCGATGTGGAATTGACGCGGTGCAGGCGTACCGGTGATCGTGACCTCATCATCGATGAGGCCGGGCCCGGCCTGCGCTGGAGCTCGTCGAACGATGAGTCCCCGAATCATGGGATCGTTCTGGACACCGCTGAGGGGTACGTGCGTCGCAGCCAGCGTCGCCCGGTGGTAAGAGATCAGCCCCTTCTCGTACAAGTTCGTGACTTCGAACACCGTTGGCACTTCGGCGCTTGCCGTCAGATGATCCCGTATCCGGCTGGCGACCTGCTCGGTCTGGTCGTGTTGCAGAAGCCTTCGGAACTCCTCCACCCGGGAGGGCAGGTGATGCAGCGCCCCCGTCCGGCGCCACGCATCATGGACGATGTCACCCATGGCCCAATGAGCCTGCTGGACAGCGCCCGCAACCTGGACCTGCTGCCATTGCGTACTCAATCGGGGCAGGACCTGCTCTAGAGTCCGCTCGTAAAACCGCTCTACCTCGCCGTGGAAGTCGACACGAGCGCGGGCATCCACCGACAGCAGGGTTTCGTAGCCATAGGCCACACTCCACGCCGCCTCTGCGGTGCTGACGTGCTCCGCTTCTAGCGATGCCTTCACCGCAGCGACTCGCGTCAGGGCCAGGCCTGCGAACTCATCCAGGGCACGCTCACGTGCCTGCGGGGAGTATCCCAGATCCTGCCATCGGGTGGACAGATACTTCTGATCTTCCCGGATCCGCTGCTCGGGGTCGGCTAGGAACTGGTCTCTCAGCTCCTGACTATGGGTCAGGGGGGTACGGTCAACGGCCGGCTTCATGGGGCGGAGACGGTCCGACGAGTTGGGTGCGCCCACATCGGAGGGCTGATCTGTTCGTCGCACACCCAGCGCAGAACCCTGCGGCGTCTCGGTGTGTGCGCGATCGAAATGGCCTGATCGACTGGTGGTCGGCAGCTGCGGTGGAGGTGGCGTGTTCTGTTGCAGGGAGTTCAGGTGCTCGAAAAGGGCAAGAAGTTGGCGGCGGGTGGTCTCGGCTCCGGTGGGGAAGTCTTCGGTGGACGTGGGCAAGTACCGGCGTTGGAGTGCCATCCCAGACAGCGCCACACTGCGGGGCGTTCGGTCGATGGCGTGGTCCTGGATGCTGACCAGCAAGCGATCGTGGCGCAGGATGACGTTAAGGTCTTGTTCGCGATGAGTGAGCAGGTAATGGTCGATGAAGGTCAGGTCGCGCTGAAAGCCCTCGAACAGCTCGCCCATGACCTCCTCATCAATCGCGTAGTTGCGGTCGAACTCGTTCGCGCCCACCAGTTCGTTCCAGCTACGGGCCGCTTCGCGCATAGTGCTGCGTAGCCGGTGTTGCTCCTGTATCCAGGCAGGCACCCTCTCCAGCACGGCCTGCGCCTGACTGTTGAAGTCCTGTACCCGCTGAGCAGCGGCCCGCAACTCGGGCTTGGAACGCCCATCCCGGTAAAGGTGAAAAAGGTTGTCTTCAAAACGACCGTACCCGGCTTCCTGAAAGACATTGTGATTCCAGATGCTTGCCCGTAGGGGCCGCAGTCGCTCGGCGGTCAGCTGTCCAATCATGGCCAGGGCCTGCGGCCTCAGGGCCGAGTCCTCACGCGGGGGGACCCGCCAGCTCGCGTGAATTCGCTCAACTTGATCCAAGGCCACAGCCTGCAAAGCCATTTCATCGATCAACAGACCAATCCGGTCCGCATCATCCATTCGGGCCCAACCTTGTGGACCGCCAGCGGCCTCAATGAAAACCCGGTCAGCCTCGAGCCATATCGCATGTTCAGATTCCCGCCCGCCCGAGAACTGCAGTGCGGCCCGGAACTGCTGAAGGATTGCGGCCAGGGTCTGAGGATGGCTGGCAAGGATCTGAGGAACCGGTGATCTGTCCTCATGAAGGATCTGCATGGCCCGTTCCATCAACGGATCCACCGCCCCGGCGTGGCCTGCGAAAGTTTCTGGATCGTCAGCCGACGGCGTAAGGCCCTGCGCGTCCCTGGGCGCCTCCAGCATCACCTCGCTCCGCGGCTGCGAATCCCCGCGATGCGCATAAGTTTTGGTGCCGCCGTCAGCGCTGTTTCCGCCATCCACCCCGGAATTCGACCAAGCAACGGAGGAGTCGATTTGCTCGCCCACGGACGGCACACCGGCCACTGTCTGCTGGCCGCCTGTCAGGCCAGGGCTTTGAGTTGGGGGAAGGTTTAGTGCGGAGCGGTTCTCGTCGAATACCTCCTGGTCCGGTTGACGCGCAGCGTCGATGTTCGGACCGCTGGACTCCACGGATGGCTGGTCCCTCGAGGAGCCGTCAGACGCGCT
>NZ_BSTA01000028.1:0-11108 GCF_030269265.1 Kineosporia sp. NBRC 101677
CTGCCCTGTTTCCAGGGGCAGCAGAGGCTCGATAACCGCCCACGCCTTATCCGTCAGTTCTCCACGTCCAACCACGAATCCATCATTTGCACACGATCATGAACAAGATCCGCAGGACACGCCCTAGTCCCCGAGCGGCCTTCGAGCGGCCTTGGTGCTACCGGCTCAGAGCGCGCCGCCGGCGTCGACCACGTGGGTCGTGCCGGTGACGTAGCGGCCCTCGTCGGAGACCAGGTACAGCACCGCGTTGGTGATGTCGATCGGCTCGGTGACCGGCACCGGCAGGGCGTTGAGGGTGTTGGCGGCGACGATGAAGTCGTCGTAGGTGGGGTTCTCGATGTCCGGGCGGAACAGCTTGAACGTGGCGTCGTTGATGATCATCGGGGTCTGCACCGTGGTCGGGTGGATGGTGTTGACCCGGATGTTGTGCGGCGCCCACTCCTTGGCGGCGGTCTTCATCAGCGAGACCAGACCGGCCTTGGCCGCCGAGTAGTGCCCGTTGTTGCCGTTGGCCACCATCGCGGCCAGCGAGCTGGTGATCACCACGGAGCCGCCGCGGCCGCCCTCGATGATGTGCGGGACGGTGGCCTTGACCGTCTTCCAGGCCCCGGTCAGGTTGATGTCGATCATCTCCTGGAAGGTGGCCTCGTCCAGGTCGAGCAGCGGGCCGATGCTGGAGATGCCGGCGTTGGCCAGGACGATGTCCAGGCGGCCGAACTCGGCCACGCCCTCCTTGGCCACCTCGGTCAGGGCGCCCAGGTCACGGATGTCGGCGGTGCGGGCGATGATCCGGCGGTCCAGCGCCTCCACGGCCTTGACCGTCTCGGCCAGGTCCTCGGCGGTGGCAGTGGGGTAGGGGGCGGAGGTCACCTGGGTGTCGATGTCGACGGCGATGATGTCGGCGCCCTCTTCGGCCAGCTTGATCGCGTGGCTGCGGCCCTGGCCGCGGGCGGCCCCGGTGATGAATGCGACCTTGCCTGCTACGCGGCCCATGGGGAGCTCCTTCAGGTTCGGTCCCGGCGGCCGGGCGGCCACGGGACCCCGGTTATGGCACAGCGTGTCGTAACCTATGGCAGGCGATTTGCCCCTGTCCAGACGCAATGACACGGAATCTTGTCATGGTTTGCCGTCGCCCCCCGGTGGGCCACCATGACCGGCATGACAGGACCTCTCGGTGGTCGCCCGGCCACGACCAGTGCCCGTGCGCTGGCCGACGTCGCCCAGCGGCTGTTCCTCGAACGCGGCTTCGAGGAGGTCTCGGTCGAGGACATCGCGGCTGCCGCCGGGATCAGCCGGCGCACCTTCTTCCGCTACTTCTCCACCAAGTCCGACGTGCTCTGGGTGGAGACGGCCGCCGAGAACCAGCAGTTCACCGAACTGCTGGCCGCGGCCGAGGAGCACCGGCCCTACGACGAGGTGCTCAGCCGGGCCGCGCTCACCGTGCACCGGATCACCACCCCGGCCAAACGCGAATGGGCCCTGCACCGCGCCCAGCTGGTGTTCAGCACGCCCGCCGTGCAGGCCCAGCTGTGGGGGGCCTTCGAGGGCTGGCGCAGCGCGGGCCGGGCCTTCGCGGCCCGGCAGACCGGCCACGCCGAGGACGGCTTCTTCCCCGTGGCGGTGGGTCAGGCGCTGGTCGCGGCCATGCTCACCGGCCACCAGTACTGGGTCGGGCACCCCGACACCGAACTCGAGGCCCACCTGGTGCGGGCGCTCGCCCTGCACCTGCCGCCCGATCCCAGGTTCGGCTGACCGCCCGTCCCGCAACCCGACCCGACGCAAAGGCGGCGCCGGACCCGACCGGGCCCGGCGCCGTCCTTCATCCGGATCTGTGTGCTCAGTCGGGCTCAGTCGGCCACGTAGTACAGCCGCTTGTTGCAGAACTCGTCGAAGCCCAGCGGCCCGAGCTCCCGGCCGAAGCCCGAGCGCTTGGTGCCGCCGAACGGCAGCTCCGCCGCCTCGCCGGCCGGCGTGTTCACCGCGGCCATGCCCACGTCGAGGCGCCGCGCCACCCGCTTGGCCCGGTCGGTGTCCTGGCTGAACACCGAGCCGCCGAGACCGAAGCGGGTGGCGTTGGCCAGCTGCACCGCCTCGTCCTCGCTGCTGACCTTGTAGACCACCGCGACCGGCCCGAACAGCTCCTCGTGGAAGGCCGCCATCTCCGGGGTGACACCGGTGAGCACGCCCGGGGAGTACTTCGCCGCCGGCCCCTCACCGAGCACGCCGCCGGCGTGCAGGGTGGCCCCCTTCGACACCGCCTCCTGCACCTGCGCGTCGATCGCCTCGGCGGCCCGGCGCGAGGACATCGGCGCGTGCTCGGCCGGGTCGATCTCCCGGGCCTTGCGGGTGAGCTCGGCGACGAAGTCGTCGTAGACGTCGGCCATCACGATCATGCGCTTGTTGGAGTTGCAGACCTGGCCGTTGTTGTAGACCCGGAAGTCCCAGGCGGTCTGTGCCACCTTGGCCACGTCGGCGCTGTCCAGCACCAGCATCGGGTCCGAGCCGCCCAGCTCCAGCACGCACTTCTTCAGGTACTTGCCGGCCAGCGCGGCCACCACCGCCCCGGCCCGCTCGGACCCGGTCAGCGAGACCCCCTGCACCCGGGGGTCGGCGATGATCGTCTCGACCTGCTCGTGGGTGGCGAAGACGTTCACGTAGGCACCCTCCGGCACCCCCGCGTCCTTCATGATCTGCGCCACCGCGAGCGCGGTGCGGGGCACGCACTCGGCGTGCTTGAGGATCACCGTGTTGCCCAGCACCAGGTTGGGCGCGGCGAACCGGGCGATCTGGTAGGTCGGGAAGTTCCACGGCATGATCCCCAGCACCGCGCCCACCGGCCGGTACTCCACCATCGCGGTGCCGCCGGTGTCGCTGCTGGTCGGGATCGGCCGGTCGGCCGCGAGCTTCGGGCCCTCGGTGGCGTAGTAGCCGAAGATGGCCTGGGAGAACTCGCTCTCCTCCTTGCCCTCGTCGAAGGCCTTGCCCATCTCCTGCTGGGAGATCCGGGCCAGCTCCTCGGCGCGCTCGCCGAACAGGTCCGAGACCTTCTGGACGATCGCGGCGCGCTCGGCGATCGGCACCTCCCGCCAGGCGGTGAACGCGGAGTCGGCCCCGGCCAGCGCCGCCTCGATCTCGGCGTCGGTGGCGAACGGGAAGGTCTCGAGCACCTCGCCGGTGGCGGGGTCGGTCACCTGGTACGGCGGCTGAGTGGGGCTCATGCGGCGTCTCCTGGTTGATGGGGCCTGACTGGTCAGGGGTGGTGTTCGGTGGTGGGGCGAGCCTAGCTTTGGCCGGATGGACCCCATCGACGTGGCCGTTGATCTTGTTGGCGCCGACGAACTGCTGTCGGCCGACGAACGCGACATCCGCTCCGCAGTCCGCACGATGGCACAGGCGCGGATCGCGCCGTACGTGGCGGACTGGTTCGAGCGGGGAACGGTCGAGGACCCGCGCGGCCTGACCAAGGAACTCGGCGGGCTCGGGGTGCTGGGCATGCACCTCACCGGTTACGGCTGCGCCGGGATGACCCCCACCCAGTACGGCCTGACCTGCATGGAGCTGGAGGCGGTGGACTCCGGGATCCGCTCGCTGGTCTCGGTGCAGGGCTCGCTGGCCATGTTCGGCCTGTGGCGCTGGGGATCGGACGAGATCAAGGACGAGTGGCTGCCGCGGATGGCGGCCGGGGACGCGATCGGGTGCTTCGGGCTGACCGAGCCCGACCACGGCTCGGACCCGGCCGGGATGCGCACCCGCGCGCGCCGCGACGGCTCGGACTGGGTGATCAGCGGCACCAAGACCTGGATCACCAACGGCACGATCGCCGACGTGGCGGTGGTCTGGGCCAACACCGACGAGGGCATCCGCGGCTTCGCCGTACCCACCTCGGCGCCCGGCTTCAGCGCCCACGAGATCAGGCACAAGCTCTCCCTGCGCGCCTCGATCACCGCCGAGCTGGTGCTCGACGAGGTGCGGGTGCCGGAGGCCGCGGTGCTCGGGTCGCAGGGCCTGGCCGGCCCGCTGTCCTGCCTGAGCGAGGCCCGGTTCGGGGTGATCTGGGGTTCGCTCGGGGCCGCCCGCACCTGCCTGACCGCGGCGGTGCGCTACGCCCGCGAGCGCGAGCAGTTCGGCCGGCCGATCGGGGCCTTCCAGCTCACCCAGCAGAAACTCGCCGACATGGAGCTGGAGTACACCAAGGGCCTGCTGCTGGCGCTGCACCTGGGCCGGCGCAAGGACGCCGGGACGCTCAAGCCGGTCCAGGTCAGCCTGGGCAAGCTGAACAACGTGCGCGAGGCCCTGGAGATCTGCCGGACCGCCCGCACGATCCTCGGGGCCAACGGGATCTCGCTGGAGTACCCGGTGATCCGGCACATGAACAACCTGGAGTCGGTGCTGACCTACGAGGGCACCGTGGAGATGCACACGCTGGTCATCGGCAAGGCCCTGACCGGGCTGGACGCCTTCCGGTGAGCCGGCCCCCGACCAGCCACGAGCGCCGCAGCGGCCGGTCGTGGGACGACTCCTACCAGGGCGGCCCGGCGCCCTGGGACCTGGACCGGCCGCAGCCGGCGGTGGTCCGGCTGGCCGAGCAGGGCGCTTTCGCCGGGGCGGTGCTGGACGCCGGCTGCGGCACCGGGGAGAACGCGCTGTGGCTGGCCGCGTCGGGTCTGGGGGTGGTGGGGTTCGACGTCGCGCCGACGGCTCTGGCCGCGGCGCGGGCCAAGGCCGTCTCCCGCGGGCTCGAGGTGCGGTTCGTGGTGGGTGATGCGCTGGAACTACGCGGGCTGGGCGGGCCTTTCGACACCGTGCTCGACTGCGGTCTGTTGCACACCTTCGACTCTGCCGAGCGGCTCCGCTACCTGCGGGAGCTGGCGTCCGTCACCGAACCCGACGGCGTCCTGCACGTGCTGTGCTTCGCCGACCGGCCGCCGGCACCGGGGCCCCACCCCTTGAGCGAGGCCGACCTGAGGGCCACGTTCTCGCCGGCAGTCGGCTGGATCGTGGAGAGGCTCGAGCCCGAGCACGTCCAGACCCGCTTCCACGAACCTCCCGGGGCGCCGGCCTGGCTCGCCACGGCCAGGCGCACCGCCCGGAGCTCGGCCTGACCGAGGCGCGAACATCTCGGACGGCGCAGATATGCCCGGGTGCGCCGAGAACGAAAACCGCTCCGGAACTGTCGGTGGCCCCCGCTAATGTGCCGGTTGTGACCTTGACCCTGATGGCCGTCCACGCCCACCCCGACGACGAAGCCACCGGCACCGGTGGCGTGTTCGCCAAGGCTGCGGCCGAAGGCATCCGCACCGTGCTCGTCACCTGCACCGACGGCCGCTGCGGCGACGGTCCGGGCGGGGTGAAACCGGGTGACGCCGCGCACGACGCCGAGGCCGTGGTGGCCGTGCGCCGCGGCGAGCTGGAGCGCAGCGCCAAGGTCCTCGGCCTCGACCACGTCGAGCAGCTCGGCTACCACGACTCCGGGATGATGGGCTGGGAGACCAACCAGGCGCCGGGTGCGTTCTGGCAGGTGCCGGTGGCCGAGTCCGCGGCCCGGCTGGCCGAGCTGATGCGCCGCCACCGGCCCGACGTGGTCGTCACCTACGACGCGAACGGCGTCTACGGCCACCCCGACCACATCCAGGCCCACCGCATCACCGTGGCCGCCCTCGAACTGCTCGCCGGTGAGAACTGGCAGCCGGCGAAGGTGTACTGGTCCTCCATGCCCTACTCGCACATGAAGGCGTGGGGCGACCTCACCCGCGAGTTCGGCACCGAGCAGGAGAAGGCCGAGATGGAGCAGATGCTGGCCGGCATGCAGGCCACCCTCGACCGCGGCGAGCGCCTGCCGATGGGCCTGCCCGACGAGGAGTTCACCACCCTGGTCGACGTGAAGCCCTGGGGCCAGCAGAAGTTCGACGCCCTCTCGGCCCATGCCAGCCAGTCCGACAGCGCCATGATGCTCGGCCTGGGGGTCGAGCGGTTCACCGGGATGATGGGGGTCGAGACCTTCCTGCGGGCGCACGACACCACCGGCGCGCCGCTGCCCGAGACCGACCTGTTCGCCGGTCTGCGCTGAGCGGCGTGCCGGCCGAACCCGTCGAACCCGTCGAGCACCGCACGCTGGGGCGCACCGGCATCCGCATCGCGCCGCTCGCCCTGGGCGCGATGAATTTCGACGGTCGCACCGACGAGCCGGTGCGGATCATCCACCAGGCCCTCGACGCAGGCATCAATCTGGTCGACACCGCCGACGTCTACCGTCAGGGCGGCTCCGAAGAGGTGGTCGGCCGCGCCCTGCGCGGCCGGCGCGACCAGGTGGTCCTGGCCACCAAGGCCGGCCTGCAGATCGGTGAGGGCGCCAACCGCAGCGGCAGCTCCCGGCGCTGGCTGACCCGGGCGGTCGAGGCCAGCCTGCGCCGCCTGGGCACCGACCGGATCGACCTCTACCAGGTGCACACCCTCGACCGGCAGACCGCCCCCGAAGAGACCCTGGCCGCGCTCACCGACCTGCAGCGGGCCGGCAAGATCCTGCACTTCGGCACCTCCAACCACCTGGCCCACCACCTGGTCGAGGCGCAGTACACGGCCCGCGAGCACGGGCTGAGCCGCCCGGTCAGCGAACAGGCCAACTACTCGCTGCTGGCCCGCGGCCTCGAACGTGACGTGCTCCCGGTCGCCCAGCAGTACCGGCTCGGCACCCTGATCTGGGGCCCGCTCAGCGGCGGCTGGCTCAGCGGGGCGATCCGGGCGGGGCAGCCGGTCCGCACCCACCGGTCCCAGCACTTCCCGGCCTGGTTCGACCTCGGGCAACCGGTCAACCAGCAGCGCCTGCGGGTGGTCGAGCAACTGGCCGGGGTCGCCGAGGGCGCGGGCCTCACCCTGGTGCAGCTGGCCCTCGGCTTCGTCACCGCCCACCCCGGCGTCACCGCGGCCATCATCGGCCCCCGAACCGGCGAGCACCTGCAGTCGCAGCTCGCCGCCCTGCACCTGCGCCTCGAAGACGACGTGCTCGACACGATCGACGTGATCATCGCCCCGGGCACCGACCTCGCCCCCGACGAGCGCTACGACCGCCCGCCCGAGCTCGACGACCGCAGCCTCCGCCGCCGTCGCTAGTTGACCCGGTCGAACAGCGCCAGGGCCTCGGCCGGGTCTGGGCTGACCAGACGTTCCAGACCCGCCGCGGTGATCTGCGCCCACCGGCCGGCCCGAGCCCACATGCGCTCCTCGAAGCCCCGCACACCCTCGTCCAGGTCCCCGGTGGCGATCGCCTCGGCCAGTTCGGCGCCATCCAGCATGGCCAGGTTCGCCCCGGCGCCCAGGGGCGGCATCAGATGCGCGGCGTCACCCAGCAGCGTCACCCCACGGACGTGCGTCCAGGTGTGCGACACCGGCAGGACATGGATCGGCCGGTGAACGAAAGTGCGCCCCTGGCGCAGAAGCTCGAGGACGGGATCGGCCCAGCCGTCGAAACGCTCCAGCAGGCTCGAGCGCACGGCGTCGTGATCGGTCAGGTCAAGGTCGGCATGCCAGTTCAACGGCGCGCGGAACTGGGCGTAGATCTTCACCTGGCCACCGCTGTTGCGCTGCGCCACCACGGCCCGGTTCACGCCGTACACCGCCATCGTCCCGTCGCCGACCAGCCGGGCCAGGTCAGGCCGGTGGGTGTCGACGTCACGCAGGTCGGTCTCGACCGCGGTGACCCCGGTGTACTGGGCCGTGGCCGGCGAGACCGCGGGCCGCACCCGCGACCAGGCGCCGTCGGCTCCGACCACCAGGTCGAACGATTCCGGCGCGCCGTTCGCGAAGTGGACCACTGCGCCACCGTTTTCCGGCACAACCCGCGTGACCGCACGGCCCCACTGCACCTCGAGCGGGCCGATCAGCAGGTCACGCAGTTGCCGACGGTCGATCTCGGGGTTCGCCTGCTCATCGGCACCCGGGTGCCAGTCGCGCAGAACCCGGCCGTCCACGTCCAAGATCCGCATGGCCTGCCCTTCGGGGCGAGACAGCGCCTGAAACTGCGCCAGCAGCCCCGCCTTCTCCAGCGCGAGCTGACCCAGTCCCTCTTGCAGGTCGAGCGAGCCGCCGGGAGGACGGGCGTCGGGGCCGGGATCGCGTTCCAGGAGGGTCACGGACCGGCCGAGACGGTGCAGGACACGAGCGAAGGTCAGGCCGCCGGGCCCGCCACCCACCACCGCGATGCGCATGTCAGCCACTTCGGCACTGTATTCCCGGCCTCAGATCCGTCACCAGCCCCAGTCCTCGACCTCCCAGCCCGCCTGCGCATCGCCCACCAGCCGGACCACCTGCGTGTTCAGCAGGGGGTGCTCCGCCGCGAAGTCCACATCCACCTGCCGCGCCCGCGCCGCCACCCACGTCCGGATGGCTGCACCGTGACTGACCACCGCCGCGCACTGGGCGCCCGAGCCGGCGATCTGCTCGATCACCGCGTCGAACCGGCCCAGCGCCTGCTCCCCGGTGGGACCGCCGGGCATCTGCACCTCGGTCTGGCCGGCAGCCCAGCTCATCGCGACCTTGATGTACAGGTCCACCGACTCCAGGTCGTTGTTCATCTCCAGGTCACCGGCGTCCCACTCACGGATGCCGTCGTGGACCGTCACCTCCAGCCCCCGCGCCCGGGCCAGCGGGGCGATGGTCTGCTGCGTGCGCACCAGCGTGCTCGCGTGCAGCGCGTCGACGGGCTCGTCCTTCAGCCGCTCCACCAGCAGTTCCGCCTGCTCACGGCCGAGGTCGGTGAGATCCGCCCCGGGCCGGGCGGTGTCCAGCGAGCCGCTGACGTTCGAATGGGTCTGTCCGTGACGGATGAGCAGGAGACGCATGAAGGTCCTTGTCGGTCGGGGGAGTGGCGACCGGTCCATCTTCGCCCAGCCCCACCGGGCCCCAGCAAAGCGGTTGCTTAGGATGACCGGGCCGGACGCACTGGAGCGGCTCGGTCCCCGCAGCGCTCCGACCTGGGAAGCCCGATGAACCTGTACCTCCGCCTGCTCCTGCTCAGCCTGTTCGGCCGCTCCCGGAGCCGCACCGACGTCTGGCAGGGAGGACGCACCCCGTTCCGCGTCCTGCCCAACGACCTCGACGTGATCCGGCACCTCACCAACAGCCGCTACCTGGCCTTCTGCGACCTCGCCCGGCTCGACTGGCTGCAGCGCTCGGGGCACTGGCCGCAGATCACCGCCCGCGGCTGGTACCCGGTGGTCACCGCCCAGACCATCACCTACCGCCGCTCGCTGAAGCTGTGGGAGAAGTTCCACGTGCACACCCGCATGCTCGGCGTCGACAACCGCAACACCTACGTGGAGCAGACCTTCGTGCGGCGCGGCGAGACCGTCGCCCGGGCCGTGGTGCAGGCGCGCTTCCTCAAGCGCAGCGGCGGGTCCGTCTCCCAGACCGAGCTCGAGGAGCTGGTCGGTGGCTACCCGGCCGAGCTGGAGCTGCCGGCCTGGGTGAAGGAATGGGCCGACAGCGTGCGCATTGCCAAGAACCCCGGAGCCTGAGGACGTTTGTGCTGGGCTTTCGCGGTCGGTCTACCTCGGGTGCCGGACGAGGAAGACATCGAGCGCGTCCTCGTGCTCGAACTCGAAGCCGTGCCGCTCGTACAGTCGCCGCGCCGGGCTCTTCTGCAGTACGTCGAGCCGCACCACTGCCCGGTCACGGTCGCACTCCTCCAACAGGGCGCCCAGCACCGCGCTGCCCAGGCCCTGCCCCTGGAACTCCGGCACCAGGTAGAACTGCTCGATCCACCGGCAGTCGTCGGCCTGGCGCAGGGCCACGCAGCCGGCGAACACCCCGGCCACCTCGATGATCCGCACGTTGGCGGCGTTCCAGCGCTCGTAGAGGTACTGACGGGCCGACTCCTCGACCCAGGGGCGCAGGCGCTCGAGGTGCTCGCGGATCACCAGGACCTTCAGATCGGCGATGCGGGGCAGGTCGTCGTCGGTCGCGGGGCGGAAGGTCCAGTCGGCCATGACCGGCATTTTATGCCGCGACCATCCGGTGCACTGCCCCCGGAAGGTGGTCCGGCCGCGGGCTCCGGGGTGGCCACCAGCGCCGTTGCCGCACAGATGATCACGTGACAGGGTCGCCGGATGGAGTCTCCCCGTCGTGACCTGTTGCGCTGGCAGTTCGACCTGGCCTGGTCGTTCTTCGAGTACCACCTGGAACGGCTGGAGGAGGCCGACTTCCTCTGGGAACCGGGCCCGCTGTGCTGGACCATGAACGCCCAGCCGGACGGCAGCTGGGTCCCCGACTGGGCCGAGAGCGAGCCCGACCCGATCCCGGTGCCCACCATCGCCTGGACCAGCTGGCACCTGGGCTGGTGGCTGGGCAGCGCCCTGGAGCACGCCGCCGGCCGCCCGCCTCTCGACCCCTTCGACGTGACCTGGCCCGGGGTCGGCGAGCCGGCGAGCAACTGGCTGAGAGAACTTGGCGTGGCCTGGGTGGCGGTGCTGGACGCACTGGACGACGAGACGCTTGATGCACCCGCGTCGTACCCCTGGCCGGCCGACGCGGGCCGGACGGTGGCCGACACCGCGGCCTGGGTGAACGCGGAACTCATGAAGAACGCTGCGGAGATCGGCACGACCCGTCTTCTGAAGGCGTCCGGCGCCCAGTAGGAGGGCGCTGCGGGCGTTGCCCGACCGTGACCGCCGTCAGGGTGATCTGGTCGGGCCGGCGCTCAAGTCCTGGTAATGTCTTCCGAGGGTTTTCGGGAGCCGTGCAAGCGGCCGCCGACACCACGGAAGCAACGGACACGGAAGTGGCCGGTTCCGCGGAGGTACCCACATCTCCGGTCATCGTCAGATCGCACTCGTCTGTCCCTTTTCGGGTCACCCGGGTGGACTCTGTCTATTGCCGTTGATGAATGTTTTACCGCTGGTCAGGAACGCGAAACGCGGATTTGACCGGCTGAACGAAGAAGGGCTAATGTTCTTCTCGTCGCCCCGAGCGAAAGCCGAAAGGCCGGAGCACGGGAGCGTCCGCTCCTTGAGAACTCAACAGTGCATCTGAACAACCGATGCCAAATCGGCCAGAAGATTTTCTGGTCACTTGGCTGATGGTCTCTGGTTCGTCAGGTTTCTCCGACCCCCGTCGGG
>NZ_BSTA01000029.1:0-6456 GCF_030269265.1 Kineosporia sp. NBRC 101677
CCTCCGGTGAGCCGGCGCCCCCGGCGACTTCATCGGCGACCTTCCCGTCAAAGCCGACATCCACCCGGCAGGCCTGCCCATCAGCACCTCCACGATCGAGGTGTTGCGACGACCCATTGAATCCACCCTGGCTGCCCCTGTCCGAGTGGACAATGGTCTTTCGTGGTTCACGAAACGAGACAAAATTTTTCAGTGCCCTCACGGCCAGGGACACCTTCATACGTGAGTCGATGGAGTAGGTCAGCGCTCACGTAATTCCTCAGGTCGAGGGGTTCGCGCTCACGTAATTCCCCATCCGGATTGGCCGTCGCTCACGTAATTCCCCATGGGGATGGGGGGCGCGGCGGCGCGGGTGTGGCCTCGCAGACAGGGCAGTCTCGCTTCCATCGATGTCGGTGGGAGGGGACCCGATGGCGAGGGAGACGTTCGAGATGATCGACCTGATTAAGTTGTATGAGCACTGCTGGGCGCAACGTGCCCAGTCGCAGATCGCGGAGAGTCTGGGGATCGACCGTAAGACGATCCAAGAGTATGTGGCGCCGGCGCAGGCCGCGGTGGACTCCGGCTAGTTGGTGAGAAGTGCTTCTGTTCAGCCGGATTGGCGCCCGCTGATCAGTGAGTGGTTCCCGGAGGTGGGCGACTCGGCTTTGCGGCAGGTGACGTGGCCGGCGATCGCGTTGCACCGGGACTACATCCTGAAGCAGCTGGGGCGGGGCGTCACGCAGGCCACGATCCATCAGGGTCTGGTTGACGAACACGGCCTGGATACGTCGTATTCGTCGTTGAAGCGGTCGGTGGCGGCACATCTGCCGGAGGAAACACGCAGGGCGCAGGGGACGGTGCTGCGGCCACCGGGAACGGTGACGCCGGGCGATGAGGCTCGGATCGACTGCGGCAAACTGGGTTCTTGGCGGGATCCGTCCCGGCCAGGGAAGCCCCGGGTCAGTATCTGGGCGTTCGTGATGGTCCTGGCGTGTTCCCGATTCATGTTCGTGCGCCCGGTAATCCGCATGAATCAGGAGTCATGGACCCGTGCCCATGTCGAGGCATTCGCGTTCTTCGACGGCCTCCCGGCCCGGCTGGTCCCGGACAACCTGAATACCGGCGTCGACCGCCCGGACCTGTATGACCCAAAAATGAACCGTTCGTATGCGGAGACGACCACGCACTACGGAATCCTGATCGACCCAGCCCGGGCCCGTAAGCCCAAGGAAAAGCCCAGAGTTGAGCGGGCCATGCCGTATGTTCGTGACTCGTACTGGCGGGGGCGTGACTTCTCGTCGCTGGAAAATGTGCAGGACACCGCGATCACCTGGTGTCGGTTCGTGGAGGGCCGGCGCGCCCACCGTGGACCGGAGGGCGCCGCTCCCGCGACCGTGTTCGCCGCCGTCGAGGCGCCGGCCCTGAACCGCTACCGGCCCGGTCGTTCGTCGTGGCGACTTGGACAACGGGCAAGGTCGGTCCCGACATCCACGTCGAGGTCGGACCGGGCCTGTATTCCGTTCCCTGGCAACTAATTGGCGAGCGTGTCGAGGCCCGGTCCACGCCAAGCAGCGTGCAGATCATCCACAACGGCAACGTCGTGGTGACCCACCTGCGCATCCAGCGGGGCCGCGCCACGATCTTGGATCACTATCCGCCGGAAAAGATCGCCTTCCACCAGAAGACACCGACCTGGTGCCGCGACGCTGCCCTGGACATCGGCCCGGCCTGCGTCGAGGTCATCGCCGGGCTCCTGGCCGAGAACGTCCTGTTCCGCCTGCGCGCCGCCCAAGGCGTCCTGGGCCTGCGCCACAAGTACGGCCAGGCCTGTCTGGAAGCCGCCTGCGACCCGGCGATCCGGGACGGTGATCCCTCCTACCGGACCATCAAAGGACTACTCAGCGCACAGACCTAGACAGCCGACGGCGACAGTGACAGCGCCGAAACAAGCAGCCATGACCGGGTTCCTGCGTTCCTGCGCAGGCGGGAGGGCCTGTTCGAACAGCCAGACCCGCTTGTCGTTCCCGGCCCAGCCGTCGTCCACCTGTCCACCACGAACTCCGAACCCGCCCCGGCGCCGTCACCTGCCGCGGTGCCTGCTCCCAGAACGGAGACCCAGACGTGAGCGTTCTGGAAGCCGGGCTCCACGACACCCTCAAGGCCCTCAAACTCACCGAGATGCTCGAAACTCTTGATCAGCGTCTGGCTCAGACCCGCGCCGTGAGCCTTAGATCCGGGTAAAAGCCCGATGGAAGCGGTCGGCTACCTGCACGGCATCGGGTGCGCCGGTGCGGATAGCCTCGGCGTAGGCTCCAGAACGTCGCGCAGACGGTTCCCACGCCAGGAAGGTCCTTGAGCCGACCGTTCCAGCGGCGCTGCTTCCCGTCCGGGTCGGAAGTCGATGGCACGGCTGGTGCCCATGTCGATGAGACCGTGGCGGAGTTGTTGCCCCGGCGCAGAACGAAGTCGTCGACTCCGAGGCTTGGCACCGGCTCAACAGCTGGCGCAGACGCTGAACTGATGTCATCCTGACGAATCAGCCTGCCAGGATGAGAGTTTGAACGGCCTTGATCAGGTTGGTGGCGTCGCTGGGGCTGGATCGGATCTTGCGCAGGATGCGCCAGTTCTTTAGCTGGGAGTTGGCGCGTTCGCCGATGGCCCGGATGCGGGCGTGAGCGGTGTTCGCGGCCCGCTGACCAGCTGAAAGAGGCTTCATCTTCTTCGTGACCGGGTCCTGGCGGCGGCTGCGCAGCGGCGTCCGGACGTTCTCGGGCGAGCCCTGGTAGGCGGTGTCGGCGAAGGCCATCACCCCGGCTCGTTCCAGGGCGGTGAGGATGTCGTGGTGGCGGGCGGCCTTGATGTCGTGCACCGATCCGGGCAGCGCGGGCGAGACCCAGACCAGCCGGCTCGCTGGATCTGCCAGGACCTGCACGTTCACGCCGTGGACTTTCCATTTCCCGCTGTAGAACGGACGGTCTCGTTTCGAGGCCATCATGACCCGGTCGATGCGCAGCAGGCTGCCGTCCAAGATCACGAACGCCTTGCCCTGCGCGACCTCGATCGCCTGCGCGAGCGTGGGCGCCATAGCGGCCAGCAGGTCAATGCCCTCGCGGACGTAGCGGTAGACGGTGCGGATCCCGATGCCGAACCCGCAGGCCAGATCGGCATAGGTCTCGCCTTTACGCAGGTAGGCCAGGACCAGCAGCGCCTGCCGGCCGGGGTCCAGGCGGCGCCAGCGGGAGCCCATCTCGCGGCGGGCTCGGCGGATCGCTGCGGACAGGAGATTCAAGGCGCGACTGGACACAGCCATGCCCGACGGGTAGGAAAGAATGTGGAGCCCCTGGTGGTGCGGATGATCTAGACAATCCCCGTCCTACCAGGGGCTCTTTCGCGTCTCGGACCGGGGGTCAGGCACCAAGATCAGGATGACAAGGGCTCGCTGACTAGTAGCAGCGCGTCAGGCTCGACAGCCAGGCCCAGTCGCCCGGCCAGTCGCGCGCCGGCCCGTCTTGCCAATGCCAGACCAACGGCGCTCAGCATGGCTCGGGCCGGTAGAGTGTAGCGGCCGTGCTGCCGCGTCAGCCCTGACACTTGTTCGACGGAAGCCATTATGCTGCGGTCCAGATGTCATAGCGGAACCGGCGCACCGATAGATCGCTCTGGACTGGGACCCCTGTGACGGCTCCATAGGTAAGTCTGCGCCGGTACCGGTCATGCACTTGCGCCGATGATCGCATGCCGCCCGGACACAGGGCGACAGCCACAGGACATCTTCCGGTGCTACCGCTCGAAATGGGCCCATGGCTATGGCGCCGAAGCCCTGAGCGGTAGTCGCATCACTTCACGCAGCGCCCGTCTGATCTTTTCCATTGCAGAAGACATACAAGCTCGGACGGGGGCAGGGCCGTCCACCCTTGAGCCCTTGTATTTAGATGCCTTTCTATTGCTCGCCTGTCCGTCGAAATAGTATGCCGATGTTAGAGAATCGGTTCAACTTGCCATCTAGATCCCGTCTAAGGATGAGACGTGCTTTGGTGTCTTTATTAACTGTCAATCACAGGCGCGTTTGGCTCGAGATTTTTGTTGTTCTGCGTGGATCACGTCATGGTCAATAAGGCTTTGCGCGCTGTCGTGCAGGGTCGATGCAATGGGACGGAGGTGAAGGCCCAGTTCTGCTGTTGCCTTCTGGCTGGACAGATGGACCTGTCGTCCGAGGTCGGGCAGGACGGGGCGAAGTGTGGGATCCGATCTGGACAGCAGCCACATGCTCAAGTTTGATCGGCGGCGAAGCGGGACACGCGCTCCTTGGGGACCGAAGTGTGCGGCGAGAAGTTCCGCCATATCCGGCAGCCAGGTGGCTGGTCCTGCGCATAGGTAGCGATTGCCTGATGCGACTCTCTTTTCCAAGGCCAACCGGTGTGCAACAGCTAGGTCGCGTACGTCGGTGACGTTGAAGCTAAGATTCGGTACGGCCCGCATGGAGCCGTCAAGCAACCGCTGGACCGTCCGCATTGAAGCGTTGACATATGGATTTTGCAATGGGCCGAGAATGTGGCCGGGATTTAGGGTAACCATCTCCATCCTGTGCCCTTCCGGGAGTGTGTGGATGAATTGCCAGGCGGCCTGTTCGGCAAGCGTCTTGCTTTTCTCGAAGGTTGAGCGACCTTCGATTAAGGCCCAGTCCTTTTCAGTGCAAGGACTATTTGCAGATCTAACGTGGCCGGCGGCCGCGGCTGCGCTGCAAGAGGTGGTGACAACTCTGCAAACGGTTCCGCTGTGGGCAGCGGCCTGAAGGACTCTTAAAGTTCCTTCTACGGCTGTGCGGATGACGCACAGCTCCTCTTGCGCGGCACCAGCCGAGGAGGGAGAGGCGACGTGAATGACGTAGGCGCAACCGGCCACCGCATCTGCCCAGCCCTTGTCGCTGTCCAGTTGAGCATGCACGAGGTGCAGGCGCCCAGGATGGCGCGCGGCGATGGTTCTGAGATGAGCCGTTCTGCCCTCGGGCGTGGTCTCACGAATGGTGCCACGTACGGCATAGCCGTGGTGGAGCAGTTCCTCAATGATGTGACCTGCTGCAAAACCTGCTGCGCCAGTGACCAATACCGTTGTGGGTGGGGTTGGTGCCTCACCTGTGTCTGCCTGCGGCATAGGCGGGGATGCAGGCGCCTGCTGGGGCCAATAGAGGTGCATGTCGAGAAACCTCCCACTTGGTGAAAAATATCTAGCTCAGAATGACTGCGACCGGGGACATCTCCCGACCTAGAGTGAGGTCCCTGCCCCTCAGCCCAGGGAGCAGCAGGGACCTCACGATCGTCAGGGCTCGTGTTGGTTCAACGACAACCAATTCCTGCGAACACCGACAACGAGATACCTCACGTGCAGGGGCGAACCGAGGTAATCATGTCGTTCCAGCCACGATCGCCCAGGTTGGAAATGCGATCGCCAGGTGCCAAACTCATCCGCTTGCCGTGGGACAACGCGTGTTCGCCGAAGCACCACTTCTGGTTGGTACGGTTCCAGACCGAAGAGATGGAGTCGTTCAGGCCGTGAGTAGAAAGGTCGCCCGCTCCGTCGCCGTAGACGGGGGCCGGCGCGTTCTCCGGGAAAATCGGAGATTCCACACCTCCGAAATGGTGGGCCAGGTCCGTGTACCAGTTGGTGTAGCCGGCGTCCTGCCAGGTACACATGCTGCCGGCGCTACAGGCAGCGACCGTCGCCGCGGGCGCGCAACGATGCGTCACCACGGGGTTTTCATAGCTGCCTGAGACGACGACTTCCGAGTCGCAACTCTTGACCTTGCGGTTGCTGAGTGTCTTGAACTGCTTGGTGGCCGGTTTCTGAATGTGAATGTAGAGATCGGCTCCTTCGCTCTTGGGGAAGAGGTCACAGTATCCCGGTTCGGTGAGACCCCCGTTGGAGTACTTACCAATCACCGTTCCAACCCCCACCGAAAGGATTTCAGCGTTCGATGTCGTGTTGCAGAACCGTTCCTTGTATTTCCGTGGAGCTGCGGCTGCACGGACAACACCTGCGTCGTGGGCGATCAGCTGACTGGCCTGAGGGGCTGCAGTCCGGTGCGCAGTCGAGGCGGCCGCCGCTGTGTGCGACAGTGCGGTCACCGTCAAGGTTGCGGCCAGGGCAATGCCCACGGCGACGCCCCTTTTTGTCTTCTGCATGATTGTCCTTGATTGTTGAAGCGGATGGCGCGGAGGCGCCAACAAGATCACGGGCATCAGTGAGATGTGGTTCATCACAGAACGGACACAGTTGCTGAAGCTTTTCGTGGGGCGTGCCGAATGACTAGTCCGTCGCGTTTCCGCGGTTCAGTGTGATCCTGAGCCGGGCTGCTCATGCCTAGTTGTTCCCGGCCATGACGTTGGTGACGCCGGTGTGGAGCCGCTGTGCTGGAGGCTGGTTCCTGGCAGTGGTGTGAGCTCGATGGTAGTTGTAGTAGATGTTCCAGGTGGGGAT
>NZ_BSTA01000030.1:0-4947 GCF_030269265.1 Kineosporia sp. NBRC 101677
GACCTAGATCCTGAAGCCGCACCGCGCTCCTCAAAGAAGCTCTGTTCAAGTTGGCTAGCGATTCTACACCGGCGGGAGCTGAGAACTGCGATGGTCGCCCTAGGCGAGACCTGGATGTCAGGGCAAAGGCCCGGTGTAGCGCACCTCGGATGCTCGTCCGACCTCACGGTTCCCCTGTGTGCCGGTCAGGTGCGCGATCCGCTTGGCTCTCGTGAGCGAGGTGAGACGACGGGCTGGTGAACTTCCCCCTGCATTCATCCGTGTGGACATGTGACGGGTGACAGCCATGGCCGTCGCGAATGATGGGACGCGCGGTCAGTCATCAAGGTAAGCAGCGTTGGCCTGCTTGCGGTCAAGGGCCGCAAGCAGGTGGGCACAAGTATTGGAGCGGCATGTTTGACCACATCATTGTCGGTGGCGGGGCGGCGGGCAGCGTGCTCGCTGCCCGCTTGACTGAGGACCCGAATCGGCGGGTGTTGCTGCTTGAAGCTGGCCCGCTTGACTCCGATCAAAATATCGTCGCACCACACGGTGTCTTCTCCATCCTGCGCGGCGACCTCGACTGGAGCTACACCACAACGCCGCAGCCCGGTCTGGGCGGCCGGGAGGTGCCCATCTCGGGTGGCCGGGTGCTTGGCGGCGGCGGTTCTATCAATTACCAGGCGTGGTTCAGGGGGCACCCACTCGACTACGACGGCTGGGTCGAGCAGGGGATGAAGGGGTGGGGATGGGCCGATGTGCTGCCCGCATTCCGGCGCAGCGAAGATCATGAGCGCGGCTCGTCCGACCTGCACGGTCTGGGCGGCCCTATCCCGGTCACGACCCCGCGTGATCCACACCCATTGTCGCTGGCCTTCATCGCAGCCGGCCTAGAGCATGGCCTGCAGTTCAACCGTGATCTTTCTGCCGGTCCAGATCTTGACGGAATCGGCATAATGCACAGCAATACGAGGGACGGAGAGCGTTGGAGTGCCGCCCGCGGCTACCTGCACCCGGTGCTCGACCGCCCCAACCTCGAGGTGCGCACTGGTGCGCTGGTGCGGCGAGTGCTGACCGACAACGGAAAAGCGACCGGCGTTGAATACTCCGACACTGGCGGCAATCTGACCGTGGTACGGGCCGATTCGGTGATCCTGTCTGCCGGTGGAGTGCGCTCTGCCCAACTACTGATGCTTTCAGGCATCGGGCCGGCCGATCATCTGCGTGAACACGACATCAATGTCGTGGCGGACCTGCCGGGCGTTGGCAGTAACCTTCAGGACCACCTGTCGGCGATGGTCATCTGGCCGGTCACTCAAGGTGAGACCTGGCTTGACGCATACACCTGGGAGAACTTCTCCCGCTACGCCGAACAGCGCCGGGGACCTCTCGCCTCAATGGGACAAGTCGGAGGATTCCTTCGGGTGGGCAGGGATGCGCTCGCCCCGGACATCCAATTGATGACAATGCTGATCGACCTGTCGGGCGGGCCAGCGCCGGCCTTCACCAGCCTGGTCACCCTGCTCACCCCGCAGAGCCGGGGCACCGTGAAGCTACGCTCGGCTGACGCGGCCGCTAACCCCTTGATCGATATGAACTACCTGGACAACGACGCTGACCTGCGCGCACTCATAGAGGGTGTGCGCGAAACGATGCATATGGGCGAGGGGCCAACGTTCCGCGCTTTTACTAAGCCGCCTAAAATCCCCGCTTCCGAAACCGACATGGACATCGAACAAGCCGTGCGCGCTACCGCGCTCTCGATCAACCACCCTTCCGGTACCTGCCGAGCGGGCGTTGACGCCGACTCAGTGGTCGACCCCGGTCTCCGGGTTCATGGCTTCACCGGCCTGTACATCATTGACTCCTCGGTGATGCCTTCGTTGCCCCGTGGCAACACCCATGCGCCATCGATTATGATCGGCGAGCGTGGGGCCGAGATCTTGAAAGGCATTCGCTGAGAACGGTTTCCAGTCTCGATTATTGAGGAGACCACAAGGGTTGGCCGGGGCCGGAGTCGCAATGCCAAAGGCGCCTTCGGCGCCGGCCCCAGACGGGCACCCGTCTCGTCGAACGGGTTTCGCGCTCATGCACGTTGTGAATGCAACGTCCGATCATGCGGTGGCCCAAAGCCACAGCGTCAGGAAAGATGCGTCGACAGATTTGGCTCCCGACGTGTTCCGGCCGGTTGATCTAGACTTGGTGGGACAGATGTAGGCCTTCGGGCATCGCCTGGATGGGGGGCAAAAACTTTAGGCTGTTCGGCGCAGGGCTCTGGACCTGATCGTCTGCGGACCGGTTTCCTCGTGTCAAATCGAACCAGGCGACTGTGAACTTTAGAGCCGTCTTGCTGGCTGACCGAGGGGCAAGACCTGCTGGCGCCACGCCAGAACCGACGCAAGGTTGGTGTGCTGGGTGAGATATGAAGCCGATGTGGAACAAGACGATGCGCGGCAGGTCATCGTCACCCCCCGGTGACGTGCTATTCGAGCGTATTGCTAGGCTCGCGCATGACGTTCATCGCCTGGTCTAGAAGTTCGGGCATGGATGCGATTCCGCCGGTGGCGGCCCATGCGTCGATGGCTGCGTCTAGGCAGGAGATCGCGGCGGCGGTGAGCGCGTTGGCCTGCATGTCGATTACTGGGTCGGGGCCGCCGAGCCGTCGCGAGATCTCCGGGGCGATCATGCTCTGCCAACCCTGAGTCTTTTCCCAATGCCGTGTGATCAAGGCAGAAGCCTGAGTCAGCAGTCGGATTGCGCCTAGAGGCGATCCGGAGTTCCCTGGCTTGGCTTCAGCGAGCACGTCGAAGGCGCGGCGCAGCGACTCCCAGGGCCGCTCTTCGCTCGGACGTAGCACCAAAGCGTCGGCAATCTGGCTGCCAAATTCACCGACCCGGCTGAGCACCATCTCCTCCTTGGTTCCGAAGTACCGGAAAAAGGTGGTGCGCGACAGACCAGCGGCAGTCGCGATCTGTTCCACGGTCGTGTTCTCGAAGCCTTGCTCTGCGAAGAGTTGAAAGGCAACTTCGCTGACCTCCTCGCGCATTGCCGCGCGCATCCGTTCACGTAACGGGGCGCGCCGGGGGGTGTTGAGAGTAAGGGGGGTCGTCGTGGGAACGTACATGATCGAATAATACGCCGAAGCTAAGCGGAACGTGCAATCAGGATGGTTCACAGATACTCGAAATCGCGGAACGATCTGGCGGGCAGGATCTGCGTCAGCGTTGGCCCGAGCAAGCGGCTCCGCGGGAACTGCCCGGTATTCGGTTAGTGGCCGTGTTTACCAGCATCCATCTCACCCATGGGGCAGCTTGCTAGCCCTGAGTACCCTCAGTCGCAAGTTCTCCGAGGCCGGTGACTCCGCAAAACGCATGTGCATTCTGTGTTTAAAATGAAACTTCAGGTGCGTTGCATAGGACGGTCAATGCAGTTGGTGACCCTATCCTGGCTGAGCAGGCGCTAGCTCGGTTGCGCGTCATGGGTGCTCTTATCGCTGGTCTGGAAACACCATCGCCGAATCAGGGCCAGAGTCTCAATGTCGAGGGTACTGACTTTTAGGCAGT
Source organism: Kineosporia sp. NBRC 101677 (assembly GCF_030269265.1). Lineage (NCBI taxonomy): Bacteria > Bacillati > Actinomycetota > Actinomycetes > Kineosporiales > Kineosporiaceae > Kineosporia > Kineosporia sp. NBRC 101677. Next base: position 3,543 of record NZ_BSTA01000030.1, read on the forward strand.
TTGCGGTGGCCGCCGACAGACTTGTGCACAAGTATTTGGTCGGGCAGATCTTTCTGCGCCCTAGATATGAACCAATGAGCGAACCTTCTATATTCGTACGCGCGAGAGACAGCTCGGAACCCCCAAAGGCATACCATTGGTGGACGTGGCCGGTGGGTGCAAAAATTCCAAGACCTCGTGAGCGTGGCCGTCTCAGAGACGCGGGTAATTACCCGGACTCCGATTGGGAAGCCGCTCAGCCCGCCGCCAGACCCGTCCCTCAAACTACTATCATTGTACGACCTTGAACTTGGTTGAGTCGGTGACATCGTATTCAAGGCCCTCGCTCCTCAACACAATATTGCCGTAGCCATTGCGACCAAATACATAGCCCTCACCAGACCTGGTGACCGTGAACTGCTGGGTTTTATCAGACACCTCACAGGTGCCGGCCAGGATCGGAGAGGGGCCAATCTCGTCAGTATTGAGGGCCCGCCAACACAGCGGTTCACGTTCTCCCGAACTGTCGACAGCCCTAATCTGGTATAGGTTTTCGCCCAAGGATCTGAAGGTGAACAGCTGACGGCCGCTGTCATCGTCGGTCATTGAAAGGCCCTCGTCCTCCAGGGTCAGGGCTCCCTCGAAACCATCCAGCGGCACGATGGTCGCACCCCTGCCTACAGAGGGAAGCGTGGACTCTTGTGCGGCCGCCACCTCTTCCGAAGTCTCTTTGGGTGAGGTCTCAGGTGTTTCAGGTGTCTTGGTGACAAGGGCTGTGGCGGGCGTCTGGCTCACCGGGCTCGTATCCGACGTCGAGCCTGATCCGCAGGCCGAGCTGAACAATGCAGTGGCCGCCAAAAGTCCGGCCGTGACAGCTCGCTCAAACCGTGACATATGCGTTCTCCCTCTTGCATTCCTGGGTCTCAATAGGCGCCTTACTGTGGTGCGCCTTACAAGAAGAGACGTAGACCGCACCCGTTTGGGTCAAAAGAAGCATAGTGATCGCTGCCACACCTACGTCTAGACATCCCACGGTTCTAACGTGTCAAGCAGTCTGGCGTTGAGTGCTCTGGTTGGTCTGGGCTGTATCGTCGTTGTAGGTGAAGCGCCCTGGGGCTGACGGAGGCTTTGAACCAGCATGGAGACTGGATCAATGGCTGCACCGCGTAAGTACGACGGTGAGACCCGTGCCCGGGCCGTGGGGGTGGTCCAGGACCGCGTCCATGAGCACCAGGATTCTCATGTCGGGGCCCGCCGGCATGTGGGTGAGCTGTTGGGTATTAACCCTGCGACGTTGCGGAACTGGGTCGAGGGGGACGAGGTCGATGCAGTTCAGCGGCCTGGAACCCCGGCCGAGGTGAGCGAGGAGCTTGCTGCGTTGCGGCGGGAGAACGCGGAGCTGAAGCGGGCGAGCGAGATTGCCAAG
>NZ_BSTA01000031.1:0-4713 GCF_030269265.1 Kineosporia sp. NBRC 101677
CGCACGGCCCCGCTGCCAGCAACGTCATGACAGGCAACAACTAGAGGGCTTGGGTTCAAGGGATCGTTGTTGTTGGTGTTCGCGGCACTGACGGCCACGGCCAGGGGCAGGCCGTTACGGTGGGACAAGGCATGGATCCTTGATCCGGGCTTGCCCCGGTCCACGGGGCTGGACCCGGTCAAGGATCCCCTTCTTTGACCCTCACGCTCGCGACGTTCACCACGGCGCGGAACCAGTCGATCTCGCCGGCCGCTCCAAGCTCGTCCGGCACGGCTCGCTGAATGCGTGGCCACAGCCCGGCCACGGTCCACTCGCTGAACCGACGGTGCGCGGTCTGGTATTTCACTCCAAACTACGACGGAAGGTAGCGCCAGACAACACCGCTGGTCAGTACGAACACGATCGCCGTGAACAAGGCCGGTCGCCCACCCGGGCCCGGCCGCCACCCCTGCGGACGCGTCGGCGCCGGCGGGATCAACGGCTTCACGATCGCCGCAACTCATCCAAGACCAGACGCCGAGACAGATGATCCACGGTGCCAGCTCATGCCACAACGTCGCTGCCTCCAGAAGAGACACATTCTCACGTTAGGAATTCAGGGCAGCCACTGCGTGCCGAGCTGAACGTACTCCCATATCCAAAGCCTTCCATGTATTGCCGCTGCGGGACAACGGTGTCCATGCGAAACCGTCCGAGCGCAGCAACAGTCGCCCACCGAGCAACCACTGCCAGGCGCGCTGCGCATGTAGCAGATCCGCAGGCTCCAATACAGGATCGACCTGCTCGTCACGAAACGCTTCTGCCACCCACCATGCCCAATCCGCATTTGCTGCTTCTAGCCGATGAGCAAGGCGATTCCGTGATCGATTGGCGAAAGCCTGTGGTGGCCATTCAATCCTTGCCAAAGGATCGAACGCCATCGTCAGGGAAAGGACGTCACGGATCACGCGGAACTCGAACGTTGCCCGGGCAAGGCCAAGGGAACTGGACTCGATCAGTGCTTGGGCCGTACCCTCGATCAGCCACCATGTCACAGGGATAGCATCAAGATCGTCCATGGGAATGAGTACCTTTCGCTTCCATTTCCACATGTCTATGCCATAGGTCAGATTGGCCAAGGCGCCGCCGGTAAACGTCCCACCACTTGAATTTCCCGCCGGCTTGCACATCTATGACGAGTGAGGACGCGATCTCGGCGTGTATTGTTACTGAACCACGAGATCAATTGCCGCTGCCATGTTGCGCGTAGTCAGGGCAGACACCGTATACCGCAGAGTTGTCTGCATAACCAGATCATTGCAATGGTTATCTTTCTGCGTTGAACCGGCCACGGCCGGGTGCTGGCCCAAGGACCCGGAGCATTGCGTTCAAGACGCACACGTGCGATTCCCCCCCCGCAAGTTCAGTTGGGTCGGAACATCCCCAGATCGCCCCATTGAGGCCCCTGCGCGATGTGAGGGCACTGATGGCAACTGTGCTCCGGCACACCGGCGATTCCGGACCGCAGGACTGATCCCCTCAGGCCCGAGCTACAGTTCGGGCCGCAAGCTCTAGGAACGCGGCGACGTCCTTGGAAGTCATGGAGGTGCCGCGATCGGCGTGACCGACGTGCGCGATTCCGTGAACGTCTGGTGGTCGCAAACAATACCCGCGCTGCGAGATCGCGTTCCTGGAGACCCAGGTCTGTTTGACCCTGCACCGTCGGATGTGCCTACCTGGGTCTGGCGGAGGGCTGGACCGGGACTTTTATCCTCCTGCGCCCAATACTGGCCTCACGTCCAGAACTTCAGGCACGAGTCGTCCTCCGCGGCAACGTAATAAAGAACCCTGCCCACTACCAGCACATACCGGATGATTCAACCTCAGCCCCCGAAGGATCCGCTCAGGCCAGCAGCCCTGGAATTCAAATCCGCCTCCCTCGGAAAAGGGCGTCCTCCCGGCTCCTGCAACGCCAGGATCAGATCGGGGTCTTTCAGCAGAAGGAGTCACCGCACGCACAACTCTGCTTGGCACGCGGGTTGTCGATGACGAACCCTGTCTTCTGAAGAGTGTCAACAAAATCGAGGGTTGAGCCGCGTACCTCCGGCACAGTCACTCGATCCAGTACGAGAGCGAACCCGTTGAGCGAAGACCGGGCATCGTCACTTGGAAGGCACCCCGCGGCCTGTTGGGCGTCGAGGAGGCTTTCGCTCATCTCACCCGACTGCTGTGGGAAATGCTGAATCTGATCCCCGTCCAGTAGCCGTTCATCGAAATACAGCTCATACTGCAGTCCAACACACCCCCCGGGCTGCACAGCAATTCGAAGACGCAAGTCCGGACGCCCTTCACGCTGCAGCAAGGACTGAACCTTCGCGAAGGCCCTTGGCGTGACGTGCACCACTGGTGCCTGCTCGTCCTCCCCGTTCGCTTCAGTGTCATGCCGCTTGTCAACAGAACTCACAGCGCTCTCCTTGGTCCGACTCCAGCGCGCACATCTGGTCTCAGACAAACACGGGCGAATGAATAGACAGGTTCACGGAATCTGACCGCTGTTCAGTAAGGATGACGGGTCAGACGGTCGCCTGCTACAGTGCTTGAGGTTGGTCGCGTCAGGACTGCAGGTCAATTTTCTAGGAGTGGGACTTCCTTCAAGCCGGTTAACTCACGGGTTGAGGTGTTCGAGACGAGTGTACGCCGGATGACGGCCTCGTACTCCATAGGGGGGTCAGTCGACCGAATGCTGCTTGTCTGCGGCGGCGGTGATAGGTCTTCTCGACCCAGGTGACCATCGTCAGGCGTAGTTTCTGCCGGGTGTTTCAGCGTCGGCGGTCCAGGACATTCTTTCGCAGCAGAACAATGAACGACTCTATGGCGGCGTTGTCGCCGCAGGCACCGACGCGGCCCATCGAAACGCACAAGCCGGCCTACCAAGAGACCGGAGGCACTTCCTGGAGCGGAACTGACTTCCTCGGTCCGATTAACACTGGTTCCGCTCAGTGCTCGAAGAGAGACAGCATCTTTCAAAACCGCCACGACCAAGTACGCCTTCATTCGAGAGTCGACTTTTTCTACTTCCCCGTAGGCCGACGCGGCCCCACTCGCCCCATCGCCGCCCTCTACCTCCACAGTCTCATCCAGTGATCAAACCAGACAATTAGGCCTCACGCCGGAGCCCCGAAGTTCACTGGTGCCCTATCCGCGCAAGCGCATGAACGACACGAATTTAAGAGATCGATGGGCAATACCGGGATCTGCCGGGGCAACGCCCGGCGACGTCGTTCTCACGCACGTTCGAGCACAAGTGATACTCTTTTAGGCACCTTCGCCATCGAGACTGACGTCGGGTTGACAAAATGAATCCAACGATTTAATCATGAACGCCGTCACCCGCAGTAGGATTGCCCGGCCCGGTTCGAGCAATCTCTGACAGGCGCAACCCCCGCGGCTAAGTGCTTTTCATCGTTTATGAGTGCCTCATTATTCACGTTCCAGCACCGCGGACGGCACCCCCAGGCAGGATGACAACGGCTCAGTGACACTTCGGGAGGGTGAAGACGTGGAGCGGGGTATAAGAAACGGCCAGGATCGTCCGGTGCGAGTCATCGCCTCATGGTCGGAGGCCTGCGGTGCCTTCAGTCGAGACATGCTCGATTGGAAGGACCGACTCGATGGCAGCCCCCTGCAGTGGGAACCAAGCGGACAGGAGCCCGTCCCTGCCGCGGACCCCACGCAGGTGAGCATGGAGGAGATTTTGAAGGGCACTGGCAGAGCTGAGCCGGGACAGCCATTGTGGTTACCTGAAGCCAAGTATGGAATCGTCGTACGTACGGACTTCTTTGACGAGCAGGTCTGGCACGTCGTGTTTCAACAGGCTCTGACCGGTGGTGCAATGTTCCCACCACCTTTTGAGCGAGCGCAGGTCCCCAACGACACTGCCGGTAGGGACTTCATGCTCGTGCTGCAACAAGTGGACAGTCCAACACTGGTCGTCGTCAACGATCGCCGGTTCGCAGCCGCCACCGCCGAGCAGGTGCGGGCGGTGGCGCAGGAAAGAGATCACGTCTTCCTCGCCGACGCAGTGACCATGACCGATTCCGAGCACCTCCTCTTGGCCCTCGAACCCACGTACTCAATAGAGAACGACTCCCCAAGGATTTCCGGCTCACGCCGGGATCCGTCGACGGAGCGGCGACCATGCTGGATGTGGGCAAACTGTTGTGGCAGGAACTCCTCGACCAGCGCGACAGTGACGGGGTACTGCGTCGTGACTGGTGCTAACGGTCCTATGGCTGACAGCATCGCAAAACAGCTCGGCTCGAACCCCTTTTGGCCCTGGTCTTGCACGAAGCCTGACGGCGCGATCTCCGCAAGTGATGAGAGTGCCCGTCCAACAGTGATATTCTGATCTTGCCTAAGGAGCCAGAGACACAGGTTGGGCGAGGTTCCCCCGCATGGCGGAGACAGGCGTTAGCAGAACCGTAGGTCTTGCTGGACCGGGTGTTTCACGATCTGTTGGGTAAACCTCCCCAAACTGGCAAGTGTGCCTGTCCGGTAATGCGCTTCTGATCTTGTCTAAGGATCAGAAGCACGACCGGCAGGCACCCTCAAGGTGAAACGCAACGGGTCAGGGCTCCGGCTAGTGGTCACTACTGACGGCCGGGGCGTGGTCAGTCATGCTGGCACGGTCCTGCTGCGGGAACTGGCCGAGTGAAGTGGTATGCGTGCCGGTCT
>NZ_BSTA01000032.1:0-3278 GCF_030269265.1 Kineosporia sp. NBRC 101677
ATCCCCACCTGGAACATCTACTACAACTACCATCGAGCTCACACCACTGCCAGGAACCAGCCTCCAGCACAGCGGCTCCACACCGGCGTCACCAACGTCATGGCCGGGAACAACTAGGCATGAGCAGGGCAGTCCCCTGGGTCCGGTCCCGCCGCGGCCTGCGCCGACGCAAGCCCGCCGGGCTGCCCGCGGACAAGGCCTTCGACTCGGTCGAGATCCGCTGCTGGGTGCGCCGGCGCGGGATCGTTCCCCGAATCGCCCGCAAGGGCATCGAGTCCAGCAAACGCCTGGGACGCTATCGCTGGGTGATCGAACGAACCACGACCTGGTTCAACGGCGTTCACCGGCTATCGCCACCTGACCAGCCGCTACCAACGCAGAGCCTCCCACTTCGCAGCGTTCGGTAGCGCGCTCGACGTGGTCGGCGAGGTTGTGCCACAGGTGCCAGCGGTCTGCGACCTGGACTGCGTTCGGCACTACGTCCCGGGCGGCCTGAGCGTAGGCCCTGGCGCGGTCTCTGCAGACGACCTGCACGTCCTGCCCGTGTTCACATAACCAGCTGCTGAGGCTCTCGGTGTCCCGGCCTGGCAGCAGGTCAACCGGGCCCTGTGTGTTCAAGTCGATGCGTGCCATGCCGTAGTGGTGTCCGCGGCGTAAGGCGAAATCGGCCACTCCTAAAACCTGTAAACCGCTTTCATCAGGCGCTGGGTCGAGGAGCCTACGAATGCTCCGGACCATCGTGTCGTGCTCAACGGGCAGTCCCAGGCCGCTGGCTAAGTGGTCCCCGGCCCGGCCGGCCATGACCAGGGCGATGCTGGCGAACATCGACACGGTCAAAGAGCCCTGCGTCCGTGTCGAACTGTTACCTCGGAGAACGTGGTCTGCGAGCAGGAGGCGTTCTCGCAGCCGAAGCGACGAACCGCGAGTCGGATCGTCAAGGCTCTGCCCGCCAGCGGGGCTTCCATCAGCGTCCGGCGATATCGGTCATGCACTCGGGTCGAACGATTTTCGCATCGATGGCAGGTTGCCTCGCCAGTGGGGCTTTCAGCCTCCAGCGTCACGCTTGAGCTGGCGGAACCTGTTACCGAAAAACGCAACTGAGCCAGGTGGGAAAGAAGTAGTCCGCAAGATCACACTCCTCATCCTGATTAATAAGGAACACAAGGTCACAGCGCCGCGCCGCAACCATCATATAAAGTGCGCCAGACCAAGGCTTTCAGTGACCGTTGACACATCCGCTGCTGTGTTTCCCGGACAACACCAACGAGGCCTTGGTCGGGATGCTGCGGTCGGGCAACGTCGGCGCGAATACCGCGACTGATCACATCGCCGTTCTAGATGAGGCCCTGGCCCAACTACCTGACTTGGTGCGGGCCGGGCGAATCCTGGTCCACACCGACGTCGCCGGGTTCTCGCACGCGTTCATCGACCACCTCACCGCTCAGGGCCCCGAATATTTTAGCGGTTACGCGGTCACCGAGGACGTCCGCCCAGCGATTACCCTGCTGCCCGTATGAACCTGAGGCATAGCTGGCGACCACGACGGCAACCGAAGGGAAGGCGCCCAGGTCGCTGAACTGACCCAGCCGCTGGCCGGGGCTGCCCGGCTGCGGCGCGCATCCTCGCGTCGCGAGCGCGCCCCCTCCGGCAAACCAGCCAAGAACACCAAGCCCCGGGCCTGGCCCACAAGCATGCGGATCCTCATTCGCCGCGAACGCCGGCATCCCGGAGCACGACGGAACGCCTTCGAAGAACGTGACGGCTAGCGCGACCAGACCTTCGCTACGAACACCCGCACCGGGCAGATTGCGTTCCTTCAGGCGCGCCACCGCGCTCACGCGCGGGTCGAGGACCGTATTCGTCAGGCGCAGAACGCCCGCCCTCCCCGGCTGCCCTCCCTGCCCTTTCACGATCAACGCCGCTTGACTGCAGCTGATCGGCGCGGACCTACTGGCCTCGACCCAGACCATGCGCTTGACCAGCGACGATGGCCAGTCCCGGGCGTTGGGCAAGGCCGACTGGAGGACGATCTCGCAGGCCAAATCAGCATAGCCCGCCTTTACGTAGATAGGTCAGGACCAGCAGCGCGCGCCGGCCGGGGGACAGCCACTTGCCTTCGGGCCATTAGGCCGGGTCTGGGGCTGGCCCGGGTGGGGAAGGCCTGTGATGTACATGAACCAGTGACCGTGGGGGCCCGTGGTACTGATGCGGGAACCCTAAATGACTGAAGAAATAGGGAGGTTAATGTCCGTTGCCTGAGCGTTTCAGGAGAATGATACCGGGCGCGGGCGTTGAACTGGGCCTTCGATACTCAAGTGGAAACATGTGCGTACCAACAGTCGGGCTGCGGGGCAGGTGCGTTATGAGCTCGATCGGTACTTTCAGTGGCGTCGTCGATGTGGCGGAACAAGGTGAGGATTTGCAGCAGAACTATCGGTAAGTGGCCTGGTTGGTGTGGGAGGTGGCGCATGTTTTTATCGTAGGGGTGGCCGGGTGATGCTTCTCATGGTGTGCCGCGAAGATGCGCAGCAGCGTGAAATTCGACCGGCCTTCGATGCAGTGCATTAGGCGCCTGACTTAATTGGACATTCATTGGTTTCTGCTATTCGTGGAAGACTTCAGTCGGTTGATGGCGGCGGGCTTCGGGGGTGGCCAGTTGGTCAAGTCAGCGCCCAGTTCTCCAAATGCTCTGTTCCGATGAACCTGAATTGCTACTAATACTCAAGGAGTAATTCCATTCAAATCCTGGATCTGCTCGCCTTTGGCGTGATTTGCTTGCCAGAGAGAACTGCGATTATGTGTTTTCAGGCGCTATGGAGAAGAAGTAATGCCTCGGGGTCCGGAGGCTGCAGGCGGCTTTTTGGGAGCTGTTACTGCGGATCAATGAGAGGCTCAAGGGTCAAGGCATGGACCAGAGACTGACCGTAGATTTGGTTTCTCTGAAAGCGGGTTTCGGTTGGGGGCTCTTGCTATGCCGACCCCGCTCAAGGCTCGCTTGATTGGTCGTGGATAAACAGAGGTTTCGAACTCTGGGTTAGCTGAAGTTGCTGGCGAGCCCTATTGGTGACGCGGCGGGCGTTGATTGATTGGCTGAGAACTGAGATCTCTGAAGTTCTTGATGCTTGCGGTTTATGTAATTCATTTACTAATGATGTGATGATTGTTGGGTGGCGTTGTGTCTGTGGAGTATCCTCCGGTTTTGCGGGATTTTCTTGCTGGGTTGGGGATGCGTCCTCCGCAGGCGGATTCGGATTTGTTGCGGGAGGTTGGTGAGCTTT
>NZ_BSTA01000033.1:0-2890 GCF_030269265.1 Kineosporia sp. NBRC 101677
ATGTGATGATTGTTGGGTGGCGTTGTGTCTGTGGAGTATCCTCCGGTTTTGCGGGATTTTCTTGCTGGGTTGGGGATGCGTCCTCCGCAGGCGGATTCGGATTTGTTGCGGGAGGTTGGTGAGCTTTATCTGGGGGCTGCTCGGGAGGTTGAGCAGTTGCGGGTGTTGGTTTTGCAGACGATTGTGGAGGTGGGTGCGGGGTGGTCGGGTGAGGCGGCGGAGGCTTTTCTTGATCAGTTGAGGCCGTTTGTGGTGGTGGATGGGTCGAGCCCGTCGGGGCGGGGCGATTTTCTGGGTGTTGCGGTCGAGATTATCGACACGCTGGGGTTTTTCGCGGGTGATCTGGGGGTGAAGGTTGATTACCTGAATTTGAGTATTATCAGTAATTTGGTGGTGGCGCTGGCGGAGATTTTGTTCTGGATGGCGTTGGCGTACTGGTTTCCGGGGGCGATGCAGCATGTGTTCTTGGTGCGGTGGCTGACCAAGCTTGGGGTCAACCGTCAGATCGCGGTCTTGATCAGCACGATCGTCACGATGGTGGCGGTCGAGACGTTGGTGTCGTTGGCGGTGGATGTGGTCGTTCAGTTGAAGCTGAAGGGCGATGGTCTGCTGGAGGGGTGGCTGGGGCAGGAGACGGGGGGTGCTTTGACCTTCGGTCTGATGTCTGGTCTGGTCGGTGGGTTCGTGTTTGGTGTGGGTGGGGGGTTGATCCATGTTCTGGGTAAGGCGTTTGGTGATGATCTGGCCGGCCGGCTGGGCAAGGATCTGCGGGGTCTGTTCGAGCGGGTTGCGTTGCCCGGGGGTGCCGGTGGTAAGGAGTTCACTGATGCTCTGGCCAGGGTTTTCGGTGATGTCTCGCATTCTCTGATCACGGGTTTTGGTCGTAAGAGTCCGGGTGGTGGGGGTTCTGGTGTCAGGGGCCTGAGTGGTGGGGCGGGCCGGGCGCCGGGTGGTGTGGGGCGTCCGGGTGGTGGTGAGTTGTTCCTGGATGTGCTGGCCAGGAACAGTGATCGTCTTGGTGCGGCGCAGACGCGTAGCCTGGCGGATGCGTACCGGCGTCTGGTCGGTGATGAGAGCCCGTCGGTGGGTGCGCGGGGTGCGGGGCCGGGTGCGGGTGCGGGTGCGGGGGCTGCGGCTCGGGGTCTGGACGAGGCTGCGCGTGAGTTCGTTGAGGCGATGGCAAGGACGTTTGAGCGTCTGGCGGGGCGTGCGCTGGGTGGGCAGCTGGCGCGGGATCTGGGCCGGGATTACGCCGATGTTTTTGTGCGTCACTGGTCGCGTCATGGGGTCCTTGCGTTGAAGAGTGATCTGCGGTTGTTGCTGAGGGATTTCGAGGGGCCGTTGGGGGCCGGCACGGTGCGGATGCTTTCGGACGAGGTGGTTGATGTCCTGCTGGGTAATCTGCGGCGTAATTTTTCGGGGACCCTGGGGTACAAGCTGGGTGCGCTGTCGGGGACGGGTCTTTTGGAGGGTGTGACCGGGACCCTGTCGACGGGTTTCTACAACCTGTTGGTCGGCCCGAACAAGAGGTTCGAGACCGAGGCCGGGGCTTTCGCTGGTGGTGTGGTGCTGGGGATGGCGGCCCAGGCCGGGCATTTCTGGGGGGTCGACCCGATCCAGCTGCGGAACCTGCCGTCCTTGAAGGAACTCCAGGCCGGCCTGGGCGCAGATCCACACACCCTCGCAGACATTGGCACAAGCACCGGCACCGGCACCGGCACCGGCACAGGTAACGGTGCCAGCGGTGCTCCGGGGCCCGAAGCTCGTGACGGTGTGCCGGAGCCGGACATCGAGCCGGCCGATCAGGACCCGGGAACCGGGGGGGATGTGGGTGGCTCCGGGGACGGTGGGGGCCCGCGTGGTGGCGGTTCACGCGGGGGAGTGGATGCTGCCCGCCCGCCGGCGCCGGAGCATCGCGGGCCTGGGGGCATGGACTGGCCGGTGCCGACCGTGGGGGGACAGAACGCGGCCCGGCCCTACGCTGGGGCCTTTCCCGATACTGACACCACCCCACTCCTGAGCGACCAAAACATCGTCGACGCCTCCAGTGTCACCTCGATCCCCTCGAACGATGACGGCCTGGGATCTGAGACCAGCTCCCTGTACGGCACGCGCCCCCCAGCCATCAACCCGACCGGCCCGTCGAACACCACAGGCAGCAATCCCGTCCACGAACCACCCCATGCGACCGGGATCCTTGTCGGCAATGGACCCGAATCCGTTCGTCTAGCGGACGGATTCGAGATTCTTGGGCCCGGCGGTCCCGCAATGGTCGTGAACAATGGTGGCGAGGGGTTGGTGGGCGAGGAGAAGGCGGTCCCTGGGCCTGCCGATCCTGCCGATCCAGTGGTGTCGGCGCCTGTCCCGGAGGGTGGGAGTTTTGGTGGATCCGGTGCGCTGCACGCGCGGCGTGAGCATCTGATGGCGCTGGTCACTGAAACCTATCGTGAGCGGCTGGTTCTGGAGGAGCGGTTCGAGGTCGTTGCCCGGGAGCCTCGGGAGCGGCTTCGGCAACTCGTGGAGGAACGTCTTGACAAGTCTGCCGCCGAGGCACCGCAGGGGGGCATGGACAAGAATGTGCTCTTTGATCGGTTGTGGGCTGAGGTGCAGCCCGGTCTGCGCAGTGAGTTTCTTACCGAACCAAGCAATTTCCAGAGTTATGAGGGAATTGGGCGCTGGAGGGAACATGTGGAGTCCGTCCTGTCCCAAGTTCCTGACAAGATCGACGCGGCCCTCAGCGCGGAAGCCGACGCACCTCATCCCAGCGCGTCTGACGGCTCCTCGAGGGACCAGCCATCCGTGGAGTCCAGCGGTCCGAACATCGACGCTGCGCGTCAACCGGACCAGGAGGTATTCGACGAGAACCGCTCCGCACTAAACCTTCCCCCAA
>NZ_BSTA01000034.1:0-1520 GCF_030269265.1 Kineosporia sp. NBRC 101677
TAGTGCTTTGTTACATCCGCTTCTGACTTGTTTGTTCTGTCCGGAGCTGTTTGACTACCGGGGTGGACAGGGGCGAACTGGAGCGGGTGCGGAAACGGCTGCAGGAGTTCACGTCCGAGATTTTCTCGGGGCTTGAGCGGGTGGATCAGCAGGCGGCCGGGGCCCGGTATGTGCGTGGGCTGATGCTGGACGGTAAGCGCAAGTCGATGCAGCCGATGGCCGAGCGTCTGGGTGTGGATCACCAGCAGTTGCAGCAGTTCATGACGTCATCGACCTGGGACTTCGTGGCGGTGCGGCGCAAGGTCGCCGCGCGGGTGATCGAGGTGGTGGGCCCGGTGGCGTGGGTGATCGACGACACCGGGTTCGCCAAGGACGGCAAGGCCTCGCCCGGGGTGGCCCGTCAGTATTCCGGGACGCTGGGCAAGGTCGGTAACTGCCAGATCGCGGTCAGCCTGCACGCGGTCACCGACCAGGCATCCGGTGTCCTGGACTGGCGCCTGTATCTGCCGCAGTCCTGGGACGAAACCCTCGTCGATTCCGGCGCTGAGGGCCTCAGCGACGAGCAGCGCCAGGAACGGGAGGCTGAGGCCCAGGCCGTCGCCCGGCGCCGGGCCCGAGCGAAAATCCCTGATGATGAACGGCATCGGGCCAAGTGGCAGCAGGCCCTGGAGATGATCGATGAGGCCGCCGGCTGGGGGCACATCTGCCCGCTGCTGGTCAGCGATGCCGGTTACGGTCAGATCGGCGCGTTCCGTCAGGGCCTGAGCGACCGCCAGATCGCCTATGTCGTGGCCACCACGTTCAACACCAGCGCCCACCGCCCCGAGGCCCTGCCGGTTACGAAAACGTATGCCGGTCTGGGCAGGCCACCGCACGGGCGGGCGGTCTATCCCGAGCGGGCACCCACCCTGAAAGAGCTGGCGCTGGAGACCCTCGCCCAGGAGCAGGCCGTCCGCACCGAGGTGACCTGGCGCAACGGCACCCGCGCCGGCCCAGCCAATCCTGACGCAGCGATGAGTGGCTTCTTCCTGGCCCAGCGGGTCCGCCCGGCCGGACGCGGAACCACTCCAGGCCCGGACGGGGTCCTGCCCGAACGCTGGCTGCTGACCGAGTGGCAGCCCCTGCCCGACGGGAGCCTGGCCGCCGAACCCAGCGACTACTGGCTCAGCGACCTGCCCCTCGACACCGACCTGGAAACACTGGTCCGGCTGGCGAAGATCCGCTGGCGCATCGAGCACGACTACCGCGAACTCAAAGACGGCCTCGGCCTGGACCACTTCGAAGGCCGTTCCTGGACCGGCTGGCACCGCCACGCCACCCTCGTCACCGCAGCCCAGCTCTTCCTCACCGAACTACGCCTACACACAACCCATCACGACCCAGAAAGCACCCACCCAAAAGCCAGCGGGCAGCTCCCACTCTCTACGCCATCCTCCGCGAACTCCAGTACCTGATCGCGACCTGGCGCGGGATCTGCCCCCAATGCCACCAACTCGTACCAACCTAACAAAGCACTACTA
>NZ_BSTA01000035.1:0-1518 GCF_030269265.1 Kineosporia sp. NBRC 101677
GACAATGATGATGTAAGGGCGTCTCCGGGGCTCTGACCCCGCCACTGACTGTCGCCCTGTTGGGCTGGCTTGCGATTGTTCTGTCGGGTTCCGGATGGCGCGCGTACCAGGCTCACGGCCGGGGCGGGCATGACCTGATAGGAGCTTGGCAGAGCCCGATCATTGTCCTGTCTGCTCACCCCGACCGCGGGCTGCACCCCACCCGAGGTCGAGCAGGAAGGGCACCACCATCGTGACATCAGCACCGTCCCAGACCCAGCGTCGTGTCATCGAACCGGGCATCGAGCTGGAGCAGGCACGGGTGGTCGGTGGTGCGGACACGCACGCTGACACGATCCACGTGGCCGTCATCGATTTCCTGGGCAAGGACGTGGCCGATGCCGAGTTCCCCGCGACCGGGCCCGGGTATGCCGCCGCGATCGCGTTCCTGACCGGGCACGGCATTGTGGAGCAGGTTGGTATCGAGGGCACCAGTTCCTACGGTGCCGGCCTGGCGTTGGCGCTGGCCGCGGCCGGGCTAGGGGTGGTGGAGGTCAACCGGCCCGACCGGGCCGAACGCCGCGCCCGGGGCAAGTCCGACCCGATCGACGCCTACCAGGCCGCCCGCGCGGTTTTGTCCGGACGAGCCTCCAGCGCCCCGAAGAACCCCGCGACCGAGACGGTCCGGTCCCTGCACAACGCCCGCCGTTCGGCGATCAAGGCCCGCACAGCCACCATCAATCAGATCCACGGCATGCTCGTCACCGCCCCCGAGGACCTGCGCGCGAAATACCGCGACCTGAAAGAGAAAACACTCATCACGACGCTGGCCCGAAGCCGCCCCGGTATTGGTACCGACCACACGGGCGACCATGCCGTCCGCGTTTCGGTCGCCACCGCGCTGAAGCTCCTGGCGCAGCGTTATGAGTTCCTGGCTGAACAGGACAAGACCCTCACCGCCGCGATCGATGAGTACGTCAGCGCGGCCAACCCGGCCCTGCGCGCAGCCCACGGCGTCGGCCCCGACACCGCCGCCCAGCTCCTGATCACCGCCGGGAACAACCCCGAACGTCTGCGCAGCGAAGCCTCCTTCGCCGCGCTCTGCGGCGCTGCCCCCGTTCCGGTCTCCTCCGGAAAGACCCGGGGCCGCTACCGGCTCTCGCGCGGCGGGGACCGCGCCGCGAACAACGCCCTCTACCGCATCGCCATGGTCCGCTGGAGCAGCCACGCACCCACCCGCGCCTATGTCGCCCGGCACAAAGCCGCCGGCCGCACGGGTAAGGAGATCCTGCGGATGCTCAAACGAGCCATCGCCCGCGAGATCTACCGCTACCTCACCCAACAGATCGAGATCGCCGACTACAGCGACCTACGCCCCAGCCGGCAAGCCAAGAACATCACCCTCACCGCCGCAGCCCAACACTTCGGGCTCTGGCCCACCGCCATCTCCCGCCTCGAACGAGGACTACAACGCGACGACGACCTCGCCGACCGCTACCGAACCTGGCTCACCACGGCTTGACAGCAATAGGAGCATCA
>NZ_BSTA01000036.1:0-1463 GCF_030269265.1 Kineosporia sp. NBRC 101677
TGACGTGTATTGACCAGACTCAAGGGGTGGTCGCAACACTCATTGGTTAAGTCTGCGAGAGTAGCTGATTCAGCGCTTCCGCGGGGGTTCTCCAGCCCAGGATCTTCCTTGGCCGCGCGTTCAGCGCCGCTGCGACAGCCTGTAGATCTTCCTCTGGCCATCGAGAAAGATCGGTTCCCTTCGGGAAGTACTGCCGTAGGAGGCCATTGGTGTTCTCATTGGTCCCGCGCTGCCAGGGACTGTGAGGGTCAGCAAAGTAGACTTCCAGGCCCGTCTCGACGGTCAGCTGTGCGTGCTGGGCCAGTTCCCTGCCCCGGTCCCAGGTCAGCGATTGCAGTAGTTGCTGCGGAAGCGTGGTCATGGTTGTAGTCAGAGCCTGGCGCATGGCCTCGGCCCCGTAGCCTCCCAGTGCGGGCCCATTCTTCACCCGAGGTTCCATGCGCCATCCATCCAGACGTGGAAGATGCACGAGCACAGTAAATCTCGTGGTCCGCTCCACCAGGGTTCCGATCGCCGACCGCTCAGTCCCGATGATCAGATCCCCCTCCCAATGGCCGGGAACAGCTCGGTCCTCGACTTCCGCCGGTCGAGCACTGATCAAGACTTCCGGCGTGATGTAGCCACCCGTCCGACGACCGTTCCGGGCACGGGGAACGCGCAACGCGCGGCCAGTGCGCAAACAGGTCACCAATTCTCGTTTGAGTGCTCCTCGCCCCTGAACATAGAGGGCCTGATAAATGGCCTCGTGGCTGATTCGCATGGACTCATCATCCGGGAAGTCGACCTGAAGACGCCGTGAGATTTGCTCAGGACTCCAGGCTGTGACCCAACGACGGTCCTGTCGGTGCGGCTTGTTACGTCCGTTCCAAGCACGAGTATTCGGCCCCTGCGCGAGAGATCCATCGGGCCTCTGAATCTCTCCCGAGAGGCGTTCCTGAACGTATTCACGCAGCCGCTCATTCTCGGCCAGCTTCGCTGTCTTTGGCCGCTGCGCAACAAGATCCGCCTTCCACTGAGCAACTGAAGCCCTGTAGTCCAGCTTGCCTCCTCGGGTGGCAGCATTACGGCGAAGCTCCCGGGACACGGTCGATGGATCACGCCCGATCTGACGAGCGATCTGCCGGACTCCGGCCCCTTGAGCTTTCATGAGCGCAATTTCCTCACGTTCGCCAAAGGACAAGTAGCGACCGGACAACGGGGTGAGTTCCATCGGTGGCATCCCACCACCCTGGCGAAACCACCGCGTCCCGATCACTCCCGACACGCCAACCTTTGCGGCAGCCTCCTCGGACGTGACACCAGTGGCAATGACCTTCCAGAACTCGCGCTCGATCTCCCTCCGGTGAGCCGGCGCCCCCGGCGACTTCATCGGCGACCTTCCCGTCAAAGCCGACATCCACCCGGCAGGCCTGCCCATCAGCACCTCCACGATCGAGGTGTTGCGACGACCCATTGAATCCACC
>NZ_BSTA01000037.1:0-1312 GCF_030269265.1 Kineosporia sp. NBRC 101677
GCTAGTGCGGTGACCACATAGGTTGCCCGGGTTTGTGACACGCCGGGGCCCAGTCCCGGTGTGATGGCCGTCAGGCCATCACGCTGATCTCTCACAGTCCGAACTGGTGTGAGAGGTGTGGTGCGCGATGGCGGGGCCGGTCAGGGCCAGGCGGTTGAGCGAGGACGAAGGACGCCGGCTGCAGCAGATTGTGCGCCGGGGTAAGCATGGAACGATCCGGATGCGCCGAGCCATGATGATCATGGCCTCGGCTTCCGGGACCCCGGTGCCGGCGATCGCCCGGCTGGTCGCGGCGGACGAGGACACCGTCCGCAAGCTGATCCACGATTTCAACGATCGGGGGCTGGCCTGCCTGGACCCTCGCTGGGCGGGAGGCCGTCCCCGCCTGATCAGTGACGCCGACATCGAGTTCATCGTCACGACGGCCACCACCAGACCGAAGAAGCTGCGTCTGCCGTTCACGAGGTGGAGCATCCGCAAGCTCGCCGCGTATCTGAAAGGCAGCTTCGCCAAGGTCGACCCGGCTATGAAACCGGGACGGCTCATCGTGCTGGAACGTGAACGCCTGCGGCAGGTCCTCAAGGCCCAGGCGATCACGTTCCAGCGGACCCGCACCTGGAAAGAATCACCAGATCCCGAGTTCGAGACCAAGCTGAACCGGATCGAGCACGTCACCACCGACTTCCCGGACCGGTGCTTCGCGTTCGACCAGTTCGGGCCCCTGGCCATCCGCCCGCACCACGGCTCGACCTGGAACCACGCTAAGACACCCGACCGGTTACCGGCGACCTACCGGCGAACCCACGGAATCCGCTACTTCCATGGCTGTTACAGCCTCGGCGACGACCAACTGTGGGGCATCAACCGCCACCGTAAGTCCGGCGCGAACACCCTGGCCGCGATCAAGTCCATCCGGGCGGCTCGCCCGGATGGCGCACCGATCTACGTCATCCTGGACAACCTCTCCGCGAACACCACACCAGCAGTGCGCAAGTGGTGCGCCGCGCACAACGTCGAGCTCTGTCTGACCCCGACCTACGCGTCCTGGGCCAACCCGATCGAGGCCCAGTTCGGACCCTTGCGGATGTTCACCATGGCCGCCTCGAACTACCCCAACCACGTCGTCTTGGCCCGTGACCTGCAAGCCCACCTGCGCTGGCGCAACGCCAACGCCCGCCACCCAGACATCCTGGCCGCTCAACGCCGCGAACGAGCACGCATCCGTGCCGAGAAAGGCCTGCGCTGGGGCCGACCACGAGGTCAAGCCGCTACCGCGGCCTGACCCGGCCAACGTTCGTGGTCATCGCACTAG
>NZ_BSTA01000038.1:0-1128 GCF_030269265.1 Kineosporia sp. NBRC 101677
GTCGGTGAACTGAGGACGGGTTCCTTGGCAGAGGATGTGAATCACCACAAGACACACCTCAGGACCCCAAGGAACCCGTCATGCACCGCCGTAGTGCTCCGCTGACCCTGGCCGGACGCCTGCGCTTGATCGAACGCTGCGAGCATCGTCCGATCGCCCACGTCGCTGCTGAGGCCGACATCTGCCGTCAGTGCCTCTCGAAGTGGATTAACCGCTACCGGCGCCTGGGCGAGGACGGCCTGCTCGATGGCTTCAGCGCTCCGAAGGCCAGCCCGAGCCCGACGTCACCGCAGGTCATCGCCGGATCGAGGAGCTACGGCGGGAGAAGAAGTTCTCCGCCCGCGCTATCGTGATCGAGCTGGCCGGCGAAGGCGTCCGGATCAGTGAATCGACCGTGGCGCGCTGGCTGCGCAAGCTCGGGATCAACCGCCGCCGCGACCTCGACCCTTCCGGCGCCTCGAACCGCAAGCCCGCGGGCACGATCGCCGCCCGCTATCCCGGGCACATAATCCACGTCGGTGTGAAGAAGCCCGGGCGCATCCCCGACGGCGACGCCTGGCGGGCCCACGGCCGCGGATCCGCCGAGCACAAGACCTCTCCCCGCGGCCCGCCAACGCACCCACACGACCTCGCAGAACAAGGGCGTACGGACCGGCTACGTGTTCCTGCACACCGCGATCGACGGGTTCTCGCGCCTGGCCTACGCCGAGCACTTGCCCGATGAGAAGGCCGCCACCGCGATCGCTTTCATGACCCGCGCCCGCGCCTGGTTCCGAGCTCACGGCATCGAAAGGATCACCCGGGTCGTGACCGACAACGGCGCCTGCTACCGCGCCGGTGTGTTCCTGCGCGCGTTGAACACCCTAGGTGTCTCGGTCCATCAGCGGATCCGCCCTTTCACGCCCCGCCACAACGGCAAGGTCGAGCGCTACAACCGGATCCTGGCCAAGGAGTTCCTCTACGCCCGCGTCTGGACCTCAGAAACCCAACGCGCGCAGGCCATCCCCACCTGGAACATCTACTACAACTACCATCGAGCTCACACCACTGCCAGGAACCAGCCTCCAGCACAGCGGCTCCACACCGGCGTCACCAACGTCATGGCCGGGAACAACTAGGCATGAGCAG
>NZ_BSTA01000039.1:0-955 GCF_030269265.1 Kineosporia sp. NBRC 101677
CTAGGGCGTGTCCTGCGGATCTTCATCGGAGATGAAGAACGATGCAGGCGAGGACGATCTCGGCGCGGTGGTAGGCCGCTCGCTTGGCGAAACGGGTGGCCAGGCCACGGAACTGCTTGAGCCGGTTGAAGCAGCGTTCAACGACGTTGCGGAGTTTGTAGTGCTCGGTGTCGAAGGCTGGTGGCCGGCCACCAGCCGATCCCTTGTCCTTGCGGCGCTGGATCTGGTCGGAGCGTTCGGGGATGGTGGCCTTGATCTTCCTTCGGCGTAGTTCTTTCCGGGTGGAGGGGTGGGTGTAGGCCTTGTCGGCCAGGACCCGGGCCACCGTGACCTGCAAACCGTCGACATTGATGGTGTGGATGTCGTCCAGCAGCGGCAGGAGCTGCGGGTTGTCGCCGGCCTGACCAGGGGTCAGGATCACCGACAACGGCAAGCCGTCACGGTCGACGGCCAGGTGGACCTTGGTCGTCAGTCCGCCCCGGGATCGTCCGAGGCATTCCCCCTCGATCGCGATGCGTTCCTCGATCCAGGGGGCGCAGCCCCCTTTTTCCGGGCCCCAGCGGCATGCTGGTGGGCCCGGATACTGGTGGAATCGATGCTGACGATGAACTCGATGTTGTCCTCGAAGGTCCCGATGGAGTCGTCCTTGACGATCACGTGTTCCAGGATCCGGTCCCAGGTCCCGTCCGCGGTCCACTTCCGTAACCGCTCGTGGGCAGTTTTCCAGGGGCCGTAGCGTTCGGGCAGGTCACGCCAGGGAGCACCCGTGCGTTCCTTCCACAGAATCGCGTTGATCACCTGCCGGTGCGGTCTCCACCGGCCACCCCGCTGCCCTGTTTCCAGGGGCAGCAGAGGCTCGATAACCGCCCACGCCTTATCCGTCAGTTCTCCACGTCCAACCACGAATCCATCATTTGCACACGATCATGAACAAGATCCGCAGGACACGCCCTAG
>NZ_BSTA01000040.1:0-950 GCF_030269265.1 Kineosporia sp. NBRC 101677
TACGAGTAAAGATGCTCGTTACGCGCAGCAGGACGGAAAGACCCCGGGACCTTTACTATAGCTTGGTATTGGTGTTCGGTACGGCTTGTGTAGGATAGGTGGGAGACTGTGAAGCTGGCACGCTAGTGTTGGTGGAGTCAATCTTGAAATACCACTCTGGTCGTTCTGGATGTCTAACCTCGGTCCGTGATCCGGATCAGGGACAGTGCCTGGTGGGTAGTTTAACTGGGGCGGTTGCCTCCCAAAGAGTAACGGAGGCGCCCAAAGGTTCCCTCAGCCTGGTTGGCAATCAGGTGTCGAGTGTAAGTGCACAAGGGAGCTTGACTGTGAGACCGACAGGTCGAGCAGGGACGAAAGTCGGGACTAGTGATCCGGCAGTGGCTTGTGGAAGCGCTGTCGCTCAACGGATAAAAGGTACCCCGGGGATAACAGGCTGATCTTGCCCAAGAGTCCATATCGACGGCATGGTTTGGCACCTCGATGTCGGCTCGTCGCATCCTGGGGCTGGAGTAGGTCCCAAGGGTTGGGCTGTTCGCCCATTAAAGCGGTACGCGAGCTGGGTTTAGAACGTCGTGAGACAGTTCGGTCCCTATCCGCTGCGCGCGTTGGAAACTTGAGAAGGGCTGTCCCTAGTACGAGAGGACCGGGACGGACGAACCTCTGGTGTGCCAGTTGTCCTGCCAAGGGCACCGCTGGTTAGCTACGTTCGGAAGGGATAACCGCTGAAGGCATCTAAGCGGGAAGCTCGCTTCAAGATGAGGTTTCCATACATCCTTGAGGTGTGGGAGGCTCCCAGCTAGACGACTGGGTTGATAGGCCGGATGTGGAAGCAAGGACTAACGACTTGTGAAGCTGACCGGTACTAATATGCCGATGACTTACAACACTCCGCTCTGCACACGAAGCGAAGATGACTCACGTCCACTATGCGGTTCACGGGAAACGACCGT
>NZ_BSTA01000041.1:0-815 GCF_030269265.1 Kineosporia sp. NBRC 101677
GAGTTCGGTCTTGAACGGGCCGATGGTCGATTCCATGAGCGCGTTGTCCAGGGCATCACCGACTGATCCAAATGGAGCCGGCGATCCCGGCCTCGGTGAGGGCCTCGGTCAGAGTCAGCGACGGATATTGACTTCCCGCATCGCTGTGATGCACCAAACATGTTGCAGCGAACCGCGTATTGGACCGCCGTCGGGTGAACAGCACCTGCTCCAGGGCTGAGAGAACCAGCGGTGTGGTCTTGGCCGTGGAGACTCTCCAGCCCAGGATCCGGCGGGAGAACACGTCGGTCACGCACGACACGTAAACGACCCCGGCCAGCGTCCAGACATAGGTGAAATCCGCTACTCACCACTGATCTGGAGCCGCGGGCGCCGACCATTGCCGATCCGCCAGGTCCGGGTGACGAGGCGCTTTCTCGTCCCGTCGGGTGGTGATGGTGTGGTGTTTGCGCCGGCGGATGCCGTCGATCTCTGCGACGCGCATCAGCCGGGCGACCTGGCCTCGCCCAAGGTCACGGCCGAGGTCGCGGCCGGCTCGGCGCAGGGCGTGCCAGCATTTGCGGGCGCCATAAACGCTGCGGTTGTCGCGGTGTAGATCGATCAGGGTGTTGGCCGCGTAGGCATCCTCGATCTCGGCGGCCTGGCAGGCTGGGCTTGGCGGGCGTAGTAGGTGCTCGGGGCGATCTGGATGCCGTGCTGGCTCAGCAGGCGACAGATCGGCTCGACCCCGAACCGGTCTTTGTGCTCGTCGATGTAGGCCAGGACTACATGAAGCGGCGGGCCAGCTCCGCCGCCGCGAAAAACGCCGAAGCGGT
>NZ_BSTA01000042.1:0-743 GCF_030269265.1 Kineosporia sp. NBRC 101677
ACGCCCTGTTCGGACTCGCTTTCGCTACGGCTACCCCACCCGGGTTAACCTCGCCACACACCACTAACTCGCAGGCTCATTCTTCAAAAGGCACGCCGTCACCCCGTAAGGCTCCGACGGATTGTAGGCACACGGTTTCAGGTACTATTTCACTCCCCTCCCGGGGTACTTTTCATCTTTCCCTCACGGTACTAGTCCGCTATCGGTCACCAGGGAGTATTTAGGCTTAGCAGGTGGTCCTGCCAGATTCACACGAGATTCCACGAGCCCCGTGCTACTTGGGAAACCATTAAGTGAGACCAGCACATTTCGTCTACGGGACTGTCACCCTCTACGGTCGCCCATTCAATGGCGTTCGACTACACACTGATTTTCTGACTCACCCACCACATGACAGTATGATGAAAACAGCTCCCACGACCCCGGACATGCAACGCCTGTCAGCTATCACACACGCCCGGTTTAGCCTCATCCGCTTTCGCTCGCCACTACTCACGGAATCACTGTTGTTTTCTCTTCCTGACGGTACTGAGATGTTTCACTTCCCGTCGTTCCCTCCACACACCCTATATATTCAGGTGCGGGTGACTGGACATGAATCCAGCCGGGTTACCCCATTCGGAAACCCTCGAATCACAGCTCGGTTGCCAGCTCCTCGAGGCTTATCGCAGGCTCCTACGTCCTTCATCGGCTCCTGGTGCCAAGACATCCACCGTATGCCCTTAAAAACTTACGACACACAC
>NZ_BSTA01000043.1:0-681 GCF_030269265.1 Kineosporia sp. NBRC 101677
TGGTGTGGCTGATGGCGGTGGTCTCGGCCGGTGGGCTGCTGGCCGCGATCGCCCCGAGTCTGCCGGTGCTGCTGCTGGGGCAACTCCTGCAGGGCGCCATGGTGGGTGCGCTGCCGTTGTCGTTCATCCTGGCACGTCGGCATCTTCCGGCCGGGCAATCGCAGGCAGCGATCGGGGTGGTGGTGTCGCTGTTCACCGGTGGCGGCATGATCGGCACTCTGATCGCCGGGCCGATCGCCGAACTGCTCTCCTGGCAGTGGATGTTCGCGCTGCCCACGATCGCTGTGGGGGCGGCGACGCTGGCGGTGATCCGGGTGATGCCCGCAGATGAGCCGACCGGCTCTGACGGCCCGATCGACTGGCCCGGGGTGGTGCTGCTGAGCGCCACGCTGCTGGCGCTGATGATTGCTCTGGTGTCGGTGACCAGTGCTGCGCTGCCCCCGATCGCGATGGGTGCGCTCGCGTTGCTGGTGGTTGCTCTGGCCGGCGGATGGGTCGCCGTCGAGCGGCGGGCGGTGGCGCCCATGGTCGATCTGCGGATGCTGGCCCGGCCCGCGATGTGGCAGGGCGCCGTGCTCACCCTGGTGATCACGGTCAGCTTCGGGATGGTGGTCTTTCTTCTGCCGCAACTGTTGGCGATCTCCGGTGCAGGCTACGGTTTCGCGGCCGGAACCACCATGA
>NZ_BSTA01000044.1:0-681 GCF_030269265.1 Kineosporia sp. NBRC 101677
TGGTGTGGCTGATGGCGGTGGTCTCGGCCGGTGGGCTGCTGGCCGCGATCGCCCCGAGTCTGCCGGTGCTGCTGCTGGGGCAACTCCTGCAGGGCGCCATGGTGGGTGCGCTGCCGTTGTCGTTCATTCTGGCGCGCAGGCATCTTCCGGCCGGGCGTTCGCAGGCGGCGATCGGGGTGGTGGTGTCGCTGTTCACCGGTGGCGGCATGATCGGCACTCTGATCGCCGGGCCGATCGCCGAACTGCTCTCCTGGCAGTGGATGTTCGCGCTGCCCACGATTGCTGTGGGGGCGGCGACGCTGGCGGTGATCCGGGTGATGCCCGCAGATGAGCCGACCGGCTCTGACGGCCCGATCGACTGGCCCGGGGTGGTGCTGCTGAGCGCCACGCTGCTGGCGCTGATGATTGGTCTGGTGTCGGTGACCAGTGCTGCGCTGCCCCCGATCGCGATGGGTGCGCTCGCGTTGCTGGTGGTTGCTCTGGCCGGAGCCTGGGTCGCGGTCGAGCGGCGGGCGGTGGCGCCCATGGTCGATCTGCGGATGCTGGCCCGGCCTGCGATGTGGCAGGGCGCCGTGCTCACCCTGGTGATCACGGTCAGCTTCGGGATGGTGGTCTTTCTTCTGCCGCAACTGTTGGCGATCTCCGGTGCAGGCTACGGTTTCGCGGCCGGAACCACCATGA
>NZ_BSTA01000045.1:0-652 GCF_030269265.1 Kineosporia sp. NBRC 101677
ATTCGGAAACCCTCGAATCACAGCTCGGTTGCCAGCTCCTCGAGGCTTATCGCAGGCTCCTACGTCCTTCATCGGCTCCTGGTGCCAAGACATCCACCGTATGCCCTTAAAAACTTACGACACACACTTTACTGAAAAAGTGCGCTCGAAAAATGCACAGAATTAAAGATGCTCACGTCCACTATACAGTTCACAAGCAACGAACACACACAACCCTCAGACTCATCACACACACGACACCAGTGCCAGCAGTTTGATGAAAGGACTGTCATGCCAGTCGTCCAGGACCCTGTCACCAGGACCCCGGCCTAAGTTCACGGCCCGCAGCTGTTTCCAGCTCCGGCCCGCTCCCTCAGGACCCAACAGTGCATCCCCGATCCCATCCCCGGGATCGAGCTCCAACCGATGTTCCACCCATGAGCAGCCACCTCAGAACCAGGCCGGCCACATGATTGGGCCGGCTCATTGCCTGAGCAGTGGCATTCTCTGAGCCCAGCTCCCGGCACGAAGACCAGGCGGGCTTTCAGATGCTCCTTAGAAAGGAGGTGATCCAGCCGCACCTTCCGGTACGGCTACCTTGTTACGACTTCGTCCTAATCGCCAGTCCCACCTTCGACAGCTCCCTCCCACAAGGGGTTAGGCCACCGGCTTC
>NZ_BSTA01000046.1:0-647 GCF_030269265.1 Kineosporia sp. NBRC 101677
AGGTTTTCACAGCAGACGCGACAGACCGCCTACGAGCTCTTTACGCCCAATAATTCCGGACAACGCTTGCACCCTACGTATTACCGCGGCTGCTGGCACGTAGTTAGCCGGTGCTTCTTCTGCAGGTACCGTCACTTGCGCTTCTTCCCTGCTGAAAGAGGTTTACGACCCGAAGGCCTTCATCCCTCACGCGGCGTCGCTGCGTCAGGCTTTCGCCCATTGCGCAATATTCCCCACTGCTGCCTCCCGTAGGAGTCTGGGCCGTGTCTCAGTCCCAGTGTGGCCGGTCGCCCTCTCAGGCCGGCTACCCGTCGTCGCCTTGGTAGGCCATTACCCCACCAACAAGCTGATAGGCCGCGAGCTCATCTCTGACCGAAAAACTTTCCACGCACAGACCATGCGACCGTACGTCATATCCGGTATTAGCCACCGTTTCCCGTGGTTATCCCAGAGTCAGAGGCAGATTACTCACGTGTTACTCACCCGTTCGCCACTGATCCCCACCGAAGTGGTTCACCGTTCGACTTGCATGTGTTAAGCACGCCGCCAGCGTTCGTCCTGAGCCAGGATCAAACTCTCCGTAAATAATCTTCTAGGAAGACTTTTAGCGAAGTGTGTTGCAATTGATTCCTGACCAATAACTCCAG
>NZ_BSTA01000047.1:0-637 GCF_030269265.1 Kineosporia sp. NBRC 101677
GAAGCCGGTGGCCTAACCCCTTGTGGGAGGGAGCTGTCGAAGGTGGGACTGGCGATTAGGACGAAGTCGTAACAAGGTAGCCGTACCGGAAGGTGCGGCTGGATCACCTCCTTTCTAAGGAGCATCTCAAAGCCGCCGGTTCGCCGGCTTGGCTCAGAGGTCATGCCATTGCCTGCACGATGATGGTCTCAATCATGAGGCTGCTAGTTGTGGGGTGGCTGCTCATGGGTGGAACATCGGTTGGAGCTCGATCCCGGGGATGGGATCGGGGATGCACTGTTGGGTCCTGAGGGAGCGGGCCACCAGGGAGACTTGGTGGGCCGTGAACTTAGGCCGGAAGCCTTCTGGGTTTCTGGACGACTGGCATGACAGTCCTTTCATCAAACTGCCGGCACTGGTGTCGTGTGTGTGGTGGGCTTGAGGGTTGTGTGTGTTCGTTGCTTGTGAACTGTATAGTGGACGTGAGCATCTTTAATTCTGTGCATTTTTCGAGCGCACTCACTCTGGTGGGTGTGTGTCGTAAGTTTTTAAGGGCATACGGTGGATGTCTTGGCACCAGGAGCCGATGAAGGACGTAGGAGCCTGCGATAAGCCTCGAGGAGCTGGCAACCGAGCTGTGATTCGAGGGTTTCCGAAT
>NZ_BSTA01000048.1:0-627 GCF_030269265.1 Kineosporia sp. NBRC 101677
GGTAGTAGGTAAGCGATGGTGTGACGCAGGAAGGTAGCCTCCGCGTGGCGATGGTTGTCCACGTTTAAGCATGTAGGGCGTGTCGTAGGCAAATCCGCGACACTGACTTTGATGTTGAGCCTGAGATGTGATGATGACCGCATTGGCGGGAAGTGGGTGATCCTATGCTGTCGAGAAAAGCATCTAGCGAGGTTCGAGCCGCCCGTACCCTAAACCGACTCAGGTGGTCAGGTAGAGAATACTAAGGCGATCGAGTGAATCGTGGTTAAGGAACTCGGCAAAATGCCCCCGTAACTTCGGGAGAAGGGGGGCCTGAGGCGTGACCTGTCCTTGCGACGGTGAGCGTTTGAGGGCCGCAGAGACCAGGGAGAAGCGACTGTTTACTAAAAACACAGGTCCGTGCGAAGTCGCAAGACGATGTATACGGACTGACGCCTGCCCGGTGCTGGAACGTTAAGGGGACCGGTTAGCCTTTCGGGGCGAAGCTGAGAACTTAAGCGCCAGTAAACGGCGGTGGTAACTATAACCATCCTAAGGTAGCGAAATTCCTTGTCGGGTAAGTTCCGACCTGCACGAATGGCGTAACGACTTCTCCGCTGTCTCAACCGCGAACTCGGCGAAATTGCA
>NZ_BSTA01000049.1:0-613 GCF_030269265.1 Kineosporia sp. NBRC 101677
ATCTCAGGCTCAACATCAAAGTCAGTGTCGCGGATTTGCCTACGACACGCCCTACATGCTTAAACGTGGACAACCATCGCCACGCGGAGGCTACCTTCCTGCGTCACACCATCGCTTACCTACTACCAGTCCAGGTCCAAGGCTCAAGTGATTCAGCCCGAAGGCCGGCACACCATCACGATGTTAGTATCGCTGGGTTCGATATGGGCGGTTCTTCGCCGGTACGGGAATATCAACCCGTTGTCCATCGACTACGCCTGTCGGCCTCGCCTTAGGTCCCGACTTACCCAGGGCGGATTAGCCTGGCCCTGGAACCCTTGGTCATTCGGCGGACGGGTTTCTCACCCGTCTTTCGCTACTCATGCCTGCATTCTCACTCGTGTGGCGTCCACACCTGGGTCACCCCGATGCTTCACTCGCCACACGACGCTCCCCTACCCATCCGTTCACCTGAGACGTCCATCAAGGGACACTAGATTATTGAACGAATGCCACAGCTTCGGCGGTGTACTTGAGCCCCGCTACATTGTCGGCGCGGAATCACTTGACCAGTGAGCTATTACGCACTCTTTAAAGGGTGGCTGCTTCTAAGCCAACCTCCTGGTTGTCACAG
>NZ_BSTA01000050.1:0-566 GCF_030269265.1 Kineosporia sp. NBRC 101677
GCGATGTGGCAGGGCGCCGTGCTCACCCTGGTGATCACGGTCAGCTTCGGGATGGTGGTCTTTCTTCTGCCGCAACTGTTGGCGATCTCCGGTGCAGGCTACGGTTTCGCGGCCGGAACCACCATGATCGGGCTGTTCCTCCTGCCTGGTGCGGTGGCCGGGGCTCTCAGCGACTCAGTCGGTGGTCTGGCGGCTCGGCGCTTCGGTTCCCGGACGGTGGCGGTGGCCGGTACCGCAGTCATTGCGCTCGTCATGTTCGTCTTGGCCGTCCAGCACGAAGCGGCCTGGCAGTTGGTCGTGGCCAAGGTGCTGGTCGCGGTGGCTGCAGGTATGGGCACCACGGCGTTGCTGGCCGGCACTGCGACTGCGGTGGAGGCCAAGGACATCGGTATCGCCACCAGTCTGCTCGTGGTGACCCGGGTGATCGGTATTGCGATCGGGGTGCAGGTGGCCGGGGCGATCCTGGCGCTGGGTACCGACCCGGCGACCGAACTACCCAGCGAGTCGGCCTTCACCACCGGATTCGTGGTGGCCGGGCTGGTCGCCGGACTGTCATTGCTGGCACT
>NZ_BSTA01000051.1:0-520 GCF_030269265.1 Kineosporia sp. NBRC 101677
CTCACAGGTGGTGCATGGTTGTCGTCAGCTCGTGTCGTGAGATGTTGGGTTAAGTCCCGCAACGAGCGCAACCCTCGTTCTATGTTGCCAGCACGTCATGGTGGGAACTCATAGGAGACTGCCGGGGTCAACTCGGAGGAAGGTGGGGATGACGTCAAATCATCATGCCCCTTATGTCTTGGGCTTCACGCGTGCTACAATGGCCAGTACAAAGGGCTGCGAGACCGTAAGGTGGAGCGAATCCCAAAAAGCTGGTCTCAGTTCGGATCGGGGTCTGCAACTCGACCCCGTGAAGTTGGAGTCGCTAGTAATCGCAGATCAGCATTGCTGCGGTGAATACGTTCCCGGGCCTTGTACACACCGCCCGTCACGTCATGAAAGTCGGTAACACCCGAAGCCGGTGGCCTAACCCCTTGTGGGAGGGAGCTGTCGAAGGTGGGACTGGCGATTAGGACGAAGTCGTAACAAGGTAGCCGTACCGGAAGGTGCGGCTGGATCACCTCCTTTCTAAGGAGCATCT
>NZ_BSTA01000052.1:0-515 GCF_030269265.1 Kineosporia sp. NBRC 101677
GAATGCCACAGCTTCGGCGGTGTACTTGAGCCCCGCTACATTGTCGGCGCGGAATCACTTGACCAGTGAGCTATTACGCACTCTTTAAAGGGTGGCTGCTTCTAAGCCAACCTCCTGGTTGTCACAGCAACTCCACATCCTTTCCCACTTAGCACACGCTTAGGGGCCTTAGCTGGTGATCTGGGCTGTTTCCCTCTCGACTACGAAGCTTATCCCCCGCAGTCTCACTGCCACGCTCTCACTTACCGGCATTCGGAGTTTGGCTGACGTCAGTAACCTTGTAGGGCCCATTAGCCATCCAGTAGCTCTACCTCCGGCAAGAAACACGCGACGCTGCACCTAAATGCATTTCGGGGAGAACCAGCTATCACGGAGTTTGATTGGCCTTTCACCCCTACCCACAGCTCATCCCCTCAGTTTTCAACCTAAGTGGGTTCGGTCCTCCACGCGGTCTTACCCGCGCTTCAACCTGGCCATGGGTAGATCACTCCGCTTCGGGTCTAGAGCATGCGACT
>NZ_BSTA01000053.1:0-384 GCF_030269265.1 Kineosporia sp. NBRC 101677
ATGAACGACAACGGCAGCGCACCCACCATGGCGCCCTGCAGGAGTTGCCCCAGCAGCAGCACCGGCAGACTCGGGGCGATCGCGGCCAGCAGCCCACCGGCCGAGACCACCGCCATCAGCCACACCATCACCCGCCTTCCTCCGTAACGGTCGCCGAGTTTGCCGACCACCGGGGTGAGCACCGCCCCGGTGACCAGCAACGTGTTGGCGACCAGCGCCCCCTCCGCCGGGCTGACCCCAAGTTCGTTCTGCAGCAGCGGAAGTGCAGGCTCCACCACCGACTGCAGCGTCCCCAGAGCCAACGCCAGGAAACCCAGCACGATGACTGGGAGCCTCCCGATCCGCGGCGGGGCAACTCTTGGTTGCGAGACAGACACAGACACA
>NZ_BSTA01000054.1:0-353 GCF_030269265.1 Kineosporia sp. NBRC 101677
CCCCATGTCAAGCCTTGGTAAGGTTCTTCGCGTTGCATCGAATTAATCCGCATGCTCCGCCGCTTGTGCGGGCCCCCGTCAATTCCTTTGAGTTTTAGCCTTGCGGCCGTACTCCCCAGGCGGGGCGCTTAATGCGTTAGCTGCGGTACAGAACACGTGGAATGTGCCCCACACCTAGCGCCCAACGTTTACGGCATGGACTACCAGGGTATCTAATCCTGTTCGCTCCCCATGCTTTCGCTCCTCAGCGTCAGTTACAGCCCAGAGACCCGCCTTCGCCACCGGTGTTCCTCCTGATATCTGCGCATTTCACCGCTACACCAGGAATTCCAGTCTCCCCTACTGCACTCTAG
>NZ_BSTA01000055.1:0-344 GCF_030269265.1 Kineosporia sp. NBRC 101677
AGTGTGTCCAAGACCCCAACACTCAAGAAAGGCACTGTGATCACCAACCACTATTGCTCAGAAATCAACGCCTGACACCCAGCAAAACGTGTGTCCTCTCATCATTGCACCCCCGGGGGAGAATGTTATCTCTCATAATCAAAGATTATTGGCCTCTAAAGGGAGAAATGCACCGACGTGGAGGAGGAAGAAGGACAAAGGTCGGTTCCTTAGCAGGTGCAATCGCTGAAATCCCAGTAATAGATCAATTATTGGCGGCCTAGAACGGGGCTTGGAATTCAAATATGGTGAAAAACAAATCAAAAAGTAAAAGAACGAAGGTGAATGGTTGGGGTGAGCACTAG
>NZ_BSTA01000056.1:0-321 GCF_030269265.1 Kineosporia sp. NBRC 101677
CCAAGGGTTCCAGGGCCAGGCTAATCCGCCCTGGGTAAGTCGGGACCTAAGGCGAGGCCGACAGGCGTAGTCGATGGACAACGGGTTGATATTCCCGTACCGGCGAAGAACCGCCCATATCGAACCCGAGGATACTAACATCGTGAAGCCAATGGGACCTTCGGGTGCCGGCGGTGGAGCCTTGGACCTGAATCGGTAGTAGGTAAGCGATGGTGTGACGCAGGAAGGTAGCCTCCGCGTGGCGATGGTTGTCCACGTTTAAGCATGTAGGGCGTGTCGTAGGCAAATCCGCGACACTGACTTTGATGTTGAGCCTGAGAT
>NZ_BSTA01000057.1:0-295 GCF_030269265.1 Kineosporia sp. NBRC 101677
TTGGTCATTCGGCGGACGGGTTTCTCACCCGTCTTTCGCTACTCATGCCTGCATTCTCACTCGTGTGGCGTCCACACCTGGGTCACCCCGATGCTTCACTCGCCACACGACGCTCCCCTACCCATCCACACTACTGAACAATCCATCAAGGGACGCTAGAAAATGTGTGAATGCCACAGCTTCGGCGGTGTACTTGAGCCCCGCTACATTGTCGGCGCGGAATCACTTGACCAGTGAGCTATTACGCACTCTTTAAAGGGTGGCTGCTTCTAAGCCAACCTCCTGGTTGTCACAG
>NZ_BSTA01000058.1:0-291 GCF_030269265.1 Kineosporia sp. NBRC 101677
TCCCCATGCTTTCGCTCCTCAGCGTCAGTTACAGCCCAGAGACCCGCCTTCGCCACCGGTGTTCCTCCTGATATCTGCGCATTTCACCGCTACACCAGGAATTCCAGTCTCCCCTACTGCACTCTAGCCTGCCCGTACCCACTGCACGCCCAGGGTTAAGCCCTAGGTTTTCACAGCAGACGCGACAGACCGCCTACGAGCTCTTTACGCCCAATAATTCCGGACAACGCTTGCACCCTACGTATTACCGCGGCTGCTGGCACGTAGTTAGCCGGTGCTTCTTCTGCAGGT
>NZ_BSTA01000059.1:0-290 GCF_030269265.1 Kineosporia sp. NBRC 101677
CGCCCCGCCTGGGGAGTACGGCCGCAAGGCTAAAACTCAAAGGAATTGACGGGGGCCCGCACAAGCGGCGGAGCATGCGGATTAATTCGATGCAACGCGAAGAACCTTACCAAGGCTTGACATGGGGTGAAAACTCGTGGAGACACGGGGTCCGCAAGGGCGCCTCACAGGTGGTGCATGGTTGTCGTCAGCTCGTGTCGTGAGATGTTGGGTTAAGTCCCGCAACGAGCGCAACCCTCGTTCTATGTTGCCAGCACGTCATGGTGGGAACTCATAGGAGACTGCCGGGG
>NZ_BSTA01000060.1:0-282 GCF_030269265.1 Kineosporia sp. NBRC 101677
GTGGAAGCAAGGACTAACGACTTGTGAAGCTGACCGGTACTAATATGCCGATGACTTACAACACTCCGCTCTGCGCACGAGTAAAAGATGACTCACGTCCACTATGCGGTTCACGGGAAACGACCGTGCACACCCCCTGAAAAAAGAGGGTGTCTGGTTGTGCCGAGAGAGTTACGGCGATCATAGCGGCAGGGAAACGCCCGGTCCCATTCCGAACCCGGAAGCTAAGCCTGCCAGCGCCGATGGTACTGCACTGGTTACGGTGTGGGAGAGTAGGACATC
>NZ_BSTA01000061.1:0-281 GCF_030269265.1 Kineosporia sp. NBRC 101677
TCCCCATGCTTTCGCTCCTCAGCGTCAGTTACAGCCCAGAGACCCGCCTTCGCCACCGGTGTTCCTCCTGATATCTGCGCATTTCACCGCTACACCAGGAATTCCAGTCTCCCCTACTGCACTCTAGTCTGCCCGTACCCACTGCACGCCCAGAGTTAAGCCCTAGGTTTTCACAGCAGACGCGACAGACCGCCTACGAGCTCTTTACGCCCAATAATTCCGGACAACGCTTGCACCCTACGTATTACCGCGGCTGCTGGCACGTAGTTAGCCGGTGCTTC
>NZ_BSTA01000062.1:0-274 GCF_030269265.1 Kineosporia sp. NBRC 101677
CGCCCCGCCTGGGGAGTACGGCCGCAAGGCTAAAACTCAAAGGAATTGACGGGGGCCCGCACAAGCGGCGGAGCATGCGGATTAATTCGATGCAACGCGAAGAACCTTACCAAGGCTTGACATGGGGCGTTTACCGGCAGAGATGTCGGGTCCGTAAGGGCGTCTCACAGGTGGTGCATGGTTGTCGTCAGCTCGTGTCGTGAGATGTTGGGTTAAGTCCCGCAACGAGCGCAACCCTCGTTCTATGTTGCCAGCACGTCATGGTGGGAACTCA
>NZ_BSTA01000063.1:0-263 GCF_030269265.1 Kineosporia sp. NBRC 101677
GGCTAAAACTCAAAGGAATTGACGGGGGCCCGCACAAGCGGCGGAGCATGCGGATTAATTCGATGCAACGCGAAGAACCTTACCAAGGCTTGACATGGGGTGAAAACTCGTGGAGACACGGGGTCCGCAAGGGCGCCTCACAGGTGGTGCATGGTTGTCGTCAGCTCGTGTCGTGAGATGTTGGGTTAAGTCCCGCAACGAGCGCAACCCTCGTTCTATGTTGCCAGCACGTCATGGTGGGAACTCATAGGAGACTGCCGGGG
>NZ_BSTA01000064.1:0-257 GCF_030269265.1 Kineosporia sp. NBRC 101677
CTACAATCCGTCGGAGCCTTACGGGGTGACGGCGTGCCTTTTGAAGAATGAGCCTGCGAGTTAGTGGTGTGTGGCGAGGTTAACCCGGGTGGGGTAGCCGTAGCGAAAGCGAGTCCGAACAGGGCGTACCAGTCGCATGCTCTAGACCCGAAGCGGAGTGATCTACCCATGGCCAGGTTGAAGCGCGGGTAAGACCGCGTGGAGGACCGAACCCACTTAGGTTGAAAACTGAGGGGATGAGCTGTGGGTAGGGGTGA
>NZ_BSTA01000065.1:0-257 GCF_030269265.1 Kineosporia sp. NBRC 101677
CTACAATCCGTCGGAGCCTTACGGGGTGACGGCGTGCCTTTTGAAGAATGAGCCTGCGAGTTAGTGGTGTGTGGCGAGGTTAACCCGGGTGGGGTAGCCGTAGCGAAAGCGAGTCCGAACAGGGCGTTTGAGTCGCATGCTCTAGACCCGAAGCGGAGTGATCTACCCATGGCCAGGTTGAAGCGCGGGTAAGACCGCGTGGAGGACCGAACCCACTTAGGTTGAAAACTGAGGGGATGAGCTGTGGGTAGGGGTGA
>NZ_BSTA01000066.1:0-255 GCF_030269265.1 Kineosporia sp. NBRC 101677
CCAGTAAACGGCGGTGGTAACTATAACCATCCTAAGGTAGCGAAATTCCTTGTCGGGTAAGTTCCGACCTGCACGAATGGCGTAACGACTTCTCCGCTGTCTCAACCGCGAACTCGGCGAAATTGCACTACGAGTAAAGATGCTCGTTACGCGCAGCAGGACGGAAAGACCCCGGGACCTTTACTATAGCTTGGTATTGGTGTTCGGTACGGCTTGTGTAGGATAGGTGGGAGACTGTGAAGCTGGCACGCTAGT
>NZ_BSTA01000067.1:0-255 GCF_030269265.1 Kineosporia sp. NBRC 101677
CCAGTAAACGGCGGTGGTAACTATAACCATCCTAAGGTAGCGAAATTCCTTGTCGGGTAAGTTCCGACCTGCACGAATGGCGTAACGACTTCTCCGCTGTCTCAACCGCGAACTCGGCGAAATTGCATTACGAGTAAAGATGCTCGTTACGCGCAGCAGGACGGAAAGACCCCGGGACCTTTACTATAGCTTGGTATTGGTGTTCGGTACGGCTTGTGTAGGATAGGTGGGAGACTGTGAAGCTGGCACGCTAGT
>NZ_BSTA01000068.1:0-255 GCF_030269265.1 Kineosporia sp. NBRC 101677
CCGGATTCACCGTCACGGTGGTGGAGAGGGCCCCGGCGGTGCGCGGAGGTGGCTATCCGATCGATGTGCGCGGAACGGCCGTGGAGGTGGTGCGCCGCATGGGGCTGCTTCCGGAACTGCTGAAGGTTCAGACTGATTCGCGGCACCTGACGTTTCTCGGTCCTGACGGTGGCACCGTCGCTGTGCTCGACCCGCATGCAGTGGCCGGCAGTGTGGCCGGGCGGGATCTGGAAGTTCGCCGGGGCGACCTGGCCG
>NZ_BSTA01000069.1:0-255 GCF_030269265.1 Kineosporia sp. NBRC 101677
CAGAGACCCGCCTTCGCCACCGGTGTTCCTCCTGATATCTGCGCATTTCACCGCTACACCAGGAATTCCAGTCTCCCCTACTGCACTCTAGCCTGCCCGTACCCACTGCACGCCCAGGGTTAAGCCCCAGGTTTTCACAGCAGACGCGACAGACCGCCTACGAGCTCTTTACGCCCAATAATTCCGGACAACGCTTGCACCCTACGTATTACCGCGGCTGCTGGCACGTAGTTAGCCGGTGCTTCTTCTGCAGGT
>NZ_BSTA01000070.1:0-255 GCF_030269265.1 Kineosporia sp. NBRC 101677
GTGGCCTAACCCCTTGTGGGAGGGAGCTGTCGAAGGTGGGACTGGCGATTAGGACGAAGTCGTAACAAGGTAGCCGTACCGGAAGGTGCGGCTGGATCACCTCCTTTCTAAGGAGCATCTGAAAGCCTGCCTGGTCTTCGTGCCGGGAGCTGGGCTCAGAGAATGCCACTGCTCAGGCAATGAGCCGGCCCAATCATGTGGCCGGCCTGGTTCTGAGGTGGCTGCTCATGGGTGGAACATCGGTTGGAGCTCGAT
>NZ_BSTA01000071.1:0-255 GCF_030269265.1 Kineosporia sp. NBRC 101677
CCGGCACGGTCGGTGCGGTCGACGTGCGGGGCGGCGGGCCGGGCACCCACGAGACCGACGCCCTCGACCCGACCACGCTGGTGCCCACGGTAGACGCCGTGACCCTCACCGGCGGAAGCGCTTTCGGTCTGGCCAGCGCGGGCGGCGTGCAACGCTGGTGCCTGGAGCAGGGCCTCGGCTTCGCCGCTGGCCCGGTCCACGACCCAACATCGATCCGGGTACCCATCGTGCCCGCCGCCGCAGTGTTCGACCTCG
>NZ_BSTA01000072.1:0-255 GCF_030269265.1 Kineosporia sp. NBRC 101677
GTGTCGCGGATTTGCCTACGACACGCCCTACATGCTTAAACGTGGACAACCATCGCCACGCGGAGGCTACCTTCCTGCGTCACACCATCGCTTACCTACTACCAGTCCAGGTCCAAGGCTCAAGTGAGTCAGCCCGAAGGCCGGCACACCATCACGATGTTAGTATCGCTGGGTTCGATATGGGCGGTTCTTCGCCGGTACGGGAATATCAACCCGTTGTCCATCGACTACGCCTGTCGGCCTCGCCTTAGGTCC
>NZ_BSTA01000073.1:0-255 GCF_030269265.1 Kineosporia sp. NBRC 101677
GGGGCCCTCTCCACCACCGTGACGGTGAATCCGGCACGCTGCAGCCAGTACGCCGTTGCCGGGCCGGCGATGCTGGCTCCACTGATCAGAACGCTTCTCATGCCTGCTTTCCCTTCTGAGTGCGGCGTAGTGCCAGCAATGACAGTCCGGCGACCAGCCCGGCCACCACGAATCCGGTGGTGAAGGCCGACTCGCTGGGTAGTTCGGTCGCCGGGTCGGTACCCAGCGCCAGGATCGCCCCGGCCACCTGCACCC